>NZ_OGVD01000004.1 GCF_900258045.1 Sphingorhabdus sp. EL138 | reverse complement strand
AAGAGACAGCTTCATATTCTGTCCGATCCGGCATGATTACGGTGATTGTTTCAATCGTCGCGTTGCGATTGCCGGGGGCAACCACGTGGTTGTTTGTGACTACATAGCCGTCAGCGGAAATGATAAAGCCAGAACCAAGGGATTGGGCCTGGCGGGTCTGTCCGCCATTGCTTCCACCGCGGCGGTTTCCGAAAAGACCATCAAATGGTGTGCCGGCGAATGGGTTATTTCTTACCCGTACGCGCTGTGTGGTAGAAATGTTTACAACGGCTGGCTGCAATTGCTCGGTCAGGTCGGCAAAGCTCATCGGCGCGCCTGGGCGCGGCGCAGCGGCTCTCATAACCTGACTGTCATTGGCAGCGACTTGAGCACCGGCTGACCCGATGCCGGTTAACGCCGCTGCTCCTCCCGCCAAAAGCAAAGCTGCTGAAATTCCGTAAGCGTAACGCACAATATATTCCTCTCAATTTGACGGTATCGACAATTAACATTCGATACCAAAATCCTTCAAGTTACATAAATTATTGGCGCAAAATTTATGAACCGAATTTGAATGTTACCACAGTCGATCATTAAGATCGCCTATAAGATAGGTGATTTTAGACCCCGTCCCAGATATCTGGGTGTGACAAACGGCATTCGCAAGCCAAAAATAGCCAATTTATCGAAAAACCTCGTCTTTCTGCAGAAAAAACGACAATTGTAGTCGTTGGCTTGCGGTTTGGCGTATTTCTACTTATGAAATGCCGTCACAGCCTGAAATCACCATCGGTTTGACAAGGCGGCTTACCGATAAAGTCCAGCGATTCATTTGCCAACTGTGTATCGAAAAATTCGTGGACGGACGCTATCTTGCCATCGCGGAAAGTAAAAATATGGGCGTAACGTTGATCATAGCGCTTGCCATTTTTTGCAATACCCTTGGCTTCCATGATTGCCGTGGTGCCATCGGGTCCGTCATTCATGATCTTCCAGTTTTCCGCAAACTGAAACTGTTCGAAATCGAGAGTGTCAAAAATCAGTGGTAATATGGTTTTCAGTGCCTCGAAACTGTCATAGCGGCCGGAGATAATGGTGTTGCCGGACACATTATAGATAACATCAGGATGATGAAGCGCTTCAAACGCGTCGACGTCCAACCGGGCGAGCGCCTCATAATAGGCGTTCACGATATCCCGGTTGGACATCAAAGTCGTTTACCTTCCGCGGAACTGGCGGAGATATTCGTTATCCGGTGAAAGGACGAAAGACGAGTTGGGATCGCCTTCCTGGCCTCTGCGGAAGGTTGTTTCGTAGCTTTTCATGGCACGGTAGAAATCGTAAAAATCAGCATCTTTGCCGAAGCTTTCAGCATAGGTCCTAGCTGCACTTGCATCTGCTTCTGCGCGGATAATCTGTGCCTGTTTTGCGCCTTGCGCCTTGATCGTGCGTGCTTCCTGTTCACGTGCTGTCCGCATTCTCTGATAGGCACTTTCAAGCGGCGTTCCGTCAGGCAGATCGGCGCGTTTGATCCGCACATCTACAATTTCCGCTCCATATTGACGGGCGACCCGGTTCAGGCCGGTGCGGATATTGTCCATCACCTGACCCCGCTCGGGGCTCAGAAGGGCAGCGAAAGGCCGTTTGCCCAGCTCGTTACGCAATGCAGAACCCAGGATCGGACGCAGTTCATCAGCCACGCGGGCTTCGTTGCCAGCAGCAATGAACATCCGCAACGGATCGGTGATCCGAAAGCGGGCAAAGGCATCGACCTGCAAACGCAACTGGTCGGTAGAGAGCACTTGTTGCTGTTCCATCTCAACGTCGAGAATGCGCTTGTCTATCCATTCCACCTGTTCGATGAAAGGGAATTTGGGCAGCAGTCCTGCGCCGGTCTGACCGAAAGGCGTATTGTCTTGGTAGCGATTGATGATCCGTACGGGCTCGCCAAAGCGGACGACAACACCCTGACGGGTTTCCGGTACAATGATCAGCGTGTTGACCAGTACCAAGATCAAGCCGAAAACGATGATGCTAAGCGCAACGGGATTTTTCATGATGTTGCTCATTATTTCGCCTCCACGACTTGGGGCGCCGCTGCTTGAGCCCGCTTTTTGATTTCAGGAAGTGGCAGGTAAGGCGTTACGCCATCTGCCTCGATAATAGTTTTGTCGACTTGCGACAATACTCGCTCCATCGTTTCATAATACATGCGTTGCCGCGTCACGCGCGGGGCAAGCCGATATTCCTCGTAAACCTTGTCAAAAGCAGCCGATTCACCTTGCGCTTGTGCAGTCAACTGTTGTGCATAGGCACGCGCTTCGTTGAGATAGGTCTGCGCGGTCTGTTGTGCGGCCGACACTTCCTTAAACGCGTCGTTCACGGCGGCGGGCGGGTCGGCTTTTTTGATTGCGATACCACGGATCACGACGCCAGCCCCATAACCATCGAGCAGAGCCTGCATATTCTGTTCGACCTGTTGTTCAATCTCGGTACGCTCTGAACCGATAGTATCATCGAGTGTGAAATTGGCGACCGCTGCGCGCATAGCGGATTCAGCGACTTCCTTGATCGTTTCTTCCTGTTCGGCAATCTGGAACAGGAATAGTTCCGGCGATTTGATGTTCCAACGCACGGAATAGGCCAGGTCGACGATATTCTGATCACCGGTCAGGATCAGCTTTTCCGATTCACCGGTCGGAATATCGATTGTGCGAATTTCTTCCACATCGAGTTTCATCACTTGCTCCAGCGGAGCAGGAAGCGAGAAATGCAAGCCTGGCTGCATGGTCCGTGAATAGGAACCGAAAAACGTCACCACGCCGCGTTCCTGCGGGCTCACCCGGTGGATAGAAGTCAATAAAGCCCACAAAATAATGAAGCCGATCAAGATGATCGGCCACCAAGGACGGCCGCCAGGCCGTTTCGGGATACCGCCTTTAAAGCCGCCGCCAGTGCCTTTTTTGAAAAGTTCCTCGAGCGAAGCGGATCCGCTCTTGCCGCCACCACCAGAAGATCCGCCTGAAGGATTACCCCACGGATTACGCGGACCACTGCCTTTGCCATCGTCTCCGCCGCCATTGCCCCAAGGGCTAGCCATGTTCAGTATAGAACCCAAGAACGTTTTTTGGGCCGCTTGCCCGTCAATTTTTTTATCCATGTTTTCATTATAGGTAGCGTGGTGTCAGAAAAACAGTGTCAATCGGATAAAAGTGTAACTATGCGGAACAAATGACCGATATTTCTAACATCGAAGCGGCCCTTGAAGAGGTCGCCAGCGGAAGATTTAGCGCTGTTCGTCTAGAAGAAGGGCGCGTTTCGCTAGTATTAAATGTCAGCGGACTCGATGTTCGCGAGCGCGGACAGATTGAGATTGCCGTAAAAGGTAAGCTTTTGGAACTAGATGTTGTTGAAAAGGTCGACATTGTGATGACGGCCGAGAAGATCCAGCGTCGTCTGATCGCTGTCGGTAGTGGCAAAGGCGGGGTTGGCAAGTCCACATTGTCCACGAATCTCGCCATTGCGCTGAAAGCAATGGGGCGCAAAGTTGGCATGGTCGATGCCGATATTTACGGCCCGTCCCAGCCGCGTCTTTTGAATTGCGAAGGCCGCAAACCCGAGGCCGAAGGAAAGCAGCTAATCCCTGTTCGGAATGAATATGATATTCCGGTGCTGTCTATGGGACATCTCGCCAAGCCGGGTCAGGCGATTGCGTGGCGCGGCCCGATGGCGGGCAAGGCGCTGGAGCAATTGATTGATGCCCATTGGGGCGATACCGAGCTTTTGATCGTCGACATGCCGCCGGGCACCGGAGATGTGCAATTATCCATGATGCAAAACCACAAGCCGGTCGGGGCGTTGATTGTTTCGACACCGCAAGATCTTGCGTTGATGGATGCCGTGCGGGCCGTTGATCTCTTTGAACAGGCGAAAATCCCGATCATCGGAATGATTGAAAATATGGCGGGTTATATTTGTCCGCATTGCGGTGAAGTTAGCGATCCCTTTGGAGCCGGCGGCGCCGAAGCGGCGGCCAAGACAATGGGCATGGCGTTTTTGGGCCGGGTGCCTCTGGACATCGAAATTCGCAAATCCAGCGATGGTGGAACGCCGCCAGCTCATTCTGACAGTCTGCAAGGAAAGGCTTTCCACGATATTGCAAAAACGCTCGCGACGTGGTTGGATGAACAATAAGTCGTTTACTGCGAAGGGAAAGACCGGCCATGCTTTTGGAAACTGATGAAGACATCGCCCGTCTATTGACCGAAACCAAACATATTGCTCTCGTTGGCGCATCAGCCAAGCCAGAGCGCGCCAGTAATCGTATTCTCAGATTCCTTCTCGACCAGGGTTATGATGTCACGCCAGTCAATCCGGGACTGGTTGGTCAGGAATTGCACGGGGTAGAGGTCGCGCCGTCTCTCGAAGCCATCGAGAAGTCGATCGATATGGTCGATATCTTCCGCAACTCGAATGCGGCGGGCGGCGTCGTGGATGAAGCCATAACGGTGGGCGCTAAATCCGTATGGATGCAGCTCAACGTGATCAACAGGCCGGCGGTTGAACGCGCTGAAGAAGCGGGACTTGATGTTGTTATGGATCGCTGCCCCAAAATAGAAATTCCCCGGCTCGGTCTGTTGAAGAACGACGATGGCGACTAAACCGGAATCGGATCCAGAACCGGACGAGGGGGAAAAACGAAGCGCGCTGTTTACGCGCCGCAATTTCCTGATCGGGGGCGGAACAGCGGCCGGGCTGATCGTCGCCTGGGCCATCTGGCCACGTGCTTACGAGCCCAATATTAGCGCCGCCGAGAATGAAGAAATCTTTGGTGCTTACCTCAAGATTTCGAAAGAGGGGCAAATCACTGTTGTCGTACCTCAAAGTGAGATGGGGCAGGGCGTCTACACGGTTTTGCCGCAAATTTTGGCCGATGAACTGGGTGCTGACTGGCGGACGATCGCCGTCGAACCGGCGCCGATCAACCCGTTATACGCCAACAACTTCCTGGCTCAGCAATGGGCCGAGACATTACTGCCGCCGGGAGCTGCCAAGTTAACTGAGGAAGAAGCAGCAAGCTGGGCTGCCAAGAATATCGCGACCCGCAATGATTTCATTGTAACGGCTGATTCCTCCTCGGTTCCTGCTTATTCCGACAGTTTTCGCGAAGCCGGCGCAGCGGCGCGCATTTTGCTCAGCAAGGCGGCGGCTGAAAAATGGGATGTCGAATGGGAAACCTGTATCGCTGAAAATGGATTTATCTCCAATGGTGATAATAAGATGCGCTTTGGCGAACTGGTCGCCAGTGCGCTCAAACAGGATTTGCCTGATCCGGTACCGCTGCGTTCCGATCCGGTCAACAATCTGGTCGGTCAAGATATTCCTCGACTTGATTTGCCGGCAAAACTTGATGGTTCGGCCAATTTTGCGGGTGATGTGAGACTGCCCGATATGGTCTTTGCCTCCATCCGTCAGGGGCCTATTGGAGCGACGCGCCTCAAGTCGTTTAACCGTGAGGGAGCCGACAAGATCATCGGTCTGGTTGATGTGGTTGAGCATGATCAATGGATTGCCGCCGTTGCAACAAACTGGTGGGCTGCCAATGACGCGCTCGACAAAATGAGCCCGATGTTTGAAACAACCGGACTGCTGCCAGACAGCGAAAAGATGGATGTGGCCTTGGAAGAGGCTTTGGAAGATGGGCCGGGCATCCGGTTTGCCAGTCGCGGAGAGACACAGCCGGCTTTTGATGAATATCAGACAATTCGCTCGCGCTATCAGGCGGATGCAGCGGTGCATGCGCCGATGGAGACTCGAACGGCAGCGGCTGACTATAAAGATGACCGGCTAGAGCTCTGGCTGGCGACACAGGCGCCTGCCTCGGCTGTGCAGGCCGCTGCCAAGGCGATCGGCATCGCTACAGACCGCGTAACGCTTTATCCAATGCTGGCGGGGGGCTCATTCGGCCGTAACCTTGACAGCAAAATCGCGGCACAAGTGGCTATTATAGCAGAAAAAATGGGTCGCCCGGTACAGCTGATGTGGTCGCGCGCAGAAGAAATGATGCACGATCACTATCGTGCGCCCGCCCATGCCCGGCTTGATGCTGCGACCGATAAAGCAGGACGCATACAGGCCTTGCAGGTCAAGATAGCGGCTCCGGCGTCAGCGAGGGAACAAAGTAAACGGATCGTGCGCGGCATGGATGATATTGCCGCCATGCGCGCCTCGATTGATGAGGCAGATGTAAAAGCGGTCGAAGGGGCGGATGTGCAATATAATATCGCCAATTTCTCGCTCGACCATCACCCGGCCTATATTGGCGCGCCAACCGGTAACTGGCGTAGCAATGCCCATAGCTACAATGCTTTTTTCGTCGAATCCTTCATCGACGAACTCGCATCAAAAGCAGGAATCGAGCCGTTGTCATACCGGATGCCGATGATGACGGATCGGCCGCGCCTGGCGCGCTGTTTGACCGGGGTGGCCGCTATGGCCGGTTGGGACGGCGGGCTGGATGGTAGCGGCATGGGCCTTGCCTGTCATTCGATGCGTGGCGGCCATATTGCGGTCATTGTCAGTGCCAGTCGCGGCGAAGGTGGGCTGCGGGTCAGCCGGATTTCTGCCACAGCCGATGTTGGACGGATCATTCACCCTGAAATTGCAAGGCAACAGATTGAAGGCGGCATTGTTTACGGCCTTGCCATGGCTTTGGGATCGTCAACCCGTTTTAATCGCGGTATTGCCAGTGCCCGGCGATTGAGCGATCTGGCGTTACCGAGATTATCGGAAATTCCGTCCATACAGGTTGAATTTATTCGCAGCGAAGAGGAACCGGTGGGCGTTGAGGAAATCGGTGTGCCGGCTGTGGCTCCAGCCATTGCCAACGCCTTATTTTCCGCAACCGGCGTTCGTTTTCGTCAGCTACCGCTTTTTTCAGAGGCATCTTAATTATGCAGATTCTTGATAACCTGCCTGAGGGGCATCCGCCGGTCGCCACCGGAAAAGTTGGCCTGTTGCTGGTCAATCTCGGAACCCCTGACGCGCCAGACAAAAAGGCAGTCAAACGCTATCTGAAGGAATTTTTGTCGGACAAGCGCGTGGTCGAGATACCCGACATCCTCTGGCAGCCGATATTGCGCGGGATCATTTTGAACACCCGGCCCAAAAAATCAGCCCATGCTTATGGTCTGGTCTGGACGGATGAAGGATCGCCGCTTGCCGTATATACACGACGCCAGGCAGAGGCGTTGGCTGCGAAATATGGCGATGATGTTCATGTTGATTGGGCCATGCGTTATGGCAATCCCGGTATTGCAAGTCGGTTGCAGGCAATGAAGGATGCAGGTTGTGATCGCATACTGATGGCGCCCCTCTATCCGCAATATAGTGGAGCAACGACGGCCAGTGTGCATGATGCGGTGTTTGATGCGGTCAAATCGATGCGCTGGCATCCAGCCATCCGCACGCTGCCAGCATATCATGATGATCCCGCTTATATTGCAGCGTTAAAATCCAGTGTCGAAGCTGGCTTGGCTGCACTCGATTTTGAACCGGATGCGGTAATTGCAAGTTTTCACGGCATGCCGAAGCGGACATTGGAATTGGGCGATCCCTATCATTGTCATTGCCAGAAAACCGCGCGCTTGCTTTCCGAAGCGATGGGGCGGGATCTGACCATCGCTTTCCAGTCGCGCTTTGGTCCGGCAAAATGGCTGGAGCCCGCCACGGATCTGACGCTCGTGGAACTTGCAAAAGCGGGCAAGAAAAAGGTCGCGATTTTTGCGCCCGGTTTCTCCAGCGACTGTCTTGAAACCTGTGAAGAACTGGCAATCCGCGGCAAGGAAGACTTTGAGGAAGCTGGTGGGGAGCGCTTTGCCTATATCCCTTGTCTCAATGACAGCGCTATTGGCATTGATCTGCTCGATACGCTGATGCGCCGGGAATTGGCCGGATGGATTTAGAACCGGATGACATTTTTCATCCGCCGGTGAAGCGCAGCATCACAATTGCGGGGCACCAGACATCAATCACTCTGGAACCTCTGTTCTGGGAACTGCTCCGCTCGGCATCGGAAAAACGGGCGCTGCCCATTAATGCTTTGGTCGCGCAAATTGATGTGCAACGGCTGGATGCGGACGAGCCACCGGGGCTGGCGACAGCAATCCGCTTGTGGCTGACGCATGATGTGCTTGGAAATTCTGTCCAAGCCGACTAAGGCTGCCTGCATGAACGCAACCCTTCTTGTCATGGCTGGCGGCGCGGTAGGCGCGGCTGCGCGCTACAATCTGGGGCGACTAGTTTTTCATTGGGGTGGAACGGGCCTTCCTTATGGCACGTTGATCGCCAATCTATTGGGCGGGTTGTTAATGGGTGTGCTGGCTGGAGTGCTGGCGCGCAGTGATTTTGTCGATGAACCGTGGCGGTTGCTGCTCGGTGTCGGTTTGCTGGGCGGGTTTACGACCTTCTCGGCTTTTAGTCTGGAAGTTTTGAATATGATCGAACGCGGAAATTGGGGCATTGCTCTTGGCTATGCATTGCTGTCCGTGGTAGGATCAGTGCTCGCGCTATTTGCCGGGCTTATGGCTGTGAGGGCAATGGCATGACCGGTTTTGATCCCACTGCCGACAGCGGCTCCGAAGAGGAAAAGCCTAAAGGTCAGGGCAAGCTCAAGGACCAGAAACAGGCGCTCAAAACACTGGATGTGCGTCAGTTTACTGTGTCCGCAGATGATGATGATATCCGGCTCGATCGCTGGTTCAAACGCCATATGGAAGATGTGCCGTTTAATGTCGTTTCGCGCTGGTCGCGGACCGGGCAGTTGCGGCTTGACGGCAAGCGGGTCAGCCCCGGCGATCGCATCAATGAAGGCCAGGTCATTCGCGTACCACCTGCCGAGATTGAACGGCCGGGCCGCATTGCCAAACCGCGTACGGAACTGTCGCAAGACCAGATTGATTTTGCGCAGGAACTGGTCATTCACAAGGACAAGGCTGCCATAGTGGTCAACAAACCTCCGGGGTTGGCGACACAGGGTGGCAGCAAGACGACCACCCATCTCGATGGTTTGCTAGACGCGCTGACCTATGATGCAAAAAGCCGGCCCAAGTTGGTCCATCGGCTCGACAAGGATACCAGCGGAGCGATCCTTCTGGCCCGCTCACCGGGAGCGGCGTCTTTCTTTTCCAAGCGGTTTTCGGGACGCACGGCCCGAAAAGTCTATTGGGCCCTAGTCATGGGCGTGCCGGAAATTGTCGATGGCATGATCGACCTGCCGTTATCCAAGCAACCCGGTTCCGGCGGTGAAAAAATGCACGTTGATGAAGAAAACGGACAGGCGGCGAAATCGCGCTACCGGATTATCGAACGCGCGGGAAATCGAGCTTGCTGGGTAGAGTTGCAGCCATTTACCGGGCGCACCCATCAACTGCGTGTTCATATGGCGGCCATTGGTCACCCGATATTGGGAGATGGCAAATATGGCGGCAAGGATGCATTTCTTACCGGTTCTATCAGCCGCAAAATGCATTTGCATGCACGGCGGCTGCGGATCGATCATCCCGACGGGCACAAGCTGGATGTTAAGGCTGACTTGCCACCCCATTTTGCCGAGACGATTGAGGGACTGGGTTTAGATCTCAGCTTGGGTGATCTACCGCTGGAGGAGAAAAAACCAGGTGGCAAGGCAGTGCGTAAAAAGCAAGGCCGTGCTCATGCCAAGCAAATTCGCAAAGACAAGCGCGGCGAACGGCGCGGACGCGGTGAGACCAGCGGCAAGCCAACAAAGGCGGGAAAGCCAACCAAACGCGAGCGTCCCAACGCCGGAAAAGCCACACATAAGAAAAACATGCCGCACAAGGCCAAAGTCAAACAAAAGGGCCGTTAATGCATCCAGATCCCGCGTTTCGATGGCCCAAATCGGGCAATGACCACAATGATGCCGATGAACGGGCTGCGCTCGAGGCGCTAATTGCCCAAATCGGCTTCGGCATGATTTTCGCGACCACACCGGATGGACCGCGCGTGGCCCATGTACCGGTTTTTTCAACCGGCGACGGGGCACTGCAATTCCATCTTTCACGCGGCAATGCGCTGACCAAACACCTGTCAGGAATGACCGCTTTATGCGTTATCAATGGGCCAGATGCTTATATCAGTCCTGACTGGTACGGCGTGGATGATCAGGTTCCGACCTGGAATTACCTGTCGTTGGAATTGGAAGGCTCGGTTCGCGAGATGGAGCGAGAGGGCCTTGTGGCTCTGTTGGATGATCTCGCCGAGCAGAATGAAGTAAAGCTGGCCCCGAAGAAACCGTGGCACCGCGACAAAATGGATGCGGGTAAATTTAACAAAATGGTTGATGCGATTGTCGGTTTCGAAATGGAAATTGTGGCTTGGCGCCCGACGGCGAAGTTTAGCCAGAATAAACCAGTTGCGGCCCGCGATAATGCCGCCGATGCGCTGGACGCTTTGGGTCGCCGGGCTGTTGCGCATATGATGCGGGAGTTTAGTCCAAAATGAGCAGTGGCATGAACAAGCTGGCCCTGTTCGATTGTGATGGCACAATGGTCGATAGCCAGGCGAATATTTGTGCTTCGATGGATCAGGCTTTCCTTGCGCACGGTTTGACTCCACCGGACCATCACAAGACGCGCCGAATTGTTGGTTTGAGCCTGCAGGAAGCTGTTCGTCAGCTATTGCCGGATCAGGAAAATGCCTTGGTTGCTGCTGTCACCCAGTCTTATCGCGACGGCTTTTTCAAGATGCGGGAGGATGGTGCAGTACAGGAACCGCTTTATGACGGCCTGATCGGATTGATCGATCGACTTGAACGCGATGGCTGGATGCTGGGCGTGGCGACCGGAAAATCCGATCGGGGACTTAACCATGTTCTGGAAGTGCATGGGCTGATGGACCGGTTTGTGACCTTGCAGACCGCCGACCGGCATCCTTCCAAACCGCACCCTGCCATGGTGGAGCTTGCGATATCCGAAGCCGGCGCCGCAGCGGAAACCACAGCTATGATTGGCGATACCAGCTTCGACATGGAAATGGGTGTTAACGCTGGCGTGCGGCCAATTGGCGTTGATTGGGGCTATCATGACAGTCACGAATTGCTGACAGCGGGCGCCCATATCGTGGCCGAGACCATGGATGAACTATACGAGACTTTGAGCCAATGACCAAGCCACCGGAAAAATATGACGATCCGATTTATGTCGCTGACCCGGCAAAGGAAAAGCAGGCCAAGACACTGCATTTCATGGTTAGTATCATTCGTTTGCTTGGCATTGCGATATTGATGTTGGGCATAGCCATCGCGCTGGGCAGACTGGCCGGCATTCCAGCCCCGGTTGGCTATGTGCTGATAGTTCTGGGGCTTGCGCAAACCTGGGTAATCCCTTTTGTAATGGTGCGATCTTTCGTCAAGCGGCAGGTTACAGAAGAAGCCGAGAAAGAAGCGGCTGATGAAAAAATTCTATAAACAGGCTGCTAGCGTTGCGGTCGATGGTAGTTTTGCAATCCACCTGGACGGTCGCCCGGTTAAAACCCCGGCGCGTAACCCGCTCCATCTTCCCGCTTCGCAACTGGCTGAAGCGATTGCGGAGGAATGGGCTGCGCAAGGTGAAGAGATTGACCCGGCCACAATGCCTCTCACTGCGCTGGCTCAAGGCGCGCTGGACCAGGTCACCCACGAACGGGAGCGTATTGTTGGACGCATCGCCGCTTTTTCGGACAGCGACATGCTCTATTATCGCGGCGATGATAGCCAGCAGGCCTTGGCTGATCATCAGGCCGAAAAATGGGACCCGCTGCTCGATTGGGCACGGACCCGTTATGATATCAGTTTTGTTCTGACCCGCGGCATAATGCATAAGTCACAGTCAGAGCAAACGATCGCCCGGCTGTCCGAAGCCGTCGAGGCGCAAGATGATTTTACGCTTGCCGCCATGCTTTCGCTGGTGGGGCTTGCCGGTTCGCTGGTTGCAATTTTGGCATTAATCGAAGGCGCATATGACACGGACGCTCTTTGGCCGCTGATGAATCTCGAAGAACTTTGGCAGGAAGAGCAATGGGGCAAGGATGATCTTGCGACTCAAAACCGGGCGATCAAAGAGGCCGAATTCCTGGTGGCCGCTCAATTTCTTGAACTTTCCCGCACTTAGTTTTTCCCTTTTGCGCAATTTTCCGCTACAGGCCCGTAACTGTAAACGGAGACTACATGACAACTTCTTCCCCACGCCAATCCTTGGCGCTATGCGACAGCCCGGCAGAGGCCGTCGCTCTTCTCGAAAAACTCTACCAAGAACAAATTGACCTGATTACCGCGCGTTTTGCTCGCTATGCCAAAGGCGACTTGTCTGACGGCGACCGCGAACAGGGCGTTTACCCTATGATTTCGGTCGAAATTCCAGCCGATCAGGCCACCGAAACCAGCAATCTGGCTTCTGGCCGGATTTCCGACATAAATTGCTACAGCACGACGATTAGTCAGCCGAAACTCTATCGCCGCTATTTGCTCGACCAGCTGGAGCGGATCAACCGGGTGTTCACAGCAAAAATCCATGTTGGACTGTCCGACACACCGATCCCATTGGCCTTCGCCATTGAAAATGCCGCTGGCGGGCTCGATCGGGATCGCAAAGATGCGTTGCCCAATCATTTCCACACACCCAATCTGGTCAAGACCAATGACGAGATCGTCGATGGCGGCCAGATTTTTCAGGATCACGTCGATAGCGCGCTGTCCCTCTTCACCGCCGAGCGGGTGGACTATTCGCTCCACCGTATCCGCCATTATTGCGCGACCGATCCGGAATATTTCCAGCCCTTCATATTATTTACCAACTATCAGCGCTACGTGGATGAGTTTATCGAATTTGGTCTGGAAGAGGTGAAGTCCGGCAAGGCAGAAATGCTGGTTGAGCCAGGCAACCGTGTCACGGGTGCCGATGGCAAACCATCCTGTCCACCAATTGCAAAACCACCGCAAATGCCGGCCTATCATCTGGTCCGTAAAGATGGCCGCCCGGGTGTCACTTTGGTCAATATGGGTGTCGGTCCTTCCAATGCGAAGACGATTACTGATCATCTGGCCGTCTTGCGCCCGCATGTCTGGCTGATGATCGGTCACTGTGGAGCGCTGCGCCGGACGCAGCGACTGGGCGACTATGTCCTGGCGCACGCTTATTTGCGTGATGACAATGTTCTCGATGACGTTTTGCCGCCGAGCATCCCGCTGCCGACCATCGCCGAGGTGCAACTGGCGCTGACCAAGGCGGTGCAGGAAGAAACTGGCATTGACCAGTCGCAACTCAAACAGCATTTGCGCACCGGGACAGTCGTTACCACTGGCGACCGCAACTGGGAGCTGCGTTTTGAGCAGATTGCGAAACGCCTGAACCAGTCGCGCGCCATCGCCATCGACATGGAATCCGCAACCGTCGCGGCCAATGGCTATCGTTATCGTGTACCTTACGGAACCTTGCTTTGTGCGTCGGACAAGCCCCTGCACGGGGAAATCAAACTGCCCGGTATGGCCGATGCTTTCTATCAGGAACGGGTCGGGCAGCATCTGGCCATTGGTTTACGGACAATCGATCTGCTGGCCCAAGAGGCCGATGCCGGTACCTTGCATAGCCGTAAATTGCGGAGTTTCGGCGAGCCCCTGTTTCGATAGGCGCTATCCCCCTCTCCCTCAAGGGGAGAGGAAGAACACCGGAAAACCTGCGAAGTTTACATTGTGTGCACAGTCCTTTTGAGCGTTTTTGGTGTGAAACACTATTCCAAAGTTCACACAAATCACACCCGCTGCATCTCAGGCCCAATTCCGTGAAGTTTACAATGTTTACGGATCCCTATGGGGTCTTTCTTTTCGGCCACAATATACCAAAGTTCACACAATTCTCATCCCGTGCGCGGGGATATCCGATCTATTCAGTTGTCAAAAAAAACCGACGTCCATCATACCGCAACCAGCACCCTGTAGGACAGCGAAAAACTGGTCCACCGTTCCATTGACCTAGGTCAAAACATTCGTTGCGTTGGATCAATGCAGCTCCTTCTGGCTCTCCCTAACCACCATTGGGGACTAAGTAAGAAGGATTTTTCCAATGCGTAAGACAGTGAAATTTTTGGCGCTGGCAGCGGTATCAGGCATGGCGATCAGCTCTGTACCGGCCTTTGCTGAACAGGGTGACATAATAGTCCGCGTTCGGGCCATTAACGTAATGCCAAGTGAGGAAAGCGGCTCTATTTTGCCGGCCTTTCCCGGTGAGCAGGTCAGCGTGGATAACAGTCCCGCTCCGGAAGTTGATATTACCTATATGGCGACCGACAATATCGGGTTCGAGTTGATCGCCGCGACGACCAAGCACAGTGCAAGCGGTGTGTCGGGAACGACCGGCGGGATCGGGCGTCTGGCATCGACCTGGGTGCTGCCGCCAACCCTGACGGCACAATATCATTTTGCGCCTGATGCAGCGATCCGCCCCTATATCGGAGCCGGTATCAACTACACGATGTTCTATAACGAAAATGCTTCGGATGCGCTGGAAGCGGCGGTGGGTGAGACGGATGTCAGCCTGAAAAGCAGCTTCGGTTACGCATTGCAGGCCGGTTTCGATATTCCCATCAATGACCGATTTACGTTCAATGTTGACGTTAAATATCTTGACGTTGACACCACAGCGACGCTGCGGACGACGGCTGCCGGAACGCAGCGGGTAAAGATCAATCTTGACCCGATCGTGGTCGGTGTTGGTTTGGGTATCAAGCTATAGCGGCGAACTAGCGTTATAGTTTCGGGAGAGAGGTCACGTGAAGATACACAGTCGCCGAGGAGGGACAACTTGGCAGCTTGGTATCTTTGCGTGATCTTTTTGATATTGGCTTGCTTGCAGACTTGATGCGGGCGTTTAGCCCCCAACGCCCAAGGCCATTCCCGCCTCGCGAATCCGTTTGGCCTCTGCACCATCATTCTTGAACGCCGCCAATCCGTCGGCCAGCGCCTTTTTGGCTTTGGCAGTTTGACCCAGTTGCATGCGGCTGCGCATCAGCATGATCCAGCCATTGGCGTCATTGGGGTTGGATTGCAGCCGTTGATCAAGGCCATCGACCATATTGGCGATCATTGCTTCCTGCTGACCGGCGGGCAAGGCGGCGGCCTCTTGCATTTGCTGGCGGCTGGGGCCGGGGATAGCTGCGGTAGCAACTTGCGGACCGTCGGTTGAAATGCCGCCCGTGGGCGCTGCTGGCGTCACCTTGGCGAGCCGCGCGGCCACGTCGATATTTTCCTTTTCGGCAACCTGTCCGATCACGCGGCGAATATCTGCGGCATAAGGCGCATCTGCCGGCGTGTCTTCGAGCAACGCGAACCAGTCATTGATGGCGCCCTTGTGATCGCCGGAAATATCTTTCTGAACTGCAAGGAAATAGCGCGCGCGCGGATCACTCTTGTCAATGGCCAGCGCCTTTCTGAACGCATCCGCGGCATCGCCGGGCACCTGCTGCCCGTCGCTTGACATGACCAGCGCTTCGCCCAGCATTGACCAATATTCGGCATTATCAGGATCAAGCGTTGTCGCGCGTTTCATCGCCGTGGCGGATTCGGCATATTTTTCGGTTTCGAAATAGCTCCAACCCAGCATGCGCCAGCTTTCAGCATCTTCGGGGTCATCCTGAAGCTTTTTTTCAAGGCCGGCGATGACTTCATCGACACTGGGCGCCGTTTCGGTTTCACCAGACGCCGCTTGGGTATCCGCGCTGCTGCCTGATCCAGCGGCGTCCATGCCGCGATAGACCTGCACACCAACCGCTCCGATTGCCAGGACGGCGGCAGATATCAGGGCAATACGACTGATATTGCCGGTCGCCTTTTTGCCGGATGGTGCTGTTTCTTGTGGCTCGCTCATCTCTAAAACCCGTTCCTTAACTGGTGCGACCCAGTTGATCGCCTCGCATTGTCGTAAACTGTACCGCTTTGACAAGCATTTTGTTTCAGATTTTCGATAGTGACCAAAGCGGTTCAAACTGTGATATTTTCCACTGGCATATCAAAAGCTTTTTGGTAAGATGCTGGTAAGTTAAGTCTTTTGGGGTCGCGCTAGAGCCGGAAAACTTGCCGCATTGGTCCGTTAACGCATGAGGGAGCGTTGGGCCAAGAAGGGCAAAAGGGGGAAGAAGCGCGTGGCGGACAAGTTTCGAGTGGTGATCGTGGGATCGGGACCAGCGGGCATGAGTGCTGCTGGCCGTGCCGCACAGTTGAAGCTGAAACATGTGCTGCTGGAAAAGACTGACCATCTTTCCGACACCATCTACAAATATCAAAAAGGCAAGCATGTCATGGCGACGCCGAGCCAACTGGTGCTGCGTTCGGACATGGATTTTGACGCGGGCAAGCGCGAAGCCATACTGGAGATCTGGGACAAGCAGACCGCGGCTTGCGAGGTCAATGTCCAGTTTAATGCCGAACCGGTGAAGATCGAAGGAGACGAAGGAAACTTCACTATCACGTTGAAAAACGGTGATAAAGTGATGGCGGAAACGATCGTCATGGCGATTGGGACGCAGGGCAATCCGAACCTGATGCGCTGTCCCGGCGGTGATAACAAGCTGGTGCAATATCAGTTGGATGACCCCGGCGAATATTATGACGAGCATATTACCGTGATCGGCTCCGGCGATGCCGGGATTGAGAATGCGCTGGGTCTGGCGGCCGATGCGGCTCAGAATAATATTGTCACGATCCTCAATCGCTCGCCGGAATTTGCGCGTGCAAAAAAGGCCAACGTGAAGCTGTTGATGGAAGCCGGCGAGCAGGGCAAGGTAGATGTCCGTACCGAGACAACCCCTGCGGAAGTCAAGGATGGTGAGCTGGTGCTCGAAACCCGCGATGGGCAAGAAACAATCAAGTGCGACCGGATCATTGCACGCATGGGATCAGCACCGCCGCGCAAATTTGTCGAAGAATGCGGAATTGAATTTACCAGCGAAGATCGGGAGGCTTATCCCAAGCTGACCCCGGCTTTCGAAAGCACGAAGAAGGGCATTTATGTCATCGGTGCGCTGGCTGGCTATCCACTGATCAAGCACTGTATGAACCAGGGCTATGACGTCATTGAATTTATCAACGGTAACAAAGACCTGAAGCCAGCGGATGAGCCAATACTCGAGAAGAAATTTGCAGACCTGCCCGGTGGCAAGTCGGTCGATGAGTGGCTGGAATTTTTCCGGGAGCGGGTCACTATTCTTAACGAGCTATCATCACTGCAGATGCGGGAGTTCATGCTCGACAGCGAACCGCGCCGTTATCGTCGCGGCGAGGTGGCTTTCGAGAAGAATGAACCGGGCTCATCGCTGTTCGCCATTGCGGAAGGTTCGGTGGCGGTGGAAATTGATCCCAATGACCCGTCGATCACGGTGCCCATTGAGGAGGGATCGATTTTCGGCGAAGTAGGCCTGATTTCCGGTCGCCGCCGCGGTGCGACCATTAACGCGGCTGAAGACCTGATCGTTGTAGAGATTTCCCGCACGGCGGCGTTGAAACTGCAGGCCTCGGTGCCAGCTGCCAAGCGCGCTATCACGCGCATCTCCACGGAACGCCAGTTGCTGCAGATGTTTGGTTCCGGCCTGACCAAAGACGATATCTCTGAGGTTGTCGAGAGCAGCGAGATTATGAATGTCAGGGCAGGCGAAGCGATTATTGAGGAAGGCAGCGCGGGCAATGATATCTACGTCATTCGCGTGGGATCGATGGTCGTGGAAAAGGAAATTGGTGGCAAGCCGGTGTTCCTGTCCTATCTGCCAGCAGGTTCTTACGTCGGGGAAATGACCCTGATCGCGGGCGGCATGCGGACCGCGACTGTAAAGGCGGCGATCAAGTCGGAAGTCATCAAGATCAACGGCGATGCCTTTAAGAAGGTCCTCGACAAGCATCCCGACCTGATGCGCAAGGCCAAGCAGGAAATGGCCTCTCGTCAGGATGTGAATGCCTTTGTCGAGGCAAAAAAAGACAGCTTCTCCGGCGTTGTCGACATGTATTCTGGTGTTGCCAATTTCCTCGTCGACAATGGTATCGGTGAAGCGACCGATGTTTTGCTTATCGACGAGAATCTATGCGTCGGCTGCGATAATTGCGAGAAAGCTTGTGCCGACAGCCATGAAGGTCTGTCCCGTCTCGACCGGGAAGCAGGCCGGACCTATGCACATCTGCACGTCCCGACAAGCTGCCGGCACTGCGAGCATCCGCATTGCATGTCCGATTGCCCGCCCGATGCGATCCACCGCGGTGCGGACGGCGAAGTGTTTATTGATGACACTTGCATCGGTTGCGGCAATTGCCAGCGTTATTGCCCCTATGGCGTGATCCGCATGGACAAGGTGCCGCCGAAGAAACCCGGCCTGCTGAGCTGGCTGTTCTTCGGTAGTGGGCCGGGTCCCGGTGAGCCCGACAAGCAATGGGCCGCAGCAAATAGCGATCCCGATGTCGAGAAACCCAAGAAAGCGATCAAGTGTGATATGTGCGCCGGTATCAACGGCGGCCCGGCCTGTGTCCGCGCCTGTCCCACCGGTGCCGCGATCCGTGTCGCGCCAGAAGAATTCCTCACCGTCGCCAAGCTAGAGCAGGAGGACGCATAATGGCCTCTGTTCCTGTTCCCGGTGATGTCGCGAAAAAGAAAGTCGCCATGCATGACGGTTTTCTAAAACATGCTGGCTATAAATGGCTGAAAATTGCCTCTTTCATCATGCTGCTATCCATTGTCAGCTATCTCTTCATCGACGTCTCGCCGCGCCATAATGGCGGCAGCTGGTATGGCTATACGCTCGGCACGATCGGGGCCGGGCTCATCCTGTGGCTCACCATGCTTGGTGTCCGCAAGCGGGCAATGACCTCGGGCAAATGGTCGCTCAAGGCTTGGACCTCGGCGCATATCTATCTCGGCCTCAGCCTGATTGTCATCGGCACATTGCACACCGGTTTCCAGTTTGGCTGGAACATCCATACGGCCACCTATGCCTTCATGATGATCGTGATCATCTCTGGCATTGTCGGCATCTATTTCTACGCAACCATTCCGCAGGCGCTGTCCAACAATCGCGACGAGATGACCGAGACGCAGATGCTGGAAAGCCTGCGCTCGCTCGACCGGCAATTGCATGAAGCGGCACAGCCATTGTCAGCCGAACACGCGGCCTTAGTGCTGCAATCACTGGAACAGGATCCCTTCGGCGGCGGTTTTCTGAAACGGGTATCCGGCAAATATCCCAATTGCGCTACCCGCGCTGCGCAGGCTGATTTGCGGCGAGAACGCGCTTATCAGCCTCGCATGGGCGGGGATGATCCGCTCGACAAGGTTGATGCGCTGCTTGAGAAAAAGGAAGCGACGCTCGCGCGCGTCCGCCGCCATCTTCGGCTGAAAGCGCTGCTGCAGGTCTGGTTGTTCATTCATGTACCGATGACCTTCGCCCTGATCGCGTCGCTGTCGGCGCATATCATCAGCGTTTTCTTTTACTGGTAGGCGGGAGATAGCAGCATGACCTTTATCGTTCGCCAGATTGCCGTCACCGCTGATGGGCGCGAGATTATCCGCTCCAATCCGTTCACGGATGCTGAAATCGGGATCGGCCGTAATACGGCAAATGCGATCCATCTGCCAGACCTGGCCGTCAATCCCGACCATGCGGTCATTCGCCAGCTTGAAGACGGCCAGATTGAGATTGAAAGTATCTCGGGCCAGAAATTCTCGGTTGATGGCCGCGACCAGATGTCCGCAACCATTGATCCCGGCGCCGGTGCTGAAATTGGTTTTGGCGGCCATGTCATAGCGGTCAGTCAAGACGAAGAAGACGTGATCCTGACCGTCAAACGGGTCGAGGCGCTTTCGGATTCCGCACAAGAGCGGGACGAGGGCGCGCTCTACACATTGAAAGGCCTGCTGCCCGGTAAACGGGTCAGCGCTTGGGGTTTTGTCGGACTTATGCTTGCCGCGTTTCTGATCTGGCCGATCTACACATGGGCCACCTATCGCGGCGTCGAAGAGCGGCCGGAAGGATTCCATGCCGATACCATGTGGTCATCGGGTGCTTTGAGCGATGCACATCACAGCCTGGAAGGTGATTGTCAGGCCTGCCATGTCGATGCCTTTGTGACTGTCACAGACAAAACCTGCATGAACTGTCATGAAGATGACGCACATGATCATGCCAAAAAAGACCGCCTGCTGACAGCCATGGGCGAGCCGGAGGGCTTTGCCAAGGTAGGTGCGGCTTTTGCGTCAGCCTTTAATAAGCCACCCGGCAGGTGTGTCGAATGTCACACCGAGCATGAGGGGGCAGGTGCTATGGAACCTACTGCGCAAAAATTCTGCGCGGATTGTCACGAGGGAATGGACGGGCGTTTGACCGATACAGAGCTTGAAAATGCGTCAGATTTCGGGATTTCACACCCGCAGTTTCGTCCTGCTTTGCTGGTCCAGCCTGGCGGCAAAAATCCACCTCGCAAGCGGGTTTCACTCGATGAGAAGCCCACTGAATATAATGGTCTGAAATTCCCGCATGATGTGCATATGTCAAAAACCGGCGGGGTCGCGCAAATGGGGCGGCGGCTGTCGGCGAAATTTGGTTTTGGCGATTCGCTGGTCTGTGCAGACTGCCATACGCCGGATTCGAACGGTGTTCGGTTTGAGCCCGTGGACATGGAGGAAGACTGCGCGATGTGCCACAGTCTTGCCTTTGAAGAAATTGGCAGCACGGTGCGTACATTGCGGCATGGCGAGCCCGATATGGTGCGTGCGGACCTGCGCGCTTATTATCGTTCCACCGGTCCTTCGCGGCCCATTAATCTTGGCGGTATGAAGCGGCGGCGTCCGGGCGCAGAAAATGACAGCAGGGTGGCAAGCGATTATGCGCGTGCTGTCCAGTTCCGGCCAAGCCGGGCAAATCTGGCTATTCAGCAGGTATTTTCACGCGGCGGCGCCTGTTTCGATTGCCATGGCGTCACGCCGCCGACGGCGCGCGGACGGGTTGACTATGGTATCAAGCCGGTAACGCAGACTGATCGTTATATGCACAAGGGCTGGTTCAGCCATGAAGCGCATAATGACGAGGATTGCACCTCCTGCCACGCAGCGACGACATCGGACAACGCGCGTGACCTGCTGTTGCCCGGCATCAAAACCTGCCGTGAATGTCATGGCGGCGAGTTCCAGAAAAGCTCCGATGTTCCATCGAGCTGCGCCATGTGTCATGATTACCATGCCGATGACGGCGCGCCCTGGCTGATCAAGGAGCAGCAGAAGGACAAACGGAAAAAGCCTGACAAGATGGCGAACGACAATGAGGTGCTTAAGCCTTCCGACAAGCTGACAGTTAAGATAAGAAAGCAGAAGAAGATTGCCAGTCGTTAGAGGCGACATAACAGAGAGGAAGCGCCCATGATCTTGGCGCAGGTAACGGATATCCATCTCGGTTTCGACCCAGATAATCCGTCGGAATTTAACCGCAAGCGCCTCGATCAGGCGCTCAAGGTCCTGTGCGAGATGACACCGCGACCCGACGCTCTGCTCGCTACGGGCGACTTGGTCGATCGCGGTGATCAGGATAGTTACATGCGGCTGGAGCAGGCTTTTTCCGACTTACCGTTTCCTGTCTATATGTGTCTGGGCAATCATGACCTGCGCGGCCCGTTCCAAAAGCAGTTTCCCGACGTGCCCTCAGCAGATGGCTTTGTCCAATATGAGATTGATGATGGCCCGCTGCGTTTGCTGTTTCTGGATACGCTGGAAGAGGGGCGTCACGGGGGCGCGTTTTGCGACATTCGCGCACGATGGCTGGCTGAAAGACTGGCCGAGAAACCGGACAAGCCGACATTGCTCATCATGCACCATCCTCCTGTGGAATCGGGTATTGCATGGATGAATACCGATCCGCGTGAGCCATGGGTGTCGGTTCTGGCGGAAACGATCGCAGGGCATGACCAGATCAAGGGTATGATTACTGGCCACCTGCACCGGAATATTTCAACGTCTTTTGAAGGCACAAACCTCTCGATTTGTGCGTCCACCGCACCGCAGGTTGCATTTGACCTGGAACCGATTGATCCTGAAAATCCCGATGGCCGCAATATGATTGTCGCGGACCCGCCGGCCATTGCACTGCACTGGTGGAATGGCAAACAGCTCGTCAGTCATTTTGAGACGGCCGAAGAGCACGTGATGCTCGCCCGCTATGACGAGAATTTGCAACCTCTGGTGCGTGCTTTGCTGGCCGAGCGACCTGACTAGTAGCAATGTTTTACGGGAGTCCTTAATGCCAAGGCATCAAAGTCGGCGAGTGTTTATCGGTGCTTGGATATCGCCAGCAATAATCAGTCGATCAGGTCTTTATCCTTTAGCCAGTCAAATATAATCTGGTCGACACGAGAGCTTTTGTCTCTATCTGAATGTGCAAACCAAACCATTTCTGCAATCTCAGAGTCTGGCGAGAGAGTGCCCATGTAGGGCCCTTCGTAACAGGTCATACGTACGGTAACGCCTTCCTCTGCTCCATGAGCCTGAGCTTCAAATTTACCTATGTATTTTAGACCATCTTTTTGCAGCTCCACAGACAGTTCTTCTTTTATCTCCCTGTATAGTGCGTCTTCATCTGATTCATCGTTTGCTCGCTTTCCGCCGGGGATATAATAGGTGTCCCTGCCTCTTGTTCGGGTACTCAGAATATTTCTGTCTACAATATGGATCCATGCCAGTTTATCGATGTAAGTCATGCAGAATGGACCTTCAGATTAATCGTTGCCATCGATTCCAAATAGCGTTCAGGAGTGTTTCGGTCCAACAGCAAATCACTGCCACTAAAGCTGGTCTTTGGTCCCTGCAAATTGTCCGCGCTTGTCGCCATTGACAACGCGGACTATGGAAGGTCGCATGAATATAGTGAATGAAACGCTCGACCTGATCGGTAACACCCCGCTCGTTCATCTTGCTGGCCCCAGCGCGGAGGCAGGATGCGACATTTATGGCAAATGTGAATTCGCCAATCCCGGCGCTTCGGTGAAAGACCGTGCTGCTTTGTTCATTGTGCAGGATGCCGAGGAACGCGGGCTGTTAAAGCCCGGTGGCATGATCGTGGAAGGTACCGCTGGCAATACCGGGATTGGAATCGCGCTCGTTGCCAATGCCAAAGGTTACAAGACAACAATCGTCATGCCGGAGACTCAAAGCCGGGAAAAGATGGACACGCTTCGCGCCTTGGGAGCCAGGTTGGTTCTGGTGCCTGCGGCACCTTATGCCAATCCTGGGCATTTTGTTCATACCAGCCGCCGCCTTGCCGAAGAAACAGAAGGCGCGGTTTGGGCAAACCAGTTTGACAATGTCGCTAACCGCCGTGCGCATATTGAAACGACTGCGGAAGAAATCTGGAAACAGCTCGATGGCAAGGTCGATGGCTTCGTTTGCGCAGCGGGGACCGGCGGAACGATCGCTGGCGTGGGCATGGGCCTGAAAGCCAAGAATGAGAAAGTGAAGATTGGACTAGCTGATCCACATGGTGCAGCCCTGTACAACTATTATGCGCATGGTGAATTGAAATCCGAAGGCAGCAGCGTTGCAGAGGGGATCGGGCAGGGACGGATTACAGGCAATCTGGAAGATGCACCAATTGATACGCAATATCGGATCAGCGATGAAGAAGGGATGAAATGGGTCGAACGCCTGTTGCAGGAAGAAGGACTTTGCCTTGGCCTCTCATCCGGGATTAATGTAGCTGGTGCTATTGCACTTGGCAAAGAGCTTGGTCCCGGTAGCAAGGTCGCCACGATATTGTGCGACACCGGTTTTCGCTATCTGTCCTCGCTCTACAATGCCAATTGGCTAAGAGAGAAAGGATTGCCGGTTTTCCCGTGGCTTGAAGATGATGAGTGAGGAACAGAAAGAAACTGCAAACCGGCAAGATACGGTTCAGCGTATTCAGGTGGGTGTTGTAGGCTTGGTGGCAGTCCTCTTGCTCGTCAGCGTCGCCAATTTTGTCTTGCAGCGCGCCAGTGACGAACAATCCGCAATTGAGGAAATCCAAGCTGAAGCGGCTGACAGGTCAAGGGAACTGGTTCAGGAAGTTGCACCTGTACCGGCGCCTGCTCCGGCCGAACCACTGGCGGAACTGGGTATTACACCCGCACCGGTGCCGGAAGACGAGGTGGTTCAGCCTGTACCGACCGTACCGGGTTCCCGGGCGCAGGTCGTTCCTGACCTGGAACCCGATCCCAAGCTGGAAGCGCCTATGGACCAGGAGCGATAGTCATTGGTGCGGGTTACTGCTTTGTGTTTGGCCCTCGCAGCAATCTTGGGACTGTTTTCGCAGTGTAGTCCGGCAGCTACCAATTTGCAGAACGAGAATTCTGCCCCCGCCAAGATCCAGCTGATGACCAGTCTGCCGATTGTCTGGGGCGAGGGCGCATCAATGAAGAGCATCGTTTCGGGAGAAGCGTCTCCAGCCCCGATTTATGCGCATTGGCAGCAGCAACATGATTTGACCGCAGTGGACAGTTTTGCCGGGCTGGAAAATTCCGATACCGATCTGATCTTGCTGGCCCAGCCACCCGCAATGGACCCGGCCGACATCGCGGCGGTTGACGCCTGGGTGCGGGCAGGCGGCAAGGCAATTATCCTGACCGATCCGATGCTGGTATGGCACACGGAATTTCCCATTGGTGATAATCGCAGACCACTGACGTCCGGTTTGCTATCCCCTTTGCTGGGGCACTGGGGCCTCGAATTGCTGGCACCTGATGGCGATGGAGCGGGCGGCGTGGAACTCGAATTTCCCAATGCCAGGATATCAACTGTCGGTATCGGAACTTTCAAGGCCGCGGCAGAGCGTGAAGACAGTCATGCCGACTGTGCGTTCAGTGCTGGCAATGTGATGGCACGCTGTTTCGTCGGCAAGGGGGCAGTGATTATCGTCGCTGACGCTGATTTTCTGAATGATGCTCTATGGTCAAATCAGATTGGGGAAGACACGGGCGATGCACGGGAATTGACGGACAGTTTGATCGCTGATTTGCAAAAATAGACTCGATTCTGGCGCCACACCTGCTCTGAAGTCCACTTATTTGCCGTGTTTCCAACAACTAATCCGAGTTTTTGCGACGTCTACCGAAAGGGGGGTAAAATAAAAATCAATTAAATCAAATAGATAGAGAAAATACTCCGTAAATTCCCGCAAAATCCCGTAAAATCCCCTTCCATCCCTAGCTCTCCCCTGTTAACCCTGTTTCGTTATCGGGGTAAATTTCCTGTCCGGAATTCTGGTTTTTCGGGAGTGGTTCGTTGCGCGCTTCTCCACACGGGAAAGATTTGCCTTTCGATAGTGTTGAGGGATTGAGGCTGTGTCAGGCAATTACGCTTATTCAGGATCGGGAATTTCCGCGATAGACGACAAAGGTCGCCTGTCCGTTCCTGCGTTCCTGCGTAAAGACCTGATCGCCAGCAGTGACGGCCGCGTTCTGTGTCTTGGCAAACATGAAAAATGGGACTGCCTGGTCGGCTTTGGACTCAGCCGCAAAATCGACATGCTCGCGGAAATCGACAAGGAAGAGGAAATCGCAATCGCGCGGTCGGAACCCTATGACCGCGATGCCGCTGGTGCCCGCAAATTCTCAACCCTGCAAGAACTCAGCTTTGATGCGAGTGGCCGCTTTGTCCTGCCGCCCATGCTGCAAGCCATTGGCGGCCTGAAAGACAACGTCCTCTTCCACGGTATTGGCAAGACATTTTGCCTATGGGCGCCACAGGCGCTGCTCGACACAACCAGCGACGTTCCCGTGGACAAGCGTCTGGTGGAATTTCATCTCAGCGAATTGGGGAAAAAGAAATGACCCCAAATGAAGTCGCACCCCAAGCCAAGCCTCATATTCCCGTCCTGCTTGACGAAGTCATCGATGCGCTCGCCATTACCCCGGGCGAAACGCATGTCGATGGTACGTTCGGTGCTGGCGGATACAGCATGGCGATGATTGCTGCTGGCGCCAAAGTGTATGGCTTCGATCAGGACCCTGATGCTATTGCTAGCGGCCAGTCATTGGTTGCGGCTTCAGATGGCAAGCTGATCTTGCACCATGGCTATTATTCGCAAATGGCCGACGTGCTGGATGGCGAGGATATTGATGGTGTCACGCTGGATATTGGCGTGTCCTCTATGCAGCTGGATCAGGCGGAGCGCGGATTTTCTTTCCAGAAAGACGGCCCACTCGACATGCGTATGTCGCAAGATGGCCCCAGCGCTGCAGACTTTTTGAACGAAGCGGACGAAGAAGAGATTGCCGATGTCATCTATCGCTATGGCGAAGAACGGCGTTCGCGGAAAATTGCCAAGGCGATAGTCAATGCGCGCCCGCTAACCCGCACTTCCGAACTGGCTAGCGTCGTTCGCAAAGCTTTGGGTCAAAAGCCTGGCGACAAGAAAGACCCAGCAACCCGGACCTTTCAGGCCATTCGCATCCATATCAATCGCGAGCTTGGTGAACTGGAAGATGGTTTGGTCGCCGCGGAGCGACTGCTGAAACCAGGTGGCCGTCTTGCCATCGTCACCTTTCACAGCCTTGAAGATCGTATCGTCAAAAATTTCCTGCGTGATCGCAGCGGCCAAAAATCCGCTGGTTCACGCCATCTACCTCAAGTTTCCGAAACACGGCCGGCACCCACCTTTCATAAACCAGCCAAACTGGTGCGTCCGGCCGGGGCGGAGCAGGTCTCTAATCCCCGAGCCCGCTCCGCCACCCTCAGATCAGCGGTGCGTTCCGATGCACCAAGCCATGCGAAGATAGGAGGCGTGCAATGAAACTGGCAGTGAAACGTCTTGAAGGTATCGGGTGGCTGGCGCTAGTTTTTCTCGTCGCGATCCTGCTCTATCCCTTGTCTCTCAGCGTGGCCACTCTACGCAGTGATCTTGCGCGGACCGACAGCAAGATTGTGTCGGTCAAAAAAGAGATCCGCTATCTCGAAACAGAGTTTAGTGCGCGCGCCAATTTGCGGCAGCTGGAGCACTGGAACAAACTGGAATATGGCTATGTATCTCCCAACGCCTCGCAATATCTGGATGGAGAGCGGGCGCTCGCCAATCTGGGTGGCAAGGATTTGCGCAAGCCGGTTAAAGTGGCTGTCATCAGCACCATGGACAAGGTTCCGCCAGCGGGCATAATCGGTTCGGTCTTTCCAACGGCATCAGCCAAGGTGCGCGATAGCGACAGCAATGATGCGTCACCCGTCGCGATAAACGGGGAAGATGACAATATCGGAGAAGAGCCCACGGCGGCTGAATTGCGCGAAACGAAAACCGCGCGCGTCGCTGATATGGAGGACAAGCTGCTCGATGACGGGTTGATCAAACAGCTCGCGGCCAGGGCAGATACCGAACAAGCGGGGAGCCGCGCTCAATGACCACTCTTCTGGCAAGCAGCAGAAAGATGCAGTTTTCCGGGAAGAGTAAGGAGGTAGCAGCCAGCGCCCACTTTCGTTTGATGGTGTTGCTGCTCGTGTTTCTGGCGATTTTCACGATTATTGTCGGACGCCTGATCAGCTTTAGTATATTGGAGGACGCCAAGCCAACAAGCATGTCGAGCTCGGCTTTTGTTCCGGCGCGCGGTGATATTGTAGATCGCAACGGTGTTCCGTTGGCCCGAACGATGAAAGGCTACGCTATCCGCGTGGTGCCAGAACGGGTGCTCGGCGACAAGGAATTGCTGGCGCGCCAACTGGCTGATCTGTTTCCTGATACAACGGAGGCAGAATTTCTTTCCAAGCTAAAGGGCTCTCGGCCGACTTACCTTCGCCGTCGGGCGTTGCCCAATGAAGTGCGACAGGTCCATGCGCTTGGCGAGATCGGCATAGAATTTCCACGAGAGAATGAACGGCTTTATCCTCAGCGTGATTTGGCGGCCCATGTTTTGGGTTATGTCAATGCCGATAGCGAAGGCGTTATGGGTATGGAGCGTGCACTTAATGACCGCTTGAAGGATGAAAGCCTTCGCGGCAAGCCGGCTGCCCTGTCAATTGATAGCCGGGTTCAGGCGGCGCTCGAAAGTGAACTAATGGTCGCGATGACGGCTCACGAAGCGCGCGGTGCTGCTGGTATCGTCCTGGATGTCCATACCGGCGAAGTAATGGCGCTTGCCTCTTTGCCAGTATTTGACCCGAACAAGATCCGCAAAGCGACGATGAAATATCAGATTAATGAAGTGACACAGAGCGTGTTTGAGCTGGGATCGACTTTCAAACCTTTGACCGTCGCTGCTGCGCTTGATGCCGGAACAGTCACGGACTTGGCCGTGCGCTACAATGCTACAGAGCCGATTAAGGTTGCAGGCTTTAAGATCAAGGATGATCATGGTCAGAACCGTTATCTCAACGTGCCGGAAACGCTGGTGCACAGTTCCAACATCGTCACCGCGCGACTGGCGGACAATCTGGGCAAGGAGCGCATGGAGCACATGATCCGGCGGCTCGGTTTTGATGAACGGCCTCATATCGAGCTGGCGGAGCGTGGAAAGCCGCTTTGGCCGCAACGTTGGGGACGGGTAACCAATATGACGGTGGCCTATGGTCACGGAATCGCAGTGACGCCTCTGCATCTGGCCAGCTCTTATGCTGCCCTGGTCAATGGCGGTATCTGGCGGCCAGCGACATTGCTTAAGGTGGAACCAGGCGAGGAAGCTGAAGGGCGCCGCGTGTTCAAGGCGGCGACCAGTGCGCGGATGCGGCAATTGCTGCGGATGATCGTGTCAAACGGGACGGGCCGTAAAGCCGATGCGCCAGGTTACCGGATTGGCGGCAAGACGGGGTCTGCGGAAAAACCATCCAATGGCGGTTACAACAAGACGTCACTTGTTTCGACATTTGCAGCCGCCTTCCCGATGGACAATCCACGCTATGTTGTGATTGCCATGCTGGATGAGCCCAAGGGTAATGCGGAAACCGGGTTCCAACGGACGGCTGGCTGGACCGCAGCGCCCGTTGTACGCAAGGTCGTTCCACGGATTGGGCCAATGCTGGGCGTCGTCCCGGATGAACACCGCGATGTTGATGTATCGGAGCTAACACCGCTTCTCTGGTCGCCGAAAGGATAGGCGATGAAATTATCTGCTCTTATCGCCGGGCTGAATGACGCGGCATTGGAAAGCGAAGAAGGTGAGGCTCATGTCACCGGTTTTGCGATTGACCATCGCAAGATCGCGCCGGGAAATATATTTGGCGCCTTTCAAGGTACCAAAGTCAACGGCGAGGATTTTATCGAAGACGCAGTCTCTGCCGGCGCGCTAGCGATTGTGGCGCATCCTGATGCTGAGGTTGAAGGCGCTGTCCATATTGCTGCCGAAGAACCGCGACGTGTTTTTGCATTGATTGCGGCCCGTTACTTTACCCCGACACCGCAACATGTTGCAGCGGTCACCGGGACGAACGGCAAGACATCTACTGCGGAAATGACCCGTCAGCTATGGCGTATGGCCGGTTTGAACAGTGCGTCGATCGGCACGCTGGGGGTCACGACAGCTGATGAACAGGTCAAGACCGGGCTGACGACGCCCGACATCGTAACTTTTCTGTCCAACATGTCCGGCCTGGCCCGCGAAGGTGTCAGTCACGCCATATTCGAGGCTTCCAGTCACGGCCTGTCACAATATCGCACCGAAGGTTTACCTGTGCATGTCGGTGTGTTCACCAATCTTAGCCGGGATCATCTCGACTATCATGGCGATATGGATAGTTATTTCGAAGCCAAGATGCGGCTGTTTGACGAGGTCGTGCAGGACGCTGGTACGGCAGTTATCTGGGCGGATGATGAGTGGTCAGCTCCCGTTATCAAACGCGCTATGGATCGCGGGCTGAACCTCTTCACCGTTGGCGAACAAGGCACATCGCTTCGCCTCCTGTCACGCACGCCAACCCAATTGGGCCAGGTGTTGATGGTAAAGGCGCAGGGAAATACCCACCGTATATCGCTGCCGCTGATCGGTGCCTATCAAGCGGCCAACGTGCTGTGCGCTGCAGGTGTTATTCTGTCCACCGGCGGAGCACTGGACGATGTGGTTGACCATCTCCAGCGGGTCCAGCCCGTGCGAGGCCGGCTGGAACGCGCTGTCATTACGAAAATCGGTGCGCCTGTTTACGTTGATTATGCTCATACCCCCGATGGCCTGCATGCGGCAATTGATGCACTGCGGCCCCATGTCAAAGGGAAGTTGATTACGGTTTTCGGGGCTGGCGGTGATCGGGATACAGGAAAGCGGCCTGAAATGGGCAAGGTAGCGGCGGAACTATCCGACATTGCCATCGTGACTGATGATAATCCGCGTGGTGAGGATCCTGCCGCCATCCGGGCCGATATCATGGCGGGTGCACCGGGTGCCCAGGAAGTAGGTGATCGGCGTGCAGCCATCGCCCATGCCATTGGGCTAACGGGAGCAGATGATATCATATTATTGGCCGGCAAGGGACACGAACAGGGTCAGATCATTGGCGATCGCGTCATTCCGTTTGATGATGTCGAAGTTGCCCGGGAATGTGCTCGCGAAAGCAATGGCGTGCCGCAATCGGAGGCGACGGCATGACCACCCTGTGGAAATCTTCTGCTATTGCCGAAGCGATCGGCGGACACGCCAGTGTTGATTTTGAAGTCCACGGCGTCGCCTTTGACTCACGCGAAATTGGTCCCGGCGATCTGTTCTTCGCGCTGAAAGGCGAGCAGAGCGACGGGCATCTTTATGTTGACGATATCTATGCCGCGGGCGGTGCAGGCGCAGTCGTCAGCCAGCCGGTTGATGGCCCCCACATATTGGTGTCGGACACCACGAAGGCGTTAAACGATCTGGCCATCGCATCCCGGGCCCGCACCGATGCGAAGATTATTGGAGTTACAGGGTCGGTAGGCAAGACCGGCACCAAAGAAGCCCTTTTTGCAGCCTTGAACCGTGCGTCCATGGGAAAGTCCCATCGGTCGGTGAAAAGCTACAATAACCATGTTGGCGTTCCGCTGAGCCTGTCGCGTATGCCGGCGGAATGCCAATATGGAATTTTTGAAATGGGTATGAACCATGCGGGTGAACTGTCGCAGCTCACTCGGCTGGTGCGGCCTGATGTTGCGATCATCACCGCGATTGCGCCAGCCCATATCGGTCATTTTTCCGGCGTGGAAGCGATAGCCGATGCCAAGGCCGAAATTTTCCAGGGTTTGACCCACCAGGGGACTGCTGTCATTCCCCGCGACAGCGATTATTTTCAGCGGCTTCGTAAAGCTGCTCTGCGTTGCACCAAGAAGATCGTGACTTTTGGCTTCGATGCTCAGGCCGATGTGCGCGCCATAGATGTGGTTCCCGCGCAAGGCGGCGGTTCGCTGGTAACGGCCCGTTTTAGCGACGATGGCGAAGGGGATCGCAGCTTGTGTTTCACGGTTGCAGAACCGGGCAAGCACTGGGTGTCCAATGCGCTCGCCATATTGGCAGCGGTTCGTGCAGTCGGCGGCGATCTGGCGGCGGCTGGTCTGGCACTGGCAGAGCTGCAGGGCCTTGATGGTCGCGGCAGACGCCATCAAATTGAACTTAAAAATGGCGGGCGAACGCTTTTGATTGACGAGAGTTACAACGCGAATCCCGTGTCGATGAAAGCTACTTTGGCGCAGTTGGCGCGCGAAAATTGTGGTGGCAAAAAGATCGTCATTCTGGGCGCAATGGGCGAGCTGGGAGACAAAGCGCAAGCGTATCACGAGGCACTGGTCGAAGACATCATCACCTCTGGTGCACAGGCCGTCATATTGGTTGGCGACGAGATGGCCCATACGCAAGCTCGGCTGGAACAATTATCGTCGGAAAAACTTGATCACTCTCTCAAAATATCTCATGTCGCGGGTTCTTCGGAAGCGCTGGCTGCAGTCGCAGGGGAAATCAGTGACGAAGACATCCTTCTTATCAAGGGGTCAAATTATCTGGGGCTTTCCAAGGTCGTATCGGCTTTGGTGAGTGGGGAGTTTTAATGTTTTATCTATTGGCACAATGGCTTGAATTTGAAGGCCTGTTCAATGTCTTTCGCTATTTGAGTTTCCGTTCAGGCGCAGCGGTTGCAACCGCACTGTTCATTGGCATGTTGATTGGACCAAGATTCATCAACATGCTGCGGATGAAACAGGGCAAGGGTCAGCCTATCCGTGAGGACGGGCCGATTACTCACCTGAAAAAAGCAGGCACGCCGACCATGGGCGGCCTCATGATTTTGCTTTCGGTAGTTATCTCCACTTTGCTTTGGATGGATCTGAGTAATATTTTTGTCTGGGTCTGTATCTTCGTGACGCTGGGTTTCGGAGCGATAGGCTTCATGGATGACTACGACAAAGTCAGCAAAGCCAGTCACAAAGGTGTTCCCGGGCGTGTCCGGTTGTTGATGGAATTTGTCGTTGCCGGTTTTGCAACCTGGATCATTGTCCAACAGGTTGGCACCAATCTCTATGTTCCGTTTTTCAACGATGTGCAGGTCAATCTCGGGTGGTTCTATTTCCCCTTTGCCATGTTTGTCATCGTCGGCTCGGGCAACGCGGTGAATCTGACTGATGGGCTTGATGGGTTGGCGACGATGCCGGTGGCGATCGCAAGTGCGACCTTTTTGATTCTCGTATATATGTCGGGCAACGCGGTATTCTCCGAATATCTCGGCATTCCTTTTGTAGCGGGTGCGGGTGAGCTCGCCATTTTCTGCGCCTGTATCATCGGAGCCTGTCTGGCCTTTCTCTGGTTTAATGCACCGCCTGCGGCCGTATTCATGGGCGATACCGGCAGCCTAGCCCTTGGCGGCGCACTGGGCGCTATTGCTGTTTCGATCCATCATGAAATTGTCCTCGCCATTGTTGGCGGGCTTTTTGTGCTCGAGGCGGTCTCGGTCATCGTTCAGGTCTTCTTCTTCAAACGGACGGGCAAGCGGGTTTTCCGCATGGCGCCGATTCATCACCATTTTGAACAGCTTGGCTGGTCTGAATCCACTGTCGTGATCCGTTTCTGGATCATCAGCTTGGTTCTGGCGCTGGCCGGCCTTGCAACACTCAAACTCAGATGATGCGTTCGTCCGCCTTTGCCAACAAGAGCTATGCCATTTTGGGCCTGGCGCGATCCGGCATGGCGACGCTTGATGCACTGCACGCCAGCGGTGCGAGAATATTGGCATGGGACGCGCGTGAAGAATTGCGCGAAGCGGCGAATGACAAGGCCATTATTGCCGATCCAATGGAAGCGGACCTTAGCGACTATGATGCGATAGTCGTGTCACCCGGCGTGCCGCTGAACACCCACCCGATCCGTGACAAGGCCGCCGATGACGGTGTGCAGATTATCGGTGATATCGAGCTATTCGCTCAGGCACGGCGGTCCCTGCCGCCACATCGTGTCGTCGGGATTACAGGCACTAATGGGAAGTCCACGACGACCGCGCTTTTGCATCATATCATACAGAGCGCAGCCCTGCCGACGCATATGGGCGGGAATATTGGTGTACCGATCCTTTCACAGGAACCCTTGGCGGCAGGCGGCGTCTATGTGCTGGAACTGTCCAGCTATCAGATTGATCTGACACACAGCCTGGATTGCGATGTGGCGATGTTGCTCAACATCAGTCCGGACCATCTTGACCGCTATGACAGTTATGATGCCTATGCTGCGGCTAAGGTACGCCTGTTCGACATGATGGACCCGGACCATGTTGCGATTTTCGGCAGCACAGATGAAAAAACACAGCTTGCCTTGGAACTCATACGCGCGGAAGGCCGGGTAAAAAACATTATGGACAGCAGTGCCTTCTTTCTGGAAGGGCAGGAGAACTGGCCATCCTTGCAGGGGCCGCATAATCTGGAAAACGCGGTTGCAGCAGTGGTCGCCGCAGAAGTGCTGGGCATAAAGGAACACCAATGGCGTCCCGCGCTGGCGAGTTTCAAGGGCCTGCCGCACCGGATGGAGCGGATGGCCGAGGCCGAAGGCGTGCTGTTTGTGAATGACAGCAAGGCAACCAACCCGGCTTCTACCGGCCCCGCGCTTGGCGCCTATCCCAAAATTCACTGGATTGTTGGCGGATTGCCCAAGAGTGACAGTCTTGAAGAGTGCGAACCCTATTTTGGTAACGTGGTCCAGGCTTACACAATTGGTGATGCCGGGCCGATGTTTGGTGAATTGCTTGCGCCGCACATGCCGGTTGATCCTTGCGAGATGATCCTGACCGCCGTGCAGCATGCGGCAGCCAATGCCAAACCGGGCGAAGTGGTTTTGCTGTCACCGGCCTGTGCCTCGTTCGACCAGTTCAAGGATTTTGAAGCGCGCGGCGAATGTTTCCGCAACGCGGTAGAAAGTGTCATCGAAAATAATCTAATCGGAACAGCGGCTGGGGGCAGTATAGAATGACCGATGGAACAACCTCTAAAGGTCCGTTGCCGGAAATTGCGGCAGGCCTGAAAAAGAAGCGCTTCCAACTGGAATCGCGTCTGGGGCGCAGCGACCGTTCGCCATTGGCAATCTGGTTCTGGGAACTGGACCGGGTGTTGCTGGCCTTGATGTTGACGCTGATTGCTATTGGCCTGATCGCGGTCGCGGCCGCATCGCCGGTATCTGCGTTGAAGCACAGCACTGCGGCGGTTTCGCTTGATCCGCTTTACTATTTTTATCGTCAGCTCGGTTGGGTAATAGTGGGTGTTCCCATTATGCTGGTGGTGTCAATGCTACCCAAGGAACAGGCGCGGCGCTTTGCGATTATCGCAGGGGTGGCCGCCTTTGCTCTGCTGTTTCTGGTGCCGATTTTCGGTAAGACGGTTAACGGTGCACAGCGCTGGATCGGCTATGGTTTCGCCACGGTCCAGCCGGGAGAGTTTCTCAAACCCTTTTATGCCGTTTCGCTGGCCTGGCTGCTTTCCTTGCGGGTCAAGGACCCTTCACTTCCGGTGATATCACTGTCTTTCGTGCTAACCGGGGTGATTGCCCTGCTCTTGATGATGCAGCCAAATCTTGGTCAAACACTGATTTTTTGCGGTATCTGGTTTGTGTTGATGATGATTTCCGGCCTCTCGGCGCGTCTGATTGCGGCGATCAGTATGGGCGGGATCGGTGGACTGGTCGGGGCCTATTTTCTCTATCCGGTGGCGACACAACGGATCAATACCTGGCTCTTCGGCGGCGATGAATTTGATCAGGTGATGCTGGCGCACAAGGCACTGACCGGTGGCGGCCTGCTGGGTACAGGTCCCGGTCTTGGTACCGCGAAGTTCAAACTGCCGGAAGCGCATACCGATTATATTTTCTCGGTCATTGGCGAAGAATTCGGGTTGCTCGCGTGCGTTGCGATCGCGCTGGTCTATCTTGCCATTGTGGTACGGGTATTCCTGCGCCTGCTCGATGAGGAGGATAATTTCATCATCCTCGCCGTCGCCGGTCTGACGGCGCAATTTGGTGGGCAAGCACTGATCAATATGGCGGTGAATCTGCAGCTCTTTCCTTCCAAGGGCATGACATTGCCGCTGATCAGCTATGGCGGCTCCTCTTTTCTGGCCCTGTCGCTCGGCGTTGGACTGCTGCTGGCCTTTACACGCAGAAATCCCTATTTAGATCGCTCACTTTATGTCACAAATGGGATGGTGACCAAATGAGCTTTACGAAACATTATGTTCTCGCCGCCGGCGGTACGGGCGGCCACATGATTCCCGCCTATGCACTGGGCAAGGAACTGGTCCAGCGTGGCCATCGTGTGGCGCTGATCACTGATGAGCGCGGCGAGAAAATTCCCGGCATGGTCGATGACGGTCAGGTCCATGTACTGCCGGCCGGTCGGATCACCAAGGACCCGCGCGGGTGGCTATCGGGTGCGCGCGCGATCATGAAGGGTCGCAAGATGGCGATGCAGCTTTATGATACGTTCGAGCCTTCCGCTGTTGTCGGCTTTGGCGGCTATCCCGCCTTTCCGGCGCTGCTCGCCGCGAACCGCAAGAATATCCCGACAATCATCCATGAACAAAATGCCGTGCTAGGCCGGGTCAATCGCTTGGCGGCGCGCTCGGTTAATGCGATTGCCACGTCCTATCCCGATATCCTGAAGCTGAAACCGAAATATGAGGAAAAGGTCCATCTGGTCGGAAACCCGGTGCGTGAAGAGGTTATCGCGTTGCGCGAGGAGCCCTATCCACCACTTACGGGGGAAGGTATATTCCGCGTGCTGGTCACCGGTGGCAGTCAGGGGGCGACCATTCTTTCGGATGTCGTGCCGGATGGACTGGCTCTGTTGCCGATGCATCTACGCCGCCGGCTGCAGGTTACTCAGCAATGCCGCGAGCAGGACATCGAGCGGGTCCGCGAAAAATATGCCGAGCATGACATTCCGGCCGAACTGGCTACTTATCTGCCAGACCTGCCGCAGCGCCTTGGTTGGTCGCATCTTGTGATCGGGCGGGCAGGGGCGTCAACCATCGCCGAGCTGACAACCGCAGGACGTCCTGCGATCCTTATCCCGCTGCCGATTGCGACAGATGACCATCAAACCCAGAATGTCCGCGAGATGGTCGCCGCCGGCGGTGCGCGTGCGATTGCGCAGCCACAGTTTACGGCCAAGGAACTGGCCAAACAGATGCAGAAAATGGCCCTTGGTCCGGATGCACTACAAAATGCGGCGCGCTTTGCCCGTAAATGTGGTCGGCCCGATGCGGTGAGTGATCTGGCCGATCTGGTGGAGAGCATTGGAACATCGCCGCTTTCCAAGACGCTGAAGGTGAAGAAGGAAAAACTCCAGCTGGCTCCCAATCCGGGCCCAGCACTCGCAAAGGACAATCTCGCGAAAGAAAGCATGCGATGAAAGGTGTCGGTACAGATATTGGCACAATCCATTTTGTTGGCATCGGCGGTATCGGCATGTCCGGCATTGCCGAGGTCATGCATAATCTTGGCTATCAGGTGCAGGGCTCCGACATAGCTGATAGCTATATCGTCGAAGGCCTGCGCGCCAAGGGTATCAAAGTGATGATCGGCCAGAATGGCGAGAACGTCGTCGGGACGGCCGTGGTGGTCACATCTACCGCCGTGAAACGCGGCAATCCCGAAGTGGAGAAAGCTCTAGAAGACCGTATCCCCTTGGTCCGGCGTGCGGAAATGCTCGCGGAGCTGATGCGGCTGAAGCGGACCATCGCGATTGCTGGCACACATGGAAAGACCACGACCACCTCGATGGTTGCGGCGATGCTGGATGCTGGCGGAATTGATCCGACCGTGATCAATGGCGGCATCATCAACAGCTATGGTTCCAACGCGCGTCTGGGTGACAGCGAGTGGATGGTCGTTGAGGCTGATGAGAGCGACGGCAGCTTCCTGCGTCTCGATGGGACGATTGCGGTTGTTACCAATATCGACCCCGAACATCTCGATCATTATGGCAGTTTCGACAAGATCAAGGACAGCTTTGTCGAGTTTATCGAGAATGTGCCCTTTTATGGTGCCGCGATCCTTTGTCTTGATCATCCCGAAGTACAGGCGATCCTGCCGCGCATTCGCGACCGGCGGCTGATCACCTATGGTTTTTCCGCGCAGGCTGATGTGAAGGGTGTCAATGTCACGCCCATTCCCGGCGGCAATCGCTTTGATGTGGTCGTTCGCGATCGTGATGGCGAGACGCGGACAATTGAAGGCATTACACTGCCCATGCCGGGGCGGCACAATGTCGAGAATGCGATTGCTGCGGTAGCTGTGGGCCTCGAAATGGGCATGACGGACGAACAGATAGCCAGCGGCTTTGATCATTTTGGCGGCGTCAAACGGCGCTTTACCAAAGTGGATGAAGTGGACGGTGTTTCGATCATCGACGATTACGGCCATCACCCGGTCGAAATCCGCGCCGTGCTTTCCGCAGCTCGCGAAGGCGCGGAGGGACGTGTCATCGCAGTGGTGCAGCCGCATCGCTTCACCCGGTTGCGCGATCATATGGAGGATTTTCAGCAAGCGTTTAATGACGCGGATATGGTTTATGTCACGCCGGTTTTCGTCGCTGGCGAAGAACCGATTGAGGGTGTGGACAGCGAAGCACTGGCTGCCGGGCTTCGCAAACGTGGACACAGAGTTGCCGAAACCGTTGCAGATGAAGCGGATTTGACGGCACGACTTGCCGAGGTGGCGGAAGACAAGGACATGATTGTCTGTCTGGGCGCCGGAGACATTACCAAATGGGCTGCGGGATTGGCCGATGGCATGAAAGCAGCACGATCATGACGGTCGCGACAGCTCTTCCCGAAACCCGTGGCAAGCTGACGGCCGAAGCGCCGCTGGCACCGCTAGTCTGGTTCAAAAGCGGTGGTCCGGCAGAATGGCTTTTCGCGCCGAAGGATGTGGACGATCTCCAGCAATTTCTCCGCGATCTCGATCCCACCATTCCCGTCTGGCCCCTGGGTCTAGGGTCCAATCTCATCATTCGCGATGGCGGAAAACGTGGTGTGACTATCCGTCTGGGCAAGGCCTTTGCCGGGATTGAAACCGTCGGCAAGGGACGGTTCGGAATTGACAATGCACTGATTTGTGGTGCCGGCGCGCCGGGAATTTCCGCTGCCAGTATGGCACGCGATCATGGCATTGCGGGCATGGAATTCTTGCGCGGTATTCCGGGCACAATTGGCGGTGCCGTCCGGATGAACGCCGGTGCCTATGGCCGGGAAGTCTGTGACATATTGGAAAGCGCGGACGTTGTCCTGCGAACCGGCGAGCTGAAAACCATTGCGCTGGCGGACATGGGATATACCTATCGCCATTCTGAGTTGCCGGAAGGGGCTATCGTGGTCAGCGCTACGCTACGAGGAACCGACGGAGATCCGGAAATCATTGGCGCAGAAATGAAACGCATTGCCGATGAGCGTGAAGCGTCCCAACCGCTGCGTTCCAAAACCGGCGGTTCGACCTTCAAGAATCCCGACGGGCACAAGGCATGGCAGCTGGTCGATGAAGCCGGTTGCCGCGGTCTTCAAATCGGTCAGGCACAGGTATCGGAAAAGCATTGTAATTTCCTGCTCAACCTCGGTGGTGCTACGTCGTCAGATATCGAAGCGTTGGGCGAAGAAGTGCGTCGGCGCGTGAAGGAGCATAGCGGCGTGGACCTGCAATGGGAGATTCAGCGCGTGGGGGATGAAGTATGACCGATAGACTCCATGTTGCGGTATTGATGGGCGGCTGGTCTGCCGAGCGCGAGGTTTCGCTGATGAGCGGCAACGGTGTCGCCGATGCGCTTGAGAAAAACGGCCATAGGGTGTCGCGCATCGATATGGATCGTAACGTTGCTATGGTCATTGATAGCATCAAGCCCGATGTCGTGTTCAATGCGCTGCATGGCTGTCCCGGCGAAGACGGGACGGTCCAGGGCATGTTTGATCTGATGCAGATTCCCTATACGCATAGCGGCCGCGTGACCTCCGTCATTGCTATCGACAAGGAACTGACCAAACAGCAATTGGTTCCGGCCGGTATTCCCATGCCTGAAGGCAAAATGGTAAAGAGCAAGGATGTTTTTGAAGCCGATCCATTGCCGCGACCCTATGTCCTGAAACCGGTGAACGAAGGCTCATCGGTGGGTGTGGCAATCATTACCGATCAGGGCAACTATGGCAATCCGATAGGCCGCGACGTATCCGGCCCGTGGCAGGAATTTGACGAACTGCTCGCCGAACCTTTTATCAAGGGACGCGAGCTGACAACCGCGGTTGTTGGCGGCAAGGCGCTATGCGTAACTGAGTTGAAACCGAAGGCCGGTTTTTACGATTACGACGCCAAATATACCGAAGGCCTGACTGAGCATATCTGTCCGGCGGAGATTCCGGCGGAGATTGAAAAACTTTGTCTCGATTATGCGTTGCGCGCGCATCAGGTTCTGGGTTGCAAGGGAACGTCGCGGACGGACTATCGCTGGGACGACGAATTGGGTGCGGACGGCTTGTTTGTACTGGAGACCAATACCCAGCCCGGGATGACACCGCTCAGTCTTGTGCCGGAACAGGCCAAGCAAATGGGCATAAGCTATGAAGAACTGGTCGAAATGATTGTGAGGGAAGCGCTATGACAGCAGCATCAGTCAGGCGGACAAATAAAAAGTCCAAGGGTAAACCCCGCAAGGTGAACAAGAAAAAAGTCCGCCAAGTGTCGATCTTTGACAGGATCCTCCGCGCCATGCCGGTGACGGAGGCACAGGTACAGAAAGGTCTGACCTGGGGATTGGTCGGCGTGTTCGTGTTGGGCGCCTATAGCGTCGCTCACTATACCGGTATCAACGAGCGGATCAGTAGCCAGATTGCAACCTCCGTCGGTGCCGCAGGATTTGAGGTGAAGCGGGTTGAAGTCACAGGCGTCAACCGGATCGACGAACTGAAAGTCTATGAAATCACCCTGGCACAGAAAGACCGTTCCATGATGCTGGTCGACATTGATCAGGTGCGGGATGATCTGATGGGTAACGGCTGGATCAAGGATGCCCGGATTTCGCGCCGCTTGCCCGATACGTTGGTGGTAGAGATTGTCGAGCGGGAGCCAGCAGCCGTGTGGCAGCGCGATGGCAAATTGTCCCTGATCGACCAGACCGGATATCCATTGCAGCAGATACAGCCGGAAGAAATGCCGGACCTGCCCGTGATCGTGGGCAAAAAAGCCAATAAACGCGTGCCGGAACTCACCAAGCTACTGGACGTTGCACCGGCACTCAGTCCGATGGTGACGGGCGCGACCTGGATCGGTAATCGGCGCTGGAACCTGGAATTTGAGAGCGGGGAAACATTGGCCTTGCCGGAAGGCGAAGAGACAGCAGCGGCGGCGCTGTTAAACTTTGCCCGGATGGACGGGGTTAATCGCTTGCTGGGACGCGGGGTTGTGCATTTCGATCTGCGCGATTCAGAGCGGGCTTATCTGCGGATGCCGCCGAAGGTGGAAACATCGCCGGAACCAGAGGGTTAAACAACACGCTATCAAAATGGGGGCGATTGGGGGCACCATGAGGCAGCAAAAAGGATATAAGGGAACAGACTAATGGCAGCACGGGTAGAAAAGATTTTTACCGCTTTGGATATCGGATCGTCCAAAATTACAGCGATGATCGCTGGTCGGATGGACAATGGTGATATCACCGTGCTGGGAACCGGGCAGCGCGCCAGCAAAGGCGTGAAACGGGGCTATATTGCTGATACCGAACGAACCGAACTGGATGTCCGCGATGCGGTGGAGCAGGCCGAGCGTATTGCTGGTACCAATATTGATGATGTGTGGGTGAGTTTTTCTGCTGGCGGCCTGACCAGCATGTTGACCTCGGTCGAAACAGAACTGGGTGGTCACCGGATTGAGCAGGAGGATATTGACCATCTGCTGAAAGCCGGACGCAACAGCATCGATCCGCAGGGCAAGATGGTTCTGCACGCACAGCCTGCGCTCTATACGATTGACGGGCTTGCCGGGGTAAAGAAGCCCAAGGGTCTGCATGCTGACCGTCTGGGCGTGGATATCCACGTGATTCTCGCCGACGCATCACCGGTACGCAATATCGACATGAGCGTGCGCGGCGCGCATCTCAACGTGAAATCGATAATCGCGTCTCCCATTGCTGCGGGCACAGCCTGTCTGTCTAAAGAAGAGCGCGAGCTTGGCGTCGCGATGGTCGAATTGGGGGCTGAGGTTACCAATGTCTCGCTATTTGCCGGCGGGATGCTGGTTGGTCTTGCCACGCTGCCCTATGGCGCAGCAGATATTACTGATGATATTGCATCATCCTTTGGTTTGCGGCGGGCACAGGCGGAGCGGATCAAGTGTTTCCACGGGTCGGCCACGACCAGCCCGCGTGACAACCACGATGTCATCGATCTGCAACTGGATCAGACCGGGCCGGAAGCCGATGAAGATGGCCGTATCACCAAGGCGCAGCTGATCGGTGTGATCCGTCAGCGGCTGGACCATCTTATCGGTGAGATCGGCAAGACGCTAAAGGAACTCGGGTTTACCGGACCGGTCGGACGGCAGGTTGTGCTCACCGGCGGCGGTGCGGAACTGAAAGGCATTGCGGATTATGCGCAATCAGCGCTGGGTCAAACCGTGCGGATCGGTCGCCCTACCGGACTAACAGCTTTGCCCGATGCCCATAGCGGTCCGGGCTTCGCCGGTTTGGCTGGGCTGGCGCTTTATGCGGCGCAGGAACCCGTCGACCTCAGATCGCTTTCCAGCAGCCATCAAAACGTCCACAAATATGCCGGTTCTGCGGTAATTGGACGGCTGATGTCGGCAATCCGGGGGAATTTTTAAGAATTTACGAAAAAAATTAACTTTTGGGGTGATTCCAACATCAAATTTGTGCAAAGCGTTACCCAAATGTTACACATCGAGTTTATGTCTGGGGAGACAGTAAAATGAGCATCAATATTGGCCCACCTGAAGTGGAAGAGTTGAAACCACGGATCGCCGTTATTGGCGTTGGCGGTGCGGGCGGCAATGCCATTGCAAATATGATCGCAGCCAAAGTGGAAGGCGTTGATTTCATCGTCAGTAACACCGACGCACAATCGCTCAACAGCTCTCCTGCAGAACAGCGCATTCAGCTTGGACCTGAGATTACCCAAGGTCTTGGTGCTGGTTCTCGTCCGGAAGTCGGACGCGCAGCAGCGGAAGAAACGCTCGAGCTGGTTGAGAAGGCTCTGGACGGAGCGCATATGTGCTTCATCGCTGCCGGCATGGGCGGCGGCACCGGCACGGGGGCTGCTCCGGTTATTGCCAAGGCGGCGCGTGACAAGGGCATTTTGACAGTGGGCGTTGTTACCAAGCCGTTCACGTTTGAAGGCACACGGCGCATGAAATCGGCCAATGCCGGTATCGAAGAGCTGCAGAAAAACGTGGATACTCTGATCATTATCCCCAATCAGAACCTGTTCCTCGTCGCCAATCCGAACACGACGTTCAAGGAAGCGTTCCTGCTAGCCGATGAAGTGCTGCAACAAGGCGTTCGCGGCATTACCGACCTGATGGTCATGCCCGGGCTGATCAATCTTGATTTTGCTGACGTCCGCTCCGTGATGCACGAAATGGGTAAGGCGATGATGGGTACTGGCGAAGCCGAAGGCGACGGCCGTGCTTTGGAAGCCGCAGAAAAAGCTATTGCCAATCCACTGCTCGATGGTGTTTCGATGCAGGGCGCGAAGGGCGTTATCGTTTCGATTACTGGCGGTGAAGATATGCGCCTGATGGAAGTCGATGAAGCCGCCAATCATATTCGCGAGCTGGTCGATCCCGATGCCAATATTATCTGGGGTAGTGCATTTAACGAAAATCTTGATGGTCGCATCCGCGTGTCCGTCGTGGCGACGGGCATTGACAGCGACGGTTCTGTCGCAGCGCCATCGACGGCTTCGTCCTTTGCAATGAGCAGCCCGGCGCCGGCCGCATCTTCCTTCGCATCCAGTATTCCTGCAGAAGAGGAAGAGCCTGAAGTTGAAGAGGTTGCAGAAGCCCAGGAAGAACCCGTTCTTGACATGGCAGAAAGCCTTGAAACTTCTGAGGCGGAAATGGTCGTTGAACCAGAGCCCGCTCCAGAACCGGAGCCAGAACCAGAGATTGCTCCCGCTCCGACGGCTACTTATTCGGATGATGATGAGCTGGAAGATGAAACCGCTGCTGCTCCATCTTTCGCGTCGCTGACACCCGGTATGGTCAGTGATGACGAACCGGAAGAGGAAGAGCTGGTTCTCGGCGGTGATGCCATGCAGCCGGTGGAAGAAGAAGCACCGGCATCAGCCGAGCCAGCACCACGGGTCGCCAGCGGCGGTGGTACATTGTTTGAACGGATGTCCAACCTGACACGCGGAAATAATAAAGCCGATGAAGAAGGTGAAGAAGGCGACGAGGAATCACGCGATCCGCTCGATATTCCGCGCTTCCTGAACCGCCAGAACAACCAGTAGGGGCGTCGACATCAATGTGTCGCTTGTAACAACCTTTAAACCGTCTGGGGCTTCCGGTTTTTTGACCGCCCTTTTGGTTTGTCTTTTGGTGGGGGCGACTGGCCTTGCAATCTATTTTCTGTGCTTGATTTCAGCGCGGTCAAATCGTTTAATATGCCGGTGAAAACGATCTCGAAATATTTGATTCTGGCGGCCTTGCCACTGGCCGGTTTCGCCTTGCCTGTACCCCAGGCCCAGGCCCAGAAAAGTGCGCAATCCAGCAACACTGATCTGCAGGACGCGCTTCGCCGTATCGCTCGTAATTCCAACGATTCTTCAGCGTTGGCAGATGCAGGATTGGCGGCGCTGGAGCTTGGTGATACGCGTGCCGCCATCGGCTTTCTGGCCAGAGCAAACGAAATTTATCCCCGCAGTGGCCGCGTAAAAGCTGGTCTCGCGCGGTCTCTGTTGCTTGAGCAAAATCCCTTCGGCGCGATCCGCTATTTTGATGAAGCGACGGCCAATGGTATCGCAGCAAAAGACATCGCGATTGATCGCGGTCTTGCTTATGATCTGATCGGGCGAAATGCCGATGCGCAAAAAGACTATCAGCTGGCTTTGAGTCATGGCCGAAGTGACAAGCTGTTGAAACGTTATGCGATTTCGCTGGGGATCAGCGGCGATGTCGAAGGCGCTGAGGCTCAGTTAAACCCTCTGCTACAAAAAAGTGATCGTGATGCTTGGCGTAACCGGGCTTTCATTCTGGCGATGAACGGTCAGGAAAAAGAGGCCAACAAAATTGCGCGCCAGACCATGCAGAAACAAATGGCGAAAGCGATCAAACCGTTTTTCGATCGGATGCCAAAGCTGACTGCAGCGCAAAAGGCGGCCGCGGTGCATTTCGGCCATTTCCCGGCCAGTGAAAATATCGGTGTCGATGTTGCCTCGGTGCGCTTCGCGTCGCGCAACGCGGTGCGGGGCGGTGATGGTGCTGATGCGGGATTGATTCCCATCGGTGAACCGTTGGGGCGGGATGTCGAAAAACCAAAAGTACTGGCAATGCCCGATACCTCCCCGCGGCGCCGACCCGGTTCCAAGAGTAGCGACAAGAAAACGACGTTAAATGCCAATCGCAAAGGCGCAGGCGACAAAACCGTGCTGGCGCAAAATAGCCTGCCAACACCAAAGAGCGCGAGGCCGCTAGTGAAGCCCGCAGTAGCGCGGCCCAATGATCCCGTGACCAAAAATGCGGCGAAGGAAGACAAGTCATCACCATCTCCTGGATTTGAGACGGCTGTTGGAGGTTCTGTAAAAAAAGCACCTTTGGTATCCGAAACCGTCGCCAGAAAAGTGGATGTCGGTGGGACAAAAGCGCCTGCTAAATCGAGTGAAGAAAAGTCTAAAAAGCCGGTCCAACTGGTGAACTTTGACCTTGCAAAGGCAGGATCATCAGGACCATCGCCGATTGTGTCGGGAACACCCGGCGATAGTGCGTCCGGGGCCACACCACGCCGGCCTTTGTCTGACATTATCGGTTCTATAGCGATTCCGGATTCTGAGAAAAAAGCCGGGGTGGTGCCGGTGGATTTAGCCGCAATAACACCCGCTAAGCCAAAGCCGGCCGTGACTAAGGTGGAAGCTGAACCCAAACCACCGGAACACCCCAAACGCTATTGGGTCCAGATAGCGACCGGATCTGATCTCAAGGCGCTGAAATATGACTATCGTCGGATGTCGAAGAAAAACGCTGATCTGTTCGCGGCCACCAGCGGATGGACGTCGCCATGGGGGAAAACAAAACGGCTGGTGGTCGGTCCGTTTGACGATTTGAGTGCGGCAAAAAAGTTTGAAGCGGGTTTCCGCAAAGGCGGCGGAGATGGTTTTGCCTGGGTCAGTGCTGATGGCACGAAAGTGAACAAGCTGAACTAATGGTAAAAAACGCGAGCTATGCCAGCGACCCGCGTCAAAGCCGCGGCAGGCGCCATGATGAGGGGCGTTCTGACAATGACGGCAGCATCCGGGGACCACGCGATGATTTTCAGCGGGATCGCGACCGCATTATCCACTCGATATCCTTTCGCCGATTGCGTCATAAAACGCAGGTTTTTGTCGCTCCTGATGGTGACCATTTTCGCGTCCGTCTGACCCACAGTCTGGAAGTGGCGCAGATTGGCCGAACTATTGCGCGCTCTTTGGGGCTGAACGAAGATCTGACCGAAGCATTGTGTCTGGCACATGATATCGGTCATCCCCCCTTTGGTCACGCCGGAGAGGACGCGCTGGAAGAAGCACTGGCCGATCATGGCGGCTTCGATCATAATGCGCAGACAATAAGGACATTGACCAAGTTGGAGCGCCCCTATCCGCGCTGGAATGGCTTGAACCTGACATGGGAAATGCTCGAAGGTCTGGCCAAGCACAATGGTCCGATTGCGCAGCCCACTTGGGCCATGGCCGAAGCCAATGCCGGAATGGCGCTTGATTTGAACAGCTGGCCATCGTTAGAAGCGCAAATCGCGGCAGTTGCTGATGATATCGCTTATGACAATCACGATATTGACGATGGCATCAGGGCAGGCTTGCTGAGCATAGACCAGTTGCTAACACTACCGTTCATCGCGGAACGCTGGAGTGATATCTGCGCGCGCTTTCCGGATGTTAAGCGGAATCGTCTGGTTCCGGAACTTATCCGTGATCAAATTGGTCTGATGGTAAATAATGTGATCGAAACAACCGTCTCACGGATCAAGGAGCATGGCATAGAAACAGCCGATGATGTGCGCAGTGCCGGCTTGATGATTGGCGGTTTTTCGGATGACATGGCTGCAAAAGAGCGGACGCTCAAAAAATTCATGTATGCCAATTTGTATAACCATCCCGAGCAGATGGCGGCGGCGGACAATGCACGGGTTGTTGTCGCTGATCTGGTCGGTGCTTATCGGGACAAGCCGGATCTGATGCCTGAAAGCTGGGCGGCGGCGTTGCCGTCGGCGGAACCGGACCGTATCCGGCATATTGCCGATTTCATGGCCGGTATGACGGATCGCTATGCTAGCAACAGCCATAGTGAGATTTTTGGGGACACATGATGGCCGAGCCCGTTTTGATTGTTGGAGCAACTGGTCTGATCGGCAACTTGCTTGTCCGAAAGCTCATTGCGGATGGACGTGATGAAGGGCTTCACTTGCTGGTTCGTAAGCCGCTTGACGGCGACTATGGTGCGGCCACTATCCATGTCGCGTCTACCGAGCAATGGCCTGATATTATTGATGATATCAAAGCTGTACGAGCGGTTTCCTGCCTTGGCTCCACCATGAAAAAGGCCGGCTCGAAAGAGGCTTTTGCAGCGGTTGACCGCGATCTTGTTGGAGCGGTTGCGAAAGCCGCCAAGGCTGCGGGGGTAAGGCAGTTTATTGCCGTATCCTCGACAATGGCAAATGCTCAGGCCTCGCAATTTTACCTGAAAGTCAAAGGGCAGGCCGAAGAGTTGATGCGCGCACTGCAATTTGACCGGCTGGATATTATCAGACCGGGTTTGTTGCGCGGGGAGCGGACTAATGATGCAAGATTGGGTGAAAGTCTCGCAATCATTGCCAGTCCGGTGATGGACCGGTTGCTACACGGTTCCTTGCGGCGTTATCGGTCGATTGATGGGCGGGATGTCTCGGCGGCGATTGCGGCTCTCCTCACCGAAGATGCGGCTGGCGACAATATCTACGAAAATGATGAGATATGGAAATGGGCGGATCGCGAAACAGCGTAAACTTTTTACAGCCCTTCGACCTATCGAATCATTGACTCCCGAGGCCTGCTCGGTCACGCTTTCGGCTGCTTTTGATTGCCGCCTTGCAGGCACAGATCACGAAGCGATGCGGGAGAGCGCCAAACTCCATAAAAAGCTTGGCCGCCGAAGGAGCAACCGCCCCGGAAACTCTCAGGCCGATGGACCGCATCAGCTTCACAAGCACTCTGGAAAGAGCCCACCGTCGCTAAAGCTATGGCGGGCCACCGAAGGGGTAAGTGGCCGCTAATTCAGTGCCATGAAACTCTCAGGTTCCGTGACAGAGGGGGCAGTTTTGCAGGCTTTTGCTGTGAGCTGTACCTTATGCATGGGCGGAATTTTTAATGAGTGATGATAAAACCGAGACATTGAATAAATTGCCGCTCGATAGCTGGCACCGCAGACTTGGCGCGCGCATGGTACCTTTTGCGGGCTATGAAATGCCGGTGCAGTTTGAAGGCGTGATGGCCGAGCATCTGTGGACCCGTGACAATGCCGGTTTGTTTGATGTCAGTCATATGGGGCAGGTGCAATTGGATGGTGAAGGTGCGGCAGACGCGCTGGAAGCAATTGTTCCTGGTAACATCTCTGCCCTGGGTGCAGGCAAAATCCGCTATACGCTACTGCTGGCGCAGGATGGCGGCATATTGGACGACCTGATGGTGACCAATACTGGCCGTAATCTCTATCTGGTGGTCAATGGTGCAACCAAGCATGATGATATCGCCTATTTTGAGGCGCAACTGCCATCCGATGTTACGCTGAGTCATATGGAAGATAGCGCATTGCTAGCATTGCAAGGACCGAAAGCTGCCGAAGCACTGGCAAAGCTAAACATAAGCCCGATGCAGCCCGACTGGCCGGTGCCAACCGATCTTTATTTCATGGAAGCCGGGCCCTTTATGTGGGGTGATATCCCATTGGGCATTAGCCGTTCCGGTTATACCGGTGAAGATGGATTCGAGATCAGCGTTCCCGCGGAACATGCGGAGAAACTGGCAGCGGCCTTATGTGCCTTGGAAGAGATTAAGCCTATTGGTTTGGGGGCACGCGATAGCCTACGGCTAGAAGCGGGATTGCCGCTATATGGCCATGATATGGATGCACACGTCCTGCCGGTGGAAGCCAATTTGAACTTCGCTCTGTCGAAAGCGCGGCGGGAAGAAGGTAATTTTGCCGGCGCCGAGCGGGTATTGGCGCAATATCCCGACAGGGCAGAGAAAAAACGTGTGGGATTGTTCGTCGACGGTCGTCAGCCCGTCCGCGAAGGCGCCAGCGTGGTTGATACCGATGGCAATGCCATTGGCGCAGTCACCAGCGGCGGTTTCTCTCCGACGCTGCAGAAACCTATCGCCATGGCTTATGTGCCGACGGCGCTAGCCGAAACGGGAACCGAAATCACCGTGGAACAACGCGGCAAAGCGATACCCTGCACCGTCGCTGACATGCCCTTTGTGCCGCATAACTATCACCGCAAACCGAAATTATAGACGATTAGAAGAGGGAAAAGGACGAGACTATGAGCCGATATTATACGGATGAGCATGAGTGGGTGGACGTCGAAGGTGAGACCGCGACCGTCGGCATTACCGATTATGCGCAAGAGCAATTGGGCGACATTGTGTTTGTCGAAACGCCTGAAACCGGAGCAGAACTGGCACAGGGCGATGATGCCGCAGTGGTCGAGTCCGTGAAAGCCGCATCCGATGTCTATGCCGCGGTTTCCGGAACGGTGGTCGAAGTGAATGATGCACTGGAAGACGAACCCGCGCTGGTCAACAGCTCCGCCGAAGAAGATGGCTGGTTTTTCCGGGTGACGCTGTCTGACAAATCCGAACTCGACGATCTGATGGATGAGAAAGCCTACAAGGCCTTTGTCGACGGACTCTAGAAACTGAGGAATAGAAAATGCGTTATTTACCGCTAACTCCAAATGACCGTCAGGATATGCTGGCGACAATTGGTGCCAGCAGCATCGACGAGCTTTTTGTCGATGTGCCAGAGGATGCGCGGCTGGATGGTCCGATTCGTGATCTGCCGATGCATGCCGGGGAAATGGCGGTCGAAGCGCATATGAAGAAGCTGGCCAAAAATAACTCGGCCGCCGGTGATATGCCGTTCTTCCTGGGGGCAGGGGCCTATCGCCACCATGTGCCCGCTAGCGTTGATCACATCATCCAGCGTGGCGAGTTTCTGACGGCTTATACGCCCTATCAGCCTGAAATTGCGCAGGGGACGTTGCAGACCCTTTTCGAGTTCCAGACACAGGTTGCGCGGTTATTCGGCGTCGATGTCGCCAATGCGTCTATGTATGATGGTTCCACTGCTTGCTGGGAAGCGATTGTCATGGCGCGACGGATCACAAAACGCGGCAAGGCGGTTCTCTCTTCCGGCCTGCATCCACATTATGTGTCGGTGGCTAAGACCATGGCGCGCTTTACGAAAGACCAACTGGTTAGCGAAGCGCCAACGTTAGACGCGGCGACCGATGGCGTCGATCTGCTCGACCAGATTGATGACGATACCAGCTGTGTTGTTGTCCAATATCCTGATATTTTGGGACGCATATCTGACATGTCTGCCCTTGCGGAAAAAGTCCATAGTCACAAGGCGTTGCTGATTGCTGTTGTGACAGAACCTGTCGCACTAGGCGCGATCAAGGCGCCAGGTCAGATGGACGCGGATATCGTCGTTGGCGAAGGTCAGTCGCTTGGCGTCGGCCTGCAATTTGGAGGACCTTATGTGGGTCTGTTTGGCTGCAAACAGAAATATGTGCGGCAGATGCCGGGACGTCTGTGCGGCGAAACGGTCGATGCAGAAGGCAAGCGCGGTTTTGTGCTGACCTTGTCCACGCGCGAGCAGCATATTCGCCGTGAGAAAGCGACATCTAACATCTGCACCAATAGCGGGCTTTGTGCGCTGGCCTTTACGGCACACATGACATTGCTTGGCGAAAAAGGTTTACGTGACCTCGCGATGCTCAATCACAAAAAAGCGGTTGTCGCCGCCGATCGCCTGACGCAGATCAAGGGTGTGTCGCTTTTGAATGATAGCTTTTTCAATGAGTTCACATTGGTTCTTGATAAAGATACACGGCCAATTGTCCGCAAGCTGGCGGATCAAAAAATTCTGGCCGGTGTGTCTCTCGGCCGTCTCTATCCGGATGAAAGTGGATTGGCCCACGGGCTTGTTGTCGCTGTGACAGAGACGACCAGCGACGAGGATGTCGAAACGCTGGCGACTGCGCTGGAAGGAGAATTGGCATGAGCATGCTCACCGAAGGTCGTCCGACGAAACAGGAAGAGAATATCATCGCGCCAGATTCAGGTGCGCTGAAGACCCATACCGGCAATCGTGCGCTAATGGTTGATGAGCCATTGATTTTCGAGACCGGATCGCCCGACCGCAGTGGCGTTGACTTGCCAGCAGCGCCAGCGGCTGAGAGTCGTCTGGGCGGTCTCGACCGGGACGAACCCATCAGCATTCCCGGGCTGTCCGAAGCGGAGGCTGTGCGCCATTATACGCGACTTAGTCGTCAGAACTATGCCATTGATGTCGGTCTGTTCCCGCTGGGTAGCTGCACGATGAAGCATAATCCGCGCCTCAATGAGAAAATGGCACGGCTCAAGGGCTTTTCGGATATCCACCCGCTACAGCCGGTAGACAGTGTGCAGGGTGCGCTCGAAACCATTTACCAGCTCGCCGAGTGGCTCAAGAAACTAACCGGCATGCCAGCAGTGGCGATGAGCCCGAAAGCCGGTGCGCATGGTGAGCTGTGCGGCATCCTGGCCATCCGTTCGGCTCTTGAAGCACGCGGTGATGCTCGGGAAGTCATATTAGTTCCAGAAAGCGCCCATGGCACCAATCCCGCCACGGCCGCATTTGCAGGTTATAAGGTGGAGGATATTCCCGCCAATGCCGATGGCCGTGTCGATCTTGACGCCCTAAAGGCACGCCTCGGTCCTGATGTGGCCGGTGTGATGATCACCAATCCCAATACTTGCGGTCTGTTCGAACCGGATATGAAGGCCATTTCCGATGCGGTGCATGCGGCCGGCGGTCTGGTTTATTGTGACGGCGCCAATTTCAATGCGATTGTGGGTCGGGTACGGCCCGGTGATCTTGGCATTGATGCGATGCATATCAACTTGCACAAGACCTTCTCCACCCCGCATGGCGGTGGTGGACCAGGTTCCGGTCCGGTGGTATTCTCCGAAGCGCTGGAACCTTTCGCGCCTCTGCCATTCGTTGAAAAAACCGAAAAGGGCCATTTCCATCTCGTCGAAGAGGAAACTGCAGAAGACCATCATGAGAGCAGCTTTGGTCGGATGGTCGCCTTTCATGGCCAGATGGGTATGTTCACGCGTGCCCTCACTTACATGCTGAGCCATGGTGCCGATGGCCTGAAACAGGTTGCCGAGGATGCGGTGCTCAATGCAAACTATGTTCTGCGCAGCCTGGAGGCCGTGCTCGAAGCCCCATTCGCCAATTCAGGGCCATGCATGCATGAGGCCTTGTTCTCGGACAATGGTTTCGCCAACGGCCTGACCACGCTAGATCTCGCCAAGGGCCTGATTGACGAGGGCTATCATCCGATGACCATGTATTTCCCGTTGGTGGTTCATGGCGCGATGCTGGTCGAGCCGACGGAAACGGAAAGCAAGGCGGCGATTGACCAGTTTATCGGCGCTCTGCGGTCGGTGGCAGAGCGGGCCAAGGCTGGTGATGAGCTGCTGAAATCCGCGCCGCATTTTGCTCCGCGCCGACGGCTGGACGAGACGCAAGCTGCCCGCAAACCGATTTTGGTCTGGAAAGAACCGGAGGAATATGCTGAAGCAGCCGAGTAAAGGCTGACTGACAGCCGGTTTTTGGGGGCAATATGATACAGCGCTTAACTAACCTGTTTGCGCTGTGGACTGTCATAGGCACCGCTTGGGCGTGGTCCTACCGGAGCATTTTCTCTGGGTGGTTGACGGGCGTTTCCGGCCACTGGGCCAACCGCTGATCAGCGTCATGTTGGGGTTTATCATGCTGGGTATGGGCCTGACGCTGTCCTTTGAAGACTTCAAACGCATTGCCCGTATTCCGAAATGCGTGGGGGTAGGCGTTGTCTTGCAATTCACCGTGATGCCGCTCGCCGGGATTGCCATAGCGATACTGGCGGGTCTGGAGACGGGTTTGGCGGTTGGGTTGATCCTAGTGTCCTGTTGTCCGGGCGGCACCGCGTCCAATGTCGTTGCCTATCTCGCCAACGCTAATCTCGCGCTCTCCGTAACGATGACTATGGCTTCTACCCTGATCGCTGTTGTCGCTACGCCATTGCTTACCGGCTGGTTGGCTGGAAAATTTGTCGAGATTGATCAGTGGAACCTGTTCATCAACATGGTCTCGATCGTGCTGTTGCCGGTGATCGCCGGCGTGCTGCTCAACCGTTATTTTTCCAAAGCGACGGCAAAAATCGCAACAGTTTCTCCGCTCGCATCAGTGATCGTGATTGTGTTGATCGTCGGTGCCATTATCGCCAATTCTAAAGCCTTGATACAGGAACATTTTGGTATATTGATGCTGGCGGTGCTGCTGCTTCATGTTTTCGGGTTCGGTCTGGGTTATATGCTGACCCGGGCTTTGGGCTTTGGTGTGGGAGAACGACGGACAATCAGTATTGAGGTCGGTATGCAAAATAGCGGTCTGGGTTCCAGTCTTGCATCGACGCCCGCCTTCGCCGCGCAATTTGCAAATCCTATGCAAGCGGCTCTCGCGCCGGTTCCCAGCGCGATCTCAGCGGTCTATCATGTGGTTATTGGCAGTTTTCTTGCCGCGATCTGGCGGCGGCAACCTGTCGAGGAGCGCCTTGATGACAAATGAGGGCGATTCCACCCCATGGTTCCGCGATCAGGCTGGCCCGGAGGATGAAAAGCACGCCCCCGCCACTCTGCGCAACCGCGATGCGATCATTGCAGTGCTGCAGGAAGTCTTGCCGGATAGTGGCACCGTGCTGGAAATTGCCAGCGGTACGGGCGAGCATGCGGTCTATTTCGGTGAGAAATTCCCGGACCTGACATGGCAGCCTAGCGATCCCGATCCGGATGGTTGCCGTTCCATTGCCGCCTGGACGAAGCGGGCAGGGGTGGGCAATGTCCTGCCACCACTGCAACTCGACGCGCTGGCTCTCCGTTGGGATATTGAAAAACCTTCTGCGATCTTGTGCATCAACATGGTTCATATCGCTCCGTGGGAGGCGTCTATCGGGCTGTTTGAGAAGGCAGCCCTCCTGCTGGAGTCAGGCAGCAGTTTCTATCTCTATGGGCCTTATTTTCGCGGTGATGCGCCAACGGCGCAAGGCAATCTCGACTTTGACCGCAGTCTCAAAAGCCGCAATTTGCGCTGGGGTATCCGCGAAGTCGCTGACATGAATGCGCTGGCCACGAAAAACGGGTTTACGCGTACCGACCTTGTTGAAATGCCAGCCAATAACCTGTCGCTAATTTATCGGCGCGACTGACCCTGTTGCCGTAGCGTCAATGCTCTTGCCTTGATTTAAGCGACCGCTTAACGTCGTGAAAAATAGATTGAGGAGTGGGCATGTCAAACGAAACGCCAGAAATTCGCCGGTGCATGGGATCATCCATCGCCTATTGGGCAGAGCGCCTGCCAGATAATATCGCGCTGGATGATGCCGCGGGGGTGGTGACCTATGCGGAACTCGACCGGATCGTCACTGACTATGCGCGGGCCTTTACAGGCTCCGGTTTGAAAGAAGGTGACCGGGTCTGCTGGCTGGGCAAGAACAGCGCGCTTTATTTCACCCTCTTTGCAGCTGCGAGCCGCGCAGGCGCCGTGATCGCCCCGATCGGCTGGCGCCTTGCTGCGCCCGAAGTCGCTTATGTGCTTAAAGACACGCAGGCACCGCTGCTGATCTGTGAGCCGGAATTTGCCGAGGTCGCCAAACAGGCGGCTGCACAGGCGGGCACGGTGAAAACCATTCTTGTTGCGGGAGAGGCAGATGGTCTGCAAGCATTGGATGAGTGGCTGGTCAAAACCCAGCCCGGCGAGCTCCCCGAGACCGATCCGGCAAAGGGCGTACTGCAACTCTACACCTCTGGCACCACCGGCAATCCCAAGGGTGCGGTGCTGACCAACGACAATCTGTTCAAGATGCGTCCGCTGGTCGAGAACAAGCCGGAACATGCCTGGATTGACATTGGCCCTGACGACAGCACGCTTGCAGTGATGCCTTGCGCGCATATTGCCGGGTCGGGCATTGGACCGATTGCCTTTTACAATGGCGCCACCATGATGGTCATTCCCGAATTCCACCCTGACAGCGTGCTGGATTGCGTGGACAAGGGGCTCAACCAGTTTTTCCTTGTACCGACGGCGTTGCAAATGCTGGTCAACTGGCCGCGGGCAAAGGCAACGGATTTTTCTACAGTTCGTTCGGTCACCTATGGTGCGGCGCCGATTCCGTTGGAGCTGCTGCGCCAGTGTATCCAGACGATGCCACAGGCTTTATTCTGTCAGCAATATGGCATGACCGAAACCACCGGCACAGTATGCATCCTGCCGCCCGAGGATCATGATCCGGATGGCAACGAGCGGATGCGCGGTATCGGCGTGCCGCTGCCCGGAGTGGAAATGAAAATTGTCGATGAGCAGCGTCAGGAAGTGCCGCCCGGTACAATCGGAGAAATCGCGACACGATCTGGTCTTAACATGCTGCATTATTTCAATAATCCTGAAAAGACTGCCGAGACAGTGGACAGTGATAGCTGGCTCTATACCGGCGATGCTGCGATCATGGACGAAGACGGCTATTTTTACATAAAAGACCGGGTGAAGGATATGATCATCTCCGGCGGCGAAAATGTTTATCCGGCAGAAGTCGAAAACGCGATTTTCGGTCACCCGCAGGTGAACGAAGTCGCGGTCATCGGTATCCCCGACGAAAAATGGGGAGAAGCGGTCAAGGCGGTTGTCTCGCCCAAGCCCGATGCAGGCGAGATTGACGCGGATAGCGTAATAAGCTGGGCACGCGAGCGGATTGCCGGTTTCAAGGTACCGAAATCGGTTGATGTGATTCCGGAGTTACCGCGCAACGCTAGCGGCAAGATTTTGAGAAGAGAGTTGCGTGTACCCTATTGGGAGGGAAAAGACCGGGGCGTGAATTAGGCATGTGCGATCCTGATATCCTAGTTGGTCAACTGACCTAACGCAAAGTCCTGCGCCGCCGCACGAACCTCTTCCGCCAGTTCTGAATCGGGCAGCGATTTGGCAATAACCATGCCGCCTACACACAACGCGGCGAGCGATAACGCCCGTTGCCGTCCTTGATCACCTTTGTCACCAAGACCCTTTTCAAACAGTCCAACCATCGCCTCCAGAAGTTGCAGATAGGACGTCTGAACTTGCGGATTGGAGCGTGCGATATCCGACGGCAAGGCGATCATCGGGCATTGTCCATCGATATCGCCCAAATGTTCCGACGACAGATATCCGGATATCATCTGGCGGACCATGCCTTCTCCTGGTGAACCTGGATCAACGCCCGCGTCTTTTCTCCATTCAGCGCCGCGGCCATGAAGAAAGCTGGATACCGCAGCGTGATGGAGCTGTTCTTTCGTCTTGAAATGATTGTAGAAACCACCACGCGTAAGCCCTGCATTTTCCATCACCATGTCGATCGTAACGTCCTGAAAGCCGTGTCGGTTGAACAGGATCCGCGCGGACTCAACGATCTTGGCCCGTGTCTGCCGCTTATGTTCTGCGCTGTAAGGCATTGAATTTCTCTCCGTTTCACAAGACCATAGAAGACTTCTAAAAATGTTCTTTAACATATTTAGATTGGCGCAATAAAGATGGTTTGAAAAACAGCAAACCTTCAGAGGAGAACAAAAATGCAGAAATTCATCCTGGCTTATCATGGCGGCAAAACTTCAATGACACCGGAAGAAGGACAACAACACATGCAGAAATGGATGGCGTGGATGGATGGCTTGGGTGATGCGGTCGTAGATCGCGGCCTCCCTGTTGGTCAATCGATTACCGTCAGCTCTGACGGCGTGACGGAAGATGGTGGCGCAAACCCGTTGTCCGGCATCACAATCATTCAGGCCGAAAACCAGGATGACGCCATTGCTATGACGCAAAAATCGCCCCACCTCGACATTGGCGGCACTATTGAACTGGCTCCGGCCATGGACATGCCGATGTAGGGGGCGACCATGAAGCACTCATTGTCGATCGTTGCTTTTATATTGATCACCTTCGCTGTTCAGGGATTGAACCACTTTGTGATCAATGCAGAGCATTACGCGAATGTTGAGTTTGCGCGACCGGAACCTGTAATGGCTCTCGGTTTTCTGACTATGATCGTACAGGGCAGTATTTTGACCTTGGCGCTGGGTTACATTGCTCCGATGGGGGCAAGGATAAAGGATGCTATGATCGTGTCGCTCAGCTTCGGTTTGTTTCTTGGTTTCTATATTGCAGTAACGGAACCGGCCAAATATGCAGCCCCATCTGTCCCTGGATGGATATTCACAGAGGGATTGGCGAGCACAATCCAATTTACCCTGTTTGGCTATGTGTTAGGCTTGATTCATCGACGTTTTACGAAAGTACCCGCATGAGAAATATCGCAGCACTGACGTTCGTTACTCTTGACGGCGTTATGCAAGCTGTGCGGCTGCCCGATGAAGATCGCTCTGGCGGTTTTACATCGGGCGGCTGGGCCGCAGAATATTGGGATCCGGTTATGGAGCAGGTGCAAAAGGAGGCGATGGCCGAACCTTATGATATGCTGCTGGGCCGTAAAACCTATGAGATGTTTTCTAGCCATCAGGATGCGAGCACGAATGGTGGACATGTCTATGTTATGTCATCTGGAAATCCGGAGCCTGTATGGCCGAAAACGACGTTCCTGTCGGATGATGCTGTTTCGGAGATTACCAAGCTCAAAAACCGGGATGGCCCCTTATTGCAAATTCATGGCAGCTGGCAATTGATCCAAACCCTGCTGCTGGCGGACCTGATCGATGAATTTCGTCTGTGGACATTTCCCGTGATTGTCGGGGCAGGCAAACGGCTATTTGACTGCAATGTCGAAACAGGGACGCTTAAACTGGTCAAGACAGGGCCGACAGGAAATGGCGCCATCATGAGCGTTTACCGAAAACCGGACTAGATTGCGGTCAACAAAAAAACCTATCGCGCCGGGAACCAGCGGCCCTCAAACACCACGCCTTCGACCTGTACCTCCTGTAATTTCGTCGCGCCGCCTTCATAAGGGTCACGATCAAGCACTGTGAAATCGGCTTTCTTGCCGGTGGTAATGCTGCCGACCATCGCATCAAGCCCGATGACTTGAGCTGCCTCAATCGTGATGGCACGCAAAGCCTTGTCAAGCGATAGACGTTCGGCAGGAGCCTTGGTGTTGCCGTCCAGCGTGATCCGGTTGCTTGCTACCCAGGCGAGGTAGAGCGGATTAATTGGCGCCATGTTAAAGTCGCTGTGCAGACCGAGCGGGACGCCTTTGCGTTCGAGAGAGCCGAGCCGGCTCATCTGCGCTGCGCGGTCGGGGCCCATCCCGGTCTTGGCATAAGTATCGCCGAGGATGCGGATATAATTGGGCTGGGCAGAGACATAGAGACCCATTTCGCCAATTCGCCGGTTCTGCGCCTCTGTTGAATAGCCGAGATGCTCCATTACAATATCCTGACCATTTTTGACCGATAGCCTCTCTGTGATATCAAGCACCACATCCAGGCCTTTGTCGCCATTGACATGGGTGTGGAGGTTCCAGCCGGCATCCCAGAACCGCTCGGTCTGTTTCAGCAATTCGTCTGGTTCGGTCAGCCATTTTCCTTCATGGCCGTCGCTATAGCCTGGAGGGTTCATCTGCATATATTGCGCGAAAAACGCGCCATCGGCGAACAGCTTTACCCGGTTGGAAAAGAAGAATTTATCGCTGTCATATTTAGCCTTCATATCCTTCAGCCAGACATTGGGATCGCCGGTGATCAGCGGAGCGACCGGAATAGCAAGGATACGCGATGGCATTGTCGGTTGATCATAAAGGCTCTTGAACAGTTTTGATTCCATCTCCGGCCCACCAAAGCCGCCAAAGGCCAAGTCGGCGCTTGTGGTGACTCCGTTTTCGAGCATCATCTGACGCATATCAGCTAGTCCCTGCTGCACTTTTTCGGGGGAGAAAAGATAGGGACGTAGCTTTTCAATCCCGTTGAAAAGGGCTGTTTCATGAATGATGCCGCTGTCATAATCGGCATGGCTGGGGTCGATACCGGGTTTGGTGAAGGCGGCGGCAAAGGCATCTTTCGTACCGATGCCCAGCAATTCCATCGCTGGTGTGTTGACGATAATTTCGTGGAAACTGCGCTGCCAGATCACCACCGCCCGGTCAGGTGCAATGCGATCGAGCAACGCGCGATCCATATCACCGTGGAACAGCTTGTGATGGCCCCAAGTGATGAAAAGCTCATCCGTGCTTTTCGCAAGAACCGCGCGCAGACGGCGTTCGTAATCCCCCTTGCCGCGCACTGCGGGATAGGATTTACCGGGCAAGTCCCAGCTTTCCGGGCTGATGAAGGGGATAGGCAGCATCATGATCGTCTGCATCGGATGGATATGCGGTTCGACAAATCCGGGCATCAGGATATTTTTGGCAAATTGCCGGTCCACCGTGACATCGCGGCCCTCTGTCCAGGCGTTCAGGTCATCAAGGGTTTTCCCCAAGCCCAGGACAATACCGTCAGCCGTTGCGACATAGCGGGCATCGGGGAAACCTGGTTCCATGGTGATGATTTTGGCCGCTTCGTACACGGTAACTTTGGGGTAGGGAACGGCGGGGGGCGGTTCATTGGCCGCCGCGATATTTGAAAATGTGAATATTGCGAATAGCGCAGCCAAATGATGCCAAAATTTATACATGTCCCTCTCCCTTTAATCAGGAGGCTATGCGCTTTGGACATACTTGCCAAGCTATCAGTTTTCGCTGTTTGCTTCTCGTGATGCCCGAACATGCTCCCGCCAGGCGATAAACAGGCCGGACCCGATGATGATTGGTGCACCCATTAAAATGGAGAATCCGGGCCACTGGCCGAAGACAATGATGCCAATAATCGTCGCCCAGAGTAACGCGCTATAATCCATCGGCATGATTGTAGACACTGGTGCAAAGCGCAACGACTGGGTGATGGTAAGTTGGCCAATCGCACCAAAAATACCTACGCCGAACAAATAGGCCCAGGTCTTGGCATCATGCCCACCGCCATAGATATAAGCGCAAATAGCGAGTGCGGGGAGAGTGTAAACCGAAAACCAGAATATGGTGACGATGCTGGTTTCCGTGCGACCCAGCATCCGGATGACAAGCGTAACCGACGCCGTAACCAATGCGCCGATCAACGCTACGGTTGCACCAAAGGCGGGGATCAGGTTGCCGCCTGGCTGGATAACCACCAAAACGCCGATGAAACCGATCAGGATGGCGGACCAGCGCCGGATACCGACCTTTTCACGGAGGATGAGCGCTGCGAACAGCGTCGCAAAAATCGGTACGGTAAAACTGATTGTAGTGGCATCGGCCAGCGGTAGCAGGGTCATGGCCCAGAAATTTAGTCCCATGGCAAAGATACCGAGCGTCGAACGCAGGATATGCAATCCGTGTTTGTCAGATTTTATAGCCGGCCAACCGGCTTCGCTGCGCCAGATCAGGAAACAAATTAAAGGCATGGCGGTTAGCTGCCGATAGAACAGGCTTTCGGTGACGTGGACGCCCTGTTGCCCGGCCAGTTTCACAAACGCGAACATAATCGCAAGCGAAAGCATGGCGGCCAGACGGGTGATTATACCCGCCATCGGCCGGTTTTGGCCGGCTACGGATGGTTGAACGGGTGCTGGCTCCACCGGCGCTTTATCTAAAACATCAGTTGTCATAGGGCCGATAGAGTGGTGGTGAAACGGTTCATTTCGCTGACGATAGGCGCAATCGGATTGTTAATGCAATTGCGTATCGCAGCAGCGCTCTGTTGCTTTTGTAATTTAATTGCGCGCGGCGTTGCATGCTTATCGGTGGTGAATTATATGTAACGGTAAAGAAAAAGCCGTGTTGACGAGTCCTTTTCCGTTGATATTCGAGCACAAATAATTTCAGGAGCTTAAAATGCTGGACACAACCACCAACCCGCAGGATCCGATTGCGGAAGAAGTCGCTGAACTGGTTGCGCGGTCGCGTGCAGCACAGCAGCAGATTGAAAATTACACACAGGAACAGGTTGATGAGCTCATCCGTGCGATGGTGTGGGCAGTCGCGGAGGAGTCCGTGGCCGAGAAAATTGCGCAACATACAGTCGATGAAACGCAGTTGGGTAATTATGACGGCAAATATCTGAAGATTTTCCGCAAGACGCGGGCGACCTTGTTCGATATTATCGACGACAAGTCGGTTGGTATCATCGAGGAAGATCACGAGCGCAATATCGTGAAAATTGCCAAACCGGTCGGCGTGATCGGTGCCTTGTCGCCATCGACCAATCCGGAAGCCACACCGGTGATCAAGGCGATCTCGGCAGTCAAAGGCCGCAACTCGATCATCGTTGCACCGCACCCCCGGGCGAAACTGACCAACAAAATGATTTGCGACTTGATGCGTGATGCCATCGTAAAGATGGGCGCACCGGCAGATCTGGTGATCAGCATTGATGTGCCATCGGTCGAGAAAACCAATGAACTGATGCGGCAATGTGATCGCGTGCTCGCCACTGGCGGCGGCGCAATGGTTACCGCAGCTTATTCCAGCGGGACACCTGCTTTGGGCGTTGGTGTCGGCAATGCGGTTATCACAGTGGATGAAAGCGCCGATCTGGAAGACGCAGCTGAAAAAATCCGCATCTCCAAAACTTTGGATCTGGCCGCAAGCTGTTCCTCAGATAATAGCGTGATTCTGGTCGATGCCATTTACGACGAGATGGTTGAAAAGCTGAAACATCAGGGCGGTTATCTGGTGAATGAAGAAGAAAAGCAGAAGCTGCAGGATGCGCTGTGGCCTGATGGTAAATTCAACACATCAATTGTTGCACAACCAGCAGAGAAGATCGCCGGTATGGCTGGTTTCAATTTACCGGAAGGGCGGACATTCTTCATGGTACCGGAAACCGGTTTCGGCCCGGACTTTCCATTCTCCGGAGAAAAACTGACAGTAATCATGGCGCTATATCGTGCAACCGATATTGAAGAAGCGATTGAGCTGACCAATAATATTCAGGCCTATCAGGGGCAGGGGCATAGCTGTGGTCTCTACTCGCAGTCAGACGAGAATATCATGAAGCTCGCCAATGCAACCCGTACATCCCGTGTGATGGTCAATCAGCCACAATCGGCCTCGAACAGCGGCAATTTGTGGAACGGCATGCGCCAGACTTTCTCGCTCGGCTGTGGTAGCTGGGGCGGCAATGGCACCAACAACAATATCACGTGGCGTGACTTGATCAACGAAACGTGGGTCTCCAAACCACTCGCAGTGTTCAAGGAGTTGCCCTCGGATGAAGACCTGTTTGGCGATGTGATGCGGAAATTGGCGTAACACATACGATATGAGATGGCGGGCGGCGGAACATAATCCGCCGCCCTTTTCAATGGAGTCACAATGACGGATCAATTTTCCCTAACCGAAGACCAGTTGGCCATTCAGGACATGGCCCAGAAATTTACCGCAGATGCGATTACTCCGCATGCCGGGAAATGGGACGAAGAGCATATCTTTCCGCGCGATGTCATCAAACAAAGCGCAGAACTGGGTTTCGGCGGAATTTATGTGTCCGAGGAGTCCGGCGGCATTGGCCTCGGCCGGCTGGAAAGCGCGATCATTATGGAAGCCATGGCCTATGGCTGTCCTTCAACCAGTGCGTTTATCTCCATCCACAATATGGCGGCCTGGATGATCGATACATTCGGCGCGCAGGCGGTGAAGGACAAATATCTGCCCGACCTGATCAGCATGGAGAAAATCTCCAGCTATTGCCTGACCGAACCGGGTGCCGGTTCGGATGCAGCATCGCTGAAGACCAAAGCGGTCAGAGATGGCGATCACTATGTCGTAAGCGGATCAAAGGCGTTTATTTCCGGTGGCGGAGAGAATGAGCTTTACGTCACGATGACGCGGACCTCGGATGATGGCGCCAGTGGCGTAACTTGTCTGGTCATCGAAAAGGATATGGAAGGCGTCAGCTTCGGCGCGAATGAAAAGAAGCTCGGTTGGCATTCGCAACCAACCGCTCAGGTCAATTTCGACAATGTGCGCGTGCCGATTGAAAACCGTGTCGGCGGCGAAGGTGAGGGCTTTCGCATCGCCATGGCAGGCCTTGACGGTGGTCGGCTGAATATTGGTGCCTGTTCACTAGGCGGAGCTCAGCGTTGTCTCGATGAGGCTGTTGCCTATACCAAGGAGCGCAAGCAATTTGGGAAGAGCATCAGCGACTTCCAGAACACCCAGTTCATGCTGGCCGACATGGCTACTGATCTGGAATCCTCACGTGCTCTGCTTTACATGGCGGCGGTAAAAGTGACGCAGGGTGCCCCCGACAAAACCAAATTTGCCGCGATGGCAAAACGCCTGGCGACTGACAACGGATCAAAGATCGTCAACGATGCGTTGCAGCTTTTTGGCGGATATGGCTATTTGCAGGACTATCCGATCGAGCGCTTCTGGCGCGATCTGCGTGTCCACTCGATCCTTGAAGGCACCAACCAAGTCATGCGGATGATTGTATCACGTGAAATGCTCAGGCAATAAGCGCATCGCAAGATTGGCCAAAACTAGAAAGATAAAATGACCGAAGATCTCATCATCAGGAAAACCGGCCGTGTCGGGCATATCAGCCTGAACCGCCCTAAAGTTATACATTCGCTGAATCTCGCCATGTGTGAAGCTATGCGTGATACGCTGATTGAATGGCGCGATGACGATAGCGTTGAAGCCGTGTTGATTGATCATAGCGAGGGTCGCGGATTTTGTGCAGGCGGTGACATCGCTATGTTGCAAGCGTCCGGTAAAAAAGACGGAAAAGAGGGCAGGGAATTTTTCTATACCGAGTATCAGCTCAACCATCTGTTGTTCGAATATCCAAAACCCGTGATCGCCTTCATGGACGGTATTACCATGGGCGGTGGTGTTGGTATTTCACAGCCAGCCAAATACCGGATTGCGACAGAAAATACCCGCTTTGCCATGCCGGAAACCGGTATTGGTCTGTTTCCAGATGTTGGTGGCGGTTGGTTCCTGTCGCGGCTCGCAGGGCGTTTAGGCCAGTTTCTCGCGCTTACCGGTGCGCGGCTTGATGGTGCGGAATGTAGGGAAGTGGGTTTGGCGACGCATTATTTGCAATCCGAGAAACTTGCAGAAGCGAAAGAACGGATCAGCGAAAACCCAGATCGGATAGACGGGATATTGGGTCAATTGTCTGACGTTGTGCCAGCGGCACGCATTACTGACAATCTAGGCAAGATCGACAAACTCTTTGCTTCGGATGTGTATGAAGAGATACTCGCGGCCTTGGACGCAGACGACAGTGATTGGGCCGCGAAAGAACGGGATACGCTAGGCACGAAAAGCCCGCAAACCTGCAAAGTAGCGCTGCGTCAACTGAAAGAAGGGGCGGCGATGGAAACATTTGCCGACGAAATGCGCAATGAATATCGCATTGGGGCACGCGTGTTGGTTCGGCACGACTTTATCGAGGGCGTTCGCGCGTTGATTGTCGACAAGGATAACAATCCCAAATGGGATCCCGCAACACCGGAAGATACAAGTGACGCATTGATCGACAGTATTTTTGCGCCGTTACCCGCAGATGAGGAATGGAAACCGCTATGACTTACGAAACAATTCTGACCGAACAAAAAGGGCAAGTAACGCTGATTACGCTGAATCGGCCCAAGTCACTCAATGCGTTGAATAGTGAGGTTCTGGATGAATTGATCAGTGCCTTTGCAGCCTTTGAAGCGGACGAAACGCAGCTTTGCGCGGTTCTGACGGGGTCGGGTGACAAGGCCTTTGCAGCAGGCGCCGACATCAAGGAAATGTTCGAGAAGTCTGCGGCTGATTTCTATCTGGAGGATTTTTTCTCCAAGTGGACCAGTCAGATTGTCAAGACAACACGCAAACCGTGGATAGCGGCGGTGAACGGCTTCGCACTGGGGGGTGGCTGTGAATTGGCGATGATGGCGGATTTCATCATTGCCAGTGAAAACGCCAAATTTGGTCAGCCGGAAATCAAACTGGGTGTTGCACCGGGCATGGGAGGGTCACAGCGCCTGACCCGCGCGGTGGGCAAGTCCAAATCGATGGACTTGTGTTTGACGGGCCGGATGATGGACGCAGAAGAAGCGGAACGATCAGGTCTCGTGGCGCGGGTCGTGCCTCACGATCAACTTGTTGACGAAGCTATCAAAGCCGCTGGAACAATTGCCTCGATGCCGCCGATGGCCATCCAGGTGAACAAGGAAATGGTCAATGCCGCATTTGAAACCATGCTTGATCAGGGCCTGCTGCACGAGCGCCGCCTGTTCCAGATACTGACCGCTACCGAAGACAAGGCTGAAGGCATGGCTGCGTTTATCGAGAAGCGTGAAGGCAAATGGAAGGGGCGCTAAACATGAAAATCGGATTTATCGGTCTCGGCAATATGGGCGGCGGGATGGCCGCCAATCTGGCGAAGGCGGGGCATGAAGTGCATGCCTTTGACTTGTCTGGCGAAGCGCTCGCCAAGGCTGGGGAAGCGGGTTGTCATCCTGTCAGTGATGCCGCCGATGCTGTCCGCCACATGGAAGCCGTGGTAACAATGCTGCCGGCGGGCAAACATGTCCGGTCTGTTTATGCCAATGATGTGATCATCAATGCCGGACCCGGCACGTTGGTACTGGATTGCTCGACCATCGACGTCGATAGCGCACGGGATGTAGCTGACATGGCCAAGGCCAAGAATATCGTACCAGTCGATGCTCCTGTATCCGGCGGCATTGCAGCGGCCAATGGCGGTACCCTGACCTTCATGGTCGGTGGCAGCGAAGAGGCCTTTAAACGGGCCGAACCTATTTTGTCGGATATGGGCAAGGCCGTCATACACGCCGGTGACAATGGCGCAGGGCAGGCAGCTAAGATCTGCAACAACATGCTTCTCGGTGCTTCGATGATTGCGACCTGCGAGACATTCAAGATGGCCGAAAAGCTGGGCCTCGACCTTCAGAATTTCTATGATATTTCATCGAAGGCATCAGGCCAGAACTGGTCGATGACAAGCTATTGCCCAGTGCCAGGTGTTGGACCGCAAAGCCCGGCGGATAACGACTATGAGGGCGGTTTTGCTGCTGCATTGATGTTAAAAGATCTGCGTCTTGCGATGGAAGCGGCGGAAAGTGCTGGTGCAAAGGTTCCGATGGGCGAAAAAGCACGCACGCTTTATGAGCAATATGCTGAAGCAAATGGGCAAGGCGGCATGGATTTTTCCGGCATTATCAACATGCTGGATGACTGACCGATCTTGGCCTTGTTGATGGATTTAAGTGGATGGGCGATTGCTGGCAGCGTTGCCGTTGTGATTGCTGCAATTGCTGCAGTCGCCGAACGCCGCCGAAACAATCGCAAGAATATTGAAAAAGTCGGCTTTATGCCTTGGCCCTTTGTCATGCTCATGTCTTTGCTCTTTGCCGCCATCAGCATCGGTTTGGCGTTTAAGGGTCACTGACCCTTTTTGGTCAATACTGGACAAGCTGAATTGCGAACATAGTCAGCACTGGCAAATTGCTCAAACCGTCCACCGTCTCGCAAGACATAATCCGTCACTCTGAGCTGTCTGGGCGCAATGCGTTCATAGTGCGTTCTACCTGTCTCAACCGCAGCATTTTTCCAAGTGGCAACGAATGAGTCATAGGATGCGAGAGCAGTCAAATCGTGGTCCACACCATTAGTGCCCGTCCAGCGGCCGCGCCATCGATTTTGGCCATCCGGAATATAATCTGCATGACCCGCAAAACGGATTGGGGGACTGCCTTCTCCCGTGACCTGATAGTCGAGCATCAGTCCACGGTCTCCGGCCAAGGGGCAAACGGAAAGAGACATGCTGGCTGGCTGCTCGAACAATGCGCCCTTGCCAGTCCAGTTTCCAAGTAGCCAATCGGACAAGTCTCTGCCAGTCGCAGGCGTTGACGTCTGTATCGCCAACATCACCGGTAGCCACAACAACGCTGATGTCATTGGCTGTCATTCTCGAACAGCATCATCGCATTGCCGTCGGGATCGTAGAAAGTGAGAAGTTTCACTAAACCGGGAATATGCTGAATTTCGCCGTCTTGTTTCACTTTCGCCGCGTCCAAACTGGCTTTTGCCTCAACTATGTCCTTCACACCCCAGACAGGAGTGGCACCGCCGCCATGTTGGACTGTTTCGACCTGGCTGAGGCCGAGATTGACGTTTGCCAATCCCGTGGACATTTCTCCCCAAGCAATTTCAGCATTTTTATATAACAGCTCGAAATCGAGGATTTTTGAATACCATTCGATGGCCGTATCAATGTCGCTAACGCCCACTGAAACGGTTAAATCGCCGTCATAATTCATTGCCATGTGGAAAATTTCCTTTCGACTCGTGCTTGATTTATAGTCAGAAAAGTATAGTAGATTAAATATTATGTCAATTTTGCCTTTATCCACGGTTCTTGCGCTCAGTCGCTATCGCTGGACGATTGCGATATTGGCAGTGCTTTCTGGTAAGGGCGCTCGGTTCGTGGAGATATTGAATCGCGTTGGTCTGTCGCGTGACAGCCTGTCCCGTGCTCTTGAACAGCTGATCGAGGCCGGTTGGGTGATACGCAATCCGGGTCATGGTCATCCGCTACGTCCCGAATATCTACTGACCGAAAGCGGCGAGGCACTGGCGAAGGTTGCCAGTTCTGTCATCAAGACGCAGGACCGCCTGGAAATTCCTGTGCAGGATATGACTCGCTGGACCTTACCGCTGGTTCACGTCCTGGCCGCAGGGCGGAACCGTTTCAGTGCGATAGAACGGGCTTTGCCCGAGGCATCACCACGCGCAGTTTCGCTCAGTCTGAAGACGACAACGGCGCAGCAGCTTGTGCAAAGGAATGTATTGGATGGTTTCCCGCCGACAACGGAATATCTTCTCGCGAAAAACGGCAAATATCTCGCCGAAGCGTTAGAGATGTCTTAGAGACAAGCCTCAAGCAGGGGCTGTTCAAAGCCATATTGCCGCGCTTTTTCAAGCGTATAGGGGCGCAGGCCTGATGACTGATATTCACCAATGATCTTGCCGTCGGCATCCTCGTCCAGATATTGATATTTGAACAATTCCTGTGTCACGATCACGTCCCCTTCCATCCCGATAACTTCGGTAATGTTGGTGGTACGGCGTGAACCGTCGCGCAGACGCTTCACCTGTACAATCAGGTCAACGGATTCTGCAATCTGGCGTGAAATCGCCTCTTTGGGGATCTTGATATCACCCATCAAAATCATGTTTTCCATACGGCCAAGACACTCGCGCGGAGAGTTGGCGTGAAGCGTACACATGGAGCCATCATGGCCGGTGTTCATGGCGGCGAGAAGGTCAAAACATTCCGCGCCACGAATCTCACCCAGGATGATCCGGTCGGGACGCATACGCAGGGCGTTTTTCACAAGGTCACCAATGGTAATAGCGCCTTCGCCTTCAAGATTTGGCGGGCGGGTTTCTAGCGGCAACCAGTGCGGTTGTTGCAGGCGAAGCTCGGCAGCATCCTCGATGGTAAGTACGCGCTCGCCGGGATCGATCATTTTCGACATGGCGTTGAGCATGGTCGTTTTACCAGAACCCGTACCGCCAGAGATAACGACATTGAATCGGCAGGCACCGGCAATTTTCAGTGCGGTACACATGGCCGTGGACATAGAACCAAAGCCTTGCATCATATCGAGGGTAATCGGTTTGTCGGAGAATTTACGAATGGAGATGGCCGTGCCTTTAAGGCTAAGCGGCGGCACAATGACGTTCACACGAGAACCATCGGCCAAGCGCGCATCGGCAAGCGGCGTGGTCTGGTCGACGCGGCGGCCAACCTGGTTCACGATACGCTGTGCGATCTGGAAGAGATGTTCTTCATCGCGGAACTGAATCGGCGCGATTTCCAGCTTACCCTTTTTCTCGATGTAGGTCTGTTCAGGACCGTTCACCATGATATCGGAAATGTCCGGATCCTGGAGCAGCTCTTCAAGAGGTCCAAAGCCAAGCAGTTCATCAACTAGCACTTTCTCCAGCGCAAATTGCTCGCGCCGGTTCAATGTCAGTTTTAGCTCGGTCAGCACTTCCATGATGATCGGGCGGAATTCCTCGGTCAGCTCTTCCTTGTTGAGGGTTGCCGCAGCTTCTGGGTCAACCCGTTCCAGCAAACGCGGAAGCACCTGCTCTTTAATCTTGTGGACGGATGCGCCAAAGCCCTCATCCTTGTCGCCTTCTTCCGGTAGTGGATTGGACCGCTCGGCAAGGCGCGACATTGCATCGTCTTTATCTGGAGCAGGCGCTTCAGAGGATTGCTGTTCGCCAGGAAGCGGGACAGCATCTATGGGTGGAAACTGGCTGCCACCTGCTGGTTTTTCCAGATCTTCCGGATCGGTAGGTTTCTTTCCCCCACCACCAGACATAGGTTTTGCGACGCCAAATGACGGTCTGCCGCCACCTAATCCATTTTTCTTACCAAATGCGCTCATGTCTCTCCGCCGGAAATAGTTTGTTCCCAAGTCATCAGACATCTCTTTCGGGGAAAATGGTTAATGTTTGGATAATGGTAATGGGACAGTTTTGGTTTTATGCGATTTGTTCCAGTGGGCAAAAGATGGTTGTGTGTTGCCGAATAGCCTGCAATCGGAGGCTGCAGACCTTTTTGGATTGGACGGATTTTGCAGGCGGATAAAAATATCGGAAAAACAGTAGCGGGCAGTGGTATCTTGTTGGCCCTGATTGCTTTTTCCGGTTTCCCCATTGGTGATGCGTTTATCAAATCCATGGCTGGCGATTGGCCGGCGCCAGCGGTTGCGGCGCTGCGTTTTACCATCGGAGCTACAGCTTTGGCTGCCATTCTTGCATGGCGAGAGGGCAGGGCCGGTTTTCAGATCAACCGGCCTTGGCTGCACGCTGCACGCGGTATGACGCTGGCGATTGGAACAATTACTTTCTTTTCAGCTATTTATATCATGCCATTGGCGGATGCCGTGGCGATATCTTTCGTCAATCCGATCCTTACAGCCCTGTTTTCAGGCTGGTTCTTGAAGGAGAGAATGCGGCCTACGACCTGGATAGCGACAATTGTAGCTTTTGGCGGTGTTTTGATTATGCTCCGTCCCAATGTGGCAGCCTTTGGCTGGGTAGCTGTCCTGCCTCTATTCTCGGCGGTTGCGATGGCGGCTATGTTGATTCTAAATCGTATGGTGTCCAGCCAGCGATCCATATTTGCAGCGCAGTTTTACATTGCCTTCTGGGCCGCCATATTTTTGTCGGTTGCCTCTGTAATCGGCCATTTCTGGGTGCCGGTGATGCATGTTCCCGGCGCACCGGATTGGGATGTCATCCTGCGCTGTGCAGTTGTGGCTGTCACGGCCACGAGCTGCCATTTCCTGCTCTATATGGCTACTATGCGCACGACAGCGGCAGCAATCGCGCCGATTGTCTATATCCAGTTGATCGTCGCATCTTTGATCAGCGTATTCATCTTTGGAGACGCGATTGACGAACTCGCGTTGCTGGGAGGCAGCCTGATCTTGCTAAGTGGATTATTCCTCTGGCGCAGTGAACGCCGGACGGCACCGGTTGTCGAGGCTTAGGAAACCGCCTCAGCCAATACGGTCAAGCCTTTTTCGTTCACTTCGGCAAAACCGCCCTGAACGGTGATCACTTCAGCTTCTGCGCCTTCGCTGGCGTAGATGGAAAGCTCTGCATCCCGGATGGTGGACATAAACGGCGCATGGCCGGCCAGCACGCCAAAGTCGCCTTCTGCGCCGGGCACAACAACCATATAAACATCATCCGACCGGACGAGCTTTTCAGGGGTTACGAGTTCGAAATGTAGGTTTGCCATCAATCAATGTCCCTATTCCCCTCCCATGAGGGAGGGGGAATGGATTAGGCCGCTTCTGCTGCCAGTTGTTTGCCTTTTTCAAGCGCTTCATCAATGCCGCCGACCATGTAGAAAGCATTCTCAGGAAGGTGGTCATATTCACCGTCCACAACCGCTTTGAAGGATTTGATCGTGTCTTCCAGATCAACAAACTTCCCTTTGATGCCGGTAAAGACTTCCGCAACATGGAAAGGCTGAGACAGGAATTTCTGAATCTTACGCGCACGGGCAACGACCAGCTTATCTTCTTCAGACAGTTCGTCCATGCCGAGAATGGCGATGATGTCCTGCAGAGACTTATATTTCTGCAGGATTTCCTGAACAGCGCGGGCCGTATCATAATGTTCCTGACCCACAACGCGTGGCTCTAGAACACGCGACGTTGAATCGAGCGGGTCAACAGCAGGGTAGATGCCCAGCTCCGAAATCGCACGGTTCAAAACGGTCGTTGCATCCAAGTGGGCAAAAGACGTTGCCGGCGCAGGGTCGGTCAAGTCATCGGCAGGAACGTAAATGGCCTGAACCGATGTAATCGAGCCCTTGTTCGTGGACGTAATACGCTCTTGCAGCTGACCCATGTCGGTGGACAGGGTTGGCTGATAACCCACAGCCGAAGGAATACGGCCAAGAAGCGCGGACACCTCTGAACCAGCCTGCGTGAAGCGGAAGATGTTGTCGACGAAGAACAAAACGTCCTGACCTTCCTGGTCGCGGAAATATTCCGCGATGGTCAGACCGGAAAGAGCAACACGGGCACGCGCTCCTGGAGGCTCGTTCATCTGACCGTAGACGAGGGCCACTTTCGAACCTTCGGAGGTTGCGTTGCCGTCTTCGCCCTTGGCGATAACATTCGCGTCGAGAAATTCGTGATAAAGGTCATTACCTTCGCGGGTACGCTCACCCACGCCGGCGAAAACGGATGTACCGCCATGACCTTTAGCAATGTTGTTTATCAGCTCTTGAATAAGCACTGTTTTGCCCACGCCGGCACCGCCGAACAGGCCAATTTTACCGCCCTTTGCATAAGGTGCGAGCAGGTCGACAACCTTAATACCGGTGACGAGAATTTCGCTGTCGGTGGACTGGTCGACAAAAGCAGGCGCTTCTGCGTGAATTGGTGCCGTCGTCTTGTGACCAATCGGGCCCAGTTCATCAATAGGCTCTCCTACAACATTCATGATGCGGCCGAGAGTTTCGGGGCCAACAGGCATGTTGATCTGCGCGCCAGTGTCGGTCACTTCCTGACCGCGGGTCAAACCTTCGGTCGCGTCCATAGCGATGGTACGCACAGTGTTTTCGCCGAGATGCTGGGCAACCTCAAGCACCAGGCGGTTGCCGTTATTGTCGGTTTCCAGAGCCGAGAGAATGGCCGGGATATCCGTGTCAAAGGTTACGTCGACGACAGCGCCGATAACCTGTGAAATGCGGCCTACATTGTTGGTATTTGCCATTTGTCTTTCCTTGCGTACGTGCTTTAGAGCGCTTCAGCGCCAGCGATAATTTCAATCAATTCAGTTGTAATTGCTGCCTGACGGCTGCGGTTATATTCGATGGTTAGGCTGTCGATCAGGTCGCCCGCGTTGCGCGTTGCATTGTCCATCGCAGTCATCGACGCGCCTTGCTCTGACGCCATATTTTCCAGCAATGCGCCGAAAATCTGGGTTGTCAGGTTGCGTGGCAGCAACTCGGTGAGGATTTCTTCCTCATCCGGCTCATATTCCACCGCTGCGTCGGAACCCGCCTCGTCAGTCGCGTCCAGAGCGACAGGAATAATCTGCTGCGCCGTTGGTTCCTGAACCAGAGCCGATTTGAATTTCGAGAAGAAGAGATGGGCAACGTCAAATTTGCCTTCTTCAACCATTGCTGTCAGGTCTTCGGCAATGGCTTTGGCTTCTTCAAAACCGGGCGTTTTTGCTTCCGATGTATCGAAATGCTTGATGATCTTGTCTTCATAGAGACGCTTGATCACCGGAATGCCCTTGCGGCCCACCATGTAGAAAAGGACCGTCTTGCCTTCTTTGGTCAGCTTCTCGGCCTTCAACCGCGCTTCTTTGACGATATTGGCGTTAAACGCGCCGCAAAGACCTCGGTCGGAGGTTGCTACCACCAGAAGGTGGACCTCATCCTTGCCTGTGCCTGCGAGAAGTTTTGGTGAATTTTCATCCACCGTCACTTTGCCGGCGAGGCTCGCCATGACCTTTGCCATTTCCGTGGCATAGGGCCGTGCGGCTTCGGCTGCCATCTGCGCACGGCGCAATTTGGCAGCGGCCACCATTTTCTTGGCCTTGGTGATCTTCTGGGTCGATTTAACCGACCCGATCCGATCCTTAAGTTCCTTGAGCGAAGCCATTAGGCAAAGCTCTTGCCAAAGGCTGCCAGAGCGTCTTCGAGCTTCGCCTTGGTGTCATCGGCCAGATCGCCGCTCTCACGGATGGTTTTCAATATGTCGGCATGATCGCTGCGCATATGGGCCAACATGGCTTCTTCATAACGCACAACATCGTCAACTGCGACATTATCAAGATGGCCGTTGGTACCAGCGTAGATGGAAGCGGTCTGCTCTTCAAAAGCCAGCGGAGAGAATTGAGCTTGCTTCAATAATTGCGTCAAACGCTCACCACGTGCCAGCAATTTCTGGGTGGATGCGTCCAGGTCAGAACCGAACTGCGCAAAGGCCGCCATTTCGCGGTACTGAGCCAGATCAAGTTTAATCGAGCCCGAAACCTTTTTCATCGCTTTTGTCTGTGCAGCGGAGCCCACGCGCGAAACCGACAGACCCACGTTAATGGCAGGACGGATGCCCTGGTTGAACAGGTCGGTTTCAAGGAAGATCTGACCATCGGTAATCGAAATCACGTTGGTTGGAATATAAGCGGAAACGTCACCAGCCTGGGTTTCAATGATCGGCAGTGCGGTCAAAGAACCGGAACCATTATCTTCGTTCATTTTCGCTGCGCGTTCGAGCAAGCGTGAGTGAAGATAGAAAACGTCACCGGGATAAGCTTCTCGGCCTGGAGGACGACGCAGAAGCAGGGACATCTGACGATAAGCCACAGCCTGCTTGGAAAGGTCATCATAAACGATACAGGCGTGCATGCCGTTATCGCGGAAATATTCACCCATCGTCACACCGGTATAGGGCGCGAGATATTGCAGAGGAGCGGGCTCGGATGCGGAAGCAGCCACAACAATGGAATATTCCATTGCGCCATTTTCTTCGAGCTGACGCACGATCTGCGCAACGGTGGAGCGCTTCTGGCCCACAGCAACATAGATGCAGTAAAGTTTTTTGCCTTCGTCATCACCAGCATTGATTGTTTTCTGGTTGATGAAGGTATCGATGGCGACAGCGGTCTTACCGGTTTGACGGTCACCAATGATCAATTCGCGTTGACCGCGGCCAACAGGAACAAGAGCGTCGAGCGCTTTCAGGCCGGTCTGTACAGGCTCATGAACCGATTTACGCGGGATAATGCCCGGCGCTTTCACTTCAACGCGGCTACGCTTTTCGGTTTTGATCGGACCCTTGCCGTCAATTGGGTTACCCAGACCGTCTACAACGCGGCCGAGCAGTTCTTTACCGATCGGAACGTCCACAATCGTGCCGGTCCGTTTAACAACGTCGCCTTCTTTAATGTCTGCGTCAGAACCGAAGATCACGACACCGACATTATCGGCTTCGAGGTTCAGCGCCATGCCTTGCGTGCCGTTGGAGAATTCAACCATCTCACCGGCCTGCACCTGGTCAAGACCGTGGATACGGGCGATGCCGTCACCAACCGCCAAAACGGTTCCGACTTCGGAAACCTGGGCTTCATTGCCAAAATTGGCGATCTGGTCCTTGATGACCTTTGAAATTTCTGCTGCGCGAATATCCATTATTCTTCCTTTAGTCCTTTATGGCCTGAGCCATTAGCCCTTCATGGCTTGGGAAAGCGTGTTCAAACGGGTTTTAATTGAGTTGTCGATCATCTGACTGCCGATTTTGACGACCAGACCGCCCAGGATGGACGGATCGACGGAGGTGGAAACCGAAACATCGCTTCCCACACGTTTCTTGAGCTGCGCCTTGAGCGCATCAACTTGAGCATCATCCAGGGGATGGGCGGAGGTCACTTCAGCGGTAATTTCTCCGCGATGGCCGGAAGCCAAGGTTGAGAAGGCGCGAATGACGGCCGGTATCTGATCGAGACGGCGATTGGCCGCGAGAACACCAAGTACGTTGGTAGTCAGATCGTCGAGCTTCATTTCCTTGGCGATACCGGCAATGGCGTTACCAGCATCGGCACGAGACAGAACCGGGCTGCTGATCAGCGCTTTCAGGTCGTCCGATTCGCCCATCGCATTGCCGAGTGAAGCAAGACTTGATTCGACGGTCTCGATGGCTTTGTTTTCGGTGGCCAAAGCAAACAATGCAGTGGCGTAACGCCCCGCTAAACTCGCTCTAATGCCGCTGGAATTCTCCACGCGTTCGTTACTCCGTGCCTGTATTATTGACCTGATAATCTGGTCAAAAAACTGGTAAGTGATAATGCCCGTAGGCAGGCGATATACCATGCATCTCGCCTTTAGTTGGGCGGCGTCTAGCAACCATTTTGCTGCGATGCAAGATGGCACTCGAACGCTTTTTGAAGATTGCCAAAAAAGGCGGATTTTCAAGCTGTTTGATTATGTCCGAGGTAAGATTCTGCTTTGATCGCAAGATACGGGATGCGAGGGTCGGTAAAGGCTGGCAAAAGAATGGCATGAACAACAACGAATCCTTGATCGATGACAATATGGCCTGGCAGGCCGTGGCCAATCGCGATCGGTCTTATGACGGCAAGTTTGTAACCGGCGTTTTGACGACGGGTATTTATTGCCGGCCGTCTTGTGCTGCACGCCATCCAAAGCGAGAAAATGTGCGCTTTTTTGCCAAGCCCGAGCAAGCAGAAGCTGCAGGGCTCCGCGCTTGCTTGCGCTGCATGCCCAAGGATGTGGCACGTGATGACGCGGCGGTGAAGGCCGTGATTGATGCAATCCGTATGGCTGAAACGGCGCCGACGCTCGACGAGCTGGGCACCATGACCAGCTATTCACCAACCCATTTGCAGCGCATATTCAAACGCGAAATGGGCTTGTCGCCTGCAGCCTACGCTCGCGCCCTGCGATCCGAGCGGGCGAAGCAAGCCCTGAATGACGGCGCATCGGTGACCGAGGCGATTTATGATGCGGGTTACGGCTCTGCTTCGCGATTTTATGCAGATAATGGAAAGAGATTAGGCATGAAGCCAAGTGCTTGGAAGAATGGCGGGGCGGGCGTGACGATCCGCTGGGCCAATGTCGAAACGTCGCTGGGCATGATGATGGTCGCCGCCACCGATAAAGGCGTGTGCTGTCTGTCGTTCAATGAAGGCGAAGAAGAATTGCACGATCGCTTCCCTAAGGCAGACCTACAACCTGGTGATGATGCGTTTCAGGAACTTTTGTCGGAGGTCGCAGCTTCCGTCGAAAAGCCCGGCGATTTTAGCCGTATTCCGCTGGATGTGCAGGGCACTGCTTTTCAAGAAGCTGTTTGGCAAGAGCTTCAGAAAATCCCGCTCGGCGAGACCCGCAGCTATGCCGATATCGCGGCGGCCATAGGTAAGCCCAAGGCGGTGCGTGCCGTTGGCAGCGCCAATGGGGCCAATAATGTCGCCGTGCTGATTCCCTGTCACCGGGTGGTCCGCAGCGACGGTAGCATGGGCGGCTATGCTTATGGGTTGGAGATAAAAGAACGTTTGCTCAAAAAGGAAGCGACCTAATGACGGATATGATCAAACAATTTGCCGAACTGCATATACCGGGTGAGCCGATCATACTCTATAACATCTGGGATGCGGGCAGTGCTCAGGTTGCGGTTCGATCTGGCGCCAAGGCGGTTGCGACCGGAAGCCTGTCAGTCGCTGGCGCGCAAGGATTTGAGGATGGCGAGAAGCTGCCATTTGAATTCGCGCTCACCAATGCAAAGCATATTGTTGCCGCAGTTGATGTGCCGGTTAGCATTGATCTGGAAACCGGATATGGTGCTGATGCGGCGACAGTGGGCGTCAATGCACAGCAGATGAAAGACGCCGGTGCCGCTGGCCTCAACCTAGAGGATCAGGATCTGTCGGCGGGCGGATTGCTCGATGTGTCAGCACAGGCCGAACGCGTAAAAGCAGCTGCCGACACCGGACTGTTCATAAACGCACGCACGGATTTGTTCATTCAGACCCCTTTGCCCGACCATGATGACACGTTGGCCCAAAAGGCGCTGGAACGCTGTTCAGCCTATGCCGATGCGGGCGCAGGCAGCTTCTTCATTCCCTTTGCCATGGACGAAAAACTGATCAGCAATATTTGCGAGAAAGCCAGCCTGCCGGTCAATATCATGATGATGCCCGATGGCCCGTCAATGTCCCGATTGGCTGAATTGGGTGTTTCGCGGATCAGCTTCGGTCCCGGTCCGTGGAAGGCGGCCATGGCGGCATTTGAAGCAGAGGCTCTGAAAATTCTTACCGATCAGGCCTGATTATATCTTACCCCTTATAGTCAGGGGCGGGTTTGATGACCATGAGCAAGATTAGCGGGATTAGCCCGACAATCGCCGCAATGGCGAACGGCGCGCCGACAAAACGAAACGGCGCTGCATTGCTGGTAAAATAGGAAAGCGAGCCATTATACAGAAGCGGCGCGATCAGCGCGGCAAGCGCGGCCATGCTGCCATTGAAACCCTGCAGCTCTCCTTGCATGTTGTTTGGCGTGCGGCGGGACATCATTGCATTGATGCTAGGCATGGCCATGCCCTGTAGCCCAACCACCAGGCACATTGATAACGCGACCCAACCTATGTCGACCATCACATAGACAGCAAAAATCACGATTGCGACGAAAATGCCAAAAATTGCGGTCTTTCGCTCTCCAATGGCATCCACGAAGCGACCAATCAAAAAGGCCTGAACCAGTGCCATGGAAAGGCCGACACAGGTCAGCGACAATCCCACCATCTTGCTGTCCCAACCATATTGTGCCGGAGCGAAAAAGGACCAGCTGGTCGGATAGATAGAGCTGCTCAGCATCCACAGGAAGTAGATGACAGCAACACCGAGCAGGTTCTGCAATTTGCCAAGGTTGAGCAAAGCGCCCAGCGGATTGGCGCGTTTCCATTCAAAGCTGCGTTTCTGTTCGGCCGGCATGGTTTCCGGAAAAGCAAACCAGCCATAGATAAAATTCAGGAAGGCCAGCCCGCCCGCGACAAAGAACGGGATGCGTGTACCATAGTCACCCAGAAAACCACCCAATGCCGGGCCGACAATGAAACCAATACCAAAGGCGGCGCCGACCAAACCAAAGCTCTTGGCCCGATCTTCTTCACTCGACATGTCCGCCATTGCCGCATTGGCTGGACCGAATATTGCACCAAGGCCGCCGGCAATGGAACGGCCGATGAACAGCCAGATGATCGAGGTTGCAAACCCCATCAGCGCAAAATCAATGCCGAACGCCAGCAGAGAAACTAGAAATACGGGACGGCGGCCATATCGGTCACCCAAATTCCCGACGAGCGGGCCCATCAGAAACTGGAACAGCGCATAGGACGCGCTAATAAAGCCGCCGAGCAAAGTTGCTTCCGAAAGACTGACATCCTCCAGGTCCTGAATCAGTTCCGGTAGCACTGGCATAATGATCCCAAAGCCCACGGAGTAGATGAACACCGTCAGCAGGATGAATCGCATAGCCGATTTGCGCTGCCCCTCGGCGATCATCGTGAGAGTTCAATCATTGCGAGGATTTTTCGCACTCATACACTAAGCGCTCATTTGTCTGCATTGGCAGCTCGGTGCGGATCGCTTTTACCATTTCGGCTATTTCGGAAAGAGCCTGTTCGTCGCTGGTACAGGCGCGGTTGCCATATTGCTTGCGAATTTCCCTTGCCTTGTTCATCGCGGCCAGGCCGAGCAGATAACGTTCGGTCGTGAACTCTGCACTGGCCGGATCGAAGCTGCTGATCGTTACCGTCTGTTCCTCATTGGGCACAAAGATCCGTGACCATTTTTCACCATCACGGCCATATTGAGTGCGACCATTGACACAGCCGCCTTCTGCCCAGTCTATGTCCAGCGTGTCGGCCTGCGAAACTGTGATCCGGCTGCGTTCGGTGTTGAGCCGGCATTGATATTTTCCAGCCGTTGCGACAACGGCGCCACCATTATCGCCGTTTTCGCCTGACATTTGCTCCTTGAGCGCTACGGCCACGCGATCATCAATTTCATTAAAAGCTGGACGTGAGAGAAAAACGAGGATCGCTCCGACCAGCAACAAGGCCGCCCCGCCTGCCGTGCCTATCGCGGGCGTGCGTTTGTCCTGGATCATCAGATAACCGGCACCGCCCACTGCGACCAGCGATAATACCAACATAAGGGCGGCAATCGCCATCCGGTTTTCACGCTCGGTAATGATATCTTGCGAAATGGTAGTGCGCAGTTTTGCCTCGGCCTGCTGGCGCTGCGCGAGTTCGGCTTTTCGTGCTGCCTCTATTCTGGCGCGTGCAGCGGCTTCGCGCCGTTGCTCTTGAAGGCTGATGTCCGCGGCCGAGCGGCAGGGCGTTGCGGTCATGCCGACTTTGACTCCAGCCTTGCGCAGAAATGACAGGATTTCCCGACTGGACACAGCAAAACCAAATTCTGCGTCATTGCCGTCAGACAAGGATCCAAAGCTGTTTGCACCCAGTATTCGGCCACAATTGTCTATCAATGGTCCACCGCTATTCCCGCTGGCTATTGGTGCGGTGTGCAGGATCGTATCAAACTGTTTGGTGGAACGTCCGCCGGATACGGAACCACGGGTTTTCACCGGTGACATCGGGTTCACCAGGTCATCAAGGTTCAACCCTTGGGCCCGATCAACCGATCCGGGATACCCGACAGCAACGACATTCGCTCCATCTGCAACCGGACCACTAAAAACAGTCATTGGCGGCAATCGCCCGCCGTCCTGCAGCTGAATAAGCGCAAGGTCATTGCCCGGAGAGTAGGCGATCACTTTCCCGCCATAGCTCGTGCCGCCCTGGGACGGGACGATACCTATAACAACAGATCTTTCCTGCCGGGCAATCTCGACGACATGGGCGTTGGTGACGATCTTGTCCGGCGCGACAGCAAAACCGCTGCCATGGCCGACAAACGCAACTTTGTCGCCGTCCGTGGCCGCCAAGACAACTCGCACGACTGATCGGCTGGCCGCCGCGATATCGGCTGGATCGGCATGGGCTGGGGCCGCAAACAACGCGGTTAGTGCAAGAGTAACATAAACAACGAAACGGTGCATCAGTGAGCCTTTAATATGAAAAGCTCAGCACAGGATGCGAAGCCCAGATTATCATCTGCGCTACCACCTCCCGAGGTCCCGTATCAAGTGCGGAGCGTAGCTTGCCGGCATTTTTCGAAAATCAAACAAAACTATAGGGGTCGACGTCAACGCCAACCCTCACGCCACGCGGCCATTCGAGTTTTTCCAGCCATTCACGCATGATGTCCTGCAACTCAACCGAGCGATGGGTGTGGATCAACAGCCTATGGCGGTGACGGCCGCGTAACATGGCGAGCGGGGCAGGGGCGGGGCCATAAACAGCGAAGCCCTCCGCCTTGGGCGCGGTTTGACCAATCAGCCGCGCTGTTTCCATCGCTTCTGCATTATCCTCAGAAGAGACGATAATCGCAGCCAGCCGGGAAAAAGGCGGTGCCGCAGCGGCGCGGCGGGATTCAGTTTCGGCGGCATAAAAACCATCTCTGTCGCCTTTTATCAGCGCCTGAATCACCGGCGCGCCGGGCATGCGCGTCTGAACATAGACATGACCGGGTTTCTCCGCTCTGCCCGCCCGGCCTGCGACTTGTGCAATCTGCTGGAAACTGCGTTCCGCTGCGCGCAAGTCGCCGCCCTCCAGACCGATATCCGCATCAACAACACCGACCAATGTCAGATTGGGAAAATGATAGCCCTTGGTCACTAACTGTGTGCCAACGACGATATCTATCGCACCGGCCTCCATCTGCGCGACAAACTCCCCGGCCTTGGCAGGCGACCAGATGGTGTCCGACGTGACAATGGCCGTTCGCGCCTGCGGGAACAGTATTTTAACTTCGTCGCAAATGCGCTCTACCCCGGGACCGCAGGCAACCAGTGAATCTTCATCGCCGCATTCCGGGCATTTTTCTGGCTGCGGCATGACATGACCGCAATGATGACAAGCCAGGCGTTTGGTCAGCCGGTGTTCGACCATCCAAGCTGTGCAGTTCGGACAATTGATCCGATGGCCGCAGGTTCTGCATAGCGTCAGCGGTGCAAAGCCACGCCGATTGAGAAACAACAATGATTGTTCTTTCTTGCCAAGGTTTTCTTCAAGCGCGTTGATCAGCGTCGGCGCCAGCCACGACCCGCGCGCTGGCATATCCTGGGTAAGATCTAACGCTTCTATTTCGGGCAAAGTCGCCGTGCCAAAGCGAGCGGGCAATTCGAGCAACTGATAATTACCTTGCTCGACCTGATGCCGGCTCTCAATAGCCGGTGTTGCAGAGGCCAGCACAACCGGAATCTTCTCATGCAGTCCGCGCATAACCGCGACATCACGAGCGTGATAACGCACACCATCTTCCTGTTTGAAACTGACTTCATGCGCCTCGTCGACGATGATCAGGCCGAGATTCTTATAAGGCAGAAATAACGCGGACCGTGCGCCGACAACTACTTTCGCATCACCATCGGCCAAAGCCCGCCAGTTTTTCTTGCGATCAGATTGCTTAAGGCCGCTATGCCAGGCGACTGGTTCAGCACCAAAACGCGCCTTGAAACGGTCCAAAAAAGGTTCGGTAAGTGCAATTTCGGGAAGTAGAACCAATGTCTGTTTATCTTGGCGCAACGCTTCTGCAACGGCCTCGAAATAGACCTCGGTTTTACCAGAGCCGGTCACGCCGTCGAGCAAATAGGGTTGGAACGCGGCGTCCTGCACGGCGCTGACCAAGATATCGCTAACCTGGGTCTGATCATCGCTGAGATCGACCTTGGCAAAGTCCGGATCAGGTTGCTTGATATCAGCAAAGGCCGATACCTCGTGCCGGTCCAATGCGCCTGCTTTTTCAAGCCCTCTTATAACCGCGACAGATACATCTGCTTTGAAAGCCAGCTCGCTGATCGTGCCCTGGACATCAACCAGTTTTTCGAGCGCCTGTTCGCGTTGTGGTGTCATCCGGTCCGGGACATTTCTGTTCAGTCGATATTCGCTGATCGGACGATTGTCCGCAAAGGCCGCTCCGCTTGAAAGGACCATGCGCAACACCGAGGCTGGCGCAGCAAAATAATAGCGCGCAGTCCATTCAATCAATCGCCTCAGCGGTGAGGAAAGGGGTGGGACATCGCGCAATTCCAGCAAAGGACGCAGTTTCTTTGCATCAATCTCGTCCACGGGAAAACTCTCCGCTTCCCAAACCACACCTGGTAATTTGCGCGGGCCCAACGGCGCCATCACGATTGAACCCGGACGCGCATCCATGCCTTCGGGTATCCGGTAATCGAGCGGCCCCAGGGCGGCGTTGAGTAACAGCACTCTGGCCCGGTCTTTGGCAGGATCATGGACGCGATTCATCTGGTCCGTATAGGCATGGTTTGGGATTGCGTCACCAGCTGCTATGCAGTGTGTGAGGGATTAGGGGAGTAAGATCATGAAAAATTTCGATCGGCGTAAATTTTTGGCCGTAGGCACCGCTGGTACGGTGCTTGCGCTGACCGGCTGTGCCAGCTTGCCATCGCTGAGTCTGACCGAAGCGGTAAGGCGTCTTTTGACCTTGTCGTCGCAAAATGCCTTTGCTGAACTCATGCAGCCCAATGGGTTTTTCGATAGCCAGATTGCTCGCATATCGGTGCCGGAAAGATTGGGCGGGACGCGCGTTACGAATATTGCCACCGCTCTTTTGAGGTCCAAACCGATTCAGAAACGTCTCCTCAAGCAAGTTAATCGCGCGGCTGAGAAAGGGGCGGAACTGGCAGCTCCGATTATTGCTGATACCATTAGAGGTATGAGTATTGCGGATGCCGCCACGATCATCAAAGGTGGGGACCGGGCCGCAACGGACCTGCTGCAGAGTCAGCTCGGTGCGTCGCTTGCGACCCAGATATTGCCAGGTGTCAGCAAGGGACTAAACCTGTTCGACAACGAGATTATCAATCTTGTGCTTTCGCAGGTCAGTGATATCAATTTTGCAGATATTAGCGGTGATGTGACGGATAAGGTCAGTGATGCCATTTATCGGTCGATCGGCGAGCAGGAAGCGAAAATCAGGGCCAATCCGGAAGCTACCAATGATCCATTGCTGATTGGCGTGTTTGGTTTGACCTAAAGCTGCTTGGTTGGGCTTGGCCCACAGACTATCCACAGCTTTCTGCACAGCTTGACCGCACGGCCGGTTTCGCGTCTCTAGGAAAGAGATTAGGCGACTCGCTATCGTCACCACCATATCCGCATCGGGAGCCGGAAGTTATGAAATTTTTTGTTGATACTGCTGATACCTCTGAAATTGCTGATCTGGCAGCCACGGGAATGGTCGATGGCGTGACGACCAACCCGTCACTGATCAAGAAATCCGGTCGCGACATTATGGAGGTTACCAAGGAAATTTGCGGTCTGACTGACGGCCCAGTCTCTGCAGAAGTCGTTGCCCTCGATCATGAAACGATGATGAAAGAAGCAGAGGTGCTGCGCAAAATTGCAGACAATGTTTGTATCAAGGTGCCACTGACCATTGACGGCCTTAAAACCTGCAAGGCGCTGACCGGCGACGGCACGATGGTCAATGTCACGTTATGTTTCTCTGCCAATCAGGCACTCCTGGCGGCCAAAGCGGGAGCGAGCTTTATCTCACCCTTTGTCGGACGTCATGATGACAACGGCTTTGATGGCATGAAACTGATCGATGACATTCGGTTGATTTACGACAATTACGCCTTTGATACGGAAATTCTGGTCGCCTCTATCCGCCATCCTGTTCATGTTCTGGAATCTGCTCGAATTGGAGCAGATGTGGCCACTATGCCTCCGAACGTTATTCGTGGATTGTTTAAGCATGTGCTGACAGACAAGGGTATTGAGGGTTTTCTGGCAGACTGGAAAGACACCGGTCAGAATATTGGATAATATTTATGCTCTGCACGAGATGCAGAGCATAAATTAGAACCCCTTGGGTGCCGGGTCTACCACGCTAAAGCTACCATTTCGGATTTCCTGAACTTCCAATGCACGTTCGGAAATGCCGTTGCGACGGAAGCGGAAGACGCCGTCCAATCCGATGAACCCGCCGGAATCAGTCAGTTGATTGATCGGGAAGGGAGTGCCCACTTTCCAGTTTTGTGCCACTTTCACAGTGAGTAGAACCGAATCGTAGCCAAGACTTGAAAGCCGGAAAGGCGCGCGGCCATAGCGACTGCGATACTTGTTGGCATATTGCCGATACAGGGTGTCTGAAACACTGGCGAACCATGCGCCGCGCATCGATGGTGATCCGGCAAGCTTGCTGCTTGTATTCCAAAGGTCGGTACCAAGAATTTTGGCGCTACCGCTTGCATTTTGCCGAATATAGGGCGCGGCCTTGATCGCCATGGTGCCGTTGTCGGCCAGTAAGACCGCGTCAAAGTCGCCATTTTGCGACAGTTTCTTGGTGGCGGCTTCTACAGATTGAGAGTCGCGGTTGAAATTCTGGATCGAAACAACCGTTCCGCCGACATTTTTGACTGAGCGCAGCAATGTCGAAGACGCCCGTTGACCGTAAACCCCATTGGGGACCAAAGCGGCGAAACGGTTCATGCCTTTTGACTTGGCGTAGCTGACAACGCGATTGATCGATTGCGACGGGATATGGCCGAGCAGGAAAACATTGTTTCCGGCAACTCCGGCATCATTGGAAAAGCTGAGAATCGGAACGCCGGCAGGCCGGGCGATATTGGCGGTCGCTACGACATTATCGCTCAGCAAAGGTCCAATGATAAGTTTATTGCCATCCGCAACGGCTTTACGGGCAGCAGCAGTAATGCCCTTGGCTGTATCGTAGCTGGTCATGCGGATATTCTGTGCTTTGGTGTCGAGCAGAGCAATTGTTGTTGCGTTGGCCAGGGATTGCCCGACACCGGCATTTTTACCGGATAGGGGAACCAGCAGCGCAATACGATGGTGTTTTTGATCTTGCGGCAATTCACCTGTGACCGGTGGCGGCGTTGGTGTCGGTCTTGTCGGACGCTCACCGCCGCGCGGTACTACGGATTCGCAGCCTGCCAGGAAAATGATCCCGGCGAGCCCAGCATATTTCAGAAGGCTGCGGCGTCCTTCGCGGACAGGTGCGGATGTGATCCGGGGGGATGTTTTTTCATCCTGTCCTATATGCAAATTATCTGTCATGGCGTTCATTATGTCTGCTCCCATTGAACATGGCCTGTATATCGTCGCTACACCAATCGGCAACCTCGGAGATTTGTCGCATCGGGCCGAAGAAATCCTTGGAATCGCTGACCTTATCTTAGTCGAAGATTCAAGAGTGACCGGCAAGCTTTTGAATCACATCGGTAAAAAGGGAAAAATAAAGGTCTATAATGACCATAAAGGAGAGCGGGAGCGGCAGGAAATTTTGACTGCTATAGGATGTAAAATTGTCGCACTTGTGAGTGATGCGGGGACACCGCTGATCTCCGATCCCGGTTACAAGCTCGTTCGAGATGCGCGGGCGCAAGGTGCATATGTCACGACAGTGCCGGGGCCAAGTGCGGTTATTGCTGCGCTGACCTTGTCCGGATTGCCTAGTGATCGGTTTTTGTTTGAGGGCTTTTTACCAAGCAAGATGAAAGCGCGGAGTGAGGCGTTGACGGAGTTGAAACCGATCAAGGCGACGCTGGTCTTCTACGAGAACGGGTCTCGGCTCGGCGCCATGCTGGCGGATGCGTTCGATAAATTGGGAGAACGTCAAGCCGCTGTCATTCGAGAGATTACCAAGAAGTTTGAGGAAACGGTCACCGGAAGCCTGCAAGAATTGGCAGGCCGCTATGCCGATGAAAAACCAAAAGGCGAGATTGTCGTAGTCATTGGGCCACCGGGTGCGGCGGAGCCGGTGAGTAGCGCGGATATCGAGGAAGCTTTGCGCTCTGCATTGCGGCGGCTTCCTGCTTCGAAGGCGGCGGGAGAAGTGGCGCGCACTTATGGGGTTGATCGGAAAGAACTTTATGAAATGGCATCCCGCTGGAAAGCGGAAGCATAGGAATGAAACATCCTGCTGCGAAAAGGGAGCGCGCCGAACAGCAGGGACGACGCGCGGAGAGCGTCGCCGCAGGCTGGTTACGACTTCATGGCTGGCGTATACTGGCGCGGCGCGTTCGTACGTCGCGCGGTGAGGTGGACCTGATAGCCAAGCGAGGCGGGCTCGTCGCATTTGTTGAGGTGAAAGCACGGACAAAAGCGAAAGATCTTGAGACCGCGATTGATCATCATCGGCTAAAACGGGTCGCTGCCGCGGCGGAAATTCTCTATTCGGAATATTGCCAAAATGGCGAAGACGCGCGGATTGATGTAATTTTGGTTGCGCCGCGCCGTCTGCCAACCCATTTACCCAATGTCTGGCACGGGTTTTGATCCCGTCGCGACCCCAATGACTTGAGAAAGCACTCTTATGACTTTGAAAATTGCCGTGCAAATGGATCCCATGGAAACCGTCAATATCGGCGGGGACAGCAGCTTCGCACTGATGATCGCCGCACAGAAACGCGGTCACAAACTCTATCATTATGATGTCAAAGACCTGACCTATCTGGCGGGCCGTCTGACTACGCTGGCACATCCGGTAAAGGTCCAACAAGTGCACGGTGATCATTATGAATTTGGTGAACAGGTAAGGTTAGACCTCGGCAGCGATATCGATGTCGTGTTGATGCGGCAGGACCCGCCTTTTGATGTCGGCTATATCACGGCAACCCATCTGCTGGAGCGGATCGAAGACGAAACGCTGGTCGTCAACAATCCGGTATCGGTCCGCAATGCGCCTGAAAAAGTTTATGTGCTGGACTATGCCAAATATATGCCGCCCACGCTGGTAACGCGAAATATTGATGAAATCCGCGCCTTTCAGGAAGAGCATGGCGGCATTGTCGTCAAACCCTTGCATGGCAACGGCGGCAAAGCCATTTTTCTGATTCCTGAAGATGGCAGTAATTTGAGTGCTTTAACTGAAGTATTTAACCAGACTTGGCCAGAACCTCATATGATCCAACCTTTCCTTCCCGAGGTCCAGGATGGCGACAAACGTATCGTTCTGGTGGACGGTGAAGTGGCAGGTGCAATCAACCGCAAGCCTGGCAAAGGCGAATTTCGTTCCAACCTCGCCCAGGGCGGCTATGCCGAGGCGGCAGAGTTAACTGACCGCGAAAAGGAAATTTGCGCAGCGATGGGGCCGGATTTGAAAAGGCTCGGGCTGATCTTTGTCGGCATAGACGTGATTGGTGGAAAATGGCTGACCGAGATTAACGTGACATCCCCGACGGGAATTGTGGCCATCGACAAGTTTAATGGCACTGACACATCCGGGATGATCTGGGATGCGATAGAGCGGCGTTTGACTTGAATTGAGAATGTTCGTTTCATCCCAACATGAGGCCGGGACGATCTACAACTGATTAATCTGATTTTGGCTCATATCTGCAATGATGCGTATACACGTGCCTTGTTCGGGCTTTGCGTCTATTTCCAGGGTCAATTCATGTTGTTCAGCCAACTCAATGCAGATTGCCAGGCCCAGGCCTTCGCCTTTTGAGTTGTCGCCTTTCTCATATGCTGATTGAAACTGGACAATCTCGGCCTCCGACATGCCGGGGCCGGTGTCCAGAACGACGATCACGAATCCGGATCCGCGACGTCTCGCTCCGATCAATATCCTGCCTTTGTTGGTATATTTGATGGCGTTGGAGGCAAGGTTGCTGACAATCCGCATTAAAGCCAGTGGCGGTATGGTGGTTTGAATATTGCTGTTGACAATCCGAAGCTGGAGGCCCTTGGAAATTGCTTCTTCACGAAACATCTGCCCCACGGTTCGAAAGATCATCGAAAGAGAATAGGGTTCCTCTGCTTTCTGCTGTTCCTTGATCGCAGGTTCATCAATCTGTGGACGGCTTTCAACCAGATAATCTCCCGAAAGTGATTCGAGATAATCGAGCGCCTCGCGAATATTCCTTTTCGTCGTGTCTCCCAGATTGGTGGTTTCCCCATCCAGTGTCATGCGAAGGCTGGTTAGCGGCTGCTTTATATCGTGCGACGCGGTTGCCAGCTGGCGCTGGCGCAGCGCGGCCTGATCGCGGGCACGCGAATAGTTTTTTTCGGCCTCTAGTAGACGTTGGCTTTTTTCCGCATCCTCTTTTAGGACACGGATTTTCTCTTCCAAAGCCCGGTCATGCTCCCTACGCAGGGAAATGATCCCGTAAGTAAGGCCAAGCATTACGAGCGTTCCAATTATGATGAATGTCGTTTTGGCAAAATTCCGCAGGACGATCTGGTTTTCCAGATAACCGCTGAACATCAGTGTTGCGTAGACCAAAAACGCAATGAAAATGATGATCAGTCCAGCCCACATCTCGTACAATCTGCGATTGGCGGATTTCTCCCACCAATAGAGGGGCAGGAAATGGGACAAACACATGATGCCTGTCCAAGCCAGCTGGATCTTGTAGCTCGTGATGCGCGGCAGGAAGGGGATCATTACCAACGTTACGATGGGCAGTAATGCAAGCCATTGGACGTGTCTGGACCACGGGTGACTGCCTTTGCGGGTTACCATTGAATAGCCTGCCACGTAAAAACCGAACATGATGCAGGCATAGCTGATCAGAAAGCCGATATAGGGATTCCATTCCGGATGGTTTGGATAGAGGAACCGGAGTGGGATATTGTCGTCGAAGGACAAGGCGGCGAGCAGCAGGCAGAAAAGTAGAGCGTATCGAATTCCAACAGAGCTTTTCAGCGAAATGTTGACCCCCAGCATGACAATCAGTCCGAATATGGCGAGCGTGTAGAAAGCCGCGTTGAGTGCTGCCGTGCGCAGCTCATGTTCAACCAGCTCCGCTTCGTCCCTGATCGCTAGACTGGGCGCCGCTGCCATAAGCTTGGATGTCCGAACCATGAGAGTGGCCGTTTCTCCGGGCCGTAAAATAAGCGGCTTGGATTTCAGCTGAGTGCCACTCAATATTGTCGGGTCATAAGGTTTTGCCGAAGAGAAAGAGAGTAATCTGTCGACATCGCCAGACTGCCTGACCAGAACGATATCTGCATCCCGCACGGCAAATGCGTCAAAATTGACAATCCATTGATCTGCCAGCCGCCCATCTGGTTTTGAGATATTTTTTACGGCGAGGGCAGACCAAAGGTCGGAATAGGGCGTAAATTCCTCTTCGGATACAGGCACGCCGGATCCAAATTTGCCCGCCTCATATTCCAAAATCATTTCTGCAAGCGGTCGGTTTTCGCCCAGACTATAGACTACATAATCACCCAGATCAGTCCGGTTTTCGCCGGACGTAAATGGAAGAGCCGGAGCGGCCATTGCCGGCCCAGCCTTCCAAATCGAGACCGCAACAAGAATGATCATGAACGCTAAGAAGCGCAAAGTTGATTTGAAATATGGTGCGATCACGCTAAGAAATGTCATAGGTTACAATCATTTGTGCGATATTGTAGAACAGGAAAATGCCCCAAGGCAAGCAGAGCAGAAATTTGAAATGAGCCACTTTACCGCCGTTATTGCCGATGATCATGCGATCGTCCGTTCGGGATTGAAAGCCGCTCTTGAAAACGAGCGGCTTGTTGACGGACATAATATCGAGGTGGTGGGAGAAGCCGGCAATGGTTTGGATGCTATTGGCGCCGTCAAACAACATAGGCCTGATATGCTTGTTCTCGATGTGTCGATGCCGATCGCGGGGGGCGTTGAAGTGCTCGTCGAAACACGGCGTTGGTCGCCCGACACCCGGGTTATCGTGTTTACTGGCATATCTGCGATGGGAAAAGTCAGCGAACTTGTGGAGGCTGGTGTGGATGGTCTGTTTTCCAAAGCTGAGGACAATGAGGATCTTTATCAGAATGTGCCGATGATCTTGCAAGGCGGCCGGTATATTTCGCCATTTTTCACAAGCATCTTGGACAACGCACCCCAACAGAGCATCCTGACCGATCGGGAACGACAGATATTGAACCTGATTGTCGCCGGGCAATCGAACAAGGAAATTTCCGCGCATCTTGGTATTAGCGCCAAGACCGTGGACCGCCATCGCACCAATCTGATGCAGAAACTGGATGTGCATTCGGTCGCGCAACTGATTGCCCATTCGCTGCGGGAAGGTTTGATCGACCCCGCGGCGGAAATCTGATCCCTTAAAAGATATACTGTCTGAAGTAATGGTTGGCATGATCGCTGATTACCCTTGGACGCCCAGATTTTGAAATGGGGGATTCACCTCATTCAGCGTCACAACCTTCCTTGCTACTCAGGATGACAGGGAGTGGGGTCGTATCGACCTCCAATGAGAAGGAAGAGACGATGAAAAAGGGAAGCAATACCATTCGGGGTAGAAAAATCGGTTTGAAAATTTCAGGCGCCTTGCTGACGCTGGCTGTGGCTGGTGCGGTCATAGCTCCAATGCCACATCAAACGGCGCAGGCACAGATTCCTGGATTACTGCCAAAAGCGGATCAGGTAGCGGTCGCGCAGCCCATGGCTATTGATGGCGTCTGGCAAATTCGCGAGCTGGGCAAGCATATTATAGTCGAGGCCGGACGTGCTTACGCGCTTGAGAGCTGGATCCACGCATTTGTCTTTGAAATTCAGCCTGACATGGTTGTGCTGCGCAATTTCAAACAGCAAGCACCCAATGTTTATGTGGCGGACGACCTGCCCCTGATGGCGAAGGCCAATATGGTGGTTCAGGACGACGGTTCGATCACGGCGACGGTCGCATCATTGGTTCCGGTCACTTACCATCTTGACCCGGTCGAGCTGTTTTATCCTCAGCATTTTATTGCGGCGATACAGGATAGCCGGCAGCCCGCCCAATATCGGAATGCCCCCGGACCGCAACCACATGCGCTGGGGCCGCCACAACCCGGCGTTGTCGGGCAACCCAGAATTGAAGCTCAACCGGCATTGGAACCGGGCGTCACAGAGCCTTTCGTGGAGCGGTGTGGCAACTGTGGTCTTTTACCCCCGGGCGTAGCCGGGCAGGCCGAACTTGCCACCAGCAGCAGTGACAGCGCCGATGAAGGCGGTCTTTCCGACGGGGCCAAGCTGGGTATTGGTACAGTGGTAGCCGGAGGTATCGCCTACAAGGCAAGCGGATCCATCGGCAAGACCGCCAAAATGGTTGGCTCGGCCGGAAGGATTCCTCGCGGTGGTACAGCCGCAACGAAACTGACCGAAGGACGCCTTAGAGGTGAGATCTTGAAAAATGCCGGTCCCAAGGGAACCGGACGACTTGTCGGGAAAGGCACAGCCGCTCAGGCAGCCCGCGGAATCGGCGGAGCCACTAGCGAAGCCCAGCTGATGCAGCGCATTAACAAGGCTGGTGATATTTCTAAACTGAACAAAGCTGGTCGTGCGGCGCAGGTGGCGCGCGGTGCGGGCGGATTGAAAGCCGCATCCACCGCTGCAGACGCTGCTAAACTTGCCAAAATGGCCAAAGCCGGAGCGACCGCCGGAAAAATAGGCAAGGCGGGCCGCGCGGCGATGGCAGGCACAGGCGTAGGAGCGGCTGTAGTGGTGGCTGAAATCGCCGCGACCGAAGGCATTGAGGCCGTCACCGGAGCCGATATACAGGATCCGGTCTCCACCACGTTCCAATATGGATCCGCGATTTTCGACAAGGATGTAACCTTGGGTGACGTCGCAAAGGCACGTGCAGCGCATCACCGGGAGAATTTCCGCAAAATTGGTGAAACATTCACCACAAAGGGAAAGATGAAGGAGAATCTGCGAGCCTATGGCGATAAAAATCGTGCGAAAGTCGAAAATGCCACCGGTATGGACCTGCAAAGTGGCAGGGAACGGCGCGCAGCTTACCGGGCGGCCCTGGCCAGCGACAAGCCTGTCAAAGCGACCGCAAAAGTCATGGGTGACCGCGCCAAGCATCATCTGGAAAATACCGGCAAGGTTACGAAGAAAGTCGGCTGTGGTCTGGGCAATATTTTCCGCAAGAAGGAAGATGACAAGGAGTGCTGATCTGATCGGGATCGGAAGCGACCCGCGATCTCGACAGGTCAATACAAGGAGGAGCGGCCACCGCTCCTCCTTTTTTGTCGTTGTCGACCGTTTAAAGTCGCTACGATTTCTGTTCGATTCCCTTTACAAGTCCCATTTGGCTGAAAAGCCGAGACCACCTAGGCGGCAAACTCAGCTCGCCCGGGGGTGCGCATTCTGATAGACATCAAGCAAATGCGAGGCATCGACGGCTGTATAAACCTGAGTGCTACTCAAACTCGCATGCCCGAGCAATTCTTGCAGGCTCCGCAAATCGGCTCCACCGGCTAGTAAATGGGTGGCAAAGCTGTGACGTAAAGCGTGGGGTGTGGTCTTGTCTGACAGACCAAGTTTTGTGCGTGCTTGCCGGACAACGCGGCGGACCAGATTGGGTGATAACGGGCCACCTCGCTTTCCGCGAAAAATGGTGTGATCAGGCATCATCGCATGCGGACAAAGATCGATATAATGCTCTATCGCTTCTCGCACTTGAGGTAGTAGCGGCACGATCCGGGTCTTACCGCGCTTGCCGGAGACGCGCAGCGTGTCGGACAAGGGAAGGGCATTGCCGGTCAGGGCCAGCGCTTCGCTAATTCGCAAACCCGATCCATAGAGCAATAGAAGAACCGCCCAATCGCGTGCGCCGACCCAATCGGCGTTTGCGTTTTCTGCAATATCCTCAGCTATCGCTACAATATCGTCTGGCGAGGCCGGACGAGGAACGCCGCGTGTAACCTTGGGTCCCTTGATTTTGGGTATCTGACTGTCGTCTCCGCCAACGAACTTAAGGAAGGAACGTATCGCGGATAGTTCCCTGGCTGCACTGTTATTGGTTAATCCATCAGCGCGGCGAAAGGCTAGATAGGATCGAATGTCCGCCTGCTTGAGGGCTTTGATTTGTTTTATAGTCACGGCAGCGCCAAGATGTTCTGTCAGAAATGCACAAAACCGCTCCGCCGTTGTTACATAAGCGCGTACCGTGTGTTGCGAGCGTCGCCGACCTTCGCGCAAATGGCGAGAGAATTTCTCGATGAGGGCATTGGCGCTTTCCATGCAACCGAATCTAGCAGCCAGTCCTTCAAAGTCCAAACGTGGAATTTGAAACCTCAATTCAGGTGCGAAGCGAATCCGCTATAACTTTCGGTAAAATGGCATCAAGAAGTGGCATGCCCCTTGCGGTCACCATCAACCGATCGGCGCTTGGTTCAAGCAATCCCAAGGCCGTCAGTTTCTCAACCTGATGCAGATCAATCATTTGATCGGTCACGAGATTGGTTTTTTTCTCCAGTGCCGTCAGATTTACCCCTTCGGCCAACCGCAGCCCCATCATCAAAGCTTCTGTGGCCCTGACCTCAGGAGACAAGCTCTGTTCGAATTTAAGGCCATTGCCGTTGCGCTGTACTGCGGATAGGAAATTCTCGGGCTTCTTGTGCCGCTCTGTTGCACTGTTCAGTCGCCGACCATGCGCGCCGGGACCCACGCCGACATAGTCCTCATATCGCCAATAAGTTAGATTGTGTCGGCTCTCTTGACCCTGCCGGGCATGATTGCTGATCTCATATGCGGGAAGGCCGACGGCCTGGGTCAGTTCCTGGGTTAGTTCGAACATGTCCGCGCAATGATCATCATCCGCGGGAACAAGTTTTCCAGTCCGCACTAACGTTTCAAAGCGTGTGCCGGGCTCTATGGTAAGCTGATAGAGGGACAGGTGATCGGTGCCAAAACCGAGAGATTTTTCCAATTCGGACTGCCAATCCCTCAGAGATTGGCCAGGCCGTGCATAAATCAGGTCGAAGCTGACCCGGTCAAAATTCTGCTGCGCCGTGTCCAGTGCTGACAACCCTTCTGCAACATCGTGAGCGCGGCCCAGAAATTTCAACGTCTCATCATCAAGTGATTGTAATCCCAGCGAAACACGGTTCACTCCAGCATGGGAAAGGTCGGCAAAACGGTTGGCTTCAACAGAAGATGGGTTAGCCTCCAAGGTGATTTCACAATGATCTGTCAGGCCCCATAGGATATCAGCTTCCTCAACCAGTTTCGCGACGAGCCGAGGGTCCATAAGCGACGGAGTGCCACCGCCGAAGAAAACCGAGCTTATCTGTTTGTTACCATTAACTTTATATTCATGCCTGAGATCAAGAAGAAGGGCTGTACGCCATGCATCATGGTCAATTTGATCACGAACATGGCTGTTGAAGTCGCAATAGGGACATTTGGCGATGCAGAAAGGCCAATGGATATAGAGGGCAAGTGCATCCTCATCTGCTGACTTTGCTGCATGGGTGGAGGATGAAGCATGAAACATCGACGTATCACTAGGTACCCCCGCACATTGGTGCAAGCAACAATGCTGGTCTTGATTGCCGGTTGTGGTGGCGAAAGTGGCAGTGGTAACTCGCAGGTTACACTTCCCGGTTCACCGAGCCCAACACCGACGCCGGCTCCTACACCTACACCTACACCTGCGCCTACTCCAACGCCGGCGCCCACACCCACGCCTACTCCAACACCAACTCCCACTCCGACCCCAACGCCAACACCCACTCCAACCCCGCCGAGCAGTGCAATGCTCGACGTTATGCTGGCCTCTCACAACGCGGCGCGCGCCGAAGTAGGTGTGCCTCCGGTTGAGTTGGATGCTGCGCTCAACGCAGCAGCCCTCGATTATGCCGAAACATTGATTGCCAATGGCCGATTTGAACATAGTCCTGGCAGTTCGCGGCCCAATCAGGGTGAGAATCTGTGGGCAGGAACGGCAGGAGCCTTTTCTTTTCAGAATATGGTTGATGGCTGGATCAACGAAAAACAGTTTTTCGTGCCGGGCACGTTTCCCGATGTCAGCACGACAGGCAGGTGGCAGGACGTGGGCCATTATACTCAAATCATCTGGCGCCAGACGACCAAGATCGGCTGCGGTCTTGCCAGCAATAGCCAAGGCGATGTCTTGGTGTGTCGTTATAGTCCACCAGGTAACTTTATTGGTAGAACCGTCCCCTGATCAGACAGGCTGGTCGAAACAGGCTTTGACGAGCTTGTCGAACGCATCGGCGCGGTGGCTGATATCGTGCTTTTGCTGCGGATCGAGTTCGGCGAAGGTCTTTTCAAAACCGACGGGTTGGAAGACCGGATCATAACCGAAACCCATGGTTCCACGGGGCGGCCAAACCAGATTGCCATGCACACGACCTTCGAATAGCTCTGCGTGCCCATCCGGCCAGGCGAGAGCGAGGGTGCAGGTAAAATAGGCGCTGCGATCTGTATCAGGCCCTAGTTCGGATAACTTCCCTTCCACCTTGCCCATGGCCATATACCAATCGCGACCCGGGCCGCCTTCATAGATATCGGCCTCTGCCCAATCCGCAGTATAAACGCCCGGCGCGCCATTCAACGCCGCGACGTACAGTCCACTGTCATCTGCCAGTGCAACGCAATCCGCACCTTGGGCACTGGCATGAGCCTTCAGCAGCGCGTTTTCCGCGAATGTTGTGCCGGTTTCTTCCGGTTCCGGCAGGTTCAATTCACTAGCGGATACCGGTTCAATGCCGAAAGGAGCCAGTAACGCCCGAATTTCTCTAACCTTGCCTTGATTGTGACTGGCGATGATCAGTTTACCGGGAGACAGTTTGCGGTGTTCGGTCATGGTTGTTCTTACGAAACCGCTTTGTCTTGTGCCTCAAAAATCTGACTGCATCCGATTTTGGCCAAACGCATCAAGCGCATCAGACCTTCATCATCGAATGTTTCGCCCTCTGCGGTTGCCTGCGCTTCGGCAATATTGCCGTCGCCGGTCAGAACGAAATTGGCGTCGGCACCGGCATTGCTATCCTCATCATAGTCGAGATCGAGCATGGGATTGCCGTTATAGATACCACAGCTGATGGCTGCGATTTTCTGTTCAATGGGATCTTCGCTGATCAGTTTCTCATCGAGCAGACCGTTCACTGCCAGACGCAGCGCGACCCAGGCACCACTGATGGATGCGGTCCGCGTACCACCGTCCGCCTGTATCACATCGCAATCAAGCGTGATCTGGCGTTCCCCCAGTTTTTTGAGGTCGACTACAGCGCGTAAAGAGCGGCCAATAAGGCGTTGAATTTCCTGGGTTCTACCGGATTGCTTGCCGCGAGCTGCTTCACGAGAACCACGGGTATGGGTGGCGCGGGGTAGCATTGAATATTCGCCGGTAACCCAGCCTTCGCCTTTGCCGCGAAGCCAAGGCGGGATGCGCTCTTCGATGCTGGCGGTGCATAGCACCCGCGTTTCACCAAAGCTGATCAGGCAAGAGCCCTCTGCATGTTTGGTATATCCGGTCTCGATTGTGATAGCGCGCATCTCGTCCAGCGCGCGTCCTGATGGGCGCATTTGTGATTCTCCTGTGGCTTGCTGAGATGCAATAGGTATAGTTCTTAACGATGCCAAGGAGGAAAGCAGTGTGCACAATCTAATCTACAGCATGGTTGCAATGACAGCTGTTCTGTTTGTGTCAGGGTGCTCTTTTGAAGAGCCTGCAAAGACGATATCCGTGGATCCAACGAATGCCGATAGCTTTTATTTAAGCGCGGAGATTGTAGGACCGGAGGTAGCTGCCAAAAAATTATGTCCAGCCTTTGTGAGCTTAGAAATTGACTCTAACGGTGATGGAACGATTTATTGGAACAAGGAAGGCGAACCCGGCCATCACGGGTGTTTTCGGAATCCAGAAGACGATTTTCGGACAGATACGGTTTCGTTGAACGATAAACTATTCAACGAGTTCAAAGAGAAACTGCGAAAAATTGAATGGAGAGGAAAGTTTGAAGCAATAGAAAATGCTCCATATAGTCCGAATCCATTGTGCGAAATACATCATAACAGTTTGCCCGACATAAACCTCTCAATGGAAAGGAAAGGGCTTGTAATTGTCCGGCTGATATACACCTATGAACTAAATGGAAATCGCGTTTCCCAGGCCTGCAAAAGGGCAATCATTCAAGAGACTGATGTTATTCAGGAGATTATTGACCTCATGCCCGTTAGACCGCCATTCTCTTCGAAACTTCGCTATCGCAGCAAAATTTAGACAGCCTCTAGACCCAATCTATGACCACCACACCCATTACCGAAATGAACGACCGCACTCGCGATATCTTCCGCGTGGTGGTGGAGTCCTATCTCGATAGCGGTGCTCCGGTCGGTTCGCGAACCATATCGAAGGCCCCGGGATTGGAGCTTTCGCCCGCCTCGATCCGCAATGTCATGCAGGATCTGGAAGAGCTGGGCCTGCTTGCTGCACCGCATACCAGTGCCGGGCGGATGCCGACGGAATTGGGGCTGCGGCTGTTCGTTGACGGTATGATGCAGGCCGCGGAGCCGTCGCGGGAGGAGCGCGATGCAATAGAGAGCCAGATTAGCGAGAGCGGCCCGGTCGAAGACGCTTTGCGCGCGACGACCAGCATATTGTCAGGTCTGTCTTCTTGCGCCGGCTTGGTCATGGTGCCGAAGCGCGAACCGACGCTCAAACAGTTTAGTTTTGTGAAATTGTCGGAAGGGCAGGGGCTTGCCATTCTCGTCTCACAGGATGGTGGTGTGGAAAACCGTGTTCTCCATCTACCCATTGGCATATCGGATTCGGCCTTGATTGAGGCCGGCAATTATCTCACCGCCCAATATGGCGGGATGACGCTGTCACAGGCTTTGTCCCGGATCGACCGCGATATTCAGGCTGGCCGAACGGCTATAGACAAAGCGTCAGAAGATCTCGTCCAGCGCGGCCTTGTGACCTGGACGCAAGATCCATCGGAGCGACCCATCCTCATCGTACGTGGCCAGGCCAATTTACTGGAGGACGGTGCGTTGGACGATCTCGACCGGGTTCGGCAATTGCTTGACGAACTGGAAGGCAAACAGGAAATTGCCCGCCTGCTCGATAATGCCCGTGATGCAGAGGCTGCGAAAATATTTATTGGCGCAGAGAATAAATTATTCTCCCTTTCCGGTTCATCTGTGATAGCGGCCCCCTATAAAGATGGCGACGGACAAGTAGTCGGCGTGGTCGGGGTTATTGGTCCCACCCGCTTGAACTATGCCCGCGTCGTACCCATGGTAGATTTCACAGCACAAACGCTGTCCAGATTGTTGAAATGAGTGACGAAATAATGAGTGATACAAAGCCACAAGAAAATGAAGATGCGAAACTGGACGAAGCCGCCGCAGCCGAGCTGGAAGGTGTGCCCGAAGCATTGAAAGAAGGTGGGGAAGACGCCGCTGCCGAACCGTCTCAGGACGAGCGAATCGCCGCCCTTGAAAACGAACTGGCCGAAGCCAAGCAGCAGGTGCTCTATGCGCAGGCGGAAACCCAGAATGTCCGCCGCCGGCTGGAAAAAGATGCGCAGGATGCCAAAGCCTATGCCGCAACCGGCTTCGCCCGCGATATGTTGAGCGTATCCGACAATCTTCAACGCGCGCTGGCCGCCATTCCGACTGAAATCAAGAATGAAGAAAAGTGGAAAGGCCTGATCGGCGGTATCGAAGCCACCGGACGAGAACTGGAAACCGTGTTTGAGAAAAACGGCATCAAGCGTGTCGCCTCTGTTGGTCTGCCGCTGGATCCGAACCAGCATCAGGCGATGGTCGAAGTGCCAACAGATGAGCAAGAACCCGGAACCGTGGTGCAGGAAATGCAGGCCGGTTACATGATCAAGGACCGTTTGTTGCGGCCCGCTTTTGTAGGTGTGGCGAAGAAACCGGAATAGGCTTTTTCAGCTTCCCTTAAAAATTTTCATTCTTTCCTAGTCTGTTAGCGATTCTTCGCGCATCTAGCCATTGCATGATTAATATAAAGATATATCTTAGAAGCAGCTTAGATATAAATAGAAGGAAGTTTAATGCGATATTCAAACTATAATGATTGCGGACCGGGTTCTCGGCGCGGTAAGCGCTGGGGGGCTATGAATGGACAGAAATTTGCTCGTGCCTTTGCTGCTGCCGCTTTTGAAGGAGCGAAAGCCAAACGCCGTGCGCGGGTTTTCCAGCGCGGGGAATTGCGGCTGGTATTGTTGCACTTGATTTCACAGGAATCGCGCCATGGCTATGACTTGATCCAGCAAATTGAAGAGCTGACCGGCGGTCACTATGCACCGAGCCCCGGTATAGTTTATCCCACTCTAACGCTGATGGCCGAAATGGATCTGATTGACGAGATGGTCGATGATGGCGGTAAGAAAATCTACTCGATCACCGATGCAGGAACCGCGTTGCTGGCCGAGGAAGAAAAGCATGTTGCCAATATTCTCTCCCGGCTAGAGGGCATTGCGCAGATGGATCAGGCCGCTGATGGTGCATCCATCCGCCGCGCTATGAGCAATATGAAAAGCGCTATCCGCATCCGGCTTGCCGACGAGGAAAAGGGGTCTGAGAAGATTCTCGACGTCGCAGCGATTATTGACGAGGCGGCGAGCAAGATCGAACGGCTTAAATAAGACTAAAGCTCCAGCACCATCTGCACATTGCAGCGGGCATAGGGAGTTGGCCACAAATCATCACCAGACAAATGCTGAAAGCCGCACCGCTCATAAAGGCGGATCGCGGCTTTCAGATCATTATTGGTCTCCAACCAGATGGCATCGGCTGCCATTGACCGGCCTTCGGCAATCAGCGCTTCCAGCGCCGTCCGACCAATGCCTTGCCCGCGCAAATCTTTCCGGGCGGCCATTTTTACTATTTCCAGCCATTTTCGGCCATCCTGCGGCTCATGATGTGGTGGCAAAATCGCGCCGGTACCGACCACTTTTCCGTCGAGTTCTGCAACAATTATCTGCCCACCCGGCGTAAGGATGGTGGTTTCCAGATTTTCCAACTGGTCGCGGTCGCTCTGCTCCAGCGTGAAGGATTCCTCAATCCAGTCGAGATTGAGGGCAATATAGGCCTGCTTATCTGCAGCATTATATCGGCGGGTTGTTAAGGTCATGATCTCCCTGACATCAGAACATCGTGAATAGCGCCACTGCCATTATCGTGCCGATCACCGGTATCACCACGGTGAGCGCGCCAACCGCTCCATAGGCATCCTTGTGCGTCTCGCCGCACACCGCCCTGATGGTGGTTACAACATAACCGTTATGCGGCAGGCTATCAAGCGCGCCGGAGGAAATGGCGACCACCCGGTGCAGCTCATCCGGTTGTGCGCCGACGTCGAGATAATGTGGTGCGATCAAGGGCAGGGCGATTGTCTGGCCGCCCGAGGCCGAGCCAGTCAGGCCTGCGATTACCGTGACGGCAATGGCGGCACCGATCAACGGGCTGCCGGGGATATTCTGGACCATTATCAGTGCTTCTTGAAAAGCGGGTGACAGTTTTGCAACCGCGCCAAAGCCGACGACCGCACAGGTGTTGGTAATTGCGACCACTGCACTGGTCGCCCCTCGCGAAAAGGCTTCCGGCATCGCTTTCAGTTTACGGTAGCCGACGGCCAGAGCAACAATCGCACCGGAACCGAGGGCTGCAACCAGCGCCCATTTGTCGAGCGAGTTTTGCGGCAATATGGCCGAAAGCGGGCCCATATCTTGCGGATATTGGAAGATCAGGAAGATGCCGAGCACGGCAACCAATGGTAGCAGGCACAAAAGCGGGCCGGGCAGGGCGCCATAGTCGGTATTTGTATCATCCGTCTCGCGGCCGACAAATGTTTCGCCTCTGGCGACCGCGCGCTTCACCATCCAGTTGAGCCAGAAATGGCCGGAAATCGCCATGAAGACTGCGACGACCAGGCTGACTTCCCAGCCAGCATAAGCCGTGGTGCCCAGAAACTCCATCGGGATCAGGTTCTGGATTTCCGGGCTTCCCGCGGTCGTCATCGTGAAGGTGACTGACCCGAACGCCAGAGCAGCGGGAATGAACCGCCGCGGCAAATTGGCTTCACGAAACAGGTGCACCGCCAGCGAATAGACCGAAAAAGCAACGATAAAGACGCTGACCCCGCCATAGGTCAGAACCGCACAGGCGGCGACCACCGCGAGCACGGCGTGTTTGATACCGATTTTTTCGATGATCCAATGGGCGACGCTGGCAGCAGCACCCGATGCGCCCATTATCTCACCAAATATCGCGCCCAGCAGGAACATGAAAAACCAGCTTTTGAAGAAGCTGACAAAGCCATCCATATAGGCGGTGGCGAAATCCGGCGCGCCCTCTGCGGCTAAGGGCGGCAACCATGCGAGCCCGCTGGTCATCGCAACAATCGCGGCGGCAATCGGCCCGGCGATCAATATGTTTACGCCTTTCACCGTCATATAGATGAGCAGCGCGAGACCCCCGATTAATCCGATTGCTGATAGCATTATGCCAATCCCCTTTATCCTCGTCGCCTATTGGCAGAGGAAGGGAAGCGGCGGCAAGGATCAATTTGGATGAGGATCACTTTTAATAGGCTTCCCGAATTATCGCCTGGATCGGTTCAGGAGAACCTGGCTTCCAGCGAAGTTTACAGTCTTTACACAGTCCTTTTGGGTGTTTGCGCCGTGTAATTTTATTACAAAGTTTACAAGGTCCTTTTGGGCCTTTGCCGCAACAGTTCTGGCGTTGTTCCGAAGGTCAAAGTTCACACAAGTCTCACAGGCTCGGATATTCACGAACACAGCAAGACTGAGAGATCGGCGCCGGTGATCCGGGCATATTCAAAGCTTGGAAGAAGTCATCGAGTGCTGCTGCTCGTCAATATCACAGCCAGGCTCTTGTAGGAAAGGCCGGACAGGTCCGTCGGTTCCATTTGTGTTCGTCACCGCACCATCAATTCCACTCGTCCGAAAAATTGGGAATGTTCAGGAACCAGATCAGCATTGGCAGGTTTAACCGGACCATATGGGGGCAGATAATGTCAGGAGTTTTGGTGATGCGACTATTTGCAAGAAAACTGTCAATCCTATCGGTCACAGCGGTATCGGCCCTGTCCCTGTCGGCCTGTGCCGGCAATTATGCCGGTGAAGGTGCCGCGGCGGGCGCCGCAACCGGTGCCATTATAGGCGCGGTAACTGGTGATACCGATGATGCCCTGAAAGGCGCAGCCATTGGAGCCGCCGCCGGAGCCGCCGCTGGCTATTTCATCGACAAGAATGATCGCTGTGATGGCTATAATGACGATGGCGAACTGGATGACGATTGCCGCGGAGAGCCGGGTTATCCGGACTAAGGGATAAGCTGAGGGCAGGTTACACGGCAATCTGATGTCCGCTTTGGGCGCAAAAGCGGACATGAGAAATTTGGAAAAGCCGGAACGGTTCGTCTATCGAATGCTGACGGGGATATTTTATTGTATCAGGGGCTGGCAAGCAGCTGCGTATGATGTAAATCACCCGAAAATTCTCTCTGATCAGGATTTCCCTATGCGCATTCACGTCTCATTTCTTATATTACCGTTTCTGTTCCTCCTTGCCGGCTGCGGTGGCCTAGTCTCGCAGGACACGGATCAACGGGGCGAAATCGCGCCAATATTGACAAGTGAAGAAGCGTTTGATGATCAGACTTTTGCGAAGCCGCAAGAGGCGCGTGTGACGCATATCGACTTGGATATGGCAATGGACTTCGATGCGAAGACTATCGGAGGGACGGCCACTCTCGATGTGCTGGCGGCGGACGAGGCAAGCGAGATTATACTCGATTCCAATGGCCTTCGCGTTTCTGCGGTCACCGATGAGGCTGGCAATGCTCTGACGTTTGATCTTGGCGAGACGGTCGAAGGCAAGGGCGAACCCTTGACCATCCAGCTTCCGGTTCAGAAACTGGAACGAGACGCCGAACTGGCCGAGGGTGAACTTGCCTCAACACACCGGATCGTGATCGAATATGTGTCTGCTCCTGGGGCCGAGGCCTTGCAGTGGTTAAGCCCGGAGCAGACAGCTGGCGGGGAGCATCCCTTCATCTTCAGCCAAGGACAGGCCATCAATAACCGTACTTGGATTCCGACTCAGGACAGCCCCGGAATCCGTCAAACATGGCAAGCGACCATCTCGGCGCCCGAACCTCTGAATGTCGTCATGAGCGGTGTGATTCAGGGCGATCCCGAACCAGAGGACGGGAACCGCCGCGACTTTCGCTTTGTGATGAACAACCCGGTCCCTCCTTATTTGATCGCCATTGCAGCGGGTAATATCGAATTTCGCGAGCTTGGCCCGCGTTCAGGTGTATGGGCAGAACCCGAAGTCATCGAATCTGCCGCGCAAGAAGTCGGCGATACAGAAGAGATGATCGACGCCGGGATTGCATTGTTTGGTGACTATCGCTGGGGCCGCTATGACATGATCATCCTGCCGCCAGCCTTCCCCTATGGCGGTATGGAAAACCCGGTGATGACCTTTCTCACACCGACGTTCATTGCGGGTGACCGCTCTAACAACGGGCTGGTTGCACATGAATTAGCACACAGCTGGTCAGGAAATTTGACCACTTATTCGAGCTGGCGCGATGGATGGTTGAACGAGGGGGTCACCTCCTATTTCGAGAACCGTATCGTCGAAGAAGTCTATGGCAAAGAACGCGCCGAGCAAGAATATGCTCTCAGCTATGCCGGTTTGGTCGGCGGCATCGATGAAGTCGGCGCAGATAATCCAGGCACAGCCATGCGTACACCCGATGCAATAAGCCCGTTCGATACAAAGGGCTTCGCGATTTACGACAAGGGGACAGTGTTCCTGCGCACGGTGGAGAATATTATCGGCCGCGAAAAGTTTGATGCCTGGCTGACCCAGTGGTTTGACAGTCACGCATTCGAGCCGGTGACATCCGAAATGTTCCTGGCTGATCTGCGCAAGAAGCTGATCGGTGACGATGCTGAACTGGAAAAACGATTGATGTTGGACAAATGGGTCTATGGCACCGGCCTTCCGGAAAACGCTTGGAAAGCCGATCCGCAGGCCTTTGCTGAAGTGGACGGCGCGGCTGCAGCTTATGCGAACGAGGGAACGCTGCCCAATGTCGATGCCTGGCGTGACTGGACGGCGGCAGAGCAGCGACGCTTCCTCGAGGAACTCCCTCAGGATTTGTCTGACGAGCAACTGGCAGCACTAGACACGACCTTGGGGCTTTCGCAAACTGGCAACAATGAAGTGTTGTTTCTGTGGCTGGAGGCAGCGCTAAGCAATGAATACGGTCCGGCCGTTCCGCAAGCCGAACGCTTTATGGCAACAATGGGGCGCAATAAGTTTGTCAGCCCCTTGTTCACAGCACTCAACGAGACGGATTGGGGCAAGCCGATCGCTCGGCGAATCTATGCCGAAACGCGTAGCAGCTATCACGCCTATACGCGCGGCAATGTCGATAAGACACTTCAATATGAGGGATCTGCGGGAACGGCGCTGTCAGACTAAACGTACCTTGTTGAAAATCAGGCAAGCCGGGATAGGGTGAATTCATGCCCAAGTGTCCACTTTCGGGATAAAGCAGTTACAATGCCTATGTCTGCTATGGGCGCAAAAGCGGACGTTAGTCTATTCTGCGGCTGGAGATTCAATAGGATCGGATGCTGCTATATATCGGCCATAGGCGCTGACATCCCATCGAACAGTAATTCTATCAATTGCGATGCAAGCTTATCATTCAATGGCTCGTGCCCGGCGAGGAGCCGAAAAAACAGCGGCCCGTACAACATGTCGAGGGCGGTCTCGATATTGATTGTTGACTTCCCCCCATGAGAAGCGATTTCCTGTTCGAGAAAGCTCCTGCCGATTTCCCGGCTCTTTAAGATGATCTGATTTCGAAAGGCCTTTGACAGTTCACTTTCTTGCTCTGCAGATGCCATAGTCAAGGTAATTTGACGGCCGCGAGGAGTAGAAAAGGCTTGGACAACTCCGTTTAAGTGCGCTTGCAACCGGCGCTTTATCGTACCTTTCGGTATATGCACTTCATCATCAGGATGCGCAATAAAGGCAGCCATCGCAAGCTCGTGTGCATTGGCCCAGCTTCGGTATATCGTCGGCTTGCCTACCCCAGTCTCGGAGGAAACCCGTTCAATTGTCAGTCGCCCTACGCCTTCGTCCATAACGATCCGATATGCGGATTTGAGCACTTCTTCCCGTGCTTTAGTACTACGTGGGCGGCCCGCTTTTCTTCTGTTTTCGTTATCTACCATTGGTCTCTTGATTAATTACGTTACGTTGCGTAACATATAAACGAATCAAACTCAAGGATAATAACCATGCAGGCTGTTCAATCATCTCCTACCGACCTTTGCCCCTATATCACCGTCGCCGGGGCAGCCGAGGCGATAGAATTTTACACACGCGCTTTCGGTGCGAGCGTAGATTTCAAACTGGTTGATCCATCTGACCAACGCATAGGACATGCTGAACTTCGTTTTGGGTCGTCTCGTATTTTTATTTCAGATGAATATCCTGATTTTGGAGCAGCCAGCCCAGAAACTATCGGCGGGTCACCCGTAAAATTACATCTGGAAGTTGCCGATGCCGACGCGTTCGTCGCCAAAGCGGTGGAAGAGGGGGCTACAGAATTGAGAAGTGTGAAACAGGAGTTTCACGGATACCGAACCGGGATGGTGGCCGACCCATATGGGTATAGTTGGTTTGTAGCCAGCAAGGTCGAGGAGGTTGATGCCGAAGAAATGCAGAAACGGTGGGATGATATGACGGGAGGTCAATCATGATATCCTATACAGAGCTGCTCCATGAATTCCAGGCCGTAGAAGACCGGTTCAATGCCGCCATGATTTCGAACGATGCCAACCTAATTGCTGAGTGCATCACTGATGATTGGGCATTGGTAACGATAGAAAGCGGCCCGGTTGATCGAGAAACAATTCTCGGCATAATTGAAGCAGGAGTTCTCACGCATTCAACAATGACGAAGCAGGTTACACGGGTAAGGCAATATGGCGATATTGCTGTTGTAACAGGACGTGGGCAAAATACTGGTGCTTATCAAGGTAATCCCATCGAGGCGGATGAATGGGTTACGGATGTGTTCACTCGAACCGGTGATGATTGGAAATGTCTTATCACGCACATATCGCCGGTCGCTAAAGTTACTGCTTAGCCAGTTGTAAGTTTAGGGTCCGCTTTCGGGATGTTGCGGACAGCAGGGCGCGCTCACAAATCGGATTTTACACGTTGTAAACGAGGACCTTAGATACATTAGGCTCGCTAGCATTGATGGCACCCCGGTTCTCGTCTATTTTTTATCTATGGTAGGCCGTATCCTTATTGTAAGTGCGATATGCGCGCTTTTTCTCATTGGGACTATGCCATCTCTGGCCCAGTCTCGTGACAAAGCTCCGGTAGCAGAGGCTGATCGTGATGTGAGTTCTCGTGCAATCAAGGCACATATGGCTTTTCTCGCTGATGATCTGATGGAAGGGCGCGAGGCAGGCACAGTCGGCGAGGCGCGGTCCGCTCTGTACATTGCCACTCAGTTTGAATCCTTGGGCCTGGAGCCAGCTGGAGAAAAAGACAGTTACATGCAAGCTGTGCCCCTTCGATCGGCGCAGTTGGATTTGCCCGATTTCGAATTTTCCATTCAAACAGATGGACAGACACAGTCATTTGAAAATGGCGGCGACGTTGCAGTATCAAGCAGCTTTGCAAGCACGGACCTCTCCGCCGCCGGCGACATTGTCTTCGCTGGACACGGCATCATCGCACCGGAATTGGGAATTGATGATTACAGAGGCCTCGACGTCAGCGGCAAAGTCGTCGCCGTCATTGGTGGTCCGCCGTCTTTCTTGCCTTCCGAAGAAGCAGCGCATTTTGGGTCTTCCAATCAGAAGCGGCTTATGGCCGAAGCTCAGGGCGCTATCGGGCTCATCATTATCTGGACGCCGGCGCTCGAGAAACGATATCCTTTTGATCTTTGGAAAACGCGATTTGCATCCTGGAATATGACCTGGACTGATCCGGCAGGAGCTCCAAATATCGTAGCGCCGAAAATCGCTTTACGCGCCTTTGTCCGGGGTGAAGCAACAGAGGCGATCTTCAAAGGCGCGCCTATGACAGCCGCAGAGGCAATCGCGAAAAGCGAAGCGGGTTTGGTTAAGGGCTTCCCATCAAAGGCCAGCGTCAAACTGTCTCTGCAAACCCGACATGATGATACACGCCAGTCCCGGAATGTCGCGGCTTTGTTGCCGGGGTCAGATCCGGCCCTGTCCGATGAAATCGTCGTGCTGACCGCTCATTATGACCATGTCGGTATTTGCGCTCCTGATGAAGAGGATAAAATTTGCAATGGTGCGCTCGACAATGCTTTTGGTACGGCCCTTATGCTCAACGTTGCCCGTGCAGTGGCGGCGCAGGAGAAACCGCCGGCAAGGTCGATCCTGTTTCTTGCCGTTGGTGCCGAAGAAAAAGGCCTGCTGGGTTCCGATTACTTCGCTGCATTCCCGACCGTTCCGCGCAATCAGATCATTGCCAATATCAATCTGGACGGCGGGGCCCCATTTTTCGACTTCAGCGATGTTATCGCATTTGGTGCCGAACAATCTCAAATGGGCGAACAACTGCAATCAGCTATTTCTGAAATCGGTTTAACGCTCGCTCCCGACCCCTTTCCCGCACAAGGCATTTTTACCCGATCTGATCAATATTCGTTTGTCAAACGGGGCATACCGGCTCTTTTTCTCTATAACGGCTTTACCGATATGAATGGACAGAACAAAGGGCAAGCTATCTGGGACTGGCTCTTTGCCGAACATTATCATGAGCCTTCAGATGATCTGTCCCTGCCGATTGACTATGCGGTGTCCGCCAAATTTTCCAATGTATTCCGATTGCTGACACTGGAGGTCGCGAATGCGCCGTCCCGGCCACTATGGTATGAGGATAGTGTTTTCGGAAAGCGCTATGCCCCAGAAGAGCCGAAGGCGGAGCGGCGGCGATAGGTTTTCAGTCTCGGCTCGTGTGAAAATGTCCTTGCTATAAACTGACAGGAGAGAGTTTCGCTAGCGCCTCCCGCTTTGCTGGGCTAACGGGCTTTTATGGTTAGTGCAGCGCAATCTTTTCCAGCAGTAAACCCGTGGCGTCATGAGACGATCACGACGCTGAAACTCGCCTGGCCGCTTATCCTGTCAAACCTGACCATGGCATTGATTGGCGCGACGGATGTTTTGATGATCGGCTGGCTGGGTGCGCGTGAACTGGCGGCGGCGACGCTCGGTTTTAATCTTGCAATGAGCTGCGCGATTTTCTGCATGGGTCTGGTGACCGCGTCTGCGCCGATGATGGCCAGTGAAATTGGCCGCATGAGCCACAGTGTGCGCGATGTGCGCCGGACATTCCGGCAGGCAATCTGGACGGCTGTCACGGTTATTATACCTTTCTGGATGCTGCTGTGGAACACCGAGAGCATATTGGTATATTTCGGTCAGCAACCCGATCTGGCATACAATGCCGGTTTATATATTTCCGCCTATATGTGGTCGATATTACCGTTTTTGTGCTTCATCATCCTGCGGAACTTCGTTTCGGCACTGGAGCAACCGGTTTGGGCACTGATCATCAGCGTGATCGCGGTTCTCGCCAATGCTCTTTTCAATTACGCCCTCATCTTCGGAAAATTCGGTCTGCCCGCTTTTGGTGTGATCGGTGCTGGTATCGGCAGTGTGATGACGAACCTGTTGATGTTCGGCGGCATGGTGCTGGTGGTCATCCTCCACAAACGCTTTCGCCGCTACCATCTATTCGGCCGGTTCTGGGCCGCAGATTGGCAGCGTTATCGCGTGCTGTGGAAGTTAGGCTTGCCGATCGGTGTTACCATGGGACTGGAAGGGTCGGTATTTGGCCTGGCCGCATTGCTGATGGGATTGATTAATGCTGAGTCCGTCGCGGCCCACGCCATCGCGCTGCAACTCGCGTCGCTGACCTTCATGGTGCCAATGGGACTCGGGCAGGCGGCCACGGTGCGCGTGGGTATCCAATATGGTCGCCGCGATCATGCCGGGATCACGCGGGCAGGTTGGGTCAGTTTTGTGCTGGGGACGTCGTTCATGGCAGCGATGGCGCTCGTCTTTGTGCTTGCGCCGAATTTCCTGATTTCAATTTTCATCGATGCCAATGCGCCTGGCAATGAAAAGGTCGCAGCGCTGGCCGTCAGTTTTCTGGCGATTGCCGCGATCTTCCAGATTGTTGACGGCGCGCAGGTGGTCGGGGCAGGGATGCTGCGCGGCCTTCATGACACCACGGTGCCGATGGTCTTTGCGCTGATGGGCTATTGGTTCATCGGTATCGGCGTCGGCGCCGGTCTTGCGTTTTGGCAGGGCTGGGAAGGCATTGGCGTCTGGACGGGGCTTGCCAGTGGTCTGGGTATTGTGGCGGTGTTGATGCTTGTCCGCTGGATGATGCGAAAGCGGATCGGGTTGTTGCCATAAATCTGGTGGCCGAGCCCGCTCGCATGGGCGGTTCGTATCTCCGTCAAATATCATCAATAGTAAAAAACTATGAATGGTGCGCAATCGTTTCGATTGGATCAATTGGCCTATCCTTGGCACATATTGTTCAAGCAGTTTAACCCCCAGGAGGTCGCCCATGAAAAACTATGTTAACGAACTGGTAAAACGCCACCGCCGGCTTAACCGTTTGATCGACAATTGCCGCGCCGCTGGCCGGCAACAGGAAATGCAGCAGCTGAAGCGCATTCGCCTGAAGATCAAGGACAAGATCGCCGCTGCAAAGCGCGAACTGGATCCTGTTACAACCTAACAGGCCAGATGGTTGGGCGGCATGTCCCGTGTTTCACTCCCCGGTCCCCACCGGAAACCCATACATGCCGCCCACCATGAACTTTCCCGACTTCCCCCAGATTTCCCTCGCTCCCAAACCCAATGCAGGAAATGTTATGAACTCTCACTCTCCCGATGGGGTACCCGCCCGGCGAACGGGGCCGACCATGCCTTGTCCGGTTTGTCATGTCAGTCTAACGATCAGTGAAAGGCAAGGGGTGGAAATAGATTTTTGCCCTAAATGCCGCGGCGTGTGGCTCGACCGCGGCGAAATCGACAAGATTATCGAAAGGTCACGGCCTGCTGAAATACCGCGACATCAGCAGACGTACCGGCCCGATCGCACGATTTACAGCGACAGCTATGACCACCGCAAATATAAGAAGAAACGCCGGAAGTCTTTCCTGGAAGACTTGTTTGATTAGGGAGATTGTCAGGAAGTTTGTGTTCCGCACTTGATGCGGAACAAGGGGCGTTTTCAAGCCAGGCTGTCGTATAAGTCCAACCATTGTGGATTTTCTTTTTCTATAAGATCAAGTTTCCAGGCCCGTTTCCACTTTTTGAGCTTCCATTCATATGCTCTGGCATCTTCGATATCATCAAAAGCTTCGAACCAGACCAGCAGCTTGCAGCTTTTTTCTTTTGAATATCCTTCTATCAAACCATTGCGGTGTTCATAGGCCCGCCTCAACAGTTTACTGGTAACGCCAAGATAGGTTGCACCATTTCGTTTGCTGGCCATCATATACACATATCCGGGTTTCGCCATTTCACTACCCTTGCTTCAGCTCACCCCCTGTTCCGCATCAAGTGCGGAACACGCGAATAGTCATTGGTCATAATCAAAACGGAACCAATCCGACAAACTGTTCAGGCTGGAACCCGTTTTTTAGCCGCGCGCCCTGCTTGAGCAAAAAGTCATGCCGGACAATCTCGGCCTGTTGCTCAATGCCGTAATCTGCAAACGCCTTTCCGGGAATGAGCCTGTAATCATAGCGACAGAACGGGTGCCGTGCGATTGGCAGGAATATTCCTTGCTGATGCTGCCACACATGGACCATTTCATGGATGAAAAGCCCCTTCAGGTTGAGGTCGGTTTGAGCATAGTCGTCCCGGAACAAGCCGCCTTTGGGATGGAACCAAAGATTCCCATCCGGTGCCATGGTCACGCGTTTTGGTTGAAAGGGCCACCATTTGCGATTGAATATCTGAACGGCTTGATAGTCGATTGCGTCGCCGAAAACCGATCGGCACAAATTGATCTCCGCTTCGGCAAGCATGCGTCCTGATCTGGCCGCGACTGTCACTTACACTATCACTTATTCTGTGCTGTCCGCTTTTTCGTCATCGGTGGCAGCTGCGCCTGCCTGTTTGATAACGGCATCGACCTGGATACGGTCATCATTGGAGAATATGAAGATCATTCTGAGCGAACCCTGTGCGACAGAACCGCCGCCGATACCCCATATCATGAGATGCTTTCCGCCGGGCTCAAACTTGACGGTTTCTCCCGCAGGGACCGGCACCTTGCCCAGTGTTTTCATCATTGCCATGCCGTTTTCTTCAACGGTTTCATGCATTTCCATGCGCATCACGTCATCCGCGGTCACGCTGACCAGCGAAACATCCTCCGGTCCGCCTTCAATCGTGGCATAGCCAGCCGAAGGATTGCCCTCCACCGGTGACAGGTTGACCACAACATCCTTCACAAGCAGGACATTGCCCTGTCCGCAGGAAGTCAAAAAAACCGCAGCAAGGCCAGCAAAAAATATCGAAAGATGTTTTGTCATGATTGGCTGAAAACTCCAGAATTTGGGCTCGAAAACAATGTTTATACCTATGTATGGTCTCGGCATCCCGATGCCAAGACTTGTGCGCAAGAAAATGCCACCTATATCGCATCACGAAGCCGTAACGGTGCCATACCAAAAGGGCCGGGCGGCTATTTTGCTAATTTTAGAAAATGTTTGAAAATTGAATTGAGGGAAAAATGGCTAAAGTAATCGGTATTGATCTGGGCACCACCAACAGCTGTGTTGCCGTTATGGACGGCGGCAAGCCGAAGGTTATTGAAAATGCAGAAGGCGCGCGCACCACGCCGTCCGTTGTGGCTTTCACGAAAGACGGTGAGCGCCTGATCGGACAACCGGCCAAGCGTCAGGCTGTGACCAATCCGGAAAGCACCATTTTTGCGGTCAAGCGCCTGATCGGCCGCCGGTTTGATGATCCGATGACCAAGAAAGACATGGAATTGGTACCTTATGAAATCGTCAAAGGCTCCAATGGCGATGCATGGGTGAAAGCAGGCGGCGAAGATTACTCCCCGGCTCAGATTTCCGCTTTCACATTGCAAAAGATGAAAGAAACTGCCGAGAGCTATCTTGGTGAGACGGTGACACAGGCCGTTATCACGGTTCCCGCTTATTTTAATGATGCTCAGCGTCAGGCAACAAAGGATGCCGGTAAAATTGCCGGTCTCGAAGTCCTGCGCATCATCAACGAGCCAACCGCTGCTGCTCTGGCATATGGTCTGGAGAAAAATGATGGAAAGACCATCGCGGTCTATGACCTTGGCGGTGGTACGTTCGATATCTCGATCCTCGAAATTGGTGACGGTGTCTTTGAAGTGAAATCAACCAACGGTGACACGTTCCTCGGCGGCGAAGATTTTGACGCCAAGCTGGTCGAATTTCTTGCCGATGATTTCAAAAAGGCGGAAAGCATTGACCTGACCAAGGACAAGCTGGCCCTGCAACGTTTGAAGGAAGCAGCAGAAAAAGCGAAGATTGAACTGTCTTCAGCGCAGACCACAGAGGTCAACCTGCCGTTTATTACTGCCGACCAAAATGGCCCCAAGCATCTGGTGAAATCGATCACCCGCTCTGACCTTGAAAAGCTGGTTGGTGATTTGATCAAGCGGACGCTCGATCCTTGCAAGAAGGCATTGAAAGACGCTGGCATCAGCGCATCAGAAATTGACGATGTTGTGATGGTCGGCGGTATGACCCGTATGCCTAAGGTGCGCGAAACCGTGCAGGAATTCTTTGGTAAAGAACCGCATACCGGCGTGAACCCCGATGAAGTTGTTGCCATGGGCGCGGCTATTCAGGCCGGCGTTCTGCAGGGCGATGTTAAAGACGTGCTTCTGCTCGACGTGACGCCATTGTCATTGGGTATCGAAACCCTTGGCGGTGTCTTCACGCGCATGATTGATCGCAACACGACCATCCCGACGAAGAAATCGCAGGTTTATTCGACTGCTGACGACAATCAGCAGGCTGTGACCATCCGCGTATTCCAGGGTGAACGCGAAATGGCTGCAGATAATAAAATGCTCGGCAATTTCGATCTGGTCGGCATTCCACCAGCACCGCGCGGTGTACCGCAGATTGACGTGACGTTTGACATTGATGCCAACGGTATCGTGAACGTTTCCGCCAAGGATAAGGGCACCGGCAAAGAACAGCAGATCAAGATCCAGGCTTCTGGCGGTCTGACCGATACCGATATCGATCAGATGGTCGAAGATGCTGAGAAATTTGCTGAAGAAGACAAGAAGCGGCGGGAAGAGGCGGAAGCCAAGAACAACGCGGAAAGCCTTGTCCACACGACCGAGAAGCAATTGTCCGAACATGGTGACAAGATTGATGCCGATCTGAAAGGTCAGATCGAAGAAGCGGTCAAGGAAACCAAGGAAGCCATTGAAAGCGGTGATCCGGAAGCAATGAAGACCAAGTCAGAAGCACTGGCACAGGTTTCCATGCAAATGGGCCAGAAAATCTATGAAGCCGAGCAAGCGGCTGGCGGAGATGCGGCTGATGCAGCAGCGGCGGATGCAGCTGCTAAGGCAGATGATGACGTCGTCGATGCGGAATTTTCCGAGGTGGATGATAGCGACGACGCAGATTCTGACAAAAAAGAAAAAGCGGCTGAGTAATGCGACATATGGTGTATTCCCGCGCAGGCGGGAATCTCCTCTGGCAAGCGTCATTGGTTGAGGAGGCCCCCGCCTGCGCGGGGGCACAGCTTTTGAGTATATGTAAAGCTTCGGGGGAAGCAGAGTAATGGCAACCGAAATGGATTATTATGAACAGCTTCAGGTCGATCGCGGCTGTGATGGCGCAACGCTGAAATCATCTTATCGCAAACTGGCGATGAAATATCACCCCGACAAAAACCCGGGAGATGCCGCCGCAGAGGCGAAGTTCAAATCCATCAGCGAAGCTTATGACGTCCTGAAAGATCCGCAAAAGCGTGCGGCCTATGACCAATATGGCCATGCCGCCTTTACCAATGGCGGCGGCAATAATGCCGGCGGTGGCGGTTTCGGCGGCGCGGCTTTCAACGATATTGGCGATATTTTCGAGACAATTTTCGGTGGCGGTGCTGGCGGCGGCTTTGGCGGTCAGCAACAGCAGCGCGGTCCGGCACGTGGTGCAGATTTGCGCTATGATATGGAAATTTCGCTGGAAGATGCATTCCATGGCAAGCAAACCGAGATTGAAATAGATGTTTCAGTCGGTTGTGACGAATGTGATGGATCAGGTGCGGAGCCTGGAACTGGTGTCAAAACTTGCCCGACCTGTCACGGCCATGGGAAAGTAAGAGCACAACAAGGCTTTTTCGTTGTTGAACGTACCTGTGCAAGTTGCCAGGGACGCGGCGAAGTGATCGAGAGCCCATGCCATGTCTGTTATGGCGAGGGCCGGGTCGATAAGCCGCAGGCCCTGGAAGTAGAAATCCCGGCTGGTGTTGATAGCGGTACCCGTATTCGGTTGTCCGGCAAAGGTGAGGCGGGTGCTCGCGGTGCCCCTCCTGGTGATCTCTATATTTTCATTCATCTGGCACGCCATGATATTTTTGAGCGCGAAGGCACGACGCTGTTTACGCGCGCGCCGATCAGTTTCTCGGTAGCAGCTCTCGGCGGGGAGATTGTGATCCCGGGCCTTGATGGTACCAAACATGAAATCCGCATCCCTGCGGGCATACAGTCCGGTAAGCAAATCAGACAACGTGGTGCGGGCATGCCTGTTCTACGTGGCCGCGGTCATGGTGATATGGTTGTGCAGATAGAGGTGGAGACGCCAACCAAGCTGTCAGCGCGACAAAAAGAGCTGCTGCGTGAATTTCAGGAAACCGAAACAGGCGACGAAAGCCCGAATAGCAGCGGTTTCTTTTCAAAAATCAAGGAGGCCTGGGACGGCCTTGCCGACTAGGCACAGCTGCCGTGCTCAAATCACCGGCAATATTGGCCAGGCGATGAGCAGGATATCAATATTTTTGGAGATTGAAAAAGGGGCGATCCAGTAAGGACCAGCAAACAAAAATCGCCCCTTTCCAATTCGTGTTAAAGCAACCGCTCATTGTGGGGATGATTAATGCGGCGCCCAACAAGTTTTAGGCAGCTGAAAGTGCCTGAATAAGTTAACGGCGCTTTCAAATCCGGATTAACAGTCATCGCAACTTTTTAGTTTTTTGATGTTGTTCAGTGGCTGAATGAAGCAGAGAAGACGGAATTATGACTGTTTTAGACAATCAATCGCTTCGGCAATTTTTATAGCGGGCACTGTAAGCTCCATGGCGTCAAACTCGGCTAATATCTGCTCCAGCAGGGTTACGATTTCGGTCGTTTGAGATGCGCCATCTTCGAAATTTATGTGTTCTGAACTGCTCATCACATATCATCCCCTGCTTTGAAGGCCCCATGAAATATCCCGAAATCAAAGGCTCATTGCTCGCCGGCAACTTGATAGCGGTTTAAACATGAACGTAGACTGTCAAAAAATTTGTCCCCGAAGAACAATATTTCATAATGTTATCAAACTGTAACGCTGGCATGTACTTTCAACATCGTTGAGATCGGTCCCTCAGTATTTCCCTTCGCGAACCTTGTCTTTGGGGCAATTTGCTATTGGTTGAAGCTAATGGCGGGTTTGTCGAAATTATATATGGTCTTTTAGCCAGTTGCCTATCTTCGAATGTGAATCTATATTCGCCTTAGTTCGTGGGGGTAACCAGTGGACCAGTTTGAAATCGAAGCCGAGCGTGTTGCAAAACTGACTGAGAAGCAGCGTGAATGTCTGCACCTTGTTGTCTTACGAAAATCATCAAAAGAAATCGCCCGGATTTTGAACATATCCAAACCAGCTGTGGATCAGCGGCTGGATAGTGCCCGACGGACGCTGGACGTGGCAACGCGTGATCAGGCCGCAATCGTCTTTGCACGGGCTGCTGGCGACTATGATCGGATCATATATGATCCAGCCTATCTTCCATCCGAACCCGATCTGGCTGCAAAAGCAAGTCAGGGCGAACAAGCAGAGTCGTTCATGTTGGAAGAAGCAGCCGTACCATACGACTTCAATTCCACGCATGAATCGAACCTTTGGTTGCAAGCCCTGAAGGAACCGAGTGGTGAGCTTGGTACCGTTCAAAGATTGGCCATAATTGTTGGCATGACTGTCGGCATCTTGGCAATTGTTTTGATCGGACTGGCTGTCTCTCAGTCTCTTTCAGGTCTGCTGGCCGCGTAAGCCGACACCAGACCTAACCTAAAATTTAATTTTTGGAATTCGCGTTTCGCGGAAAGGGAGTTTTATGTCTTACGAAATCAAAAAAGCCAAAGATCAAATCGGTCAGGATATGCCGCATACCGAGTATAGTATTGATCAGGCACTGGTCTCTGTTTCAGACCTTATGTCGACATTAGTTAGAGCCCGCTTGAACACAGGTGTACCCGCATCCACTGGTCAAGCCGCTATTCTTCGCCTTGCCAAAGCACAGATGGCTCTTGTGGATGCGAGCAGCGACGTGCTGCGTGTGCATGGCGAGTTGAAGAAAATCGGTAAAGAATATGCCGGACATGGTGGTCATGAATGCCCTCCTACTGCAAAAAAATCGGAAAAAGATCAGCCGAACCTTTCAGTAGTCGCCTGAACAAGCGAGATGTTGACTAAGATGTCTTACCATGGTCCTTGTGGAGAATGCGATTTGTATTTTACGTCTCCTTATTGGCTTTATGCTCTCTTTATGCCCTCTTACGGGGAGGAGCTCCGGAGCGGACGATTGCTATTTCGTATTTCGCCACTTGGATTCTGGATCGCTGGGTGCACTATTTTACTCCGGCGGAATATGCAGAAATGGATCCAGGACATCTGGTCATTGACTTCATTATCTGGATTTCATTTTTCATTGTTGCGATGCGAGCGAGGAGGTTCTGGCCATTATGCTTAGTATCGCTTCAAACCATCGCGCTGGTGGCGCATACCGCGAAGCTCATGGACGTGACTATAGTCCCGAGGGCCTATTTCGTAATGCAGTACGCAGTTTCTTATCCGGTGCTGATAACGTTGGCGATAGGAACTTACTGTCATCAGCGCAGATTGAAAATCTACGGAACCGATCCGCCCTGGCGCAACTCATAGAGTTGGTGGCTCCTGGAAAGGCCAATACATTATCTGACGCACTATTAACCGAGTTTGGGTCAATTGGCCGAATCTTATCGGAATCGGAAGAAGCTTTACGGCGTGTATTAGGGTCGCACGACGCCGTGATCAATTTGCTGATGGCTGCTGAAAAGCTATTCACAGCGCAATTGCAGAATGACCTGCCCAAAAGGCTGGTCTCGGCAACCGACAGCAAATTGATCAGCTATCTGCAAGGCAGCATGGGGTCGCTGGCAAATGAAACCATGCGTGTCTTGTTTCTGGATAATGCCAACCATCTGCTGAAAGATGAGGAGCTGGGGACCGGTTCGCCGAATAAAATCATTGTGCCGCCGCGGTCCATATTGAAACGGGCTCTCGAACTGAACGCCTCTGCGATAATTTTGGTGCATAACCATCCCGCTGGCGATCTCAAGCCCAGTCGATCCGATATAAAATTCACCATGCTGATCAAAACTATATGCCGAGAATTGGAAATCAAATTGCACGATCATATCATTATTGCGGGCAATCAGTGGTCAAGTTTTCGCAAGATGAGGCTGTTATGACCGATCCCATATTGGATAATCACGTCGCTCGCGCCCAGAGGTTTTTAGCGATGCAGCGAGAGCGAAGCCTGTTCTTTTCCAATGATGGGATATTTGGTGATCCCGCTTGGGAGCTTTTGCTTGAAATATATATTGCGACAGAAAAACAGGAGTGCATTTCCAGGGACGAATTGTTCGCTGAACTATCAACCACGCCTGCCATAGCATCGCGCTGGATTTCGGTATTTTTTGACCGTCAGTATGTGACCGATTGTGAAGGGCAGGGAGCTGACAATATCCGCATGACAGACAATGCGAGACAGGCTTGTGTCGCCTATCTCGATTCTGTGATGAATCTTTAGTACCTGCATATTCACACCTGATGTTTGCGGACAGGAACTCTGACGGGTTTTTCGCCGCGACTTAAGATAGCGCTACAATTGCCGTTACTGACTCTGAACTTATTTGGTATCAGAGAGAGGCAGCATGCTCGACACTGGCCCATCCAAGGCATCGTCAAGCTTGGCTAAACTAAAGCTGGCAGCCATTCCCATATTCATCCTTACATTGTTCCTACCGGTAAAAGCGGAAGAAGGCAAAGTTGGTAAAGCGGGCGCATCCGCAACAGCCTATGCCAGCGCAAAAATCCATCGGCGGATCGAGATCCGATCGAGCGGCTATACTGAAGGTGGAAATGACAGGGATGAATGGCTGCAGGACATTAGTCGCCGGGATTGTGATGATGAAACAAGGAAGCGGATTAAAAACTGTGTGCTGATGATATATGAGATTCAGTAGAAGCGAAGATTAGGAATTTTCTTCGTTTTGTTCCTCAGCTTCCTGGGCCCGCTCAAGAGCGTTGATTGCTTCTTCGACTTTTATTGCTGCGATCGAATATCCGTTTTCATCTAGAGCAGAAAGAATTTTTTCGAGCCGCGTCACTAGACTGAGCATGTCGATTTCGCGGTTACTCATGTTGATCGACAGCGCCTTTCCTTGGCGATAAAAATGGTGCTTTTTAAAGACCTGTTTCCTAATTCGCACGAATGCCGAGAAAGGTTACAGCCGTTAAATCAAAGTCCAATAATCACAACTGGCTGCAGTTTCAACAAAAATTACAGACTTATGACACAGGCGTGTAATTTGTTAGGATATGTCCCAAATTGATGCATCATTCCCGCGAATCGCTCACCAGCTGACAAACCTGCGCATATGCGTTTTTCAATAACATCACTGATATTACCCCTTGGGGTTTAATGTTTCTCTTTGTCACCGTTAACCATGACACGAAAGGGAAATAGATGACCAATTTTGACTATGATTTCGTGGTAATCGGGGGTGGTCCGGCCGGGCGCAGGGCAGCAATCCAGGCGTCCAAGCTGGGAAAATCAGTTGCCATAGTAGATGATCAAAAGAAGATTGGCGGGGTGTCTGTTCACACAGGGACGTTGCCATCGAAAACAATCCGGGAGTCGGTTCTGTCGGTTACCGGATGGCGCGATCAATATTTTAAATCGGGCCGTCAGCGGAACGGTCCGGATGTAACGCGCAAATCCATTGCTTCACGGTTGTCGACAACCTTGGGTGATGAAGTCGAGGTGATCGACAGTCAGCTATCCCGCAACAACATTGAAACGCTGAACGGTCGTGCAAAATTTACCGGCCCTCACAAACTGGCAGTATCGCAGTCGGTTCAGGGAAAGCGAACAAGCTTTTCGGTCACTGCAGAAAAATTTCTTATCGCAGTGGGAACGAAACCGTTCCGACCGAAGCACATTCCTTTCAATGGCTCTAGCGTTGTTGACAGCGATTCCATTGCTGCAAACATGCCGATGCCAAAATCCATTATTGTTGTCGGCGGCGGAGTCATTGGGCTTGAATATGCAACCATATTCTCGACGTTGGAAATTCCGGTCACCGTTGTAGAAGCGCGTGAAAACATACTGGAATTTATTGATCGCGATATCATCTCAAATTTCACTCATCAGCTCTCAGAGCGGGGTATCAGCCTTCGGCTAGGTCGGTCGATCAAGAACATCGAACTGGATGAAAATGACAGTCCGCACGTAGAGCTTGATGACGGTAGGCGGCTTCGTTCGGAAATGTTGCTTTTCACCGCTGGCCGCGTTGGCGCTGTAGACAAGCTTGGTCTGGAAAAAATTGGAGTAGAAGCTGATAATCGGGGGCGGTTGACGGTAGATGAAAAAACGCTGCAAACGTCACAGCCCCATATCTATGCAGCCGGCGACATAATCGGTTTTCCGGCGCTGGCATCAACATCGATGGAGCAGGGCCGGCTGGCCGCTTGTCACGCGTTCAATCATCCAATCCATTGTTCGGAACATAGCTTTCCGCTCGGCATCTATTCTATCCCGGAAATCGCCAGTATCGGTCTTTCCGAAGATGAGGCGCGCGCCAAGGGTCTGCAGGTTGAAATCGGCATAGCCCGATTCCAGGAAACATCACGCGGACATATATTGGGCGATTGCAAAGGTCTTTTGAAATGTATTTTCGACCTGAACGATCGCAAGCTATTGGGCGTGCATATTGTCGGTGAAGGCGCGACGGAATTGATCCATATCGGCCAAGCCGTTCTCAACCTGGATGGTGGCATAGACTACCTGTCCGACACCGTTTTTAATTTTCCAACACTAGCCGAGGCCTACAAGGTTGCCGCACTGGATGCGTACAACCGGATGCCACAACCAAGATTGAGAGCATGAAGTGAAACTAGATATCAAAAATATATTGGACAGCTATTTCCGCGACAATGATGGCGATGATACATGCCCGGTTTGCATAGAAGATAATGGCGAGCGGCCACCACTTTATGCCATCGCCAGTTTCATCCGGCAGCATAATCTTACGCTGTCTTCCTCCAATCTGGAATTGGCATGGGAGTATATTTGCGGCGGCAATACCAGCCTGAAAAACGAAATCGTGGGTTTGTCTTCTGCGGGGCGTCTTGACAACGCCGCGGCTCAGGAACTGCATGATAAACACTTGCGCTCCGATATCGGGGTGCAGATCGACAAGATCCTCATGGAAGCGATTCAACATATTCGCGCGACGACGCAGACCATTGACGATGGTAATAAAAATGCGATCGAATGTGAAAATAACATGATCGAGCAGGCGGATAGTATCCGGGCACGCTCGGGCGATGTTGACATTGCCATTCAAAAGCTACTGGATCTATCGAAGTTGATGGTTGAATCGACACGGGAAAACCGGGAGCAGATCACCGAAACAAATAAAAAGCTGGCCAGTTTGCAGAACGAACTGGAGCAGGCCAGAAACGAGGCCGACTTTGATCAGCTGACAAAACTTCCAAACCGCCGGAAATTTGAACGGACGTTGGATGAAGTATTGGAAAAGCTGATCGAAGACGGACAACCATTGGTTTTGGCATTTATCGACATTGATCACTTCAAGAAGATAAACGATGCTTTTGGTCATGAATGCGGCGACCGGGTGCTGAAGCTGGTAGCGGATGAACTGTCATCTCTTACAAACAGCAAATGCCATACATCTCGTTATGGCGGTGAAGAATTCGCTGTTATCTTCGAAGATCATGGTATCGAAGAGGTTTGCCGGTTGGTCGATGAGTGCCGTGAAGGATTGGCGCGCCGTGAGCTGGTCGATCTGGAGTCCGGTAATGCTTTGGGCAAGGTAACCTTCTCGGCCGGTGTGGCGGAGTGTCTGGACTCTGATTCAAAGCGTTCACTTCTCAGAAAAGCGGATCTGGCGCTTTATGAAGCCAAATCCCGTGGTCGAAACAACGTTCTGACATATGCCAATGATCTATAGTTTTGTGGAGCTTGGGGGCGCAGCGATTTCAACTGCGTTCCGGCTTCGCGGTGCCGGGTCATGACTCGGAAGTCGGGAAGAGGTTTCATAAGTCCAACGACATGCTTTCGGAGCGACTAGGGAAAGGGGATTGAGCGTGAAGCTCGGTCCCCTTTTTGTTTGCGATGCTGGTTAGTGGCAAGGATTTGCATAGGGCAGATACATGCGTAACCTTCGCTACTAGAGGGCCGCCACACAAAGTGGCCAACGCCATGAGTGCAGAACGCTTTTCAGCGCCTCTAAACGACGATTGGGTAGAGTGGCATAGACCACTCTACCCAAACTATAACGCAGACCAGGTGCGCTACGTTTATCAAAGTCGCAACCTGCGGGGGCTGAGATGACCTTGAGAGAAAGGTTTTACACTTTCAATCACTTGTATCTTCAGCCAGAACCTGAATAGCAATTCATTTTCGGACCAATCTGAGGAGATTGGTCCATTTTATTTCCAAATTGGTTTTAATTGGGCGCGTCCACTAGAAATGATAACCGTTTTATTTGGTTTTCATCGTTATGGATATGCGCCTGTTCCGGTCATCCATAGGCTCTGCGGGATTATAGGGCTCTGTATCCGCAACGCCCTCAATACGGGCCATACGACTCATCGCCACGCCTCTTTTGACCAGTTCCTGCCGGGTGGCTTCTGCCCTGGCTGACGACAGCAGCCAGTTATTCATGCTTTGTCCGCTGGCATAGGGTAGACTGTCTGTATGCCCCCTGATGATCAGTTCGTTATCGACAGTATCGATGATCTTTGCGACTTCCCCTATAAGGTCTGCCGCCTTCGATTTCAGATTATCGGTTGCCAGCGCAAACATGCTGAAATCAGCTTCATCGATAATATCGATGCGCAGACCTTCTGCTGTATCGGTAAATCGAACGTTTGACAGAAGCTTCAGATTCCCGGGATCGTTCTTCAACTGCTCACGGATGCGCTTTTCAAATTCTCTTGCGGTAAGGGATTTGGCTTCCGATTTCGCACCTTCAAATTTACCTTTGGTATCAGACGGATTGTCAGCAGGCGGGCGCGGAATTGCGACTGACTGGTCTCCGACGTTTTTCGCTTTCTTATGAGGATATTTGTCAGGATCAGTAACGGAAGAGCCGCCAAACATCCCTTTGCCGCCCGCGCTATCGCGCTTTACCTGGGCAAGCGTCGGCGCGAAATAGTCAGCAATACCCTTGCGCTGTTTCTCTTCGGTCGCACCAAGCAACCACATTAGCAGAAAGAATGCCATCATCGCCGTCACAAAGTCGGCATAGGCAACTTTCCATGCGCCGCCGTGATGACCGCCATGGTCTTCCATGATGATCTTTTTGACGATGATGGGTTGAACCGGCTCCGGTGCTGCTTTCTTGGCCATGGTTTATTTTGCCCTTATGGCATCAAATACATCGGAGAAACTCGGCTGGTTTTCATGCTGCAGGCTGGTGCGGGCCGCTTCAATGATCAGCGGTTGTGGATGGCCGTGCAAACTGGCGATGATCAGCTGTTTAGCGACATGATAAATGCTCGCATCGCTTTCGATGACCGAGCGCGCACGATTGGCCATCGGGCCAACCAGGCCATAAGCCAGCAGAACGCCAAGGAAGGTTCCAACGAGCGCAGAACCAATCATACCACCCAATATGGTCGGCGGTTTATCGATCGAGCCCATGACTTTGATGATACCCAGAACAGCGGCAACAATACCCAGCGCAGGTAAGGCATCGGCCAGCCCCTGAAGATTATCGGCCGGCGCAATCGCTTCGTGATGATGCGTTTTGATCGCTTGGTCCATGACATCTTCAACAGCATGAGGGTCGAGCGTACCGGAAGACACGACAACAAGCCTGAGGCTGTCAGCGATCAGGTGGATCAGTGTATCATCTTTTAGCAGCTTGGGATATTCGCTGAATATCGGGGATGCTTTGGGATCTTCGATATGCGGTTCCAGAGCGACCGGCCCTTCACTCTTCAGGATCTTTGTCAGTTTGGAGACAAGCAAGATGCAGTCCATGAAATCCTGTTTAACGTAGGTCGGGCCCTTAAAGACTTTTCCAAAGCCTCCCATTAGTGCTTTGAGTTGCGCGCCGCTATTGCCGATGATGAGCGCGCCGACCGCTGAGCCGCCAATAATGCCCATTTCGACTGGCAGAGCGGCGACAACCACACCCAGATCACCACCGGACACCAGGAAGACGCCAAATACCATGACAAGCAGGACAACAATACCAATTCCAGCGAACATAACGTTATTTCCAATCCACAGGTCCGTTTAAATTTGTCCGCAAGCCCATGGGCAAAGGGACGATCATCATATTGATGGACGGTCGAAAACCCTTATGGTTAAGGGCGGGATAGTGATGATTTGGTACGGTTAGCCAATAAGCTGAATCAAGGAATTATTAGCTGTCTGGGCATAGACCCGTTGAGCTGCTTCCAAGTTGATCAGTAGTGATTGCGCCTGGGATATGGCCTCGGCAATGTCGGTATTTTCAAGCGCCTTGCGCCGCTCCGATGTATTGATTCCAGATTCCTGTAGCCTCAAACCCTGTTCATCCAGCCGATTGATGGTCAGACCCTGACGACCGAGCAGCGCAGAGAAATGATCAGTCAGCGATTTGGCACGATCCAGCTGTTCACCGCGTTCTGTGGGCGTTCCGCTACGAACCGCGTCAATCATGTTTGTCAATATCGTGTCCAGGCTTTCGGTCGCGCCGCCGCCAATATCAACACTGCCGGACACATCGTCCAGCGTCGGCGTTGGCGTGACCAGAGCATTAGCATCAATACGCATCTGAATCGGGTTACCCGAGTAGAACAGGTCGCCGCCATAATTGTCTTTAACCTGCGTCAGCTGGTTAAACTGTTCCTGAAAGCTTTCCAGTTCCAGAGCGATTATTTCGCGGTCTTGCGGCGCCAGCGTATCATTGTTGGCCAGCACCATCAGCTCCCGGATACGGGTTGTGCCGTTGGACATGGTATCGATGGTCGATTCTGCTTGCTGTGCCAATATGCGTGCGCGGCCAATATTGCTCGACCAGCTATCCTCGATTGTCGATTGTCTGCTGATGCTGGATATTTCCAGCCAGCTGGAGGGCGCCTCGGATGGACGGTTGAACTTAATGCCTGTCGCAATTGAATCCTGTGTCCGGGCGATCAATTCAGATAGGTCAGCTTGCCTTTGAATGGCATCCGCTGGTCTGGTGCGGTTGATAGATTCCATTATGTACCCCCTAGGCGCGCCTGATTCAGCGCCTCATTAAAAAATTGCCAATACGGATTGAACGGTCTCACGAGCGACCTGGATAATCCGGGCCGATGCCTCATAAGATTGTTGCAGCCGGATAAGATCCGCTGCTTCACGGTCCAGATCCACGCTGGAAACCCGGTTGCGTGACTCGCGCGTCGCTTGGTCAAAGGCCGTTGCAGCGTCACTTTCGCTGCGCGCGGACAGCAGATTTTGGGCCTGTCCGAGGACAAGTCCCTCATATTGCTGTTCTGTGCCGGTCGGTGTGCGTAAGTCTACAAAGGCCAATATGTTGCCATTGGCCACTCCGGCGGGCGATGCCAGGGCCAGATCATTGGCAGTCAATCCTGTGGTCGAGAGACTTGCAGCAGTGCCGCCATGTGAAACAATGGCTGCACCGACCGCTCCGGCATCGGTTCGGCCATTGGCCTGCCAGCCGTTAAGTTCATTGGCAAATTGCACAGCCAGCGCATCGAGGTTGGTCGATACTGCCGCAATGTCGGTTTGCGCACGGTGGAGGCCCCCCAATGTTCCATTGGTTGGCGACGGCTGAGTGGCTCCGCCAACCTCAATGTCAAATGCTCCGCCAGCGTTGGCGACGAATGTCACGGGACTGACGTTATCATAGTCGACAAGACTCGCGCCGCTGCGCGTAATGTCAACGAGCCCATTTTCGCCGAAGCTGATCTCGACATCCAGCTTCTCGGTAATCACGGTTAAGGCGGCATCACGCTGATCCAAAAGAGCGACCTGCTGTGATGTGCCCGGCTGAGTGGGGCGCAATTTCTCGTTGACCTCGGCAAGCTGGGCCAAGGCTGCATTCAACTCGGATGTTTCTTGTGCTGCGGCACCGTTCATCAATGTTGTGGTGGTCGAAAGGTTCGACGCAGTCTGGTTGAACCGGGCTACCGTATCTTCGATATCGCCTAGAAACTGGCCCCGAAGTGCGGGTTCGAATGGTACGGCAGACAGCTCTTCGGCACTGCCAAAGAGCTCGGTCAGCTGGCTACCAATATCCGACTGGTTATTGGCCAGCGCGATCTCTCCTTGGTCGAGCCATTGCACCATGACTTCGGTCCTGACGCGGTCGGCACCGGTTTGCCGGGTGGCCGCTTCCAGAAACTGGTCGCTGGCGCGGACAACGCCATTTATGGCGACGCCGCCAACGCCGGTATAGTTGGTATATATCGGATTGGTGTTTCCATAGTTGGTGGTGTCACCGACATTTAACGACCGGCGTACATAGTCAGGGTTTTCGGCATTGGCGATGTTGGATCCGACGACTTCCAGGGCACGGCTGTTAACGCGCAGTGCGGAACGTCCGATAGATAGCAGATCAGACATTATTTTTCTCCGATCCGTTATTTTGGACGTGACGTGTCAGCAATTCGGCGACGCCGAAAACGCCTTTGTCAGCCATGTTCTGAGCGAGCATGCTATCCTGCATATCTCGAAACTGTTCGGTGCCCTGACCATCAAATAAACCTTCGCCCAACGATGCTGTGCGCATGGTTGACAGCATCTGCCGGACAAAGATGGCTTCGAAATCTGAAGTCATCGCCTCAATCCGGGTTTTCGTGCTGTTCGGCGCCGGTTTCGCGGTATTTGCTGCCGACGCAGCCACAAGATTTCCCGTAGGATTAGTAATGGTCATATAATGATCAGCTCCGCTTTCAGGGCCCCGGCCTGTTTCAATCCTTCAAGGATCGCTGTTAGATCAGACGGTGAAACTCCGATGGAATTAATAGTTTCGACAATTTCGGACAAAGAAGCACGGCGACCAATTTCAAAGGCCGGGGCACCTTCATCTTCCAGAGCGATGTCACTATTTGGCTCGGTTGTGGTGCGTCCGCGACTAAACGGTGCAGGTTGCACAACCGTCGGATTTTCTTCGACCCGCACGGTCAGTTTTCCGTGCGTCACCGCCGCGGGACCCAGACGGACTGCTCCGTTGATTACGACGGTTCCGGTTCTCGCATTTACAATGATACGAGCGCGGGCCTCTGCAGGTTTGACCATCAAATTTTCGATTTTACCCATTAGCATCACGCGTTCCTGCGCGCCAACGGGGGCAGCGATCCGTACGGTGACGGCATCTGCCGCAATAGCTTGGTCCGTTCCCAATGCTTCATTGATCGCATCCGCCACACGCAGGGAGGTGGTCAGATCGGCATCGGACAGATTAAAGCTAAGAAAAGGCTCACTTTCGAAACCAGTCGCAACAGTTCTTTCAATGGTTGCGCCGCCTGAAATCCGCCCCACAGAGGGAATGTTGACAGTAAGCTGTGACCCGTCGGTTGCGGAAATACCCAAACCACCGACGGCGAGGTTACCCTGCGCCATCGCATAGATTTGTTGATCGGCACCATAAAGCGGCATCAGAATCAATGTACCGCCACGCAGCGATTTGGCTTTGCCCAAGGCTGAAACGGTTACGTCCATCCGCTGTCCAGGTTTGGCAAAGGCCGGCATTTCGGCCGTGACCATTACCGCCGCAGCATTTTTGGTAGCGGGATTGACGCCAGGGGGCAGGGCCAGGCCAAAACGGCTGGTCATGCCTTTCACGCCTAATGTCGCATATTCCAGACTGTCATCGCCGGTCCCCGCGAGCCCGACCACTACGCCATAGCCAACCAGCTGGTTGGTTCGAAGGCCGGCAAAATGACCAAGGTCTTTGATCCGTTCTGCCTGCGCCGGTTGCATCGCAATCAACAGGGTGATTACCAATGCTGCGAACGCATGAATGAAGCGGGTTATTTTAGGAGATAGGGTCATATTGTCTCGCCTGATCGGGGACTAAAAGGGGGAAATGAAAGAGAAGAATTTTTGCAACCAGCCTTGTTTGCTGGCGGATGCAATTTCGCCGGTGCCGCCGTAAATAATGCGGGCATTGGCGACCTTGGTGGACGGGATAGTATTGTCGGAAGAAATGTCTATCGCACGGATGAGGCCGCTAAACTGCGTATGTTCGTCCCCGCGATTGAGCGATGTCAGTTTTTGACCGCGCACCAGCATCGTGCCGTTGGCATAGCTTTCCGCGACCGTCACGCTAATCCGTCCTTGCAGTGAATTGGACTGGGCGGCATTTCCGCTGCCGTTGAAATTTTGTGACCCACTCGACGCAACATCGCTGGGCGAGAATAAAGAGAACAAGCCTGTGGTGGGAGGCGTCAATGAAATCCCGCCAGTACGGTCTTTGGATGCACTATTTGATTTGGCTGCCCTGGTATCTTCGACAAGCAGGATGGTGATGATATCACCCTTCCTGCTGGCGCGCATACCGCTGGTTAGTGCAGCATAGCCGGAAGCTTGCTGAAAAATCGCACCATTGGCAGCTGCGGGGGCAGGGGCTGGCAATGGCGGAGCGATCGCGGCTGCGAAACCCCGCTCCGCATTGGACCCACCGGAGCCCATGCAGCTAATCAGCAGAAAGGGAGCCACAGTAACGGACAGTGCCGTCTTCGAAAAATGGGATATGCGCATCATATTAGTGCCTCTTGCTCAAATGGAGGTTAAATCTGTTGATTGACGAACTGCAGCATTTCGTCGGTGGCCGAGATCATTTTAGAATTGACCTCATAGGCGCGCTGCGTCTCGATCATGTTCACCAACTCTTCGACGATATTGACGTTGGATTGTTCCAGCGCCCCTTGGCGAATGCTGCCTATCCCCTCGGTGCCCGCTTCGCCGACCTGGGGCGGTCCGCTGGCCGGTGTTTCAATGAGAATATTGTTTCCGACAGACATCAACCCGGACGGATTGGTGAAATTGGCAAGCTCTATCTGACCAAGCTCGCTTACGTCGGTTTGGCCGGCAAGATTTGCCGTAACCGTTCCGTTATTGCCAATGGTCAAAGAGGTTGCGCCTTGTGGTACCTGAATGGCCGGTACCAGAGGCAGGCCATCACTAGTGACCATATTCCCTTCGGCGGTCAGGCTGAAGTTACCGGCGCGGGTATAGCCTGTTGTGCCGTCGGGTCTCTCAACCTGAAAAAAGCCGGAGCCCTCAATCGCCATGTCGAGCGCGTTTTCGCTGTTTTGCAGCGTTCCTTGCGTGCTGATCTTGCCGATACCGGATAGCTTGACGCCGGTACCGAGTTGCAAACCACTGGCAAAGCGGTTCTGGGCATCCGATGGCGCACCTGGTGTAACAATATTCTGATAGGCAAGCGTCTCGAAATCCGCGCGGTCCCTTTTGAAACCCGTGGTGTTCACGTTCGCCAGATTGTTGGCGATGACGCGCATTTTTGTATTTTGCGCATCCAGACCGGTACGCGCGACTTGCAGGGCTGCATTGGTCATTTCAAAATCTCCTTCGTGCGACTATCGCACCGATTATCCTTGCGGCATGTTCATGATGCTGGAACTGCTTTCATCCAGTTCTTCAGCGGTGCGCAGCAGTTTCGCTTGTGTTTCCCATGCGCGGCTGGTCTCGATCATATCGACCAGTGCGGCCGTCATGTTGACGTTGGATTCCTCCAGAGCGCCAGAGGTAACCCGCGCATTGTCGTCAACTGGCAAGACCCCATTATTGGCGGCGCGGAACAATGCGTCCGGTCCTTTGGAAATGGCGCTGCCCGTCATACTAACAAGCTTTATCCGGTCGAGTTCCTGTGGCTGGGTTGGATCACCGCCCTGCGGCACAAAAAATATTGTACCGTCTGCACCGATATCTATGCGCTCCGCCGGAGGCATTGTGATCGGGCCGCCTTCACCAATAACGGGAAAACCGTCACCGGTGACCATGGCGCCCGATGCGGCGATCCGAAAATCACCGCGCCGGGAATAGGCTTCCTTGCCATCGGCGGCCTGAACCGCAATCATGGCATCGCCTTCCAGGGCAATATCCAGGGAACGGCCGGTTTGGGTCACTGACCCTGCGTTCATATCGGCTTGCATATCCCGTTCGACCGCCATTGCACGGCTGTCATGGCCGGGGCCGACCAGATATTTGGCCTCGGCCGACACCATGTCGGCTTTGAAACCCACAGTGTTGGAATTCGCCATGTTATTGGCGATGGCCGTCTGTCGGTTCATCAACGATTTCATTGCGTTGATGCTGGTATATGCAAGCTTATCCATAGATTATTCCTGGATTGATATGACCATCAGATCCTAGACCTGAAGGTTGATGACCGTCTGGCTCAGGGTGTTGGCGGTCTCGATAGCCTGGGCATTGGCCTGGAAATTACGCTGAGCGGAAATCAATGAGACCAGCTCCTCGGTAATATCGACATTGGCGAGTTCCAGCGAACCGGAGCGAACCTGTCCCAGTGGTCCATTCGCAGCCTGGTTGACCTGTGCCGGACCGGAATCACCGGTGGCTACCCAGTGTGCATCGCCGACGGGACGCAGGCCTTCAATGGCTGTAAAGCTGGCCATGGCCATCGCGCCAAGAGCAATCTGGTTTCCGTTAGAGAAGGTCGCGTTCACAACGCCTTCGCCATTGATGGAAATATTGGTCAGCAATTCTGTGGGATCGGCGGGATCGAATTCCGGCACAATGAAATCAAACATGTCCGCGGCGTTGGTCGATGTCGCCACACCATTGGCATCAACCGGCAAAAGTTGTGCCTTGGCGCCAGTAGTATCGACGACTTCGCGATCGACATTGACCGAGAAAGAACCGTTGCGGGTGAAAGACAGACCCTGCCGCGGAGGTTGACCGCGGACGGAGAAAAATCCGTCACCGGCAATCGCAAGATCGAGCGTTTTGTCGGTGGCCTGCAATGTGCCCTGCGTAAATTGCTGGGTAATACCGCTCAACCGCACACCTTGACCGGCAACGGTCTTGGTGGTCTGGGTCGGTGAGGCGGCAAACAGGTCGCCAAATTGTGCGCGACTTTTCTTAAAGCCGGTCGAACTTGTGTTCGCGACGTTGTTTGAAATAACATTCAAATCGGTTTGTGCGGCTTTCAGACCACTAAGGGATGTAAAGAAAGACATTAGTTCTTCTCCTGGTTGAAATCTTTTTGAGGGACGTGCCCGATTATCCGATGCGCAGCGCTTCGGCTGGCAAGACGTTACCAATCGGGGTTACAAGAATGGGCGGGCCGTTACCTTCGGACGTCTGCACGGATGCAACCGGAACCCATGTCGCGAGATCGGACACGGAGCCACCATTTACACGCACCCGAAGCCGACCTAGGTCCTGCGGCTGGCCAGCGGCGTTCTTGCTGTCAAAGTTAAACTGGATTGGTCCGGCTTCCTGACTGCCAAGCTCGGCGAACATCACAATCTCGCCAGCTTCGTTGAGCAGATCAATCGACAGGTTTTCACTTGGCTGGTTAAGTTCAAACTCGCCGGTATATTCGCCGTCCTTGTTGGCCACCGCGAAATTACCGGGAACCAGGACCGAATGACCGATCCATTCCTTGGCATCGGACAGGCGATTGTTGCCCAGCATCGATGCAATGTCGGTAAGCGACTGGTTCATCTCGGAAATGCCGGCGACGCTTGAAAATTGTGCGAGCTGTGCAACCATGGCCTGGTTGTCCAACGGATCAAAAGGGTCCTGGAATTTGAGCTGTGTCGTCATCAGACGCAGAAAGGATTCCTGACCCAAGCTGTTATCGCCTTTGGCGTTGGCAGGCTGTGCCTCCGCAAGACCGGCGACATTTGATCTGTTATTTTCAAAAACTTGTGGTGCAATTTCCATTATTGGTTCCTTACCGTTTCTAGAATGAGTGATTTTGCGGTCTGTAAAACTTGTACGTTATTCTTATAATTTCGGGCGGTTTCGAGCATGTCGATCATCTCTGCTGTCTCATCGACAGCCGCTTCCCAGACATAGCCTTCCTTGTCGGCGATGGGATTTGATGGATCGTATCGCTTTTGTGGTTCTGCATCGGTTTGAACGACGCGTTCGACATCAATTGTCGCCATATTATCTTCCATGACGGAACGAAAAACCGGACGCATGGCGCGATAGGCTTCATCCTTGCTGGCATAATCCGTGCGGGCATTTGCCAGATTGGAAGCCGTGGTGTTGAGGCGTACCATCTGAGCCGACATGGCCCGGCTGGCGACATCAAATACATTCATGCTACCACTCATCTTTATTCCCCTTTCAAGGCGCGTTTGATCGACGACACCTGCCCATTCAGAAAGGATAGGGTGGTGCGATATTGAATGGCGTTCTCGGCAAACAGGGTCTGCTCCACCGCCAGTTCGACGGTGTTGCCGTCAAGCGAAGGTTGTAGCGGCACGCGAAAACCGGTGTGATCGCTCATCGCTTTGTCGATGGAGCTGCCTTTTTGTACCTGCTGCATCGCCCGATCAAAATCGAGATCCTTCGCCTTATATCCAGGCGTAGATGCATTCGCGATGTTAGAGGCAAGCATGTTTAAACGCTGCGAACGCAATTTTAGCGCCCCGCCATTTAATGCTAATACTTGGTCCAAACTCGGCATCGAAACAAAATCCTGTCTTAACTGTGCGGCCTTTCGACCGTCACTTGGGCATGAGAAACACCGGGATCGGTAATCTCGAACAGTACTTCGCAAAGGGCGTGCCAGTTTTGGGTCGGCAAGCGATAATTGACGGTTTTTGGGGATTTTATACCGGTGGCAATCATGATATTTTTTAAGCACGGCCCGGACCGGCAAGTTTTTGCCGGTTACCGGAAAAATTTTGCCGCTTTCAGAAAAAGTGCGATCTGATGGATATTATCCTGAGTAATATCGAACGGTTTTTTGACCCGCTTTTGTTCGGCATGGTGCTCGGCAGCGTGTTGATCATGGCCTGGATCCAGAACGGCCGTGCGTCTTTCGCTCTGGCCTTTGCCGCGCTGCTCAACAGCGGCCGGGATCCTTTTGCAGAAAGCGGAGAGAATGCCACTTTCATGTGTCGCCGCATTGATTTTGTACTGCGGGAACAAGGGCTTGTCGGACTGGAGAAAGTGCGCAGCGAAGACGCATTTGTCACCCGTCTGATTGCCGAATTGCTCAACGCAAAGGATGCCAAAACCTTTGAGGAGTGGGCCCGGTTACAACAGAGTATTGTCCAAAAGAAGCAGGATATTACCGCAACTTATTGGAGTGCCGCATCTGAAATAGCACCGGCGATCGGATTGATCGGGACCATTCTCGGCCTTATCCAGCTATTTGCGACTGGCATTGATCCGATGAAAATGGGCCCCGCGATGAGCTTCACGCTACTTACCAGCCTCTATGGGCTGTTCGTGTCCCACATTATCGCTTTCCCCATCTATGTGCGTCTGCATGCCAGAGCGGAGATATTGAACAACTATCGGGCTGAGGTGGTGCAGCATGCGATTGCGATTGCCAAACGAGAGCTCGTCATTTTGGGACCCGTCCATTTCTCTCCGGCAAAACCTCTGAAGGCGGCGGGCTAAGCCGTGAACGCAGGACGCACCACCTTGTCCTTTCTCGATCTGGCACTGATGTTACTCAGTGCATTTGCCTATGCGCATTTTGTGAATATTGCAGATCCGGAAACGCGTGCAAAATTAGCTGAAGAAGCAGCTAAAGCCCCCGAGATACTTGGTGCCTATGATTATGAGGCAGGTGCGTTTTTCGAAGATAGTAACGCCATGTTGACGGAATTTGCCCGGGGGGAAATCTCCGAAATCGTTGCTCTCCAGCAGAACCAGTTGCTTACCATATATGTTCCTCCGGTCGCTGAAAGCAGGGAAGGGCAAAGGCTGCGGCAGTGGGAAAAAGTGGCCGCCCGCTCAGCAGCGATCGCGGATGCTTTTGAAAAGGCAGGCCAGGACGGCGAGATGATACTATTGAAAATGCCGGATAAGCTGGTGTCCAAGGCCAAAGAGAAACAGGATATCAGGCTGGTATTTCTGTCGCCGGGAAGCCCTGTTTCAGAATAAGGACATGGCTGACCACTAAATTGGCATGAAACCTGCTTTGTTTTTCCCGAACAGAGTGCACAGGAAAAAATCATGCCCCATTTTCGTCTAGCCATTCCCCTATTGTCCGTTTTTGCAATGGGCGCGGCCTCGTCCTTTGAAGATACAGATCATCTGGATCGTCAGGTGGCAGTATATCTTAATGCAGATATTGGTGATGCAGGAGGCGCCCGTGCTCCGATAGACAAAAAGCTGCGATTGAAGCGTTGCCCAAATCGTGTCCGTTTTTCAGACACTAATAACAACGCCGTCATGGTCAGTTGCCCTGATCTTGGATGGAGGGTGTTTGTTCCCCTGTGGCGCGGACAGGGACGTGCGGCTGCTCAAAACAACCGCGCAGAGGAATTTGCGGTTCGCCGGAACCAGCCGCTAAACCTTGTGGTCAGGCGGCCGAGTTTCAGCATCAGCTACAAAGTAGTGGCGCAGAAAAACGGAAGAATAGGAGATTACATTCCCGTTCGCTCCAGCCGCAAATCCAAAATATTGATGGCCCGTGTGTCCGGATCGGGCGAAGTGGAGCTGGCTCAATAATTTTTTTATAAAGATATTAATTTTTTCACAACGTGCCGTAAATTGTTGTGAAAGAAGTTGTCGGTGTTTCGACTGAGATGAAAAAGATCAATAAGTTGAACACATTAAGGATGAATTGAAATGAAACCTGTTGAAAGCTACTCAGCGATTAATACGCGCCTTGACCGGCCGGTATTGCAAGAAGGTGCCACAACGAAACTTGGTGCTGGCGCAGATTCCGGTCAGGCAAAAGAAACGCCGTCAATCACCACCACGGCTTCAATACTAGCTGCGCAAACGCCGCCATTTGATGCTCAGAAAGTGGCCGACGTGCGTCAGAAAATTGCGTCCGGAATTTACAGTGTGGATACTGCCGCCTTGGCTCAAAAGATGCTCGATATGGGCGTATTCGGAGTGGAAACAACCAAATGAAACAGATGGTAGAATCTTTTCGCCACTCTCAGGATATGCTCTTCTCCGCTCTTGAAGGCCATGACAGTGATGCGATTTTTCAAGCCAGTAAACAACTGGGTGAAGCAGCGGCACAATTGGGAGCAATTGAACCCCAGAATATTGATCGCAGCCTCGAACCCATGATGACCGAGGCGGATCAATTGATCCAGGCCTCGATTTATCGGCTGCGCTTCTTGCGTGACCACAGTTCTACGCGCCTGCAGCTTCTGGCCGGTTTTCGTGACAGTCAGGCCAATACCTATTCCGGTGCTGGGCGAGGCTGATAGGCCTAGCCGCCTTCACATTAAAATCTTTGAATATATGAAAGCTCACGCGGTTCCGCGATGGGTGAGCGGTGTGCAAAATGCGCGCGCCTGGAAACAGTAGCAATAGCCCGGAAAAACCCCAAAAAATAGCAACTTGGCATGATCATTGCTTCTCTCTTCTGAAGGAGACTTTGATACCAGCATGCCCAACTTGTCGATCACAAACCTGCACCAGCAGCACAATCTGAAAAGCGTCATTGCGCAAAGTGCGCAGCGGACGGGTGTCGATTTCCAATATCTGATCGCTCAAGCCCAGCTCGAAAGCGGGATGCGCGCTGATGCCAAGGCAAGAACATCTTCAGCAACCGGTCTCTACCAGTTTATCGATCAAACCTGGCTTGGTCTGGTCAAGGACAAGGGCGATCAGTACGGACTTGGCTGGGCCCAAAATGCCATTTCGAGGCGCCCGAATGGGCAGCTGACAGTTGCCGATAGGGCTCAGAAATCCAGCATATTGGCGCTTCGTAACAATCCTGAAATTTCCGCTCACCTGGCCGGAGAATTCGCAAGGGACAATAGCGCCTATCTGCAACAGCAAACGGGCCGCAAGCCGGAATCGGTAGATCTTTATCTGGCGCATTTTCTTGGCCCCGCAGGCGCCGCCAAGTTTCTCAATCGTATGGATAGCAATCCAGCGGCTTCTGCAGCATCGGTCTTTCCGAAAGCTGCCCGGGCCAATCACAATATATTTTTCGATAAGAAGGGGCAGGCCCGCAGTTTTGAGGATATTCGGGGACGTTTTGAGCAAAAGCTGGCTAACGCTGTTGATCTCGTCGGTGGCGGCAAAGGTTTGCCGAAGAACGGAAATATCTTGCCGCAGTCCGATAGTGCCATACCGACAGTGCAGCCAGAGGACTATCTGCGGATCGCCCAAGCTCATGTCATAGATGCCAACACCGTTGGCGAAAACCATTCAAACTCACCGAAGCCTTTTAGCCAGCCCGCACGTGCCGCCTATCTGATGCTCGCCACCTTGGGGATGTAAATCATAATGAACCGACAAGCTTTTTCCATGGACCGGATGGCCAATAACCTGAAATCCGGTTTGCTACCAATGGCAACCCTGTTGCTCGTCATCTTTCTGGTGTTACCGCTTCCCACGATCATGCTGGATATTGGGTTCATTACCAACATCATGATCTCGCTCGCGATACTTATGGTCGCATTGAACGCGACCAAACCGCTAGACTTCTCGAGTTTCCCGACAGTTTTGTTATTCGCAACATTGATGCGCCTCGGCCTCAATGTTGCCTCGACACGGGTTGTATTGGTGCAGGGCCATGAAGGCGGCGATTCTGCAGGGCAGGTCATCGAAGCCTTTGGTAGCTTGCTGCTTGGCGGCAATTATGTGGTCGGGATATTCGTCTTCTCAATCCTGATGATCATTAACCTGATTGTTATCACCAAAGGTGCGGGCCGGGTGTCCGAAGTATCCGCTCGTTTCACTCTGGATGCCTTACCCGGCAAACAAATGGCGATTGATGCTGATCTGAACGCCGGATTGATTGCGCCAGAGGAAGCTAGGGAAAGGCGTGCTGACGTTGCGACTGAGGCCGACTTTTATGGTTCCATGGATGGTGCGTCGAAGTTTGTGAAAGGTGACGCAGTCGCCGGCATATTGATTTTGGCAGTTAATATTATCGGCGGCATTGTGCTTGGCACCGCCGTACACGGGCTGCCGTTTGCTGAAGCGGCCAGCACCTATTCGATGCTCGCGATTGGTGATGCCCTGGTTGCACAAGTACCGGCGTTGATCCTGTCCATTGCTGCGGCTGCGATCGTCACACGGGTCGCCTCCAACAAAAACCTGCCGGACCAGATTACTTCACAATTCGGATCCGGCGGCGCCTGGATACCGGTTGCTGCCATTCTGACCATTTTGGGCGTGCTGCCTGGAATGCCGCATATGATTGTGCTGCCAGCAGCTGCCGTCGCGGGCGGCTTTGCATTCTATCTGATCCGCAAACCAAAGCCTGTCGAAGCTCCTCCCGAGCCAGTTCAGGAAAAACAGCCGGAACAGATTGATTGGGAAGATGTATCGGAAAAAGCGCGGCTTGGAATCGAGATTGGCTATGGTCTCGTCTCGATGGTCGAAGACCGCAAGGGTGCGCCGCTGATGAAACGGATCACCGGCATCCGTCGTCAGATTTCCAAGGAACTCGGTTTTGTGGTGCCGCTCGTCCGGATCAAGGATGATCTGGAACTGGAACCCAATAGCTACCGGATCATGATGGGCGGCATGGTATTGGGTGAAGGCACCGTGTGGCCCAATGACTTTCTGGCACTGGACGATGGTCATGTGGATGCGGTTATCGAGGGGCGTCCCTGTAAAGATCCCACATTTGGCATGGATGCCTTGTGGGTCGGGGCCGACAAAAAATCACACGCTGTTGCTGAAGGTTATACGGTTGTCGATGCACCCACGGTTGTCGCAACTCATCTCAACGATGTCGTTCGCCGAAACGCAACCCAATTGTTCAGCATGGATGAGGCGCAGAAACTACTCGACCTGCTGAAGGATACATCGCCGCAACTGGTCGATAGCCTTACGCCGCAACCGCTCTCATTATTTGCGATTACGGCAATTTGCCGGGAATTGCTGGCGGAGAAAGTGCCGGTCAAAGATTTTCAGAAAATCTGCCTGGCAATGCTTGAGGCATCGAACCACCATACTGAAACCGAACAGATTGTTGATATGATCCGTCAGAAGATCGGCAACCTGATCGTTCAGACAATGGTCCCGATCAATCTGCCGTTGCCGGTGGTGACGCTCGATGCCGAACTGGAAAGCCTGCTCGTTAAAGCACTGAAGGTCGGCGAAGATGCAAGCTATCCGATAGAGCCGCAACTCGCGCAGCAGCTGGTCGAAGCAGTCGATGAAACAGCGCGCACACTGCCAATGGAAGCGCGGAATATCGCTCTTATCACTTCTCCGATTGTGCGGCGCCCCCTTGGCGGGCTGCTGAAGAACCGCTTCCCGGATTTGACGGTGCTTTCCTATCACGAGTTACCGGAAGACAAATCCATCGAAGTACTGGCGAAAATTGGCGTCCCTTCACCTCGGCCTGATGCGCCGCGGGTCGAAGCAAATCAGACATTTTAATCGAGTGGAATAGACTTATGTTTCAATCAAAAATCAAAGCATCTCAGGCCTATGGTGCCATGCAGATTGACGAGACCAAACTGGTCCAGGATCACCAAGGTCTGGTGACCAAAATTGCATGGCAGATCAAATCCTTCTCGCCTGATCAGATTGAAGTAGAGGACCTGATCCAGGTCGGTCTGGTGGCTATGGTCGAGGCCGCTGCGAAATATGTAGATCAGGGGCATAATTTCAGCACCTATCTATACGTTCGCGTTCGTGGCGCGATGATCGACTATTTGAGAAACACTTGCAGCCTGCGGCGAAGCGCGGTGGAGTGGAACAAGAAGCTTCGCCGGATTAGTGATCAGCTTGCTCAGGAAAATGGCCGCGAACCGAATGAAGTCGAACTGGCTGAAGCGATGGGCATGGACCAAGCGGAGTTTCGCAAGAATGCCGATCGCGCCATCGACGTCCACGTTGATTCCCTTGATGAAGTCTATTGCGATTCCAGCAGCTGGTTTACCAACGATGATGACGACCAGCACGAGATACTGGAAAAAAGCCAGATGGTTGAACTGCTGTCGGCAAATCTGAAGAAACTGAATGAGCGGGAGCAGCTTGTCCTGAACTGCTATTTCATAGAAGAGATGCAGCTTGATGAAATAGGCGCTGTGCTTGACGTATCCTCTGTCCGGGTTTGCCAGATTAAAAAACGTGCCTTGGAAAAGCTGCAAGCCGCGATGAGTTCAGACTAAACCGGCGCAGTATTTTTTTTGAATAATTTAGGCAAAGAAAAAAGCCTCCTCCCGTTCGGGGAAGAGGCTTCTCTTTAGTATTGGTCTGAACTTACTTACCTGATCAGGCTCAATACCGACTGCTGAGACTGGTTAGCCTGTGCGAGCATCGCTGTGGACGCCTGGCTCAGGATCTGGTTCTTGGCCAGTTCTGTGGTTTCAGCAGAGAAGTCTACATCCACGATACGTGAGCGAGATTCTGTGATGTTGGCTACTCGGTCGGACAAGTTGGATACGGTGGTCTGCAGACGGTTCTGCGAGGCACCCAAATTAGCCTGTGCGGTTGTGACCGTGTCCAGAGCAGTGTCCAGAGCGGTCAGTGCGGCAGTCGCACCAGCTTCGGTGCTGATATCAACCGCGTTGACTGCAAGGGCGGTAGCGTCGACATCGGTCAGAGCGATCGACACTGTCTGACTGGCGTCGCTGCCGGTCTGAATGCTGATCGATGCGTTGGTGCCGTCCAGCAATGCCACGTCGTTGAAGGTTGTGCGTGATGCCACATCACCAATCTGTCCGATAAGCTGTGTTACCTCAGCCTGAAGATTGGTGCGATCACCGCCAGAAAGCGTGCCGTTGGCAGATTGAACAGACAGTTCACGCATACGTTGCAACATGCTGGTGATTTCGTTCATGCCGCCTTCTGCAGTCTGAGCAGCGGAAATGCCGTCATTGGCGTTACGAATTGCCATGTTCAGGCCGCGAACTTCAGAGGTCATGCGGGTTGCGATTGCATTACCAGCAGCATCGTCAGCCGCAGAGTTGATCCGGCGGCCAGTTGAAAGGCGTTCGATAGATTTTGCGAGACCCATTTCAGCTTGGCTTGAAGCAAAGCTTGCCCGCAGTGACGTTACATTGGTTCCTATTACAGTCATGGTGACTTCCTTTTCACAATTTACTTAACTTGATTGATACTATGGGTCACCTCGTCTGCTGAAGCGGCCTCAGAGGAGTTAACGGCGGACCCCAAAATAATTAATCAAAAAAAAATTGTCGGTTCTCCGACAGGTGCCTCTCAAAGGTGTCTGCTTTCCGACAAAAATGTCGGGAAACCGACGGTTTCAGAACAAAAAATACTGATTTTCAGCCAATTCCCAAAACTGGCACGCGGATTGCGAGGTGTCGGATGAGCACAACAACGATCCCGTGTTCAGAGTAAAACGTGAGGGAATGAGATGATCAACAACGCGACAAAATCTAGCCTGGTCTCTAGGTTTCCAGAGCTTGTTGATATGCTCGAGAGTGTAGAAACTTTCCACTCCGACCACACATTGTCATCGACCGCTGCGCAACTACCCCACATTGATGGCGCAGCGAAAAAAGATGCTAATGGTGGTACAAAAGATCCCATCGTAATTTATCGCGATGGACCATTCCGTTTCGTTCCGGCTACCCTCAGCCAGCCCCCACGCATTGAATTTGGTGAGGCAGACAAAGTATTTGGTCTGTCGTGTATCATCGAGTCCATGCGCGGGGGCAAAGGGCCCGCCTTTGCAGATCCCAAATCTATTGCCTTATATAAATATGCCGCCCGGGTGGCGAGCAGTGATGCCAATGTCATGATTACCGGCGAAACCGGTACCGGCAAAGAAGGCGTCGCAAGATATATTCACGAACATAGCACGCGCGCTGACAAACAGCTTGTCACTATCAACTGCGCAGCGATTACCGAAACAATGATCGAGTCCATTTTATTCGGTCACAAGAAAGGTGCCTTTACCGGTGCCTATGCGAATGCCGTTGGTCTGTTCAAGGAAGCGGACGGCGGTACGATTTTCCTCGACGAGATTACCGAGATGCCGCTGGAAAGCCAGTCAAAGCTTCTGCGGGTTCTGCAAGAAGGCGAAATTCTTCCGGTCGGCGCAACGCGTCATGAGAAAATTGATGTTCGCGTCATTTGTGCGGCCAACCGCAATTTTGCTGAAGAAGTGAAAGCCGGAAAATTCCGCGAAGATCTGTACTGGCGTTTGAACGTAATGCCGGTTGAATTGGAGCCGCTTGCGGCTCGCCCGGCTGACATTGTTGCAATTGCCACATTCATGATGATGGACTTCCAAAAAGGTCGCGACAAATTCATCGCACTGTCACCTTCCTGCATCGATCGGCTTAAAGCGCATCAATGGCCAGGCAACGTCCGCGAGCTTGCCAATGTGCTGCAACGCGCCTTGGTAATGTGTGATGGCGATCGTCTTGAAGCCAAAGACCTGATGTTCTCTGGTGAAAGTCTGTCAGCCCAGCCGAAACAGGATGCTGTGCAACCTGGTAGCTCCGCCCGCTTCGTTCGCGGCCGCGATCTCCACTCGATTTCCAAAAGCGTCGAATATGACGCGATCACCAGAACGCTCGAGCAAACCAACGGCAATCGCCGTGAGGCTGCGAAAGAGCTTGGTATTTCAGAACGGACGCTACGCTATCGGATGGCCGATATGCGAGCGCTCGCGGCTTGAGCAGGAGATAGACCATGTCTTCCGTCAATATGAATAGCCTGATGGCTGCACGCAATGCGATCCTGAACCGCAACAACGCGCTGCAGGATATCGCCAGCAAGACAAACAATCTGGCCAGCCCGGGGCAGATCAAGCAAACCGAACAAATAAGCGACCCAAAAGGTTTTGCCGCGCAATTGACCGATGCAATTCAGGAAGTGAACAAGCTGCAGGCCACCGCCAAAGCCGATACCGCCGCTTATCAAATGGGTGAAACCAATGATGTGGCGGCGGTCATGCTGTCCAAACATAAAGCGTCCATCGGCTTTGAATCCACTTTGCAGGTCCGGAACAAACTCTTGTCCGCCTACAAAGACATAATGAACATGTCGGTATAAGATGGCCGAAGAAACTTCCATCAACCAGAACCTCACGCCCGTCGCTCCGACGGGCATGAACGCGTCTGGCGTCAGCGGGTTCATGGGTTCCATTCAATCCTTTGTGCAGCAGCCTGCCATTGCGCGGGCCATGCCTTTGATCATATTGTCCGCTGTCCTGCTCGCTGCTCTGTCTGCGTGGCTGGTACTGCGTGAACCCGCGCAACGAGACCTGTTCCGCGGTCTGCCGGACAATGACAAGTCGGCAGTTATGCAAGCGTTGCAAAGTGCCAACATTCCCTATCAGGTTGATGAAACCAGCGGCACTTTGACTGTCAGCAACGAAGACTATCACGCCGCAAAAATCGAACTGGCAGGGCAGGGGCTACCGCGCACCGCGCCCAGCGGTGACACTGTTATGTCCAGCATGCCAATGGGGGCCAGTCGTGCAGTTGAGTCTGAAAAACTGCGCACGGCCAGGGAAATGGATTTGGCGCGATCGATTGAGGCACTGGACAATGTAGTCTCTGCACGGGTGCACCTGGCTGTCGAGCAGCCAAGTATATTTCTGCGTGATCGAAATGAGCCGGCTGCATCGGTCATTTTGCAATTAAGTGGCGCTACCAAATTGGACGAGCGCCAGACGACAGCCATTTTGAACTTGGTTGCCAGTTCCGTTCCGGGGCTGGATGCCTCCAATGTATCGGTCATTGATCAAAATGGCAGATTATTGTCGAGCCGTGACGATGAAAACTCAAAGAACAATGATACCCAGTTAAAAATCAAAGCGGCGATAGAAGATCGCTATCGTCAATCACTGGCGAGCCTTTTGACGCCGATTGTCGGTCCCGGAAACTTTGTTGCCGAGGTCACCGCCGATGTCAATTTTGACGAAAAACAGGCGACCAGTGAGATTTATCCTGCCGATGGATCGGTCCTGCGCTCTGAACAAGGTATGCGCTCGGAAGAACCGGTCGGTGGGCCGCAAGTTGGCGGTATACCTGGAGCACTGGCCAACAGGCCCCCTGCTGCTGCCGAATTTGAAGATCAACCTGGCGGTGAGGAAGAGCAAGTTGCTCAGCAAACCGAGCCGCGGAAAACCAGCGAAGAATATCAACGTAATTTCGAGCTGGCTCGTGAAATTGCCATAACAAACCAAGCCACCGGTCAGGTTTCCCGGCTTTCGGTCGCGGTAGCCATTGATGACAAGGCGCTGAAAGATACCAAGTCACCCAAAGAGATTCAGGAAATTGAAAAACTGGTCAAGGGAACCATTGGCTTTAATGCCGAGCGCGGTGACCAGATTGCCGTGTCTGCCCGTCAGTTCCGGCCGGTAACGGAGAAAGAAGCCGAAGAAGCTTTTTATGAATCTCCGTGGTTCGCGATTATCGCGCGAAATGTGACGGCGCTGGTTGTCGCCTTGCTGATCATATTCCTCATCGCTCGCCCGATATTGAAAAAATGGCTGAGTGCGGAGAAAAATCTGAAAGCCAATATGGCTGCTAACAGCGCAGCTATTCCTGCCGACCTCATGATGCAAAACCGCAGCCTGCCAGGCGCAGTGCCGACAAATGCAGACGCTGGAGGGCCAGCAGCCCAGATCGATGGTTCACAGGTCACCATCGACATGATCCAGGCCGCGCCAAGCTATCAGGAACGAGCGCTGTTGACGCAGAGTTTTGTCAAACAAAACCCTGATCACGCTGCTCTGGTGGTGAAAGAGCTTTTGAAAGAATCGGATGAGCTGGAGGAAGCTGATGGCTGATGCTGCATCTAAGGATGATAAAACAGAAAAAGAAGACGGCCAGCAACTTGAGTTGATTACCGGACGTCAAACGGCGGCGATCCTCATGCTATTGTTCGATGATGATGAGGCCGCCAAAATTCTGGAACGCCTTGAGCCGCAGGAAGCTGAGCTTTTGGGGGAAGCGATGTTCAGTGTCGCTGACGTCGATGCCATTCAGATTGACGGGTCGCTCGACCGGTTTTTGCAACTGACCAGAAACCAGACCATGCTGGCCTACAAGTCGGATGAAAAAGTCGGCCGCGTTTTTCGGCAGGCCCTGGGAACACCCCGTGCGGAAACGATGATGAACCGCTTTGCCCCGAAGAGGCCCACCAATATCGCGGAGCTACTCAAGTGGGTCGAGACTAAAGACCTGGCCGAATTGGTTCAGAACGAACCTCCACAAATTGCCGCGGTCTTAATCTCATTCATGACACCTGAAGCGGCGGCAGAAATGTTGCAGCTGGTAGAACCTGCCTTGCAGGAAGAACTGATTTATCGCGTTGCGACCTTGGGGCCAGTTAGCGCTCACGCACTGGCACAAATTCACGCCCTTCTGGAAAGCAATGGCCCGTCGGCAGAGGAGATCGCGCCACCGATGGAAATTGGCGGCCTGATGGATAGTGCGTCGATTATCAACGGCTTACCCAAGCAGGCCAGTCAGGCGATTTTGAAAGGTGTGGCAAAACGCGATCGTAAAATCGCAAAACAGATCGAAGATGAGATGTTCGTCTTTGCGGACCTGATGAATCTGTCGAAAAAGGATATCGGTACGGTCGTTCGCAAGGTGGATTCTGCCATATTGGTGCCTGCTTTGCGCGGTGCTTCCAGCGAACTCAAAGCGAAAATATTCGAAGCTATGTCACAGCGGGCGGCGGAGACCATTCAGGATGAAATGGATGAGTCCCCACCACAACCTATGGAAGCTGTGATCAGTGCACAAAAAGGCGTTATCGCTATCGCGAAACTGATGATCGACAATGGAGAAATCAGCATGTCGACCGGTGGTGCTGATTATGTCTGACCTGCGTTCGGAACAAAATCTCCACAGTGCGATGGACAATGATGAGGTTGTTCCACTGTGGCGAATGCCGATGGAACAGAAAGAATTTTCTGCTTGGTCCGGCAGCCTGCCGAAAAATAGCGGAGCGAGCTCTGATCATCAGTTTCCAAGCTTTGATGGATCGGAAACGGGTATGAACGGCGCGTCCGGTGGCGGGGAAGAAGACATATTTGAAGCGGCCTATCGCAAAGGCTGGGAAGACGGGCAGGCGGCTTTGGCTGCAGAGCAGGAAGCGAATGATCAGGCCTCTGCCACCTTGGCCGACGCGATTAGTCATCTGAATGATCTATATTCGACTGGCAGTTTTTCCCTGATTCTCAACGCGATTGAATCGCTCTTTCGCCGCTGTTCGGAACTTGCCGTGCCAGATAAAGTCTTGCTGGAGGCCTGGGCAACGCAATTGGCAGACAGAATTGACCAGGATCAGAAGGGCGCAAGCTTGCTTTTGCATCCCGATGATCTGGCTTTGATTGACCAGGACAAGTGTAAGCTGCCTTTGCGCGCCGATCCATCCATGCTGCGCGGTAATCTGAAACTGAATCACGCCGGCGGCTGGATCGAAAAAGGGTCAGAAGTCGTACTGGATGAATTGCGCGGACTGATAGATGAATTGAGCGGTCAGCAATCGGAATCCGGTCATGAGTGAAACGGCTCAATCGTTCGTTAGCGACCATAATAGCGGCAAAGGCATTCGCGGTCTTTTGGCCCGCATTGAACATATCGGCAATGAACCGCGCCAGGTCGGCAAGTTATCTGCGCATGACAATGGCATGCTGGAAGTCACAGGTTTCCCCTATCCCCTCGGATATTCCGGCCGCGTCATCGCAACTGACGGCCGTGAGATTACGGCCGAGGTTGTCGGGTTCAAGGGATCGCGCACCCTGATGATCCCGATGGTGCAGGACGCGCCGCTGCGAAGCGGCAGCCGGGTACTACCCTTTGCCAAATCGAATGAAGCCGCAGTTGGCGACGCACTGTTCGGCCGGATCATTGGCCCGATGGGGGAACCGATTGATGGCAAGGGGCCGATATTAGCTACCGAGAGCATCCCGCTATCGGGGCTCGAAGGTAATGTGATGCGCCGTGCCAGTGTAACCAAGCCTATAGATATGGGCATACGGGCTTTGAACGGTTTGCTGACATTCGGTCAAGGGCAGCGGGTTGCCGTTATTGCCGGATCGGGTGTTGGCAAATCAATGCTGATCAATCAGATATTGGACGGCGTCGTTGCCGATGTGGTGGTGGTTGGCCTGATCGGTGAACGCGGCCGCGAGGTGAATGACTTCGTGAACCGCCGCAATGAGAAAAAGGATGCAGTGCCGACGATCACGGTAGCCGTGCCTGCTGATCACTCGCCTTCCTCGCGGTTAAAGGCAGCCCATCGCGCGACCGCCATTGCCGAACATTTCCGGTCGCAAGGCAAATCGGTTGTGCTGGTTATCGACAGCCTGACGCGTGTTGCCCATGCCCAACGCGAAATCGGTCTGGCTGCCGGCGAACCGCCGACGATGAAAGGCTATCCACCCTCCGCTCTGTCGATGATCCCTCGTCTGATCGAAAGGGCAGGGAATGACAGCAAAACTGGCGGCTCGATAACCGCCATTTACACCGTTCTTGCTGATGGCGATGATCTCGATGATCCGGTTGTAGACAATGCGCGGGCTATTGCTGATGGCCATATAATATTGTCTCGCTCGCTGGCGGAGCAGGGCATTTTTCCGGCCATTGATATCGGGAAATCAATCAGCCGGGTCGCGGTGGACATTATCGATGACGCGCATCATGCGGCGCAAACCCATTTCAAGCGTCTCTGGTCCATCTATGAGGAGAACCGGGATCTGGTTTTAATGGGAGCATACCAAGCTGGCAATGATCCCAATATTGACGAAGCGCTCGCACAGTGGCCGATCATGGTCGAGTATCTCAAGCAGAAGCCCCGCGAACTTGTGAACTTCCAGCAAAGTACCAGTGACCTTTTCGGTCTGTTCGAGCCATGAAACGGAAAGTGAAGGGGCTGCAGCGCATACTGAAAGTGCGTGATACCCAGAAGAAATTAAAGGAAATGGCGCTCGCAAAAGCTGGCAATCATTGCGCGGCATTAGAGCATAACGCGGACCGGATCAGAAAACTTCAGATTGAAACACTGTCCGATGTTCAGGCGGTTAACGCCGATATGTTGTCCGCCAGAATGGAACTTTCCGGGCGCCTGGTTGATGCCGAGCGCTCGATAGAAGCGTCTATGGAGAAAGCCCGGCAAGACTTTGCCCATGCCGAGCGGCAAAACCTTGCCGCCCGGACCACCTATGAGGGTACCGAGAAACTCCTCCATTCCAACCTTCGTAAGGCTCGCAAGGCGGAAATATTCAAAACCGATGTTCGTCATAACATATTGTATAATATAGGAAATAATAGGAAAAAGGATAGCCGTGATGATGGGTAAAATCTTGTCTGAGGCCTCTCAATCCATAATTGGCATGCTTTCTGCAAAGCCTGTCGGCATGGAAACACGCACTGCAAATAACGAGTTCAGCTCCCTTTTGTCCGCCGGTGAGGACCGGTCGCGTTCGGCATTGGATAAAGACGGAGCAGAAACGGCAGAAGGCAATGACGCTGAGCAGTTTCTGGCGCAGTTGATCGGTAATGATGATCAGTCCGTTACACCTGCAGAAAAGCTTGAGATGGTAAAAACCGTCACAATGAAGATCGCGGGTGATGACGGTGTCGATAGTGCCCAGACCGATGCTTCGTTTTCTCCAGAAGCTGCTTCGGAAATGCAGCGTTTCGTATCGGTTCTTCAACCGTCCTCCGGCGATTCAACACAGATCGGCAAGAGCGTATCTGACATTGAACCGAAGCGAGCATCAAATGGTTTTAGTGTAACGGTCCAGAGCACCAAAGAGCAGAACCCTGGCGCGGGCAAAGATACCAAACAGGCCTCCATGTTGGCAGAAAAGCAGCCGGTCACTCCGGTCGATATGCATGCTCCAGGTGATATCAAACCTGCTCCTAGCGACATCAAAATAGCGACGCCGGAAAACAGCAATGTGGTGAGGGAAGGTGCCAAAACTTTCTCTGCGCCCAAGATGGAAAATGATCCTGTCGGACAAAGTAAAACCCCACTCGATGGTAAGATATTGGCAGAGACCAAACCAGTTTCCGAAAATGGTGTAAAAGCCAACATCCCATCTGCTGCGTTGAACAATTCAGACAAATCCTCACCTGAAATCAGTGTGCAGAAGCCCGCTCTGGCGCAGACCACTACAACGGAAACGTCACAAACCGGCAATATGCCAAAGGCACCCATTCCGGCTGTGCCCTATACTGATTTTGCGATACGCAATCGCTCAAAAGCCAACCAAGTGGATGGCAAACGCCCTGCGGCACTCTCTACGCCGGGTAACATTGACTCAGACGTACCGGTATTGGACTCGCTTGATCTGCGGTTGGTCAGCAATCGAAATTTGGCAGGCGCCAAATCTGCACAAGCCCCTGAAATCGATGCTCGGGTTTCCACCGCGCCTGCAGATGCTTCGATGAAAATCGAGACAAAATCGTCTTTCTTGGAAATGCAAAAGCTTTCCACTGGGCATGATCTGGAAACCAGCATTGAACTGTCAGCGCCAGCGCCCGTTGCCCAACCGACCAGCACTCAAACTGCCACACAAAAGACTGTTGGTTTCGACTGGAACGCGCCGCAATTTGCCGAGCGCTTTGCCTCTGAAATCAGCGATATGCGGATCAACGGCGATCTGAAGAAATTTGAGATTAATCCACGAAATATGGGGCGCCTGGAAGTGTCCTTCGTTTCGCGTGGCGGAGTGGAAGTACTTCAAATTGAAGCAGAAAGCGACGCGGCTCGTGAGGTGATAGTACAGCATAGTCAGGCGATTCAGGATATTTTAAAGGCACAGGGACGGTCTGATCTGACCCTGCGTGTGGATGTACGGGACAATATGTTCGCTGCATCTCAAAATGACAGCATGGATTTCAGTCAACAAAACGGCGCAGGCGAACAGGAAGAACACACCGCTTCGCCTTCCCAAAATGGCAGCGCAGCGATGACGGCCGAGGGTGATGTCGATCCACCGGCACCGTCCGATAACAGCCGCTACGCCTGAGCCTGAAATCACCCATTAAAACGAATAGAAACTTCAGAGGTCAAAATGTCAGATACCAATCCGGAAGAAGAAAAGCCCAAAAAGAAAAAGGGCAAGATGAAAGGCATCATCATTGGGCTTGCTGCAGTTGCTGTTCTTGGCGGCGGCGGCGCGGCTGGCGGATTTTATGTCGCCGGTACGATGAACAGTGAAGGTGGTGAACCTGAAGACCCGAACAAGCCCAAGATAATTTTGAAAGACGGCACAGCCGTTAGCGAAAGGGAAGCCAAGACCGCAATATCGGAGCCGAACGATAGTAATTTCAAAATTACTTATCATCAGATCGAGCAGCCGTTTACATCGAATCTCTCCAATTCTGAGAGCTTTGCGCAATTGTCGCTCGCTATCTCAACCTATTATGACGAGCGTGTCTTTGAGCATGTGACCGAGCATGAGATTGCCATCCGTTCCGCTATCCTGATGGAACTGGGGCAACAAGATCCGTTCGAGCTGGACACGTCCGAAGGCAAACGCGAGCTGAAGAAAAAGCTCCGCGATGTCATCAATGCCACCCTGAAAGAAAAATCGGGATTTGGCGGAATTGAGGACGTCTATTTCACCAGCATGGTCATCCAGTAAGATTTTAGAAGGCGATAAACCAATGTCCCAGCCTACCACAGAAACCGCCTCCGCCAGCGCAGTAACTGACCGCGCGCCAGCCGAGCACAGTCTGCTGAAAAAAGGCGGACCTGACGATATGCTTTTGACAGTATATCGGAAGGTCGAGAAAAAGTTGGCCAGTCGGATCAAAGCCCATCTGATGGGCATTGTCAGTTGTGAGTTGGGCGTCGAAATGGCCAGCAGCGACACATTGCAATTCCCCAAATGGCATGAGGCACTGGAAGGTGACGCAGTCTATCTGGAATATCATTCCGGCACGTCGGGACCTCCTATGTGGGTCCGGGTTTCGCGTTTGTTTCTGACGGGGTGTGTAGACTGTTTTTTTGGCGGGCAATTTGATGGTGAAACCTGCGCAGAAGGAAAGCTTTCGCGATCCGAAACGGCGATGATTGGTCGTCTGGGAAAAGCCATAGCCGATAGCCTCGCCGAGAGTTGGTCGGTGGTTTATGAAACAACGTTTCGTTATGCCGGATATATTCATGACAAGGACGATCTGGAGATGGATCTCGAAGATCCGAATATTCTTGTCAGTTCTGCCCGGATCGCGCTTTCGGGCCATGCGGTTGAAGCGATTGATTTTGCTCAGCCGATTGACGGGCTCACCGCTATCGAACCGCAACTGCATCGGCCGGTAAGCCGGGAAACCAACGCTATCGATCCGGCCTGGCAGCGGTCGCTGAAAGAGTCTTTTGATCAGGTTTACATGCCTGTTCGCTCCGTGCTGGCACGTCCGACAATGGACTTGTCCAAACTGTCCCGGCTTGCCGTCGGTGACATATTGCCAGTTTCTCCAACCGATAACGTACCACTGATCGTCGGTGACCGCGTCTTCGCACGCGGCAGTATTGGCGAGCAAAATGGCGGTGTCGCATTCAAAATCAAACAGTTTCTATAGGACCAGAAAATGAACGATATGACTCATGATAGCGAGGCTCTGGGAGCCGCAGAACCTGCCGACGTAAACGGTGGTGTAAATATCAGCCAGCCGCAGGACCACTATGCCTTTCTGGCCGATATCAAGGTTCGCCTGTCGGTCGAAGTTGGCAGCGTGTCGATGACGGTATCTGACATAATGGACCTGCGTGAAGGGTCAGTGGTCGAGCTCGACCGACAAGTCGATCAGCTGATCGACATTAACGTCAATGGTACCCTGGTGGCCCGCGGCGAGGTCGTTCCGGTCAAGAATAAATTCGGCGTAAGGATCGCGGAGATCGTGTCGAACGGCATGGCACGGGCGCGCGTGGAAAGGCGCACCTGATGACCTTTTACATTCTCAAACTCGCAATCATGCTGCCGCTGATCGGCTTGCTGATTTACGGAACGCTCTGGCTCTATCGCAAATACCAACCACAGACGATGATGCGTCAGAAATCGACCAGCCTCAATATCGTCGAAGTCATGCCGATTGGTGTGAACAACAAACTGGCCGTCGTTGATTTTGAAGGGCGCAAGATCCTGCTCTCTGTCACTCGCAATGGTGTTGCAAAAGTTGATGAGAAAAATGCAGATTAATCTCAAAACCATCTGGATCATTGTCACGATCATCGCATCCGCATTCATTGCGGGTCCGGCCTTAGCACAAGATGCCGCGCCGGGTGCATCTGCTGCGCTGGAACGGGCGCTGGATGATGTGTCGGGAGACGGGCAACCGTTGAGCACGACATTGCAAATCCTCATCGTCATGGGGTTGCTGACGATATTGCCGTCAATAGTCCTGATGATGACCAGCTTTACGCGGATCATCATAGTGCTCTCGATCTTGCGTCATGCACTGGGCTTGCAACAGACACCGCCCAATCAGGTGCTTATCGGCCTGTCCCTGTTCCTCTCGCTGTTTGTCATGGCGCCGAGTATTGAAAAGATAAACGAACAGGCGATTACGCCTTATTCGGCGGACGAAATCACATTGACCGAAGCTATCGATCGATCGGGCAAGGTTATGCATAAGTTTATGGCGAAACAGACGCGCCAAAGCGATCTTCGCCTGTTCATGGATCTTGCCAATGAAGACGGTTTTGAATCGACTGAAGATATTCCTTTCTCGATCATGCTGCCGGCCTTTGTCACCAGCGAACTGAAAACCGCTTTTCAGATCGGCTTTCTCATATTCCTGCCTTTCCTGATCATCGATCTGGTCGTGGCCGCCGTGTTGATGTCACTCGGTATGATGATGTTGTCGCCGGTGATTATATCGATGCCGTTCAAGCTGCTACTTTTCGTTCTTGTAGATGGCTGGGCCCTTACTATGGGCTCCCTAGCGGCCTCGTTTGCGAGTTAGCTATGACCGATAATGCAGATTTCTTCGTCGGTATCGCGCAGCAAGCCTTGTGGGTTACCGCTCTCGCAGCCGCCCCGTTTTTGATCCCCGCTTTGCTGGTCGGACTTGTCCTGGGCATGGTTCAGGCGGCAACATCGGTCAATGAGCAAACGCTGACCTTCGTACCCAAGCTAGTTATTGTTGCTGTTGTTGCTGCAACTTTTGGTGGTTCAATCCTTGTTCTGATTGTCGATTTCACGCGTGAAATTTACACCAGAATTCCGGATTTACTCTTATGATCTTGTCCGGTTTTGCTGATGTTGAAAGCCAGGTCTGGATGTGGATGATGGCGATGATCCGCCCCGGCGCGGCGATGGTTGTGACACCGGTTTTCGGCGCGGCTAATGTACCCGTCCAGATCCGTATTATCCTGGCGTTCATGATCGGTATGGTCGCAACCAACAGCGTAAGTTTTGACTTGCCGACCGATTCAGCGATCACCCTGAACAACATGATTTTTGTAATGGGTGAAGTGCTGCTCGGCCTCGCTATCGGTTTTGCATTACAACTGGGCTTTGCCAGTGTGCTTATCGCAGGTGAAACAATCAGTAACGCCATGGGCCTTGGCTTTGCCAGCATGGCGGACCCGCAAACAGGACAATCTACTCCGGTTATCGGCCAGTTTCTAATGATCGTCGCGACGCTGTTGCTGCTCGCCATCGATGGTCATTTGATGCTGATCGCCGCGATTGTCGAAAGCTATTCCGCTTTGCCGCCGGGCTTTGCATTTCTGGGTCCCGAATTGCTGCTGGGCATGGTGAAATTTGGCGGCACGTTATTTTCCATGGGGCTGCTCATTGCTCTGCCTGTCGGCGGTGCGCTCATCCTCATTCAATTTGTTATGGGCTTCCTGGCCCGAACGGCACCAGCGCTTAATCTGTTCGCTGTCGGTATACCGGTCACAATTACGGCTGGCCTGGTAATGTTGGCAATAACCGCGCCGATCATGGCCGACACGATTGTCCAGTCTTTGGGCATGGGCCTCAATCAGGCTGTCTTCATTGCGGGAGGCGGATAGTGGCACAGGAATCCCCAACCGGCGGCGAAAAGACCGAAGCACCAACCCCCAAGAAACTGAAAGACAGCGCCGAGAAAGGTGATGTCCTCAAGTCCCAGGACCTTGGTGGCGCGATGGTTATTTTCTTTGGCACCGTGGCGGTCGTGATTTTTGGTGGAACGCTGTATCAGGCGCTTGCCGATATGCTCGCCAGCGCGCTGATGTTCGATCATCGTGATGTTGAGATATTCGACATAGAAGGGCGCAGTTTCTCACTCGTTTCCGGTATCGTACCGGAATTTATGAGCCTGTTCGCCATGTTGCTGGTTGCCGCAATAGCGACACCAGCATTGCTGGGATCACTGGGCTTTCGCTGGTCTGCGATGAAACCCAAACCATCAAAGCTGGACCCGATAAAGGGGATGGGGAAAATATTCGGAACCAATGGTCTGATGGAGCTTGGCAAGTCGATCATGAAAGTCTTGCTGCTTGGAGTGGTCGGCGGATCCATATTATCCATGCATTTTGGCGATCTTGCCCAGCTGGGTGCGCAGAATTTGGATATGGCGGTTGCCAGCTACACATCGCTTTTCCTGAAACTGTTGGTCGGTATCACCGTGAGCCTGATGCTGATCGCGATGATTGATGTGCCAATCCAGTTGTTCCAGCGGACAAAGCGCCTGAAAATGACCAAGCAAGAGGTCAAGGACGAGTATAAACAAACCGAAGGTTCACCTGACACCAGGGCTATCCAGCGTCAGCGTCGCAGCGAGATGCTCAGCGATTCAACCCGCAAAGCTGTCGCGGAAGCCACCGTTCTGCTGGTTAATCCAACCCACTTTGCCGTCGCTCTGCGCTATGACCGGGATCAGGATTATGCGCCAGTGGTATTGGGTAAAGGCTGTGACGCGATAGCTCTGGCCATGCGTGAAATGGCGGCAGAAGTGGGTACGCCGGTTATGGAATATCAGGATTTAACCCGCTCCATCTACTACACATCGGAGGTAGGAGAAACGATTGATGATCGCCTCTATGCAGTGGTGGCTGCCATACTGAGCTTCCTCATCCAGCTGGATGAAAAACTGGTCAGCCCTCTCCACAAACCCAAAATCAGCCTGCCCGAAGACATGCAATATAGTGCCGACGGCAGCAGGATGGCCTGATCTGAAATGAAAAACCGTATCTTAATCGGCTCCGAAACGTGCCGTAAATCACCAGGAAGGTGAAAGAATAATGTTTGGTAATGTCATAAACAGTATCGGTGCTGGTTCCGGTATCAATTCCGCCCAATTGGTGTCCGACCTCGTCGCAGCATCAACGGGTGTCAAGTTGAGTCAGCTCAATGAACGCAGCCAGCTTAACAGCACACGGATATCGGCAATGGCCGCCACCGCTTCGGCGCTGACTACCTTTTCCGACGCTGTGAAAGAAACTCTGGATGGTCAGGGTTTTGTCGGTGAACTGATATCCAGCCGCACCGAACTGGCCAACGCAACCGTACTCGAAGATGCGCGGCCGGAAGGACTGCCAGCCTCCGTAGAGGTTGTGCAAATAGCGGCCGCTCAGCGAGAAATGACCGACGTTTTTGCCAGCGCTTCCGACCCGATTGGGGAGCGCACCCTTACCATTACCAACAGCGGGGGCAGTTTCGATATTGTCATCGACAATACCAATAACAGTCTGGCCGGTCTGAAAGATGCGATCAATGCCAGCAATAGCGGTGTCACAGCCTCTATATTGACTGACAATGCCGGGTCTCGTCTGGTATTTGAAGCGCAGGAAGGTGTCGAAAATGCTTTTACAATTGGTCAGAGCGGCTCTTCGGCAGCCTTGAATCTATCAAATATCGGAGCCGCTGCAGATAGTACTATTCGGGTTGACGGCATAGAGCTGACCAACAGCAGCAATGCGGTTACCGGCGCCATTCCCGGAGTGCAGCTATCTCTACTGGCGGCTGAACCCGGCACAGTTTTTTCGATTAGCGGTGATTCAGAACCACTCGATGTTCGCAGTCTCGTGACGGAATTCGTTACCGCCTATAATGAACTGCGCAGTTCTTTAAATGATGCAACCGCGCCCGGCTTGGCTGGTGTAAGCGGCGGTCCGTTGGCCGGTGATCGCGGCGCGCGCGAAGTCATCCGACAGCTTAGCCAGCTGACATCAACCCAATTGACGGATGGCGGCGATTTCCGGACTCTCGCCGATATCGGTGTGCGCACCGAAAGCGATGGTACCTTGAGTATCGATAATGTTCGTCTTGATGCTGCGCTGGAACTGGACAGCGGCGGAGTTAAGTTGATGCTGGAGCCAGTCACCGTGAGCGAGACCAATGTGGGCTTGAGCGGAGCGCTTGATGCAATTTCTTCCCGCTTACAGGACGAGAATGGCGCTTTGGCACAGGCACAAGAGCGGCTTGATGCGATCCGGGAATCTATTGAGGAACGCCGGGTGAAAATAAATGACGAGGGCGATCGCCTCCGTGAACAACTACAAACCACTTTTGCTGGCTTGGAACGGCAGTTGTCCGTTCTTCGGGCCACGCAATCCTATGTCGAACAACAATTCGCATCTTTTGATGATAACTGACGTTAGAAAGAAATAAAGAATGACATTCCAATCCAATATTCGCCGTACATCGAGCTATCAATCGGTTCAGAAGAACAGCCACGTATTGTCGGCCAACCCTTATGATCTGGTGTCGATATTATTCGCTGAACTGCGAGACAGTCTGGACGCGATGATCGAAAGTGCAAAGCGCAATGATCATGGAAAAATGTTTGAATTTCGGGCCAAAGCGCTTGGTATTCTTAATGGATTGGATGAGTCACTGGATTTTGAAGCTGCTGGTGATCTCGCCCAAACGCTCCATACCATCTACAGAGAAGCGGGTCGCCGGATTCAGGCGGAAGTTGGTGTCTCATTTATTGAAAAAGCAGAGTCCGCCAGGGAAATGCTGCATGAAATTGAGAAATCATGGCTGGCAATCGCTCCGGGACGATAAAACCCTGAAGAGACGATACCAATAGCGCTGGCGCTAAAAACCGGCGGCTAGTGCTACGCTATCTTGCAGCTGTTTATCGATACTATGTTTGCGCATCTTGTCGATAAACGTGGTCCGCTTGATGTTGATCGACCGTGCGGCTTTCGAAACAACGCCGTGTGAGGCTTCCAAAGCATGCATTATGATGCGGCGCTCTTCATTTTTGAGATGGGCGTTGAGGTCGATGACATTGTCCGACTGTGGTGCAGCAAACATTGGTGAGGTGGGTGCAAAATCTTCCTCGCTGTCTATGCCCGGGGTGCTCTCAGCGAACTGAGGTTGTGCTTCCACTTGCCGATCATGGATTGCAGGCATGATGTCGGATTGAACCAAAGTCGCGATATCATGGGCATGGACCTGCTGGCCGGAAAAGAACACCGTAGCGCGTTCAACGACGTTGCGTAGTTCACGCACGTTGCCTGGCCAATTATAGTTTTGAAGCGCCGCGTAGGCCTCCGCGGTAAAAATCGGCAGAGGGTTGCTATCTGATTGATTATTAAGAAAATGTTCCACCAATGCCGGGATATCTTCTGTCCGTTCGTTCAGAGCAGGGACTTCGATGGGTACAACACAAAGCCGATAGAACAGGTCTTCGCGGAAAGATCCGCGTTGAATAGCGGTGCCCAGATTTTTGTGGGTCGCAGCGATTACTCTGACATTGATCGGAATATTCTGGTTACCGCCAACACGGTTGACTATTCGCGATTCCAGAACCCGTAGCAATTTAACTTGCATGTTAAGGGGCATATCGCCGATTTCGTCGAGAAAAATAGTGCCTTCGTCAGACTGTTCAAACAAACCGACATGCTTGTTGACTGCGCCAGTAAAACTGCCTTTCTCATGACCGAATAATTCGGACTCAATCAACTGTTCCGGCAGCGCGCCGCAATTGACAGTAATGTTGGGAGCTGCGGCTCGTTGTGAAATGCTATGGATCGCTTCAGCTACAACTTCTTTACCGCTTCCGGAAGGGCCGGTGATCATGATGGAGCTGTTGCAACGACCGGCGAACTGTACCAGCATTCGCAGTTGCTGCATTTTGGGACTGCTGCCAATCAGCTTTGATGCTAGGAGCGTCTCTAAATTTGCGTCACTCATTAAACTACCCAGATAACAAACCACAATATCCGGCATCGCCGGGGAGAGGTGGTTCGAAGATCCCGCAATCTCCGAACCGTCACCTGGTAAAAACGTAAATGAACAAAGATGGTTAAATAGAAGTTAACTGGATCAGACCGCTTTGCTTCTTGGTGGTCAGATCACTTGAAATGAGACAATATGGTAGAGATCTTGTCTTTGCAGGTTTCAGAAGTGGATATGAAAATCATGCGATTGTCAGAAGGATTGGGTGATTTCTCGAGCAGGCCTTCTTCTGCCATCACGTTGATATATCGCATGGCCGTTGTCATGGGTATCCCGGAACTATGTGCGATTGATGAAACGGTTATCTTCTGGCCCTTGAGATCGCAAATGTAAGTGTCAAGGCACATGTTCCAACAGGAATCAGCAAATAACCCGGAACCGAGATTAAGCGTATCGGCTTTGAGCCGGCTCCATTTCAACAGTCTTTCCGCGCGATGTATCAACTCTGCCGCAGTGATATCTTCGACGGCTGGGTCGGGGGTATCAGTCTCGTCATTTTCGGAGGATACAACCAGCCCGTTCAGCGCTTCGATCTTTTCGGTGGCTTCAGCCAGCGCTGACCTGATCGCGGCGATTTCAACGCTGACTGGGTCCATATTTAAAAGCCGTGCTTCATCATAAACTTTCTAACTAACCCAATTTCTAACGAATGGCCATACTGTTACTGAGGCATCTTTACGTATTGAGACTTCACTCTATACCGCCCATTTCTTTGTTTCGAGCATGCTTATCAAGTGTAGAGCGGTTGATCACTGTTTTTATCGCTACCCTTTTAGCTGCTCTACCTGCTCTGCCAATTCCAGCCAGCGCATCTCTGCCTCATCCTTTTCGTCAATGAGAGTTGCATTTTCTTCCGTAAGTTGTTCGAATTGGGTGAAATTTTTGGTGTACAAGTCGGCGTCGGACAAAGCTTCGGCGATTTGCTCCATGCGTTTGTCAATTGCTTCGATCCGACCGGGCAGCATGTCATAATCCCGCTGGTCTTTATAACTCAGCTTCTTCGCCGGACTGCTTGATTTTGTAGTAGCTTTTGTCGGTGCTGCTTTGCCGGTTTTTCTGGACTTTGATCCGTTGCTATCGGATTTGCGCTTGGCTTCCCATTCTGCATAGCCGCCTGCGACAATATCTACCCTGCCGCTGCCATCCAGTCCCAAAGTCACTGTAACCGTGCGGTCCAGGAAGTCGCGGTCATGACTGACGAGTAGTACGGTGCCTTCATAGTCCGCAATCACTTCCTGAAGAAGATCGAGCGTTTCAAGATCGAGATCATTGGTCGGCTCGTCCAGTACGAGCAAATTTGACATACGCGCAAATTCTCGGGCGAGGAGCAGCCGGGACTGCTCGCCGCCTGACAAAGTGCCTACTCTGGCGTCAATGAGGCTGGGGGCGAACAGAAAGTCTTTGAGATAGCCCTGCACATGTTTTTTGTTGCCGCGCACATCCACCCAGTCGCTGCCATCGGCAAGCACGTCGCGGACGGTCTTGTTTCCTTCCAAAAGGCTGCGTTGCTGGTCGATGAAGACACCGTTCAGCGTTTTGGCCAGATCAACCGATCCGGTGTCCGGTTCCAGTTCGCCGGTCAGCATCTTGAGCAAAGTCGTCTTGCCGGCTCCGTTGGCCCCGACAATACCAATCCGGTCTCCCCGCTGAATGCGCAGGGAGAAATCCCGAATGATGGTGCGTTTGGCATCGCCTTCACCAAAAGCCTTGGAGATATTTTCGGCCATGATGACGGACTTTGTCCGGACATCATCGCTTTGGGCTTTCAGATTGGCCGTTCCGGCCGGACCAATCATGGCTGCACGTTGCGCCCGCATTTGATATAATTTCTCAAGCCGTCCCTGATTGCGTTTGCGCCTTGCAGTTACGCCGCGCTCCAGCCAGCGTGCTTCCAGCTTCAGCTTTGCGTCAATTTTGCTGGCGGCTTGTGCTTCGTCCGCATGAACTTTTTCCATCCACGCGTCATAGCCACCAAATCCGACCTCCTGTCGGCGGATCGCACCGCGATCAAGCCAGATAGTCTGTTTGGTGAGACGGGTAAGAAAGGTCCGGTCATGGGAAATCGTAATGAAAGCGCCCTTGTACCGATGCAGCCAGTCTTCCAGCCAGTCAATCGCGCCTAGATCGAGATGGTTGGTCGGTTCGTCAAGCAACAACAGATCCGGTTCCAAAGCCAGCGCCCGGCAAATCGCTGCCCGGCGTTTTTCACCGCCACTGGCCTTGTCCGCACGGATTGAAAGGTTTGTAGACAGCTGGTCTGCGATGGATTGAACCTCATGTTCCGCTGGGCCGCGGCTTCCAGCGACTGCAAAATCAAGAAGTGTATCAAACGGAGAGAAATCCGGCTCCTGCTCAAGCATCACGATATTGGTGCCGGGCTGGATAATCCGTTTGCCTTTATCCGGCTCAATCTGATCGTCAATCAGCCGCAACAATGTCGTTTTTCCCGCACCGTTACGACCAATTAATGCCAAACGGTCGCGCGGACCGACATGCAGATCGAGGTCACGGAATAACCATCCTTCGCCTTGATGGAGAGATAGGTTTTCATAAGAGAAAATCGGTGGCTGAGACATTGTCCTTGCGCGTTATAGGCAAGTGGCGCTTTGCTCAAGTTACGTTTTTGCAAAAGCAGGCTATAAGGAATCAGTTGGTGACTATTGGGTGGTTGCATTTGGTCAAAGCAGGGTTCTTAACTTTTGATTTTATTGGAAGGAACGACATGAAGTATCTCGCAATTATTACTTTCGCTGCTGCGATGTTGGGGGGCGGCCAAATGGCTGAAGCCGCTAATGTACAGATTACGGCACAAAATCCCGTAATCGAGCTCACCATATCGGAGCAGGTTGATAGTCGTCCCGATACGGCGACGTTCAGTACCGGAGTTGAGACAAAGGCTCCCACCGCAACACAGGCGTTACGTGACAACTCTCGCCAGGCCAGAATGGTGATCGAAAAATTGAAGTCACTCGGTGTTGCAGAAGATGACATTCAAACGACGGGTATTAACCTCAATGCCGATTACCAATATGATCGTGGAGGCAAGGTAAATCGTTTTGTCGGCTATCGTGTTTCCAACCAGGTCCGCGCGAAAGTCCGCAATATTGATAGTCTGGGTAAGATATTGGACGCGCTTGTCAGTGACGGCGGTGCAACCAATCTCAACGGTCCCTATTTTTCGATTGATGACGATAGCGAGGTCAAGAAACTGGCGCGCGAACGGGCTTTAGCCAACGGCAAGAGGCAGGCGGAAAATTATGCCAAGGCATCGGGATATACCGGCGTGCGGGAGCTTTCTATCGCGGAAGGATTTAGCAATGTTTCTTCTCGTCCTATGGGTGCGAAGCGAATGATGAGTGTTCAGGACGAGTCCGTCCCCGTGGCGCCTGGACAAGTCGGAACGACGGTTAGTCTCAATATTACCTATGAAATGATCCGTTAATCATTAAAGATGTGAACTGAACTTGCCGTTCACGTGATGTTAAAAGCAGGAACGTTAAAAGCCTGATCATGTTCAAGAAACCCATCTTTTCCGCGATAATGGCTTGCGCTGCCTTGGCTGTGACGGCTGTCCCGGTCCAGGCTATGCAACGCGATAACGAGCAAAAGGCAGCTCGTGCGCAAATGATGGCAGGCAAGGGAAAGTCCCTGCGATCAATTGAAAACAAGGTTCTGCCAAGAATGGCGGGTAGCCAGTATCTGGGGCCGGAATATGATCCTTCAGCCCAGGTCTATCGATTGAAATTTATCCAGAAAGGCCATGTCATCTTTGTCGATGTCGATGGTCGGACTGGAGCCATCCTCCGTGAACGCCGCTAAGTCGTTTTCTCTTTATCATTGTGGGATTTAATGATGGTGATATAGCTATATCATCTTGAAAACCGGTTTCCTGGAGTAACTTTATGCGCGTGCTTATAGTCGAAGATGAACCCACATTGGGACAACAGCTAAAATCGACTCTGGAAAGCAATGGCTATGCAATTGACCTGTCCACAGATGGTGAGGACGGCCATTTCATGGGCTCTACCGAAGAATATGACGCCGTTATCCTCGATCTGGGTTTGCCGGAAATTGATGGCCTGACGGTACTGGATCGATGGCGCAAGGAAGAACGGAATTTCCCGGTACTGGTGTTGACCGCTCGCGACAGCTGGTCGGACAAGGTTGCAGGACTGGATGCGGGGGCCGATGATTATCTCGCCAAGCCGTTCCAGACCGAAGAGCTGATTGCACGCCTTAGGGCGCTGATACGCCGCGCATCCGGCAATGCATCATCAGAACTGACGGCAGGTGATGTCCGGCTGGATACGCGTTCCGGCAAGGTGACTTTAAATGGCGGGCCGGTGAAGCTGACCGCGCAGGAATATAAACTCTTGTCTTATCTGATGCATCACAAAGGCAAGGTTGTGTCCCGAACTGAACTGATCGAACATATTTATGATCAGGATTTCGATCGTGATTCGAATACGATTGAAGTATTTGTAACCCGTATCCGGAAAAAATTGGGTGCCGATGTCATTTCGACAATCCGGGGGCTGGGTTACAGTCTAGAGGATCCGGACAGCTGAATGAGACAAGCAAAATAGACCTTCCGATTGATGAAGCAGATGTCCAGCCGAAACCCCCGTTAGGCACGCAAACCACAGGGTCGCTGAGCCGCAGGATGATCGGTATTGCGGCCGCATGGATTATTATATTGCTACTTGGCGGCGGCGTTGCGCTGGACCGGGTGCTCGTCAACGCGGTCACCCGCAATTTTGACAATCAGCTTGAATATGCCCTTACGGCAATGATCGCTTCCGCAGAAATCGGACCCGACGGTGAGATATTATTCAATCGACCACTTGGCGAGCAACGGTTTCTGGAACCCAATAGTGGTTCATATTGGCAGATTAGCGGTGCCGGGCATGATGATTGGGCTTCCCGTTCGCTATGGGATCGAACATTGGAGCAAACAGAACCCCATGAGGATCTGGAGACCCATCTCTATGAAAGTGACCAGTTCCCTGAGGAACCTTTGCGGATAGCAGAACGAAGCGTCGTTCTTCCCGATTCAGAAGTGAGATGGTCGTTTCAGGTCGCCCAGAGCCGAGATGGGTTGGACGCTCAGGTCAATGAAATACGGTCGATATTGATCAACAGCTTCCTGTTGCTCGCCCTTGGACTGATCGGCATGGCCGCGTTGCAGACTTTATATGGGCTTTGGCCTCTGCGAAAAATTCGCAAGGCGATCGGTGAGATGCGAAACGGGCAGAAAAAACGCGTCAGCGAACCGATGCCCAATGAGGTCACACCGATGGTTGACGAGTTGAACGAGTTGCTCGACCATAATGAAAAACAGGCGGAAGAAGCGCGCCGGCATGCAGGCAATCTGGCTCATGCGCTGAAAACGCCGCTGACCGTCATCATGAACAGTGCTACGGCCAAAGCAGATGACCTTGCCGACACGGTGATCCGGGAATCAGGCGTGATGCGCCGTCAGGTGGACCACCACCTTGCCCGTGCCCGCGCGGTTGGTCGCCGCGGTCATGCGCACAGCCGTGCCCGTGTGTGGCCCAGCCTGCAGGCAGTCGAAAGAGCTGTTGGACGGCTCTATAAGCATGTCCGGATCGATATCGATGGTGACAAGGATGCTGCGGTATCCGTCGAACGCCAGGATTTGGACGAGATGATCGGTAATCTGGTTGAAAATGCTGCAAAATATGGCGGTGGCAGTGTTTTTGTCACAGTCGAACCGAATGACGAGTTTGTCGAATTGCTGATCGAGGACGATGGCATGGGCATTCCTGCCGAAGAGCGTCAACGCATTTTCGATCGCGGTGCGCGTCTGGATACCGGAAAACCGGGTACAGGCCTGGGGCTCGCCATTGTCCGGGATGTTGCGGAAATTTATCATGGCACAGTTTCTCTGGAAGAAAGCGAAGATCTTGGCGGTTTGATGGTTAGGCTCTGCTTGCCGAAATCGATGGTAAATCCTTGATATCAAGCCAGCATATTGACGATATTCGGGTATTTCAACTTTGGGGCTAGTCGCACAGAATATTGCAATAATAGGATGCGGACCGGGTGGTCTAGCATCTGCCTTGTTTCTTGCGCAGCAAGGGCATCAGGTAACCCTGTTTGAGCGTTTTTCTGAACCCAGACCGCTTGGATCAGGCTTGCTCATTCAACCTTCTGGACAACAAGTTCTGGACTCATTGGGATTGCTGGATCGCATCCGGCAACTGGCTAGCCCTGTTCACCAATTGCACGGTATCTCGGTGCATAATGGGCGCCGCGCGCTGGACATGAAATATCAAAATGCCCGCCATGCCGTTTCTGCTTTGGGCATTCACCGTGCCAGCCTTTTCGAAACTTTGATGCAGGCGGTAAAAGAGGCGGGAATCCCGATAGAAACATGCAAGGAACTGGTTGGTGTATCGGAAAATGAATCTGCAATTGAGCCGGTTTTTGCAGACGGCATATCGCCCGCGCCATTCGATCTGCTGGTGGATGCAAGCGGCGCTCGCAGCCCTTTGGCTACCGGACGTCTTAAAAAACTCAGTTACGGTGCATTCTGGACAACGGTCGATATACCCACCAATCATGAAGTAATGCCCAACGCGCTGGACCAGCGTTACTGGCACGCCAGCAAAATGGCGGGAATAATGCCGGTTGGCATCAATCCAGCCACCGGTAATCAGGGGGCAGCGATATTCTGGTCTGAAAAGCCGGAAAATGCTGCCGGTGTCATGGACGCGGGTATTGAGAAGTTCAGGAAGGAATATTGTAAGCTTTGGCCGAAAGCCGAACCCTTTGTAGCTCAGATTGCATCAATGGACGAGCTGACCATGGCCGTTTATGGGCATCGTACCGGTCGCTCGCAGACATCGAACAGACTATATCATGTCGGCGACAGTTGGCATTGCACAAGTCCGCAATTGGGGCAGGGGGCCAACATGGCCCTCATCGACGCCAGTGCGCTTGCAACGGCTGTTGAAAACGCGGTCAGCATTGATGGCATATCGAAACGATATAGCCGGTTGCGGTCGTTTCATATCGAGCTTTATCAGTTTCTCAGCGTCATGTTCACGCCGCTTTATCAGTCAAATGGCAGAATTTTACCGTTTGTCCGCGATCTTGCCATCCATCATTTTGCCCGATGGCCAGTGGTGCGCAGCTTTATAACTCATATTGTGTCCGGTGTTTTGGGCCTAAAGCATATCAGGCAAAAGCAAGGTTAGGCGGACTCCTCCCGAATCTGCTCATGGTGACGGATCACTTCATCGATAATGAAGCGCAAGAACTTTTCGGAAAATTCGGGATCAAGATCGGCGTCGCTGGCTAGTTGTCGCAGGCGGGCAATTTGTTCCTGTTCGCGGGAAGGATCGGCAGGGGGGAGCTTGTTCTTCGCCTTATATTCGCCAACGGCCTGCGTGACCTTGAACCGTTCTGCCAGCATGAACACCAATGCGGCGTCGATATTGTTGATGCTTTGGCGATATTGTTTGAGCTTGTCGTCCATGAATAGCTGCCTGATTTCCTTAATTGATTCATAGCTTGATAGACTTGCCCGCAAGTTTTGCAAACTTCACCTATGGATGTTTTGATTTCACTTGCCTTATCGCCTTTCCCTTGCCACATCGCAGGGAATATGTCTGCAACAGTGCATCATTTGGGGCGTGAAGCGACCCCGTCCTTAGAACCACTTATGGCACTGGTCGCCAGTGACATGAACCAGGTGAACAGCGTCATCCTTGACCGGATGCAGTCTGAAATCCCTTTAATCCCTGAATTGGCAGGCCATCTGATTGCCGGTGGCGGCAAAAGAATGCGTCCCATGCTGACCCTGGCAGCTGCCAAATTGATTGGTTACGAAGGGGATCGCCATTTCAAATTGGCGGCAGCGGTTGAATTTATCCATACTGCTACGTTGCTGCATGACGATGTTGTAGATGGTTCTGACCTGCGGCGCGGCAAAACTACTGCCAATCTGGTTTTTGGCAACCCTGCGACCGTATTGGTGGGGGACTTTCTGTTCAGCCGATCCTTCGAACTGATGGTGGAAGACGGCTCTTTGAAAGTACTGAAAATTCTGTCCAGTGCGTCGGCCATCATCGCGGAAGGTGAAGTCAATCAACTGACGGCTCAGCGCAAGATTGATACCAGCGAAGACCGTTATCTCGATATTATCGGATCCAAGACAGCGGCACTATTCGCCGCAGCCAGCCGGATTTCAGGCGTGGTTGCAGAGCGGGGAGAAGAAACCGAGTTGGCACTCGATTCTTACGGTCGCAATTTGGGAATCGCATTTCAGCTGGTCGATGATGCGATTGATTATTCCTCTGACAGCGAAACAATGGGCAAAGATGCCGGTGATGATTTCCGCGAAGGCAAGGTAACCCTGCCAGTGATTCTGGCTTATGCCCGTGGAAGTGATGAGGATCGGCAATTCTGGAAAGATGCGATTATCGGGCACAGGGTCTCGAACGATGATCTGGCTTTTGCCACTAGCCTGCTAAAGAAAACCGGCGCGATTGATGACACGATTTCCCGCGCGCGCCACTATGGACAGCGGGCAATTGACGCTCTGGGTGCTTTCCCGCCGGGTAAGGCAAAAGCCGCTATGACCGAAGCGGTTGAATTTGCGATTTCACGCGCTTATTGAGGCGATCATCAACGAAGGAAAATGTGATGGCCGCACGGATTTACCAGAACCCCATGAATGCTATGCAGTCAGGCAAGGCGCTGACTGACAAATGGATATTGGAGTTTGAGCCGTCCGAAGCACGCAAAGCGGACAAACTGACCGGCTGGGCGGGGTCTGGTGATACACAGCGACAAGTGCGGATGAAATTTCCTGATGTTGATGCTGCAAAGGCTTATGCCGACAAATATGGTATCTCTTATTCTATCGTGCCTACGCCGAACAAGACTTTAAAAATCCAAGCCTATGCGGATAATTTTCGATAGAGGTTGCTCTTATTTCGGTTGAAAAAGTAACAGCAGCCTAACATCAATTGCAGCACCTTCAGCGCGTTTTTGATCAATGAAATCATCAAGCTCTTCAACAGCGATGCGGTGAACAATGATATTCTCACCTTCCACGCCGCCACCTTCGCCGACTTTGCTCAGACCATGTGCCCTGAATAGCGAAAAGCTCTCTGATACCATGCCCGGCGAAGAATAAAATTCGCCGCAATTTTCCATTGCGCTGGCACGATAACCGGTTTCTTCTTCGAGTTCTCGAACAGCAGCCAATGATGCATCCTCATCGCCATTATCATCATGATCGCCAACCAGGCCTGCCGGAAGTTCTATGCAGTTCTTACCCAATGGCACACGATATTGTTCGACCAACAGGACATGACCTTCATCGATAGCCAATATGACTGCTGCCCGGATACCGCGACTGCGGGAAACATATTCCCATCGACCTTGTCTTTTGGCCGTTATAAAACGGCCTTCCCACATGGTTTCGACAGGGGCACCGGAATCCGGCGTGTCGGAATTTCCGCTACTCAAATTTCGATCAACCGATCTGGCAGTTCATTGGGATTTTTGTCAGTTTTGGGGAAATGCTCTTTCAGCACCACGCCGACATGCTTGACGGCCGCTGCCATCCCTTCGCCAGGTCGGCCAGCGCGTACTTCATCGATCAGCGCAACCATGGCCTCGCCCCAGACTTCGGGAGAGACTTTTTCCGCGATGGCCTGATCGGCAACAATTTCTGCACGATGTTCCTTCAGGGAAACGTAGATCAATATTCCAGTCAAGCCCATAGTTCTGCGCTCTGCACCTACTTTGAAAAAGTCTATCGCCTGCTTGCGAACGCGGCGTTGTTTGGTACTTTTTGGCGTTACCAATAGCCGCAGTGGCATCCACGCAAACAGATAACGCATCATGAGAAACAGGGTCACGCTGGCAATGAAGAGCACTGCCATTTGCTCACCGGGAGTGGTGAAATCCTGCTCCCAACCGCCAAATAATCCCGTTATTATTGATTGATAAAAGGCCGGAAAAACAGCGAGCGTCGACAGGAAGAAGAATGTGATACCAATAGCCCATTGCAGGCCGGCATCATGATATTTGTCTGACAGATCGGTGACAATGGTGACAATCTCGCCGTCGGTGGATTTTTCCGCTTCGCTGACTGCTGCCGTAACAAGCTTGTGATCGGCTTCAGAGAGCTGGTTGACCTTTTTCATTACCATCCCCCTGATGCGCCACCGCCGCCGAAACTGCCGCCACCGCCGCTAAAACCGCCACCGCCAAAGCCGCCGCTGCTAAATCCGCCGCTGGAACTGCCCCATCCGCTGGAGCTACCACCGCCCCAGATAACAACGGGGCCAGAGCCGCCGCGATAACGCCTGCCGCCACGGGAACCGGATATGGACATTACGATTATGACTATTCCGACAATGATCCAGAATATGATCAAACCGCCTTCACCATCACTGGAACGTTCACGTTGTTGAGCCACCGCCTGTGTTGCAAAGGCGCGTGCTTCTGCCTCGGGCAGTGTGAGCTGCATCGCGATCCGGTCGACGCCAGCCTCAATGCCAGCCGGCATGTTGCCGTTTCGAAATTGTGGCAAGATGTCATTTTGGATGATCATGCTGGACAGCGCGTCAGTCATTATGCCTTCCAGTCCATAGCCGACTTCTATGCGGACCTTGCGATCATTGGGGGCGACCAGCAATATGACGCCATTGTCTTTTTCCGTTTCGCCGTCGCCATCCTGCCCGATGCCCCATGATCGGCCGAGCTGATAACCATAATCGGCAATATCATAGCCGTCCAAACTGGAAACTGTAGCCACAACCAGTTGCCGGGTAGAGTTGGCCTCAAGGGCTTCCAGTTTAGCCGTCAGGGATGCCTCCTGCGCCGGATCAAGCAAATCCACCTGATCGACCACACGACCGGTCAATTCAGGGAAGTTTTGGGCCGCCGCAGGTACCGAGACGGCAGTGATCGACAAAATCAAGGCAGCCCAAATTGCTGCGACAATGCTGTGGGGGAAATATCGCATTACGGTTTAAAACGCTACAGTTGGCGCTTCGTCGGCACCTTCGGTTGTCGCCGTAAATGGCTCCATTGGTTCTGCACCGTGGATGATCTTGGCACCGATAATATCGGGGAAGGTCCGGATGGTGGTATTATATTGCCGGACCGCCTCATTATAGTCCCGGCGGGCCACATTGATGCGGTTTTCTGTACCTTCAAGCTGGCTCTGCAGAGCCAGAAAATTTTGATTGGATTTGAGGTCAGGATAGGATTCTACAGTTGCCAGCAAGCGGCCCAGACCTTGTGAAAGCTGACCCTGCGCTGCGGCAAATTCCTGAATTTTTGAAGCATCACCCAAATCATCGGCACTGACCTGGATAGATGTCGCTTTCGCACGTGCTTCCACCACAGCGGTCAGGGTGTCCTGCTCTTGGGCTGCAAAGCCTTTGACCGTTTCCACCAGATTGGGAATCAGGTCTGCACGGCGTTGATAGGTGCTCTCGACATCGGCCCATTTTGCCTTGGCCTGTTCCTCGGCCGTGGGCACGCTGTTAATGCCGCAAGCGCTGAGCGCCATTGCCAAAACCGGTACCATCAGAAATTTGCTTAACTTGCCACGCATGTTGATTTTCTCCCACGTTCCTATTGATCGCCTCATCAAATGTAAAAATAGGAATGAAAGCGGGTAAATGCAATGACTTCCCTCGACAAATCAGAGGTTTTCGGGCATTTAGCCATCATCTTACGGGGAAGAGGAGTATTGCTATGTTTGCAGAATTTAAAGAGTTTATCCTGAAAGGCAATGTGCTGGATTTGGCAGTTGCGGTCATTATCGGCGCCGCTTTTGCGACCATCACGACATCACTGACCGAAGACGTCATCATGCCGATCGTAAGTGCGGTTCTCGGTACACCTGATTTCTCAAAAATGTTCATCTTGCTCGGTACGCCGCCAGCTGAATTGGCCGGCTCTACCGATTATGCAGCGTTGAAAGAAGCCGGAGTACCCATGCTGGGTTGGGGACAGTTCCTGACTGTGGTCATCAATTTCATCATATTGGCTTTCATCATTTTCATGATCGTCCGCTATGCCAACAAAGTGATGGCGAAGAAAGAAGAGGAAGAAGCACCTTCCGGCCCAAGCGAAATTGATCTGCTGACCGAAATTCGTGATAATCTGAAAAAATAAACTCTAAATCAGGTGTTTAAGTACGATATCTATGGGCGTGGATAGTAATATCCGCGCCCATATTTTTGCGGCATTCTCTTTTCATTCAGAATTAAGCGCCTATATAGGGCCTGTCCGCTTCGGTGGACTATGGTGATAAATTGTGATGTGCAATAGGCACAACGGACCCGGGGGCAGTACCCGGCGGCTCCACCATTTGGGATGTTTTTGGACATCTTTGCTGATGGGGCCGAACCAGGATCGACGTGTGTTGAAAAGCATTATTTTTACCCGGCCTGAGTATGCCGTGATTGCTCAAAAACTATAAGTGCAAACGATAACGAAGCACTCGCAGTAGCGGCTTAAGCCAACAACCTCACGGTTGTAACTTAAGAAGTTAAAGCGCGGTTGGACCCACCGGGCAACAGAAGGGATACCGGCGGTTTGGGGGTACCGAGCAACAGAAACCCCCACTTTTCATTATGACTTGGTGCCGAGCAACAGCGGCTTACCACTGGATGGCTTTGGATGTCCCCTGATCGAATATCTCGCAGCACATGAGATGTCGGGGAACACCGACTTTCTTAATAATCTGGCCCATAGGCTCGGCGATAGTCGATCGCATCCAGCATTTTGGCCCCGGCCATGAAAACCGCACCGGTACAGGCCAGAAACAGCAGCTTTCCACCAAAGCCGGGATATTGCATCAGATAGTCCTGACCTCTCGCGACAGCGCCAGTCGCCAGTGCGTAGATGATCAAGAACGCTTCAAACTTGGTTTTGATGATGAACAGACGCTTGAATTTTTTCCACATGTCAAAGACGCAGCAAGCACCGTGCCAAGCCCAGAAAAGTGGGAGTCTCGCAATTGCCAATATAGTTAACTGTAAGTTAACTCGACAGTTGAGGCATGAAATTCAGGTCGCAAGGTCGGTAAGGGCACATGTCTCCAAAAGCGCTTTTCGTGCATTTTTGATGCTCGTCAGCAGATCGGCATCGGTCAGTTGTTCCGGCATGATGGTTTCCGGCCAATATTGTTCCACCACCCCGGCTATGGCGTCCAGCTTCTCCGGTGTCGCGATGAAGCGCTGATCGACAGCATCTGGATCGGCAACAACGCGCAGACGCAAGCAGGCTGGGCCGCCGCCATTGGCCATGGATTGCCGGACATCGACGGGACAGAGTTTGCGGATCGGGCCGTTGCCGGACACCAATTCCTGTAGATAGGTCCAAACCGCTTCATTGTCTTTCGCTTCAGTCGGCAGGATCAGAGCCATGCCGCCGTCGTCGGGCAGGGTAACTAGCTGTGCGTTGAACAAATAGGATGTGATCGCGTCGGCCAGACTTACTTTGTCGGCCGGTACGGTGATAATTTCTGCTTGGGGGAATTTGCGCTGCACTTCTGCATAAAAATCATCGCGGTGCTCAAACGCATCTTCATGAGCGAACAGCACTTGCTCATTGGCAACAGCAACGACATCATTGTGAAAAGCTCCAGCGGCGATGGCCTTGTCTGATTGCTGCGCGAAAATGACGTGATCATCTTGCAGGCCATGCTTCCGCGCCACCGCCTTGCTGGCTTCTACATGCTGGCGAGCGGGGAAGGGGCCGCCACTTTTGCCGTAGATGAATATCTCGATCCCCGCTTCTCCATGAGAGGGGCATAATCGCATATGGTTGGCTGCTCCTTCGTCCCCAAAGGGAGAAGGAATCGGTCCATGAACAGAAAAATGATCCGGATTGGCAAAGACGAGCCGCAGCTGCGCGAGAGTGCCCGGCCATTCATGGCTGCGATGCGGCATGGTTTGCAGGTTCGCGACCGTCAAATGGCACCTGCCGTCTTCGCTATCCTGCGCGGGCGAGACGGTTGCTGCATTGGCTGCCCACATGGATGACGCGGAATAGGCGGCGGCCCGAACATGCGGTTCTGAACTTTCTATCGTTGTGCCCAGTTGGTCCAGCCAGGCTATATTGGGCCGATCCAGCGGCATGAAAAAGCCCTGTGCCAGCCCGAGATCAATATTATGCCGCATCTTGGCGATGCCCTGCAAGGCGGCTTCGCGCGGATAAGATGCCTCGCCAGCATTGGTTGAAGAGGCAATGTTGCCAAGGCTGAGCCCGGCATAGTTATGGCTGGGACCAATGAGCCCGTCGAAATTTATTTCCTGAACTTTTGTCATTCTGATTACCTTGGAATATGTCCGATCGTATCGCCGACGGACAGGCCCAGACTGGCGGCAGCATCCTCATCAATCGTCACACCGCCTTCCGCTTCACCGACAAAGGCGTAAGTGGCCTGAAAATCGTGAAGCCTACCGCAAGAGATAATAGACTTGAGGCCCGATCCCGAAGCGGTGATGGCCACGATCTCATCCGATTTGGCATTTTTTACGCTGGTCACATCATCCGTCTTGGCGATCATAGTCGGGCCGCCGTCAAAAATATCGACATAGCCGTCATAAGAGAAATTCTCGTTCTCCAGCATCCGCATCGCAGCACGGCCATTGGGATGGGGGATACCGATAGCGGCGCGTGCGGTTTCGCTAAGCATTGCCGTATAGATCGGATGTTTGGGCATCAGGTCGGCAATAAACTGATTGCCGTGGATAGCGTTGAAATAATCCGCCTCCTGAAATCCCATGCCGAAAAAGCGGCCAGCGAGCCCATCCCAGAACGGCGAACCGCCTGCTTCGTCAATCACGCCGCGTAATTCTGCAAAAAGGCGATCACCAAAGCGGGACCGGTGCTCCTTGATGAACAGATAACGGCTGCGTGCCAGGAGCATGCCCAGTCCACCCGCGCGCTCGCCGGGGTGGAGGAACAGGCCTCCAACTTCGCTGGCGCCTTCCAAATCGGTGACCAAAGTCAGCATCTCCGCGCGAAACGTCCGGTCCAGTTCCTTGCTGGTCTGTGACAAGGTGCTGAGGCGATAGGAATAAAATGGCCAGCTTTGCCCGACCATGGTGAATAGCTGCGATGTCCCGCGCACCGCGCCGGTTTCGACATTTTCGAGCACCATCACAAACAGGTCATTGCCGTGTTCATCCGACGTCCGATCGAAAGCACGCGTGGAACGACCCAGCTTCGCTGTCAGGCTATCCTTGTCAGCAGGCAGGTTTGTGAACCCGCCGCCGGTCAGCTTTGCCATCTCGTAAAGATGCTGCAGATCATCGATCCGTGCCGCTCTTATCTTGAAATTCGTCATAATCCCCCTTTGGCGGCAATACGCATGATTGTAAGCGCCGATAACTGTGTGCGTTCGACAAGACTGTCCGTGATCAGAAACTCGTCTGCGCTGTGAATAGCGCCGCCGCGTACCCCCATTGTGTCAACAACCGGCACTCCGCAAGCTGCAATATTGTTCCCGTCACAAACACCGCCGGTCCCCCGCCAGTTAATGTCCAGCCCCAGATCCGCGCCGCAGCTTTTGACCAGATGAAACAGCTTTTGAGCCTGCGGGTCAATCGGCTTGGGCGGACGACCAAAGCCGCCATGACAATGCACATCAAGATCATGACCCCGGGCAATAATGCCGACCAGATTATCAAGCGTGCTTTGGGCCTCTTGCTGGTCTGCCAACGTCTTGGGTCGAAAATTCACCCGTAAAATGGCATGATCGGGAACGGCGTTATTAGGACCGCCGCCTTCAATTTTAGCCGGGTTAACACTCAATCCTTCTCGGTGCAGCGCCTTCAGTTGCAGAGCCATATCGGCGGCAGCGACCAGCGCATTGCGACCTTCATCAGGGTTCCGGCCGGCATGGGCGCTTTTGCCTGTAAAAATGATCGAGAAATTACCGCTACCGCCGCGTTCGCCAGCCAGAGTGCCATCGGGCAGGGCAGGTTCGTAGGTAAGGGCGGCGACCTTGCCCTTGGCGCAGCGTTCAATCAGCGCAGAGGAGGAAGCAGAGCCCACTTCTTCATCGCTGTTAATCATGATGTCATAGCCGATATGGTTGGCCTGTTCGCATTGCTCCAGCAATTGCAGCGCGCCTAGCATGACCGAAAGACCGCCCTTCATATCCGCGACCCCGGGGCCATTGAGCACGCCATCTTCGATCCATTCGAGATTCTGGAAATGGTGATCGACAGGGAAAACAGTATCCATGTGGCCGGTAAGCAATATCCGCACAGGCGCGTGAGGACGGATAGAGCCATGGAGGTGTTGACCTCGCTGGACCTGATCAACGGAACCGTCGGAGCGTACTGCTTCGACCGGATCTGGATCAACCAGTTTTATATCTCCAGGCAAGGCAGAAAAAGTATCTGCCAACTGGCCAGCAACGGTTTTCAGGCCATCCAGATTGGTGGTACCGCTATTGACTCTGGACCAGGTTTCCGTGCGTTGCAGAAGCGGCAGGCCTTTGGCAGTTTCCAGAATAGCGCTTTCGGGAAGAGGATTTGCTTTCATTTGAAACTGATAGCATTTGTAATCAATCGCTGTCACCTTTTTCCAGCGACAATTGCAGGCCTAATATCGGGCGTCTGCAATCAGGTCGTTGACGCCCTGATGAATTTCTTCCCACAGATCGCGCTCCTCCTGCTTCGTGTCCGGGATCGTTTCAGCAATGACATGCACCGCCGCATCGACCAACCCGCTAAACCAGTCAGTGTGCACATGCAGTGTTTCCTCATGATGCGGGACTGTACTGCCAAACATGATGCGGATTTCCTGCGGACTTTCTAGCCAGTTCATCAAGCAGTAGACAACGCTTTCCACCATTTCGGCTTCGAGTTTAACTGTGTTCCCGAGGCCATGCTCACGGAAAGAATCTCGGGCTTCGGGGTGTATGTCATAGTATCGTTTCATCACCGGCTCGGTAATATCACCAAGCCTGTCTGCTGCCCGTTCGAGGCTTGTTTCGAGCAGTGTTATTTTTTCATCCAGAACCATGGGTGAGAATTTCTGGACCATCTTTACGCCATCGGCAAGGATTTGATTTCCGGCATTTACAAAAATCGAGTCACACGTCATAGGATGCGACCGATTCCTCCCCGGATTATCTGCTTTTGCGCTCAGGCAATGATGTCGGGGGCGTGCTATGTTTTTGAACAAGAGGAACCCTTCATGTCCGAATATGTCCGTCAAAACGGTGTCCAGATTTCTTCGTTATTGTTTGATTTTGTCAATGAACGCGCCCTGGCTGGCACAGGTGTGGATCAGGATCAGTTCTGGTCTGGTTTTGCTGATCTTTTGGCCCGTTTTGCTCCGCGCAATGCTGAACTGCTGGCCAAACGGGAAAAACTGCAATCACAGATTGATGACTGGCATATCGCCAACAAGGGTAAACCAATTGATCAGGCGGCCTATCAGGCGTTCCTGAAAGAGATCGGTTATCTTGTGGATGAGCCAGCACCTTTTGCCATCACAACAGAAAATGTAGATCCGGAAATTGCTACAATGGCGGGGCCACAACTGGTGGTGCCTTCACTGAATGATCGTTTCGTACTGAACGCCGCCAATGCGCGCTGGGGCAGCCTTTATGATGCCTTCTACGGCACCGACGCACTGGATGCGGCACCGGCCCAACCCGGCGGTTATGACCCTGTACGCGGTGCAGCGGTGATCAAGGCGGCCAAGGCGTTTCTGGACGAGACGCTACCGCTGTCGAACGGCAGCTGGAGTGACCTGAGCAATGTCAAAGAAAACGGCATCCCGCTGAAAGATCCTTCGCAATGCGTTGGATGGAATGACAAGGGATGCCTGTTCAAAGATAACGGCCTGCATATTGACGTGATTTTTGATGCAGATCACCCGATCGGCAAGGATGATCCAGCCAATATTGCCGACGTCTATCTGGAAGCGGCTCTGACGACGATTATCGACATGGAAGATTCCGTCGCTGCGGTTGACGCGGAAGACAAGGTTCTCGCCTATACCAACTGGCTTGGCCTGATGCGGGGTGATCTCGCAGCCAAATTCATGAAAGGCGGCAAGGAGGCTGAGCGCCGCGCCAATCCGGATCGCGACTATGTCGATCAGGATGGTAATTCTTTCACACTGCCTGGGCGCAGCCTGATGTTTGTTCGCAATGTTGGACATTTGATGACCAATCCGGCCGTATTGCTGAGCGACGGGTCCGAGGCGCCAGAGGGCCTGCTCGACGGCGTGTTTACCAGCCTGATTGCGATGCATGACCTGCAGGGGTTGGGGGAGCTGCGCAACAGCAAAGCCGGCTCCATCTATATCGTGAAACCGAAAATGCACGGTCCGGAAGAATGTGCCTTCACCAATGATCTGTTCGATGCGGTGGAGGACCTGCTGGGGCTGGCCCGTAACACGATAAAAGTGGGCGTAATGGACGAAGAACGCAGGACCTCTGCCAACCTTGCGGCCTGCATTGAGGCTGTGAAAGACCGGATTGTGTTTATTAACACAGGCTTCCTGGACCGTACCGGTGATGAAATCCATACCAGCATGCAGGGTGGCGCCATGGTCGCAAAAGCAGACATGAAATCCAGCGACTGGATTCAATCCTATGAAGCCCGCAATGTTGCTATCGGTCTGGCTTGCGGCATGTCCGGCAAGGCGCAGATCGGCAAAGGCATGTGGGCAGCCCCCGACATGATGGCAGATATGATGGAGCAGAAAATTGGTCATCCGATGACCGGTGCAAATACCGCATGGGTGCCAAGCCCGACGGCGGCGACCTTGCACGCCATTCACTATCACCGGCTGGACGTGTTCGCGCGTCAGAAAGAGGTGGCAAGTGAAGGAATACCATCACTGGACAAGCTGCTCACTATTCCTCTGACAGAGGGGCATAATTGGTCGACCGAAGAAATTGAACGCGAGCTGGATAACAACGCGCAAGGCATATTGGGCTACGTGGTGCGCTGGGTTGACCAGGGCATTGGCTGTTCTAAGGTTCCGGATATTCATGATGTCGGCCTGATGGAGGATCGCGCGACCCTCAGGATTTCATCCCAGCATATGGCAAACTGGATGTTGCATGGTGTTTGCTCGGCAGAGCAGGTTGATGCTGCGCTGCTGCGCATGGCGGCGAAGGTCGATGGTCAGAATGCGGGCGATCCGTTGTATCAGCCGATGGCGAGTGATCCGGCCGGCAGTCTGGCATTTCAGGCCGCAAGGGACCTAGTGTTCAAAGGTGTCGAGCAGCCAAGCGGTTATACAGAACCCTTGCTGCACGCCTATCGCCGGAAACTGAAAGCAGCAAGCTAGGCCGACAGAAAGCGGGCCAGCACGACAAATTCGTCTACGCTGACGGTTTCAGGGCGGCGAGCGCCGTCAATCCCCGCGTCTTTCAGGGCGTCGAGTCCGCCGGGCAGGCCTTTCAGGCTTTGCCGCAGCATTTTGCGGCGCTGGCTGAAAGCGGTCTGAGTCAGTTTGGCCAGAATTTCGGGATCAACGCCGTCGGGCTGTTCTTTTGGTGTCAGATGCACGATAGCCGACATCACCTTCGGCGGCGGCGTGAAGGCTGAACGGTGGACTGACATCGCAAGTTTCGCATCGCAGCGCCACTGCGCCAAAATGGACAGGCGCCCATATGCACTGGAGCCCGCATCGGCAACAATCCGGTCAGCGACTTCCCGTTGGAACATCAGCGTCAGGGATTGCCAAGCGGGCGGCCACGCAGAACTGGACAGCCATTTTATTAGAAGCGCGGAACCAACATTATAGGGGAGGTTGGATGCGATGTGAAAAGGTGCGTCGAACAATTGCGACAGGTCAATTTTCAAGGCATCTTCGTTGATAACCTGCAATTGCCCGGGAAAATGATCCGCAAGATCAGCCAAAGCAGGCAGACATCGTTCATCTCGCTCTACCGCTGTCACCTTTGCGCCCGCCTGCAGCAGCGCCTGTGTCAGTCCGCCGGGACCGGGGCCGACTTCAAACACCTGGGCGTTTTCCAGATCGCCTGGAACTGCCGCGATGCGCGACAATAGCTGGGTATCAAGCAGGAAATTCTGGCCGAGTGCCTTGTTGGCGGTCAGGCCATGTTTTTTGATCACCTCCCTCAAGGGAGGCAGGGATGGTGGCTGTGTCGATGAGTGGCTCAAAGGTCGTATTTTTCGCGATTGGAAACGGCGGTGGCGGCCATCTGGATGGCGGCAATCATCGACCGGGGATCGGCAATTCCTTGTCCTGCTATCCCGAATGCAGTGCCATGATCGGGAGAGGTCCGGACGATTGGCAAGCCGAGTGTCAAATTCACACCGTCGAAAAAATGTAGTGTTTTCAGAGGTATTAAAGCCTGATCATGATAGGGGCACAGAGCTACATCATATTGAGACCGGGCCTCTTCATGAAACATGGTATCAGCAGGCAAGGGCCCGGACACATCAAAACCTTGCGCCCCAAGCTCCTCAATCGCGGGTTCCATGACCAGTTTTTCCTCGTCACCCAAATTCCCATTTTCCCCTGCATGGGGATTAAGTCCAGCGATGGCGATTCGCGGATTCTCTATGCCAAAATTCCTGATCATGGCCTTATGAGCCGCCTTGGCACGCGCGATGATTAGTGACTTGCTGAGCTGTGAGGGCACATCTTTCAAAGCTATATGTGTTGTCATTGGAACTACGCGCAGCGAAGGACCGGCCAGCATCATCACTGCATTTTCCCGGGCGATACCGCATCGTTCTGACACAAATTCGGTCTGCCCCGGATAACGGAACCCGACCTTGTACAATTGCGACTTGGAAACTGGAGCTGTAATAACTGCGCCAGCGTCTCCCGATCGCGCAAGCCCACACGCTATTTCCAGAGCATGTAAAGCACATTGAGCGCCGTCCAGCGTAGGTCGCCCCGGTACCGTAGGTTCGCCGTTGTGGATATGAAAGATCGGTAGTGCCGCATCAAATTTACTTTTGGCTTCGGCAGGATCGGATATCTTGATAATGGGCGCACCGCAAAGCCCGTTACTATCTGATCCTTTGAAATCTTCAAAATTCCCGACCGCAAAAAACGGGCTCAAACCAAGGCTTTCCCGTTCAAGCCAGCTCTTACAGATGATTTCGGGCCCTATTCCTGCAGGATCACCGCACGAAAGGGCAAAGGGTTTTGTCACCCTCGCATTCCTCAATTATATTCGATAATGGCGTCACGGCGCAGATCGCGCAGGTAGATTTGCGCGCGTTTGTTGATCCGCTCATTTTCCAGATCCGACATAATCTTGTCAAAAGATGGTGCTGTTGCGGTTTGCGGGTCGTCGCGGCCACATAGGATTAACACACGTACGCCATCTGTTACGGATCCAAAAGGCTGGCTGGCTTGTCCAATTTGCAGGTTGGCGATGGTGCTCTGCAGTGGACCAGGCAAGTCCTTCAGACGCACTTGATCATTGTCAACCACCGACGCTCCGATATTGGCGGCTATTTCATTGGCGGCACCACAGCCTTTGATGTTTTGGGTAGCCGTAGCAAATTCTGCTGCACGACTGGTCGCTTGTGCTTCGGTCGTTCCAGGTGGGAAACCGATGGCGAGCTGTTTAAGGCTTAAGACCGCATTGCGCGGGTCGGCCGTCAGTATCTGACGTTGGTCGATAAGGTATAATATCGAGAAGCCGCCGGGAACTTGAACGGGACCAACAACCTGGCCAATTTGCATCTGCGCTGCTGCATCCGCTAACGATTGCGGCAATTGTACGGGGCGGACCCAACCGAGGTCCCCGCCAGTGACAGCTGTAGAAGCTTCGGAAAATTGACGCGCATAGGCGACAAAAGAGCCGCCCTGACGGATCTGATCCAATATCTGGCGCATGTTGGAAGCAACCTGTTCGGCGGCCTCGGGGGCCGCTGACATATAAATCTCGCCAATACGATACTCGGTCGTGCCTTTGGAAGCATTGAGCCGCTCGATAATAGCGTTCACCTCTTCATCGCCGACATTGATAAAGGGTTGAATATTGCGTCGCAGCAGACGGCTCCATGCGAGTTCACCTTTGATCTGCTGTTTCAACGTGTAGGTTGAGGAGCCATTCCTGCGCAAATAAGGTTCAATAGAATTCAAATCTCGTCTAAAGTTTTGCTGGACCACTTGATTAAATGTCTGATCTATTTCCGCCTGGGAAATCGTGATTTCATTCGCTTCAGCTTCTTGGATCTGAAGTGTTTCGTCAATCAGGTTTCTGAGTACCTGCAAGCGTAGACGGTCCTCTTCTTCCTTGGAAACCGTGCCGCCATTTGCTGTCACGATCAGCGCAAGGCGCTGGCTGACGTCGGTGCCGGTTATGATATCTCCGTTAACAATCGCCGTTGCCCGCCGAACGTTAGGATTATCTTCGCCAAAAATGGTGAGTTGTTCGGGAATGTTGAGGCCTGCTTGAGGCACAGCATTGTCCGAAACTGTCTGACTTGATGACGGGGTCGCAGCCAACAGAGCGGCGGTAGCAGCAATCGCAAATTTTGCATGTCTGCCGGTAAATCGGGTACGCATAAAATTCATTTTTCGTTTCTTTTCAAACTCTAAGAACAACTTTAGACCTGCCAATATCAAAAAAGGGCTGAACCTAATATGAGCAATCAAATATCATTAACAAACGCCTTACACACCCAAATTGCGTAAAGCCAGTCGGAAGAGGAATGTGCTGCCGCGCTGGTCATCTCCCGTATCTTCATAATCATAGCGCCATGTTATGCCGAGAGACAAGCAACCATCATCATAGGCGACGCCGATCCGGTGCCGTACGGGTTCAAATCCGTCTGCAGAAGACAGCGGATCTTCCCGCGCATCGGTAAGATCGATGATCGCGGAACCGAAAACAGACCAATATCGGTCTATCTGATAACGGCCACCAACACGGACCTCTTCACGATCACTAAGATCTTCAATCCCGGCGCCAATATCGCGGTTCAGCCGTAAATAACCGATTTGTGCGTAAGTATCCCGCGTGCCAACCGTGGCATCAATCTCGTTGCGCCGGACTGCGAGATTGTCTTTATCCAGCCGATATCGATGGGTAAACTTGACGATGTCCTTGAAGCGGACTTCCGTCCGTCCGACGATATCGGAAAACCTGTCTGAAAGGCCGGTTCCGTCGGGAACAATGTTGCTATTATTGGCAAGTCGATAGCTTTGACCAACAATGGCATCGACGCGCAAATTAGGCCGGTTGAGATTCCATTCCAGACCATAGGTGGCCCGAACATTATCTTCATAACGATCAAAGCCGGGGAACCGGTTGAGCGCAAACAAATTTGTATCTTCCAGATCGACCGAACGCGAATCTTCATTGGGAATCGACTGATTTGATATAGCGGGTGTCGCGACAACCTGAAAACGCGGTGTCAGCGTTTGGGTTCCGCCAAAGGCCTGCCCAATAAATGGCCACTTAATGTCTACGGCCGCCGTCACAATACCACGGGTTTGCCAACCGGATTCACCGCGATAAATGGCTGTTTCGTTAAGCGCGTTATCCTGGCTGTTATAGACATCGCCGCGTGCAAAGCCGGTCAGGGTTATTTCCTGACCCAGGGTTGTCAGTTTGCGCAGATCCCAACGGGCGGATGCAAAGGCGCGTTGTGTGTCCTGACCCTCAGTACGGCCGACGGCCAGGCTGTTGATTTGAATTTGCGTTTTTCCGCCAAGTACCGGTTCGGCAAAGCGCTTGCGATAGTCAACTACGGGCAAAGCGATTGGAACGCGGTTTTGCGGATCGCCGGCGCGCAAGGTCTGGAACGCCCACCCGGCCAGTGAAAAATAGCTGCTGTCGTCTATCCGTTCGACATTGATGGTCGATCGCAGGCTGTCATCGTCACTGATATCGTAGCGGCGCAGGAAAGTTCGGTCAGAGACTAATCTCGCGGATTGCGATATCGTCCAGTTCTCATCCAGAATGAAGCGGCCAGTGGTTGCAAAATATCCCCTGAAATCTTTCTCTGCATCTGGCAATGGTCCGGACGCTCCGGTGGGGATACGGGATCCGTAAGTGGCGTAGCCGGTGAGTTGAAATGCGCCTTTTTCGCTTAGATTTCGATATGTCCCGCTGATCAACGGGGCTACCTCGGTAAAGACCTGAGTTGTTACCGTTGCGTCCTCATTGGGCGCAAGGTTGAAATAATAGGGAATGGAAACCGCAACGCCGTTGGTCGAATCAAACCTCAGATTAGGGACCAATATGCCGCTGCGATTTTCGTTGCTGACCGGATGCGACAGGCCAGGCAGGGGAATGACCGGCAGTCCAAATATCTCGATCCGCGCCCCGTCATAGCTGACGCGTTTCTTGATCGGATCATAGCGAACTTTAACGGCTTTAATCTGCCAGCTGGGGTTTTTCGGGCAGCCATCTTCGGTGGTAACTGCACAGGCTGTGTAAGCGGCGCTGTCAAGTGTTAGAGCGCCATCCGCAAACCGTTCTCCCTTTCGGGCGGCAAGCCTGCTGCCGTCATCGAGCACCAGCAATAAATTGTCGACGATTCCGTCTCGCAGACTGTCGGTCAGCACAATGCTGTCGCCATAGGCAGTGTCGCCATCGGGGCTTATCGAACGAATACTACCTTCCGCACGCACGATACCGGTCTTGCGATTCCAGATGACAGTATCGGAACGCAGTTTGTATCCGTCCCGGTTAAGCAGCACGTTGCCTTTGGCCGTTACAACATCATTTTCAAAATCATAATCTATCGTATCGGCGCTAAATTCAATTTCTTCTGATTGCTCAGGAGATTTTTGCGGCGCTTCTGCAGATGCTTGTGGTTGTCCGCCGGTATCCGCTTGTGCCATAGCGGACTGTGGAAGGGCAATCGGAAGAGCCAATGCAATCAGTGCGATTGAAGATTTCATCGACGAGATTAACCTACCTTTGACCCCATGAAATATTGGCGTAATTTATATTGGCGCCAACCTGTTCGACGCCCTATTGCACCAGATTGCGTTTGCTGCAAATTTTCTCTGCTGATTTTTCCCAATCTCCCGATTTCATCATTAACTCGGATGAAATGATGATTGCAAAGACACTGCCAATCTTTCATTGATCCACCCTGAACAGAAGATCATATAGCCGGGATACGAATACGGCTGACCCATTGATAAGGACGTTTTACCCATGAAATTCACTTTTGCCGAAAGCCTGTCTTCCACACCAGATGCAATTGCCATTGCCGTTGGCAAAGATGCACTGGACAGCGCGAAGATCGACGTTGAAGAGGATAAAGTGGTCCGCACTGCCGCCAAAGCGGCAAGGTTTGAAGGAAAAACCGGCCAGACATTTCAGACATTTGTGACAGAAGGCGACGCGGTCATACAGGTCATATTGACCGGTACCGGAAAAGGGGAACGCAAGGATTGCGAAGCGGCTGGCGGAGCGGTTGTCACCAAGTTAATTGCATCAGGCGTAAAACACCTTGTGATCAGTGGATCGGGCCTGGAGCAAGATCAATTGGCACGGCTGCTGTTTGGCGCGAAACTGCGTAGCTGGAGAATCGATAAATATCGCACGACCATGCCGGAAAATGCGAAGCAGACGCTGGAAACCATAACAGTGCTGGATACCGACATGGAATCGGCGCAGGTCTGGCAAGACCTGTCTGCCGTCGCCGACGGGGTAGCGCTGACCCGCGAACTGGTGTCGGAGCCGGCGAACGTCATCTATCCGGAAAGCTTCGTCGCGCGTTGCGAAGAGCTTCAGGGCATGGGCGTCGAGTTTACCGTCCTCGGGCAGGAAGAAATGGAAAAGCTTGGCATGGGCGCGCTTCTGGGCGTGTCACAAGGGTCGGTCCGGCCGCCGCGGATGCTTGCTATGCGCTGGGATGGCACCAATGGCGCGCAAAAAAAGCCGCTGGCGCTGGTTGGTAAGGGTGTGACCTTCGATACCGGTGGCATTTCGCTGAAACCACCGGGCGGCATGGAAGATATGAAATGGGATATGGGCGGAGCCGGTGCGGTGGCCGGCACCATGAAGGCGCTCGCCGGGCGTAAGGCTAAGGCGCATGTCGTTGGCATTTGCGGCCTGGTTGAAAACATGCCCGATGGCAATGCCCAGCGGCCTGGCGACGTGGTGACCAGTATGAGTGGTCAGACCATCGAAGTCATTAACACCGATGCTGAGGGGCGCTTGGTATTATGCGATGCATTGCACTGGGCGCAGGAAACCTTTGAGCCAGAGGTTGTTGTCAATCTGGCAACTTTGACCGGAGCGATCATTATCTCGCTGGGCAATGAGCATGCCGGTTGTTTCAGCAACGATGACGGGCTGTCCGACAATTTGCTGGCGGCTGGCAAAACAGCTGGTGATCCGCTTTGGCGCTTCCCGCTCACGGCCGCTTATGACAAGCAGATCAACTCGCCCATTGCAGACATGAAAAATGTCGGTGGCAAGGGGGCAGGATCGATTACCGCCGCGCAATTCCTGAAACGCTTTATCAAAGACGGTGTCAAATGGGCACATCTGGACATTGCCGGGATGGTTTGGGCGGACAAGCCCGGTCCGGTGTGGGACAAGGGCGCAACCGGTTTCGGTGTGCGTCTGCTCGATCAATATGTCGCCGACCATTTTGAGCAATAAGCCAATTTGAAGGATCGTTTGACTGGTGCAGGTCGATTTTTATCATTTGACCCGTGATCCAGCGGAAAAACTGGTGCCCGTTCTGGCCCAGAAAACCCTGAATGGCGGACAGAGGATGTTGCTCGTGTCGAGCTTTGTCGGCCAGCTGGAAAAGCTGAGCAATGCCTTGTGGCGCGCTGGACCCAGCAGTTTTCTGGCCCACGGTCTGGCTGGAAACGGACAGGATGAAGCGCAGCCCATCCTGATTTCCGGGGATTGTGAGGCAGCCAACGGCGCGCGTTACATCGCGCTGACCGATGGTGAATGGCGGGATGAGGCTTTGGCTTTTGACCGGGCTTTCTATCTCTTCACCGCCGAACAGATCGACAATGCCAGAACCGCCTGGCGAGCCCTATCGGCCAAAGACGACGTTACGCCGCGTTATTGGAAACAGGATGGTGGCCGGTGGGTCGAAGGGCCCTGATATAATTGCCGTTTGCGCTTTTTTGGCGTTGCTCCTACAATCCTGAATGGGTCGCGCCATTTTTTGGATGGAGCCATTTTCATGAACAAGTTATTTATCCTGCCAGTCGTTTTGTTCGCCATGTCCTGTGGCAGCAATGATGAGGTCGCATCCGGCACGTTTGATGATGGTGATGGCGGAAAAGGCAGCTATTCGGTCAGCGGCGAGGGCGACGATAGCGAAACTGTGATCAAAACCGATGACGGAGAGGTCCGGATTGCGACAGGATCGAAAGCGGTCGCCGATTTGCCGATGGGCATAAAATTATATCCCGGTGCGGAAATTCAAAGCAGTATTGCCGGTATGGGTGATGGTAAGTCTGGGGCGATGATCGTCTTCAAAAGCTCCGATGACCAGGATGAGGTGATCAGCTTTTACAAGGACCAGATGAAGGATAAGGGCATTGATGTGCAAACCGAAATCAAATCGGGGGACATGCAGATGATTGGCGGCCAGCGTTCCGATGGAGAGGGCATAAATATTTCCGTTATCAAGGATGAAGATGGCGGCGTGACGACCACCTTGATGGCTGGCGGCAAGAACTAGACTGCAAATCAGGCAGGAAAGTCTTACAAAACTTGCTATGCTTGAAAAGTCCGGCTAGGGGCGGCGCAAACTTATTTCACACCCCTATTACGGAGCAAAATCATGGCCGGTACACGGACATTTTCGATCATCAAACCAGACGCGACCAAGCGCAATTTGACCGGTGCGGTCACCAAAATGCTGGAGGACGCAGGTCTGCGCGTTGTCGCTTCCAAACGTATCCACATGACCCGCGAACAGGCAGAAGGCTTTTACGCGGTCCATAAAGAGCGTCCTTTCTTTGGTGAACTGGTCGATTTCATGATCAGCGGTCCCGTCGTCGTTCAGGTTCTGGAAGGCGAAAACGCCATGCAGCGTAACCGTGACATCATGGGCGCGACCAACCCGGCCGACGCCGCACCGGGCACCATCCGCAAGGAGCTGGCTGAAAGCATCGAAGCCAACACGGTTCATGGTTCCGACAGCGATGAGAATGCGGCGATTGAAATCGCCTACTTCTTCAACGAAGACGAAATCGTAGGCTAGGCTGACGCCGATTTAGTGACGGTTTTTCAAGGCTTTCACGGAATTTTAAGCATGATCTGTTAATCCGCAATCTGATCACTGGTACGGGAGTGGGAAATCCTGTGCCGGATGGTCGGAATTGTGGGACCAGACCAGTGCAACAAATAATCAAGCATTTCTTGCTGATCATGACCTATGCCTTGGCTGCCTCGAACGGATCAACTGACCACAGTTTCACTATCAGTTTTGAAGCCCGCTTGGACTAGGTTTTGGGATTGGCTTCGTCATAGCGTTCCCAGTCGTGAAACGCTTCACGCCGGACGATAATCCATTTGCCGTCGCGCTTTTCAAATTTGTCACAATAGCGACCGGCCACTATCCAGTCCGTGGCTTTGCCGCCGGTCGGGACCGGATCGAATTCCGGCGTCCCCTCTTGCACATAGTGATAGGCAACGAAATTCGCTTCGGTTGACACGCTGTTGCCATCATCGCTGAAAGAGAAATGCACATTGGAAATGGAATGATGTGTGGCGGGAACTTTTTTCAGTATCTCACTGGCAAAACCGACAAATTCATCCGGTGGACCCGAATAATCACCATGGTTGTGAACATGATCATCTGCGAAGCATGACCGAACCAAAGTCCAGTCTTTGCGGTCTATTCCCTTGCAATAGCGGTGCAGCAAGTCACGAATTTCCTCCCGTGCTATCAGCTCTTCGACCTTGTCCATCCCGCTCTCCCTCATATTGTTAGGCTGAGGGATTAGCATGTGCTGCTAACCTGTGAACAGTTGGCAAAAAAGAGAGGGATCAGGATGGGCAGACTGGAAGGAAAAATAGCGATCATTACGGGCGCAGCAAAGGGATTGGGTGAAGCAGATGCCCGGATGTTTGCACGCGAAGGCGCAACAGTCATCCTGACCGACATGGATGAAGATAATGGTGCGCGTGTTGCTGCTGAAATTGGCGGTGCGGCAGAATTTCACAAGCAGGATGTTCGCGATGAATCGGCATGGGAAGACCTGATTGCAGATATTGTGTCCCGGCACGGGAAGCTGGATGTCCTAGTCAACAATGCAGGTGTGGTTGAACCCGGCACCATCGAAACCCAAACGGCAGAAGAATGGCGCTTTGTGATGGCGGTCAGTGCTGACGGGACATTTTTCGGATGCAAATATGCGGTACCGGCAATGAAGGCTTCCGGCGGCGGTTCGATTATCAACATGGCATCCATTGCGTCGGTTCAGGGAGAACCTGTTGTCGCCGCCTATGCAGCGGCAAAAGGGGCAGTGGAAAGCCTGACCCGCAGCATCGCGGTGCACTGCGCCAACAATGGCTATAATATCCGTTGTAACAGCGTTCATCCGGCAGGGATTTTGACGCCGATGGTCGAAGAAATCGGACCGAAGATGATGGATAGAACGGATTTGCGGCCAGCCGGCGAAGGACCGGCGGCCAGCGCATTGGGGGAACCCGATGACATAGCCAATACAGTACTGTTCCTGGCATCGGACGAATCCAAATTTATTAATGGCGCCGCGATAAGGGTTGATAACGCGAAATCGGTGGTCGAGGGTGTTGTTCCTTAATCTTGTTAAACGGTTAGGAAGACGGCTCAAAACAGGACGGGACCATGTGGCATTCCGCTTGCCATGTCGGAGATGCATAGACTAAGTTTATCTTATGAGTAGCGAGGAAGGGAATATTGGAACGGAGCAGCAGTCAATCCCCAAGGTTGGTCTGCCAAAGGCCTCTGTTCGGGCGCTGATCGACAACAGCCCGATTGCTTCGGTCATCAGCAATCCGAGGCTTCCAGACAATCCAATTGTCTCCTCTAACAAGGCGTTTTCCGATCTCACCGGTTACCATCCTGACTTTATCATCGGTAGAAACTGCAGGTTTTTGGCCGGAACTGCCACTGAACCATGGCTTACGGAAGAAATCCGCCGCGGTGTGCGGGAACGTAAGCCGGTACTGGTAGAAATCCTCAACTATAAAAAAGATGGCACGCCTTTTCAAAATGCAGTTCTTGTTGCCCCTTTATTTGATGATGGCGGGGAACTAGAGTTTTTTCTGGGATCGCAGGTAGAGATTGATAGCGATGGTCCGAGCCTTGCCAAAGCGCGGCGCATGCGGGCGACGGAAATCGTCAAGGACCTGTCCAAAAGGCAGCGCGAAGTGTTGAGATATATCGCCAAGGGTCTGTTAAATAAGCAGATTGCGCATGAGCTGGATTTGAGCGAGCGGACGATAAAGATGCACCGTGCGATCCTGATGAAACGCCTGGATGCCCCCAGTGCAGCCGATATGGTCCGGTTGGCCGTGGAAGCAGGAATGTAAGTAAAATTGACTACGGTCCTAATACCGTATCTATATTATTGCAGTTCTGGCGTATTGAATATTTAAGCATCGCGGATGGAGCAGTCATCCCAGATCTCAAATCCATGGCGGCATATCCTCCCTCCTCCTTGTCGCTTTAGGTTTGCTCCTCCCGCGATGCGAATTTTTCCCTAGAATTCTGCCGCGATATCCATCATTTTGGTGAGTCTCTTTGGTGCTACCATGCGCCAGCTTTTTTCCAGCCAGTCACCGACATGATCCCAGTCTGTGTGTCCGGTATCCAGCCGGATCGCAATCCAGCCCGATTTACCGTAAAACTTAGGCGTGAAATAAAGATCGGGATCGGCATCAAGAAGAGCGCTTTGCTCGTCGAGACCACTGGTTTTCACGAAAACCGATGTCCCTGTTTCACCGAAATGGCGGCGAGAAAAATAGGCAAAATATTTGCCGGTCTTTTCGCTGCCCACACGCCAGCCCGGTGTTCCGAAACTTGGCCGTTCATGGGTTTCCGCCAGTGCGAGCGCGCGGGTGCGGACCTGTTCCAATATCCAGTCGGGATCGGCCTCGCGGGCCACATATTTGGCGAGGGTTGGGGCGTAAAGCTGATGCTCGGCAATCAGAACCCGGTCGGCCAGTATGTCGGCGGTATCGCCAGGCAGGATCGCAACTTCTGTCTGTGCAAGCACGGGTCCATCATCCAGTTCCGGGGTCACAAGATGAACGCTGCATCCCGCATGGCTGTCCCCGGCGTCGAGCGCGCGCTGATACGTGTCGAGGCCCTTATATTTCGGCAGTAGGCTGGGGTGGATGTTGAGCATGTGATCCTGCCACTGGCGAACGAATTCATTGCTCAGGATGCGCATATATCCTGCCAGTGCGACATAGTCGGCGCCCGCAGTGACAATGACTTCATGCATGATCTGGTCATGTTCGTTGCGGCTTAGGCCCTTATGCGGGTGGGCAAAAGTATCAATGCCTTCCGCTTCCGCCAACTTCAGCCCCGGAGCCTGCGGATCATTGGATGCCACCAGAACAACTTCAAACGGGCAGTTTTCCGCCTTTGCGGCGTATAGTAATGCGGCCATATTGGATCCGCGACCTGATATTAGCACGGCCACTTTGGCAATTTCAGGCATCACGCATCAGCCATTGTGAGTTGCGGTCCAATCATTTCGCGCCGACCAAGTTCCGGTGCTACCTGACACAGTGCAGCCCTTTGTACCTGTTTTGACGACACCCACTTCATGAACGGTTTCGCCGGCGGCTTCCAGATCCGACCGTATCGAGGCCGCCTCATCCGGTGACACAGCCAGAATCATTCCGATACCGCAATTAAACGTCCGCGCCATTTCTTCCGGTTCGATATTACCTTGAGCCTGCAAAAAAGCCATCAGTCGCGGCTGATCCCAGCGATCGGCATCAACATGGGCGTGCAGGCCATCTGGCAGGACACGGGGGATATTCTCGAGTAATCCGCCGCCGGTAATATGTGCCAATGCCTTGATCCGACCGGATTGCATCAGGGGAAGCAGGGGTTTTACGTAAATCCGCGTTGGCGCAATCAATGCTTCGATCAACAGAACCTCAGGATCAAAAAGTGCCGGACGATCCAGTTTCCAGCCTTTATCTTCGGCCAGACGGCGAACGAGGGAATAGCCATTGGAATGCACGCCTGAGGACGCCAGACCAATAAGTATATCGCCATCCGCTAATTGCGTGCCGGTCAGCGCTTTTTCGCGCTCTACGGCACCCACGCAAAATCCCGCCAGATCATAATCACCATCGGCATACATGCCCGGCATCTCTGCCGTCTCGCCACCGATTAATGCGCAACCTGATATTTTACAGCCTTCCGCTATGCCCGCTACGACTCGCTCGGCAACACCGTTTTCCAGTTTGCCGGTCGCAAAGTAATCGAGGAAGAACAGTGGCTCCGCACCTTGCACGATCAGGTCATTTACACACATCGCAACCAGATCAATGCCGACGCTGTCATGGCGGTCATGGTCTATGGCCAGTTTCAGTTTGGTGCCAACGCCGTCATTTGCAGCGACCAGCAGAGGGTCATCATAGCCAGCTGCTTTTAGATCAAAAAAACCGCCAAACCCTCCCAATTCCGCATTCGCCCCCGGACGTGCAGTTGCTTTGGCAAGCGGTGCAATGGCCTTGACCAGTGCATTACCTGCCTCGATCGATACACCGGCTTTCGCATAGGTGTATGATTCCGGTTCATTTCGCTCGTTGTTTTGTTTATCACTCATAAAATAGGCGATTAGACAAGTCGTGGGTGGATTTCCACGTCATAATCATCAAAAGAGCGGAAATGAAATTTTTGACCAGTTTTAAAACCCCTATTGTTGCGATTTTTATGGTTCTCGGCTTGGCTGCAGCCGGTATTGTTTATGCGCAGTTGGAAGGAGCTGACCGTGGAGTTGCACCGCTTGCGAGCAGTGGTGACTTTGAAGTTTTCGGGGTGGAGGTCGACACACGAGGCGATAATTCTTTTGAGGCGCGCCAAAAAGGCTGGGAAGAGGCGCAGCGCAAGGCGTGGAAGACTCTTTATGCCCGGACTCAGGGTGGGAAAACTGCCGGGCTGTCTGATGGCGCTCTCAATAATATTGTGTCGGCAATCATTGTCGAACAGGAGCAAATTGGTCCGAAACGCTACATTGCTACGTTGGGCGTGATGTTCGACCGTGCTCGTGCTGGCCAAATTCTTGGCGTTAGTGGACGGCGGTTGCGGTCGCCGCCTTTGCTGGTTCTACCGATTATGTGGAGTGGCGGATCACCGCAGGTGTTTGAAAGCAAAACAGAGTGGCAAAAGGCATGGGCCAGATTCCGCTCTGGTGACAGCGCGATTGACTATGTCCGTGCTTATGGCTCGGATAGCGAATCACTGGTATTGACCGCCGGGCAGGCTGATCGTCGCAACCGAAGATGGTGGCGGATGATATTGGATCAGTTCAGCGCCGCCGATGTCATTATTCCGATTGTCAGAATGGAAAGAGAATATCCCGGTGGTCCGGTTACGGCCCATTTTACGGCCCGCTACGGTCCGGATAGCAAATTTATCGACAGTTTCTCTTTGAAGACCAAATCCACTGACGGGATTCCGGCTATGATGGACCAGGCGATTGTGCGGATGGATGGCCTTTACACAAACGCCCTTTCCAGCGGTCTTTTGAAAACGGACAAGTCGTTGATTATTGAAGATTCGATCGATCTGGAAGCGCTCGAACGGGAGATTGAGGCAGAATTGGCGGCTGAAGGTGGCTTGTCTGGCATTGAATCATCTGGCAGCGGTGCGTCCGAAGCGTCTGGCGAAGCAAATACTGTTACAGGGCCAACCGTCGCAGCAACGACTTATACGGTTCAGTTTAACACGCCTGATGTCGGTGCGGTCAGTCGTGGTGAGGCATCGGTCCGGTCCGTTCCGGGAGTGTCCTCGGCTTCTACCTCAAGTTTGGCCTTGGGCGGTGTGTCGGTGATGCAGGTATCGTACGCTGGTGACCTTGCGACTTTGGCTTCAGCGCTACGTGCGCAAGGGTGGCAGGTCCAGCAAGGGGGCGGGGCGCTCAGGATCACTCGAGGCGGTCCATCAAATGGATCGAATTCCGGGAGTGACGGGCAGGACCAGTGAACCAAATTGCCCTTCCTTTGGATTCAGCCTTAGCAGCGCAGGATGATGGTTATATCGTTACCGATGCCAATGCTCAGGCGCATGATCATCTCTGTAATTGGCAAAGTTGGCCGCATCTCACTGCGATATTGATTGGCGGCAAAGCAGCAGGCAAATCTGCCATGGCGCAACAATTTGGGCGTGATAGCGGCGGTCATGTTGTCGATGATGCAAGGGATATGACCGACAATGACCTTTTCCATCTCTGGAATCGCGCCAGACAAGAGGAAAAACCGTTGCTTCTCGTCTCATCCGAACCGGTCTCCAATTGGGGCGTCGAGCTTCCTGATCTTAAATCCCGTTTGGCAGCTTCTCTGCTTATCGAGGTAGGCCAGCCAGACGAGGCAATGATTACAGGGTTGTTCCAGAAATATTTTGCGCTGCGCGGTCTTTCCATCTCTGAAGATGCGCTGTCTTATCTCGGAAAACGGATGGAACGAAGTTATCAAGATGTTCAGCTTTTGGCGCAAAATATGAATATTCTTGCTATAGAAAGAAAAAAGCCGATCACGCGCTCTATTGCCATTGATGCATTGGCGCAGCGGCAGGCGGATGAACATGAAACCGGCGCTGAACCAAAAACAGCCCAAGATGGTAAGGAAGGTTGAATGGATAGTCTTGTCCCCCAGGCACCAGATACCGAAGAAGAACACAGCTCATTTTCTGTCGATGATGGGGGCTCCGAACGCTATTTCAATCGCGAGTTAAGTTGGCTTGGATTCAACGATAGAGTCATTGAAGAGGCGCAGAATAGCTCGCATCCATTGCTGGAGCGTCTGCGCTTCCTGTCAATTTCCGGGAGTAATCTGGACGAGTTTTTCATGGTCCGCTTTGCTGGGCTAGTCGGCCAGTTTCGTCAGCATATTGAGGAACGTTCTGCTGATGGATTGACGGCCAAGCAGCAATTGCAGGCAATCGCTTCTCATAGCGACAAGCTGATGGGCAATCAGCAGCAAGTCTGGGATCAGCTGTCCGCTGCGCTGGCGGAAGAGGACATACATGTCCTTGATGCCGAACAGTTGGGGAATTCCAGTGATGCCTGGTTGAAGCAGCATTTTCTGGATCAGATTTTTCCGGTTCTGACACCTCAGGCCCTTGACCCCGCTCACCCCTTTCCGTTCATTCCGAACAAGGGGCTCAGCTTGGTATTTGATCTGATAAGGCAATCCGATAACCAAAGGATACGGGAACTGGTGATGATCCCGTCAGGCTTGCCGCGTTTCATTCGGATGCCCGATGAAACACCGACATATGTTTCGGTGGAATCGGTCATTCAATGTTATTCAGACCAGTTATTTCCAGGCTATAATGTAGCCAATAGCGGCCTTTTCAGGATCATTCGCGACAGCGATATAGAGGTGGAAGAAGAAGCCGAAGACTTGGTTCGCTATTTCCGCAGCGCCATCAAACGCCGGCGTCGGGGTGATGTCATCCGGCTTGAGATGGGGCCGGGCCTGTCAGATGCGGTTGTTGCGTTGTTACGCGAGAATCTTTTGACAGAAGGTGCAACGGAAAGCCGGGTGAAAGGCCTGGTTGGTATCGGTGATCTTGACTTGCTAGTGGACGAAGATCGTCCGGATTTGAAATTCACGCCGTATAGCCCGCGCTTTCCCGAACGGATTCGTGAACATGGCGGGGATTGTTTTGCCGCGATCCGTGACAAAGACATTCTTGTTCACCATCCTTATGAATCGTTTGAGGTGGTGATTGAGTTTCTGCGCCAGGCCGCGGCTGACCCGGATGTGGTTGCGATCAAACAGACGCTTTACCGCGCGGGCAAACAGTCTGCCGTTATTCGAGCCCTGATTGATGCGGCAGAAGCCGGTAAATCGGTAACAGCCATTGTCGAGTTGAAAGCGCGCTTTGATGAGGAACAGAATTTGCTTTGGGCCAGCGCGCTGGAGCGGGCGGGTGTGCAGGTTGTTTATGGTTTTATCGAGTGGAAAACCCACGCCAAGATATCAATGGTTATCCGCAAGGAACAAGAGGGTTATCGGACTTACTGCCACTTTGGCACCGGTAACTACCATCCGGTAACCGCCAAGATTTATACCGATCTCAGCTTCTTTACGGCGGATCCCAAAGCTGCACGAGATGCAGCGCAGCTGTTCAACTATATCACCGGTTATGTAGAGCCGGAAAAACTGGAAATGATTTCGATGTCTCCGCGTTATATGCGGCGTGACCTGATGGATTTGATTGATCGTGAAATTGATAACGTGCGATCCGGGAAACCAGGTATAGTTTGGGCAAAGATGAATTCGCTCGTTGACCCGGCGTTGATCGAAAAACTTTACGCGGCCAGCAATGCGGGGGTCGAGATTGATCTGGTGATTCGGGGAATTTGCTGTCTGCGACCGGGCGTGCCGGGCATGTCTGATCATATTCGGGTCAAGTCGGTTATCGGACGCTTTCTGGAACACAGCCGGATTTGGGCTTTCGGCAATGGCGGGGATTTACCAAATGATGATGCGGCGCTTTACATAAGCTCTGCCGACTGGATGCCGCGCAACCTTGACCGGCGTGTGGAATATATGATTCCGATAACCAATCCGACGGTACATGATCAGATACTGGATCAGGTGATGGTCGCTAATCTGATTGACGATGAACAGAGCTGGGAACTGAATAGCGACGGCAGTTACACAAGAGTTGAACCATCGGAAAAATCTTTCAACCTGCACCGCTATTTCATGACCAATCCGTCGCTGTCCGGCCGCGGTAAGGCTTTGAACAAAAGCAACGCCGTACCGCGATTGTCTCTTCGCCGACGCAAGAAAAAAGCCTGAGCGCGATTACCAGATGCAGGTCGGGGGATTGCAAATAACCAGAAAGAGAAAGGCGCAGCGGACCAACAAACGGACTGCGATTGTCGATATCGGTTCCAACTCGATCCGCCTGGTTGTCTATCAGGGTGCGGCAAGGGTTCCGGCGATATTATTCAACGAAAAAGTGATGGCTGGATTGGGTAAAGAGCTTGCGACGACAGGCGCCATTGCTGAAAACTCCATGGCGCTTGCGGTTCAGGCACTCGAGCGGTTTTACCGACTGTGTACCCAGATGGATGTGGACTCGATCAAATGTTTCGCAACCGCTGCGGTACGCGATGCAAGCAATGGCAAGGACTTGCTTCAAGCTGCCGGGGAGATCGGTTTTGAGACACAGGTTCTTCAGGGTGAAGAAGAAGCGGAACTGGCGGCACTGGGAGTCCTTTCTGCCATTCCTGGTGCCAAAGGAATAGTCGGTGATCTTGGCGGCGGCAGCCTTGAATTGGCGATGATCGACAAGGGCAAAGTTGTAGAGCGATACAGTTTTCCGCTCGGTGTGCTCCGCGTTGCCAATTTGAGGGCCAAGGGTAAGGACAAGCTCAAACGTCAAGTGCGCAAGATGCTGAAAAAAACAGGCTGGGACCAGAATGCGCAGGGCCTGCCATTTTATCTTGTTGGTGGTTCCTGGCGGTCGCTGGCACGGCTCGACATGTTTGACAGTGGTTATCCGCTGCCGGTCATTCATCACTATGAAATGCAACCTCAGCGCGCGCGGCGATTGGTCAGGCAACTCGCCCGGATGAACAAGGCAAAGTTAAAGGCGGTTCCCGGCCTGTCTACTTCCCGAATTCCCACGCTGGATGATGCGGCATGGCTTTTGTCGTTCATCGTCCGCTATCTGGGTAGCAGCACCATGATCGTCTCCGCATATGGTGTTCGGGAAGGTTTATTGTTCAAAAATGTCAGCAAACCGGAGAGCAAACGTGATCCGTTATTGCTTGCAACCGAGGAATCCGGGGCAGCGCAGGCCCGGTTTCCCGCAAACAGCAAATTACTGGGGAAATGGATTGCACCGATTTTCTCTGAAGACCCTCCTGACTGGCAGCGCATAAGGCAGGCGGCTTGCAATCTGGGTGATGTAGCATGGCGAGCCAATCCGAATTTTCGCGCTGAACGGGGATTGGTCATGGGTTTGCACGGTAACTGGGTCGGAATAACCGGCGCTGAACGGGAGTTGTTGGGCCAAACATTGTTCACCAGTTTTGGCGGTGGGGCCAATATCTTTTCCGGAGGCGGTAAACTGGCCAGCGAAAAGGCAACGGAGCGTGCGATTTGTTGGGGTTTGGCGATGCGGCTGGGTCAAAGGCTGAGCGGCGGTACGCGTAACCCATTGGAACAGACGCAGCTTCGCAAAATTGACGGCCGACTGGAGATCGTTATGGCTACGGATCTGAGTGACCTTTATGGCGATGCTGTAGCAAAACGACATATTCAACTCGCGAACATGCTCGAGCTGGAGCCTGTTTTGGTAACCGAATAAGTTCCGGTCAACCGCAGTAGATGCGCGTGATTATCATAGCATCATCATATTCAATATTCAGGCGGTCTTGACGAAAATCCATCGTTATGGCGCTACGCGGGGCTATCCAGCGTAGAGTTTTTGCACCAGATTGTTTGAGCGCATCGGCTCCATTCTCTTGATTTACCGATTGTCCAACAAATGACTGAAGGTTTTCTACTGCGCAGGCATATCCAGGAGTAGTTCCGCGTTCCGGCACTTCCGGCTCTCCAACAGTCGTGGAGCAGGCCAATAGTGCGGGACAGATTACCAAGGCGAACAAGACTTTCTTCATTGTGCTTCTTCGCTTGTGGTTTCGGGTTGATGGGTCATTTTCAGTTTACCATCCTGGACCGTAAAACTCATCCGACCTTCGATCAAATCGATCGCGTCACGTCCAAATTCTTCATATCTCCAGCCCTCCAGGAGAGCAACACCATCCCGTTCACCGCCAACAATACGCTCAAGGTCATCAGCGCGGGCCAGTAGTTTCGAAGCAACACTCATTTCCGCAGACCGGATTTTCAGAAGTAATTTCAGCAAATCGGCGACTAACGCATTTTCTTTGCTAAATTTGGGGCGGCGACCATTGCGGTCAGGCAACTCGTCTTTCGTCAAGGGCTGTGCATTGGCCAGCGCTTCCATCAACCGTTCGCCAATATCATTATTTTTCCAGCCAGACGACAATCCGCGTACTTGTGCCAGCTTGGCTTGGTCTTTTGGTGGATGGGCGGCGATATCGGCCAGCGTTTCATCGCGCATGATCCTGCCGCGCGGCATATCTTTGGATTGTGCTTCCTTTTCCCGCCAGGCAGCCAGCGCTTTCAGCCGGCCTAAAGATTCCAGATTGCGGCCCTGGAATTTGACGCGCCGCCATGAATTTTGAGGGTCATTTACATAGTTTGCGGGATCGGCCAGTTTTTCCATTTCAGCATTGATCCAGATACCGCGCCCCGTTTCGATCAGCTTTTCCAGCATCATCGGAAAAATGGCCGACAAATGGGTAACGTCACCAATGGCATATTTAATCTGCCGGTCGTTGAGAGGACGCCGCGACCAGTCTGTGAAACGCGCACCCTTGTCCAGTGTGATGCCCAACCAGCTATCAACCAAATTGGCATAACCGATCTGTTCGCTTGGTCCTAAAGCCATGGCTGCGACCTGCGTGTCGAAAATCGGGTGAGGGGTTTTGCCGGTCATATTGTGGATAATCTCCACATCCTGGCCCCCAGCGTGAAAGATTTTCAGCACATCTTCATTATTGACCAGCAAGTCGAGCAAAGGTCTGAGATCAACGTCCTTGGCCAGCGGGTCAATTGCAGCTGCTTCCTTGCCATCCGAAATCTGGATGAGGCAGAGGATCGGCCAATAGGTGTTTTCTCGCATGAACTCTGTATCGACCGCAACAAACTCAGCGGTCGAAAAGCGTTCGCAAATATCGGCAATATCCTGACTGTCAGTCAGTAAAGGATGAATTTTCATGCCGCATCTATACAAGCTGAGCCGAGTGTCGCAAACATTTCCGATAGAGATTGTCTATTATCAATAACTGTGTTCTGCCTTTTGCTACGGGCGGTTTATGGCCCTGCTTTATACCTTCTGCCTTGACAAAAGTGGCTTTGGCCTGTGTTACGCCCCATAAGTTTCCAAAGAGGAAACATTCCAATTATCAAAGGTTCATCATGCACGCATACCGCTCCCATAACTGTTCACAGCTTCGCGCTGCCAATGTTGGTGAAGAAGTCCGCCTGTCCGGCTGGGTTCACAACGTTCGCGATCATGGCAATTTACTCTTTGTCGACTTGCGTGATCATTTCGGTCTGACGCAGATTGTCAGCGAAGAAGGCAGCGATGCGTTCAAGCTGCTGGATTCGGCGCGCAAAGAATCAGTTATTACTGTCACCGGTAAGGTCGCAGCACGCTCGGCGGAGACAGTTAACTCCAACCTCCCAACAGGGGAAGTTGAACTGGTGGCCGAAGCAGTCGAAATGCAGGGTCCTGCAGATGAATTGCCGATGCCGGTCTTTGGCGAACAGGAATATCCGGAAGATATCCGCTTGCGTTACCGTTTTCTCGACCTGCGGCGGGAAAAAGTCCACGCCAATATGATGCTGCGCTCCAAGGTGATCGCTTCGCTGCGCAACCGTATGGTGGAAAAGGGCTTTACAGAGTTTCAGACCCCGATCCTGACCGCTTCATCTCCGGAAGGCGCGCGCGATTATCTGGTGCCAAGCCGCGTGCATCCCGGCAAATTCTATGCGCTTCCACAGGCACCGCAGATGTTTAAACAGATGCTGATGGTTGCGGGCTTTGACCGCTATTTCCAGATTGCGCCCTGCTTCCGCGATGAAGACGCCCGCGCAGATCGCTCTCCCGGTGAATTTTACCAGCTCGACCTCGAGATGAGTTTTGTGACGCAGGAAGACGTATTCCAGGCGCTGGAACCGGTGCTGGCTGGTGTTTTTGAAGAATTTGCGAATGGCAAGTCGGTAACGCCTGCCGGTGAGTTTCCACGTATCCCTTACAAAGATTCGATGCTGAAATATGGCTCGGACAAGCCCGATCTTCGTAACCCGATCATCATTCAGGACGTATCGGATCATTTCAAAGGTTCCGGCTTTGGCCTGTTTGACAAGATAACCGCATCCGGCGGCACTGTGCGCGCTTTTGTCGCACCCGAAGCCGGCAAGAACAGCCGCAAATTCTTTGATGACATGAATAACTGGGCACGCGGCGAAGGTTTTGCGGGTCTGGGTTACATCAACATGAAAGAGGGTGCTGCTGGCGGACCGATTGCCAAAAACCATGGTGAAGAAGGCACGGCGAAATTGCTGGCTGATCTCGGTTGCGGCCCTGACGACGGTGTATTCTTTGCTGCTGGCAAGGAAGCGGAAGCTGCAAAACTGGCTGGTGTCGCGCGTACCCGTGCGGCCGAACAGCTAGGCTTGATCAACGAGAATGAATTTAAATTCTGCTGGGTCGTTGATTATCCGATGTATGAATATGACGAGGAACTGAAGAAGCTCGACTTCTCGCATAACCCTTTCTCGATGCCGCAAGGCGAAATGGAGGCTTTAGAGAATAAAGACCCGCTCGACATATTGGCGTGGCAATATGACATTGTCTGTAACGGTATCGAGCTGTCCTCCGGCGCTATCCGGAACCACCGTCCCGACATCATGTACAAGGCATTTGAAATTGCCGGTTATGACAAAGCTGCGGTCGACAGTGAGTTTTCCGGCATGATCAACGCGCTGAAATATGGCGCACCACCGCATGGCGGTTCTGCGCCAGGTGTTGACAGGATCGTGATGCTGCTGGCGGATGAGCCCAATATCCGTGAAGTTGTACTCTTTCCGATGAATCAAAAGGCAGAAGACCTGATGATGAGTGCGCCAAGCGGTGTTTCGCCCAAGCAGTTGCGCGAACTTCATATCCGTGTCGTGGAGCCACCGAAAGAAGGATGAACGAAGCGGGGCAGCCAGCAGAAAAGCGATTTCAACAAGGCGAAACGGATCTCTGCTATTTCGAGTGGGGCAATCCGGACGATCAGACGATCCTGATGGTCCACGCCACGGGCTTCCATGCGCGCTGTTGGGACAAGACGATCGCTGCCTTGCCATCTGGCTATCATGTCATCGCCGTCGATCAACGTGGCCATGGTCGGAGCGGCAAGCCTGACAGTCTGAGTGACTGGAGCCTGATGGGCCGGGATGTCGGTGCGCTTGTTGCGGGGCTTGGCCTGGAAAATATCGTCGGTGTGGGGCACAGCATGGGTGCTCATGTGATCGTCCAGATCGCCGATGTCATGCCAGAGCGGTTCGAACGACTGGTGCTGGTTGATCCAACGATCACGGCGCCAGATGCCTATGAAGACCCTCCGGCCTTGGCAGATATTGACCCCAATCAGAACCCGGTATCGCGGCGACGCAACAGCTGGGAGTCTTCTGAGGCCATGTTCTCCGCCTTCAAGGATCGTCACCCGTTCAGTCTTTGGCAGCCGGATGTGCTGATGGACTATTGCCAATATGGTTTGCTCGCTGAAGATGACGGGGCCGGATATGTTCTGGCCTGTCCGCCCTATCTTGAAGCGTCGGTCTACGAAGGCTTTCGGTCTGTTGATCCTTATCCCCTGGTAAAGCGGAACACATTGCCAGTCACCATCTTACGCGCGCAGTCGGCGGATGATGACGTCACGGCGGCGCGGGATTTCGCCAACAGTCCGACTTGGCCGAGCTTGGTGGATATATATCCCAATGCAGAGGAAGTTCATATACCAGAGCTTACACATTTCATGCCGATGCAGGATCCAAAGCGGATTGCCAGCCATATCGCTGCGGGCGCTGACACCTGATTTTTTGCGTTCATCTAACGCAGTATTTATATGAACGATCGCGTAATTGCCTGTTCACCTATACTGGGATAAATCCCCAGGATGAACGACTTAGGGGCAATATGATGCGAATTCTGTCTATCGGTAAAATGGCTTCGATCGGTGTAGCTGGGCTATGTCTGGCCGCTACAGCACAGGCCGAAACTTTGCGTGTTGAAGGCCTTTATCCAGCTCGTGCGCCCAATATTGCCGCAATCAAAACCATCGCGATTGACCGTTTTGGTGGCGGTGACGGTACCGCACTGGCTTTTGCCATTGAGGATAAGCTCAGCGGCATCGAAATTGATGACGCACCTTATTTCAAAATCATGGCGGGGCGTTCCGCCATTGATCCCGAAGCAACATTATCGGGCACGGCAACAGCCGGAATCGAAGAATATGAGACACGCGAATATCGGGAACGCTGTATCGAGAGGGACGACAAGGGCAAATGCGAAAAGCGTAAAAGTATAAAGGTACCCTGCCTTAAACGCGTTATCGATTTTCAGGCAGAAATCCGCATGTCCCGGTTCAGCGATGGCCAAACCATTTACGCCGATCGTAAATCTGATGGCCATGAACAGATCGTTTGCGGACGTAAAGAGAGCTTCTCCAGCAGTGAAAACATCATAAGAGGGATGATCAATAGCGCTGCCCATGCAGTGCGCCGTGATCTGGCTCCGATAGAAAAACGCCAGAACATTCGTGTGTTTGAGAGCCGCAAGGGCATGGACAAGGCCACCGCCAAATTTTTTAAGGCGGCGGTGAAGATGACCAAAACCGATGAACAGGAAGCCTGTCGCATGTGGGATCAAGCCGCAGCAAACAGCACATCGCATCGATCAATCGCCTTTAATCGCGGCCTGTGTGCTGAAAAAGAGGGTGCGTTGGAAAAAGCTTTGAACCTTTATGCGGAGGCCGGTCAATTGCCTGGTGGCAAAATCGAGATTGATCTAGCCATTCGCCGCGTTGAAGATCGTCAACAAGCTCTGGATGACTGGGATGTCCGCTATGCCAGCGCTGACCCCAATGCAGTCGAGGCGCCTGTAAAGGTTGATTAATCCAAACAGGGTTAACAGGTTGGTTCTTTTTCCGGGTCTATAGTATGTCGCCATTCTGACCTGTGCGGCTATCCGCTGCACATATCGGGCAGTGGCGAGATTATCGAGGCGATCCATGAGCAAACATATCAAACTGTCAGATTATGAAGATGGCAAGGATTTTGAGGGTGATTATTCCGATACACTGAAAGAATTGCAGGAGCGTCTGGCTCATGTTCATTTTGAGCATATCATTCACGGCAACCGGACGATTCTGGTATTCGAAGGATGGGATGCGGCCGGGAAGGGCGGTTGCATAAGACGGATGACCGCCGAATGGGATCCGCGCTATTTTGAAGTCTATCCCATTGGTGCGCCAACGAGGGAAGAGCAGGACCGCCATTTCCTCTGGCGCTTTTGGAAACGTCTGCCGGGCAGCAGAGAGATCGCAGTGTTTGACCGCAGCTGGTATGGCCGTGTTCTGGTAGAGCGGGTTGAAGGCTTTTGTAGCAAGGCCGACTGGAAGCGCGGCTATGACGAAATCAACGAATTTGAAGCGCAGCAAATTGATGGCGGCACCAACCTGATTAAACTGTTTTTTCACGTCACCCAGAAACAGCAGGACCGCCGCTTTGCCGATCGTCTGAACACGCCGGACAAGCGTTGGAAGATCACCAGAGATGATTTTCGTAACCGGTCCAAACGGGCGGATTATCTGGATGCGATGGAGGACATGTTCAAACAAACCGACACGCGCTGGGCACCGTGGAAAGTGATTGATGGCAATGACAAGAAAGCCGCGCGGATTGCAGCGATGACCTATGTCGCCGAAACACTGGAGGCAGCCTTGCCGAATGATTTGCCGGAAGCAGACCCGGAACTGGTGAAGCTCGCGGAAGAAGCGTTCGGGTATAAACCGGAATAACGTCCGCTATTGTGGGTTTCGGTAGCTCATGAACCTGGCTGGCTCACAGAACGGCGATATAGGTGCCAGGTGGCATGTCCCAGAACAGGGAGTACCACAAACAGTCCCAGAAAAAGCGGGAGCATGGCCACAAACAGGGCAACTGCGATCAGGGTAGCCCAGATCAGCATAACCAGCTTGTTTGATCTTACCGTTGCCAGACTCACTATGATTGCGGTGATAAAGTCAACTTCACGATCGACCAACATCGGCAGGCTGACGACCGTAATCGCGTAAAAGGCCAGCGCCATCAGCGCGCCAATGATACTTCCGACCACCAGCATCGCAATACCTGCCGTTGTCCGAAACAGCTCAAGCGACTCTGATCCGATACCGGATTCTGCCAAGAAAATGGCAAAAATACCGTGTGCGACCATTAACCAGAAAGCGAACGCCACAAACAGGATAACGCCCATGCTCAATATTTGCTCATCGCCGCGCCCTCTGAGCGCTCCAAGGACAGCGCGCCAGCTCATCGGTGTACCAGCTTCACGGCGGCGGCTTACTTCATAAAGCCCGACAGCCACGAAAGGTGCAAGCAGCGGGAACCCCGCCGCAAGCGGAACCAGCCAGGCAATTTCGCCTCGTTCAAAGAGGGCGAAATATAGAAACAATCCCGCGGCTACATAGATTGCCGCAAAAAAAAGTCCGAATACAGGATAAGCTCTGAAATCACCCCAACCCGCGACAAGTGCAGCGCGCAGGTCTCTTACCGTAAGGTTGCTTGCGACTGTTGCCGGGGCGATTTGAGCTTGATTGGCGGTGCTCATGACATTCCCTCCTCATGGAAACGTCAGACAATATTGCAACAAATCACCAGCTACATCAAGTTTCGCCAATATGCCCAAATGGTGACGTTCCATCCAGCATCTGTTTTTGGGCGTGAAAGCGGACGTTGGAAACAGCTCAGGTTCATTCGGAAAAATACCGAGCTCCAGTGATCATTGCTGACGATAACGATATCACATTTGACAATATATTGTCATTATGGTTATAGGTTAGCCATAATGATTCGAACCAAGAATGGACAGGCGCTCACCCAACTGATTCTGGAGATATTCCGGATCAACGGAGAATTGCTGAGTGCTGGTAACCGGATGACCAAGCCCTTTGGGCTCACCAGCGCGCGTTGGCAGGTCCTGGGTGCTATTGATGAGGAAGGGAAAGCGCTGACTGTTTCTCAGATTTCCCGACGCATGGGCCTCGCCAGACAGGGTGTGCAACGGATCATCAACGAACTGAATAAAATAGGTCTGGTTAAGAGCATGCCTAATATTGATCACAAGCGTGCTCCGCTGTTTTCGCTGAGCGATAAAGGTGAAAAGACGATGGCCAAAATCAATGAGGCGCAAGCCGCATGGGTCAACAACTTGTCGGATAGCTTGTCTGCCAAACAGCTGGATCAGTCCCTGGACCTCTTGCAATCCATCCGCGAATTATCAGAAAATCTTGGCCACTAAAGGATAATAGAGATGCCACAGCTTAGAGAACTTAACGATCATGTCAGTCTGATGGACCAGATGCAGGTTAATGAGGATGGTTCCATCGTTCTCATTAACCTGTTCACCATCGATCCCTCCGATGAAGACGCGCTGATCACGGCATGGTCGCACGATGCAGAGTTTATGAAAGCGCAGCCGGGATATATTTCCACCCAATTGCACAAGGGCATTGCTGGCAGTTCGACCTTCCTCAACTATGCGATTTGGGAAAGCGTCGAGAGTTTCCGCAATGCCTTTACCAACCCGGAATTTCAAGCACGCATTGGCCGCTATCCGGACAGCGCCACAGTATCGCCGCATCTTTTCAAAAAGCTGGCCGTGCGCGGCCATTGCGTCGCCTGAGCCGGAGCAGCACCATGAAAAGGCGCATTCACGCCATCGCCGGGATGATAGGCTTCTTCACGATTTTAACTTTCTGGACGACGACGGTGATCTCCGAATTGTTCGGCAGCTATGTGACTATCGCCGGGGTCAAACAAATGATCCTTTATGGGATGATGCTGCTGGTCCCCGCCCTGATGGTAACCGGTGGATCGGGCATGTCACTTGGCGCCAAACGCAAAGATCCAAAGACTTTGGCCAAGAAGAAAAGGATGCCCTTTATTGCCGCCAACGGCCTGTTGATACTGGTACCATCGGCTGTTTTCCTAGCTACCAAGTCAGCTGCCGGGTCGTTTGATGGTTGGTTTTATAGTGTTCAGGCGCTGGAACTCGTTGCAGGTGCCACAAACCTCACCCTCATAGGCCTGAATATTCGTGATGGTCTAACCATGACGGGGCGGATTGGTCGCAAAAAGAAAGTGGCTAGATAACATCCTGAGAGGCAAAATGGAGGGATATGACGACTCCCACAAAGATGCCGACTTGAAGGATTGCCCAGACCATCTGCCATCAGCTTGCAGTTGACCGTCCAATCCCACAATCCAACCGGCTCGCCGCAACGGGACGGCGGTAATTTTCATGGCACGGCACGATAGTTTCAGGGGCAGTTGACCATCGGTGGAGGGTTTTTTGATGCCCGATTTTCAATCTGTTCGTGCGTTTTCCATATTGGCGGCTACTGTTCTATTCCTGTCGGCTTGTGCGCGGGGCGATGACCGCCCCTATGTGGGAGGCGGGCTTGACCGTGATCCGCTTGAAGCCCTGTGGCATTTGCGCGCCGGACTGAATGTTGCGGCGCTGAGCTGCCGGGGCAAGGGACGCAAATCGGTCAGAGACGCTTATCATCGCCTGTTATCAAAGCACCGGAGCGCGCTTGATCAAGCATATAAGGCCGAGGAGCAGAGGCACGGTAAGGTTGGCCTGGATCGGCATCAGACCAGTCTCTATAATCGTTTTTCCAACCAGCGCAGGCCAGAGCGCTTTTGTAAGGCGGCAGCCTCAATAGCCGGGCGCGCCAATGATATGGACAGTACTCGACTAGCCAGCAATTCCCGAAAACTGCTCGGTGAATTGCAATCCCATCTGCGATAGTGGCATTGCGTCGACAAGTACCTATCACAAACTTGTATTTCCCTCCGTCGTACGCCGTGGCACTTTGACAGTCAAAGGAGTTCGCACCCATGCAAACCGATGCCGATACCGTCCAGACTGAGAAATATAGTGTTCCTTTTATCGAGCGCACCGGCATGCGGCCGCTGGAGAAGCGTAAAGGCTATGTGAATATGCTGATGCCGCTTGTCGGGAATGAAAACCATGTCGGGGTGATGTATATGGGCGCCTTTACCGTTCTGGCCGAGGCAGCGGCAGCAACGCCGGCCATTGATTTTCTGGACAAGAAACGCTTTTTTCCGATCATCAAGGATATGTTCGTCGATTTCCGCAAGCCAGCGGCAAGCGATATCACCGCAGAATATAGCCTGAGTGCGGCGGATATCACGGCGTTGCAAGCCGATCTGGAGCGCAAGGGTTCAGCCGGCTATCTGGCGGAATTGGAGATTAAGGACGCTGACGATGTAACAGTCGCCCATGCGAAGGTAACGGTGAAGTTGCTTAGCCACGGATACAAGAAATAGGGAGAGAGAATATGCGAGCTTTGGGATTGATTTTGGCGGCAGCAACGCTTGCGATGCCAGCAATTGCACAAGATGCGGAGAAGAGCTGGTATCCTAGCAAATACGGCGCAGAGGATACCAAAGGTGCTATGAACAACTTGTCGCCGGAAGCTACCGTTAACGCTGCCAAGCTGGTCAAGACCGGCAAGACTTATGCCTTGGGCGTGGTGACTGGGCCGACGACACCTGCCTATCCGCCGCGATCCTATAGCGCGACGGTGCTGCAGACTAATGATGGGCAGGGCGGTTCGATGGGCGCAAACAAAGTCACAGCCCATGATGATATCATTCACAGCTGGGTCGGGATCGGGACGCAAATTGACGGCTTTGCGCATCTCGGCATCGACCATCATTATTATAACGGTGTGAAGGGTAGCGATTTTTATTCGCCTGCAGGCGTGACGAAATTTGGAACGGAGACGATACTGCCGACGGCGACGCGCGGCATATTGCTCGATATGACCAAGCAATTCGGCAAGGCTGTCGTCGACCCCGGTACGGCATTCAACCGGGCAGAGATTGAAGCGGCCGCCGAGGCGGCAGGTGTTACGATTGGCAAGGGCGATGTGGTGCTTTTCCACACTGGCTGGATGAGCAAGAGCGGGAGTGATCCGCAAGGCTATATCGCGCAGCAGCCAGGACTCGGCGTTGAGGGTGCGGAGTATCTCGCGTCACTGGATGTCGTGATGGTAGGTGCGGATACCGCGGCGCTGGAGGCAATTCCGTTTGAAGACCCGGCCAAGCCGTTTATCGTACATCAGACATTGCTGGCCAAACATGGTATACATATCTTGGAGAGCATCAACACAGCTGAGCTGGCGAAGGACGGCGCTACCGAGTTCATGTTCGTGTTGGGCCAGCCACGCTTTAAGGGCGCGGTGCAGATGGTGATCAATCCGGTGGCTATTCGGTGAGCCGTGATATTTGGGTTTTGGCGGCTTTGATATGCTCGCAACTTGCTATCGGCTGCGCTCCGACCGCAGATATTGTTGCGATTACCGATGGACAAAATCCGCAATCATCAGACAATCAAGCTGAACGACTCGCCGCGATGATGGCTGGCCGCTTTGCTGAGCAAGGCGATAAAGCGATTTTTGATTTTCGCAGCAGGCTGTCGTCGATGGGTGAGGGGCAGTGGCTATACTACCAGCGGGATCACGGCAAGCGCGAAGCGGGAGATACGCGCAAGGCCTATCGTCAGAGGGTGCTTCAGTTGGTGAACCGGCCGGATGGCGGCGTCGCGCAGATTACGTGGAGCTTGCAGGAACCCGAAGGTTATGCCGTTGCGCCCAACAATCCGGCTCTGTTGGCGTCGCTGAGCCGAGATGCGCTTGTCCCGACACTAGAGCCCGGTTGCGAACAAATCTGGGTGCTTGAGGGTGTCACATGGCGCGGCCGGGTAGATCCGGTGAAGTGCACGATTTTCTCGAAACGTCGAAACCAACGGATCGCTATTGGTTCAGAAACACGTTTGACCAAAAGTGCTTTGCAAGAAGCGGAGCGCGGCTTTGATCTGGATGGCAAGCAGCTTTGGGGCACAGCCCCCGGAGCCTTCTCAACAATGCAGCGGGTAAAAGTTGAATAGTTGATGGAGCGCTTGGCACTACACCATGCCGGTGTCATTGCATTTCAGCGGCGAACATGGCTTCCACCTCTGCACCGGTCAGGTTTTTGGTCTGTTCGGCCAGACTGTAATAGTCGGGCTTGCTGTCGATATAGACTTGGGTGGTGAAGTTCAGACCATCTTCATTGTCGAATATCGCACTGGCAATCATGTATTGGCCGGGCTCTTTCAACCGATAGTACAGATTGGTGCCGCAGGTTTTGCAAAAAGCCCGCTCGGCCCACTCGGAGGAGTTGTAGACCGCGATATGGTCTTCGCCCGTTATGGTGACATCGGTGCCACAATCGAGTTCAAAGGCGGGGCCGCCACCCCATCGCCGGCACATGTGGCAATGGCAGGCACCGACTTCTGTACTGGCTTGATGTGCGGTAATCTGGACATCACCGCACAGGCAATGCCCTTTGCGTTCTCTGGTTTCAGCCGGCTCGGGGGTATTGGTCATAGTCGCTCTCCTGTTCAATCGCTCTGCAATCATAGGCCGGAACAAGAGCGGATGAATTGATCATGGTCAATGAACCAGGCCGCCCCGCCAGAGCGTTATGACAAGGCTGGTATGATCCAGACAAAGGACATCGCGATCAGTGCGGCAAGCAGCGAAACAGCAAGGACCCATCGTACTCCTTGTGGCCGGGTTTTGTTGCTGGCTTCCTTTTCCGTAACTAGTATTTCATCTCCATGGCGTTCCATTGGGCCTTCCTTCCAAAATTGCCCTCCGCATTGGAGTATAGCACGAATCAGGCCGCGTTGCAGAGATTTGTCCCGGTGCGCAAGTGCTTGTAAATGGGCGCAGCCTGTTTACGGTCTGCCACCAGAGCGCAACCAATAACGTGCCGACAAGCTGGGGGGATTATGAACGCATCAGCGGTTACAATGGATACGAAGCCATCGACTGGGACGAAACTGGCTTATGGTTTTGGATCCGTCGCATACGGGATCAAAGACGGCGGGTTTCAGTATCTTCTGCTGATATTTTATGCGCAAGTCATTGGTTTGAATGCCCAACTGGTCGGGCTGGCCATCATGATCGCATTGATTGCAGATGCGCTCAGCGATCCGATTGTCGGTTATTGGTCAGATAACTTCCGGTCCAAATGGGGCCGTCGCCATCCGTTCATGTATGCCGCAGCTGTGCCTGTGGCGATCAGTTATTACTTCTTATGGAACCCGCCGGAGAGCTGGAGCAATACGCAGCTCTTCTGGTATGTATTGTTGCTTTCCATCCTCATCCGGACGTTCATCACCATATATGAAACGCCTAGCACAGCGCTGGCGCCAGAGATGACGCAGGATTATGATGAGCGCAGTTCGGTGATCAGTTTCCGCTGGTTCTTCGGTTGGCTTGGCGGCAACACCATGGCGATTGCGATGTTCATTCTGATCTTTCCCGCCTTCGTTACAGCGGCAATCAGCAATGGCCAATTTAACCGTGACGCCTATGCTTTCTATGGGGTCATTGCGTCGCTGATGATGTTTGCGGCGATTATGATCTCAGCGTTGGGGACGCATCATCTTATCCCCAAACTGCGGGAACCACCGGCGAAGCGCAGGATTACACCCGGTCTGATGTTCCGAGAGATCTTTGAGACATTATCGAGCCGGTCCTTTGCGGCACTGTTCTTTGCAAGCCTATTGGGGTTCATCGCCTCCGGTCTCGCGGGTGGTTTGAACTTCTATTTTGCCACTTATTTCTGGGGTTTTGGTCCAGAGCAAATCGGGCTTATTTCCATTTGTGTCACGTTCTCGACGTTTATCGGACTGTTTCTGGCGCCCTATGTAACCCGCACAATTGGCAAGAAACGCGGAGCGATAATAATCGGACTGATCGCTTTCATCGGGTCGCCGACACCGATCATGCTGCGAGTATTTGATGTGCTGCCGGGCAATGATTCGCCGTTTATTTTCTGGTTTGTTCTGATCGCTACCACAATCGATGTCGGTCTGATCATCTGTTACCAAATCTTGGCCTCATCAATGATCGCCGATCTGGTTGAGCAGGCAGAACTGAAAACGGGGCGGCGCTCGGAAGGGATATTCTTTGCCGCCACAACCTTCATCCGTAAATGCGGCGTTGGGGTCGGGATCATATTGGCGAGCACTGTGCTGGGAATTGTCGGCCTGCAATCCGGTGCGGGACAAGGGGATGTTTCTGCAGATACGCTTTGGAGGTTGGGCGCGGTCTATGTACCTCTGATCCTCGCACTGTGGATGACGATGATCGCGGTGATCAGCATGTACAAGCTAAACCGTGCGGGTCATGAAGAAAATCTGCGGAAGTTGAGTGAAAGGGCATCTAAAAATTAGCTGATTTTCGGTTTAAATGGCCAGTTGATGACGTTGCCAGCGATCAATGCCCACCAGATAAAGACGGGTTGAAACAACAATCGCGGACCGTGATAGGCCCAGTTTGCAATCTCTCCACCGATGGCGATATTGTTGACCGCATGATTGACGTTCGCCGGATAGACGCAAAATGCATAAAGGGCGAGCCCGATACCGGATGCATAGCGGATATGCGGAATGAGTTGGGACGGAATGAGGAGACCGACGGCACCGGCAATCTCAGCAACGCCTGTAAGAAAGATGACCTGTTCCGGGAACGGCACCCAGTCAGGCGTGATGGCGAGAAATCCGCCCGGGCTTTGGATATGGAGGATACCGGCGACGAGATAGACGATGGCGAGCAGCAAACGGAAAAACCGGCGCGTGATAGTCTCTGAAACCGGAGAAGCTTCCGGCAGTTTGGCCATCACTTACTGCCGCCCATGCGGTGGACGACGGAGACAAAGAAGGCGGTGGACCAGCCCAGCAGGATAATGCCGTTGACGCCTTCAATCGCCGCAACCATGCGCCAGCTTTGGTTGAGAGCATCGTCATTATAGCCCGTGGTGGCATAGGTGATCGCAGAGAAATAGACTGCATCGGGTAAGGTCGGCAGTGCATCAAGCAACAGATAGACAAAAGCATAGAGCCAGATTTCAATGCCGTGAAGCGTAAACAACCCCAGCACAAGGATTAATGTCACCGACACACCGCGCAATGACATCGGATGAATATGCTCCTCCGCCTCCTCGCGAGCCTCAATTCTCAAAAGACGGGCAAGGCCGTACATGCCGGCGCCATGGATCAGGACGGTGAGCAGCACCACTCCGGCGCTGACGAGAAGTTCTGCGAGCATCATCTGACTGTGCGCAAGGACAGGTGGTCTCGTCAAGGGGTGATCGGGCTAGTCGCCCCACGGCGGTGGCGGCGTCTCGACTGGTTTTGAGAGATCAAATTCAACGCGGAAGAAACGAGCGTCAGCCGTTTCGGGTCGCCGCAGTTCATAGGCGAAGCGGGCCTCCTGCTCGCCAGGAGGGCTAATCTCGACTGCCCATGTGTTGGTCACGGATTGATCAAGGCCTTCTGTCTTGAACAGAGCAATGGACTCTTCATCGACCGGAAATTCCTGACGTTGCTTGGTGCCGGGGGCCGCGGTATCGCCGCCATAATTACTGACTGCATCCAGTGATCCATCGTCGTGCCGATGGCGATGTTTCAGACGCAGACCGTCCTCGGTGCGGGCGATGATCCACGTCCGCGAGCGGTTCCAACTGCCATCGGCATTGCTGATATGAAAGGGGATTTGAATCTCTGTCTGATCGCAGGTCGCGACATGCATGATCATCGGTTGACCCATCATATCCGCATCGGCTTCCTGATCGGAAACCAGCTGCCCCGGATAAGCCTTGTCACAAAGCAGCGATAGACGTTCAAAATAAACATCCTGTGGTGAAAGATCGGGTGCGACCGGCGGTTCGCCCGGTTCACAAGCGGAAAGGGTTATGGTGAGGACAGCGGCGCAGGCAGCGCCTCCAAATTTAAATGTCTGTTTCATAGGATAAAGCGCTACACTTTATCGACGGCAAGGGAAAGGGCTGCGGCTGCTGCTGGACCTGTGCTGGATATGGTTGTTAGGATTAGGCCTATTAACTTTGACAATGGCGGCCATTGCGCTGGTTTCGACGCCGTAAATGCCCGCGTTAACGCATCCGTCGGGTTAAGCCGTTTGCTAAGTGCGGGTTAGGCTGCTACGGCCACCACAGCTAATAATCGCGTACGACGAAATTCTTGTTTCGCGGCTGGTAAAGCAGCCCGCATGCTCTTTTTTCCTTTTTCTCGACGTTTGGCGACCCCCGTCTGGCGCGGCCGAAAGGTCGGACAGACACCACTAAGTAATGAATAGGAATAAGAATATGCCTACAGGCACAGTAAAATTTTTCAATACGGACAAAGGCTATGGATTTATCGCTCCTGAAGATGGCGGCGATGACAGCTTTGTTCACATCACAGCCGTTCAGGCTGCCGGTATGCAGACGCTGGAAAAAGAACAGCGCCTTACCTATGATATTGAAACCGGAAACAATGGCAAGAAAGCGGCTGTAAACCTTCAGCAAGCTTAAGGCTATTGGCCTTTATGGCCGGTAACTATTTACAGGGGCGGGACGGCTTTTGCTTTCCCGCCCTTTTTTGTCTGTCCTACCAGCGGCTCGATATGTATTGTCGTTTCTTGGCATCGTCTGGGGCAAGAACATGAAAACCACATTCCGTACTTTATTGGCTTTGATCGTTATATTGATCGCCGCGTTTTTCATATTCCGCACGCCGGATACCGATCGTGCGGACATGATCGCAAAATATAGCAATGACGCGTCGCAATTTGTGGAGGACGGCGCCGGTGGGCAAATTCATTATCGTGATGAAGGGAACAAGGAGGGACCAGCGATCTTGCTGATCCACGGTTCGAACAGCCTGCTTCAGACATGGGAGCCGGTTGTGGCTTTGCTAGGCGACAAATACCGGCTGATCTCGCTTGATCTATATGGCCATGGCCTCACCGGTCCTCAGGCAAACGGTAACTATAGTGCCGATACCAATATTGCCGCGGCGACGAAGGTGCTCGATACCGTGGGTGTCGAAAAAGCTTATTGGGTCGGCAACAGCATGGGCGGCTGGTTGTCGTGGCGTGCCGGTCTGGCAGTTCCTGAGCGCGTTTCAGGGCTTGTTTTGATCGATGCATCCGGCGCGCAAACGGACGAAAAGGTCAAACCCTATCTGGCTGCAAGACTGGCGCGTTCGTCTATCGGACAATTGTTGTTGCCTGAAATTACTCCCAAATTTCTCGTGCGCTCGTCATTGGAAGAAAATTTTGCACAACCAGAACGTTTGACCGATGAACTGGTGACCCGTTATTGGGAATTGCTGCGCTTTCCTGGCAATCGTCAGGCTTCAGTCGCGCGGGGCAAAACAGCACGCGAACCGGAAAAGTGGGCGGAAGTCGGAAATCTAAAAATGCCCGTGCTGTTGCTTTGGGGAGAGCAGGACAAGGTTATTCCGGTATCTCACGCAAAGGCTTTTGAAGAAGCTATCCCGGGATCCAAGCTTATCATTTACAAAGATGCCGGACATCTGCCGATGGAAGAAACACCAGATCAGGTGGCGCGGGATATCGGTATCTGGATCGAAGGAACCGAAGCGCTGAAGGTGCAGGAAGCGGAATTGGAAGCGGCCAGCTAGGCGTCCTCTACACCGGCCTTTTGAAGCTCCGGCTTCAGGCGTCCGGTGAGCCAAAGTCCCCACATCTTGAAATCTGCGATCAGGGACCACAGAGGATATGTGAAGGTCGCCGGGCGATTCTTTTCGATTCTCCAATGGGCCATCCAGGCGAAAAAATAGCCTGCGAGAGGCATGGCCAGCGGTAACAGCCAATTGGTCGTTGCGACCGAATAAAAGGCTATCAGGACAACCAGACTGGTTCCGACATAATGCAGATTACGCGTCGCCGGTTTGGCATGCTCCTGCAAATAGAACGGCCAGAATGTATCAAAACTCTGATGCTCTTTTTGTCTGTTGGACGTCATTGGCTTGGCCCCTTTTGTGCTTTGTGCGCAATCATAAGCTAAACGGGCGGCAAAGACCAGTCGATCGGCGGCAGGCCATTATGCTCCAGAAAGCTGTTGGTCTTGCTGAAATGCTGACACCCAAAAAAGCCATTGTGCGCCGAAAGCGGGGAGGGGTGCGGTGCCTTTAACACCAGATGCTTGCCGCCTTGTTCGATGCTTTGGACAAAGCCCGCTTTCTTTTGCGCATAGCTACCCCACAACAGAAAGACGACGGGCTCTTCCTTCGCCGCGATCAATCGGATGATCGCATCGGTGAACTGCTCCCACCCCTTGCCGCGATGTGAGGCTGCTTCTGCTCGCTGAACCGTCAACACGCTGTTTAGCAACAGCACGCCTTGCTGTGCCCAGGATTCCAGAAATCCGTGCTGGGGGCGTTGCATTCCGATATCGCTTTCCAGTTCCTTGTAGATATTGACCAGCGACGGTGGCGGCCGGACGCCGGGTTGCACGCTAAAGCAAAGCCCATGCGCTTGTCCCGGGCCATGATAGGGGTCTTGCCCCAGGATCACGACACGCACCTTGTCTAGGGGTGTGAGGTCGAGCGCCCGAAAATATTCACTGCCCTTGGGGAAGACATGCTTGCCCTCTTTTTTCTGCTGAATCAGAAAGGCCCGTAAGTTGGTCATATAATCGCTGGAAAATTCACGCGCGAGTGGCATCTTCCAGCTTTCATGCAATTTGATGCGATCGGTTTCGGTCATGCCAAACAAATAGCAAGATGTCTGCGATTGGCAATCGGCGAGCAACACCGCTTGCTAGTTGCCCGTTGGGACTTTACGATATTGGCATGTTATTATTCCAATTGTCTTCAAGGTTTAAGAGAATATCGCCCTATGACCAACACTAACATTCCCGTAATTTCTGCCACTGGCCTCTTCACACCCACCGATAGCATCAGCAATGAAGAACTGGTGACGAGCTTCAACGCTTATGTTGATTTGCATAACAACGAAAATGCCGATGCCATTACCGCTGGTGAGGTCGCCGAATTGCAGCATAGTTCGGTCGAGTTTATCGAAAAGGCATCAGGCATAAAATCACGCTTCGTACTTTCCAAGGATCCGATCCTTGACCCCGAAACCATGTGCCCGCGATTGCCTGAACGGCCGGATGACGAAATCTCCGTCCTTGCCGAAATTGGCGTTAAGGCGGCCGAGCAGGCGCTGGAACGGGCGGGGCGGAAAGCAGAGGATGTCGATGCCGTACTCTGTGCCTGTTCCAATCTGCAGCGCGCCTATCCTGCCATCGCGGTCGAGATTCAGGATGCGCTGGGCATTGGTGACGGTTTCGGTTTTGATATGAACGTGGCTTGTTCGTCCGCGACATTCGGTATCCAGACAGCGGCGGACTATATCCGTTCCGGCAGTGCCAAATCGGTATTGGTAATCAATCCTGAAATATGTTCAGGTCATTTGAACTGGCGGGACCGTGACAGCCACTTCATCTTTGGAGATGTAGCAACAGCCATATTGGTGGAAGCAAAAGACATCGCACCAGCAGAACATTGGGAAATTGTCGGGACCAAGCTCAAGACGCAGTTTTCGAACAATATCCGTAACAACTTTGGCTTCCTCAACCGGACCAGTCCGGAAACACGGGATGACGTAGATAAGCTATTTGTCCAGGAAGGGCGCAAGGTCTTCAAGGAAGTGGTGCCGATGGTCGCCCAGATGATTGTGGATCAAGCGGCGCGGCTGGGTATCGAGAATACTGACCTTAGGCGCCTATGGTTGCATCAGGCCAATGCCGGGATGAACCGGTTGATCGCTCAGCGCGTGCTTGGTCATGAAGCAAATGATGATGAAAGCCCAACCGTGCTGGATACCTATGCGAATACGTCTTCGGCTGGTTCAATCATCGCGTTTCACAAGCACAGCGCCGATCTGTCGGACGGAGACATTGGACTTATCTGCTCATTTGGCGCAGGATATTCGGCGGGAACGGTTTTCGTTAGAAAAGTCGCATAAACGGGGAGAATATTATGACAATGACAGGACAATGCCTTTGCGGGGCAGTAAGCTATAGCGTTAGCGGAGAACCACAAATGACCGGTGTCTGTCATTGCAAAAACTGCCAGCGTCAGTCGGGTAGCGCCTATTCCGTATTATTTGGTGTAGCCAATGATCAGCTGAGCATTCAGGGCGATCTCACAACTTATGAAGATAGTAGTGAAACGGGCAATGTTGTGGAACGACACTTCTGCGGCAAATGCGGTTCACCGCTGCTGTCCACACTGCCAACGCAGCCTGGCATGACCTTCGTCAAGGCGGGCACGCTGGACGATACCAGCCATCTCAATCCGCAAGTACATTTCTGGACCAAAAGTTCGCAGGACTGGGTGACCATTGACCCCAATGTGCCGCAAATGGAAGGCAATCCGGGTTAGGAACGGGCCATGACCAGCATAAGAGCCCGGCTGCTCGCCAAAGCCCTTCCGCTCACCGGTTTAAAAGCGGTTTTCTCGGACGAAGCGAAGCTGAGAGCGAGTATTCCGAAAGCCCGTGCGAAAAAGGTTGCCGCGCCCGGCAAGGCGTTGCACCGCAAGTTTAAGGTCACTGAGACTGCGAAAAACGGATATCCCATATTCACACTGGCCCCAAAATCCGGGAGTCATCGTCGTATTTTATATATCCATGGAGGCGCTTATGTTCTGGATATCCAGCCTGGATACTGGACATTGCTAGCAGAGATGGTGCACCGGACCGACGCTACTGTTGTGGCACCGTGCTATCCCTTGACGCCGGAGCATGACTGGCAACAAAGTTATGACTGGATGATGCCAGTCTATGACGCGCTGGTCGAAGAGGTGGGCGCAGACAATATAACCATCATGGGTGACAGCGCGGGCGCCGGCTTTGCACTTGGTCTGACGCAGATGCTGCGGGACCAGGGAAAGGCAATGCCGCATAAAATGATTCTGCTGTCACCGTGGCTTGATGTCAGTATGACCGATCCGATGCAGCCAGCACTGTCAAAGAAGGATCGCATATTGGGTATTGGTGGCCTTCGTGCAGCAGGCGAATGGTGGGCTGGAGAAAGTGGAGCCGTTGATATACCGCCGGTTAGTCCTCTATTTGGTGCTTTGGAAGGCCTCCCACCAATTGCCGTATTTACCGGTACATTTGATTTGCTTTGGCCCGACGCCAGAAAATTGAAAGAGAAAGCGGAGGCGGCGGATATGCCGCTGGATTATTTCGAGTTTCCAGCAATGCAACATGTCTGGATGCTGTTTCCCATTCCGGAAGGCAAGAAAGCCCGCAAGCAGATTGCGGATTTCATCAATGCTGATCTTGAGGCTGCTGCGGTGTGATCAGCAAGCGCGCCCGATTGATAAATTTTGTCCTACGCTTGCTAAAGGTGCAGCAGCGTTTGGCAGACTATGATACCGGCATGAAGTTTCTGGCACGGGACAGGAAAAACGGCCCAGCGCGGCCCGGACGGTGGTTTAGAAAGTATAGCCATACTAACGAGTATCACATTGATAATCATAAGGTTTATGAGATCGATCCCAAAGAAGGTAAGAGCAAACATCATATCTTCTATCTTCACGGTGGCGGCTATGCGTTCAACATCGTGTTCGTCCACTGGGGGATGATCAAGAAGCTGATTAGGGCGACCGGAACCAGCGCGACCGTCCCGCTCTATCCGTTAGCACCAGAGCATGACTGGTCACAAAGCTATCCTGTCGTGATGCAGGCCTACGATCGGGCAGTAGCCAAATATGGGGCGGAAAATATAACCGTAATGGGTGACAGCGCAGGCGGCGGATATAGTCTCGGTCTGGCGCAGATGCTTCGTGATCAGGGTAAGCCAATGCCGGGCAAGATCATTCTGCTCTCACCCTGGCTGGATGCAACTGCCAGCGATCCGTTGCAGCGAGAGCTGGAGAAGCACGATGTATTGCTCTCGATACAGGGCGCTCAGACCGCTGGTCAATTTTGGGCTGGTGAAGGTGAAGATCCGGCGGCTTTTCCGGTTAGTCCGCTTTTCGCGGCCATCGATAAATTGCCACCGCTTGCCATTTTCGCCGGTAGCCATGATCTGCTGTATGCCGATGCGCTAAGGCTGAAAGAGAAAGCGGATACACAAGGCTTTCCTGTCGCACTTCATGTGGGAGAAGAGATGCAGCATGTCTGGATGCTGTTACCGATCAGGGAAGCGAAATTGGCACAAGCCCAGATCGTATCATTCATAAAGGGCTAGCAGATCTAAGCCTTCAAAGCGCGGCCGCGCTCAATGACTGCTAGCCGTCGTCCTTCGACTTCTTCGGCACTGACACGATTGTTATAGGCATCGGTGACCTGCTTTTCCAAAGTCATAGCGTCTTTGAAATTGCGGTCATAGCCATCGAATATGAGTTTTTTGTAGGTCTTGAGAAAACCCGGGTCGATCGTCGCCATATCGGCGGCCAGTGCCCGTGCAGCAGGCATCAATTCATCCTGCGCATAGACATGATTGATCAGGCCCCAACTGCAGGCTGTCTCGGCATCCAGAAACTGTCCGGTGAAGCTCAATTCACAGGCGCGGGACAAACCGACATAGCGCGACAGTTTCTGTGACAGGCCCCATCCCGGTATGATCCCGACCCGCGCATGGGTGTCGGCAAAGCGGGCATGGGTCGATCCGATCCGTACATCGCAGGCAAGGGCCAGTTCAAAGCCTCCGGTGATAGCGACACCATTAATGGCGCCAATGACCGGTACGTCCAGTTTTTCCAGCGCTCGGCAGGGATTGCTGGCCGGCTTCTGGTCGGTCGCAGCGCCAAGACCGGATGATCCCAGCTCTTTAAGGTCAAGACCCGCCGTAAAGGCCTTTTCTCCGGCACCGGTCACAATGACAGCGCGGATATTGCTATCTGTTCCAATATCTTCGCAGGCGTCAAAAAATTCGCCCCGCAAAGCGTGGGACAAGGCGTTCATGGCTTCCGGGCGGTTAAGCGTGATCGTGGCAACGCCATCGGCTTTATCAAGCAGCACCAAAGCCATTAATCATCGTCTCCGGCTTCATACTTTTCGGCAATTTGCGCACCTAGACCGGCGGTCATTTCAAACAGCTTTTCCGGATCACTTTGCCGCAATTGGGCCAGCATCAACTCGGGGCCTTCGGCAATGATCAGTTCCGGCACTTTATTGGCCACGGCTTCGAGTATCTGTCGGGCGCATTCGTCTGGCTCCATGCCATTGTCGATTACTGCGTCAGACTTGTCACGCTTCGAACCATCCTTGGTCAGGGCGTTGCGTGATACGTTCGTACGGATGGAGCCGGGCAGAATGTTGGTGACATGTATATTATGCCGTGTCTCGGTTTCGGCACGCAGGGCATCCATATAACCAATTAAGCCGTGCTTGGCGGCGCAATAAGCCGTGCGTAGCGGAACGCCAATCCGTCCGGCAACAGAACTGATCCCGATGACATGACCGCCGCCTGCACTGATCATGTGCGGTAGCAGCAACTGCGTGAGCCATATCGGCGCCAGCAGATCGACGTTGACGATCTGATGATAAACATTGGGATCGGTATCTAGAGCCAAACTGCGTTGACTGATCCCGGCATTGTTGACCAGCACATCAACGCGGCCTTTCCAATTCTCGGCTTCGGCGACCTTGGTAGGTAGAGCATCATAATCGGTCGTCTCAAAAGGAAGCAGCAGTGTGTCGGTCGAGATGTCCGCGGCAACGGATTCCAAAGCTTCCACCCTGCGACCGGAGAGGATGATATGTGCGCCTTGTGCCGCAAAAGCTTTTGCCAAGGCTTCACCAATTCCCGATGAAGCACCGGTGATCCAGACTATCTTGTCCGTAAAGTCCATTGCTCAGTTCCCTTGCTTTTCGATCTGTTCGGCCGTCTTTGACTGTCGCCATCCGGCATAGCAGAGTGCCAGCATGATGATATTACCTAAAGCGTCAATCAATCCCATGCGGGTGAACACCGGATCGTGAAAGGTGAAATAATAATTGAATCCGAAAAAGGGTAGTAACGCGATACCGTAGACCAGAAATGTCGTCGCGGTGAATCGGGCGAAAGCTGCGAATAGCCCCGCTAGCAAAGCTTGCGCACCAAAACAGGCCATCATGAACGGTAGCATCCGCCCGCCGTTGCGATATTCGGGTAGAAACACCGTGTCGATGACATGCTGCGGAAACAGGGCAGCCCATCCGCCGAGTATGAAAAACACCAGTGCGATAAAATATTGGATGCGCTGGGGTGTCATTTGCTGGCTATGGGCTCCTAGGAGCCTTTCTTGATCATCGGCGCATCGTCACCAAGGTCTTCAAACCAGGCTTCGACTTCGCCATTAAGTTTGATCAGCAATGGATTGCCCTTGCGATCGACCGTCTTGCCGGCCTGAACCTTTACCCAACCTTCGGACACGCAATATTCTTCGATATTATGTTTGCGCGCCCCGCGAAAATTGATGCCGATGCCACGTTCGAGAAGTTCACCACCGTAAAACTTGCTCCGCGGATTGATCGCGAGACGATCCGGCGGTGTGTCCGTACCGGATTTGGCTTTTTCTTCCGGCTGGTCAGGCGTGTCGGTCATGGTTCTGTATCTCCAAAAAAAGGGTTGTGGCGCTTTGCCACAACCCTATCGAAAATCAAGTTATACAAGGTCTATCCCAAAGGGTCCCTCGTGATGCTCAGTTGAATACATCACCCACATTGTCGCTCATCTTCGGATCGTCGCCAAAGCGATTTTTGCCCTTGGTTCCGTCCAAGCACATGAACACGAGAACGATTAGACCGCCAACATAGGGAATAAATCCCAAAAGTACGAACCAACCAGATTTGTCCTGATCATGAAAGCGGCGTACCTGCACCGCAAGCGAGGGGATGAAAATTGCGAGCGCGTAAAGGCCAAACAGCGCAATCATCAAAGTTCCACCAGTGGACATGGAGCCTGCTGGATCCGGCGTGAAGCCGCCCAGAACACCGCCAATAATCGCCAATACAACAATGATGATTATCTGCAGAAGGAAAAACATCCAATATTCCTTACGCCGGGAGCGCCCGCTAAAATCAGCATAGCGTTTTAGCGGCATCAACATCCATTCCATCATTCTTCCCCTCTTCATTATTGATATAAGGAGCCTAAGCGGCCCATGGTGAAAATCAAGCGCCTATTTCATTCAGTAAACCCATATGGCCATCAATATCCTGCGGAAATACCGATAGCGGAGAAGAAACTAGCGTTCTGACGTCTGTGTAGATCCCTCCATGATCATAAAGGATAGCAGGACAGATCATCTGCCATCAGCACCGGCCCGCTATAGTCTTCTGAAATGGCCGCGTTGACTTCATCTTGGACCAATAAAGCGCGCTGCATATGATGGGTTAGCAGCAAGGTTTGTGCGTTCAGCGCTGCTGCGGTTTCTCCTATGGATTTCGGATCACGGTGCAAGCCGCGTGGCTGACCATCAGCCATGGTGATCGCATTGTGCATCACCAACAAGTCTGGTTTCGTGTCCGATAATATCGTGACAAAATCTTCGCTTAAGAAACTCTGGTCTCCGGAAAGGACAACAGTTTTATCCTTGGCGCGAATGACATAAGCAAGCGCAGGCACATCAAGATGATGAACCGCGATGGCATCGATTCTCACACCATCCTCATTCCAGATGGTTTGCAGTCCGGTTTTGCCGACATTAATGTCGTTGGCTGTCAAGCGGGGTAGGGCGTCATCGTCTTCCAGATAAGGATGCAGATAACGCAAAGCGCCATCTTCTTTGCCAATTAAAGAACTAAGATAGGCGCTAGTCGATGGAAACTGATCATTTCCTGCTGGCCCGGCGACCATAAGATCTGCCGATCGCTTCGCAAAAGCGCCGTTGTTTAGTAAGGCAGGAAGACCGCTGGCATGATCACCATGTAAATGGGTGAGCAGGATTGCATCATGATCGTTAAAGTCTACCCCGGCCTCGCCATAGCGAACAAAGGCACCGCTGCCTGCATCGATCAGCAACCTGGCTTTGCCATCAACCCACAAGATGTTGCTGGCTCCCGCACGATGATCATCAGCAATGGGACCGCCAGAGCCAAGGACTTGCAAAGCGATGGGACTATCGCTGCAGCTGTTGCTGTCGGTTGATGCTTTGGTTTCGATCGTTGGATCGGCCGAACACGATGCAAGTGTGATTGAAGCTGCCAATAGATAGCCGGCACCGAGCAATGTTTTGATTGTTGTTGTCATGCACTGATGATGATCCATCACAGCGCATGATGCAACAATTGTTGCGCCTAAGCCGCTTCCGCTTTGCGCGCTGCTTTCTTGCGATCATTGGGATCGAGATAGCGTTTGCGCAGGCGGATATTCTTTGGCGTCACTTCGACCAGTTCGTCATTGTCGATATAGGCAATTGCCTGTTCCAGCGTCATGATCTTTGGCGGGGTGAGGCGTACGGCATCATCCTTTCCGGTTGAACGGAAGTTGGTTAGCTGTTTCGATTTCATCGGATTGACGTCGAGGTCGCCGGGTTTTGCATTTTCGCCGATGACCATGCCTTCGTAGACAGGGGTCTGGCCGCCAATGAACAATATGCCGCGCTCTTCCAGCGCATTCAGCGCGTAGGACATGGCGTTACCGGTACCATTGGAAACCAGCACACCGACAGGACGGCCTTCGATTACGCCTTTATAGGGACCGTATTTTTCGAACAGACGGTTCATCAGGCCGGTGCCGCGCGTGTCGGAAAGGAATTCACCATGATAACCGATCAGGCCGCGTGACGGCGCGGAGAAGGTCAGGCGGGTTTTGCCGCCGCCGGAGGGACGCTGTTCGGTCAGCTCGGCCTTGCGGCGTTGCATTTTCGAAACGACGGTGCTGCTATGTTCGTCATCAACGTCAATAACCACAGTTTCATAAGGCTCCTGACGCTCGCCATTTTCCTCACGATAGAGAACACGCGGGCGGGAGATGGAAAGCTCAAAGCCTTCGCGGCGCATGGTTTCAATTAGCACGCCAAGCTGCAATTCGCCGCGACCAGCGACTTCAAAGCTGTCTTTCTCATCACTTTCGGTGATTTTGATCGCCACGTTGGATTCCGCTTCGCGCAACAGGCGGTCGCGAATGATGCGGCTTGTCACCTTGTCGCCTTCGCGGCCAGCCATCGGGCTGTCGTTAACGGCAAAGTTCATCGACAGGGTTGGCGGATCAATAGGCTGTGCGGCAATGGGTTCGGTGACCGACGGATCACAGATGGTATTGGCAACCGTCGCTTCGGTCAAGCCAGCGAGTGAGATGATGTCGCCAGCTTTCGCGCTTTCTACAGGAACGCGTTCCAGCCCCCGGAACGCCATGATCTTGGTCGCGCGACCGGTCTCAACAACATTTCCGTCCATATCAATCGCATGGATGGGAGCGTTTAGGTCGATCTTTCCGCTTTCCACTTTACCTGTCAGGATGCGGCCGACAAAATTGTCGCGGTCCAGCAGGGTAACGAGAAATTTGAAATCAGCATCCGGGTTCACATCTGGTTCTGGCACGTGCTCGACAATTTTATCGAAAAGTGGCGCCAGGTCACCTTCGCGCACTTCCGGTGTGTCGCCGGCATAGCCATTCCGGCCGCTGGCGAAGAGTGACGGGAAATCAAGCTGCTCGTCATTGGCATCAAGATTGACGAAGAGGTCAAACACTTCGTCGAGCACTTCTTCTGCACGGCCATCAGGGCGGTCAATCTTGTTAACGACGACTATGGGTTTCAGGCCAAGTGCCAGCGCTTTGCCGGTTACGAACTTCGTCTGCGGCATCGCACCTTCGGCACTGTCAACCAGCAGGATCACGCCATCGACCATGGAAAGAATGCGCTCTACCTCGCCGCCAAAGTCAGCGTGACCCGGCGTATCGACAATGTTGATACGCGTGCCTTTCCACTCGACACTGGTGCATTTTGCGAGAATCGTAATGCCGCGCTCTTTTTCCAGATCATTGCTGTCCATGGCGCGTTCTTCGACCCGTTCATTGTCGCGGAATGTTCCTGATTGGCGGAAAAGCTGGTCCACAAGGGTTGTTTTGCCGTGATCCACGTGCGCGATAATAGCAATATTGCGAAGAGACATATCAAATTCTGCCGTAAGAGAGGAAAGGGGGCTATTGTGCCGCGCCTTATATTGCGTGCGCCCTTAACCTGTTTCGTGCTGCGCCGCAACATCAGAAACCGGGTTTGATGAAGTCTATCGCCGCAGTACGAAAATAACAGGTGTCATTTCACCATCGACATATTAAATATGCCCAGCTTCCATCCACTTAAAATACAGATGGTATATGAAGGCTCAGTCCGGAACATTTTCTAGTTTGGCTTCTCCGATAGTTACTATCGTAATGCCCATCTATAATGGTGAGAAATATCTCGACGGTGCGATTAAGTCTGTAATTGAGCAAGATTATCCGAACTGGGAACTGATTTGTATAGATGATGCTTCCACGGATCGTTCAGCCACTATCATAGAGCATTACGCCAAGGCTGATCCTCGGGTGTTGCATCGCACCAATGAACGTAATCTGGGTTTGCCAGCGACGCTTAACCGCGGCTTTGCTGAAGCTCGCGGGGATTTCCACAGCTGGACCAGTGACGACAACATCCTGCGACCCAATATGATTACGACGTTGATGAAAAAAATGGAGAATGAGCCAGGCATGGACATTGCCTATGCGGGTTACAGCGTGATTGACGATGCAGAGAACATATTGCGTTATGTCTCTCCGCCGCCGATCAAACAGCGCTGGTTCGGCAACCCGGTGGGCGCTGCTTTTTTGTACCGTCGTCAGGTTACCGAAAAGCTGGGGGGATATGACGAACAGCTTTTTGGTGCCGAGGATTATGATTACTGGATGCGAGCCGCGCATCATTTTCAGATGGTACCGGTGGACGCCGATCTTTACCTCTACCGGCGACATGATCGCAGTTTGACCGATCAAAGGAGCAAGGAAATTCGGCAATTGGTCTCGAAAGTACTGCTGAGGGAACTGGACCATGTCGATGACAGAGCCCTGCGTGCCGAAGCATTGGTCCAGCGAATATTGTCTGACTGGTATTATTTTGATTTGAAACTGCTGGGAAGGGCTTTCGCAAGCCATCCTTCGACTGTGTTCAAAGCCTCGCCCAAACTGGCAGTGGATCTGGCGCGGGCTATCTGGCACCGAATTCGATCCTAGCCCAAACTTCCGGCCATATCCCGAACGCTTATTTTGTGGGCTTGCTTCAGATGCCGCACTGGCGCATTGGCTTTGTGCAATGCAGACCATAAGATTGATTTTGATAGACAAATTTATCTGGTTGCTCGGGGGCTCCGTTCTTCTGGCGACCGTATTTCCCGTAACAGGAGATGCCGAACCTGTTGCCGCCTTTGCCGTTTCGGCGGGTATTTTCTGGATATTTCTGCTTCACGGAATCCGCCTGGACCGGCAGGAAGTGGTCGCTGGGTTTCGTAATTGGCGCCTGCAATCAGCCGTATTCGGGTTTGTTTTCGGCGCAATGGTGCTCGCTGGTCTTATATTGTCCTGGGTTTTGGATGGTTACATCGCGCCGATGATAGCGGTTGGTTTTCTGTACCTTGGTTGTTTGCCGTCCACCATCCAATCTGCAGCAAGCTATACGGCCATTGCCAAAGGTAATGTGGGGGCATCTGTCGTTGCGGCGGCGACAGTTAATCTGTCATCGATCATTGTCACACCGGTCTTTTTCGCGCTGCTGGCCAAATCTGTTGGCATCATTATCACAGGCGCTTCTTTCGTGAAAATCATGACGATGCTGTTGCTGCCATTTGTAATCGGGCAATTGATTCAGCGCTGGGCGCGTCCTTGGGCGGCGCGCCATGGTAATATCGTAGGGTGGTCGGACAAGCTTGCTATCAGCTTGGCTGTATATGTTGCCTTCTCGGGCGCCGTCGCAGCGGGAATCTGGCAGCAAGTGCCCGGTGATCAGTTTCTGGTCGTCGCTGCCGCAATTGCTGTACTGCTGATCTTCGCATTTGGTGGGGCTTGGTTATTGGGCGGAATTGCAGATTTTGTCATAAATGACCGAAAGGCCTTGTTATTTGGCGGAGCGCAAAAAAGCATAGCCGTGGGTGCGCCGCTGGCGGCCATATTATTCCCTGCCGAAGCCGCAGGTTTATTGCTTATACCTCTGCTATTCTATCATCTGTCCAGCCTGGTACTGTCTGCGCCCTTAGCGGTCCGGCTATCTAAGCTCTAAAATTCGAAATCCTAGAGTTCACGTAAGGCTCGTGCCGGTTTCGCGGACAGGACCGGGATTGAACCCAAAAGGCCGATACCCAGAGTCATGACGGCGCCAAGGCCCAGCGTCACCATTACCACGCCCCAGTCAGGTTGCCACGTAAACTCAAAAATCTGCGTGATAACAAACCAGCCGGCGAGCAGCCCCAGACCCAAGGCAACAGCAGAAAGCAGCAAGGCGAGCACCGCATATTCAATCGCTTGTGCGGACAATATCTGCGACCGCGTCGCACCGAGCAGTTTCAGTATCACACTGTCATATACCCGCGACTGACGAGAGGCTGCGATAGCGCCGATCAGTACTGCTATCCCTGAAAAAATGGCTATTGACGCGGCCGAAGCGATGGCGGTTGCCATCTGGTCCAATATCGTACCGATCTGCGACGCAATCTCTTTCACCTTCACCATCGATATGGACGGGAACTCGCGGGGCAATGACCCCAGCAGGCCATCTTCTCTGGTTTCATCCAGCTGAATGGTGGCGGCTACATTATGCGGCGTATTGGCCAGCACGTTAGGCGGGAAAACCAGCACATAGTTAAAGCCGAAATTTTGCCAGTTAATCCTGCGTAGTGAAGCAACGGTGGATTTAATTTCTACGCCCAACAGGCTAACGGTCAGACTGTCACCAACTTTCAATCCCAACGCAGTCGCCTGTTCCTCGTCAACCGATACGAGAGGTGCCCCATCATAATCCGCAGGCCACCATTCACCGGCGGCGATTTCACTGCCTTCCGGAAGTTCTCCGCTATAGGTCAAGCCACGGTCTCCGCGCAGAACCCAGGCACCTTCCGGTATCTCATCCAGCTCGGCGACGACTTGTCCGCCATATTCGGTAATGATGCCGCGCAGTGTTGGAACGATATTGATTTCAGCTTCAGGCGCATCTGCGGTTACCTGGTTCTTGAATTCATCAGCGCGTTCTACAGGAATATCGAGGACAAAGAAATTCGGTGCCTGCTGCGGAACACTGAACCTGATTTCGTTTGTCAAACTGGTTTGGATCGCGGCAAGTGTGGCAAAGAGTGTCAGACCCAGACCCAAGGCAACAACAAGCTGTCCTGTCTGTGCGCCAGGCCGGTGAAGGTTTGTAAGGGCCAGTCTCAGCAGCGGTTGTTTGGGGCGCGGCGATTTGCTTGCGAGCCAGCGGATCAAGATACCAAGCAGGCTAAGCAGCAACAATATGCCCAGCGCTGCGCCTATGAATGCGAGTGAGAAAATCGGCTCCCGTCCGGTCCCAACAGCCAGCGCGACGATCGCAGCGACCGCCAGCATGACGGCGACCCAAGTCGGTTTGTCAATTTCCCGCCATGATCGGCTTTCTCCCCGAAACAGTCCAGCCGCCGGAATAAGTTTGGCTCGTGAGAGCGGGGGCAACGCAAATATGACGGCGATGAGCAAGCCATAGGCAGCACTGACGATGAGAGGTAGTGGATAGAGCGCGAATTCGGGCCTGATTGGCAGGACATCGCCTGCGACCTGAATAATGGCTAGAGGCGCAATGGCTCCGACAAGCAATCCAGCGATTATCGCAACCAAAGCGACGGCCAGAATCTGGAACATGTAGATGCGAAACACCATTGCACTGTCCGCGCCCAATATCTTGAGCGTCGCAATGGCACTTTGTTTGCCGCGCAGGTAAGAGGCGACACCGTTGCCCACGCCAATTCCGGCAATGACCAGTGATGCAAGGCCAACCAGTGTCAGAAACTGGCCCATACGTTCGATGAAACGCCGTGTGCTGGGAGCGCCGTTGTCACGGGTTTTTACCTCCCAAGCGGCGTTCTTATATTGTTTCTCCAGCTCGTCTCCAAGTTCGGCCGGATCAACGGTGGCAGGCAGCTTCAGGCGATATTTACTCTGAAACAGACTGCCTGGTTGTATCAGGTTGGTGGCGCGCAAGCCTTCGAGTGATGTGATCGCGACCGGACCTAGTGACAGACCTTCACTCAGCCGGTCGGGCTCGTCACCAATGACGCCCTTGACCGTAAAAGCCGCTTCGCCAAATTCAATCTTGTCGCCAAGACTTAGCGATAATCGTTGTATCAAGGCAGGAGTAACATAAATATCCGTGGGGCCAAGCGGCGGCGCGTTGGCACCGTCCTCCAATATGAAATCGCCATAAAGAGGGTAGGGGGCATCGACACCTTTTAACTCTACCAATTGCGTGTCGCTGCCATCTGGCAAGCGCGCCATGGCCTGCATACGCAAGGTTTCGGACAGTTCACCCGTCTCTTTTAGAGTATCCAATTCTGCTGCTGACGCTTCGCGCTGCGCGACCGATATTTCCAAATCGCCACCTAAAATGGCTTGTCCGCGATTGGCCAGTTCATCCGTGATCGCGCTCGTCAGACTGCCAATGGCTGCGAGCGTGGCGACGCCCAAAAATAGGCAAACGATTAGCAGGCGCAGGCCAACGAAGCGACCGCGCAAGTCACGCCGGGCAATGGTCCAGGCTTTGGAGAGGCTGGCACTCATGATTGGACAGACTTTTCGGCACTGTCTTTCTCGATCATGCCGTCACGCAGTTCGATGATGCGATCACAGCGCTTGGCAAGCTCCGGATCATGCGTAATCATCAACAATGTGGCGTTGCTGGCTTTCTGACGCTCGAACAAAAGCTCGATAATGATTTCACCAGTTGCTCCATCCAGATTGCCCGTCGGTTCATCGGCAAAAATAATGGAGGGGCGTGAAGCCATAGCACGCGCAATTGCTACACGTTGTTGCTCGCCGCCCGATAGCTGGGTGGGATAGTGGCCGAGCCTGTCGCCAAGTCCAACGGCCTCCAGTTCACTGGCCGCAATCGCAAAGGGATCTTCCTGACCATCAAGCTCTAGCGGCACTGCCACGTTTTCCAGTGCGCTCATCGTTGGCAGCAAGTGGAAGGCTTGCAAAACAATACCGACCCGCCCGCGTCTTGCGATGGCAAGCTCATCCTCGTTCATTGTCCCAAAATCTGCTCCCGCGATATTGACAGTACCGCCGGTGGCGCGTTCAAGGCCGGACAAGATCGCCATCAGCGAAGACTTTCCGGAGCCGGATGGGCCCAGCAAGGCTACCGTGGTGCCGGAATCGATCGACAGATCAATCCCTTTCAAAATATCGACCCGTGCATCACCTTCTCCCAAAGAGAGGGTGACATTTTGCGCATCAATGGCAATATGAGACTTGGTTTTAGCGGCGTCGCTGGTTGCGGCGGTTTTTTGTAACATGGTGGGAAGGTGTATCCGATGTTGAACAGGTTCATGACATATGGGTTTTGCTTTGCAATTCTTCAACTTCTGATTGCTTGTAGCCCAGCGGTGGAAGAAAACTCCGCACCAGTTGCGCAGCAGCAGGTGGTCAGCGACAGCTCTGAAGCTCCCGCTGCCGAAGCAGCAACACTTATCGTAGCATTCGGTGACAGTCTTTATGCAGGCTATGGATTGGCACCCGATGAAGGTTTTGCACCAGAGCTGCAGAAAGCTCTTAATGACGCTGGTCAGGACGTGAAGGTTCACAATGCCGGCGTTTCAGGCGACACAACGGCGGCCGGCCTGCGGCGAATGGATTTTGTGCTCGATAGCCTGTCCAGAAAACCGGACCTGGTTTTGCTTGGCCTTGGCGGTAACGACTTATTGCGTGGACTGAAACCTTCGGAGACGCGGGCCAATATGGAAGCGATGGTCCGGAAGCTTGCGGATCGGGAAATCCCCGTGATGCTGACGGGTATGTTGGCCCCGCCCAATCTGGGTAAGGAATTTAGCGATCAGTTTAATGTGATATATCCTGCGCTTGCGAAGAAATATGAAACCAATCTCTATCCTTTCTTCATGGACGGCGTGGTCGGTCGGGCTGATCTGATCTTGCCCGATGGTATTCATCCGAATGCTGAAGGCATAGATGTGATCGTCGAGCGGATAGCACCCGACGTTGAAAAAGCGCTGCAGGGATAACAGCCCATATCTCGGTCAAGCCATTGGAAACACTGGAGGCACTAAGCGCAATTCTGTGTTAACTGTATTATTTTTATAATACAGCGCGGAAACGCTTGAAAAGTGGTGCATTTGCATCCATTTATGGTGGGAGTGCTGCACTAGAGACAGCTATATGGAGATTGAGCCAATGGCGACCGAGACGATTACCGCAACCGAAGACCTGACCCTGACACCGCCTGATCCAGTGGTGGCTGTGGAACCCACAAAGGCAGCAGGGCTGGTGCCGGTGGGTGATGAAGTAAAGTCAAAACTGGAAGAGAAAGTAGACAGTTTTATCGACGACCTCGTTGCGGAAGATGAAAACAGCCCGGAATTTGGCAAGAAAGTTGACCAGATCACCAATATGGGCCGCAAGGAGATTGCCGATGCGGCGGGCCAATCCAACCGCTTTCTGGATCGGCCCATCCGTACCATGGATGAAGAGTCGGGCATTGGCGCTGACCTGACCGAACTCCGCCGGACCGTGGAAGACCTTGATCCTGGTAAACGCGGTAACTTACTGGCACCGCGCAAGTTATTTGGGATCATTCCTTTCGGTTCCAAGCTACGCAACTATTTTGATGGCTATAAGAGTGCGCAAGGTCATATCTCCTCTATTCTCTCTCGCTTGCAGGGCGGCAAAGACGAACTGCTGATGGATAATGCTGCGATTGATGTGGAGCGCAAAAATCTGTGGGCGGCGATGGGCCGGCTCGAGCAGATGATCCATGTGTCTAAAGTCATGGATCAGCGGCTGGAAGACAAAGCGGCCGAATTGGATGCTACTGATCCCGCAAAGGCTAAAGCGATCCGGGAAAGTGCGCTTTTCTATGTGCGTCAGCGGACTCAGGATTTGCTGACCCAGATGGCCGTTACGGTGCAAGGTTATCTGGCGCTTGATCTGGTGAAGAAAAACAATGTCGAACTGGTCAAGGGTGTGGACCGCGCCAGTACCACGACTGTTAGTGCGTTGCGTACAGGTGTGACGGTTGCACAGGCGTTGACCAATCAGAAGCTGGTACTCGACCAGATTACCTCGTTAAATACGACGACAGCGGGTATTATCGATAGCACCGGCGATATGCTGAAAAACCAGACGGCGCAGATACATGAGCAAGCAGCATCCGCGACCATTCCGCTCGAGACGCTGCAACGCGCTTTCCAGAATGTTTATGATACGATGGACAATATCGACACGTTCAAGATCAAGGCGCTGGAAAATATGAAAACCACCGTCAACAGCCTGTCAGGAGAAATTGAGAAGTCAAAGGGCTATATCGCCCGCGCTGAGGGGCAGGATAAAGCCGCTCTCGAAGCGCCTTCCGAAAACCCGCTGAGCGCGCTTGAGGAATAAGGCGTATGAGCGAAAGCAATCAGCAAATTTACGACAATGCCGCGAATTATTATCGCAGTTATAAATTTGCGGAATCAATTGGTGAACGGTCGAGAGGCCTGAAACGTGGCTATTTTCGAAAGAAGCTTGTACGGGCCGCTATGGTCACGGCCGGTGTGCTTGTCGGCGCCAGTGTTGTCGGCGGGATATTGAACGGTATCGGTTTTTGGGGCGTTATGATTTCGGCTGGGCTGATTGCAGGCGGTATCTGGGCAGCGATGAAATTTCCCAAGATGAAAATCCCGACGCCCGACACTCTGGTGCAGTCTGATTTGAAAACGCTGGCAGGGAAAACCGAGATATGGCTGGAATCACAGCGGCCTCTATTGCCTCCGCCAGCAGTGAAGATTGTCAATGATATCGGTACGCAGCTCGACATGCTGTCGCCGCAGCTGCAAAAGCTCGATGAAGCGGAACCGGCCGCTTATGAAGTGCGTAAGCTGATGGGGGAGCATCTGCCAGAGCTGATCTCGGGCTATCGCGCGATACCAGCGTCCATGCGCAAGAAGAGCAACGATTCCGGAAAATCACCGGATGAACAGCTTGTCAGTGGTCTTTCGTTGATCGAAAAAGAAATTTCCGGTGTCACGCAACAGATAGCGAAGGGCGACATCGATAATCTATCGATCCGCGGCCGCTATCTGGAATTGAAATATGACAAGACCGGGGAAGCGCAATAGCTGTTGTAAGATGTGCTGATCAGTTCTCGACCTGCTATTGAAATGCTCGCAACTTATTCAACAGATGTTCCAGCACAGCGGGGTGCAGTTCGTTTCTGAACTCGCACCCATAGTCCTGATAATCGTTCCACTTGATCATCGCACTCAGTGTCTGGATTCCAGGCAGCCGGATATAAACCGGTTTCTTGGGGTCAAGGTCAGTGTAGCTCGTCATTCTGAAGCCTGAAACGGACAAGTCCGAGAGGGTCGTGCGAAACAACTGTGAATTCGCCTGCCTTATAAATATCTTGGCCTCAACAGCTTCTCGTGGATTTTTCCTGTGGCACGGTGGTGCGATTTGAAGATCATCGGTCGTTTGTAACTGAGGCATCGACTTGTCCATATTGTTGGTCCTGAAACATTGAACGGTCATTCGGTGGGTTTTTGAAGGGCGGAAGGCTAAAATATCGGGAGATGGCACAAAAACGGAAATCAATGGCTTTCCTGCGTGCAACCACCCTGATACAGGCGGTCCTATGACATCCGATCCTTTCTCTATCTTCGACACTTGGTATAACGAGGCTCGTGAAACCGAGCTGAATGACAGCAATGCGATGACCATCGCAACGGCCGATGCCAACGGCCAGCCAGCGGCGAGAATGGTGCTATTGAAGGGATATGATCGCGACGGCTTTATTTTCTATACCAATCAGGAAAGTCGGAAGGCCACGGATATTGCAGCCAACCCGAAAGCGGCGATTTTATTTCATTGGAAAAGCGTGCGCCGGCAAATCCGGATTGAAGGTAATCTGTCAACTGTATCTGACGAGATTGCTGACGCCTATTTTGCAACACGCAGCCGGGACTCGCAATTGGGTGCCTGGGCATCGGATCAATCGCGGCCGTTGGACAGCCGTGCGACTTTTGAAGCGCGCTATGAAGAGATGAAGGCCCGTTTTGATGGGCAGGACGTAACCCGTCCACCGCATTGGTCAGGCTATCGCCTTGTGCCTAAGCGGTTTGAGTTCTGGCAGGACCGCGAGCATCGCCTGCACGAACGGCGGACCTTTGTGCGGGCCAATGATAGTGATGAAAGCTGGATCGAAGGAATGCTTTACCCATGACCCGTGACACTCAAACATTGCCCTATTACCACGTCGATGCTTTTGCTGACCGGCCCTTTACCGGGAATCAGGCGGCGGTGATGCCGCTGGAAAGCTGGCTCGACGATGACGTGCTGCAGGCTATTGGTGAAGAGAATAATTTCGCGGAAACCGCCTTTTACCTGCCCGACACGACGGGCGAGGCGGATTATGAACTGCGCTGGTTCACGCCGACGGTAGAGATTGCGCTATGCGGTCATGCGACACTGGCCAGTGGACATATCATCCTGTCGCAAAATCCGGATATGGACCAGGTCACCTTTCAGACCCGTAAAGCCGGTATACTGACAATGATGCGGGACGGTGACGGCTATGCGTTGGAATTGCCTGCCTATCCACCATCACCAAAAGCATTGCCTGATATTGTTACTCTGGTTGGCGGGACGCCGATCGACACCCAGTTTCATGAAGGTCGGTACAATGTCATCCGCTATGAGACCGCAGATGAGGTTCTGGCGTTAAAACCGGACCTGAAGGCGTTGGCAGCTTTGGGGAATGAACAATTTATCTGCACCGCTCCAGGCAAGGATACGGATGCGTTGAGCCGTGTTTTCGTCCCTGGCGGCGGGGTTGATGAAGATAGTGTCACCGGTTCTGCGCATGCCGTGCTGACACCTTATTGGGCAAAGCAACTGGGTCGGGACGGCTTTACCGCTTATCAGGCCAGTAGTCGCGGCGGCTATGTGCATTGCCGTCTGGATGGCGAAAAGGCCTGGCTTGGCGGAAAATGCGTGACCGTGGTCGAGGGGCAGTTTCGCTTATAAACGGTTCTATTTGCTGACTGGGAACAGCGATACGATCCGCCCGACCTGATCACTCATAGGCCGGTTTACATCATCCTGCGTTTTGCCCAGCCTGACAACCGTCAGCTTCTGTTCCGGTGACACGATGATTTGCTGACCCAGATGGCCAAGTGCACCGAACACCGTATCGGGGGCCATATCGGGGAACAACACTTGGTTGCGGCCTTCCGGGCGTTTCTTGTTCAGCCAGATATGCCCGCCATAGGCCGGATCATTGGCAGAAGATGTCCGCATGAACTGAACCCAGCTCACGGGGAGATGCTGAGCCCCTTTACGCGCGCCATTATTGCGGAGAAATTCGCCGAATTTGGCATAGTCACGGGCGCTGGCCTGAATGATGCTGCCGCCCAGAAATGTACCATTGGCATCAAATTCGAAATAGGTGCCGTCCATGCCGAGCGGTTCCAGCAGGCGTCCGCGAATGAAGCGCATGGCCGTGTTCCGGCGCACCTCGGGGTCGGTGCTCTTGGTCAGTGTCCGCGTGATGATGTCGGCCAGGATCATGCTGGTCGCCGTGCTATATTCAAATTTTGCGCCGGGCTCCGCCTCCATCGGGCGCGCTTCGGCATAGCCCGCGGCATCCGCTGCGCCGTCTAGAAACAGCATGCGGTTGGTGTCTGCTTCGAACACGGTCGCGCCGCCTTCTTCCGGCACTTCGGTATGATCAAGACCCGATGACATATGAATCAACTGGCGCAGGGTTATGTCGCCGCGCGGATCGCCGGGCCGCTGCCAGGCGGGGACCGGGGCCGGATCATCCAGCACCAGCCGGCCGTCGGCAACCAGAAAGCCGATCAGCGCACCGGTAAAGGATTTCGCCATCGACCAGCTGATGAAGCGTGTGTCCTCATCATAACCTTCGCCATAGCGTTCGGCGATAATCTCTCCGCGGTGCATGATCAGCACGGCGCGGGTCTCGGCCATGGCCGGGTCTTCGAACAATGGTGAAATCGCCGCGTCCAGCCGGGCCTTCGGAATTGGGCTGGCGTCCGTAATATAGGCAAGCTCTTCGGCGGTTTTGGGCGGCGCCGCGGCAGGCTCACTGGCGGCCCCGCAGCCAGTGAGTGCAAGAGCAAGGGCGGACAGGGCGGTGATTTTAATCTTGTACATAAGCATGCGTTGCACCAATAGGTGCAGCTATGGCAACCGTAAATAACAATCCCGAAACCACATCCCAGCCCAAAATCCGCAAAGGCCGGGTGGCCATATATGTGCTTGCGCTGTTCATCCTGATCCTGGCCGCCGTATTCGCCTATAACTATAGCTTCATCAAAGGGCAGCTTGGCATCGGAACTGCTTACGGGGCCCGTGTCGCCTGTTCTTGTCACTATGTGGGCGGGCGTGATCTGACGGACTGCGAGAAGGATTTTGAACCCGGAATGGAAGTAATCGGCCTGTCGCTGGATGACGAGAAGCGCCGTGTCACCGCATCAGTGCCACTGCTGGCATCGGCCACAGCTGAGTTTCGTGAAGGTTGGGGCTGTGTGATTCTGACCGGGGCCGAAGCCGACTAAACGGCGGTTCAGGCCGTGGCAGCGGCCAACCATTGCTGCGAAACCGCGCCGGTTTTCTCAATCCAGCCACCACCGAGTACGCGATCTTTATGATAGAAGACCGCCGCTTGTCCCGGGGATACGCCATATTCGGGATTGTGGAAGCGCAGTGTATCACCCTCCAGGCGGGCATGGGTGGGTTTGGCCATGGAGCGGACCTTGACCTGCATAGGTCCCTCAAAGTCGCCGCCAATCCAGTTGATATCACGTAAGGTCGCTGACGCCACTGCCAAAGCCTGTTTCGGCCCGACAAAGACGCGTTTGGTTTCCGGTTCGAGACGAATGACATAAAGCGGCTCGGCCTGTCCGCCGATTTCCAGTCCCTTGCGCTGACCTACTGTATAGTGGATCAGACCCTTGTGCCGGCCCATGACGGTGCCATCGATGTGGACGATCTCGCCGTCATCATCGGCTTCAGGGCGGAGTTTGCGTACGACTTTGGCGTAATCACCGTCGGGGACGAAGCAGATGTCCTGACTATCCGGTTTGAAGGCGACGGCAAGGCCCATTTCCTTGGCGATCTCGCGCACGTCATCTTTAGGCATGTCGCCGAGCGGAAAACGCAAATAGTCCAGCTGATCCTGTGTCGTGGCGAACAGAAAATAGCTCTGGTCCCGCGCAGGATCCATCGCGCGGTGCAGTTCGGAGCCATCTTCGCCCATTACGCGCCGCACATAATGGCCCGTGGCCAGGCAGTCAGCGCCAAGTTCGCGCGACAGATTGAGCAGGTCGGTAAACTTGACCCCCATATTACACTGCACGCATGGGATGGGAGTGCGTCCGGCCATATATTCATCGGCGAAGACATCCATCACCGACTCCTGAAAACGGCTGGCGTGATCAAAAACATAATGGGCTATGCCCAGCTTCTCGGCGACCTGACGTGCGTCGCGAATATCCTGACCGGCACAGCAGCTGCCGGCGCGGCCAACCGCTTCGCCATGATCATAGAGCTGCAGAGTGATACCGATCGTCTCTGCACCCGTCCGCGCAGCCAGAGCGGCGACAACGCTCGAATCGACACCGCCGGACATCGCAACCACGATGCGCTTGCCCGTCAGGTTATCCCCGAGCTGAAATTGATTGTTGATTCGGTCTGCCATATCGCCACGTCCTTTAACGATGAACCGCGCAGAGTGCCAGTATAGTGGAAATTTCCCGCCAAAAACCTGCACCAAATCCCGCTATGGTTCATATTGGGACGAAAATCCGAATTGAAAGGAAGATTTGCTTAACCAGTCCTAAGACCTCGTGAACATCGCCTTTACGGATGTTTATATCTTCGTTGCTAGAAGGCTGCTCATGGAAATGAACTTCCCTCACAAGGGTCTGGCAAAGACCAGTGCCGAACCGGATGCACCAGCAGGCAGCGCGCATGACGCGCTGATTGCGCATGCGATCGCGCGTCAGACTCTGTCTCCTTCCGCTCGCGCCTATATTGCGCGACGTGGCGGCGTTGCTGTGAAACCAGTGCTCGGCAGCAGGGGATTGATGGAAGATCGGATCAAGTTTTTTGCAGGCGAGCTTCCGAAAAGAAGCCTGTTTTCAAAAAGCGCACGCATATTTGAAAGGGGTCATTTCCGGCCAGATCTGTTGCGTGAAAAATCATCCGGAGACGAGACGCAAAGGCAAATATGAACGCGTTCTTTACCTTGGTGATTTAGTAGTTTGAAAAACTCTATGTCTAAAGATGTAAAAACAGTTGGACGTAGAGTGAAAAGCCGCAAGGCGTATTTTGAGGGTAGTATGATCGAGAACCAAACAATTAAACCAGCACAAGTTGTCGGCCCATTGGGTGAGCCTTTGACTATAGCTGATTTGCCGGCCCCGGGCACAACCCGGTGGGTGGTTCGGCGCAAGGCAGAAGTCGTTGCGGCGGTAAATGGCGGTCTTTTAACGGTTGATGAGGTTTGCGACCGTTACAGCCTGTCATTGGAGGAATTTGCTTCATGGCAGCGTGCCGTCGACCGGTCCGGCATGCCCGGTTTGCGCGTTACACGCATCCAGCACTATCGCGATCTTTATGAGCGCCAGCAGAAATACTAGGCAGAGAAATTAATCACGGCGTTGGTACAGTCGTCTGTAACGCCAATAGGATTAATCATAAAATTTAATGGGTGGAAGGCCTCGGAAAACTGTTTCCGGGGCCTTTCCCATACTATTTTCTGGTTTTGACCAAGCATTTGTATAAGATTGCCTGATCGGGCCTGGATTTGGGTCAAAACAGATCAGGAGGGAAGTATGATCAATTTTATCATTGCACTGGTGATGGGCGGTATTATCGGTTGGCTGGCCAGCATAGTGATGGGCCGGGACGCCTCGATGGGGATATTCTGGAACGTTGTGGTAGGTTGTGTTGGTTCTATGTTGGGCGGATGGCTGTTCAGCTTCTTTACCGGCGGCACATCAAATCTGCGGGATGCCCCGTTTAGCCCCATGACTTTGCTGGTCGCTTTTGGCGGCGCTATCGTCTTGCTTGGTATCGTAAATTTGATCAAGCGTGGCCGTGTCCGCTAGCGATAAGATATTTTCTCATATAAAACAGAGGGCTGACCCATCTGGGTTGGCCTTTTTTTTGGATAAAAACTTGTGGATGTTGCGATTTGGCAACGGCTTGGTAACAGCGTTTAATTTAAGCGATTGTTCGGGCTTGTGATCACTGGCTTATTGATGTAATACACCAAGTATAGAAATTTCCGTTTTCGCTAGATTGGCGATTCTTTTATATATTGCAGCGCAAAAACAAGATAAAGATCGGCTGACGAGTATTGAATATGAACTATGAATCGAAAATTGTCGGCGAAGACCTTGATGTCTCGACAGAGGATGATGTTGTTGATCGCGGCCGTCGTAATCGACGTTTAATGATCATTACGGCCGTCATCATAGCCCTGATTGTGGCTGTGGTTACGTACCAACTCATGTCTGGCGGTGGTGGTGCCGTAGATGGAGCAGAAGACGGTCAGGCGCCAGTTGTTACCGTGATTATTCCGGGTAAGCAGGATGTGGTTCGTACCATAAATGCCACTGGTACATTGGCCGCGCGACGGGAAATTCCGGTTGGAGTCGTTGGCGAAGGCGGTCGTGTGACCAACGTATATGTTGATGCCGGTGACTGGGTGAAGCCTGGCCAAATCATGGCTAGCATTGATCGGTCCGTTCAAAACCAGCAGGCCGCACGGCTGGAAGCATCGGTTGCTTCGTCCCGCGCAGAATTGAACCTGGCTCAAGCCAATCTTGACCGGGCCGCCCGGTTGGTTGACCGGGGATTTATCTCAAAGGCGGATATTGACCGGTTAACAGCAACGCGCGATTCCAACGCGGCTCAATTGCGCGTTGCGCAGGCTCAGTTAGCAGAAACGCGGGCTCGCAACCGTTTTTTGAACATCGTTGCGCCAAAAGGCGGCCTTGTTCTGGAGCGTGATGTTGAAGTTGGCCAGACCGTTAGCCCGGGTAGCGGTATATTGTTCCGGGTTGCTCAAAATGGTGAGATGGAACTGCAGGCACGACTGAGCGAGAGTGATCTGGCCAGCGTCTCTGTCGGGGTGAGCACTGAGGTTGTTCCCGTTGGGACAAGTAAAACACTGACCGGGCAAATCTGGCAAATTTCTCCGATGATTGATGCCCAATCAAGACAAGGTGTTGCCAAAATCGCGTTGAGCTTTGACGAGGCGTTGCGCCCAGGCGGTTTCGCGAGCGCCAAGATACAGAGCGGTACGTCACAAGCTGCGGTTCTCCCGGAATCGGCTGTTCATGATGACGACAAAGGCAATTATGTCTATATCGTGGGCAAAGACAACAAGGTGGTGCGTCGCGGCATTGAGACGGCTGGAGTGAGTTCGGCCGGAGTTACAGTTGCTTCCGGACTTAACGGCGGTGAGCGGGTCGTTCTGCGTGCTGGTGGTTTCCTGAATCCCGGCGAAACCGTTCGCGCCGTTGAAGAGGGTAAAGAGGGGTGATGCATGCCATTACTCTCTTCGCCTCGCATAACTTGAAACCACGGACAGTAATCATATGAATTTCCGTAACATTTCTGCCTGGTCAATTCGTAATCCTGTGATTCCGATTGTGATTTTTGTCGGTATGATGCTTGCTGGTTTGGTCAGCTTTCAGCTGATTGACGTCCAGAATGACCCCGATATTGAGTTTCCGGTCGTGATTGTGTCAATCTCGCAACCCGGTGCTGCACCGACAGAAATTGAAACACAGATAACCCAGCGTGTTGAAGCCGCCGTGCAGGGACTGGACGGTGTTGATAGCATCAGTTCGACTACCCGTGAAGGACGCAGTCAAACCGTTATTCAGTTCGATATAGGCGAAAGTATCGACCAAGCGGTCAATGATGTAAAAAACGCAGTCGATCAGGAGCGTGGTAACTTACCAGACGGCATTCTTGAACCACTGGTGACAAAAGAGTCCACTTCCGGAAATCCGATAGCATATTTTGCGGTGAGCGCCGAAGACATGACGATGGAGCAACTGAGCTGGTTTGTTGACGACACAGTTGCCAAAACCCTTTTGACGATTAACGGCATTGGCACAGTCGAGCGCGGCGGCGGCGTTGATCGCGAAATTCGCGTCGTCCTGATCCCGGAACGGATTCAGGCGCTTGGCGTAACAGCTGCACAGATCAACAGATCATTGCGCCAGTTGAACCTGAACGCAGCGGGCGGTCAAACAGAAATAGCCGGATCGCGCCAGTCGGTTCGCGTTCTCGGCAACGCAAAAACAGCTTTTGATTTGTCGCAGACCCAGATTGCCACTGGCGATGGTCGATCCGTTAAGCTGTCGGATATTGCCAATGTTTCAGACGGGTTCAGCGAATTGAGCAGAATTGCACGTGTCAGAGGTAAGCAGGTTGTCACTTTCAGCCTGTCACGGGCAAAAGGGGCTTCCGATGTCACGGTCTATGACGATGCTGTCAAAAAAATGGAGCAGATTGCTGAAGAAAACCCCGGTGTTTCCTTTACCCAATTGTTCACCAGCGTAGGATTTACCAAGGCGCAATATAGAAGCTCAATGGCAGCGATGATCGAGGGAGCGGTGCTCGCCATTATTGTGGTCTTTTTGTTCTTGCGAGATTGGCGCGCAACTTTCATTTCCGCCATTGCCATCCCGCTTTCAGCGATCCCCACATTCTGGTTCTTGGACATGATCGGGTTTAGTCTGAATCAAATGAGTTTGATGGCATTGGGGCTGGTGGCCGGCGTCCTGGTCGATGACGCGATCGTCGAGATCGAGAATATCGTGCGGCATATGCGAATGGGCAAATCCGCCTATCAGGCATCGATTGACGCGGCCGATGAAATTGGTTTGGCCGTTGTCGCCACCACTTTTTCCATTGTTGCCGTATTTTTACCGGTCGCTTTGATGCCGGGCATAGCTGGTCAATATTTCAAGGTTTTTGGCTTCACTGTTGTGATTGCGGTTTTGATGAGTCTGGCGGTTGCCCGGATGATTACGCCAATGATCGCGGCCTATTTCCTGAAAGCCAAAGGAGAATCGGATCACGCCAGCGGACCGTGGATTGAACAATATGTTGATATATTGACCTGGACCCTGGGTCGGGGGCGTTCAACAGAAATAAAGGCTCGTGGCGGTTTGTGGAACAGGATCTACGCCAAGTTTTTCGATCACCGCGTTATAATCATGGGGCTCGGCGTGCTGACATTCGCTATCACCATCCTGATGTTCATCATCACCCCCAAGGAGTTTTTCCCGACCGGCAATGAGGATTTCAGCCGGGTCAATATCGAGATGGTTCCGGGTACAACACTCGAGCAAACCGCCAGCGTGTCTGCCAGAGTGGCTGAAATTATTGATGCGCAGCCAGAAACCCAAACGGCACTCGAAAGCATTCGGGAAGGGAACGGCCGGATATTTATCACACTGAAGGCAGACCGAGAGCGTAAGAGTTCTGAATATGAAGAGCAGTTAACGCCGCAACTTCAAGCCATTCCTGATGCGCGCGTTTCCTTTCTGAACAATAATGGCCCGGGCGGCGGCGGAACCGGCCGTGATTTTTCAATCATGTTGTCGGGTTCCGATCCAGCATTGCTGGAAGAAACAGCGGCTACTCTGGTGGAACAGATGAAAGGCCTGAAAACAGTAGTTGGTCCGCGCGTCAATGCCGATCTGCAGCGACCGGAAATATTGATCACGCCGCGTTCTGATCTGGCTTCACAATTGGGTGTTTCGACATCGGCGCTCAGCGAGACCATTCGTATTGCGACTCTGGGTGAGATCGACCAGAATAGTGCAAAATTCTCGCTGTCGGACAGGCAGGTTCCTATTCGCGTGGTGCTGCCGCGTAAATCACGCAGAGACTATTCAACCATTGAAAACCTACCAGTACCGATCGCTGGTGGCGGATCAGTTCCGCTGAGCCGTGTGGCTGACATCAGCTTTGGCTCCGGCCCGACGACCATTCAACGCTATAAGCAGAAACGCCGTATTTTCGTGGGTGCTGACCTGGCGCCCGGTGTCGTGAAAGGGACAGCGCAGGCGCAAATTGACAAACTTCCCGTCATGCAGAATCTGCCCACAGGTGTGTCCAATGCACCATTTGGCGCTGATGAATGGCAAGAGGAAATGCAAACCAATTTCGGTATTGCCCTAATGGCGGGAACGCTGTTGGTCTTTGCCGTTCTAGTGTTGCTCTATGGACGCGTCATGTCACCACTGGTCAATATGGGCTCATTGCTTCTGGCACCGTTGGGTGGTTTGATTGCGTTAGTCATGGTCGGGCAAGCCCTGTCTTTACCGGTATTCATCGGCATATTGCTGTTGTTTGGTATTGTCGCCAAAAACTCGATCCTTCTTGTCGATTTTGCTCTCGAACAAATAGAAGCGGGCGTACGCAAACGTGAAGCCATTATTGAAGCCGGTCGAAAGCGGGCGCAACCAATCGTCATGACTACCGTGGCAATGACCGCGGGGATGATCCCGACTGCAATCGCTTTGGACGGCGATTCGTCCTGGCGTGCACCGATGGGGACTGTTGTAATCGGCGGGCTGATCCTATCGACCGTGTTGACGTTGTTGATCGTACCAGCTGGCTTTAGTTTGGCGAGCGGTATTGAAAAACGGCTGGGCGGGCTTTTCCGTAAACATTTGCTGGTTGGTGATGATGATGGCCCGGCGAAATCCTCTGAGGCAGAGGTTCAGCCAGCCGAGTGAAGCCGCTTTCTTCTAAATTGGCGCCCACGTCGAATAGCAATCCGGTTTCTGGTCCATCCACAATCCTAGCGGATATGAACAATGGTGGCCGCGATATGAAGATTATCGCGACCGGTTTGCTGGTTTTGATGGCTGTGATCTATTTCACGTCCAAAACCTATGAGGAGGTACATCCTGCTCTCGGCTTCGTTCGCGCTTTTTCGGAAGCGGCGATGATCGGCGGCATAGCCGACTGGTTTGCCGTGACCGCCCTGTTTCGTCATCCGATGGGGCTACCGATCCCGCATACGGCGATCATCCCGCGCAACAAGGACCGGATTGGCGACACGCTTGCGAACTTCCTCAAGAAAAATTTTCTGATTTCCCGCATCGTCGCACAGCGGATGCACGGTGTTGATCTGGCGGGCGGTGTCGGACGGTTCCTGAAATCGCCGAGCGGCGGGCAGGGGCGGTTGCGTATGGGCGCTTCAAGACTCATCGGCGACATCATTGGCTCGCTTGATCAAGACAGGCTGGGTAGCATGTTCAAGGGGGCCGTGAAAACACAGGCAAAGGAACTCGATCTGGCGACCCCGATGGGGCAAATCCTGGAATCGGTAATGGCCGAAAACCGTCACGGGCCGCTGATAGATTCGACGATCAAGTGGGCCTATCGAACGCTTGACGCTAATGAATATGTCATTCGCGCGATTGTCCATGATCGCGCCAATACGGTGATGCGCTGGACCGGCCTGGATGACCGGTTGGCTAACGAGGTGGTTGACGGGCTTTATAAATTGCTCGCCGATATGGCATCTGATCCGCAGCACCCGGTGCGCGCGAAGACCGAAGAAAGTATGGCGCAACTGGCGCAGGAGCTGAAGAACGATCCTGAATTGCGGCAACGGGTGAATGAGTGGAAGCTGGAGATGATCGAGAACCCGGCAATTGCCAGCTGGATTGACGGCATGTGGGAAACCGGGCGGGAAGCTTTGCTGAAAGCATCGCGTGACCCAGAAGCGGCGATGGCTGGTCACTTTGGTGACGCGCTGATGCAACTGGGAAGCAGCTTGCAGAAAGATCCGTTGCTCAACCGTCAGTTGAACCGTTTTGCACGCCGTGCGGTGGTCGGCGTAGTTGCCAGTTACGGCGACAATATCGTCAAACTCGTATCAGAGACCATTCGCGGGTGGGATGCGCAGACTATCACTGACCGCGTAGAGAATGCGGTCGGCCGGGATTTGCAATATATCCGCGTTAATGGAACGCTGGTGGGCGGGTTGGTCGGTACGTTGCTCCATCTCCTGGGTTATTGGATATAGGCCCGTATCGGGCTGTGCTATATCATCTAGCGACTGAGCAATATCCGCGCCTGTCCGGCAATTTGCGCGAGCATGGCGATGGAGGGGCGAGGGGATAATTGAGCACGATCAATAATCCGCCGAAACTGTGATACCCGCTGCGCATTTTTATCGGCCCAGCTTTCCAGAAACTGATCCATATCCTTGCTGCGCGCCCTTTTCAGGAAATCCAGCCGCATCTGCTGAAAATCGCGAGCCAGACCGGCGACCAACAGACGATCCCATGGATCGGATGGGTTAATCCGGGTTGCAGTCATCTGTGCCCAATCTAGCCCGAGAAGGCTGCCCAACTTGGTGAAAGCTGCGGCGACTTTGACGGCATTAATTTCGCGTGTCCTGGCGAGGAATGCGATGCCCGCAGCGCCGTCATTTTTGTAGATATTTGCTATTTTAAGCGCAATTTCTTTGGTTGCGCCGGCTTCCACCAACAATTTGGTCTGCTTGGCTGCCTCTGCCTGTCCCTCCTCCGTTATCAGGCTGTCGACCTTCTCATCCAGCAGAGCGATCCCCCGCGAGAGCATCTTGACGGCATCGTCAATGGGACCGTCGGCCAATCCGATACGCATCAGATCCGCCATGTGCGAGCGCAAGACGTAGGCAAACCGGTCAAAAAGTACCAAGCGTATGCTTTCACCGATTTTTGCCTGTTCAAGAGATACCCAAAGCTTGTCGGCCTGAAACAGACGCTCTGCCATTACAAAAGCCGCGGCGACTTCGCCAAGTGACGAGCCTTCTTCCTCGGCCAGTTCGAACGGGTCAATCAGGCCGAGCCGGTTGATCATCCGGTTAGCCAATTTTGTTGCGATAATTTCCTTGCGCAGCTGATGATTCAGGATCGCAGCTTTGTGCTTTTTCTGCATCGCGGCAGGAAAAGCGTTTAGCAGTTCGCTATCCAGTGCTGGATCGTCACTCAGATCACTATTCTCGATCGCGTCTTGCAAGGCAAGTTTTGCGGTCGAGATAAGCACGGCCAGCTCGGGCCGATATAATCCCCGATCTTCCTGTCCGCGGCGGATCAGGTCTTCATTACCCGCCAGGCCTTCTACCGCCCGGTCGAGCCTTCCTTGTTCCTCGAAATAATCTATCAGGCGAATATAGGATGGCAGCGTCTTCTTGCCGCCCATTTCGGCAATGGACAGTCCAAGGGCCTGAAGCCGGTTGTCTTCCAGGACCAATGCGCCAACGTCATCTGTCATCGCTTCCAAAAGCTTGTTTCGGGCTGCTGGCTTGAGTTTACCATTCGCCATCGCAGCATTCAGGGCAATTTTGATATTCACTTCATTATCGGAGCAATCGACGCCTGCGCTATTGTCGATGAAATCGGTATTGATCCGCCCGCCATAGTCTGCAAAATCAATCCGCCCGGCTTGCGTGATACCAAGATTGGCGCCTTCACCGATAACCTTCACTTGCAACTGCTTGGCATTGACGCGGATATTATCGTTGGAAGGATCACCCACCTCGACATGATTTTCGCTGGATGCCTTGATATAAGTGCCGATACCGCCAAACCACAAAAGGTCCGCCTTGCTGGTCAATATGGCGGATATCAAACGCGACGGCGTTACTTCTTTTTCACCCACAAGACCTACCAGAGCAGCGATGTCCTTGTTGATTTTCAAGGTCTTTGATTGACGGGAGAAAACGGCTCCGCCTTTGGAAATCAGGCTCTTGTCATAATCCTCCCAACTGGAACGGGGCAGATCAAACAGCCGTTTACGCTCCTTCCAGCTTTTCGCCGGGTCGGGATCGGGATCGATGAAAATGTGACGGTGATCAAAGGCGGCCACGACGCGCAATGCTTTGGATAACAGCATGCCATTGCCGAACACATCGCCCGACATGTCGCCAACACCGACGACGGATATTGGGTCTTTTTGAACGTCGACGCCCATTTCCAAAAAGTGACGCTGGACAGACACCCAGGCCCCGCGTGCGGTAATGCCCATGGCTTTGTGATCATAGCCATTGCTTCCGCCGCTGGCGAAGGCATCTCCCAGCCAGAAATTATTCTCAATCGCAATGCCATTGGCGATGTCTGAGAAGCTGGCCGTGCCCTTGTCGGCGGCGACCACGAAATAGGGGTCATTATCATCCAGGCGAACAATCTCTTCTGGCGGAACAACGTCACCATTTTCAATATTATCGGTGATCGACAGAAGCGCGCTGATGAATATTTTGTATGATGCGATGCCTTCCGCGATAAATGCATCGCGGTCATCACCCGACGGCAGCTGCTTTGCATAAAAGCCGCCTTTGGCACCTGTGGGAACAATGACGGCGTTCTTCACGCGCTGTGCCTTCATCAGACCCAGAATCTCGGTCCTGAAATCATCGCGTCGGTCGGACCAGCGCAAGCCTCCACGCGCAACAGGTCCGGCACGCAAATGTATCCCTTCCACACGCGGACTGTAAACAAATACCTCGCGCCAGGGTTTTGGATCCGGCAGTTCTGGGATTTTCGCGCTCTCGATCTTGAAGGCCAGCGCTTCGCTGCCTTGTGGTGAGAAGGCATTGGTGCGCAGGATGGACTCGATAACCGCGCGAAACAGGCGCAATATGCGGTCATCGTCGATACCGTGAACTTTGAGCAGGCCGTTCTCGATTGCTTTGACTGCATCGGCCGCCGCTTTTTCCCTGTCACCTTCGAAATCCGGATCGTGCAGGGCTGTAAACAATTCCACCATCGCTTCGGTGACATGGCTTGCCTCCGCCAGCGCTTCCACAACGGTCGCAATCCCGTAGCTGAGGCCGGTTTGACGCAAATAGCGGAACCAGGCCCTGATCCAGACCGTCGACCGGGCGCTGATGCCGGTGGCGGTGATCAGCTGGTTAAAATTATCATTCTCCGCGGCACCTTCGAGAACATCCGTAACCGCATCCTGCAGCTCAGCAGCTCGTGCAATCAGGTCATCGCGGGTATCAGGGTTGCGTAATGCCAACTGAAAATCATGAATGTAACCAAGCCGCCCTTCATCCAGCGGTGTCGGCATTTCCTCCAGAACGGAAAATCCAAAATTTTCGAGTGTCGGGACCGCATTTGACAAGGGCAGCACGCCACCCAGATGATAGACTTTTAGGCGCAGTATATGATCTGCATCGCCGTCAAGCCGATAGAGGCGTGCCGATTTTTGTCCACCGCGCTCCAATTGAAAGAGTCGCATGATATCGCGGGAAGCTTCTTCCGCACCATAGGTGGACTGATAAGTTCCAGGAAAGCAATCGGCATAACGTTGGGCCAAAACAGCGGCACGATTCTCAGGAACAAACTCGCTGAGATGGCTTTCCACTTCGGGACGCCAACCACGGATCATATTTTCCAGCTTTTTGTCGAGTGCGTCCGGATCCGGTATTTTGCTGTCCGCGCCCATATCGAGAATGTAGCGGAGTGATGAAATTCCCCCTTCGTCCAAAGTATTGGACCAACTCAAAATCTTGGCACCGGTGGCTTCGGTGAGCAGAGATTGAATATTCTCACGGCGCGTTGTGGATAGCTGTTCGCGCGGCAGCCAGATAAATGCAAAAAGGTGGCGATTGAGCGGGGACATCACGCTATGCAATTTTGGCCTCGGGCGATCAATCAGCGACATCGAAATTAGTGCGAGCTTCTCAAGATATTCCTGCTTGAATGTTATGAGAATGTCATGGGGCAGGGCCGTCAACGTATGGGTTAGGGCTTTGCCCGCATGGCCAGAGGCGGAAAACTCAAATTTGTCGAACAACTTCGTCATCTGAGTCCGTAGCAATGGCACTGCCTCGGGCGGAGCAGCCAAGGCGGCGCTAGTCCACAAACCGGCTGTTAGGGAAAGGCCAACCAGCTTGCTATTTTCAAGCACGGGCACGATGATGATATCCATCAAAACATGCCGATGGACCGAAGATACCTGATTGGATTTGATAATCAGGGGGCCTTCACCGCCCGCCTTGAACCAGTCGAAAGCTCGCTTCTGGCTCTCAACAGAGAGTGCAGGTTTATCCCGCATTCGTGATATGCCCAGCTTGTGCGTCCGCTTTCCCTTTTGATTAATCTGCTCATGCCCCAGCAGTGTGAGGTTACGGTCGAGAAACCAGTGTAACAGCGCACGACCTTCACCTTCTTCAAGGCTGTCCGCGCCCGATCCTAATGCTGCCTGCAATTCAACCCAATCACCAACAGCGGCGGCCACATCTTTGAGGTTCTTTTGAAGCGATTTTTCCAGCGCCCGGCGTATTTTTGCGTCGGTGCGTTCAAGTTCAATATAGATTATTGATTCGCGTCTGGCGTCACCCTCTGGATTGCTATGAATGGTGGAGAGTTTACCCTGGCCGTCCCTTTTGACACCAATTACCGGGTGGATGAGTCTCTGGATATTTAGACCGAATCCGGCAATTGTCGCGCATACCGAGTCGACCAGAAACGGCATGTCGTCATTGACGATAGCAAGTCTTAAATGCCGCCTACCGTTGGCACTGATGACACTTTCCAGCTGCAATTTCGCGTCGGAACTGTTTCGGTAGAGGCCGCCGGTCAACACAAAGTGAACGGCTTCCTTGCATGCTTTATTGTTAAAACCGATATTTTCGCCCGGCAATGCGCTTTCCTTGAAAGCGGCGATCAGTTTCTTTTCGAGTATTTTTTCGGCCGTTGAGGTGGTCGTTTTCGCTGCTTTTGTATCGCGGCTACCGGTCATGGTTCCCCCAAATATCAGTACGGATAAAGACTCCGTCGATTTGAGGGGCTTATGCGCCCAATATTGGCGTTGCTCAAGAGTGTATGGAACCTAATCTGGAAGCCAGCAGGCAATTGCCGGAGAAGCGTGATATATTGGTTACATATGAAACCAGTACTTGCTGACCTTTACGTAGCCGATGCTATCAAATGCTGGTGTGCTTGAGAGCCTTGTCGGTCAGCTTTTGATCGCCCAAAACTGGTCCGACAATAGACAACTGCCCACTGTCATCCCGCCGTGCAACCAGCACAACAAATTCTTCATCACCGGTATCAATGTCGGCAAGCTTGCGACTTGGTGCGTTGCGCAGTCGTTCGAGGATGTCATCATTCTGGACGATGATATCAGATGTTTTTTTCTTGGGATTGCGCGCATCTCTCTCGGCATAGACGATGGCTTTCAGGCCGCCATCATGATTTTCCAGATAGTCCGCAAAACTTCCTTTTTCGATGCCTGCCTGTTTTGCATAACGTAAGGCAGCGGCATATTCCGTCAGCCGGGTTTTGTCATAATGCGCACCAAAAACCAGTTTCACAATTGGGGTCATCGGCGCACGGTCCTGCGCTTTTAACCCGGAGTCTTCAAGCAGGATGGCATATTCATCCGGATGCGCTTCGGTCATGATGTAAAAATCATAGGCCTGACCAATGGCGTTATAAAGTGCGGCGCGGCTGCGCTGCTCGCTATGTGCCGCATTGTCTGCACTGCTGCGTGCCGCAACCAACCAGTCGGCGAGGCTGGAATCTTCGCTGGGTTGGTCGCTAATATCTTCCAGATCGATATGATCACCGCCGACAAGTGCTGCGGTGGCAGCGGCTGCATCTTCGGCGGTCAGCTCCAACTGGCTGGATGCCGGAGCATCGGCCCAGATAGGACCTGTTTCGGTTTTTTCCGGAGCGGACCGCATCGCCTCTGCAACCTGGTCCTCGAGTTCCTGCGCATAGTCATCCGCGACAACCTCTTTCCAGTTAATGACGCCGTAAATGAAATCGATTGTATCGTCATCGGTGGAGAAGGGCAGCAATATACCGCGATACATGATCGTAATGCCCCGCTGATTTACAAATTCCGCCTCAAAACCAATTGGTGCCTGATTTGCGATAATCTGAAGATAGTGATCGGTGATCCGTGACAGGAGCGAGCGTGCCGGCACCTGATCGATCGAGGTAATGCTGTCGTCCAGTTCACATTCTTTACGCAGGGATTTGCCGAGAAACTGGATTGAGGGATTCTCAACGCCGTTCGTAAAGTCGAGCAGAACGCTGTTAGGTCCGAAATCATCATCCGATTCAGGATCGAGATCTTCGACGCTTGGAAATTGACGCTCACCCAGCAGTCCGGCCCAGAAATTATAGGCCCGCACGTGCATGCGCCGCTCATCCTGACCAATTGCGGGGGGCGCATCGTTGGTTACATCCTCATCTTCATAGGCGATGTAATCGGCGTCAAGGCCGACACCTAAACCGCCATTTTCATCGGAATTACGAAGATTTTCCATGCCTGATCCCACTAAATCTATTTGTTTCAGGACCGTTTTGCAGCAGCCATGGTAAATATTCGGTAAACTTTTGAAGATTTCTTGCGTCGGGGCCGCTGAAAATCTGGCAATAGTGTTGCGAATCTATGGTCAGGCTTGTCACAGGACAAACCGGCTGTTAAAGGCGCCTCCGTCAGCCGGTCGAGATGGATAAACCCCACCTGACCGATTGAGCGCCGCTTTAGCTCAGGTGGTAGAGCACATCATTCGTAATGATGGGGTCAGAGGTTCGAGTCCTCTAAGCGGCACCACGCATTCCACTGGTTTTTTGAGTTCTTCTGCGGCCAGGAGGTACTATTTTCACCTCTTTACTACAGTTGGTCAAAGGCCTTCCTCAGTTAAGGCATTTGCCGAGATTTCTAGTTCCGCTTGCAAAAAACCCAATTTACATCCGAAATGGATGTAAATGTATCCGCGCATAAAAAGAAACCAAGTAAATCTATGTAGTTAAACGTTGGCGACTAGTTTTTCTGGCGAATCTTAACAATCACTGTTACTAGCCTGCGCCTTAAGTATAGCGGGGGCGCGTAAGATATGTCTGTCGGGGAAGACGACCAGACCATAGATCAACCCATCGAGCAAATCGGACCAATTGATCCGGCGCTTGCATGTTTTGTGCTACTGGCCAAATTTCTCGGACTGCCAGCCGATCCGCAACAAATCCATCATGATCGCGGTAAGGGTGATGAGCCTTACACGCTGGAACATTTGTCACGTATTGGTAAGAAGCTTGGTCTGATTGCACGTCTTCGGGACGCGTCACACGAAGAACTGTCCAAAATTCCGCTGCCCGCGATTCTAAGGACAAATGACGATAGCGCATTCATTTTACTCAAGATTGAAGAAGATATTGATAATCCGCGCTATCTGATCCAGCGTGGCGATGCTGAACGGCCCGAAGTCTTGTCTGCTGATGCATTTGAGGACGCCTATGCGGGGCGTTTGCTGTTGTTGACTTCCCGAGAAAAGGTCGCAGGTGACAAACGCCCTTTTGATATTGGTTGGTTCATTCCCGCCTTGGTCAAATATCGTCGGGCTTTGCGCGACGTCTTGATTGGCAGCTTTTTTCTGCAACTTATGGGTTTGGCCTCTCCGATATTCTTTCAACTGGTGATCGACAAGGTGCTGGTCCACCAGTCACTGACCACGCTGGAAGTACTTGCCTTCGGGCTAGCGGTAGTACTGATCTGGGAGACATTTCTATCGGCTCTCAGAAACTGGCTTTTTGCGCATACGACCAACCGGGTTGATGCAGAGCTATCCTCCAATATGTTCCGGCATCTCGTCAATTTACCGGTGAGTTATTTTGAAGCGCGGCGCGTCGGCGACAGTGTAGCGCGCGTGCGTGAACTGGAAACGATACGCGAGTTTCTGACCAGTAATGCTGTGACAGTGGTGATCGACCTGTTCTTCACTATCGTCTTCTTTGTGGTCATGTATATCTATTCACCGCTGCTGACACTGATTGTTGCGCTAACTATCCCTATCTATATCGCGATTTCTCTGTTTATCACACCACCGCTGCGCGCGCGGCTGGACGAGAAGTTCCGTCGTGGCGCCGAGAATCAGGCCTTTCTGGTCGAAACGGTGACCGGTATAGGCACGCTCAAGTCCATGGCTGTCGAACCGCAGATGCGGGACAAGTGGGAAAAGCTCTTCTCTGGCTATACTCAGACGGGCTTTAGGGTCGCTATTCTGTCCAACTGGGGCAGCCATTTGATTCAGGCCGTATCGAAGCTGACGACCGTCGCCATCCTGTTCTTTGGAGCCAAGGCAGTCATTGCAGGGACGTTGACCGTCGGCTCGCTCGTTGCTTTCAACATGCTTGCCGGCCGTGTGGCACAACCGATCCTCAGGCTGTCACAACTATGGCAGGATTTTCAGCAGGTCCGAATTTCTGTAGATCGTTTGGGTGATATTCTCAATACGCCTGCTGAGCCGGAGCATAATCCTAACCGCGCAAGCCTGCCGCCGATTTCTGGTCGCGTGGAGTTTGACAAGGTCCGCTTTCGCTATCGCCCCGATGCGCCGGAGGCATTACGCGGTGTCAGTCTTGAAGTGAAGGCCGGCGAGATGCTCGGCATTGTGGGGCCATCCGGTTCCGGTAAGTCGACGCTGACCAAGCTTGTGCAACGCCTATACGTACCAGAGCAGGGCAGGGTACTGATCGATGGTGTAGATCTGGCCCTGGTGGACCCAGCCTGGCTGCGACGCCAAATCGGCGTTGTGCTTCAGGAGAACATCCTATTCAATCGCACGGTACGCGAGAATATATCCTTAGCTGATCCGACACGCCCCATGGAAGCGGTGATCGCGGCCGCCACTCTAGCCGGTGCACATGAGTTTATCTTGGAACTGCCGCATGGCTATGACACCGTCATCGATGAGCGCGGTTCGAACCTGTCTGGCGGACAGCGTCAGCGCATGGCGATTGCCAGAGCACTTATCGGTGATCCGCGCATATTGATATTGGATGAAGCAACCTCCGCGCTCGATGCAGAGAGCGAAGAAATCATCCAGGAAAATCTTGGCAGGATCGCCCAAGGTCGTACGGTCATGATCATTGCTCACCGCTTGTCTGCTGTGCGCCAGTGCAATCGTATCGTGACTGTGGAAGCGGGCGATATAACCGAAATCGGCACGCATGATGAGTTGCTAAAGGCCGATGGCCGTTATGCCATGTTGTACAACAAGCAAATGGGTATCGAGGCATGAGCGAAAACCAAGCTAGCCCTGAAAACGATGCCCAAGAAAACGAAGCCGCAAAAGAAGGCTTCGTCGCGCGACGCTTTCCCGGCTTGACGCGCCATTGGATGATCCTGCGTGAAAGCTGGAAGCAGCAGAATGTGGCGGATGAAAATGCCAAGCCGCAAAGCGACCATGAGTTTTTACCGGCTGCCCTGGAGATTATGGAGAAGCCAGCCAGCCCCGGTCTGCGCTGGTTGATGCTGATCCTGTGCAGCCTGTTTGCGATAGCCTTGCTCTGGTCGTTCATTGGCAAAGTCGATGTAGTTGCCACCGCCGCCGGTAAAGTGGTGCCCTCCGCGAGCAGCAAGGTCATTCAACCGATTGAAATCGGATCCATCCGCGCCATCCATGTCAAGAACGGTCAGCGGGTTAAGAAAGGTCAATTGCTCGTCGAACTCGATTCCACAATCAGCAATGCCGATGAAGCACAAAGCTCCCAGCAGCTGATGTCGGCAGAAATTGTGCGCGCCCGCAATGATGCACTCATGGCGCATCTGCAAGGGCTTGATGCCCGCTTCGTTCCGCCCGCAGGCACGCCGGTGGATGTTGCGCTCACCCAGTCGCAATTTGTGCGCTCTGCCATCGCGGAATATGAAGCGGAGAGATCAGGTCTCCAACAACAACGCGCCGAACGGCAGGCGCAGCTTACTGGGGCGGAGGCCGAAATCAGCAAGCTGGAACAGACATTGCCTTTGCTTGATCGCCAGCTGGCCGCAAGGCAGGAACTTGCTGACAAGGGCTATTTTTCGCGGCTGCGGCTGCTCGAATTCGAACAGCTGCGCGTGGAGCATATCCAGAATATCGCGGTGCAAACGGCGCGCGCTGCTGAAGCCCGCGCGTCCATCCGCAATCTGGAGGCGCAGATCAGGCGCCTGCGTGAAGCTTTCGGTCGCGGCGCAATTGCGGAAATGGCGGAAGCCGAAGGGCAATCGGCGATGGCGGGAGCAGAGTTGCAAAAGTCAGCCCGTCGGCGCGAGTTCCAGCAGATCAAATCACCCGTAGACGGCACCGTGCAACAGCTCACCCTGACGACCATTGGCGGCGTGGTGCAGCCAGCTGAACCCATCATGGTAATCGTTCCCGATGATGCCGAAGTGCAGGTCAGCGCACAGATTCTCAACAAGGACATTGGATTTATCTATGAAGGCCAGCCGGTGCGGGTGAAGCTGGAGGCGTTTAACTTTACCGACTACGGCCTGATTGAAGGCGTGGTGGATAATATCAGCCGCGATGCGATCCAGGATGAAAATCTAGGGCTGGTCTATGCCACCCGGATCAAGCTCAACAAGCGGCATCTGATGATCAATGGCAAGGAACAAGCCATCGGTCCCGGCTTGCAGGTGCAGGCAGAGATCAAGACCGGCGAGCGGCGCATCATCCAGTATCTGCTCTCCCCCATTGCCAAGACAATGGATGAAGCGGGGCGTGAACGGTAGTTTAACTATTGAAAACACTACTATTCTGGGGCTTTTCAATAAACATCCAAAATGGATAAATGATTTTCGAGTCGGGCACTTGTAAATCCCAGTAAACGCTTTAGCCTTCTCAATAGGGTTGCAGAATCGACGGCAATAGTCGGCGGTGCTGATATATTCGTCTCCCTGCTTCGAGGGAGAAAGGGGCTTTGTGCATCTGATTAGGGGCTATGCAAAAAACTGGACGCGTCTATTGAGCGTGACCCCCTTGTTAGGAGCAGTGATCGCTCTAGCCGGTTGCGCTGCTCCCTCCAGCTATATGGGCATTGACCTGACCACCCCGCCGAGCGCTGCTGCGGCATCCCATAGTCCATCACTCCCCACTGCCACCGATCTAACCGCCCTTCCGCTGCCCGATCTTGCGCGCATGGCGCAAGGGGGCGACAAGCATGCGCAGCTTGAGCTGGGTATCCGGTTTGAAGAAGGGCGGGGTGTTGAGCGTGATTTGGATAACGCGAAGAAGCTATATCGGTTGGCGGCAAGCGACAGTGGTGGCCGGATTTGGGTTTACTCACCACCGGTTGGGAATGGCACTAAGGGGCGAGTTATTCCTGTAGATACGGGGGCTAAGCAGGCTGGGTTGGTGGCAGCAAAATGGCGGTTGGAAGGAACGGAATGAAGCATCTGTTTGGAATTCTAGCAGCTGTTTTTATTTTGGGCTGTGCTGATACGCCTCCTCAATCTGATTCTCTCATAGCAAAGCAAGTCAAAAAACCATTGGCTGAAAAGGTCAAGCTATTCGACGTGTTCAAAGACTGTGAGAATTGTCCGCCGATGGTAAAGGTTCCCCCATTACAAAGTGATACGGCATCTTTTTATGTCGCGCGTCATGAGTTGACTTGGAGAGAGTATTTATTCGCTGTGAAGGAGGCTGGATGCGGTCTGCCTAAGGTACCACCCGACGTGACCTATACTAGAAGTAATTTGGACAGTCTGTCGGATAACTATCCGGTGAACTACCTCCTGCCCAGTGATTTCGAGTGCTACCTGAGCTGGATAAATGGGGTTACCGGCAAAAAATATCGGCTACCAACATCACCTGAGTGGGGATATCTGGCTAAAGCAGGGTCAACCACTCGTTACCCTTGGGGAGAAAAACTAGGGTCAGGGAATGCGGCCATATACAATCACTACGACCGTAAGAAGTATCCTCAAAATCGTCGCACGGACCCTAGATTTCAATTCGGCAAAAATCTTGGCGTACTTCCTGTGGAGTCATTCAAACCAAACGCATGGGGTCTTTATGATGTGATCGGAAATGTAGCCGAATATGTCGACGAAAGAAAAGAAGGTGCGAGCAACTGCATAGAACAATTTGGAAAAAAAGCATGTGCACTCGTCGCCTATCGTGGCGGAAATGTGGGAAGTGTCGCTTTGCGCGTCGGCGAAGGTTGGGTTGGTCAGGATGAGGATCATATGAACGCAATAAAGTGGACTTATCCCGGCTTGCCGGACGCTGCTCAGCCACATGGTTATAGAATTGTAAGGAATTGATATGAATGATGATCAAAAAAAACGGCAAGTGACGTCAGAAGTTCATGTTTATGATCAGAACGGCCGAGCAGATATTAAAATTCATTCTATAGTCGATGCCCTTGGATCAGTTTCGGAAGATCTTAGAAATTTCGTAGATAATTTTCCAGTCTTGCCACAACCAATTGGCTATGAAACTCCGGATGGGATTAGGCATCCTGGATTTGCCATTGACGCAGATGTTTCTTTGTCAAAAAAGGCTAAATTTGCGGCAGGTTTGGCAGGTCTTGAGAATTCGAATATCTCCAGGCGCTTGGCAAGATATTTGCCAAATCTCAGTGTTGGGGGGGGATTGGCGTTTAATGGCGACGAGACTTTATCCCACTTCGGTTTTGAAATCGGTTTGCCGGGGGTGGTGGATTTTGCCTTCCGTCTGTGGAAAAGAAATCTTACCGCTGTTGGTATCGATCCAGTTCTTGACCTGAATCCAAATATTAGTTTTCTCGTTACTGAATCTGTAGATTTGACGAGAACCTACTCACCAATCGACACTGTGCAGACATTTTCAGGTGAATTTGTTCTTGAGCTGGAGCAGATTCAAGGAACTGTTGGTTTCGAGATAAAACAAGAAATGCGCACATTCGCTGCAATTGTCGATGGTCGTTTGCAAAATGTGGATGCCACTGTCCAAACAATATCAATCACATCTGGGCAGGCTTTTCTTGATCTAGCCAATATACCTTTTCCCGAACTGGGGTTGGGGGTTTCGGTTGATGTGGAGCTGTTCAGAAACCGACAAGATATAGATTTTCAGATTACTGCCGACGGTAGCGTTATTTTGATCGGACCAGATGCGGCGACCAGCGCATGGGCCGAAGAAAATGGCATCGACTTGGCTAATGCCATTGGCGATTATAATAATCAGGAAATAGTAGTATTTGGGTTGCCGAAACTCATCAAGGACAAGGACGTTATAGTCGGGCTTGATGGCGAGAGATATCATTCAAAACGTAAAGAACTTCATGTCTTTGATGTCGATTCTGGCAGTACCTTTGTGCATCTTCAGGGCATCGATTCCAATTCTGTTATTGGTGCCATTGAAATAGCCGCAAACGGCGACAAGACTGCTGTTTTATCTATACAGGGTTCTGCGGATGGAACTGTTCCTGCAAGTATAGTCAAGGTCCAAGACGGTATTGTAACGGAAAATGGGATTGTAATCCAAGGCGCCAGAGCCGACTTAATCAAACGCCATGTGGAAAGTAAAACCGAGGCCGCGACTTCTGGGAAATTTGATCCATCCACTCTATCTGCCGATCCTGAAACTGTGCAACGCACAGCTACTATAAATGGTCGAACTCGCCACATCGTTGTTACTGGAGATCTAACGCATACGTTTGAAGATGATGGCAACTATGACGTCTTTACCGAGAACGGCAATACCGAAATTAAGATCAGGGGGAACCCACTTCCATTTGATTTCTCAGACGTTGGAGGCATCCTTGGTCAACAGCTAGGTTATCGTATTGCAGGCAACAATGTTGTCCTGGGAGTCGGTACGTCTGCGCTGCTCCAAACATTTGGTAACAATCTAGGAGATGCGCTGGATGAAGTGATTGGTGGTGGATCGGTTACCAATGGCATTAATGATGCTTTCCAGTCCTTTGACACAGAACTTCTCTCCAACCTGAAATCTGCTGGTATCGGAGCCGTTTCATCATATCTTACAGCTGAACTTATCGACGTGTTGGGCGCCAATGGTTTTGCGGCAGAACTGTTGAATACGGGCACTGGGGCAGTAATCGGAACGATACTTAATAATCTCGCGACGATTGCAGCCGGTGGACAAGCGGCTCAAGGTGTGACTGCTTTTAGCAATGTTGCTGCAGGCGTGCCGACGGCTGTTGCATCTTTTCTGGGCAACAAACTTGCCAATGAGATCAATAGTTTCGAAACGGTTGGAGGGCAGATTGGTTCCGCAGTGGGCTCTGCATTGTTTGCGATTGATGCTGCTCTTTTTCTCGTCGCTTTCGGACCGAATCCTGTCACTATCGCTATAGCTGCAGCATGGATTGCGATTGGTAATCTTCTTGGTGGCCTAATCGGTTCCATTTTTGGAGGAACTCCGCGGTCAGGGGCGGACGCCACTTGGAATGAAGCTGAAGGCCGATTTGTGGTTGCCAACTCCTATTCTCGCAAAGGGGGATCGAGAGAAACTGCGGAGGCAATGGCAGGTAGTGTTGCCCAAACTCTTAATTTGGTGCTTGAGGCTACAGGTAGTCGGCTTGATAATCCGAATAATATCACCACCGGGAACTACGGCATGCGCAAGTCGGACTTTGTCTATCGTCCGACTTCAACCCGCGATAAAAGCGCTATCACCTATCGCGTATCATCGAAACGGGAAGGTGCATTTGAAAAGATCACCGGATACGGAGTTTATCAAGGGCTAACAGACCCTGATTTCAAGCTCGTTGGCGGTAGTATTTATGTAAAGCGTGCCGTATTCAACAGCTTTGAAGTGGCTGGCGTGAACGCTACTAATTTTGAACAGTCAGTGTTGATTGGAAATATTGCGGCCGCTCAGGCTTATGAAAGTTACCTAGCCAATGACACTGTAATAAACGCTATAGTTTCAGCCGAATCTGATAGCGTTTTTGCGATAGAAACAGCAATTAATCTCGCCCGTGCAGTTGAACTCGGCCTAACCAAACGCCATCGCGCCGACTGGTTTGGTGGCTTTGGAGCCCTACTCGGCGAGGCTGATACAAACATCGCCAATGTCGAGTTCGGTTTTGACTATGATCCGTTCAGTGACCAAGTCTCTCGCCTAATCGGTATTGGTGATTTTGTGATGGGCGACACCATCGACATCGCTGGCCAAACCACCATCGAAGCGACATCCGGTGACGACACAATAACCCTCTCCCATGTTACCCACAATACTGACGGCTTCGCAGTCGCCGGCGGCGCGGGCTACATAACCAACACAACCGGTCTCACGATTAACGGAGAGCTATCCACTGGCGGTGACGTCAACACAGGCGCCAGCGGTGATCTTTCTATTGACGTGGCCGCGACGATTGATGCTGGCGATGGCAATGACACTGTCCATGCCGGGGATCTTGGCAATAATGTCTTTGGCGGCGCTGGTGATGACGTAATTTATGGCGGCAAGCTGGATGACTGGCTGCTTGGTGGTGACGGTAACGACACGCTGAACGCGGGCGGGGCTGCTTCCTACACGCTTGGCGGCAATGGCAATTATCTCAATGGCGGCGCGGGCGATGACTTGCTTATCGGGCGTGAGGGTTCTGACTGGCTTGAGGGCGGTGACGGAACCGATGTGCTGGAAGGCGGTGATGGCGGAGACATATTGGCTGGCGGCGCGGGCGCGGGGGATATCCTGCGCGGCGGGCGCGGGGATGATCAATATCTCTTCCGGCTGGGTGATGTCGGTGCGGTTGGTGTCGGTGATACGACCTATGTTACTGCGGACCGGATTATCGATGAAAGCGGGCTGACGGTTGAAACTGTTGTTGCACAGGCGTTTAACGGTCTTTCGGCCAGCGAAATTAATGGTAATATTGCCGATGCGCTGTCTGGCGACCTGTTCCGCTTTGGTGGTGGCCTGAACAACTGGCGCGGGGGCGGCGCGCAGGTCACATCCAACGGCCGTGCTGCGGGCGGCGAAGATGTTCTGGTATTGGGTCAGGGCATTGGCGTTGATGATATCAAGCTGATCAAATCGGACGATGGCAAGGACCTGATCCTGGAACTGGCCCCAGACGGCGTATTTAACGGCGACCGGGTGGTAATGGAGGACTGGTTCAGCAGCTTTAACAAGGTCGAGACGCTGCGTTTTGCCGACGGCAATGAAATCCGGCTGGCAGACTTTGATACGTTCATTCTGGGCAGCGACGGGTCGGAAACGATTGTCGGTACGGCCGGTAATGACTTTGTCCATGCGGGGTCAGGTGATGATCTGGTCTATCTGCTTTCAGGCAATGATTTCGGCAATGGCGGGCTGGGCAATGACTCGGTTTCCGGCGATAGTGGCGATGATATTGTCGTTGGCGGCAATGGCGATGATTTGCTGTTTGGCGGCTTTGGACAGGATACGGTTAGCGGTGGAACAGGTAATGACCGGCTGACCGGCGATGAGGGCAATGACATATTGTCCGGTGGCGCTGGCAATGACGAGATTATTGGAGGTACCGGTAACGATGTGTTTCGTTTCCAGCGTGGGGATGGTCACGACACGCTGATTGACGCGCTGACTGATGAGTGGGATGTGGCCTGGGTCTCTGGTCAGGGTGGCCAGAACGGATATGTTGTCGGGACTGACGGGTCGATTACGCACCCGACGCATGGCACCATATTTGATGGTGAAAACTGGTCAGCAACTACGCGTTACGACATAGAAACCGGCACGCTTTATGTGCATCAGCCTGCCGATGCAGATGCGATTGTCACTAGCGCCGGGTCGGACATCCTGGAATTTGGCCTGGGCATCGACATCAATGATATCCAGTTCGCCGCAGCCAATGGTGGTAAAGACCTGGTGATTGGGATTGAATCCTCTGGAGCCACGGTTAACAGCTTTTCCAGCCTGGATGATACTATTACCCTTAAGGAATGGGGACCGTCCGGTAATGCCGGAGCCACAGGTTCTATCGAAACATTTGTGTTCTTCAACACAGGTGCAGTCGATGTGGCCAGCATGTCGCTTAGTGCAGGAACGGACGGCGACGACGGGAATTTGATCGGAAGTCCGGCGCTTGCGAACTGGATCACCGGCGGTGCTGGCGATGATGTCATTACCGGCGGCGGGCTCAACGACATCATAAACGGCAATAGCGGTCAAGACCGGTTGATTGGTCTTGTCGGGTCAGACGTTCTGCTCGGCGGTGCGGGCAATGATGTGCTTATTGGCGGTGCCGGTGGCACACGTGATGGCGCTCCGGCGGGCGATATTCTGATTGGTGGACTTGGCTTGGACACAGCAAGTTATGAAACTGCGGCTACCGGTGTAACCGTATCATTGACGCAGAATATTGCTGCAACTGGTGATGCTGCCGGTGATGTGTTTGACAGTATTGAAAACCTCACCGGTTCCGATTTTGCAGATAGTCTGGAAGGGGACGCCGGCGAAAACGACCTTACAGGAGGCAAGGGCGACGACATATTGAAGGGCGCTTCCGGAGATGACCTTTACGTGTTCGGTCGCGGCGATGGTGAAGACACTATTGATGATCATTTGGTGGCCTCGGAAAATATCATCGTCGATGATAATGGTAATTTGCAACCACCTTATGTTTCCAACTTCGATTTAATCGACAATGAATTGGGTCTGTATCGGTTTGACCATATCGTCACGAATTCTGACACCGGCGAGATAGTCTATCGTAAGGAGAGTGTGGGCTATAACTACCGCAACGTTCAGACACCTACAACTTTTGCAGCTGATGGTTGGGTCGATGGAATTACGGTCACCGGCAACAAAGTTGCTGAGGTGGCGACTTTTGCAGACGCTGGTAGTGATACGATTTTGTTTGAAGATTATACCGGTAATGCCGGTGTTACGGGCGACGCGGCAATCGGCCTTGCTGATCTGGGTTTCCATTTCAGTGGTGATGATCTTGTAATAACTCTGATTGGCAGCACAACTGACAAAGTCCGGATCAAGAATTTCCGCAGCGGTGCTGCAATCAATGCCAATCAAGCTGTGGAAACGATCCAGTTTTCTGATGGCTCATCCTTTGACCTGTCCGGTCTAAAATTCGATGCCTCTGGCAACTTGTTAACATCGAGTACCGATACATCAGAAAACCCGATCGATGAATTCCTGGTGGGTACATCCGGTTTTGGCGGTGTAATAACTTTGCCCGGTTCTGGCGGGCCGATCAGCTTCCCCGGAGGGCTCTCACTGAGCAGTACGATTGGTGGCGGTCTTGTATTGGGTTCTGGTATTGATACGCTGACGGGCGGCTTTGGAAATGATACTCTTTCCGGATTGGACGGCAATGATACGCTCCATGGCGGCGACGGTGATGACCTTCTTTCCGGCGGACTCGGAGCGGACAATATAGATGGCGGTGCGGGCGTAGATACCGTCACATATGTAAGTTCGGATGCAGCAATTGACATTAATCTGGGGACAACGGCAGCCTCGGCAATAATTGCGAATAGCGAATCCAGTGGCGATCAGCTGACCGGAATAGAAAATGCCCTTGGCTCACATTATGCAGACACGATTACCGGCAATGCTGATGACAATATTCTCAAGGGGAATAGGGGAGATGACACCCTCACTGGCCTGACAGGCGCCGACGTTCTGGTCGGCGATGATGGCGATGATACGCTGGATGGCGGCGTGGGCGAAGATAATCTGGATGGCGGTGATGGCAATGATCTGATCAAAGGTGGTGCTGATAAAGACGTACTGGCAGGCGGCGAAGGCAATGACATATTGCTGGGCGATGACGGTGTCGGTGCGGATGATCAGCTGATCGGTGGCGCCGGGGTTGACCGTTTGGATGGCGGAGCAGGCAATGACGTGCTGCTTGGCGGTGATGGTGATGACTCTTCTTCCATTCTGATTTCAGCTGGCGCAGGTTCTCAGACAACACTCGCGGCCGGTCTTTACGGCGGCGACGGTGATGATATTTTGGACGGTGGTGCTGGCGATGATACACTAGACGGCGGGCTGGGTGCTGACCAATATTTATTCGGCCGAAATAGTGGTAACGATACCGTTATAACTGGTGGTGGTAATGACGAGCTCGTCTTCAACGATATTACTTCCGATCAGCTTTGGTTTAGCGAAGTCCCCAACGGGACGTCGGGCAATTTTAACCTGGTTATTACTGCTATTGGTCAAGGCACTTCCGTAACAGTCGAAAACTGGCGAACCTATTCGAACAACCAGTCTAATCAGGCACGTCGGGTTATAGCTTCCGACAAGGTACTTGCTGGCAGTGATGTCGCAGCACTTGTTTCGGCGATGAATGCGCATAGTACATCTGTACCCGGTGAATGGCCGACAAGTCCTGGTGAGACTTTCCTTAATGTATATGAAGCCGCTTGGCAGGACTTTTCCGAATATGAAGATAGAGCCACCATATTGGGCACAGCGAACGGTGACACGATAAACGTTGATCCGACTTTAGTTGGCGGAGTGCGGTATGAAGCACTTGCCGGAGATGATATTGTCAATGCTGGGATTACCGATGATATTCTAGTTGGTGGTGCGGGTGCAGATACATTAAATGGTGGGGCAGGTGACGACCAATTCCTGTTCGCAACCGACACAGGATACGATAATATCGACGGTGGAGAAGGTTATGACAGCCTGGTGGCGACGCAAAATGGCGCGCGAATTTATATTCAGTCACTGGCCAACGTTGAAGCAATTTCTGCGGGTTCATTCACTGACGTTGAACTACATATATCGACCGGTAGCACGCTGGATTTGAGCAACGTGGCAATCGATGGTGCTCTCACCATCGTTGGCAATAATGGTGACGAAATAGTTACCGGGACGGCAGGAGATGATGTCATTCGTGGCTTGGATGGTGCTGATACTTTGAACGGCGGTCAAGGAGACGATATCCTGCGCGGTGGCACTGGCAGTAACATTGTGGATGGAGGAGAGGGTGTTGATACATATGATGCAAGGGATATTACTACGCCCGGGTTTATAATTGCGCCGGGTGCGTTAGTTGATAACCCGAACGGCATTCATATCACCGGGCCGGATGCTACTATTGCGAATCTTTTCCTTCCTAACCCATCCAATGACACCAGTAGTTTCGTAAATATCGAAAATATAGTCGGCGGAACAAACGATGATTTCATTTTTGGTTCTGACGAAGCAAATATCCTTGATGGGTATAACGGCAACGACATGATTGATGGTGGTGCTGGCGATGACATATTAATCGGTGGTGCTGGAAGTCTGGGAGATGCCCTTAGTGGTGGTGCGGGGAATGATACCGCAAGCTATGTGACTATGACAGACGCCTTTGGTGCAGCTACGGCCGATGCCTCGACTGGCATCATAATCGACGGTGTGCGCGCAAACCTCGCGGCCAACAGTTCAACTGACTCGACATCACCGCCGACGACTAGGGCCTCACAGGGTGATGCGCATGGCGACTGGTATCATGAGATCGAAAATCTGACGGGATCAAAATTCAACGATCTGTTGACGGGCGATGCCAATAACAACGAACTGACCGGCGGCGGCGGAGATGATGCGCTTTATGGTGGTGCAGGATTTGATACGGCAGTCTTTTCCGGAAAACGGTCCGATTATTCCATCAACACAGGCGCGATCACAACTGTTACGGATTTGCGGACCGGAAGTACCAGTCTGATAACCGACGGCACAGACAAGCTGCAGAATATCGAATCTATTCGCTTTACGGACATGACCATAAGTCTTGGTATTGACCCGAACAATCAACCGATACTCGGTGAACCTCAGATGGTTGATCAGGTTTGGGAAGACGGTGTTCTCGCAAACTACACCATTCCTGAGACGGCCTTTATCGATCTTGATCTGGGTGACGCACTGGTCTTTACAGCATCACTTTCAGACGACAGCGCAATCCCGGCCTGGCTTAATTTCAATGTAACAACTCAAACCTTTACGGGTACACCTCCTCTTTCAGCCGTTGGATCAGTTCTAGAGGTCAAGGTTACTGCAACGGATCAGGGTTATTCGATTTCTGATAACTTCCTGATTACTATTTCCGAAGCACTGGGAAGTGATATTGTCGGAACGACTGGCGATGACATACAGGCGGGTACGTTCCGGCGGGAAACGATGATCGGTCTTGCGGGGAATGATATTTTTGCCGGATCCGCTGGTGCAGACATTATTGATGGCGGTGCGGGCACTGACAAGGTTGATTATTCGGCATCACTAGCGGCGATTACGGTCGATCTGGGTATCGGAACCGGCAGTGGCGGCGATGCTGAGGGTGACCAGTTTGTAGCTATCGAAAGCGCATTGGGTTCTGCCTTTGGCGACAATATTATCGGCACAGATGGCGGCGACACCCTTGATGGCGGTTCAGGCGGCGCCGACCGCATTGACGGCGGTGCGGGCGATGACCTCATCAAAGGCGGTGACGGAGAAGATACACTGCTTGGCGGTGCAGGAAACGATACTATTTACGCGCGCGCGCGTAATGATGGATCACTGGAAGACGTGATCGACGGCGGAAATGGCGTTGATGAATTGCGTTTGACCGATAGTATCTTCGGAGCGATTGTTGACCTTTCGAATGATGGGATCAGCCCGATATCGATTGAGCATGTCGTTGGTTCCAACTTCAATGATATAATCACCGGTAACGGGTACAGCAATATTCTCAACGGCGGCTTGGGCGACGATAATGTCGCTGGCGGTCGCGGAAATGACCAGGTTAACGGCGATGCTGGTAACGATATACTTTCGGGCGATAGTGGCGATGATATTCTGCGTGGTGGTGCAGGAAATGACCGGCTGATTGGCGGCAGTGGAGCGGATCAGCTATATGGCGACAGTGGAATAGATACAGTAGACTATCGCGCATCCCTCGCTGGAGTTTCGGTTAATCTAACCACCAACGCGACCAGCGGAGGAGATGCGCAAGGCGATGTCATCGCTAATCTTTCCATCGAGAATATCGATGGTTCTGATTTTGATGACTCACTGACGGGTTCGATTGTAAACAACGTGCTGAACGGGTTTGCTGGCGATGATAGGCTTCAGGGCGGCGAAGGAGATGACACTCTTGATGGAGGCGAAGGTGTCGATACTGCTGTGTATAGTGGCAATCGTTCCGACTATCTGATTGACAGTGTAAACAAGACAATAACCGATATCAATCTTGCAAACGGGAATGATGGTGTAGACACATATGTCGATCTCGAATTTGTCGAGTTTTCTGGGGGAGAAACTGTCGAGTTAGCAAATGCAGGCAACTTGGCGCCAGTTACCGGCACGCCAGGTCTTGCAGACCAGTTATGGATCGACAACGCGGATTTTGTTTATACAATACCGACATCCGCCTTCACCGATACGGATGGCAATCAAACCGATCCCTATGATGGATTGAGTTTTGTTGCCACGCTCGCCGACGGCTCAGCTCTGCCGTCGTGGTTGACGTTTGACCCAACCGGCAAGACTTTTGGCTATTCCAGTGAATCGGCGGCTATTGGTTCCAATCTCAACGTACGGGTCACGGCATCCGACGGCATTTCGTCCATCTTCGCAGACTTCAACATTTCAATCATCGAGGGGCCAGGCGAGACGATAGTAGGCACGGTAGCTGGCGAAACCATCGAAGGAACGTTCCGGGCAGAAGCGATTAACGCGCTGGATGGGGATGACGTGGTTATGGGCTCTCTCGGAGCAGATATGATCGATGGCGGTGCGGGCACGGATACCGCCGACTACCTGAATTCTGCAGCAGGTGTGACAATCGGTCTGGACGGAGGTGTCGGCAGTGGCGGTCAGGCGGAAGGTGATACCCTTGTCAGCATTGAACGGCTGCACGGCTCGCAATTGGCCGATAGTCTTAATGGTTCTGCCGCTGACGATATTCTTGATGGTCGTGACGGTGATGACATACTGGATGGCGGGGATGGTAACGATACAATCCTTGGAGATGGCGGCAATGACACTCTATATGGCGGAGCGGGCGACGATAATCTGATCGGCGGAGCGGGTGCTGACGCATTCTTCGGCGGTTCTGGCTCTGACTATGCGAATTACTACTATTCTGGTCTGACGGCGGAACAAGTGGTTGTGAGTCAAGGCGTAACTGCCGATCTTGGCAATGCATCCGCCAATACCGGATTTGCAGCCGGTGACACCTACGATGGAATAGAAAAGCTATTCGGCACTGCATTTGACGATAATCTGTTTGGCGATGCCAATGGCAACACCATCAGGGGCGCTGAAGGCAGCGACCTGCTCTTTGGCCGCGCTGGAGGCGATTATCTGGATGGCGGAGATGGTGCAGATACCCTTGATGGCGGCATTGGCGCTGATATCATTCTAGGTGGATTGGGCAACGACCTTATCCATGCGCTTGTCGTTGGAGAGGACACAATTGATGGTGGCGAGGGCATCGATACCGTTAGTTTTGCAGCCACTTCCGCGGCACTGTCGATTGATATCGACAATCCAGCGCATAAACTAACCAGCATTGAAAATATCGTCGGTGGCACTGGCAATGATAATGTTCTGGGCAATGCAGCGGCCAACCAGATAGATGGTGGTGCCGGTAACGATACGATCGAAGGTGGCGCAGGCGCTGATATTTTGAATGGTGGGAGCGGCGTTGATACATTGACCTACGCCGGCTCAGTGACTGGAACCACTTTTATGTCCGGCCTTATCGGTGCGTCGTCAGTCAATGGCGTTGTTATCGCAGCCGAGGTTGATCGGGTGTTGGACGGCGTCGATGTCAACATTCAAACCAACAGCGCAAACGGAGCCGATGCGACTGGTGATATAATTTCGGGCTTCGAAATGCTGGTCGGGTCAAGCCACTCGGATCGCTTGCATGGTACTGACGGCAACAGCGAAGTTCACGGTGGCGCAGGTAATGACGTTGTCTACGGCGGTGCAGGGGACGATACGCTCCATGGCGGTTCAGGGGATGATTTCATCTTCGGTGAAGCCGGCGCTGATATGATTTATGGCGGTGATGGCGACGATCGCCTATTTGGCGAAGGTGACAGCGATAGTCTGCACGGCGGAGCCGGTAACGATATCCTGGATGCCGGCGATGCTGGTGATATGCTGGATGGTGGAACGGGAGATGACATTCTGATCGGCGGTGCTGGTGATGATCAATATTTCCTCACCAAAACCAGCGGTTCGGACATTATTTACAACTATGATTCCAGTGCTGCATTGGCGCTGGACCTGCAAGATGTTGTTCAATATTCTGCCGACATAACAAAATCCGATATCTGGTTCACCAAGGAAGCAGGAACAAAAGACTTGCGCGTCAAGGTCTTAGGTGAACCGTCTCAGGTCATTATCAAAGACTGGTTTGTTAATACCACGGCAGGTGACTTCACCAATGCTGGTGCGCAATTTGTATTGCGGATGTTTATTGCCGGTGAATCCACTGCGACGACCGTCGACAGTCTTTCGCAACTGCTCACGACAATGGCGGCCATCCCTGAGCCCACCAGTCTGACAGAATTAACACCTGCGCAACAGGATGCGATCAACGACGCATGGATTCTCAATACGCCGCCTACCATAGTGGCCGATGCCAATAATCCGACTGAGCTCGATGAAGACGGTACAGCGGTTCTTTACTTCGATGTCGAGGACAGCGGGCAGACACCGCTGGCATCCATTCAGGTTCTGCCCGGGCAAAGCGGAGCGGTTGAAATTGTATCCATAGATCTTGTGCCTGGCGCTGGAAATGAGGGACGTCGCAAAGTGACTGTTCGCGGCCTTCCCGATGCCAGTGGTGCTGGATCGATCATGCTGACAGCCTCTGACAGTATATTTGACTCCACACCTCTTGCCGTGCCGCTAACTGTAAATGCGGTTGCTGATGGCGTCACGATCGGTGCGCTTGGCGATGTCGGCGGCAATGCCGATACCGTGATCAATCTACCCCCAATTTCCGCCGGACTGATTGATGATGACGGTTCCGAAGTCATCGATTATTTGAATGTCGCGGGTATTCCCGCAGGCGCGATATTGTCAGACGGCACGAACAGCTTCACCGCAACTGGCGGCTCGACCTCGGTTGACGTCAAAGACTGGGATCTGGCAGCGCTTCGGATAACACCGCCCTTGGGCAGTGCCGCTGATTTCTCACTTAATATTAGCACTCGTTCGCGAGAAACCAGCAATGGCGCCGTATCGACCGATAGCACGCAAACAATTGCTGTCAGTGTTAATGGCGCGCCCACAGCTATTGGCGTGGCACCTTCGCCCTTTGATGAAAATGCTGTGGGCGTTGGTTCCGGTGGAACGCTGGTGGCGACTCTGTCCGCAACTGATCCTGATGGAACAGCAGGCCTGACCTATGCTATCGATGGCGGTCCGCAGGCGTCCAAATTCCGTGTGGAGGGCAATCTTCTCTATCTCGCTGACGGTCAATCTCTCGACTATGAAGCGGGCGATGCACTCGTCAATATTCGTGTTACTGACAGCGATGGGCTCAGCTTTGCCCGCAGCAATATCGCTATCCGTCCGGTGGATTTGAATGAAGCACCGACGACCCCGAGTTCGACGAGCTCCACTATAGTATTTGACGAAAATCAGATTGGCGATACCGGCGTTCGTTTCTCCTCCACCGATCCCGATGGCGACCCGGTTTCCTATGTTTTCTCTGCAACCGGGACCGCAACAAATGGCAAATATTCCATCCAGAATGGTAACCAGCTGTGGGTGTCTTCGGCACTTGATTATGAAAACGACGCCAATGGTTCGTTCGGCATTGTCGCAACAGCGAATGGCCAAACTTCGGCGGCGATTACGCAGAATGTGACAATCCGAAATATCAATGAAGCGCCGGTATTGACCGGCGGTGCGACTGCAAGCGTTGCGGAAGGCTCTGCGGGGGGCACGGTACTGAAGACATTGACGTCAACAGACCCTGACCAGAATGGGATTGCATTTGGTGAAACAGGTCATGTCTACTCCATAGCTTCGGGTGACACGAGCCGGTTCGAGATTGTCGGTAACCAGTTGCGGGTCAAGGCGGGTGTAGTATTCGATTATGAAGCCGCCACCAGCTATAATCTGACGCTGCGGGTCCGGGACAACAACGGCAATAGCGGGACGCTGTCCGATGATCAGGCGTTCACGGTCAATATTACGAATGTCAACGAAAGCCCCTATAGCCTGGTTGACGTCAATGCATCCTATGGTTCGGGCGCGAGCGGCGTCGTTGGCCAGATTAGCGATGGTGCTACTGCTGGCGTACTCGCAGGGATCACCGCCAGAGCGACGGACCCGGATGGCGATACGCTAAGCTACGCGATTGTAGGAGGGAATACCGGCGACTGGTTTACGATTAACTCCAGCACCGGTGTAGTATCCGTGAAGAGCGGCAGAACCGTGCAATATGAATCGACGACCAATGGTCAGGTGACTCTCAATATCAGAGCGTCCGATGGTTCGCTAACCGTGCAGAACAATAATCTCACCATCAATGTCCTCGATGTTAACGAGACGCCGACGTTCACATCCGCTGCGTCTGCTTCGATAAGCGAAACGGCGGCTGGTGGTAGCTTTGTTCATACCATAACCACGGGCGATCCCGACAAGGATGCAGCGTTGTTCGGTGAGGCTGGGCATGTGCTCTCCATAGCCGGGGGCAGCAGTCTGTTCGAGATTGTCGGTAACCAGTTGCGGACCAAATCGGGTACGGTTCTTGACTATGACAATCCTGTCAACAGGACCCACAATCTGACGTTGCAGGTGCGCGATAACAACGGTGCTTCCGGGTACAAGTTTGCCAACCAGGCATTTACCGTCAATGTCACCAACGTCAATGAGAAGCCAAGTACACCCAACGCGTTTAGCGCCAACGTCTATGAGAATAACAGCGGTGTATTGCTGACATTTGGCGGATCGGTGGATCCGGAAGGTCAGGGAATTACCTACAGCTTCGCATCGGGCGGTAATCCGGGCGGGTTGTTCAGTATCAATGGTTCCGGACAACTGGTCCTGAATTCGGCGCTGGATTACGAAGCCAGACCAGCGGCCTTCTCTGCCGGCTATGCCGATGTTAAAGTGGTTGCGACCACGGCTAGTGGTCCGGTGTCAAGTGTAAGGACCGGACGGATCACCTTGCTGAATGTGAATGAAGCCCCCGGCACCCCGTCCCAACCCGGCAATGCAAGCATCGCGGAGAATGCAACCGGCTATGCCGGCGTAACGTTTACGGGCGCGACTGATCCGGATGGCGATCCTGTATCCTACGTGTTTGCCAATAGCAGCACGGTGTCGGGTAAGTTTGAAATCAAGAATGGCAACCAGTTGCACGTAAGGTCAGCCTTCAACTATGAGGCAACGCCGACGGCGGCTGTTCCGACCGTCTACGCTTATGCCAATGGCCAACGCAGTGCCAGCGGACGTTCGCTGACGCTGAATGTCGGTAATGTGGATGATAATCTGCCGACAGCCGGTGGAATTTCATTTGCCACGGGAATCACAGGCACAATCGCAGAGAAGAGTCACATTGTTGGTCATTTGATAGCCACAGTATCAGCGAGTGACGAAGATGGGGATGCGATCAGTTTTTCAATAGTTGGTGGAAATCCGACGGGCGCGCTAAATCTCAATTCTACCGACGGACAACTTACCATAGGGGCAGGATTTAACTACGAGGCGCTTGGGGGTGTTAGCAACATAGGGGTTGATCCCGCCATACCTTTCTCCATTACGATTCGAGCGGCTCAGGTTAATGATAGCAGCCGATTTGTAGATCAGGTTTTGAACCTTACCATTGAAGATATCTCGATTGTCAACACCGTTATCAACAGTGTTGGTTCGCCCCCCGTTGGAGTCTCTGTGCTTTCCGGAAACCTGCTGATGGAAAGGTATTATCACGAGTATAACGAGCCACAGTTTGAAGAAACTATCGACGACTGGACTCTGCGGCGGGATAATGATCTAAGTGGAACAATTTCTGCAGGGGATGTGACGCTTGTATCAGAATCTAGGGATTATGAAACTGGCGCACCCTATCTGGCACCAGGCTACAGCTGGGAGGGAGACTGGTGGTATAGTAGGCTTCTCCAACAACTTCCCCCCATCGTTTTCGACCTCGACGGCACAGGCATTCGCGCCGCTGATATCACCGTATCTTTCGACATCGACGGCGATGGCACGAAGGATCAAACCGGCTGGATCGGCGGCGGACAAGGCTTCCTCGCGCTGGATCGCGATGGCGATGGCCTGATCACGCACGGCGCGGAAATATCCTTCATTCAGGACCTCCCGGGTGCCCGAACCGATCTCGAAGGCCTGAGCGCCTTCGATAGCAATGGCGACAACGTATTTGATGCCCAAGACGCGCGCTTCGGCGAGTTTCTGGTTTGGCAGGATGCCAATGAAAATGGCATTTCAGAAGCCGGGGAATTACTGTCCTTGCCCGATGCCGGGATCGTCAGCATTGCACTGGTCGGCACGTCGCAGCAGCAATCGGATGAAGGCAATATCGGCATCCTTGGTACCTCCACCTTCACCCGCACCGATGGCACCACCGCGGCGGTCGGCGATGTGGCACTGCGTTGGGAGCGCATCTCCGAACCGGCTGTAACGCAATTCCCGTCGAACACGGTTTTCGCCCTCGATGCGGATGGCAATGGCATAATTGATCCGACCACCGAAACCCTCACATTTGCTCAGGCCATGAATGGCTTTGATAGCGACGGTGATGGCCAGTTTACCGCCGCTGATGAACGTTATTACGATTTGCGTATCTGGAGTGATGCCAATGATAATGGCCGTGCGGAGGTAACAGAACTCTTCGGCCTGGATCGCCTGCTTCCAACGGAAACAACAGGCGGCGTTCCATCAGCAGACCCTGCCAATCAGCCCGAACCATCTGTTCCTGTAACGGACGAACCTTCGCCGGCTGAACCTCAAGGAAATGGAGAGGGTGGCAATTCGGTTACCACGCTCACCGACCCGAATCGCAGTCCGGCACAAAAAATGGAACCCGCCGAAACTTCAGGAATGCCAACGCGCAGAGATCTGTTAAACGGTATGTCACACAATCATATCGGAAGAGGCGTTCTGGGCGCCGCATCGGAAGGCTATATGCTTCGTCAGGCTTATGTCGAAAATGATGGCGCTATTCCTATGGACAAGACATCGCTATCGGCCAGCAGCCCTGCAAGCACTTCGATTCCATCGGAGGCCGAAAACGGCAACACCGAAGCTGCAGATCTCAATGCTCTGCGAGCCGGTTTGTACAAGCGAGAGCTGCTAGGTTTGGCTGATACATCGCTGGATATCCCTGCGGACCAAGATATATTCGACTATTTTGATGAAAGCGTTCCCGCAACAGCGGATATGGTTGAAAGGGTCAGGGTCGCAAATACCGATCTATCAGGGATCGGTGCAGCCGAAGCTGCAAGGGATTATTCAAGTGATCCGGCAACTTCTGATGGAGATGCACTGAAAATTGCCTTGATGACACAGGATATGACCACATTTGGCGTGACATCTGCGGCAGAAACCATGAAAGAGCGTGATCGTAACCCCGTTCCGCTCGATTATTTTGCGGCCTGATGCTAGGATTTCTGAATGACTGAAACTGCCGAACAAGAATCCGCTCCCACGATAAGCCATTTGCTTGGTGAAATGACCTGGCTTCTGACGCAATCGCCGCTTCATAAGGCAATGCAGATTGGTGATTTGGAATGGCTGTGTATGCCAGCCCTGATAAACCAGCAATTTTATCTGTTCCGAGATGGCGATCAGCCTGTTGGCCTCGCATTATGGGCTAAATGCAATGAAGCGGCTGAAAAGAAGCTGGAAGGCGGTATGATAGAGCCGGAAAACAGATTGACGCTGGAAGAATGGACCAGTGGTGACAATGTTTGGTTGGTAGATCTTATTGCGCCATTTGCGACCAATCAGAACAAGCAGCGGGAGGTGATGATTGCCGATCTGATTTCTGGCCCCCTCAAGGGACAAGCGTTCAACTTCCATCAGACAGACCCCAATACCGGGGAGCGTATAGTGCAAACAATAGATGCTGATGCCGGAGACAAACTTAAAGCCGTGATTGAAGCTGCTGGGGCTACCAAGCAATAGCTGGGATCATATTAGCGATATTTCGTCGTGCCCCTGATTGGTTTCAAGCTCCTATCCAGCATCACCAGCTGTCGAAGAAGAGAGCAGCGCTAAGGAAGAAATATTTTCCCGCACGTGTCGCAGGTCATGCGCTTGCTCAGGATTTTACGCCAGTAATCATCGGTTGGAAGCTAATTCGCACGGCGCGTGTCTTGATTCAGTTGACGGTTTCTATCGTTTGGCGGCGTTGATAGATAAACCAGCCAATCCATAGGACTGTATATAATCCCAGCGCTGCAAAAATCGCCGGCTTGGGATCATTCAAACTACTGATCGAACCCGCATAGGCAGCAATTCCAACATAGGGAACGGTGCCAAGAGCGTAGAAGGTCAGGTATCGCATCAGCGGCATACGAGTTACGCCGGCCATGCAAGCGGTGACTTCAGGGATCATCGGAGCTGATCTGGCGAGCGTGATCATCGCCGGGCCGCTTTGTGCAAAGGCCTTGGCCATTTTGCTGCGTTCTTCCTCGTCCTTGACGAGAAAAGCTAGCGCCCGGTCACCATAGCGCTGGCTGATTGCATAGCCGGCCAGCACCGCCAACGTTGTGCCCGTAAGCGCCGATGCCATGCCGAGTGGAAAGCCAAGAAAATAACCAGCAAGCAAGGTGATGGTCAGGGTTGGGACAGCGACAAACAGATCAATGAAAAGCAGTAGCACCACGGCGGCGATTACATAGGTCGGATCAACTTGTTGCGCTTGTTCGAGCAGCCAGCGGACGTTCTCGACGGTCAATATTCCTAGCACCCGGCCCAGTATAAAGGTGGATGCAAAAATAAGAGTCAGGATCGCCATGACTTTAAGAAGTGGTTTCATTATCTATTCCTTTAACCAGATTTCATGATTTTACGAGCGAGACCGGGCATGAACCGGGCAATAGGACGTAAAAGTTTGACTTTGCCGATATCGATGTCGGCTTTTCGTGCAGCAATGCCTTTGATGATGTCGCTTGCCACCTTGTCCGGCGGGAGCTTGCCATCGCCGCGACCGGCGGTCATCGCCGTGTCGATCAGCGGCAGGAAGGCCTGCATTACCGCAACATCTGTCTGCTCCAATTGATTCTGCAACGCCTGGGAGAAAATATTCAAAGCGCCTTTGGTCGCGCAATATATGGCGGAGCTTGTTTTGGGGACCAATCCAAGCCCTGAATTCACGTTGAGAATGAATGGATTACTACCATTGAGTAGGGCAGGGAGTAGCAGATAGCAAAGCTGTGTAGGGGTAGTGAAATTGGTGGCGATTTCATTGGCGATCTGACTATAATCAAACTCATCATCGAGAAAACTGGGCGTATATTGCAAAGCCGCATTGTTGATCAGACCATCAATGGCAGGAAAGCCTGCAATCAAATCGAACGCTGCCTGTTTAACGGCCATTTCGTCGGACAGGTCGGCCTTGAAGATGGCGATTTCGGGATAGTTGCTTTTGAGCTGGTCCAAAGCCGCAGAGGGTCTGGCGATGACAATGATTTCATTGTCGGACGCCAGCTGCCGGACGAGCTCCAGCCCAAGGCCCGACGCGCCACCGGTAATCGCTATCCGTTTGCCGCTGATCGTCATGGTTTTTCCTCTATTCCTAAAATGATTAGCACTGTGTTGAAGGCGCTGTTACGCTAAGAGGACGGAGCCGTAATTAACCTGGGTTAAAAGTGATTCAGTTTTCTCAATTTCTCGAAACGTACGGAAAACCGGTTCAGGCAGAAGCCGAAGAGCATCTATTCCGGCAAGGAGAAGATCATGGCTGGCTTTACGCCGTGCGGCAGGGGTTGTTAAAAGCCTATTATCTGTCGGGGGAGGGCAAGGAGCATATAAAATCCTTCATTCAGCCCGGGGATTTTATCGGCAGCCTGACCGCTAGCTATGCCGGGCAGAGCTCATCCTTCAGTTTGGTCTGCCTGCAGCCGGCTGAGTTGATCCGTTTGGATTTCAATCAAATCTATGCGGCAAGCCGGGACAATGCCAATATTGCCGGGGTGGTGGTGGATTTCCTACTCGCTTTTGCGATGAAAAAGGAACGGCGGGAATATGAACTTCTGTGCCTGTCGGCTGAAGACCGCTATCGGGAGTTGCTGAAAACCACTCCGCATATCATGGATATGGTCACACAAAATGAAATTGCGCTCTATTTGGGTGTGACTCCGGTTGGGCTGAGCCGGATCAAAAAGCGGGTGGCCGATGCAAGTTGATCAGCTCCGAGCTGCCATGATCTGCTTGTTACGAGCTTCCACCGCACGAAAACCTTTGAAGACACTGAGCCCGGGATCGGTTTTTCCACTTTTGCCGATGTTGAACAGCTGCTCGTAAAACCAATAGATGGTTGCGAACCCATCGACAGCCTTGACTATCTGGAACCGTTTGAGAAAACCGAGCCAATCGGGAATGAGTTGCAACGTATTTTCATAGCGTGGCAACTCGCCCAGCCCTGAAAGCAATTGTTTGGGCGCGTCGGTCATGACGCACATAGGCCTACCGAGACCGATCAGATCAGCAGCTCCGCCAGACAAGGCCTGTTCCATCGCAGCACGGGTGCGAAAACCGCCGGTAACCATAAGGGGAACTTTAACCGACGCCTGCATGGCTTTGGCAAAATCGACAAAATAGGCCTCGCGAGCCTGTGTGGACGGTGCGACATTCTGTTCCTCTTTTTCTTCCAGACCGTCTGCGCCCATCAATGCCGGCTGTTCATAGGTGCCGCCCGAAATCTCGATCAGGTCAACGCTGGCTGCTTCTAGCCATTGAACGACCTGCAAACTGTCCTCAAAGGCAAAGCCGCCTTTCTGGAAATCGGCACTGTTAAGTTTGACCGAAATCGGAAAACCAGGACCCACTGCAGCACGTACCTTGGCGACTGCCGATAAAAGAAAGCGTGCCCGGTTTTCCAGACTGCCGCCATATTCATCAGTGCGCTGGTTGGCCCGAGGGCTTAGGAAACTGCTCAGCAAATAGCCATGAGCCGAATGAATTTGCGCACCGGTAAAGCCTGCATCCTGACAGGTCTTCGCTGCCAGCGCGAAACGATCAACCAGATCCTCAATCTCAGGGACCGTCAGCGCGACGGGTTGGCCAAACTGGCCGCCGGGCAGGCCGAGCTTGACTGCGGAGGGCGCTTTGGGATGCTTATTGACATTGCTCTGGGTCTGTCGTCCGGCATGGCTGATCTGGGCCCAGAAATGATTGCCATTGCGTGTGGCAATATCCGCCCAGCTTTTCAAAGCAGCCATCATCGCCTGATCAGCAGGCTTATCGATCACGACATTGCCGGGGCGCTCCAAGTGATCCCGGTCAATCTGGATATTTCCGCTCAGCAACATGCCAGCGCCGCCGTCAGACCAGATACCGTAAAGTCGTTCCAGTTCCGGGGTCGGAACGCCGTCAGGAGTGCCCATTCCTTCGGTCATGGCACCCTTGCCGATACGATTGGGCAGGACAGCACCGCAAGGTAGTGTGAGCGGATCGGCAAGTGTGATGGTCATGGTAGAAGCCCCGTTAATTACATTGCGAATAGAAACTGATTCTGTCTTAACGCGCAATTTTTGGCAAGCCATAAGTCATGTTAATGATATTTTAAGCCTGAAATCCGCCGATTTGGCTTTTGGAAAAAACCAGTTATAGTAGAAAATACGTCAGATCGGAGGGGTACATCCGGCGGCGTGGAGAGAGTCTGTTGAAGGGGAATGAAAATGGTTGCAGCAGCATCCCGGAAATCAGTCACAAAACATCGGTCCAGTCGTGACGTGCAGTCCACGCGATCGGTGCGCTGGGACAAGAAAATGAGCAATAACTGCGCGGGTGCTTTGCTCGTCTATACGATGATGCAAATATTCTTCGTGCTCAGTTTCATTGAAACCAAGGGCATGTCTATTGCACCTTATTTTGGCCTCGTACTGCTCGTGGCAATCATCATTCCGTTTTGCCGCAAATATGAAAAGCGCTGGGAAACGATTGCAGATAGTGGCCTGACCGAACAAAGTGTCGCTGCCCGTTTCCGCAAGGACCAGATTGTTTTGTGGACATTGGCGCTCGGACTGCCGTTTGTTTTTATCGCTATCATAAAGGCGGTTGGCGCAGTCATCTAACCTCAATTTATGATCACCAAAGACTGATCGCGGCGTTGACCTCGCCGTTTCGCATACCTATGTCCTGCCCATGCTAGAACCAGAAGAAGCGCAGGACCGCGCCGACGCCCTTATCTCACAAGCCAAAAAAGCCGGTGCTGATGCCGCAGACGCGATTTACGTCTGTGATGCTTCGACACAGGTATCGATGCGCCTTGGCAATCTCGAAGATGTCGAACGGTCTGAAGGTGAAGAAATCGGCTTGCGCGTTTTTGCCGGTAAACGCTCGGCAACCGTATCATCGTCCAATATGGATCCGGAAATCTTGTCGGCTTTGGTTGGTCGGGCGATGGATATGGCGCGTGAGGCGCCAGAAGATCAATATGCTGGCTTGGCACCAGAAGACTTGATCCTGAAATCCGACCCTCACCCGATTGATGGCGATGACGGAGTTGACCCCGATCCCGCCGCGCTGCGTGAAATGGCTCTCAAGGCCGAAGACGCTGCACGGGCGGTGGAAGGTGTCACCAACAGTGAAGGTGGTGGTGCCAGCGCTGGCCGCTCGATTGTTGCCTTGGCCACGAGTCACGGTTTCTCGGGCGCTTATTCAACCAGCGGCTATAGCTGCCATGCCAGCGTCATTGCCGGTGAAGGCGATGGTATGGAACGCGACTATGCCTATGACAGCACCCGCCATTTTGAAGATCTTGATACGCCGGAAGCGATTGGCAAGGAGGCCGGTGAACGCGCGGTATCGCGACTGAACCCGGTCGATTTCAAATCAGGCGCAATGCCGGTGGTATTTGATCCACGGATCAGCAACTCGCTGCTTGGCCATTTTGTTGGCGCCATTGCTGGCAGTAGCATTGCCCGCAAAACCAGTTTTCTTCTGGAAGCGCTCGATACGCAGGTATTTGACAGTGCAATCAACATTATTGACTGCCCGCACCGCAAGCGTGGCCTGCGCTCCAAGGCGTTTGATGGCGAAGGGCTGCCTACCGCGAAAACAAAGCTGATCGATAATGGTCGTCTGACGCAGTGGATCATGGAAAGCGCGTCGGCACGGCAATTGGGCTTGCAGCCTACCGGTCATGCTTCGCGCGGGGTTGGTGGTGCGCCGGGCGTCAGTGTGACCAATCTTCACATGAACGCCGGATCAGTCAGTAAAGCAGAACTGATTAAAGACATTAAACACGGTGTCTATATCACTGAATTGATTGGCCAAGGTGTAAATCCGGTCACCGGTGACTACAGCCGTGGTGCAGGCGGTTTCCTGATCACCGATGGAGAAATCGGAGCGCCGGTTTCGGAAATTACGATCGCGGGCAATCTCAAAGATATGTTTAGCAGCCTTATCCCGGCGGATGATCTTGAATATCGCTATGCGGTCAATGCGCCGACCTTGCGCACCGATAGCATGACGGTGGCGGGTGGATAAGGAAGCCGGGCAAAGCTAAATCGTTAGTGGTGCCGGTGCCGAACCGGGCCTATCAGACAGAAATATTACCGTTCCAAGCCTTTTGGAGCAGGTTGGGGTTAATGGAGTTGTTTGAGGTTGGTCGATTTTGACGAAATAATTGCGATAGCGCGGGAAGCGGGCGATTTAGCCATGCTGCAATGGCAGGCAGGCAAAAGCGCTGACAAGACGTGGGAAAAATCACCTGGGCAGATTGTTAGCGAAGCCGATATCGCGGTGGATCGTTTTCTTCGTGAGCGATTAGAGGCCCAGCTGCCCGAGGCCGGTTGGCTGTCGGAAGAAACCGCGGAGGACCAGTCCCTGTCGGGCCGCGATATGGCATGGGTGGTTGATCCAATCGATGGCACCAAGGATTTCGTGAAGGGTAAGCCTGGCTGGTGCGTATCAGTCGCGCTGGTCCAAAATGGTGCGCCAATATTCGGCGTACTCAACGCGCCGGCGATGGACGAGATTTGGACTGCGAAAGCCGGCAGCCATACCGAGGTGAATGGCAAGCTGCTCAAAGCCAGCCAGTGCAGTAATTATAATGGCGCACGTTTGCCGGTCGAAGAGCTACCGGATCATATTGATCTGACGCCTGTCTTTAAACCCAACAGCATTGCGCTGCGTCTCGCAATGGTGGCCGATGATCGCGCTGATCTAGTCGTTTCGACACGCTGGGGCAGCGAATGGGATATTGCTGCCGCCCATGTCATTGCCGAAGAAGCTGGGGCAATTGTCACCGACGCGCATGGCAAAGAGCTGCGCTATAACGGCACGCACGGACAGGCTTTTGGCGTTCTGTGTACTTCACAAGGTATTCATGATGCGGCCGTTGCCCGCGTCGCCAAATTTCTCTCGGAGAATGAAGGCCAGAGTTAAGCTGGCCTTCGCGGGCGCGTCCAGAGCTGGCCGCGAGCTATCCCTTTCGGTTTAAACAGCGCCTGACCGAACGCTTTTGCAACCCACATGGCCTTTGCGCCCTTGCTGGTCACAATCCGCATATTGAGTGAACCGCCTTCGCTGCGCCTGACCGCGCGGGCGATATCGCCGTAAATTCCTGCCGCCGCCAAGACAGCCCAGCGCGACCGGAAAGGCAAGCGCGCTGCGCCGATCCGGGCAGAAGCCTCATGGCGTTCCGACAGATCACATAGCCGCTCGATCAGCTGAACCAACGCATCCTGGTGTGTGGGGTTCATTAAATCATCGGGATCAATCCGCATTTCGGCTAGCCAGTCTTTCGGCAAGTAGCAGCGCCCGGCCGCGGCATCCTCCGCAATATCACGGGCGATATTGGATAGCTGAAAGGCCAGCCCCAGATCACAGGCACGGTCGAGAGTTTCCTCGTCGCGCGGGGAGATTCCCATAACAACCGCCATCATGCAGCCGACCGCGCCGGCAACATGATAGCAATATTGATAGAGATCATTCTCGCTTTGCGGCCGCCATGATTTGGCATCAAGCGCAAAGCCGTCAATAACGTCATTGGCCAGCTCATTGGGTAGGCGGCATTCCTGCGCCACGACGCCCATCGCATCAAAGGCAGGTTTGCCGGTTTGTTCACCACCCATTGCGCGGCGGGTCAACATGCGCATGACCGCAATGGTTTTCTCTGATGCCGGAGTTGCCGACATGCCATGGCCATGGTCCTGACCATCGGCCAGATCATCGCATTCGCGGCACCAGGCATAGAGCATCCACACCCGCTCACGGGTTTGCGTGGCAAACAGCTTGGATGCGAGCGCGAAGGATTTGGACCCGCGATCGATACTGGCTTTGGCATGAAGGACGAGGTTGGCGCGATTCATCAGTCGTCTTGGAGAATATCCTCAAGCATCAGCTCGGCGGTCGCCTTTGCGCTGCCGACGACGCCTGGAATACCGGCACCCGGATGTGTGCCTGCGCCAACAAAATAGAGGTTGTTGATCACGTCATCCCGGTTATGCACCCGGAACCAGGCGCTTTGTGTCAGCAGCGGTTCGAGACTGAATGCACTGCCGAGATGTGCGTTGAGATCGGAGCCGAAATCCTGCGGTGTATAGTGAAAGCTGGTCACAATCCGGTCGTGAATATCGGGGATGAGGCGGTGACCGATCTCGTCGAGAATGCGCTTCTCGTAAATCGGCCCCATTTCTTCCCAGTCAATCGGTAGCTTGCCCTGATGCGGCACCGGTGCCAGCACATAGAAGGTGCTATGTCCTTCCGGCGCCATTTCCGGATCAGTGACCGTAGGATGATGGAGATAAAGGGAGAAGTCGCTCGGCAAGACGCCGTTATCATAAATATCCTCTAGCAACCCTTTGTAGCGCGGGCCGAACAGGATCATATGGTGCGGAATGCCGGGCCAGGTCCCTTTGAGACCGAAATGCACGACAAAGAGTGAAGGCGAATATTTCTTCTTGTTGAGCGAAGCCGTGACTTTGTCGCTGCGATGCTTGTGGCTCAGCAGGTCGCGATAGCTGTGCATGACATCGGCATTGGATGCCACAGCATCAAATATCTCGCTCCAGCCGGATTTACACGTGACGCCAGAGGCACGGTCGCCCATCGTATCAATGCCGGTGACCGGATCGGATAGCCGGATTGTGCCGCCAATTCGTTCAAAATGCTTCACCATCGCCGCGACCAGCATATTGGTTCCGCCCTTGGCAAACCAAACGCCGCCAAGCCGCTCCAGCTTGTGGATCAGGCCATATATCGCGCTGGTTTTCATTGGATTTCCACCAACCAATAGCGATTGGAAGGAAAGAAATTCCCGCAGTTTTTCGTTTTGCACAAAGCCGGAAACCTTGGCATAGACAGAGCGATAGGCTTCAAATTTCATCAATGCAGGAGCCGCCTTGATCATCGATTTGAAATCAAGAAATGCCTTGGTGCCGAGTTTGACATAGCCCTCTTCATAGAGCCCGCCGCTATATTCGAGGAAGCGTCTATAGCCTTCGACATCATCCGGTTCGATCGCAGCGATATTGGCGTAAAGCTCTTCCGGGTCATTGACGTAATCGAAATTAGTCCCGTCCGGCCAGTTCAGCCGGTAAAAAGGCGATACCGGCATCAGTTCGATATCCTTTGCCATATCATGACCGGTCAGGTCCCATAGCTGGCTGAGGCAATCGGGATCGGTGATCACGGTTGGCCCACCGTCAAAGATGAAACCATCCTTGTCCCAGTAATAGGCCCGGCCACCCGGCTTGTCTCGACTTTCCAGGATGGTGGTCTGAATACCCGCCGACTGCAGACGAATGGCGAGCGCCAGACCGCCAAAACCGGAGCCGATGACGGCGGCCTTCTTAAACAGTTCAGACTGGCTTTTGGTTACGTCATTCATCGTTATTGGGGCTCATCTATATTTCATCATGATGGGGAGGGCTTTGGTAATCGGGACAGGAGGGCGACCAGAAAGCAACGCGGCCTGATCCAGTCTGGTGGTCGTGCCAGCATAGAAGCGCGCAATCAGTTTCTCATCCTTGCCGTAGGTATGTTCTAGCGTCTTATAACGTTTTTCGGGCTTACCCGCCTCGAACATCATTGCACAGAGCATATGATAGAATTTACAATCCTGCCAGTGCTTTGCCGCATATTCGCGTAGCATTATATCAAGGCTGTCCTGCGTCAAATCGGGCAACGCAGCTACCATCATGGCGGTGCGAACAGCCATAGGCAGCGAATAGCTGGTCACCGGATGAACCAGTGCTGCACGTGCGCCGGCGCGGGCCTCGACGCCGTCATGGGCCGCCCAGAAAGCATCGAAATCACCACCATAGAGCACTGGCAAACACCCTGCTTCGTTGCGACTGATATCGGCAATCTCCCAACCTTGCGTTTCGGCATAGTCGGCAATCCGTTGATGGCTGGCTGCGACGTCCAGATCACCGCCATTGGAATAATAGGTATCCTCGACAAAAATCTCGGTTGCGCTGAAGGGCAGGGAATAGACGAAACGGTAGCCGTCAATCTGCTCGACCGTGGCGTCCTTGATAATCGGCCGGTCTAGTCGATGGGGTTTGGAAAGATGCAGAACCTGTCCCGCAAATTTCTGCCAGCCATATTGGAGCGCGGCAAGATTGCCGCCGCCGCGAGCGTCCAATATGGTGTTGGCTGTCACCGTTTTGCCACCAGCCAATGAAATGTGATTGCCGTCAATATTGTCTATTTTAGATCCGGTTGTGAGGCTTTTCTTCAGGAGCTTCTTGCGAAGCACTCGATCAAAATTCTCCGATAATATCGACCGGTAGCCGGTATGTAGCGTGCGATCATATTTTGGGAAGCGCACGTCATAGCTATCCCATTGATAGGAGATCAGTGGCTCGACCAGCCAGAGATTTTCTGGTGCGATGTCACTTTCAAAAAAGGACCAGACATGGTTGCCGCCAAAATGATCTTCCGCCTCGACCAGCGCCACTGATAGCTCCGGTCGCAACTTGCGCAGGGCCAGAGCGATCAGACCGCCAGCCAGTCCGCCGCCTGCTATTGCCAGATCAAAATCTTTTCCTGCTGCCATAAGAAGGCCGTAGCCGATGGTGAGGGCGCAGGGAAGCCTGTCCCAAAGCATGTAAGAAAATAAACCGCTTTACCCTTGTCGAGCGCGCTTTTGCGGCATAGCGTCCGAATATGACTTATCTGCCTGCGGTAATCATCTCGGCTGTGGCGATGACATTGATTGTCGGTGTGCGCTATCTGATTACCAGTGGTTTTTTCGCCTGGCTGACGCAGCGCGCCCGCCCTGGGCAATATGACAAGCTCAAGCCCCAGATGGCGCGTGAAATTCGCTGGTCGCTCTGTTCTGCAGCAATATACGGAATTCCGGCCGGTATTGTCGCATGGGGCTGGCAGAATGGGGGTTGGACACAAATTTACATGGATGTCGGCCTTTATCCGCTTTGGTATCTGCCGATCTCGCTGTTGGTCTATCTGTTCCTGCATGACACCTGGTTCTATTGGACCCACCGATTGTTTCACCTGCGCGGCTGGTTTGAGCTCGCTCATGCGGTTCATCATGAAAGTCGGCCGCCAACTGCTTGGGCAGCAATGAGTTTTCACCCGATTGAGGCGATTAGCGGCGCGGTGGTTATACCGCTCCTTATATTTATCATACCCGTTCATGTCGGAATCCTGGGACTTGTCTTGCTCATCATGACAATCATGGGCGTAACCAATCACATGGGCTGGGAAATGTTTCCGCGTTGGTTGGTTAACGGCCCGTTAGGAAAAGGGCTGATAACAGCCAGTCATCATGAAAAACATCATAGTGCGTATAGGGGGAATTATGGGTTATATTTTCGGTTCTGGGACAAAGTCTGCGGCACTGATCTCGGGCTTGGCAGTTTTAGCAGCCCTGCCAGCCAGCGCAGTAGGGGCTAATCAGGCTCCGGTTGCACCGGTCGTTACAGCAACCATTGATATTGCCATTTCCAACCTGCGATCCGAAAAGGGTGACGTTCTGGTCTGTCTCAGTAGTAATCCCAAATATTTCCCCGACTGCCGTAAAGACAAGGAAGCTCGGAAAATTAAAGTGGCGGCATCGGACGCTGGTTCAGTGCAGATTACAGATGTGAAGCCGGGCACTTATGCAGTGGCGTTGGTTCATGACGAAAATTCCAACGGAAAAATGGATCTGCGCCTATTCCTGCCGCGCGAAGGCTTTGGTTTTTCGCGCAATCCCAAAATCGGTATGGGGCCACCCAAGTTTAAATCGGCCCAGTTCACAGTTGGTGCAGACAATGTAAACCATGCCGTGAAAATGAAATATATTCTATGATATGATCCGAATTCGCCCCCAAGTGTTCAGGAAATAAAATGTACAAACATGTCTTGGCTGCAGCTTGCCTTTTCGTCGCTTCATCCCCCGTTCTTGCTCAGCCGGAGGGGCAGGGGCCGCCGCGCGGGGAATCTGTTTTTGATGGCGACTACGTAACCTTGGGCGTGGGGCTTGCAGTCAGCCCTAGCTATGACGGTTCGGACAATTATGACATTAACCCGCTACCAGTGATCTTGGGCAGCGTTGCCGGCATTGATTTCGAACCCCGTGGTCCCGGGCTGGCGCTGGATGTCATTCCTGATCAGGCTGGCGCAAAGGTTGATTTTATTCTGGGGCCCGTTGGCCGTGCGCGTTTTGACCGCAACAACGGGATTAAGGATGAAGTCGTGCGAGATCTCGGCGAACTGGATGTCGCCGTTGAGCTGGGCGCGGTGGCAGGTGTGAAGGTCAACCGGGTGTTCAGCCGGTTCGATTCACTTACTGCGGAAGTCGATCTGCGCTGGGATGTGGCTGGTGCCCATGAAGGCCAGGTCATTTCACCGCGCCTGACCTATTTCAGGCCGATTAGCCGCGGTGCAGCCGTCAGCTTTTCCATCAGCGCGGATCATGTGGATGATGACTATGCTGATTATTATTTCAGCATTTCACCGGCGGGTACTGTGACGAGCGGTCTGCCAACTTTCAACGCAACGGGTGGTTGGAAAAATGTCGGTGCTTCCGTTTTTAGTGCGATTGACCTGGACGGAGATGCGGCCAATGGCGGTTTTGCGATTATCCTGCTCGGCGGTTATTCGCGGCTGCTGGACGATGCCAAGCGCTCACCCGTCACATCCATCCGCGGCGATGCCGACCAGTTTTTTGGTGCGATCGGGGTCGGCTATACATTTTAGCTTGAACCGCTAGCTCTATGTCGACGATCTTCTAGTCGACATCCTCCACATCGACCGTTTCACCGGTAACGCGTTGTGACAAGGCGGCGGCGATGAATGGGTCAAGTGCGCCATCCAGCACATCCGAGGGCGCACTGCTGGTCACACCGGTGCGCAAATCCTTGACCATCTGATAAGGTTGCAGGACATAGCTGCGGATCTGGTGACCCCAGCCAATTTCGGTTTTTGCCTGATATTCACCGCTGGCTTCGGCTTCGCGGCGCTGCAGTTCAGCCTCATACAGCCGTGCTTTCAACATCCCCATCGCGGTGGCTCGGTTCTTGTGCTGACTACGATCATTTTGCGAAGCGACGACAATCCCCGTGGGCTGGTGGGTTATACGCACGGCGCTGTCGGTGGTGTTGACGTGCTGTCCGCCTGAACCGGAAGCGCGGTAAGTATCGATTTTCAGGTCGCCCTCGTTAATCTCGACCTCGAAACTGTCATCAATCACCGGATAGACCCAGACACTGGAAAAGCTGGTGTGCCGTTTCGCGGCGCTGTCAAATGGCGATATCCTGACGAGCCGATGAACACCGCTTTCGGTTTTCGCGAAACCATAGGCGTTCTCACCCTTGATCTCGAGCGTGGCGGACTTGATGCCTGCCTGATCACCCGCCTGATAGTCGACCATCGAAACTTTATAGCCCCTAGCTTCGGCCCAGCGTTGATACATGCGCAGCAGCATATCGGCCCAGTCTTGGCTCTCGGTTCCGCCAGCACCGGCATGGATTTCTAGATAGGTATCGAAATTATCCGCTTCACCGGAAAGCAGCGCCTGAACCTTGTCACGGTCTGCCCGGTCGGCGAGCTTGCGCAGCGTCTCGACACCTTCATCAGCCAGCGCGTCGTCGCTTTCTTCATCGGCCATCTCGATAAATTCGAGGGCGTCGTCCATTTCCTGCTGGATTTCCCTCGCCGCCGTAATTGACTCATCTAACCGCCGCCGCTCGGTCATGACGGCCTGCGCCGCACTCTGGTCATCCCACAGCGTTGGATCTTCAACCCGCGCGTTCAGCTCGTCCAGCCGCCGTAAGGCAACATCCCAGTTGAGCGAGGTTTTCAGCAGGTCCAGCGCCGCGCTGATCCGGTCGACATGCGCCTGAGCTTCCGCACGCATTACAAAGTCTCCAAATATCTCTTGGCGCTTCGATTAGACGATATGGTGGTGATGTAAACAGGGGATGGAGAAGCTTATGCAGAATTCGATAGTGATATCGAATTGTCATAGATATTATCTATTAAATTTGACATTTGGTTTGAAATTTCCATTTTTTGAAAATCGGCTATTGCCGCGTAACTATAAGTTCGCAGACAAACAATGATCGTTTAAACGATAGGGGACTAGAAAATGAAACTACGTCAATCTTTCGCATCTGTCGCTATTGCCGCGTTAATGGCAGTGCCAGCACAAGCTGCTGACAATAAATCCTATGATTATGGTACCGAACGCGGTGCTGAAAAATGGGGCCAGCTTCACAGCGACTATGCCATTTGCGAGAGCGGCAACATGCAGTCGCCAATTGATCTGGCTGGTGCCAATGCGATTGGGAATGTAGCTGTTGCCGTCGATTACAAATCAGGGCCGATGGGTGTTACCAACAAAGGCCTGACGGTACAGAATGACTTTGCCGCCGGCTCGACCATGACCAGCGGCGGTATGACGTTTAGCCTGATTCAGATCCATTTCCATACTCCTTCTGAACATGCAATTTCTGGAAAGCGCTTTCCACTGACCGGTCACTTTGTGCACGCGACTGCTGATGGAAAGCTTGGCGTCCTGGGCGTGATGTTTGAAGAAGGCGCGGCTAACCCGGAGCTTGCGAAAATCCTGGCCGCAACTCCATCAAGCAAGTCGGATGTCAAAGCGGGTACCGACGAGATGATCGATCCCGCCGGAATGCTTCCTGAAGATCTGGCTGTTTATCGTTACATGGGGTCACTGACGACGCCGCCGTGCAGCGAAGGCGTAAATTGGCATGTATTGCGCGACTCCGTGACCGCGAGCAAAGAACAGATTGAAGCTTTTGAAAATCTGATGGGCGACAGTGCCCGCCCTGTACGGGCTCTAAACAACCGTCTGGTTGTCGCACCGGAGTAAACGAACAACTTGTTCAGGCTGTCCTTTCAAAGATGGGCCGGACCTATGTTCCGGCCCTTTCTCATTAAGCTTCGCATCGCTCATCCAAACCGGTTTTTCCCGGCCATTGCCCGGTGAGCCATCGCCATGGTGGTGAGCTGGGCATTGACCCGGATACAACTGGGCATCACGCTGGCATCGGTGACATAGACATTGGTTGTACCGTGAACACGCTGTTCAAGGTCAACCACACCCTTGGCCGGATCCACGTTTATGGCATTGCCGCCATGGGGATGAGAGCTGGACAGCACTACATCGTCCGGTTCGACAATGGCGTCCAGGTAGAAGCCGTCAATTTCAGAATCACTCATTCCCTTGCGCAAGGTTTGCCCTTTCAGGAGAGCCGGATAGACTTCGATCGCGCCATTGAGGAAATGGACCTTGGTCATTGTAGCCAGTGCGCGGCGGAGCAGAGCGAGCTCCGGTTCCCCCACTTTCAGTTTGAGCTTGCCGTCCTCCATTTTTCCGAGACGGTCAGCCGGGAATAACACACCGGCAGAAACCAGTCGGTTATAGTTGAGCATGCGCCGGAAATGTTCGTCAAACCATCCGGGGACCAAGGTTGCCATGCTCATGGGGGGTTGGAAATGGCTTTCGATCAGATAGTCACCGCGATCAACATAGGTCGCCATCTGGTCCTCGTTCCAGACATTCATCTCGTGTCCTTCAGGCATCAAGGCGACGACCGGGCACGCGATGTTCAGCGATATTTCATCACCGGATTTTTTGATCCCGCTGTTGATCAGTAAGTTGCTGGACGCCAGTGCTCCGGCGGCCACTACGACGCCCTTGCGCGCTTTTATAGTTCGTTTTCGGCCGTCGCGGAGGGTGACTTGAACTGCCTCGGCTACGCGCGCATCCTGCGTGCCATCTTTCCAAACAATTTCGTTTGCTTCCGCGCCGTCCAGTATGCGTGCGGGTTTGTCGCGATCTGTGCTGGTGGCATGGGTGAGGAAACTCTCGGGCATCGCTTTCTTGCGGCCATAGGGGCAGCCGGTGTTGCAATAGCCGCAATATACGCATTCGCTATCAGGGGTTTTAGGACCATAATTTTTCTGAAACCATGCGGAAATGGCCTGCTTGTCCATCGGATCATTGGATTGCGCCGCATATTTGTTCCAGCCATCCAGTAAATGGGGACCGTTATTTCGCCCCGATATCGCCGATATTTCGGAAACTTCCAGCGTACCTTCAACCGCCTCATAGCTGACGGTGAGTTCCGCTTCGCTAACCGGTGCGCCTAAAGCATCCCATGTTTTGTACACGTCTTCTGCCTGCGGATGGACGAGGCCTGCATGTTTCATGCGTAGACAGATACCATTGTTAATCACTGTCGAACCGCCAACAACGCGCCCCTGAAAAACAATTACGTCGCGATCTTTGGTTGTTTGCAGCGCCCCGTCCTTGAACAGGCGGGCCGTCATGCGGGCTTCTTCATGGGTGATACGGGACGAGGGGTAGTTATGACCCGCTTCGAGGATGAGGACTTCATGTCCCTCATCGGCCACGGACGCTGCCGCAACCGCGCCGCCTGCGCCGGACCCGATAACGATGACGTCCACTTCTTCGGGAATAGCATCATGGCCGACAAACACTTCGGCTTTCAGATCGCGTCTCGGTTCGCGCCTGACCGGCAGCTCACCAGGGGCGGAACGGTCCCGTTGGCCCGGCAACAGATATTTGAGCCGTTGGTAAATCGGGTTATCGAAATTCAGTTCCTCATCGCCGCGTTCCCAGTGGCCATAATAGCCAGCCAGAATCACACCCTTGGTGCGGGCGATATCCTGAAACAGATCCACGCGGCTGTTCTGCAGGCGGCGGCGGATCAGACTCTGCCGCATTTTTGGCGGTGCGAGTAGAAAGAAGGGGCCGCCGAGGATCAGGAACAGTCCATAGAGCGCCAGCCCGATTTCCTTTGGCTTGTCGCCATCGATATTGGAGAAATGCTCCTGAAGGTTCTCCACCACTTGCGACGGGGAAATCGCCATGGGTGTGTCGTGGAACAGCGTTTGAGTGAGTGCTTTCAGCATGCGTGCCTGCAGGGGATTAAATGGTTTTTGCATTGCTATCTTCCTAAAGTGCGACCCTAGAAAAATATCTCATCAATATCAGCGGGCTGTTACCCTATTCGGTTTGATCTGCTTCGACGGTTTGAACAATACCCAATCCATCGCCGTTCTTTCCGACAGTGAAGTGGCGGATCAGCTTGCCTTCGATCATGTCAACTTCGGCAATCCGGTTCAGTCCGGTTTCGGCAACATAAAGCCGCTTACCGTCCGGTGAAAAAAGGATAGTGACTTGAGCCGATTCCCGGCTGCCGCCAAGTTTGATGGTGCCCTTCGGCAGCCTTGTGTCAACATCGAACAGGCCCAGCGCGCCATCGCCGAGATTGGACGTCACAGCGATTTTGCCGTCCGGGCTGATGGCCACACGGATCGGGAAATTACCGGTTTTGATTGTGGTAATTTCATCCAGGCTGTCGGCATCAAATACCCGCATCAGATCGCCACGCCGGTCGGCGACCCAGACGGTTTTTCCATCCGGTGTGATGGCAATGCCTTCCGGCTCTGTACCGGCGGGCAGGTCCTTGATCTTGGAGCCCTCCACAAGATCAAGGACGCTCACCGTTCCGGACTGCATATTGCTAACAAAGGCGCGGCTTTTATCCGGTGTTACCACCAGCATATGACTGCCCTTCTGTCCGGTCGAAATTTGGGTAACTTCGCGGGTCTGGCTCTCCCCGGAAGGTGGCGATACAATCGTTATACTGTCGCTACCTTCGGTTGAGGCAACGATCCGCCCGTCATCCAGCCACACAATGCCATGCGGGCTTTTGCCCGGCGTCAACGCTATAGTTTCAATCTTCCTTTGCGCGGCAACTTCGAAAATATCGATATGTTCCGCGCCATAAGAAACAACAGCTGCCAGTTGCCCATCCGGCGAGATTGCAACTTCATGAGGATTTTTACCGGTATCACCGCGGGAGATATCCTGACCGGATGCCAGGTCAATGAAGCTGAGCGTATCTTCGCCCTTATTGCCCACCAGCAACGTACCGCTCATTGCTTCATGATCCGCTGCAGAGTTTTCCGCAGAGACGGAGCAGGAAGTGAACAGCGTTGCTGCCATCAAAGCGATTGCAAATTTGTTCATTCTTACCATCTCCTGAAAAAATCCCCGGCAAGGCATTTGGCCGTACCGGGGATGATCTTGTCCTAGCCGAACGCGGCCCTATTCTGCTTGCGGTGCAGCGGCGCTAGGGTCTTCGGGAAGACCGCCAAGCTGTGTCACCATTTTTGTATATGCGTCGAGATAGGCGAGGGCCATTACCCGGCCAATCTGGGTATCGGTATAACCACCGCCTGCTGCGCCAGCAAGAACGCCGCCAAAGAAGCCGCCGCCTCCACCGCCAAATTTCAGATCAGATTTGCGGGAATAGCCTTCGGTAATGCGTTCCATTTCGGTCGTGCGCACGTTGACCAGCGACAAGGTTACATTTGCCTCTTTCTTATTGACCTTGATGCCGCCAAATAGGCCGCCCAATGTCCGCCCACCCAATGCACCTGCAATGCCGCCCAGCGCACCACCGCCACCGGAGCGGTTATTGGCAGAAATAATATCGGGCACGATAACATAGTCTGCAGCTTTCACCTGACGCTTGCCGATATTGGAACCGCGTTGCAATTCGCCTGAATCCGCCAGCGCTCGCTCAACAGCCCTGCTTGCCAGACCACGACCGCGATCAACCAGACCAAAACAGCCAGAGCGTGCGACAAAGGTTTTAATCAGTGCTTCCGGTGAACCGAGCTTGTAGCTCACCCACCAACGCTGTTCCGGTTCCACAATGGCAATGGTCCCGAGCTTTTTGTAACAAACAGGAATTTCAGCAACACCGCGTTCCTGAGCTTTCTGGCCCTTTGACTTGCCTGCAGCCAGCGCCGTACCGCCGGAAAGCGCGATTGATGAGACAGCTATGGCGGTGATAATTTTCTTCAACATGATATTCCCTCCGATTTAAAATACTCTGCCCACTGCGCGAAACTGAATCAGTCAATTCCCTACCAGCGGCAGATCAATTCGCGACCTCGAGATTTGTATGATGACAAAAACTGGTCATGACTCTGAGGCACTGTAATATGTTGTAACGGTATTAGGCTCCCCTGATTGTGATCTATAGCACGTTTTAGACATGCTTATTTTCGACCCGTCTGCCAACCAAAAAGATAGGCACAGCCTGTAACTCTTTTCTTTTATAATTATGCCGTTAGCATGCAGGTAGAGGTAAACAACCTTGATTCTGGGAGGAATGCGGATGCGGCATATCGCGATCATCGGGTCGGGGCCGGCGGGCTATTACTCGGCCGAAGCGGCGCAAAAAAAATATGGTGACGACGTTACCATCGATATCATTGACCGGTTGCCGGTCCCCTTTGGTCTGATTCGAACTGGCGTTGCCCCGGACCATCAATCGATCAAGGCCGTCTCCCGGCGTTACGAGAAAACCGCTCTCGGCGATAACGTTCATTTTGCCGGTAATGTTTCCGTGGGAAAAGATGTTAGTATCGAGGAACTACAGAGCTTTTATGACGCGGTAATCCTGGCCACTGGTGCCCCCAATGATCGGCCACTGGAAATTGAGGGCAGTGATTTGGCCGGTGTTATCGGGAGCGCGGCCTTTGTCGGATGGTATAACGGCCATCCTGATTACAGAGACCTCGATCCACCGCTGGATGGCAAGTCTGTGGCTGTGATTGGGAACGGTAACGTCGCTTTGGATGTGGCGCGCATTCTGGCCAAGACTGAAGCCGAGTTTGCCGGTAGCGATATTGTGGGGCATGCGCTTGACCAGTTGAAACAAAGCAATGTCGATAAAATTACGCTTCTCGGCAGACGAGGCCCTCATCAAATTGCCATGACCCCGAAAGAATTGGGCGAGCTGGGTCATCTGGAACGCGCGCGTCCGGTGATTGATACGCTGGATTTTCCTGACGAGGGTGCAGATGCGATGCTCGAGCCCGGTATGCGTAAATCAGTGACCCATTTACGCAGTTTTTTTGACCGCGCCGGAGAGTTGCGAGACAAGCCGGTCGTTATCGATTTCGACTTTTTTGCCATGCCAGTTGAGATTCAGGGTGATGGCAAAGTCGAAAAACTGATTGTGGAGAAAACAGAACTGGATGCTGAACTGCGTTCTAAAGGAACTGGCGAACGCTATGAATTAGAATGTTCCCTCGTGATCAGCTGCATCGGTTATCGTACGCCGCCAATTGAAGGCGTACCCTACGAACATGGTCGCGGCCGGTTTGCCAATGTTGATGGCCGGATATTGCCGGGTCTCTATTGCGTCGGCTGGGCGCGAAGAGGGCCGACCGGGACAATTGGTACGAACAAACCGGATGGATTTGCGATAATCGAGGCGGTAGCTGAAGATATTGGGGCAGGGGACAATAAGGAGGGACGGAAAGGATTGGATCGGCTGTTCGAACGCCGTGGCGTTGAAGCAGTCACCTTTCGCGACTGGAAGAAAATTGAAGAAGCGGAAGTGGCTAATGCCCGCAGCGGTGCACCGCGTGAGAAGTTCACAGACATTGATGAAATGATTGCGGCGAGGGAAAGCTAAGCCAGCCAGCCCCGCAAAATTGCGTTGACCTTTTCAGGCGCTTCCTGCTGCACCCAATGCGATACGCCTGGTAGGCGATGTAATTCCAGGTTAGTTACCCATTGTTCGGTACCTTCTGTGCATTTGATGTTGAGCGCGCTGTCTTCCTCTCCCCAGATCATCAGGGTTGGCGTATCAAGTTGTCTATCCTCCAGATCGACTACGCCTCGATGTCTGACCAATGCGCGGTAGTAATTCAACATCGCGGTCAGCGACCCCGGTCGCGAAGCAGCTTTTGCGAAAACATCCAAAACTTTGTCTGAAAAGTTGCTTTGGTCTTGAGCCATATTGAAAAATGCCCCCCTAATTGCTTCGCCTTTGCGGCGCGAGATCAAAAATTCCGGCAACCACGGAATCTGGAAAAAGAAGATGTACCAGCTGCGCCGAAGCTGGCGCCAATGGCGGATTTCGCGTCTACCGACCATTGGGTGTGGTACATTCATGATGACAAGACGGTTCAGGGGGCGGATTTTCTGGATTGCAAAAGCCCATGCAACAATCGCACCCCAATCATGTGCGATCAGCGTCACTTCTTCCGCGCCGCTCGCGTCGATAAGTGCCGCGACATCGGCACAGAGATGGTCCAGAGCGTAATCGCGCACAGTCGCTGGTTTACTCGATCCGCCATAGCCGCGCATATTTGGTGCCCATACCCGGTAGCCTTGCTCCACCAACAAAGGGATTTGAAAGCGCCAGCTATAATGCAGTTCAGGAAAACCGTGCAGGCACAAGGCGAGTCTTTTTCCCTCACCTGACTGTGCGACCTCAAAAGTCTGGCCGTTGGCCTCGACCCATTGAATGGTAATCCCGCTGTCGGGATCCGGATTCCATGATGGCGTATCTGTCATGGAAAAAGTCTAACAGCAGAAGGCTTTAATCATCCAGTTAAATCTGTTACTCCTCAAGAAAATAATCAGGAGAGACTCGATGCATGATCTGGTAATTCGCGGCGGTACAGTGGTTGATGGCACTGGCAGTGCACCTTTTACAGCCGATGTTGCCATTGACGGGGATCGTGTCTCCTTGGTGGGTACAGTCACCGCCAAGGGGCATGAAGAAATTGATGCGACCGGAAAAATTGTCTCTCCCGGCTTTGTCGATGTGCACACCCACTATGACGGGCAAGCCACTTGGGACGATGAAATGGCACCTTCAAGCTGGCATGGTGTAACCACTGTGGTCATGGGTAATTGCGGCGTCGGTTTTGCCCCGGCCAAGCCTGACAAGCATGAATGGCTCATTGGTCTGATGGAAGGCGTTGAAGATATTCCCGGCACAGCGCTTGCCGAAGGGATGACCTGGAACTGGGAAACATTTCCGGAATATATGGATGCGCTGGAGGAACTACCACGTACCATTGATGTTGCTACCCACGTCCCACATGGCGCTATTCGCGCTTATGTATTGGGCGATCGGGAGAAACCGGGTGCGGTTCCCACTGAAGATGACGTGGAGCAGATGTCGAAAATTGTGGAAGACGGTTTGCGAGCCGGTGCCCTGGGCTTTTCAACCTCCCGCACCGTGCTGCACCGCTCGGTAGATGGGGAGCTGGTGCCGGGTACGACGGCAACCAAGGAAGAGTTGATCGGGATTGGCCGGGCCATGGGCCGGGTTGGCTATGGTGTCTTCGAGATGGCGTCTGATCTTAACCGGGAATGGGATGAGTTTGGATGGATGGGTGATCTCAGTCGGGAAACTGGTCTGCCGGTAACATTTGCGGCGTTACAGTCCATTGCCAAGGATCAACCGCTCGAGGAGCAGATTGCCAATATGCGAGCCGAAAATGACAACGGCGCAAATATTGTCGCGCAAATCGCGTTACGCGGAAATGGGATCATCATGGCTTGGCAGGGTACGGTTCATCCATTTGTCCGTAAACCAAGCTGGGAGTCCATTGCCGAGCTGCCGTGGGAAGAGAAATATGCCCGGCTCAGCGATCCCGATTTCAGGGCACAAATGATTTCCGAGGCCAGCCTTCCGGCAGAAAATGTTGATATGGCACCTGTTCAGTTTATCGTCACCGATGGCTGGGCGATGCACTATCAGATGGATGATGGTTTTAATTATGAGCCGACCGCGGAAGAAAGTATCAATGCGCGGGCCAATGCCGCGGGCGTTACACCTGCGGAATATGCTTATGATCTTCTGATGTCTGATGACGGTAAAGGGCTGATCTATCTGCCTATTCTAAACTATATTGATGGCAATCTGGATTTTCTTCATCCGTTGCAACATGCCGATGACACAGTGAATAGCTTGTCTGACGGTGGCGCGCATTGTGGAACTATCTGTGACGCAGCAAGCCCAACTTTCATGCTGGAACATTGGGTTAAAAACCGCGAGCGCGGAACCATCACAATTGAAAATGCGATCAAGCGGCAATGCCTGGATACGGCTCGTCTCTACGGGCTGAATGACCGCGGAGTTTTGAAACCCGGGTATCTCGCTGACGTCAATGTGATCGACATGGACCGGATCAAACTGGGCAAACCATGGCTTGCCTTTGATCTGCCTGCTGGCGGCAAGCGATTGCTGCAAAAGGCTGACGGCTATGACTATACGATCAAGTCGGGACAGGTGACTTTCAAGGGCGGTGTGGTGACAGACAAGCGCCCCGGTGGTTTGATCCGCGGTCCGCAAAATGCCGAGATGCTGGAAGCGGCAGAGTAAGCATTTGGTTAGAGGTGCTCCGCATCAAATGCGGAGCACCCTATTCAAATGGCTAGAATGACTTTTGCCAGCCGATGGTGAACATCCAGTCGCCCGTCATTTGGGGTCCATTAAGGTCCTGATAAACCGGAGCGCCAACCTCGATTCCCAGACGATGACCTGCTAGCGGCCCGTGCGTTCCAACCAAATTGATCCCACCGATCAGGTCAACACGCTCGCCGCCCTGAAAGTCGGGGTTGGCGGTTTGGACCGGCCCCATGATCATCGGATCAATGCCTTCCACCGGACTGGTCGCTCGGCCCTTGATACGGCCAGACAGGCTGATCCATTGGGCCGGGCGATAGCTGATCCAGGTGGTCAGTTCGTGCACATCACCAAAGCGGTAACCTTGGTCATTCGTGCCAGTACGGATCGTCCCGGAATATTGTGAGCCAAGACCAATAGAGCCGTGCCAGCTTTTGTAAGTCACGGACGGTTTGAGGTCCCATGTGCCCGATCCGATTTGCATCATGTAGGGCACACGGACGGTTGGCTCTGCACCCATCGGTGTGAGGATTTGTGCCGTCTTTGTTGTCGAGCCAGTCGGGATGGAGACCGCAGCCCGGACATTAAGCTCTCGCTGCACATCGCCCTTGCGATCCGATACTCCGAGTATCGGAAAAATACCGCCGAGTGTGATGTCGCCAAATCCCTTTGGATTGGTCGTGAAATTGCCGCGCACATTAGTACCGGCACCTCCTGCAAAGGTTATATGCTCCATTTCCTTTTCGACATAACTACCCATGGCGATCAGAGTGACCCAATCGGTCGGTGCGTACATCGCTCCCACCATGGTCATGTCGGTGCGCATGGAGGTTGGCACAATTCGCAAAGTTGGCGGTTGGCCTGGAGCGCCGAAAAAACGGTTGGGTATAGTGGTTGCAATATCTTCGGGAGAGATGCTGTCGGTCCCGATCTGATTGCCGCTCATTTCCATATGCATATGGCGGACGGAGAACATAACCTCGCCCTTCTTGTGAGCATGGTCGGCCATCACACCTATCGGGGCGTGATCATCGGCCATGACATCATGGGCGAGCGTGGGAGTAGAAAGGCAGGCGGCGAAAAACGCCCCTGCGCAAAGCGAGTATTTCATAGTTTTTTCCTGCGATTGTCTGATATTTAGCCGCTGAAAAGTTCCAGAAACGGCCGGTAACTGAGATCAGACGGCGACAGGTGGTCCGGTTGCTGGCGGAATATTGATCCGATTGCGGACGGCAAAATGGCGCTGTGCTTCTGGCACATGTGGGGCCATGACGTGATCGGAGAGCGTAATAGCGGAGGCGGCTGAAATCAGGCCGGCGCCTGAGGACGCCGCATAGGTACAGACTGAGTTTCCAGTTTCGGAATTTGGTGTATCGGGTTTTTCCGGGCCGTCATATACCATCGCCAGCATCGCATAGTCGGGATGATCCGGTGTGATAGCGAGCTTGTTATTCGCATGACCGGAACACAGCTCGATGGAAAAACCGTCTGTAGAATATTTGGGCATGAAGCCCTGCGGAGCCAGAGCAGAAAGCAGCAGCGCGACCACAGTCAGAGTGATAGTCACCAGATGGCCTCGTAAAGGCTGTCGAGAAGAAGGAGCTGCATTCATCGCTGTGGCGGGTCTATAATCCTGCTTACCATCCATGGCTAGCAAGGATTGTTATCAAGATAATTTTATCGGGCTTTGTGTTGCAATCATCTTTGCGGTTTTGTCTGCAATGATCAGGAAGCCGCTTTCCGGGGTTCCGAAGGCAAGGCGATGGCGTTTAAATTTGAAAATCGATGCATCCGAAACATCGATTTGGCCCCAAGGAACAAAGAAGGGGTCTTGGAATGGTCCGAAAATTTTCCACATGGATACGCGCAGGCCTGTCCGGCAAACGTCGAGACGTAAACAGCCCGAAAAATTCACTTTTGCTGACGATATCCCGCCCATAGCGCCAGATTGGGCTCGCATGATGATCAGGCTTTCGTCAGGTCTGTCTGGGAATCGGTTTTGAAGCTTGTTCCATCCCGACATCCGTCCAAGCAAGGTAACAATAAGCAACCACATACCCAGAAACAAGACCGGGAACAGAGCCAAGATCGTGGTCTCATCTATCGGGAAACCCCAGAGCACGAATAGTTCGGTGTCGGATGAAGCGACTTTACTACACCCGCATTGGCATCAGCACATATAGAGCTGGTGACTTGTCATCCTCACGGATCAATGTGGGCGCGCTGGCATCGGCGAGGTGAAGCTCGACATTGTCGCCTTCAATCTCGCTCAAAATATCCAACAAGTACCGCGAGTTAAAGCCAATCTCGAAGCCGTCTTCCTTGTAGGCTCCAGGCACTTCTTCTGCCGCTGTGCCATTTTCCGGAGACGTGACTGACAGCGTGATCTTGTCATCACCCAATGCCATTTTGACTGCGCGGGTCTTTTCGGTGGCGATGGTGGAAACTCGGTCAACGCCTTGCGCAAAACTCTTTGGATCGATTTTCAGGATCTTGTCATTTCCGGTTGGAATGACGCGTGTATAATCCGGGAAAGTACCGTCGATCAGCTTGCTGGTCAGGATAGCAGTACCAAGGGTAAAGCGAATTTTGCTCGCGGACAGATCAATCTGGACAGATGCTTCACCATTTTCGTCGAGCAACTTGCGCAGTTCGTTGACGCATTTGCGCGGCACAATGACGTCCGGCATGCCTTCGGCACCAGCAGGGCGGGGCAGGGTGACACGGGCCAGACGATGGCCGTCCGTGGCCGCAGCCTTCAGGACCGGCGTCTCTTCGTCCTGAACGTGCAGGAAAATGCCGTTCAGATAATAGCGTGTTTCCTCAGTAGAGATCGCGAATTTGGTTTTGTCGATAATTTGTACCAAGGATGCTGCCGGTAACTCAAAACTGGTGGGCAGATCGCCCTCAGCAATGATGGGAAAATCATCGCGGGGAAGAGTTTGCAGATTAAATCGTGCACGGCCTGCATTGACTTTCATCTTGCCATCGGCAGCGTCCAGTTGAACCTGTGATCCATCAGGCAATTTGCGGGCAATATCGAACAAAGTGTGGGCGGAAACGGTTATCGAGCCGGCAGTTTCCACTTGTGCCTCGACGGTCTCAACGACCTGCAGGTCTAGGTCGGTCGCCATTAACTTAATTCCGCCACCTTCACTGGCTTCGATCAACACATTGGACAGAATTGGGATCGTATTGCGCCGCTCAACCACTGACTGGACATGGCCCAGACTTTTCAGCAGTGCTGCGCGTTCAATTGTCGCTTTCATATACCGTCCTTCATTTCCTGTCCTTGGGCAATGTATTTCGCCCCAATGACTGTGCCCGGACAAGGCAAAGACTCCGTCCAGTTCACAGATAGTCATCGTCTCATTAACAATATCAACCAATAGGGCAAGCCCGATACATGAGGTGATAAAGATATTGCGGTGAAAATCTGTGGAAAAAACACACAATGCGGTTAAACCCGCTAAAGATATCGACCAGCGACGTTATGCAAAAGCGAATTAGACCATAGTTATGAGCAATTTAAGCCGCAATATCAGTACAAATGGAAAACGCCTGTTCATTGCTCGCCATGGCGAGACGATTTTCAATCTGGCTGGCCGTATTCAGGGCAATGATGCGCATACCCCTTTGACACAACGCGGCTTTGCCCAGGCTGATGAAATGGGCCGTGCGCTTGCGCTTTATTTGGGCGGTTTTTGCAACCTTGATCTCGTTGCTTCTGACACGGGCAGGGCGCTACAAACCTTGTCGATCGTTTGTGAGCATATTGAACTGGATTGGCATAATACCATTCCTGATTCCCGTCTTCGAGAAATCGATATGGGAGAATGGGAGGGCGTTTATTACAGCAAGCTCAATGGCCAGCTGCAAGTTGATCACCAACAGGGATTATTTCTTACCCAAGCGCCTGGCGGAGAGACCTATCGTGACATTGTGAACCGGCTGAAGACTTGGCTTGCCGATCAAGCATTTGATCGTGACATGCTGCTGATTAGCCACGGTATGACCAGCCGCGTGTTGCGGGGATTGTTGACCGGGCAGCCGCCACTAGAATTGATCAATGCGCCGATTGCTGAGAGCCTTCCGCAGGGTTCGATGGTCCAAATTGTCGATGGCGAGGAGACGATTGTCCACCTCGGCGCGGGAGAGAGCGAGAAGGCATGAGGACTGCAGCCACCCTGACTGCCATCTGTCTAGCAGCATTTTCTGCGCCGATTGCGGCCAAGGACTCTCTCGGCGTGTTCAACAGCTGGGGCGCTTTTCGTGATCCCGCAGTGCCACGCTGTTACGCCATTGCAGAGTCAGAGGACATAAGGGGCAAGGCCGAGCGCAAATCTTATGCCTCCGTTGGTTTCTGGCCCAGGCGTAATGTTCGCGCACAATTTCATGTGCGTCTTAGTCGCGATCGCTCCACCAATAGCCGTGTCATGGTCGGTATTGGCGGCCGTCGGTTCCAACTGACGGCCAATCGTTCCGATGGCTGGTCGCAGGATAAACGCATGGATGCAGCAATTATTGCTGCCTTGCGGTCTGCTAACAGCATGACGATCGAGAGCACCGGACGTGATGGCAAACCGATTGTTGATGCTTACTTGCTGCGCGGTGCGGCAACTGCAATTGACGCGGCATCATTGGGCTGTTCGCGGTTGAAAAGCTGATGGCTGGTATTTCAGCCGTTGTGGTCCTATATGCGCCCCATGCAGATTCCCGGCCATATTGATCCTGTCCCGCTTCCCGCCAAAGTTACGCCCCGTGAAGACGGGCGCGTTGACCTGATCGGTCTGAGCGTGGCTGAAATCCGCGACGTGCTGATCGAAGCGGGATTGGATGAGAAGCAGGGGAAGTTGCGCTCCAAACAGCTGTTCCACTGGATGTATCATCGCGGCATCGACGACTTTTCTATCATGACCGATATGAGCAAGACCCTGCGTCCTTGGTTGGCACAGCGGTTTGTGATTGGACGGCCAGAGATTGTCGAAGCTCATTTGTCGGAAGATGGAACGCGCAAATGGTTGCTGCGGTCTGCCGACAAGCAGGATTATGAAATGGTCTTCATTCCCGATGAAGATCGCGGGACACTATGTATTTCCTCGCAAGTCGGGTGCACGCTCAACTGCCGGTTCTGCCACACGGGGACAATGCGCCTGGTGCGTAATCTAACTCCCGGCGAGATTGTTGGACAGGTGATGCTTGCGCGCGATGCGTTGGGCGAGTGGCCCAAAGGCGTCATGGATTTTGCCGACGAAGAAGAAGCAGAAAACACCAAGGAATATAATCAGGCCTATAAATCTGATGGCCGCTTGCTGACCAATATCGTGCTTATGGGCATGGGTGAACCGCTGTATAATTTTGACAATGTCCGTGATGCGATGAAAGTCGTCATGGATGGGGCCGGACTGGCTCTGTCGCGCCGCCGGATTACTTTGTCGACGAGCGGAGTGGTACCTATGATCGCGCGGGCCGGCGAAGAAATAAGCGTCAATCTGGCAATATCCCTACATGCCGTAAACAAGGAAACGCGCGACGAGATCGTGCCGCTCAACCGCAAATATTCTATTGAAGAACTGCTACAGGCCTGTGCGGATTATCCCGGTTCCAGCAACTCGCGGCGGATCACGTTTGAATATGTGATGTTGAAAGACAAGAATGACAGCGACGAAGATGCGCGCGAATTGGTCAATCTGCTGCGGCAATATGACTTGCCCGCCAAGGTGAACCTCATACCGTTCAACCCGTGGCCCGGTTCGGCCTATGAATGCTCGACGCCGGAGCGGATCAAGGCGTTTTCCAAGATCGTTTTTGATGCTGGTATCAGTGCTCCCGTGCGGACCCCGCGCGGGCGTGATATCATGGCCGCTTGCGGACAGTTAAAGTCGGCCAGCGAAAAGAAGAGCCGGGCTGAACTCGATCGTCTGGCGGAAGAGAAGCAAGCGGCGCTCGGCTGATGTGGCAGATCTAAATAGTTGCGATTACGTCAATTTCCACCATCAGGTCGGGGAGTGCCAAGGCTTTGACTTCGACAATTGTATCTGCCGGATAGGGCTCTGAAAAATAGTGTTTTCTGGCTTCGACGATCTGCGGGAAAAAGGCCATGTCGGTAAGATAGATGGTAACCTTGACGATCTTTTCCCGATCGCTACCGCCAGCCGCTAGCACTCGGTCGATGTTGATGAAGACCTGCGCTAGCTGTTGATCAAAGTCTCCTGCACCGACGATGTTACCAGCTTCGTCAATGGCGGCCTGACCTGACAGAAACAACATATCGCCAACCCGCCAACCGGGCGCAATGGCGTAGGGGGCGAGTGGATCGGGGTTCAATGTGATTGCTTGTCTATTATTCATGACAATTCCAATATCGTGATGCTGCCAATTCTAGTTCTGTTAATCCGCCCTGACTACAAAAAAGCGCGCCCTGACCATAAAAAGAAGGCGAGCGTATCGCCCACCTTCTCTTCAATGCAATTTAAATATTCAGTTAGAAATTCACCCCAAGTCCTACGACGCCTTGGTTGCGTTTTACTCCCCGGTCGATTTCGGAGTAACGATATTCCGCCCGCGCGAAAATGCTCTTGTTGATCTTATATTCGACGCCGCCGCCCACGCGAAAGCCGTCGAGGCCGATGCTTTGGAAGCCGACCGTCCGCAAGCGTGCATCGACATAACCAGCTTTGCCATAAATCAGAGTATTGCCGCTGACGACGAAGCCAACACGGCCGCCGGCATAAAGTTCGCGGCCCATTTCGATTTGTCCAAGGAACCGGTCATCAACATCAGCAGCTGAATCTGTTGCTTCGAGTTCAATTCCGTACAAAAAACTACCACTCTGACGATCATAGCCAAGATTGATGCCGTATATCAGACCTTCTGCATTTTTGAGATCAAAGCGCTCGGTAGTTATAAACACGCCGAAGTCAGCGTTATCGTAGCCGACCACCGCCGTGCCTTTAAAACCAGAAAAATCGCGAGTGTCTTTTGCTATTACCGGGGACGCGACAAAGAAAGCTGCGGCCGCAACCGCGAGAGTAAATATTTTCATTTTTTTGATTGCCCTTGATATATAGATAATAATTTCCGACTCTATTATTTCAATTATTGATAGTCAGAAATCGAAACGCCAATACTGATGCTGAAACGGGTAGTAAACAGCTTATTTGATTCAAAAACAGGATTTGCACTATGTGCGATGGTAGGTGACAAATTCGTCACATTTTGCCCGGTAACCTTTTGTTCCTATATTGCGAACTATCCGATAACATGGTGCAAATGCAAAATACAGATTCAAAAAATGGTCCTGAAAAGCGCCACAAGCTGACGACCCGGCTCTGGCACTGGGTTAACGCTCTCTGCTTGCTTGCTTTGGTGATGAGCGGTTTGACGATCTTCAATGCTCACCCGCGGCTCTATTGGGGGGAATATGGCTCCAGTGATGACTATGCCTGGGCGGCTGTCGGGTCTTCGCAAACCTTAGGTTATGTCCGGTTAGGTGAGACAAAAATCGAGACAACCGGCTTTATCGGCAACTGGCGAGATAGCAATGGCGAGATACAGACATGGGCTTTTCCGGGCTGGGCAACCATCCCGTCCTACTACAGCCTTGCTGAAGGAAGGCGTTGGCATTTCTTTTTTGCATGGATTTTCAGCGTCGGATTAGCATTTTTCATGATCCGATCCATGTTCAATCGCCATGTGCAAGAAGATTTGCATATTTCTCGTGCGGAATGGCGGCCCTCCAACATCTTGCGCGATGTGAGAAACCATTTGCGGTTACGGTTTCACGAAGCCAGTACGGTCAATATCTATAATATTCTTCAGAAGTTCAGCTATGTTGGGGTAATTTTTATCCTTTTGCCGCTAATGATTTTTACCGGATTGGCGATGTCGCCAGCAATGGATGCGAACTGGCCGTGGCTCACCGATATATTTGGTGGTCGCCAGTCAGCACGGTCCATTCATTTTATTGGCATGTCTCTGCTGGTATTGTTCTTCATTGTTCATATGATCACGTTGTTGCTGGCAGGGCCATTCAAACAGACGTGCGCCATGACCACCGGCGGCAAACGAGAGGATAGCGATCATGCGTAAGATGCTTAGCCGGCGAACTCTCATTACCACTGGCGCACTTGGCGCTGGCAGTTTGCTGAGTGGTTGTGATGCACTCAGCCGCAACCAGACTTTCCAGAACATATTGGGTAGTGCAGAGGATGCAAATTTTCTGGTCCAGCGCGCTCTGGGTGACCGGATGGAGCTAGCCAGCGAATATAGCATCAAGGACCTGTCTCCGAAATTCCGAGCAAATGGTACGCGCGATCCAGGGACTCCAGACTATGCGGCCAGCGCGGCACAGGGCTTCGCAGACTGGCAATTGCGCTTGACCGGGCTGTTCAAGAAACCTCAAAATTTTTCTTTGGCAGCCTTGTTGTCAATGCCGCAGCGTACGCAGATCACCCGGCACGACTGTGTTGAGGGCTGGAGCGCTATTGGCCAATGGACCGGAGTGCCACTCAAATTGTTACTCGACTTGGCGCAACTGCAAGACAGTGCGAAATTTTTGGTTTTCCACTGCGCTGATCGGCTTGGCGGACGACCATATTATGAAAGCATTGACCTGCTCGACGCTTTCCATCCTCAAACGATCATGGCGCATCGACTGAACGGTGAATCTGTACCGATTGAAAATGGTGCACCTCTGAGGCTGCGCGTAGAGCGGCAGCTGGGCTATAAACATGCAAAATATGTTACCGGGATTGAAGCGGTTGCCACTCTGGACAATATCGGTGAAGGCAAGGGCGGATATTGGGAAGATGTCGGCAGCTACGAATGGTATGCAGGAATTTAACGGGTTTTTTGTGCTGAGGAGCAATGGATGTCCATATTGGGTCGCTTTCTTGGGAGCGTAGTAACAAGAGGATCAATTACAGTAGCTCATGCTGATGGGTCGACGGAAAAATTTGGGAAATCGGAAACCGGCTTTCCGGATGTCGCTGTGCGTTTGACCGACAAAGGCGTGATGCGGCAGATATTGCTCGATCCGCGCCTGGGTGCTGCCGAAACTTTTATGGATGGGCGCCTTGTTGTCGAGCAGGGTGATATCATGGAATTGGTCCAGCTACTGCGTGCCAACAAGCGTTGGGAAAGAGGCGGCCGCCTGAGTGATCCCAGCGCTTTCAAGAAAGTCAAAAGCCTCATTGCTGCGCGTTTGGATAGTATCAACGGACAGCGCCGATCCAAGGCCAATGTTGCCCATCACTATGACCTTAGCCGTGATCTCTATGAGCTGTTTCTCGACAAAGACATGCAATATAGCTGTGCCTATTGGACTGACCCAGACAATACGCTTGAGCAGGCTCAACTGGACAAGAAGGCCCATATCGCAGCAAAGCTGGATCTGAAGGCAGGCCAGCGCGTGCTGGATATCGGCTGCGGCTGGGGCGGGATGGCACTCTATCTAAATCAAAAATTTGGTGTTGATGTGCTAGGCATTACGCTGAGCGAAGAGCAGCTGAAAGTCGCTCAGGAGCGGGCGGAAAGAGAGGGCGTTGCAGACAAGGTCCAATTTGAGTTGATCGACTATCGTGACCTTGCCGAGCGCGATGCCGGGCAGTTTGATCGTATAGTTTCTGTCGGCATGTTTGAGCATGTCGGTGTACCGAATTTCAAAACCTTTTTTCGTTGTGCGGCCAATCTGATGACTGACGACGGGGTTATGCTGCTCCACACGATCGGACGGATGGGCAAGCCGGGAACCACTGACGCCTTCACTCGTAAATATATCTTTCCCGGAGGGTATATTCCTGCATTGAGTGAGACGGTCGAGGCCAGCGAGCATTTCCGGTTGATGGCAACGGATATTGAGACACTTCGGCTGCATTATGCGCTGACTTTGCGTGAATGGTACAAGCGGACTGTGGCAAATAAAGAAAAGATTGTCGCTCTATATGATGAGCGATTCTTCCGGCTCTGGACCTTTTATCTGGCGGGTGCCACGGCGGCGTTTGAGAGCGGCAGCATGTGTAATTATCAGATTCAGTTCAGCCGGAACCGGCATACATTGCCCTTGACGCGCGATTATATCGGAGAGGTCGAGCAGACCTTAAACGCCTGATTGTTGGGTAAATCGGTTATCGAGGATATTTGTTGTCCATCGCCACTTTGTCGAATGCGATGAGTTCTGTCAGTATGCCGCGATCAATCCGATCAAGCCGGGTGATGTAAAGACACGAGGATCCGCGTTTGTGCGGCCCCAGCTTTTCAAGCAATTCCGATTGTTTCGCTATGTTCTCCTGTTCACTGGTACAGCCCAATACGTAGAGACTTAGATTTTGTTTTCTGGGCGAAAACCCTGACCGGCACATATCGCCTTCACGCCCGCTGTCATATTTATAATGATAACTGCCAAAGCCGACGATGCTCTCTCCCCACATTTTGGGTTCTTCGCCGGTTATGTCCTTGAACATATCGAGCAATTCCATGGCGTCCGCTCGGCGCCCATCATGTTCGACATTGGCAATGAAAGCGTTCACATCACCATTATTCTCTCTTGTCTTGTTTTTTGCTTCTGCCATGTTTTCCTCCTCTCAACCCTGCATATCATATTGCTTACAAATATGGAGCCTGTTAGGCGCGGCGAAATTCTCTTTTTGAAAGTATGAGCATGAGCGATTCCGTAAAGCGTGTGGTTCTGGCCTTTTCCGGCGGACTTGATACCAGTGTTATTCTGAAATGGCTGCAACAGGAATATGGCTGTGAGGTTGTTACCTTCACCGCCGATCTCGGGCAGGGTGAAGAGCTGGAGCCCGCACGTAAGACGGCTGAACTGCTGGGCGTTAAGCCGGAACATATCTTTATCGACGATTTGCGCGAAGAATTCGTGAAAGATTATGTCTTTCCGATGATGCGGGCCAATGCGCTTTATGAGGGGCTTTATCTGCTCGGTACATCCATCGCTCGACCGCTAATTTCCAAGCGCCAGATCGAGATCGCCAAGTTGACCGGAGCAGATGCCGTTGCACATGGTGCTACCGGCAAAGGTAATGATCAAATTCGCTTCGAGCTTGGCTATTATGGCCTCAATCCGGAGGTGAAGGTTATCGCGCCTTGGCGGGAATGGGATCTGACCAGTCGGACAAGATTGATCGAGTTTGCCGAGAAACATCAGATACCGGTACCTAAGGACAAGCGCGGGGAAGCGCCTTTCTCAACTGATGCCAATATGCTTCATACCTCTTCTGAGGGCAAGATATTGGAGGACCCTTGGGAAGAGGTCCCCGATTATGTCTACTCCCGCACAAACCACCCGGAAGATGCGCCGGACAAGCCGGAATATATAACCATAGACTTTGAACGCGGTGATGGTGTCGCTATTAATGGCGAAGGCATGAGCCCTGCGATCTTGCTTGAAAAACTCAATGACTATGGCCGTGAGCACGGTATTGGCCGGCTCGATCTGGTCGAGAACCGCTTTGTCGGGATGAAATCACGGGGCATGTACGAAACGCCCGGCGGTACCATTTATCACGCAGCGCACCGCGGGATCGAGCAATTAACCCTCGACAGTGGCGCGGCGCATATGAAGGATGAACTGGCCCCACGCTATGCGGAACTTGTCTATAACGGCTTTTGGTTCGCGCCAGAGCGTGAGATGCTGCAGGCAGCGATCGACAAGAGCCAGGAGCGGGTAACCGGCACGGTAAGGCTCAAATTATACAAAGGGTCGGTCAATGTTGTTGGCCGGAAGGCCGATGTTAACTTCAACCTTTATAGCGAAGATGTGGTGACTTTTGAGGATGATGCCGGCGCCTATGACCAGAAGGATGCGGAAGGTTTTATCAAGCTCAACGCTCTGCGGCTTCGATTGCTTGGCAAGCGCGACGGTTAAGATAACCTAGGATGCTGATCGCAATTTTCACCCTGTTGGCTGGTTTTGTAGTCTTGATCGGCGGCGGTGAATTGCTTGTTCGGGGAGCGGTGCGTGTCGCTGAGCGTGCGGGTATGTCGCAACTGCTCATAGGTCTCACAATTGTCGGTTTTGGAACGTCGGCGCCTGAACTGGTGGCTAGCGTAGAGGCAGCGCGGGCAGGGTCGCCTGGTATTGCCTGGGGTAATGTTGTGGGCTCGAATCTCGCCAACAGTCTGCTGATCCTGGGCACGGCCTCCTTGATATTGCCGATGGTCGTGCCGCGTGGACCGCTATGGCGTGACGGCGGTTTAGCGCTGGTCGCCACTATCATCCTCTGGTTTGTAGCTAGCACCAGCGGGATTACTATCACCATCGGCGCCGCTTTTCTGATCTTGCTCTGCGCCTATCTCAGTTACGCCTACTGGGCCGAGAAAACCCAGCCTGTAGGGGCTAGTGCATTGCATGAAAAAGCAGAGGCACTTGAAGTGACCGATACACATTTACATGATGAGGGGCCGCTCTGGCGTTCCATTCTTATCCTGATCGGAGGCATTGTGCTGATCATTGCTGGCGGACGCTGGCTGGTTGAGGGAGCGGTTGATTTGGCGCGCCTTGTCGGTATGAGTGAGGCTGTTATCGGTCTGACTGTCATTGCTATCGGAACATCGCTGCCGGAACTCGTCACTTCGGTCATTGCGGCTTACAAGGGGGCGAGTGCGGTTGCGCTGGGCAATGTGCTAGGTTCGAACATCTTTAACCTGCTGCTGATCGGCGGGGTAACGGCGGTGATTGCGCCGGGTACTATTCCCGGTGAGATCACCAGCTATGGCCTGCCTTTGTTGATCGCTATCTCTGTCTTGCTGATGATCTTCGCGGCCACCGGGCGGCGGATAACGCGGTGGGAGGGGGCTATCCTCTTGGTCATCTACGTCGCTCAGCTCGTTTACAATCTGGTGGCAGTCTAAGCGCGTTCCTGGTTGTCGAAGTTTGCGAAAGGGCCGCGGAGATTGACTCTGCGTTTGTATTTCGATAATACTGGAAATATGGAAACGATTCGAAATCACACAGCCGTCGACGCTCTCTCTGCCCTGGCGCAGGAACATCGTCTGGCGATATTTCGCTTGCTGGTGCAGGCGGGGCGCAGCGGATTGCCGGCGGGGCAGATCGCCAAACAACTCGATATGCCGGCCAGCTCGCTATCCTTTCACCTGTCGCACCTGAAAAATGGCGGCGTGGTGAGCGATGAAAGGGATGGTCGTTCGATCATCTATCGCGCCGATTTTCAGGCGATGAACCGGTTGATGGCGTTTCTTTTGGAAAATTGCTGCGCGGGCGATGACTGCCTGCCCGCAGACGCGGCCGAAACATGTATGGAAGGACAAGACGCATGAAAAGATTTCACCTCAATCTGAAAGTCTCGGACCTCGAAAAATCCCGGACCTATTACGCAAAGCTATTTGGCGAGCAGCCTGCTGTCGTGAAGCCCGATTACATCAAATGGATGCTGGATGACCCGTACATCAATTTTTCGATTGAACCTGCCAGCGATCAGACGGGCATTGCCCATGTTGGCCTGCAGGCAGAAAATCTCGAAGAGTTGGAGACGGCCTATCAACGGGTGCAGGATGCCGCCGGTCCGCGGTTCGAAGAAGGCGCAACAACCTGTTGTTACGCCTCATCAGAGAAAAACTGGACCAGCGACCCTGACGGATTGATCTGGGAAGTTTTCCACACGGACGGGCAGGTGACTCACTATGGGAAGCCGCCGCAACTGAAGCAGAGCGAAGCCAGCGTGAGTTGTTGCTGAAGCCGAGAGCGATTAAAATGGGGGAATTTTCGAGGGCGCAAAAGCTCGGTGCCGAGGCGCTGGGATCGTTTTTCCTGTTTGTCACCGTGGTGGGCTCCGGGATCATGGCGGAAAATCTGGCAGGCGGGAATGTCGCCGTCGCTCTGCTTGGCAATACGCTGGCAACCGGAGCGATATTATTCGTGCTGATCGCCATATTGGCGCCGATATCCGGTGCTCATTTCAATCCGGCAGTCACTTTTGTCATGATCTTGCGCAAAGAACTGACACTGAATGTTGGCGTTTTGTTTGTCACTGCGCAACTGATCGGTGGTCTGATTGGTGTCTGGGCGGCCCATATCATGTTTGAATTGCCGGTTTTCCAGCTCAGCGAAAAGGCACGCACCGGCGGCGGCCAATGGCTCGGGGAATTGATCGCCACCTTCGGTCTGCTGTTCACAATATTGGGGACGGTGCGGTTCCGACCCGATTGGGTGGCACCAGCGGTCGGGCTCTATATCTCTGCGGGATATTGGTTCACCAGCTCGACCAGCTTTGCCAATCCGGCGATTACCGTTGGCCGCGCTTTTTCCAACAGCTTTGCCGGAATCGCCCCAGCGGACGTGATCGGATTTGTCGCCGCCCAGTTTGCCGGTGCGGCCCTCGCATGGATGGTCACGCGCTGGTTATTTGCGCCTCCGCCTGCCACCCAAAATTAAGACGTTGCAAATTTGGGAATCAATCCCTAAATAGCAGTCATCCCAACATTGTGAGATTTTGAAGGGGCTGGCGCCAAACGGGGCCGGCGCAAAAACTCATTCGTCATTCCAGCGTAAGCTGGAATCTCTTTAAAAGAGGCGCAATGCTTAGGGAGATCCCAGCTTTCGCTGGGATGACGATGAAAGAAAGAGCAAGATTTGACGGATATGACTGCCATTGTGAACCTGATCGAACCGGAAGCGGAAGCTTTGGGTTTTGAACTGGTGCGCGTGCAGTTTGTGTCAGGTGCCGATGAGCCAACCTTGCAGATCATGGCGGAGCGGCCAGAGACGGGGCAGCTCGGCATTGATGATTGCGCGGCCTTGTCACGGCGGATTTCAGAAAAATTTGATGTACTGGAAGAAGAGGGGCGCGATCCGATTGAGGATGCCTACCGGCTCGAAGTCAGCTCGCCCGGCATTGACCGCCCGCTAACCCGCGCAAAAGATTATGCGAATTGGGTCGGGCATGAAGCGCGGATCAATCTGATCGAGGCGGTTTCGGGCAAGAAACAATTGCGCGGCTTGCTAGACGGCATCGAAGGTGAGATAATAGCGATTGACGACAAGAAGGCGGGGCGTCAAACGACCACTCTCGACAATGTGCATAGCGCAAAACTGATTCTGACCGATGCCCTGATTGCTGCGACCATTCCGGTTTCTGCCGATGGCGCGGATGAAATTGAAGAAGATACTCTAAACGAAGAACAGGAAGACTAATCATGGCCAGTGCCATTTCTGCAAATAAGGCTGAATTGCTAGCTATCGCCAATGCCGTTGCATCGGAGAAGATGATCGACAAGACCATCGTCGTTGAAGCGATGGAAGAAGCGATCCAGAAAGCCGCGCGGGCCCGTTACGGCGCAGAGAATGACATTCGCGCCAAGCTCGACCTGCAAACCGGCGACTTGCGTCTCTGGCGTGTGGTTGAGGTGGTCGAGGAAGTCGAAGATTATTTCAAGCAGGTTGACCTGAAGCAGGCTGAAAAGCTCGAAAAAGGTTCGAAACTGGGTGACTTTATCGTTGACCCTCTGCCTGCTGTTGATCTTGGCCGGATTGATGCGCAGTCCGCGAAACAGGTTATCTTCCAGAAAGTCCGCGACGCAGAGCGTGAGCGGCAGTTTGAAGAATTTAAGGACCGCGCTGGTGAAATCATCACTGGTGTCGTGAAATCGGTTGAATTCGGCCATGTCGTCGTTGACTTGGGCCGCACCGAAGGCGTTATCCGCCGCGATCAGCAAATTCCGCGCGAAGCCGCTCGTGTTGGCGACCGCGTCCGTTCGCTGATCATGAATGTCCGCCGTGAAAACCGCGGACCACAGATTTTTCTGTCTCGCGCGCATCCCGATTTCATGAAGCTCTTGTTTGCTCAGGAAGTTCCTGAAATTTATGACGGCATTATCGAGATTAAAGCCGCCGCCCGTGACCCCGGCAGCCGCGCCAAAATCGGTGTGATCAGCCAGGACAGCTCAATCGATCCGGTTGGTGCCTGTGTGGGTATGAAGGGTAGCCGCGTTCAGGCCGTCGTGCAGGAAATGCAGGGCGAGAAAATCGACATCATTCCTTGGTCCGACGATATCGCGACATTTGTGGTGAACGCACTGCAGCCTGCAACGGTGAGCCGCGTGTTGATCGACGAAGAAGAAGGCCGCATCGAAGTGGTTGTTCCTGATGATCAGCTCAGCCTTGCCATTGGGCGCCGCGGACAGAATGTCCGTCTCGCGTCACAATTGACCGGTTTGGCCATCGACATCATGACCGAAGCCGACAGCAGCGAGAAGCGTCAGGCCGAATTTGCTGTCCGCACCGCGATGTTCCAGGAAGATCTCGACGTGGATGAGACACTGTCGCAGCTCCTGGTCGCCGAAGGCTTCAGCGAAATGGAAGAAGTCGCTTATGTCGCTCCGGAAGAGCTTTCCAATATCGAAGGCTTTGACGATGAACTGGCGGCCGAGCTGCAAAGCCGTGCGCTGGAAGCGTTGGAGCGCCGGGAAGCCGCTGCCAAGGCAGAGCGTACCGAGCTTGGCGTTGAAGATGCCATTGCCGAACTGCCTTACATGACCGAAGCCATGCTGGTGACCTTGGGTAAAGCGGGCCTCAAGACCCTTGACGATGTTGCCGATCTGGCAACCGACGAGCTGGTCCTGAAGCGCAAAGCCGAACCACGCCGCCGCAACGACAATCGCAAGCCTGAGCCCGATGGCGTACTGGCGCAATATGGTCTGACCGAAGAGCAGGGCAATGAGATTATCATGGCCGCTCGTGCGCACTGGTTTGACGACGAGGAAGAAGCTGCTCCGGCTGCTGAAGCCGAGGCAGAAACAGGGGAGGACGCGAATGCGGAAGCTCCCCAATGAGACGCCTTCTAAACCTTTAGATCGCGCACCACACCGTAAATGCATATTGACTGGGGAAAGCTTTCCCCAGGAAGCATTGGTGCGTTTGGCGCTCAGCCCCGATGACGGGATTGCTCCGGATGTCCGCGCCAAAGCGCCGGGCCGGGGCGCCTGGATCAGCGTCGATTGCAATGCATTGGAGCAGGCGCAGGCCAAGGGCACACTGAAAGGCGCATTGTCGCGCGCTTTTAAAACCGGCAAGCTTGATATTCCCGATGATCTGGCCGCACAGGTTGAAAATGCGCTTGAACGCGCCACATTAGATAGATTGGGTCTGGAAGCGCGTGGCGGGATGCTTCTGACCGGTTCAGAAAAGATTGAAACGGCTGCACGGCAGGGCGATCTTAAGATGCTCCTCCACGCCGCTGATGCTGGTCGTGACGGGTCCTCTAAACTGGATCAGGCATGGCGCGTTGGCAGTGACCGGGAAGGGCAGGATGTCCGCGGTCAGATATTGCCGGTGGACCGACAGGCCCTTTCTGTGGCATTGGGCCGTCAAAATGTCGTGCATATAGGTATAACCGACCACAGGGCGGCGGGGCGAATATCGCACATGCTGGATAGATGGCGTCACTTTATCGGGTCCGATAAGGCTGATGACGGCAGCGAGGCGGAGAAGAAAGTTGCGTGAACTGGTTTGAAGTTAATCAGTTAAAATATTGAAGTAATGAATTTTTTTAAGGATTAAGTCTGTTCGATGAGTGAAGATAATAAAGATACCGCAAAACCTGCACGCAAGCCTTTGGGACTGAAGCGTTCGGTTGAGCCCGGTGAAGTCAAACAGACGTTTAGCCACGGACGGACCAATAAGGTCGTCGTCGAGGTCAAACGCCGCAAGCTGGTGGGCAAGCCCGGAGCGCAGGAAGCCGCGAAAGAAGTGGTCAAGGAAACGCCTGCACCCGCCCCTGCGCCTGCTCCAGCAGAAGCAAAGAAACCCGCTCCAGCCCCTAAGGCGAAGCAGGAAGATGTGCTGACCCGTCAGGAAAAGCAGGCAAAATTGCTGCGCGAGGCCGAAGAAGCCCGTCTGGCCGCCATGGAAGAAGCGCGCAAACGCGATACCAAGGCGAAGAAAGACCAGACCGCCGAAGAGAAAAAGCGCGCGGAAGAGAAGCGTAAGGCCGAAGAAGAAGCCGCTAAAAAGGCTCAGGAAGAAATTAAGGCGGCGGAAGAAGCGGCGGCTGCGGCGGCTGCCGAAGCGGCAGAAGCACCAAAAGCTGCCGAGGCCAAGCCAGTGACCAGCGGCTCGCAGCACCCGCCTGCGCGGAAATTTACGCCGGTTGAGGCTCCGAAGCGGCCTGAACCGAAGCAAAAGCCAAAAACCGGACGCAGCGATCGTGGTGATCGCCGCCAATCCGGCAAGCTGACCGTTAACCGCGCTCTACGCGGTGAAGATGGCGCAGCGCGCGCACGTTCGCTTGCGGCGCTCAAACGGGCGCGTGAGAAAGAAAAGCGTGCGCAAATGTCGGGTCAGCCGCGCGAACCGCGTGAGAAGCAGATCCGTGATGTGATTGTTCCAGAAGCAATTACCGTGCAGGAGCTGTCCAAGCGTATGGGTGAAAAGGGTGCTGACCTCGTCAAATCCCTGTTCAACATGGGCTCGATGGTCACCGTCAACCAGACGATTGATCAGGATACGGCAGAATTGTTGGTCGAGGAATTTGGCCACAATATTCAACGTGTGTCCGAGGCCGACGTCGAAATTGATACGGAATCGGATGTTGATCCGGAAGAAACGCTGAAACCGCGTCCGCCGGTCGTGACGATCATGGGTCATGTTGATCATGGTAAGACGTCGCTGCTCGACGCGCTGCGCGGGACCGATGTGGTTGCTGGCGAAGCAGGCGGCATTACCCAGCATATTGGCGCCTATCAGGTCAAAATGAAAAACGGCGACAAGATTACCTTCCTCGATACGCCTGGCCATGAAGCCTTTACCAGCATGCGGCTGCGCGGGGCGAATGCGACCGATATCGTGATCCTGGTGGTGGCTGCCGATGACGGCCTGATGCCGCAGACGATTGAAGCGATCAACCACACCAAGGCGGCCGATGTGCCGATGATTGTGGCGATCAACAAGATCGACAAGGAAGGCGCTGACCCGATGCAGGTGCGCACGCGTCTGCTGGAACACGAGGTGATCGTCGAGGAAATGTCCGGTGATGTGCAGGATGTTGAGGTTTCTGCACTGAAGAAGACCAATCTCGAAGAACTGATCGAGAAGATTCACTTGCAGGCGGAGCTGCTTGAACTCAAGGCCCGCCCGGATCGTGCCGCTGAAGGCATTGTGATTGAGGCCAAGCTCGACAAGGGACGTGGTCCTGTGGCCACCGTTTTGGTCCAGCGCGGTACCTTGAAACGTGGCGATATCTTTGTTGTCGGCTCGCAAACCGGTAAGGTCCGGGCAATGATCGACGACAAGGGCGCACAGCCCAAGGAAGCCGGTCCATCGGTTCCGGTTGAAGTGCTGGGTCTATCCGGCGTTCCGTCTGCCGGCGACAAGCTGACCGTAGTCGAGAATGAATCACGCGCGCGCGAAGTCGCGACCTACCGTGCCGAGCAAGAGAAACTGCAGCGCACGACACAAGCGCCGACGAGTTTGGAGAACATGTTCTCTGCGGCTGCAGACAGTGCGGTTGAATTCCCGCTGCTCGTCAAGGCCGACGTGCAGGGCAGTACCGAGGCGATTGTCCAGGCGCTGAACAAGATATCCAATGACGATATCAAGGTCCGCATCCTGCACAGCGGCGTCGGCGCGATTACCGAATCCGACGTGACCCTGGCAAGCGCCAGCAAAGCCCCGATTATCGGCTTTAACGTGCGGCCCAATGCCAAGGCGCGCGAAATTGCGAAGCGCGATGGCGTGCGGTTGAAATATTTCGACATCATCTATGATCTGACCGATGAAATCCGCGCTGAAATGGCAGGGGAACTCGGTCCAGAGAAGATCGAGAATGTCATGGGCCGCGCCGAGGTCAAAGAGGTGTTCAAGTCCGGCAAGCGGGACAAGGCTGCTGGTCTGCTGGTCACCGAAGGCTCTCTCCGCAAAGGCCTGTTCGCGCGGCTTACCCGCGAGGATGTTATCGTCAGCAAGACGACCATCGCCTCGCTGCGCCGCTTCAAGGACGATGTCGAGGAAGTCCGCGCCGGTATGGAATGTGGTGCGGTGCTGGAAGACACCAACGACATCAAACCGGGCGATATGCTGGAAGTCTTTGAGGTTGAAGAGAAAGAACGCGTTCTTTGACGGCCGATCAGTCCTTCTGGGGAACGGAAATGGTTGAGGCGCTGAGGCAAGAAGACGTGTTGGGTTTTAAGCGCCCACCATGTTCCGAAGCGGTAAACGCGGTAATTCTGGAGGCGGACAAGGAAACCGGAGCTGTCCGGATGCGATTTGATGCGCCTCAGACCTTCACCAGCCCCCGTGGCACGATCCAGGGCGGTTTTGTCGCTGCGATGGTGGATGAAGTGATTGGCATTCCGGTGCTGGTAAAATCCGGCGGTGAAAATGCGCCGCTGACACTGGATTTGAGCGTGACCTATATCAAGCCGGTTCTGCCGGGCCGGGTTTATGGGGAAGGGCAGATTGTCCGCATGGGACGGTCTATCGCTTTTTTGGAAGCGCAGCTCTATGATGAAGCGGGTGAGCTTTTGGTGAAGGCGACATCGACAGCTAAGGTTGGACCGACGATAAAGTAATGGCAAAATATAACGACACATCTCCAGAAGGACGCTCCGTGCGGCTGCTCCGCGTGGGTGAGCAAGTCCGGCATATCCTTTCGGAACTGCTGATGCGCGGAGAGGTGCATGATGAACTTCTCACAGCGACCAGTGTCAGTGTCACCGAGGTGCGTATGTCTCCGGATTTGCGACATGCGACGGTGTTCGTGAAACCCTTGCTGGGCGCGAATGAGGCCGATGTGCTCAAGGCGCTGAAAACCAATACCGCCTATTTCCAGAAGGAAGTCGCCAGCCGAGTGAAGATGAAATATGCCGCGCGGCTCAAATTTCTGGCCGACGAAAGCTTTGACGAAGCTGCGCATATCGAAAATCTGTTGAGTAATCCTAAGGTTGCTCAGGATTTGGGTGAGGACGAGTAGCCGAAAAAAACGCAATTAATGGTTGATCGTCACCCTGAACTTGTTTCAGTGTCATGGCGAATGTTGAAACTAGTTCGGCATGACGAAAGACTGAGGCAATCCCATGGCCAAGCTCTATTTCTACTACAGCTCGATGAATGCGGGTAAATCAACCACATTGCTGCAAGCCGATTTCAACTATCGTGAACGCGGCATGCGCACGATGCTGTGGACGGCGGCGCTTGATGACCGGGAAGATGCTGGTTGGATCAACTCACGTATCGGTCTGAAGAAAAAAGCACATCTCTTTGAAAATGATACAGATATGCTCGCTGAAATCAGTACGGAGCATGATGAGAATACGCTGGATTGCGTGTTGATTGACGAAGCCCAGTTCATGACCAAGGATCAGGTCTTTCAGGTTGCCCTGGTTGCAGATCAGCTACGTATTCCCGTTCTGGCTTATGGCTTGCGCACGGATTTTCAGGCGGCTCTATTTCCCGGCAGTGCCCAATTGCTGGCGATCGCGGACGAGCTGGTCGAAATCAAAGCGGTCTGTGAATGCGGTAGCAAGTCCACAATGAACATGCGTGTCGATGAAGGGGGCAATCCCGTTCTGGCGGGTCAACAGACCGCAATTGGTGGCAATGAGTTATATGTCGCGCTGTGCCGCAAGCATTTCATGGAAAAGCTCAATGGCTGAATTGTCGGCCGTACTGGAGGAAGGTTCGGTCCGTCTGGAACCATTGGCCCAGCACCATATCGAACCGCTGCGTGCGGCCTGCGCAGAGGATCAGGAGATCTGGGACATTTACCCGGTCTCGATGCTGGATGAACATTTCGACAAGGCGATGAAGGCTTTTCACAGTACGGACAACTGGGTGCAACTCGCTGTGATAAATACCGAGACTGGCAAGCTGGTTGGCATGAGCAATTATATCAATGCCGATCCCAAGACCAAAGTCACCGAAATAGGTGGCACCTATATCGCACCATCAGTGCGCGGCAGCGGCTTTAACGATGTGATGAAAAAGCTGATGATCGATCACGCCTTTGCCTGCGGCTTTACCCGCATCGAATTTCGCGTGGATACGCGTAACAAGCGGTCCATGGCGGCGGTGCTCAAACTGGGTGCCAAGCATGAAGGAACGCTTAGGAAAAACCGGATTACCTGGACTGGCTATATTCGCGATACGGCAGTATTTGGCCTGCTCCAGGAGGAGTGGGGAAAGCCCGTTTAAGCCGGTAAGAATATTTTACCCGGGTATATTGACTCTAATATTATCAGGGTATAAATGCGCGTCCGAAAGGATTACCCATGACAACCTATACAGCATTTTCGGAAGCAAACTGGTTAGCGACAGGGTCGCGCTCCGAGATTATTGACACTTTGCGGGCTTTGCCTGCGGTCAAGCGGAGTTCCGACATTTTGGTTTTCGATGACGAGACCGGCAGCCAGATAGATTTTGATTTGCGGGCTACCAACGAAACAGAAGCGCCGACTAAGCGGGGGCGGCCAAAACTTGGCGTGGTTTCCAAGGAGGTTACCTTGCTTCCACGGCATTGGGACTGGCTTGGAAAACAATCCGGTGGAGCGTCAGCGACATTGCGCCGATTGGTTGATCAGGCAAGAAAAACAGGCTTGGATAAACGAAAGGGACAAGATGCGGCCTATCATTTCCTGACTGTCATCGCGGGGGATTGGCCGCAATTTGAGGAAGTCATAAGGGCGCTTTATGCAGATGACCGCGAACGTTTTGAATTGCTGTCCAAACAATGGTCGGCTTCGGTCCGTGATCACGCTATCGGTCTGGCATGGCCGAATTCCTGATGCAATATTCTAGGAAATATATTTGAAACCGCACGGCTGGATCATTCTCGACAAACCGTTGGAACTGGGATCAACGCAAGCCGTTGGTGCGGTTAAACGCAATATGCGTGAGGCCGGGCTTCTCGGTAAGGGCAAGGACAAGACCAAGGTTGGTCATGGCGGGACGCTGGACCCACTGGCGACTGGGGTTTTGCCGATTGCCATAGGCGAGGCGACCAAGCTGTGCGGGCGTATGCTGGACGCGTCGAAAATCTATGAGTTTACGATTGCTTTCGGAAAAGAGACCGAGACGTTGGACGCTGAAGGGGAGGTGTCTGAAACCTCTGACAATTTTCCGACCTTGGTTGAGGTGAAGGCTGTCTTGCCCCAATTTACCGGGCAAATTGATCAGATACCGCCCAAATATTCGGCGCTGAAAATTGATGGCAAGCGCGCTTACGATCTGGCGAGGGCCGGCGAAGCGGTTGAGATGAAGATGCGGGCGGTGGAGATATATGCCCTTTCCATTTCCTCTCCCCCGGAGGGAGAGGACAGCGATGCTTATGAGCAAAGCGAGTTAGCTAAGCTTGGAGAGAGGAAGAGAGGGAGCGCCAAGCCAGCCCCCTCGCCAACTCGACTAGGGCAGCAAGCTGTCAAGTCTCCGTTTCCTCTCCCTCAAGGGGAGAGGATTGATTCTGTGACTCTCACAGCCAATGTTTCCAAAGGCACCTATATCCGCTCTCTGGCCCGCGATATTGCGCGTGCGCTTGGTACTTTTGGCCATGTTTCCATGCTCCGCCGCACAAAGGCGGGGCCGTTTACGCTCAATCATGCGATTTCGCTGGACAAACTCAATGAAATTGGTAAGGGCGCGGACATTAAAGATTGTCTCTTGCCGCTTGAGGCGGGGCTGGACGACATCCCGGCTTTTGACCTCACTCCTGATCAGGCAAGACTGCTTCGACAAGGCCAAGTGCTGGACGAACAGGAATTGATCGGGAACCCGCCAAATGACGGGCTTTTTCTAGCGACCGAAGATGGTTCTCCGGTTGCCTTGGCAGAGCTTGTTGTTGGAACCGTAAAGGTTGTTCGCGGATTTAATATGTAAAGATGTTCGAAGGAAAAATTAGATTATGACGATTACCGCAGAAAAAAAACAGGAACTGATTGAAAAATTCGCCCAGACAAAAGGCGATACCGGTTCCCCGGAAGTTCAGGTTGCGATCCTCACCGAGCGTATCGTGAACCTGACCGAGCATTTCAAAGGCCACCACAAGGATAACCACTCCCGTCGTGGTTTGCTGATGATGGTCAACAAGCGTCGCAGCTTGCTGGACTATCTCCGCAAGAAAGATGCGGGACGCTATTCCAAGTTGATTAAAGACCTTGGTCTCCGGAAATAAGAGTTTCGAAGACGGCCTCCTTGCGGGGCCGTTTTCTTATTGGGCGTTGCAGCAATAAGGCAGCAATGCTCCACACAAGGGGCACAAATGACCCCGAACCGCTGTTCAGCCGGATTGCTGGACAAATGAAAGCCCCCGCACTGCATAGGGCAGGCGGGACAAAGGAAAATACGAATGTTTGATGTAAAGAAAGTTGAAATGGAGTGGGGCGGACAGACCCTCACCCTCGAAACGGGCCGTATTGCCCGTCAGGCTGATGGCGCGGTACTCGCGACCCTCGGCGAAACGGTTGTTCTCTGTGCAGTGACAGCCGCCAAATCGGTACGCGAAGGACAGGATTTCTTCCCGCTGACCGTACACTATCAGGAAAAATTCTCAGCCGCTGGTCGTATTCCGGGCGGTTTCTTCAAGCGTGAAGGCCGCGCGACGGAAAAAGAAACACTGACATCGCGTTTGATTGACCGTCCTTGCCGCCCGCTGTTCCCCGAAGGTTTCTACAACGAAATCAACGTGATCTGTCAGGTGATGAGCTATGACGGTCAGAACGAACCCGATATTCTGGCGATGGTTGCGGCTTCTGCTGCGCTGACCATTTCCGGCGTTCCTTTCATGGGGCCCATTGGTGCGGCTCGTGTCGGTTACAAAGAAGGCGAATATCAGCTGAACCCATCCATGGAAGAAGTTGCCGAGGGCGATCTCGATCTGGTTGTTGCGGCGACACCTGGCGCTGTAATGATGGTGGAATCGGAAGCCAAAGAGCTTTCCGAAGATGTCATGCTTGGTGCCGTTCAATTTGCGCATGAAGCATCCAAGGATGTCGCGAACCTGATCATCGAGCTTGCTGAACAGGCTGCGAAAGAGCCTTGGGAACTGGCTTCTGCCGAAGACAATAGCGACATCAAAGAAGACCTGCGCAAGCTGGTTGGTGACGATATTGCTGCGGCTTACAAGAAAACCGACAAATCAGAGCGTAGCGACGCGTTGAATGCGGTTCGCGAAAAAGCCAAAGAGAAATATGCCGAAGAAGAAGGTCAGGTTCAAATGACCGCTGGCAAGATGGTCAAGAAGCTGGAAGCGGAAATCGTTCGCGGTGCGATCATCAAGGACGGCACGCGTATTGATGGCCGTAAGCTGGATCAGGTTCGCCCGATCGAAGCCATGGTTGGCTTGCTGCCGCGGACCCACGGTTCGTCCTTGTTCACCCGTGGTGAAACACAGGCGATTGTAACCACGACGCTTGGCACCAAAGATGCCGAGCAGATGATCGATGGCTTGGACGGATTGAGCTACAGCAACTTCATGCTGCACTATAACTTCCCGCCTTATTCGGTTGGCGAAGTGGGCCGTTTCGGTTTTACCAGCCGCCGGGAAACCGGTCATGGTAAGCTCGCTTTCCGCGCGCTGCGTCCGGTATTGCCGACAGTGGATGATTTCCCTTACACAATCCGTGTGCTGTCTGACATCACCGAGTCCAACGGTTCTTCTTCCATGGCGACCGTTTGTGGTGGTTCACTTGCAATGATGGACGCTGGTGTGCCATTGGCGCGTCCGGTTTCCGGTATTGCGATGGGTCTGATCCTGGAAGGCGAAGATTTCGCCGTTCTCTCCGACATTCTCGGCGACGAAGATCATCTCGGCGACATGGACTTCAAGGTGGCCGGTACCGAAAAAGGTATCACGTCGCTTCAGATGGACATCAAGGTTGCCGGCATTACGCAGGAAATCATGAAGTCTGCTCTGGAACAAGCCAGCGGCGGCCGTGCACATATCCTTGGCGAAATGAGCAAAGCTCTGTCATCGGTTCGTACCGAAATGTCCGAGCATGCTCCGCGTATCGAAACGCTGCAGATCAACAAAGAGAAGATCCGCGACGTTATTGGTACCGGCGGTAAAGTGATCCGCGAAATCGTGGCCGAAACCGGCGCGAAGGTCGACATTGACGATGAAGGCCTGATCAAGGTTTCATCCTCCGACAAGTCGCAGATCGAAGCAGCTCTGAAATGGATCGAAGGCATTGTGGAAGAAGCCGAAGTTGGCAAAATCTACGAAGGCAAGGTCGTGAACCTCGTCGACTTTGGTGCGTTCGTGAACTTCATGGGCGGTAAAGACGGCCTCGTCCACGTCTCTGAAATCAAGAATGAGCGTGTCGAGAAGGTTGCTGATGAACTGTCCGAAGGTCAGGAAGTCAAGGTCAAGGTTCTCGAGATTGACCAGCGCGGCAAAGTTCGCCTGTCGATGCGGGTTGTCGATCAGGAAACCGGTGAAGAGCTGGAAGACACGCGTCCTCCACGCGAAAGCAAACCGCGCGGTCCGCGCCGGGATGGCGGCGGTGGCCGTGGTCGGGGACGTGACGGCGGTGGACGCGGTCGTGGCCGAAACAATGACGGTCCAAAAGATGAGGGCGGCGATATTCCATTGCCAAGCTCGATCACCGAAGACTAGGTCTTTGCAAAGATTGCATGAAAAGGGCTCTGCGAAAGCGGGGCCCTTTTTCTATGTCATTTCCAATTGGCTCTTAACTTGCTCGGCCTCTTTCTGATCGGCCAGAAATTTGTGCACAGCCTGAATAACCACAGACCCTTCGCCGACGCCGGATGCCACCCGCTTGACCGAGCCGGACCGGACATCACCTACAGCGACAACACCGGGGCGACTTGTCATATAGGGACTGTCGGTTGGCTCGCCCTGACAATCACTGCCTGTGCGAATGAAACCGCAACCGTCCAATTGCAGGCAGTCGCCAATCCAATCGGTATTCGGAACTGCACCGATCATGACGAAGACATTTCGGATATCCTTGTCCTCAATGCCATCAGGCCCTTTCCAGCGGAGGTATTCCAGATGGTTTTTGCCGATCAGTTCCGTGATTGCCGTTCCAAATCGTATCGTGACCTTGGGCGATGCCTCAAGACGATCGATAAGATAGCTCGACATGCTGGCGGCCAGACTGTCGCTGCGGATCAGCAGGTGGACATGTTTAGCGGTCTGGGAGAGGAACATGGCGGCTTGTCCGGCACTGTTGCCGCCGCCGATAACCGCCACTTCTTCATCATGGCATAGTTTCGCTTCCATTGGAGTAGCTGCATAATGAATGCCCTGACCTTCAAACTTTTCGTCATTTTCCAGGTTCAGTTTGCGGTAACTGGCGCCCGTCGCGATAACCAAGGCCCGGGCGCAGATGGCTTCATCACCTTCCAGCTTGACCTTGTTGTAATCGCCATCGCAATCCAACCCCACCGCGTTGCGTGAAATGGCGAGCTTTGCGCCGAATTTCTGGGCCTGTATCTGGGCGCGTCCGGCCAGTGCCTGTCCCGAAATCCCTGTTGGGAAGCCCAGGTAATTTTCGATTTTGGAACTTGTACCTGCCTGACCGCCCGGTGCCAGCTTCTCGACTATGATAGTCTCCAGCCCTTCTGAGGCTCCGTACACGGCTGCTGCGAGGCCGGAAGGCCCTGCACCGATAACGGCAAGATCGTAAAGATGGTCAGGGCGCAATTCTTCGGTCAAGCCCAGCGCATCGGCCAGTTCCTTATCTGATGGCGATTTTACCAGTTTTCCGTCCGGCAGAATGACTACCGGCAGGTCACCGCGATCAATGCTAAATCCTTCCATCGCGCTCGCGCTGTCCTCATCGGCATCAATATCCAGCATGCGGTGCGGATAGCCATTGCGGGTCAGGAACCGATCAATTTGAAGCGTGACAGCATCTTGCTTGCGCCCGATCACTGTAACGCCGCCCTGTGCATGCTGGATCAGTCCCACCCGGCGCAGAATGAAGGCGCGCATGATGATTTCGCCAATATCCGGCTCGGCCACCACCATCCGGCGAAAATCGGCACGCTTGAAACGAAGAACCTCGGTTATACCCGATGCGCGCCCACTAACCAGAATTTCGCGATCATTGAACAGGTCAAGCTCGCCGGTAAACTGGTTTTTCCGGTGGACCGTAAAAACATTGGCATTGCCCTGATCATCTGTGTCGAAAATCTCGACCGCACCGGACAGGATGACGAAAAAGTCCACGCTGCGTTCGCCGCGTTCGAACAACAGAGCCCCGTCTTTCACCGTTTCCTTTTCACAGAAAGACAGCATTCGGTCGAGGTGACTCTCTTTAAGAGTGGGAAATGTCTGTTCCTCCCGCTGATAGGGATCAGCACCATCAACGGTCGGGACACCGCTATTATTTTGAGGGACAGGGTTTGTGGGGGTGTTGGGGGCGTCTGTCATAAGCTCAGTTTGCGCATTCATCGCGCAGATATCAAGACTCGGTTATCTTGCGAACAGATAGATTCAAGCAATGATCAGCACGTTTTGAAAATATTGCGACCTTGTTGTTTGTGGGGCCCAAGGTAAACTCAAATCTATCGAGTCCGGTGTTTCGGGCGATCAAAGCGGATGGGGGATGGTAATGCAAAAATTTTTGCTAGCGGGGTTTGCAGCTTTCACAGCTCTCTTGTTGACCGGTCCGGCTCAGGCCAGCGGAGACTTTGGCTGCTATCCTGAATGGAAGCTTGGCACTGACGCGACTTGTTCCGGGATAGCTGTCCTCACGCCGGCTAATGATACGCGGACCAATATGATGCTGTTGCTTGCGGACCGCGTTCCCAATGCTTCCGATTTCAGCTACCCCAAAACTGATCTTTATGAAGGACAAGGGCGAAATTTCTTCCGCTGGAACACATTTGATCAGGCACTTTATCCCAAGCCTGCCCAAAAACTCGACCGGTCCCGTTTCGGCGGCTCTCGTTGCCAAAGCTATCACGCCGGAACGCAGCTGTTTGAAGCTGAACTACGCGCTGCAAAGATAAAACGGAAAGAGCAAGATGCACTGATAGCGGCTCGCTCCACTATCTTTTCGATCTGCGCTGATCCGCAGCGCGGCGGTTATTCCCGTTATTATTTTTCTGAAGAACAAAAGGCGCTGGCGAAACTGGAATGGAGTGATCCATCCAAAATGATCCGGTCAAGAAAAGGGCGAGAGTTTCTGACATATCTGCTTGGTGCGCAGGCGTTTTACATTGGTGATTTCAAGGTGGCGCATGATCGTTTTGCAGAGCTTACCAAAAGCTCGAATGGCTGGCTGAGCGAAACCGCCATTTATATGATTGGCCGTACCGAGATAAATCGTGCGCAGGTATCCGCTTTCGGTAACTGGGGTGATTTTTCAGGGCCGGACGCCGTTGACAAAATAGCGATAACGAACGCGAAAAAGGTTTTTGACGCTTACATCAAAAATTTTCCAGAAGGTCGTTACACAGCCTCGGCAAAGGGATTGATGCGGCGTATTTTCTGGCTGGCAGGGGAGAATGAAAACCTGGTTGGTGCTTACGAGAAGATGCTGGCGCAAACAAACAGTCTTGATCCTGGTGCTTTTGCAGAAGAGGTTGATGTAAAGCTGTTGTATAACGACAAGGCAAAAACGCAGGTTTCCGATCCACTGCTATTGGCGGTCATAGCCCTCCAAAAAATGCGTGAACCGGTTTACGAGGGCACGCAAATCAGCCTTGCCGAGTTAAATGGAATGAAAGATGCCTTGTCGGATAGCCCGGCAATTTACGAATTTTTGCAGGCAAGCCACGCCTTTCACGTGGAGGGTGATGCTCGCAGAGTTTTGCAACTCATTCCGGATGCCGCACGACAGCAAAACTTCAGCTATCTGCAATTCAGCCGGCAAGCGTTGCGCGGCATGGCACTTGCCCAGCTCAACGACCGTAATGAAGAAGGGTTCTGGCGAGATATGATCGCTGGCGCAAAGCAACCTTATCAGCGTCCGTTTGTTGAACTAGGACTGGCGACCAGCCTGGAATCCAAAGGTCAGGTGGACAAAGTTTTTGAGTCTGATTCCCTGGTTCAGGAGCAGACTATTCGCGAAATATTGCTGCAATATTCCGTCGGCCCTGACATCCTGCGGCGTACGGCTGGCGATCAGTCACGATCAGCGCATGAGCGGCAAGTGGCCTTATTCACCTTGCTCTACAAGCAACTGGCTAGCGGCCAATATTCGGACTTTTTGAAGGATTCCAGATCAATCCCGGCCGATGCGGTGATAAACGGATATCTGACAATGCTCCACGCCGATGAAAATGTTCCACTGGGACTATTCAACAAGGGAATTGTCGAGGATGAGTTTTCATGCCCTAGCCTGACGGCAACGGTTCGGTCGCTGGCAAAAAGCCCGAAACAGCACCGCGCGCGTCTGTGCCTGGGGGAATTTATTCGCCTGAATGGTTTCGACTATTTCAGCATGAGTAACCGCTTGCCGAAAGAAGGTGCATTGGGAAGCGCAGAATCAAAATTCGCCAGTGACGAGCTGGTGCGACAGGATATCTACAAGGACATCATTGCCGATCGGCGTGCCAACAAGGAAGATATATCCTATGCCTTGTATCGGGCAGTCTATTGCTATGCCCGCACCGGAAATAATAGCTGTGGTGGCAAATCTGTCGAAGTGTCGCAGCGTAAAGCCTGGTTCCGGCGGTTGAAAAACGGTTATCCGAATTCGAAATGGGCCAAGGCCTTGAAATATTACTGGTAGTGGACCGGCGTACCTTTCTGGGGTTCATAATTGCGATCATGTCGCTGACACTCTTGGCCTGTGAGCAGCGGGAGGTAGATCAAACAGTAAACGCCTCTGATCATGACAGTTTTTGGCTGTGGGCGGGTGTTAGGCCGCAGCCGGTTCTTGAACGTGCGAAGACCGTCTATATTCTGGAGGGCGAAGTGCGAGCGTCGGATGCAAAGACTTTGGTGTCGCTGCGGCCGGGAATTCCTGACATCAAACATGCAAAAATCTGGATGGTTATACGGGTGGAGACACTTGACTTGTCGCCGGAAGTCTATCGTCAGATATTGACCCGGCTGGGGCAGTGGTCTGCGAAAGGCAATGTTGTGGTCGGTTTACAAATTGACTTTGATGCAAATACCCGCGCGCTGGATCAATATGCGGCTTTTTTGCGCGACCTTCGGGAACAGCTTCCGGAGCAATATACCCTTGGTATTACCGGGCTGCTGGACTGGAGCGCCAATGGAGATCCTGCCGCACTAGCTTCGCTGGCTGATGTGATCGATGAGACCGTGTTTCAGGTTTATCAGGGGCGTAGCACTATACCGGGTTACGAGCGCTGGCTCGACAATATCGATGATTTGCCGATGCCGTTTCGTATTGGTCTGGTGCAAGGCGGGGAATGGCGTGCTCCCGCTTCATTGAAGCAAAATCCCAATTTTCGCGGCTATGTGGTATTTTTGGTCAATGATGCCGCTAACCAAAGTGCTGGAGAATAAAGGCATCATTCATCTTACAGATAACAAGGCCGCGTTATGCGATCCTTTAACCACGCACTCCAATAACCTGTTGGCCTGCTCAAGATTTGCGTTTAAGGGATTTGCCATGAATAGAAAAATCAGCCTCGTCCTCGCATCGACCCTGTCTCTAACAATGCTGTCTGCCTGTGCAGGGCTAGGTGGCGGAGGTGGCGGCAGTGCGGATACCCGCTATGTCGCTCGCGATGTGAACACGCTGTATAATGCTGCAAAAGACCGGCTTGATCGTGGTCAGTACAAGATCGCAGCCGCCTTGTTCGACGAGGTCGAACGCCAACACCCTTACTCGCCCTGGGCCCGCCGTGCGCAGCAGATGAGTGCGTTCAGTTATTATGTAGCCGGTGACTATAACAAGGCGATTCAATCATCGCGCCGTTTCCTGTCTATCCATCCCGGCAATAAAGACGCGCCTTATGCCTATTATCTGATCGCGCTCAGCTATTATGAGCAGATTAGTGATGTGACACGGGATCAGAAGATTACCGAACAAGCCCTTGCAACTCTGGGTGAAGTGGCGCGTCGCTATCCTAATACACGCTATGCTGCGGATGCGCTGTTGAAGATGGATCTGGTCAACGACCATCTGGCGGGTAAGGAAATGGAAATTGGCCGTTTTTACCAGCGTCGCGGCAAATGGCTGGCGGCGACAATCCGGTTTCGCACGGTTATCGACAAATATGAAACCACGACCCACTCGGCCGAGGCCTTGATGCGTTTGACGGAATCCTATTTGGCATTGGGCATTCCTGCAGAAGCGAAGAAAAGCGCAGCTGTTCTGGGTACAAATTATCCCGGCTCGAAATGGTATGAACGGGCTTATGAGCTGGTGCAAAAACACGGCGCAACCTGATCATTTGTAAATTGCCGCGTTCCAAATGTTATGGAGCGTTGCAGCTAAGATAAACGTGATTTAAGAGGGGGCTGTGCTGCAGTCCCTTTCCATTCGTGACATAGTTCTTATCGAGGCGCTGGACCTGGAATTCGGGTCTGGCTTGTCGGTGCTGACCGGCGAAACCGGGGCGGGTAAATCGATCCTGCTGGACTCACTTGGCCTGGCGTTGGGCAATCGAGCGGATAGCGGTTTGGTCCGGCAAGGAACGCAAAAGGCACAGGTGACGGCGAGCTTTGACGCGCCCACTAACGACAGCAAACTGGCGGTCTATCTCCAGGACAATGATATTGATGTGGAGCCGGGCGAGCCATTGATTATCAAACGGTCAGTCAAGGCCGATGGCGGCAGCCGGGCATTTGTCAATGATCAACCATGTTCAGCGGCTTTGTTGCGTGAAGTCGGTAGCAGGTTGATCGAAATACACGGACAGCATGATGATCGCGGTTTGATCAATCCCAAGGGCCATCGGGCTTTGCTCGATACCTATGCTGGCGCTGACGGCGCAAAAGTCAGGCAAACCTTTGAAGGTTGGCAGTCTGCAAAAGCCGTGTTGCAAACAGCGTTGGACGATCAGGAAGCGGCGGAACAGGACCGCGAATATCTTGAGCATAGCGTAGCCGAACTGTCCAAATTCGCGCCGCAAAAGGGTGAAGAACAAGAATTAGCCCTCGAGCGTGCGACGATGATGAAGGGCGAGAAGCTAACCGGTGATCTCGAAGCGATCAGAGCGGCTTTTGATGGATCAAATGGCGGTCTGGCGTCCCTGCGGGCGGCGGCGCGGCGGCTGGACCGGATTTCGGAAGATCATCCGTTGTTGGCAGAAGCGTTGCAGGCCATTGACCGCGCGGTGATCGAAGCCAGTGAGGCGGAAGAAAAGCTGAATGACGCGGCCCATGCGCTCACCTTTGATCCGCAGCGGCTCGACGACATGGAAACGCGGCTCTTTGACCTGCGTGCCTTGGCGCGCAAGCATCGGGTTGAGGGCGATGCTTTGCCGCAGTTACTGATCGACCTGGAAAGCCGGCTGGCTGCTATCAGCGACGGCGGGAAGTCGCTGGCGACGTTGGAAGCAAATGTGAAAGCCGCCCGGCAGGCCTATGTGGATGCGGCGGAGACGTTGCGGCTCAAACGGACCAAAGCGGCCAAATCACTCGACAAAGCCGTGGCCGGGGAACTCGCTCCTTTGAAGTTGGATGCCGCACGCTTTGAAACGTTGCTGGAACCGCTGGAAGAAGATCTTTGGGGTGCCAATGGCATGGACCGGATCGAATTTCTGATATCCACAAACCCCGGCGCACCCTTGGCCCCGCTGGGCAAGATCGCTTCTGGCGGTGAACTGTCGCGCTTCATATTGGCTTTAAAAGTGGCCTTGGCCGAAGAGGGCGGGGCAAAGACGATAATCTTTGACGAGGTCGACCGCGGCGTCGGCGGCGCGGTGGCCTCAGCCATTGGCGACCGGCTATCGCGCCTGTCAGACAGCGCGCAATTGCTGGTCGTGACCCACAGTCCGCAAGTCGCGTCCAAGGGTAACGCCCATATGCTGATCAACAAAAGCTCCAACGGCACGGTGTCGCGGACCGATGTCAACGCGTTGGATGACGATGGCCGTCGTCAGGAAATTGCACGGATGCTGTCAGGCGCCGACGTGACCGATGAGGCGAGGGCGCAGGCGGATCGTTTGCTGGAGGGTGTTTGAGTGGACCGGAGGCATTTAATGCAGATTTTTGGCGGTGGTTTGGTCGGGGCTGTTCTGCCAATTATTACATCAGCAGGGATTGCAAAAATGAAAGATACAGAACTCGAAAATGCTTACGGTATTATCGGTCAGATGAAAGTTGCCGAAGGCAAGCGTGATGAATTAATCTCCATTTTGGCAAAGGGGACGCGCAATATGCCGGGTAACCTGTCTTACGCGATATCGAAAGACATGAACGACGAAAATGCAATTTGGATCACCAAATACTGGGAGACCAAGGACGCGCACACGGCTTCATTACAACTGGAATCTGTACAGGAAGCGATTGGTAAAGGCAGGTCGATGATCAACGGATTTGGCCATCGGTTCGAGGTCGCACCTGTCGCTGGAATGTGATGACCTTGTCCGAAAAAACCAATCTCTCCGAAGCCGAAGCAGCCAATGAACTGATGCGTCTGGCGAGGACTATCGCCAAGCATAACAAGCTCTACCATGCGGAAGACACGCCGGAAATATCCGATGCGGATTATGATGCGCTGGTGCGGCGCAATAACGAGCTGGAAGAGGCTTTCCCGCATCTGGTGCGCGATGACAGCCCGAACAAGCTGGTCGGCGCGGCTGTCGCGGCTTCCCCGCTGTCCAAGGTGGCGCATGAGCAGCGGATGATGAGCCTCGATAATGGCTTTTCGGACGAGGATATCGCCGAATGGCTGGCGCGGGTGCGGCGGTTTTTGAATTTGCCAGAGGGCGAGCCGGTGGCGGTGACGGCGGAGGACAAGATTGATGGTCTGTCCTGCGCCTTGCGTTACGAGAAGAGCGAACTGGTACTGGCGGCGACGCGTGGTGATGGCCAGATTGGGGAGGATGTGACCGCCAATGTCCGGATGATATCGGATATCCCGCAGACTTTAGCGGGCGAAGCGCCGGATGTCTTTGAGATCCGCGGTGAAGTCTATATGGCCAAGGCTGATTTTGATGGCCTCAACACGCGCCTGATGGACGAAGGCAAGGCTGATGCTGCGGCCAAAAACACCACCTTTGATCCCGACAAAATCCGTCAGTTTGCCAATCCGCGCAATGCGGCGGCGGGTTCGCTGCGGCAGAAAGATGCCAGTATCACTGCCAAGCGTCCGCTGAAATTCTGGGCCCATGGTTGGGGTGTGGCAAGCGCCTTGCCGGGGGAAACGGCATTTGACGTCATGACAGCGATTAAAGGCTGGGGCCTTCCGCTGTCGCCTTTGGTCAAACGGTTTGAAACGCTGGAAGAAATGCTCAGCCATTACCGCCATATCGAGGCGGAACGGGCAGACCTGCCTTATGATATTGATGGGGTGGTCTATAAAGTTGACCGGCTCGATTGGCAGCAACGCCTTGGCTTTGTCGCCAAAGCGCCGCGCTGGGCACTGGCGCATAAGTTTCCAGCGGAGCGGGCGCAGACGACGCTCGAGAGCATTGATATTCAGGTGGGGCGGACAGGCAAACTCACTCCGGTTGGACGGTTGAAGCCGGTGACGGTGGGCGGTGTGGTCGTGTCTAATGTAACGCTGCACAATCGGGATGAGATTGAACGGCTGGGCGTGCGTCCGGGCGACCGTGTGGTGGTTCAGCGGGCCGGTGACGTCATCCCGCAGGTCGTAGAAAATCTGACCGCTGAGGAGAAGCGCGAGCCTTACAATTTCCCTGATCATTGCCCGGAATGTAACAGCGAGGCGGTCGCCGAAGAGGGCGAGGTGGACGTCCGTTGCACGGGCGGGCTGATTTGTCCGGCGCAGCGGTTCCAGCGGCTGGTGCATTTTGTGTCCCGCGCGGCGCTGGACATTGATGGTCTGGGCGAAAAGAGTATCGCGGAATTTATCGAAGCCGGGTTTATCGAAAGCCCTGCCGATATTTTCCGGCTGCACCAGCATCGGGATGCCATATTGGCGCGAGACGGTTGGCAGGAAAAGTCTGTGGATAATCTGTTGGCGGCTGTGGAAAAGAAACGGTCCGCTGATGCCGCACGCCTGCTATTTGGTCTGGGTATCCGCCATATCGGCGCGGTAACGGCGCGGGATCTGATGAAAAATTTCACAACGCTGCCCAAATTGGCTGAAATCGGCATAACAGCGCGCGAGGATGAGGCGATCCGTGAAGAGATAACCGCCATTGACGGGGTCGGACCAACGGTCGCGCAAGCATTGGCGGATTTCTTCCATGAGCCTCATAATCGTGCGGTTTGGGAGGATTTGCTGAGCGAGGTCACGCCGCCGGATTATATCGTCGAGACCCGGGACAGCGCTGTGGCCGGGAAAACCGTTGTCTTCACAGGCAAGCTTGAAACCATGAGCCGCGATGAGGCCAAGGCGCAGGCCGAGGCATTGGGAGCAAAAGCATCGGGTTCGGTTAGTGCGAAGACCGACTTGCTCGTCGCAGGACCGGGCGCAGGATCAAAAATGAAAAAGGCCGCCGAACTCGGCATTGAAGTGATTGACGAAGCGGCATGGGCGGACATTGTGAAGGCGGCCGGATAAGCCAAAACTTGCGAGGACAATAATGGCGAAGAAACAGGGAATATTGAAGCAGCTTGCCAAGGACCTGGAGGCACCACCTGAAGTGCGCCGTTTCGGTAGCGGTTGGTTCGCCGGCTTTTTCGCGGTCGTGATGGCCATTGCAGGGCTGGGCATGGTGATCGCGCTGCGCTTTCCCGATTGGTTCGCCACTCCGGAATTGCAGGCCGTGAAGGACTGGACCGGTTTTCGCGGAGTGGTTCACCTGTTGTTGCTGGGTTCCTATGCGCTGGCGCTGCTGAGCCTGCTGCTGCGCCCCCGCAAGTCTCTCGGTTTTTTTGCTCTCGCCATTGGTATTACTGCTGCGTTTCTGGGAGGGGCCAATGTGCAGCCGGAAGATACGAGAAGCTGGGGCATATTTTTCGGCCTAGACTTTTTCATCGTCAATATGGTGGCCACTGGACTGATGTTCGCGCCTTTGGAAAGGATATTGCCGCATAAACGGTCGCAACGTCTGTTCCGCATCGAATGGCGAGAGGATCTGTTTTACTATCTGATCAGCTCGATGATGGTGCAGGCTTTGACCTTTCTGGCGCTGGCCCCGTCCAACGTCGTGGTGGCCAATACGAACAGCTGGGATGCATTCCGGGCGATGGTCGCCTCCATCCCGTGGATATTGCAGTTTCTGATCGTCCTGGTGCTGACCGATCTGGTGCAATATTTCTTTCATCGGACCTTTCACCGGTTCCCGTTTCTCTGGGGCTTTCATGCGGTGCATCATTCGGCCAAATCGATGGACTGGCTGGCCGGTGCGCGGATGCATTTCATCGAGATCATATTGCTGCGCGGTATCACATCCTTGCCGATGATGACCCTGGGGTTCAGCCCGTCCGTGCTGCAGGCCTATATCGCATTCGTCTATATCTACTCGTCCCTGCTGCACGCGAATATCAAGGGTGATTTCAACTGGCTGGGTCACTGGATTGCAACACCGCGCTTTCACCATTGGCATCATGGACTGGAACGGGAGGCGTTTGATGTGAATTTTGCGATCCATTTTCCGTGGATCGACAAGCTGTTCGGGACCTTCTATCTGCCGCCATCCAAATGGCCGGAAGGCTATGGGATACCGGAAGATGTGCCTAAGGGTTATTTGAAGCAGTTTGCTTATCCGCTGACGCGCAAGAAGCCGGATTATTGAGTGCTGTGCGAAATCTTCTGAACCGGGAAAAGTCCAAGGCGACTGACGGTTTTCCCCCATCCGTCAGCCGCCCTGGTCCCACCCCAACCTGTTAACCGGCCTTCGCCGCAGCTTCCTTGGCTGCGAGTTCTTTTACCCCGTAGCCGCCATCCGTATTCTCAGGAAAAAGCGGCCAGGCCAGTTGCTGACCAAGGGTTGCCGGTGCAAGATTTTCGACGCCATAACTGTCCGGGTAGCGGCGCGTGATTTTCGCTGTGCCGAACAGGACGTCCCAGAAGAAAAGAAGATTGCCGTAATTGCCTTTATAGTTGGTCGCGCCATCTTCCATGTGGCGGCCGTGATGGGCATGGTGCGTTGCGGGTGTCGAGATGGTTCTTTCCACAAGCCACATTACGGGTGATAGCCATTTGATTTTATAAAGCGGTTCATCCCAGGCAACATCACTATGTGCGCCAATGATCACGGCCATTTTGACAATGATATAACCGACATAGACCCAGCCCAGGCCAAGATAGATGAGTACACCGGAAAACCAGATGCTCGGCATCAGCAGATAATAGAATATGTTGTTCCGGTAAACGAGACGGATGCTCATATATTTGGCATTATGATGTGCCCGGTGGAGGTTGTAGAGAAACGGGATCTGGTGTGACAGCCGGTGCAGCCAGTATTGCATCATATCGTCAAAGACCAGGAACAGCGCGATGGCTGCGAGAATCGGGATGTTGGTCAGTGCGCCGGCCCATTGAGGGGCGACAGCACCCATCAGGAATTGCGCGGATACAATGATCATGGGCTGGGTGAAAATGAGCAAAACGGCCGAGCCGATAATCTCTACCATCGCATCGTCGAAATTTTGCTCGGGCTTTGCGAACAGCTTGGTGCGGAACAGTTCGAGCAGGCCGAACAGCGCGAAAATACCCACAATAGCAAATATCTCTGGCCTCACTGCCGGGCTCCTCGACCTTAAAACGTCTTGAAATCGATCCGCTGATAGCAGATAGCTGGTTTCTCAAATGCTAAGAGGTTTACAATTGGTTGAATCAGGCCATTTCTCCCGGTCTACTTTTGCGGCTGCCGGATTTGTGACAGCGTTACCCGAAGATGTTCGCTGCCGCCTTTTAAATCTCGGACTAGTACGTCAATTCGCAAAAGGAGAATTGATCCAGCAGCGCGGTGATCCGGGCAAGGAGTTCTGGCATATTCGCAGCGGCAACGTTCAAATCGGCCGCTATTCCTTTGATGGCAAATTGTCGATCTTTGCGGTGCTGGGACCGGGTGAAAGTTTTGGAGAGCAGGCATTTCTCGGCGAATTTCCGAGGATGGTAGACGCCATTGCCGGTAATGACGTGACACTGGTTCGGATTGGCGAAAAAGAGCTTCAAGAAGCCATCACGTCCGATCCGCGTGTGGCGAGGATATTGCTGAAAACAATGGCTCATATGGTGCAACAGGCCTTCGACCTTGTCAATGCAGGGCGCAATCTGTCTACGGTCGAACGCGTTGCCCGGGCCCTGTTAGGTCTTTGCGAGGGGGAGGGGCACACAGTCTCGATATCGATTACTCAGCAGGAGCTTGCCGATCTGGTCGGCGTATCAAGGGTTTCGCTCGGCAAAGCGCTGGGCAAACTTGAGCAATCAGGTAATATAGAACGAAACTATGGGGAAATAGTCGTGCTGAATCCGCTGCTCTCCCGGCGACGCCATCATTCCGCAACCTTATAGCTTGTCAATTTGATTTGCCCATTTTCGAAAATCATTCCAAAAACCATCGCATCACGCCGCCCTGAAAAGGAGTCCAGATTCCGGTTCTGATACCTGCTTTACGCAAGACGTCGCCAGTCCAGCTGTTACAAGTATAAAAGGCGTTGTAGTGGCCCCAGGACTTGTAGAACAGGTCGCTCTGGCCGTAGCCCTTGGACGGGATCGGCTGGCCAGAATCATTCAGGACAAAACGGCCTTTTATCGCAGCGACAATCAGACGATATTCAGCCTCGCTGACCCGGAAGCTCCGGCGATAATGGGGATAAGCCTGTGGATAGTTCAGGTGATAGATATGCAACAGGACGTCATCACTGCCGAATACGGCACTGGCGGCGTCCTTGAAACGCAGGTCCTGCCAATATTCCGCGTTGCGATAGACACCTTCGTGACCCCAACCGACCAGAATGTGGCTGCCATATCTTGCCGGTTCACCCATATGTTCGGGACGGACCAGTTCTGACCAATCATACACATCAGTTTGAATCGGCATAATGATACCAGTATGTATACCATTGGTTTCTATGAACAATTCGATGCCATCATCCGGGCTTTTCCAGAATTGATTGGCTGGCAATATGCTGCCGAATAACGCAGCGACAAGATACAGCATGACTACAGCCACGAGACCTTTGATGATGCGTTTGGGCCATTTCATGCGAGAAGTTGCCATTGAAACCTTTTCTGCTGTAAGATGCCGTCATGTTGACAGCCCCCGACCCGGAAACCCATGTCTATGACAAGCCGCCAGCGCACGCAAATGCCGACTGGACAATAGATCAGAACTGGTCCGCTTACAGCGCCGAGGAACATGCAACCTGGGACACGCTTTTTGCGCGCCAGCGGGAAATGTTGCCAGGGCGTGCGGCGCAGGCCTTTCTTGATGGCATTGACATATTGCAACTGTCGAAACCCGGCATTCCGGATTTTGAGGAACTCAACCGGATATTGATGGATGCGACTGGCTGGCAAGTGGTGGCCGTTCCAGGTCTGGTACCGGATGACGTTTTTTTTGAGCATCTTGCCAATCGGCGCTTCGTATCCGGCAACTTCATTCGAAAACCGGATCAGCTTGATTATCTGCAGGAACCGGATATTTTCCATGATGTTTTTGGACATGTTCCAATGCTCGCGGATCAGCGCTTTGCTGACTATATGGCCGCTTATGGGCGTGGCGGCCTCAGAGCGCTGAAATTCGGGACGCTGAAACAGCTCGCCAGACTATATTGGTACACTGTCGAATTCGGCCTGATTCAGGAACCGGAAGGGCTGCGTATATATGGTGCCGGAATAGTTTCCAGCTATGGCGAAAGTGTCTTCGCACTCGATAGCGACAGCCCCAATCGTATCATGTTCGATCTGGAAAGGGTCTTGCGCACCGAATATCGGATTGATGATTTTCAGCAAAATTACTTTGTTATTCCCAGTCTCGACGAGCTGTTGCGCGTGACTGTCGAGACCGATTTCAAACCGGTTTACGAGAAAATTGCCGATATGCCGGACATTGCGATTGCCGATATTATCGACGACGACGTTGTACTGACGCGTGGCAAGCAGGACCATCCCAGTGCAAAGTCGGACAGAGCGGTTATCGTTTAACCGGTCAGCATTCTCCAAAATAGTCTGATGCCAGTGGTGATCTCAAAATCCGGTGTGTTTTAGCAGGCCCATATTCTTTTGCTTTGACGAGCGTCAGGCACGGCCATTGATTTTCCATGCGGCTATGACGCGGGCGAAAGCCTACCCGGATATAAGCATGCAGGACTTCCGCTCTCTGGGTTTCCAATAGGCCTGCAAGGACCAGAACTGTGCCGGAGGTTGCCGCTGCGGCAAGTTGCGGGGCCAGCGCGATCAGCGGACCCGCCAATATATTGGCAATGATCAGATCATAAGGCGCGCGGTCGCGAAGGGCAGGGTGATCGAGACCGTTGCTGGTCTGCAGTTGGATTGCCCGATGGGAACGGCCGATTGCGATATTATTGACTTCGGCATTTTCAGCACTGACCTGAACGGCGACGGGATCAATGTCACTGGCGATAATCCGGGATGTCGGCCAAAGATGGCGCGCAGCAAAAGCAAGCAGGCCAGTGCCTGTGCCAACATCAATAATATTGCTATAACTTTGACCTAACCGTTTCAGGCGATCAAGACTTTCAAGACATCCCTTGGTGGTCTCATGATGTCCGGTGCCAAAGGCTTGGCCGGCATCAATGCAAATATTGGTGACATTGCTATCTTTCATCGGCGCACTGTTGGACGTATGCACATAAAAACGACCGGCGCGCAGAGGTTCCAAACCTTGCTGACTCAGTGTTACCCAATCCTCGTCATCCAGCTTTTCAACTACGGGATGGACATTGACCGCCTTCGCAGACGCGGATAGTTTGGCAGTTTCTTCGAGAAATGCCGCATTGGGTTCGGCGTCACTGTATATCTCGATCACCCAGTCATCGGGTGTTTCGGGATTTGCTTCGCGTGTGACAATGGTCGGCATGCTGTCGGTCGAGCCGTCAAACAGGCTGTCCTCTGACAGTCTATCCGCCTCTTCACGCGTGCAGGGCAGGCTGATTTTCCATGTGTCGGTCAAAGGAACAGGTCCGGAGCATTACCAGCCCTAAGCATTCGCCATCTCCAGCGCTTCATTTGCTTCCAGCCAGGCGGCCTCATTCTGCTCCAACTCATCCTGAACCGTGGCCCGCAATTTCATCAATTCGGTCATCGTCAGGTCCGCATAGTCCTTTTCCGCACTGGCGGGATCGAACATGGCGCGATCAATACCGGACAGTTTCTTGCCGAGCATTTCTATTTTCTTTTCAGCGGTACTGGCCGTTTTGCGTAGCTCCGATTGTTGCTTGCGCCGTTCGGCGGCAAGACGTCGTTCTTCCTTGCGATTCCCGCCACCTCCGTTTGTGGCCGTCTTCACCTCTTGATTTCGCCCCAACACAAAATCGGTATAGTCGTTGAGCGAGCCGGAAAATTCCTTGGCCTTACCGCTGTCGACCATCACCAGACGGTCAGCGGTGAGTTCCAGCATGTGGCGATCATGGCTCACCATGATGACGGCACCGCTATATTCATTCAATGCGTGGACCAGCGCTTCGCGGGCGTCGACGTCAAGATGGTTTGTCGGTTCATCAAGGATCAGCAGATGCGGCGCATCGCGGGTGATCAGGGCCAGCGCCAGCCGCGCGCGTTCGCCGCCTGATAATTTGCCGACTTTCATCGTCGCCTTGTCACCGGAAAACCCGAACCGGCCCAGTTGCGCCCGGACCGCGCCCGGTTTCGCATCCTTCATCAGCCGGGTCATATGTTCCAATGGCGTATCGGTCGGGTCGAGCTCTTCCACCTGATATTGGGTGAAATAACCGACGGTCAATTTGCCGGACTTGTTCATCGCACCGGCTTTGGGATCGAGCTGGCTGGCGAGCAATCGGGCAAGCGTGGTCTTGCCATTGCCGTTGCGGCCCAGCAGCGCTGTGCGGTCGTCCGGATCGAGGCGCAGGTTCAGGCCGGACAATATGATATTGTCGCCATATCCGACGGCCGCATCATCCAGCGTGATCAGCGGCGGTTTGAGCTCGGCAGGGCTGGGAAAATGAAAGCTGAGCGAGGGATCTTCAACCGCCGCCGCAATCGGCTCCATGCGGGACAGCGCCTTGACCCGGCTCTGCGCCTGTTTGGCGCTATGGGCCTTGGCACCCCAGCGGTCGACAAAGGCCTGCAGCTTTTCACGCTGAGCCAGTTGCTTTTCCCGGGCAGCCGCCATTTGCGCCTGACGTTCGGCGCGCTGTTTCTCGAATGCGTCATAGCCGCCGGGATAGAGCGTCGTCTTCCCGCCCTGCAGATGGAGGATATGATCGACGACATTGTTGAGCAGATCCCGCTCATGGCTGATCACCAAAATCGTCGCCTGATAGCTGGTCAGGAAATTTTCCAGCCACAGGGTCGCTTCAAGATCGAGATGGTTTGACGGCTCGTCGAGCAGCAGCAGTTCAGGCTGCGAAAACAATAGTGCGGCAAGCGCGACGCGCATCCGCCAGCCGCCGGAAAAGCTGTCCATAGGTTGTTGCTGCGCTTCTTCGTCGAAACCCAGCCCGATTAGGATTTTGGCAGCACGCGCAGGCGCGCTGTGCGCTTCGATCATATTCAGCCGTTCGTGGATTTCGGCAATGCGGTGCGGATCATCTGCCGTTTCCGCTTCTGCCAACAAGTCCGCGCGTTCCATGTCGGCCGCCAGCACGGTTTCGAGCGGTGTCTCCGATCCCGCTGGAGCTTCCTGCGCTATATATCCCAAACGGGCGCCTTTTGGCATGTCGACGCTGCCATCATCCGGTTCGAGCAATCCAGCGATGACTTTCATAAGGGTCGACTTGCCCGCACCATTGCGGCCGATCATACCGACGCGCGCGCCGGGAGGCAGGGCAGCGGTCGCCCCGTCCAATATGACTGTGCCGCCAAGGCGCACCGTGATGTTGCTAAAATTCAGCATGGGCGCTCGTTAGCGGAGCTTTGGGGATTCGGCTAGTGAGAGTGGGTTTGGTGACCTCAAAGCCTCTTGCCAGAGATCCCGTTATATTAAACTATCCGCTACATCTCGAAAGTGGATAACAAGCTCGCTTCCGGTGTTCACACCCAAAGCCGGTTTTGTTTTCGATCTCGACTGGAGAAAATACTTTAGTATCAATAGTTTAACAATTAATTCGACTCTGGAGAGTGTGACCTTTCGCAAACGCCCATCAAACCGCAACACCGTCACATATTTGCTAGATTCAAAGAGCCAGCTTGAACATAACCCATGAGAGGGGCTGTAGGAAAGCAATGGGACGTCTGTTTTATCCCGAAAGCGGACACTAGAAGTATTCCCCGACTTCAGATTATGGCATCCATTCTTTCGCGCCAATCCTGCAGCGCGGCTCTATTGGAGAAAGCATTGGCAAATTCCGGTGTGGCCCCAGAAAAGCCGGTGCTACTGATACCGTAGATAGCGAAGTCAGCAACACTTGGCTGGTCAGAATAGAAAAACGGCTCCTCTTTGAGCAGTTCTGCAAGATTGTCCAATTGCCGCTCTAATTCGGCAACAAGAGTTTCGTAAGGTAACCGGCCCAGCCCTTGGCTCAACGGTTGCTTGCCAACCAGTTGGCGCAATATCGGCTTTGCAAAAAAACGGAGGGGAGCAGGAACAAACTGCCTATTTTCTTCAAGTGTCTGCGGTTCGTTTCTTGCGTTCCACCGCAGTGCCTGAACATACCAGTAAAGAGATTCATCACTCCAGTCTTCGAGCAAATATTGCTTTGCAGCGACCGCTGTGTCCTTTGAAATCAGAGGAGGCGATGGTTTTTCGATATTTAATTTGCGTAAGATTAGACTGGAGTCAAAAATCACTTCATCGCCAATCAGAACTATTGGAACCTTCCCAGTTTGAGGGTTCAGCTTCCTGAGTTCAGATATGCCTACATATTCCTGATGTTCGAAAGGAAGTTTCTTATAGGCAATCGCTGCCTTTACCTTTGTCACAAAGGGGGAGATTGATGGGCCTATGACTTTGACTATCGAGATTGACCAGCCTCCTTGCGAAACAACCGAGATTATACCCAAATTCCGGCTAACCCAAGAACGACCACTAAACCAAATAATGGGATGATTGGAAAAGTCCGTAAAGGCAATTTTGCTTTTACCGCCACGCCTATTGCTAGCGCTACCAGAGAAAAGGCTATCCCGGTTGAGACAATGGCATAGTCCAACCGCGCTGACCAAATAGCCGCTGCCGTGTAACCCAAGGCAACCACGGCAATAATTATGGTTGCAATATGCCAGCTATAGTAGGCCATCCATTTTAAATTAGGCTCCATTTCGACGCCCATGAATGGCCGGACGAACACTCTTCCGCCAGCGAATATATGGATCAGAACCGTAGCATAGCAAATCAGCGCTGCTGCCCAGTAAAATAGAGTTGTGCTCAAATCTAACCTCTCGTACTTGCCATCATTTCATATGCTTAGGGTGGCCGCGAGAGTTTGTCGATCAGCTGAATATCTAACGTCCGCTTTTGCGCCCAAAGCAGACATTGGTCGCATATTAGTTTTGCGCCAACCATATCATATGATGTGCCCCACGTTTGCCGCGGGCACGTACTGGTGCTTCCTCGACCGCGAAGCCGACATCTCTTAACCGTCTTGTGAACTTTGTGTCCGGCGCAGAGGACCAGACGGCCAATATGCCTTCTGAACGCAGTGCCCCTTTCGCGGTTTTCAAACCGGCAGTGGTATATAGGCGATCATTAGAGGCGTGGGTAATACCGTCGGGCCCATTATCTACGTCAAGCAGGATCGCGTCATAATGATTTTCATTCTGGGAAATCAGATCAAATACATCCACCGTTTCAATGGTAACACGCGGGTCGTCCAGGCTGCCATCGAATGTTTCCGCCATCGGCCCTCGTGCCCATTGCACGACAGCGGGTACCAGCTCGGCGACGATAATCTCTGCCTTTGCATCCAGTAAGGGCAGGGCGGCGCGCAGGGTAAAGCCCATGCCCATGCCGCCTATCAATATGCGTGCTGCGGTCCGGTCGGACAGACGTTCGCAGGGCAGAGTGGCGAGCGCTTCTTCTGAGCCGCTGAGGCGGCTGTTCATCAGCTCGTTACTGCCGAGCATGATTGAAAATTCATGGCCGCGCTGAAAGAGCCGAAGCTCACCCCCGCCGTTGGGAATTTCGGCTGTGTCCAAAAGAACGCGCGGTGTCACCTGACGAAGCTCGCACCATTGGCATCGAGCACTGCGCCGGTCATGGATGGCGGCGCTTCCAGTGCGCAATATTTCGCCATGGATGCAATTTCCTCTGGCTGCGCAACGCGGCCTAATGGGATGTCCTTGAGCAACTTGTCGCCGCCCCGGCTTTCCAGATAGTCCTCGGCCATGCCGGTCATGGTAAAGCCCGGACAGATGGCGAAGGCCAGAATTTCTTCATGGGCATAGGCGCGGGCGATGGTTTTGGTCATGGCGACCATTCCGCCTTTGGATGCCGCATAGTGCCAGTGATCCGGGCTGTCGCCGCGATAGGCAGCACGGCTGGCGATGTTGACAATGCGCCCGGCGGTCTCGCGCTCTTGAAAATGCTGCACGGCCAGTCGGCAAAGCTGCGCCGAGGCGGTGAGGTTGATTTGCATGGTGCGGCTCCAGCTTTCCAGCCAGTCTGCGTCGCTGCCGGTAATAGGGTTGGGATCAAAGATACCGGCATTGTTGATCAAGACATCAATCCGGCCATCCAGCCTTTCCAGTGCATCCTGCCACAATTGCGAGACTTCATCGGAGTTCGCAAAATCTGATTTCAGCAAGTCTGCCTCACCGGAAGTACTGTGCCCAGCCGCCATAACATCGGCCCCGCCGAAACTATCCAATATCGCTTTGCCAATACCGCGGCTGGCGCCAGTCACCAAAATATGTGTTTTTGCATCAGTCATGCTGCGGACGAATAAGGCCGTGATCGCAAAAGGTCCAACAAGAGATGCTAAAAGCCTCATAAATTTGACAGCACTTTCGTGATTTGCAGGCGCCAAGCAAGGATTTGCACCCAAAAAGCTGACAAGTGGGCGATAAAAACCCCGTGATCCTGTTTGCATGCTGTCATGTTTTCGCTAAAGCACTGGTTCGTTTACAAAGACTCCGAGGAAGACGCGGGGTCCGTGATCAGGGGACTGAAATTGGTTAAGCCAACGAACCGGCCGTTATCGCCGCATTTGGGAATTTATAAATGGGGACCACATATGCTGGTTTCCATCCTTCACCGTGCTACGGGTGATGCGCTCGCCTTTTTGGGAGCCCCGATATTGGTGTGGTGGCTGTACAGTATTTCTGCTGGTCCAGAGGCCTATGAGACTTTTGTCGGCATTATGACGACAATCCCGGGTTTTATCGTGATGATAGGCATGACCTTTGCCCTGTTCGAACATACATATTCCGGCCTGCGCCACTTCGTGCTTGATGCCGGAGCAGGTTATGAACTTCAGACGAACAAACTATGGTCCGGTGCCGTGCCGGTGCTGGCACTGCTTTCGACTGCCGCTCTCTGGTTTGTCATTTATGCAAAGCTGATTGGATAAGACGATGGGATCAGGAACAAATATCGGCAAGGTTCGCGGTCTTGGCTCTGCTCAGGAAGGCGCTCATCACTGGATCATCCAACGGGTTACGGCGGTCGGCAATCTCGCTCTGATTGCATGGCTGCTCATCTCTTTACTGAGATTGCCCAATTATGAGCATGAATTGCTGATTGGCTGGCTATCCTCGCCGCTGGTTGCGGTTCCGATGATGCTGATGCTGGTGAGTATCTTCTGGCACTTGCGCCTGGGCCTTCAGGTTCTGATCGAGGACTATGTTCCTGATCATGGTATGAAATTCGGCCTTATCATCTTGCTTAACTTTTTCGCCATTGGTGGAGCAGCGCTGGGAATTTTCGCTGTCGCCAAGGTCGCCTTTACCGGAGTGGTCGCTTAATGACTGACACAGATTCAAAACCCGCTTACAAGATTATTGATCACACGTTCGACACGGTTGTCGTGGGTGCCGGTGGATCCGGTTTGCGCGCCACCATGGGTTCTGCCGAAGCTGGCCTGAAAACCGCTTGTATTACCAAGGTTTTTCCAACCCGTTCGCATACCGTTGCGGCGCAAGGCGGCATCGCCGCTTCACTGGGTAACAATACGCCGGATCACTGGTCCTGGCATATGTATGACACGGTTAAAGGCTCTGACTGGCTCGGTGATCAGGACGCGATTGAATATCTCGTCCGCGAAGCGCCACAGGCGGTTTACGAGCTGGAACATGCTGGCGTGCCATTCTCACGCAATGAAGACGGCACTATCTATCAGCGTCCCTTTGGCGGTCATATGCAGAATATGGGCGATGGTCCTCCGGTACAGCGTACCTGCGCAGCGGCGGACAGAACCGGTCACGCAATGCTCCACGCGCTCTATCAACAGAGCCTGAAATATGATGCTGACTTCTTTATCGAATATTTTGCCATCGATCTGATCATGGAAGATGGTGAGTGCCGCGGTGTTATCGCTATCTGCCTCGAAGACGGATCGATCCATCGCTTCCGTGCGCATGCCGTAGTGCTCGCGACGGGCGGTTCTGGCCGCTGCTACTATAGTGCGACCTCTGCTCATGCTTGTACTGGTGACGGCGGCGGCATGGTATTGCGCGCTGGTCTGCCTTTGCAGGATATGGAGTTTGTTCAGTTCCACCCCACCGGCATTTACGGTGCGGGCGTGTTGATTACCGAAGGCGCGCGCGGGGAGGGCGGTTATCTGACCAACTCCGAAGGTGAACGTTTTATGGAACGCTATGCGCCAAGCGCAAAAGATCTTGCGTCTCGCGACGTGGTATCGCGCTGTATGGCTACCGAAATTCGGGAAGGTCGTGGTGTTGGCCCAGAGAAAGATCATATCTATCTGCACCTAGACCACATCGACCCTAACGTATTGGCAGAACGACTGCCCGGAATCACCGAAACCGGCAAGATTTTTGCGGGCGTTGATCTGACGCGTCAGGCGCTACCCGTGGTGCCGACGGTCCATTATAATATGGGCGGTATACCCTGTAATTATCATGGCGAAGTGGTGAATCCGACCAAGGATGATCCGGATGCTGTGGTCCCGGGACTTTATTCGGTCGGCGAAGCGGCTTGTGTTTCCGTGCATGGTGCAAACCGCTTGGGCTCCAACTCACTGATCGATCTTGTGGTCTTTGGCCGCGCAACCGGCCTGCGTCTCAAAGAGAAGCTGAAGCCGGGTGAATCGCACAAACCATTGCCCAAGGATTCAACTGATCTGTCACTGTCCCGTCTGGACCATTTCCGTTATGCGAAAGGCGGCACAACGACCGCCGCACTGCGCACGGAAATGCAGAAAACAATGCAGAAAAACTGTGCTGTGTTCCGCGATGACGAATTGTTGACCGAAGGCGTGACGGCAATGCGGGCGGTGAACAATAAATTGAGCGATGTCAGCGTCACCGACCGCTCGTTGATCTGGAATACCGATCTCATCGAAACGCTGGAGCTCGATAACCTGATGGCTCAGGCGGTTGTGACAATGGAAAGTGCCGCTAACCGCAAGGAAAGCCGCGGTGCCCATATGCAGGAAGATTATGAAGACCGGAATGACAAGGAATGGATGAAGCACACGGTTGCGACATTTGACGGTTGGGGCGGCCCTGACAAGGCGCGCGGCACCGGCAAAGTCGATATCAGCTATCGTCCGGTCCATGACTTTACACTGACCGACGAAGCAGAATATGTGAAGCCGAAGAAGCGGGTTTATTGATTGGCTGCTTTCGCCACATCCTGATGCACTAGTGACCGTTTCCAACCATCCTAACGGAGTTTGCGCCTGTCATGTCCAATGAAGAACAGATCGAATATTGGAATGACAATGCAGGTGTAAAGTGGACCGAACAGCAGGACGTTATGGACGCCTTGCTGGCGCCGGTCACATCCCTATTGATAGATGCTGCCGCGATTGTGCCGGGCGAGCGTGTTCTGGACATTGGTTGTGGTACTGGTGAGACGTCGTTAATTGCGATGGACGCTGGCGCTGAGGTCACGGGTGTAGATGTATCTGAACCTATGTTGGAACTGGCACGGTCAAGGGCAAATGGACGTGGATCGCTTGTGCTGGCTGACGCCGCCGAATATCGGGACGACGAAGGTTTTGACCTGATCATGTCACGCTTTGGTGTGATGTTTTTCGAAAATCCGGTTGCGGCCTTCACCAATATCAAAGCCAATCTGAAACCTGGCGGCAGGATGGTCTTTGCTTGCTGGCAGAGCCCGAAGGTCAATCTGTGGGTGATGGTTCCAATGGCGGCTATTAAGCCTCTATTGCCGGAAGCACCGGAAACTGACCCGCATGCGCCTGGTCCGTTTGCTTTTGCCGATGCGGAGCGGTTGAAAAATATATTGACCGAAGCGGGTTTTGACGAGATTTCGATGGCACCTCATTCTGTTGAGATTTGTATGTCGCAATCTGGTGGTGTTGACGATGCGGTCTATTTTTCATCGCAAATCGGACCAGCTTCACGGGCGCTAGGCGAGGTTGATGATGATCTCAAGTCTCGATTGTTGGCGGCTTTGAAAGAAGCGCTTTCGCCTCATGATGATGGCGGACGCGTCGCTTTGCCTGGTGGTATCTGGATTGTTCAGGCACGTTGAACTGCCGAACCGATCGGCACACAGGAACGCCATCTCTTGATAAAATAGACTATGGACGGGCGGGGGCTTTGCAACCTCTTTCTCTGCCAATACCTTTTAGGAAACCGCGACGAACGACGCCCGCATAGACGGCTCTGTTATATTTGCGTTCGTCGCCTGCTGCCCCGGATACTTCGCGCACAATTCCCCGGAAGGGGATCAATCCGCCCAGCAATCCACCACCGACACGGCTCGCAGTTTCTTCGCGCTTTTCGGCTCTGGATTTATCGACTTTCTCGTTCACATCAGCCGCTAGCACGGAATTCAGTTCCTTGACTTCCTTGATGATCGCGGAGCAGCGGCGCAAACCTTCGAGAGAATAGGGATCTTCTTGAATGGCAATAAGCTTGGCAGGAATTTTGGTCTTTTTTAGGCCGACATCTTTGGCCGGCGTGGTTGCTGCATCCCGGGCATGTTCTTCAGCTGTTTCATCCGGATCGGCTCTTTGTGCCTGCGCTGGGGCAGACAGGAAAAGCAGTGCTGCTGCTGACGTTGTCGCTAATTTTGCAATATGTTTCATCACTTTTCCCTGTTTGTGGTCAAGCTCGATACCGCAAATTGTCGCGGTTCAACTGACCAACGGATGTCACGCCCATAAGTTTCATGTCCCGTTCAATCTCAGCTTGCAACAAGCTGAGGCTACGTTCAACCCCCGCCTGTCCGGCGGCTGCCAGTGCATAAAGGTATAGGCGCCCGCCAGAACAGGCCTTGGCACCGACGCTGAGCGCTTTCAGAACATGGCTGCCGCGTGTGATGCCGCCATCGCATATCACATCAATCTTATCACCCACGGCGTCGCAAATTTCGGCAAGCTGATCGAATGGTGCGCGTGACCCGTCCAGTTGCCGCCCGCCATGGTTGGACACCATGATCGCGGTCGCACCGATATCGACGGCGCGTTTGGCATCTTCCACCGACATAATTCCTTTCAGGCAAAATTCACCGCCCCAGTCCTTGCGGATATCTTCGGCCATCGTCCAGTCCAGCGATTGATCGAGCATGGTCGAGAAATATTCCGCTACCGACAGGGCAACGTTGGTACCCTCAGCGACATGATCCTTGAGGTTAGACAGCTCAAAATTTTCGCGGAACATGTAGTTAAGCGCCCAGGCCGGTTTGGTCGCATAGCTCAGAAAACTGGCGGGCGTGATTTTGGGGGGGCTGGTAAAACCAGAGCGCAGGCAGCGTTCTCTATTGCCGCCCACAATAGTGTCGACGGTCAGGGTAATCGCATCAAACTTTGCCGCCTTACAGCGTTCGACCATCGACTTGTTAAGCCCTTTGTCCTTGTGGACGTAAAGCTGAAACATCTTTGGAGTGCCGATGCTTTCACCGATTTCTTCGATGCTAACCGTGGCCAGAGAGGATATCCCGAAAAAGGTTCCGAATTTCTCGGCCGCTCTCGCTACACCGCGTTCGCCCTGCCAATGAAACAGTCGTTGCAGGGCGGTAGGAGACAGAAATAATGGCATTGCGAGTTTTTGCCCCATGACCGAAGTTGTCATGTCGATATCCTCGACACCGGCCAGCACATTGGGCACAAGATCACATGCTTCATAAGCTTCGGTGTTACGGCGACGGGTGACTTCGTCGTCTGCGGCACCATCAATATAGTCAAAAATCGGGAAAGGCAGGCGCTTTTTGGCCAAAGAACGAAAGTCGTTCACGTTATGGCAATCCGTAATTGTGGTAATTCGTCGCACGTAAGCCTCGATTCGTCGCTCGGATGGAAGAGCTCGGGGTTTATGATTAGAGCAATGGCTGCGGCTTGCAATAGCGGTGGTCCAGCAAATACAGGGATTTAGAGGGAAATTCACTATGACTGAAACCGACGAAGATATTCAATCACCGCGGCGACCGGAACGATCGCCCGGAGCCAAGTTCCTGCTGGTGCTGCTAACCGGCTTTTTGCTGGCAATTCCTTTGTTCGCGAGTTGGTTGCTGATATATGACCGCCAGACGCAGAGTGAGCAGGCGGAGCAATCCATTGTCACCGGTTGGGGCGGGCAGCAGGTATTTGCCGGACCGAAAATCGTACTACCTTACAAGGCCAAGGTGCAGGAATCAGTGGAGCAGGATGGCAAGACCGTAACCCGCACCAATGTCGTGACCCGCGAACTCTATATCTCGCCGGAAGTCATGACCTTTGACAGTGATATCCTGACAGAAGTCAAAAGCCGCTCCATCTATGAAGTGGTGATTTACAACACCAATGTGACCGGCTCTGCTTCGTTTAAACTTCCGGAAGATTTCGATCGCTCCGGTATTGACCGCGCGGACATTGATTTCGCTCGCGCCGAAATCCGCTTTGGCTTGTCCGATGCAAGGGGCCTGTCAGCAGATAACAAGTTGACCGTGGACGGCCAGTCGCTCGTGCTGCAACCTGGCAAAGGTCTTGGCGAGACGGGCAATACCGGCTTCTTTGCCTGGCTGGACGCCACCGCGCTGGCAGATGGTGAAATGGCGGTGAATTTTGACGTGAAATTCCGCGGAACCGAAAGCCTGACGATGGTGCCGGATGCCGGACAAACCAACTGGTCAGTAAAATCCAAATGGCCGCACCCCAGCTTCACCGGCGGGTTCTTGCCGGACAATGAAGTAAGCGATGCCGGCTTTGATGCGAAATATGGTATCTCGAACCTCGCGCTGGGCAGCTCTCTGACATCCACGCAGGCTGGACAACAAGTTTACCCGCAGTCCGGCAATCGATCTTACAGCTCTTATGACGGCGGCGGCGCGGGCAATCCTTCAAGCGTGACCGTAAACCTGATCCAGCCGGTTGACCTCTATGACCAGGTGAGCCGCGCGACCAAATATGGTTTCCTGTTTATCGGATTTACCTTTGTCGCGTTTCTGCTGTTTGACCTGATCGGAGGCGTTCGCATCTCGTCCGTTCAGTATATTCTGGTTGGGGTAGCGCTGGTACTGTTCTTCATCCTGCTGCTGGCCTTTGCCGAGATTATCGGCTTTGCGCTGGCCTATGTCGTTGCATCGATAGCCACTATCGGGCTGATAACCGCTTATGCTGCATCGGTCCTGTCGAGTTGGCGAAGGGCATCGATTATCGGCGGACTATTGGCTGCGCTTTACGGCGTGATCTATATCCTGTTGAGCCTGGAGGCTTACTCGCTGCTTATCGGATCGCTGCTGATCTTTGCTGCACTGGCCGGGGTGATGTTCGTTACCCGCCGACTTGACTGGTCGCGGTCTTTGCAGAAAGGACCGGCGACCTAAGCCAACAGACTAGCGAACCGCGCCGCGTGCGAAAGTATCGCACGCGGCCGGATCGCCAGTTTGCATACCCTTTTTCAGCCACGCCATGCGCTGTTCGGACGTGCCATGGGTGAACATGCTTTCCACAGGGCGTTGTCCAGCCCCGCGCATCAGGGTGTCGTCACCAATAGCATGGGCTGCGGTCAGGCCCTCTTCGACATCGCCGGGTTCCATACGATCGGCATTTTGTGCGGCCCACACACCGGCATAGCAATCTGCCTGCAACTCCATGCGCACCTGAAGTGCATTTCCTTCTGCTTTGCTTGCTCGGCTCTGGGCCTGCCGAACTTGCCGGGAGACACCGCTTAGAGTCTGGATATGATGGCCTACTTCATGGGCAATAACATAGGCTTTGGCGAAATCGCCGCGTGCGCCCATTTTTGTTTCAAGTTCATTGAAAAAAGACGTGTCGAGATAAATGCCTTGGTCGGCTGGGCAATAAAATGGCCCCGCGGCCGAACTGGCAGAGCCGCAGCCGTTCGAACTTACACCGCCCTGGTAGAAGTTGATTGTTGTTGGTTGGTATCGAGATCCATTGGCCTGAAACAGCTTGGACCAGGTCTGTTCGGTAGAAGCCAGCACCTGACCGGCAAAACGTTCTTCCTGAGTGTCATAGGCAACCGCGTCCCCCGACCCGCCGGATTGCGTTCCACCGCCCGTCAACATACCGGCACCGCCGCCGAAATACATAAAGGCCAATACCGCGCCGCCAATCAAAAGGATGGTTCCACAGCCCATTTTCCGGCCGAGCAACATGGGCAGGAAGCTTAGTAGCAGTCCCAGACCGCCACCTCCACCGCCGCCGCCAAATCCTCTGCGGCCGCCACCACTTCCATGGTCGCGGGCATTTTTGCTGGGGTCCAGATCATCTAAACGCATGGCTTCTCTCCTATTAGAGTTCAATTCGCCTGAATCGGACAAAAGCGCAAGCGTTGCGCAATTCTTTTACAAAAAGCCGTTGCAGTCACTTGTGACTGTTTTAAGGTCGCCCAAAGGAGAAAATCTATGTTTCTGAAGGGTAAAACCGCTCTCGTGACTGGGTCGACCTCGGGCATTGGCGGTGGATATGCAAAAGCGCTGGCTGCTGAGGGCGCGGCGGTGATGATCAACGGCTTTGGTGATGAAGGCGAAATCGAAACGCTACGGCAGGAACTGGAAAAGTTGAGTGGAACCAAGGCCGCTTACAGCAATGCCGACATGACCAAGCCGGAGGAAATTCGGCAAATGGCGACAGACTGCACAGAGCAATTGGGAGAAGTCGATATTCTGGTCAACAACGCCGGAATTCAACATGTTGCCCCGGTCGATGAGTTTCCCGACGACAAGTGGGACGCGATCATGGACATCATCTGCAACAGCGCATTCCACACGACCAAGGCGGTTTTGCCGGGCATGAAGGAACGCGGCTGGGGCCGGATCATCAATACAGGGTCTATGCACAGCAAGGTCGCTAGCCCCTATAAATCGGCCTATAATGCCGCAAAACATGCGATTGCGGGATTTTCCAAGACGGTTGCGCTGGAGGTTGCGCAACAGGGAATTACGGTAAACACGATCTCGCCCGGCTATGCGTGGACGCCGCTGGTCGAGAACCAGATACCCGACACAATGAAGGCGCGGAATATGACCCGTGAGCAGGTGATGAATGATGTGCTTTTAGCAGGGCAACCGACCAAGCAATTTGTCCAGATCGATCAGATCGCTGCGTTGGCTGTGTTCTTGTGCAAGGATGAAGCGAGTGCAATCACCGGCGCGAATATCTCCATCGACGGCGGCTGGACGGCCCAATGACCCGCGGGCGGCTTGTGATCATGGCAATGCTGGCGTCGGCCGGATTGGTTTCGGTAGCAGTGGCCAAAGACAGCCCGCATCCGGAATCGCAATGGCGAGAGCTTGCGACAGCGGCAGACCAAAAACGACTGGATGACTGGCAAAAGGCTCTGCAGGAAGGGCGCGCCGGCGCTACCCAAGGCGGCGAAGGGGGCAAACTCTCCGCGAGGAAACCGCTCTTTGAAGAAGAGGCAGCATTGCCGGACAGCAAGATTCCGGCGGGACTTTATTCCTGCTCGGTCACCAAACTGGATGGCGATGCCAGTGGCGGCTTACCTTACATAGCCTATCCGGCTTTTCGATGTCGTGTCACCGTTAATGGTGATCGCCGCCATTTTATCAAACTGACCGGCTCTCAACGCACGACAGGATGGTTGTATGAGGCAGGCACTCGCCATTCCATCTATCTGGGTACGTCATTCTATGGCTATGAAGACAAGGCCGTGCCTTATGGAAAAACGGAAAAGCGGGATCAGGCCGCCGTGGTTGAACGTATCGGTCCGAAACGCTGGCGCATGGTTTTTCCCTATCCCTATTATGAGTCGGTTGTGAATGTCATGGAACTGGCTCCCGTCGCCGATTAAATTTGTGCCTGACAAGCGGTGTTTGAGCAGTTAGGTTCACAAGCTAGTGAAATAACTCGGGGATAGTGATGCGTATGATTTCGAAAGCCGCCTTGGTTGCGGCCAGTACTGTTTTGTTGTGTACACCGGCGCAAGCTGATCCACTGAGAGATGCGATCCAGGCGGACTTGCCATCGCTGATGGAAATTTATCGTGATCTGCATGCCAATCCCGAATTGAGCGGCGAAGAGTTTCAGACAGCGGCCAAGCTGGCGGCTGAGGCCAAGCGGCTTGGCTTTGATGTGACCGAAAAAGTCGGCGGCACGGGTGTCGTTGCGGTGATGAAAAATGGCGATGGCCCGACGGTGATGGTCCGCGCGGATATGGATGCCCTGCCGCTGGTTGAAAAAACCGGACTGCCTTTTGCATCCAAAGTGCGCGCCAAAACCCGAGAGGGCAATGATACCGGTGTGATGCACGCCTGCGGCCATGATACGCATATGACCGGTTGGGTCGGAACAGCGCGCCAGCTGGTTGCGCGCAAGGGCGAATGGTCGGGCACGTTGGTGATGATCCTGCAACCCGCCGAAGAAACCGGGGAGGGAGCCAAGGCGATGCTGGAGGACGGGCTTTATACCCGTTTCCCCAAACCGGATTATGTCATGGCCTTTCATGACGCCGCGGGCGCACCGGCAGGCTTTATCGGCTATTCACCCGGCTATGCGCTGGCCAACGTCGATAGTGTGGACATTGAAGTAAGAGGCGTCGGCGGCCACGGTGCCTATCCGCACACAACGAAGGACCCGATCGTGGTGGCTTCGCGCATTGTCGGCGCGCTGCAAACGCTGGTCAGTCGCGAGATTGATCCGCAAGACCCTGCGGTGGTCACGGTGGGTAGTTTTCAGGCAGGGTTTAAGCATAATATTATCCCTGATAAAGCCAATCTGTTGCTTACGGTTCGCAGTTATTCCGACGAGACACGGGCCAAACTGCTTGACGGGATCAAGCGGATTACCAAAGGCGAGGCGGTAACAGCTGGGCTGCCGGAAGACCGGATGCCCATAATTCGCGTGCGTGATGATGAATTTACGCCTTCAACTTATAACAGTCCCGAATTTACCCGCGAGATGGCAAAGCTTTTTGAAGCGCGCTTCGGCAAACAACGGGTGGTGGAATCCAATCCTGTGATGGGCGGTGAAGATTTCAGCCGTTATCGCCGTGCCGATGAATCAATCAAAAGCATGATTTTCTGGGTCGGCGGTGTTCCGATGGATGAGTATCTGGCTGCGAAAAAGGCGGGTACGAAATTGCCGTCACTCCATAGTCCGCTTTGGGCACCGGATGCGGAAAAAGTCGTCGCAACGGGTGCAGAAGCGCTCACAGCTGCGGCGCTCGATATTATGAAAAAGGGCGGTTAGTGGATGACTGCGACCAGGGCAATCGGCGCGGTCAGCGTTGCTGTTGCAGCAACCGTGTCTATTGCCAATGTTGAAGTACCGGAATCAGCAGAGGCTATTGAAGCGTCATATTTCGAAGGGCGCTGGGCTTTTTCGGAAGAAACTTGCGATCAACCGACAAACTGGACGCTATTGGCTGGCGGCAATTTCATATCGGAAGACTTGACCGGCATTTGGCAATGGTCGGCCGGTCAGTTGAGGCTCAACTTGACCGATCTGGCGGAGGATGAAGAAACAGGCGAGGCAGGAGGTCGTTTCCAGATGGAGGGGCCTGTTACGATATCTGGACCGGATCAATTCATCTTGAATATAGAACCCGACAATTATGTCATGAAACGCTGCGAGTAGGCCGTTCGTCTTTCGCGGTTTGAAATGCTTAGGGTTTCGGCTGCGGTAGCTTCCTGCCACCTGGCGGCGTCATATCGATTGGATTTTCCTTGCTGCCAGGCCCGCCGGGTTTTGGAGCTTTGGAGTAAACCGCCGGGCTGATATAGTTCGTCCGTGCGATCCGTTTTGTGGGTTCGTCGATTGTTGGTCCCGCGGTTCCGGCGATTTCGCCGCTATTACCGGCTGGAGTATCTGCATCGTCAGAATATTCAAGCGGTTCGCCAAAAACAAATTCCTCGGTCCCCTCGTCATCGTCGTAGCTCCATTGGTCTGAAGCACTCGACTTGACTGCAGACTTCGTTTTGGAAGTCTCTTCTGCAATCGGCTCCGCAGCTTTTTCATCATCAACGGGTGCGATGAAGTAAATGAGTGTACCAGTGGAAACGACGAAAAGAATTGCCTGTTTGATCATCAAGAGCACCTAATTTTAGATTTTTATATGATCACCTTAACGGCTCGCCCTTAAAATATGCTTACACCTTGTGCATAAAAAATCCGTCGGAGCGGCAAGGCTCCGACGGATAGCTTTTCCTCCCCAGGAAACTGTTTCGAGACCGATCAAACGGTCCGTTCCCTCATCGTTTGGGTCATCATGAAGAAGGACGCAAAGAAAATTTACAGAATCTAATGTAAATATGATTACTATTTCCATTTAAGCTTGATAATTTGTAAAAATATTTACATGGATATCACCCATGGCAGATCGAAAACTTTTTGCTGGCGCGGTGATAAAGCGGCTTCGCCGGACCGCCAACATGACACAATTGGCGTTGGCTGAGGCGCTGGATATATCTCCCAGTTATCTGAATTTGATTGAGCGGAACCAGCGCCCGTTAAGTGCGCGACTGATGTTATTGCTTGCAGATCGGTTCGATTTTGATCCCCGGCAACTGGTGGCTGACCAACCTGGTGGCGGGGTTGATGGACTTGGCAGGCGTTTGGCTGCTCCCATGTTTGATGACTTGGTCGTTGATCGAGCGGAGTTGGAGGAATGGCTGATTGCGGCACCAAATGCCGCAGAAGCCTTCGTAAGACTATTCGACAGCCGTTCAGCGGGAGGTGATGATAATGCCCCTGAAACTTTGGATCCGTTTCAGTTGGTGCGCACAGAAATTGAACGCTGGCGCAATCATTTTGCTGATCTTGACGCTATGGCCGAGACACTTGCCGATGAGCTACGCCTGGGTGCGGCAGATTTATATGGTGCGATCGCGGAGAGGCTCCGGGTCAACCATCAACTTACCATAAGAATTCTCCCTGAAACTGTTTTGCCGGATATTGTAAGAAGACTGGATTTACATGCTCGGCAGCTACAGCTGTCGGAAATGCTTGATCCAGCCTCTCGTACCTTTCAGGCCGCAGCATTGCTCGGAGAAATTGAGGCCCAGGCCGAAATCGAAGGGTTGGTTTCTGGTGCGGACCTCCCCGATAAAGTGTCAAAGCGCCTGTATCATCGCCATTTATCAAGTTACTTTGCGGCTGCTTTGATGATGCCTTATGCCCGTTTTTTAAGGGCATGTGAGCAAACCGGATATCAAATACAGGTTTTGCAGCGCCGTTTTGGTGCCAGTTTCGAGCAGGTGGCCCATCGACTGACGACTATGCAGCGGGTCGGTGCACGCGGTTTGCCATTTTTCATGATACGGATTGACCGGTCAGGTTTGGTTTCCAAACGTTTCGCAGGTGCGAGCAATGCGTCCCTGGTTGAAAGTGCCCATCGTTGTCCGCTCTGGGAAATTCATCGTGTCTTTGACCGGCCATTGGAGGAAAGAAGCCAGTTGATAGGATTGGAAGACGGGTCGACATGGTTCACTCTGTCGCGCGCAGTTCAGGGGGTAGGAACAGGTGTTAACGGGTATTTTCCAGAATTCGCCGTCGGTTTGGGACTGTCAGCGGATATGGCTGCCGGCTTATACTATGCACGGGGAATTGACCTTTCGACGGAAAGCGCAACACCCGTCGGTCTTGGCTGCCCCGCTTGCACAAGGGACAAATGTCCTCAGCGATCTGCCGCACCAAAAAACCGGACTTTGAAATTTGACGAGCTGGAAAGCGGACTGACACCTTATAGTTTCGTCAATGATTGAGAATCGACTGTCGGAAAACTGAACAATTTTGATGGAATTCCAGGGTTGGTCGGAAAAAGAGTGTAAAATTAACCGACAGCTTACGAATTTTGTCTATCAGGTGAGTGCCTTGCCACAAGATTGCTTGCTTAATGATCAGATTGTTCAAACACTATATTCCCTACCCCATCATTTTTCTGGGGCTTCTGGACTTGTTTCTATTGGTGGTTGCCGCTGAAATCAGCTGGGTATTGCGCGCTAACCAAATCGGGATGAACGCCGGTTCCATTTATGATCGCCCCGCGCCAATCATTAGCTTTGCCGTGGCGCTCGAAATTGCCCTGATTGCCGTCGGGGTTTACGGGAGTGAAGCGCTTCAATCGCTGAGATTTGCAGCAGCACGTATATTGGTGGCCATTTCACTAGGTGTGATTTTCCTGTCTATCGTGGCATTCATACTGCCGGGAACGACGCTTTGGCGCTCGAATTCTCTCTATGCGATGATCTTGTCAATCTTCCTTTTGATGGCCGCGCGAGTGATGCTGGGTACAATACTCGATAGCAGAGTATTTAAGCGCCGTCTTTTGATCCTAGGTGCCGGCCCGAGGGCGAACCGCATCGCAGAACTTGCGAGCAGACAAGAAAGCAGCTTCGTTGTCAGCGGTTACGTAGACATGAATGAAGGTCCCGCTATCGTTAAAACGGCGATAAAACGCACCGACATAGATGATTTGCCGCAACATGTGATTGACCTGGGGGTTAGTGAAGTTGTCTTGGCGCTTGAAGAAAGACGAAATTCACTGCCGGTGGCTGATCTGCTTACGATCAAGACCACAGGGGTTCATGTAAACGATATGTCCAGCTTTCTGGAAAGAGAGACTGGGCGGGTCGATCTCGATAGCGTTAACCCAAGCTGGTTTATTTTTTCAGATGGTTTCTCCTCCGGACGCAGGATATCCACCGTTTTCAAGCGCAGTTTTGATATTGTTCTGAGTTTACTGTTGCTGCTTTTTACGGGCCCTCTCATTCTGCTTTTTGCCGGATTGATAAAGATGGAGAGCCGCGGCGGTGCCTTTTTCAAACAGGAACGTGTTGGGCTGTATGGCCAGAAGTTCAACATTCTCAAATTGCGTTCAATGCGTGCCGATGCTGAAACTGGCGGCAAGGCTGTTTGGGCGAGTGAAAATGATCCCAGGATCACCAGGATAGGGCATTTTATCCGCAAGGTGCGCATAGACGAGCTTCCGCAGGCATGGAGTGTTTTGAAAGGCGAAATGAGCTTCGTTGGTCCACGCCCGGAACGTCCGCAGTTTATTGATGACCTGCAGACCAAAATGCCATTCTATGCTGAGCGGCATATGGTGAAGCCCGGGATTACCGGATGGGCGCAGATCAATTATCCCTATGGTGCATCGATTGAAGACAGCCGGCACAAGCTGGAATATGATCTCTACTACGCCAAAAACTATACGCCATTTCTTGATATCCTGATCCTGTTGCAGACCATCCGGGTTGTGCTTTGGCCAGAAGGTGCGCGCTGAGATGGTGACGATTTTGAGTCAGATCAGCATATTGGGACATGGGCTAGCGGCAGCGCTTTTTGCTGCGCTGACGATATGGCAGTTCCAACGCAAAACCGAGCGGAACAGGACACAGCAGTCACTGGTTCTGGCGCTGGCTTTCACAAGTTTCTGGGCTTTGAGCATTGCGGTGGAAGGTGCCTTTTCACCGATATCCAATTTTGCAGAATCCCTGAGGAACATGGGGTGGCTGATTTTCATGTTTGTCCTTTTGAGGGTAGGTGAGGGGCGTCACCAACCCACAGCTGTGAACATTATATATTTTGCGCTAGCGTTTGTTCTTATCGGCCAAATCGTCGTGGATTCCTTGATTCCGATCTTTACCGGCAGCCCACGTCTTGCCAGTATGGCGGCTTACACCTCGCTGGTGCTTCGTATGCTATTTGCCGTTGGTGCCCTGGTGCTCGTCCATAATCTATATTCGATTTCGGCACCAGAAACGCGTGGAGGCATCAGGCTTCCAATGGCTGCACTAGCTGCGATTTGGACTTACGACCTTAATCTGTTCACGATCACCTATCTGACACAACAGTTTTCGCTCGAACTGACGGCTATGCGTGGACCGGCAATGGCCTGTATCGCGCCCATCCTCGCATTGGCATCGGTGCGAAACACCGAATGGCGTTTGAAACTGTCCCGGAGCGTCGCGTTCCGGTCTTTGTCGCTTGTGGCCATCGGTGGATATCTACTGATGATGATTGTCATTGCAACGGCGTTGCAGATCATCGGCGGGGACTACGCGCGGCTGGCACAGATCAGCTTTCTCTTCGGCACGTCCATCGCGGCATTGCTGCTTTTGCCATCAGGAAAATTCCGTGCCTGGTTTAAAGTCAAACTGGCGAAAAATTTCTTCCAGCATCGTTATGACTATCGGGCCGAATGGATCAGGTTTACCGACACCATTGGACGACCAGGCAGCGACAGTGCGCCTTTTCATGAACGCGTTGTCAAAGCTATTGCCGATATTACCGAATCCCCGGCAGGTATATTGTTGATGCCTGATGATGCTGGCCGTTTAACGCTGCAGTCTCGTTGGAACTGGCCCACCATACATGTCCCTTCGCGAGCCTGTACGACTGGGACAGTGCCATTTTTCGAAGAAACCGGACACATTATCGAATTTGATGCCCTGAGGGCCGATAAGGTCGATCAAATAGATGCCAGCGCTATTCCGGAATGGATGACCAATGATCCACAGACTTGGGCAGCAGTACCGCTGGTCCACTTTGACAGGCTGGCCGGTATTGTACTGCTGGCGAGGCCGCGGATAAATCGGACGCTAGACTGGGAAGATCTTGATATGCTGCGGGTGGTTGGGCGCCAAGTGGCAAGCTATTTGGCCGAAGCGCGCAGTCAGGAATCACTTTCGGAGGCACAACGCTTCGACGAATTTAACCGCCGTATGGCATTTGTCATGCACGACATCAAAAATCTCGTCAGTCAGCTTAGCCTCTTGGCCCGCAATGCAAAACGGCATGCAGACAATCCGGAATTTCAGGCTGACATGATTGCAACGTTGCAAGATTCTGCGGGTAAAATGAATGGGCTTCTGGAGCGGTTGTCACAGCATAACAAAGCCAAACCCGAGGAACCGAAACCGGTCAAGGTCGCAGCTTTGTTGCAATCGATCATTGAAAAGAAACGTCTGCTGCATGCAATTGAGAGCGCACAGATTGATGATCTGACCGCAATGGCCGATCGCACCCGGGTTGATCAGATATTGGGACATCTCATCCAAAATGCGATTGATGCCAGTACGGACGGTCAACCTATATTGATAAATGCACGCCGGCGGGATTTGAGTGTTGCAATCGAAGTTCTGGACCGCGGTGTCGGCATGTCGAGTGAGTTTATCCGCAGTCAGTTGTTCAAGCCTTTTGCGTCCAGCAAGGATGGCGGTTTTGGCATCGGTGCCTTTGAAGCCCGATCCTTGGCGATGGCGATGAACGGCCGGCTGGAAGTGGAAAGTAAAGAAGGCGCAGGAAGCCGATTTACATTGATATTGCCGCTCGCCAGCCATTTGGCAGATGATGAGATAGTAAATGAAAGGGTCGCTTGAAATGTCTGATAAGGACGAAAAACCACTGGAGAAACTTCTGATCGTCGAGGATGACCCTGGACTGCAGAAGCAGCTGAAGTGGGCCTATGAGGATTTTGAGGTCATTGTTGCCGGTGATCGCGAAACGGCTATAAACATGCTTCGCGCGGAAGAACCCGATGTTGTCACCCTGGATCTTGGTTTGCCGCCAGACCCGGATGGGACGACTGAAGGTTTCGCAACAATGGACGCGATACTCAGCCTGAAACCGGATACTAAAATTATCGTTGCATCGGGGCATGGTGAAAAGGAAAGTGCACTGCGCGCCATTGCGGCTGGTGCCTGGGACTTTTATCAAAAGCCGGTAGATATTGACGAGCTTGGCTTAATTGTTCGCCGAGCTTTCCATGTTCGTAAACTCGAACTGGAGAATTCCAGTCTTGCCGCGAAACAAGACGGCAACCACGCGGTTCTCGGCCGGATCATCACTGGTGCTCCTGAGATGCTCAAAGTGGCGCAGATGATTGAGCGTGTTGCCAATACAAACGCCTCGGTGATGCTGTTGGGCGCCAGCGGGACCGGCAAGGAGCTTTTAGCTCGCGGGTTGCATGATGCGAGTGACCGTCGTGACAAGGCCTTTGTGGCCATAAACTGCGCGGCCATTCCGGAAAACCTGTTAGAGTCAGAGCTTTTCGGTCACGAGAAGGGAGCGTTTACCGGTGCCGTGAAGATGACCGAGGGTAAGATTGAGCAAGCCAACGGCGGGACTTTGTTTTTGGATGAAGTGGGTGACATTCCACTGCCATTGCAGGTCAAGCTGCTCCGTTTCATTCAGGAACGCGTTATCGAGCGGATAGGCGGCCGGAAAGCCATTGCCGTAGACACTAGAATTGTCTGTGCAACGCATCAAAATCTGGAGGAAATGATCGCGGATAACAGCTTCCGTGAAGATTTATACTACCGCCTTGCAGAGATCGTCATCAAAATACCTGCTTTGGCAGAGAGATCTGGTGATACGAGCCTGCTTGCGCGGCATTTCCAGAAAAAATTTGCCGACGAGATTAATCCGGCGGTCAAAGGTATCGCGCCTGATGCGTTGGCTGCTTTGGAGGCATGGAAATGGCCCGGTAATGTAAGGGAACTGGAAAACCGTATAAAGCGCGCGGTGATAATGGCAGACGGCAAAATGATTGCCGCCAGCGATCTGGATCTGGAGGCTGCTGAAGATGAAGTCTCTGATTTGCTGAATCTCAAAGCGGCGAGGGAGGCGGCAGATCGTGCTGCCATCATCCGCGCCATTTCACAAACAGATGGCAATATATCAAATGCTGCGAAGCTTTTGGGTATCAGCCGTCCGACACTTTATGATCTGTTGAAACAATATCAGTTGCAGCAGGCGAGCTAAAATCATGGTCTGGCCGGATCGGTTCATCTCAGTGCGACGTTCAAGGCTTGTGGTCTTGGCGCTGTTGCTCGGACTGGTTCTGACCGGACTCTCGACCGCAATTCAAGCGGCCAGCGATGGCAACGAAGATGCACGGGACGCGTTTGCAAAGGCCCAGGAACATCGCACTCGCGGTGATGTAAGGTCTGCCCGTATCGAGTTGATGAACGCAATCAAGGCGGACCCGCAGTGGATTGATGCGCGTGTCTTGCAGGCTGAGATATTATTGAAATTGTTCGATGGAATCGGCGCGGAGGCGGAACTGGAGCGTGCCTTTGATCTGGGTCTTGAAGTTACGGAAGTGCGGCATCTTTATGGTCATGCTTTGCAACTGCAGGGGAAATGGGATCAAGCCAAAGAGCAACTTTTTGCAAATGATATTCCGGTTCAGCATCAGGCCTATGCCGCAAGAATTGTCGGTCGTGTAGCTGTCCAAACTGGCGACGATGCGTTGGCAACAAGAGCTTTCGACCAAGCCATCTCACAGGATCCTGCAAACGCTGACCTGTGGGTTGATGTGGCGCGGTTTCGTGCCGGATCGGGCGACCAGGCAGGTGCGATTGCTGCGGTAGACGAGGCGGTTAAGCTGGAACCGAACAATATTCGAGCGCTGCAGTATCGCGGAGAGCTTATCCGTTTTCAGTTCGGCTTGGCGGCCGCCCTTCCATGGTTTGAAAGGGCGCTACAGATTGATCCCAATGATGTGTCCCTGCTGACCGAATATGCCGCGACACTCGGGGATATGGGCCGGATGACGGATATGCTGATCGTTGCTCGGAAAATCATTTCGCTCGATGGTCGGAACCCCCGCGCTTTCTTCATGCAGGCAGTATTGGCGGCACGGGCAGGCGAATATGGTCTGGCGCGCACGCTCATGCAAAAGACGGAGGGGCGCTTAGATGACGTGCCGGCCGCATTGCTGGTGCAGGGCATCATTGAGTATGGCGAAACGAATTATAACAGCGCGGTCGATAAATTCAGGCGGCTCGTCTCACTACAACCAAATAACCGGCAAGCACAAAACTTGCTGGCGCGGTCGCTTTATCTTGCAGATGATCCGGAAGGTACGATCGAGGTTTTGAAGCGTCAGGCAAATAGTAGTGGCGCGGACCCGTACGCGTTATGGCAGGCTGGACGGGCTTTAGAGGCGATGGACATGCAAGCCAGGTCTGTCGATATGCTGAATCGAGCAGCGCGGCATGATATCGGCGGCAAAACGGCTTTTGTGCCAAAAACACCAATTGGGGTTTTGCGCGCCGAAGCTGAACGTGCGCCTGATAATGCGATCGCAGTTATACCCTATATCCGGGCGCTATATCACAGCGGGGATTTTGCTGCCGCCTTTTCGCAAGCAAAGCGCTTGCAACGCGGTAACCCCGGTGCAAGCGACGCTCATTTGCTGGTCGCAGACACCGCCATAGCCTTGGATGACTATGACGAGGCACTAGATGCGCTCGCTATCGCTCGCCGTATCCGCTTTTCCGAACCCGTTATGCTGCGCATTGTTGAAGCACTTCGGGCAAAAGGGGCCATGCAAGAATCAGGTCAGGTATTGGCAGAATATCTGAACTATAATCCCAGTAACATCGCCGGTTTGCGCTGGATGGCTTATGAGCATCTCGAAACGGAAAACTGGGGCATCGCGAGCCGGATACTGGAGAGTCTGCGCAAACGTATTGGTGACAATGACGCCTTGATCATGGCGGGGCTGTCCCAAGCTTACACGGGATTAGGGCAAACGGAAAAGGCGGTCAGTGCAGGGCGGATTGCCTATTCTGTGCAACCTTCAAGTCCGGTGGTATCGCATCTCTATGGGCTGGCACTCTTGGCAGATGGTTCACGGGACAAGGACGCACATGACCTGATCAAGAAAGCAGTGACGATGGTGCCGCAAAATGCCACTTATCGCCGTAGTCTTGCGCAGGCGTCAGCTGCGCTCAAGCAGTGAATGTGATAAAGAGCAGCGGGCTTGAAACTCAGGCTTCGTTTTCGAGCAGTTCATCCAGCTTGATATTCAGTCGCTTCATTTGACGTTCCACTGGCGGCCAAACATTCTTGATAAAATCCGCGCGCTGTGCATCTCGCAATTTGGCCTTTGCTCCGCTTGCCACGAACATGCCAACACCGCGTTTCACTGTCACCAGGCCATCTTCCTGAAAACCTTGATAGGCTTTTGCAACTGTAAGAGGGTTGGCTCCTTGCTCCACTGCAAAGCTGCGGACGGATGGCAACATATCACCTTCGGCATATTCGCCATCGAGGATGGATTCCGAGATGATATCCCGCAATTTCAAATAGACAGGTTTGCTTGCATTGTTCATGCTGCTTCACTGCCATAATACAGCGATGCAGGCAAGGGGTAAGTGTTATTATTCTGCCGTTTAGTATTGTTTGAAACCAGTTAGCCAGATTGTGTACCGGTCCAACGGGAAAGGACCGCGTCCAGTTCTGGACGTGGACGCTCGGCAAGCGCCCCATCTGCGGTGCCAGCGAAAATAAAGCCAGCAATGCGTTCAGGTGCTTTTCCAAAAAGATCGCGGACATCATCATTATAAGTTGGCCAACCGGTAATCCAGCCTCCGACAAAACCGTGGGCATGAATGGCGTGAATCACGTTCATCGAAAATGCGCCGCAGCTCAGTTCCTGTTCCCAAAGCGGTATTTTGGTCGATGTAACGGGAGAAAACAGGACAACCAGCAAGGCCGGTGCTTGATGCGCCATTGTCTCCAGGGCTTCCAGCTCCAAACGCCCTGCATCGGGCTTATCGCTCTGATAGGCCTTCGCCAGTTCGGCAGCCAAAAGGCTGCGCTGATCGCTATCTATCCGAATGACGCGCCAAGGGGCCAGCTTCCCATGATCTGGCGTTCGAAGCGCGGTAGCGACAATATCTTCAATCTGTTCGTCGCTCGGCCCCGGAGCGATCATGTTGCGTGGCCGACCGGAACGGCGGGAGGATAAATAGCTGTTGAGGCTGGAAAGGTCATTGAACATGTTTTTAACCTTGTAGTGACAGCGAATGATTGCAACGTTTTTTGTTCACAAACTGGTCACAAGTGCAACAATATGCTTCACACGCGATCATTTTTGACTAGGGTGCGGTTCAACTGGGCTGCGATCGACAGCTCGCACAACTATTAGGGAGGCCGATTTAATGGCTAGTGGGTATCAAGAAGCGGGAGACGCAAGGGGAACTTTCCTCGGCCATCCCAAAGGTCTGTTTGTTCTGTTTTTTGCCGAGATGTGGGAGCGCTTTTCCTACTACGGCATGCGGGCTCTTCTAATATTTTACCTCACCAAGCACTGGCTCTTCTCCGATAGCGAATCCGGCATCATTTATGGCGCTTATACAGCGCTAGTCTACATTACACCGGTGGTCGGCGGGTATCTCGCCGATAAATATCTGGGTCAGCGAAAGGCGGTATTGTTTGGTGCCGTTCTCCTGACTCTCGGGCACTTCTTCATGGCCTTTGAAGGGGATGCGGCCTTTGGTCATGATAACAATCCGGTCATCAATGTCTTCTGGCTGGCTCTCGCTTTGATCATCGTCGGATCGGGTTTTCTGAAGGCCAATATTTCGGTCATTGTTGGCCAGCTCTATCCAAGAACGGATGTTCGCCGGGATGGTGCTTATACGATCTTCTACATGGGAATTAACCTTGGCGCAGCGCTCGGTTCACTGCTTTGCGGCTATATTGGTGAAACCTACGGTTGGGCCTATGGCTTTGGTTTGGCAGGTATTGGCATGTTGCTTGGCCTGATGGTGTTCATCTGGGGCAAGCCGTTGCTGCTTGGTCGCGGTGAGCCGGCTAATCCGGAAAAACTGGAACAGCCCGTAGCCGGCTTAAAGCTGGAATGGTGGATGTATATTGCCGGTCTTGCCATGGTTGGTATCTGCTGGCTTGCTATTCAGTATCAGGATCTGGTCGGTTATGTGCTTGGCGTGTTCGGCGGAGGTCTCGTCCTCTATGTCCTCTACACCGCCGTTTCCAAGCTGTCGTCGGAAGAGCGTGACCGGATTTTTGCCGCCATGTTCCTGATTGTTACATCAATCATATTCTGGGCGTTGTTTGAACAGGCGGGCTCCTCGCTCAACCTGTTCACTGATCGTCACGTGGATCGCGCAGGCGTCCCAGCGTCGACTTTCCAGTCAATCAACGCGATTTACATCATCCTGCTTGCACCGGTTTTTGCCACTGTGTGGACGGTTCTTGGGCGCAAGGGCATGGAGCCATCGGCGCCATTCAAGTTCGGCCTTGGTGTTGTCCAGGTTGGTCTTGGTTTCCTGGTTCTTGTCTGGGGTGCGCAAGCTGCAGGACTTGAAAATGCCACGCCTGTGATCTTCATCTTCCTGATCTATCTGTTGCACACGACCGGCGAACTTTGCCTGTCTCCGGTTGGACTTTCGGCCATGAACCGGTTGGCACCGGGGCACATGGCCAGCTTGATCATGGGGACCTGGTTCTTCGCTTCAGCAACTGGCAATTTCGCCGCCGGTCTGATCGCTTCAGCGACTGGAGCGGAAGGCGTTGGTCAAGAAGCAGGTAAGCAGGTCGTACTTGATGTATATTCCACCGTAGGCTGGGTCGCTGTGGCAGTCGGTTTCGGTGTGTTGGTGATTTCACCATTGATCAAGAAACTGATGCATCTCGATACGCTTCAGGACGACAATATCGGCGATGATCTGGAAGGCCAAAGCGAATTTGGGGAACCAGCGGCTGCCGGTATTCATCCGACGACAAAATCTTGAATGGGCAAATTTTAACGTAGAGGTCGAATATGAAATGGAAGGACTTGCTGGCAGTGGCTGCTGCCGGAGCATTGGTTACGGGTTGCGCAGCCACAGCGGCTGAAACCGAAACCGCGAGTGCATCGGCAAGCGGTTCGAGCAAGAGCTCGGCAAAAGCCGCATTTCCTTCCACCTACAAACGCTACCCGTCTGACAATGTAGTTATCACCGGGGCGACGATATTTGATGGCGAAGGCCAGCAGATTGACAATGGCGTGATCTTCATGTCGGCGGGTGAGATCGTCTCGATTGGTGGTCCCGACACCGCAATACCGACCGATAGCACTATCATCGACGGAACCGGTAAATATGTAACGCCGGGCATTATCGACATTCACAGTCATTTGGGTGATTATCCGACGCCCAGTGTCCCTGCGCATAGCGACGGAAACGAGGCCACTTCTCCTGTCACACCGGAGGTTTGGGCGGAGCATAGCGTCTGGCCGCAGGATCCTGGCTTTTCCCGGGCTTTGGCCAATGGCGGGATAACGTCGTTGCAAATCCTTCCCGGTTCGGCAAACCTGTTCGGCGGTCGGGCGGTGACGCTCAAAAACGTGCCGGCTCGTACCGTGCAGGCGATGAAATTTCCTGGCGCGCCTTATGGCATGAAAATGGCCTGCGGCGAGAATCCGAAAAGAGTTTATGGCGGACGCAACAGGAAACCTTCCACGCGGATGGGTAGCCTGTCACTAACCCGCCAGACATGGATTAATGCACAGGACTATCGCAAGAAAAGCAAGGGAGCGAAACCACCGAAGCGCGATTTGGCGATGGAAACACTGGTGGCCGTGCTTGATGGCGATATATTGGTGCACAACCATTGCTATCGCGCTGATGAACTCAACCAGATCATCGATATGTCGAAGGAGTTCGGGTATAAAGTGACCGCTTTCCATCATGCCGTTGAAAGCTACAAAATTGCCGATATCCTCGCCAAAGAAGATATCTGTTCAGCGATCTGGGCGGACTGGTGGGGATTCAAGATGGAAGCCTATGACGCGATCCCTGAAAATGCCGCCCTGCTGCAACAGGCCGGAGCCTGCGTCGTCATCCACTCTGATGATGAAAACCAGATTCAGCGGCTGAACCAAGAAGCCTCTAAGGCACTTGCCGATGGCCGGGCAATGGGTATCGAAATTAGCGATGCGCAGGCGATCCAGTGGATTACCTATAATCCCGCCAAGGCCATGGGTATATCCGATCAGACCGGAAGCCTGAAGCCCGGTAAAATGGCGGATGTGGTGTTATGGAATGGTAATCCGCTGAGCGTTTATGCCCGCCCGGAAAAGGTCTGGATTGATGGTGCAATGCTTTACGATGCCAATGACCCAGGTCGTAGACCGGTGAGTGATTTTGAACTCGGTCAGCCGGGCGAAGGAGACGTGAAATGAAGCACCTCGCCACAATTCTTGTCTCTTCTCTTGCCCTGATGGCGGCTCCTGCTGCGGCTGAAACCATTGCGATTACTGGCGGAAAGGTAGTTGTCGGTGACGGCAGCGCGCCGATGGACAATGCGACGGTCGTTATCCGGAACGGCCGCGTAGTGGCGGCTGGCAGCAATGTTACCGTTCCGGCCAATGCCCGGCGTATTGATGCGTCGGGAAAATGGGTGACGCCCGGCATATTTGCAGGCTTCAGCCGTATTGGCCTGGTCGAAGTCGGCGCGGTTCGTTCGACCAACGATACCCGCGCGGCGGACTCGGTTTTCTCTGCGGCGCTTGATGTTCAATATGCCGTTAATCCCTTCGCTGCACCCGTTGCGGTAAACCGTGCTGCCGGTGTAACCCGGGCGGTTGTTTCCCCGGGTACAGGCAATTCCATGTTTGGCGGCTATGGCGCGATTGTCGATCTGGGCCAGGACAGCGATCCCATTACCAAAGCACGCGCTTTTCAATTTGTTGAATTCGGTGAAACCGGTCACCGCCGGGCAGGGGGCAGCCGTGCCGCAGCGCATATCCTGTTCCGTGCTATGCTGGAAGAAGCGCGGACCTATTCGCGCAGTCCGTCGCTGTTTGACAGCGATCTGATGAAGGCATCTGATGCCAAGGCATTATTGCCGATTATCAACGGCTCCACGCGGCTGATGGTGCATGTTAATAGTGCCAATGACATTTTGAAAGTACTCGATCTGCGCAAGGACTTTCCGTCGCTGAAACTGGTACTGGTCGGTGCACATGAAGGATGGCGGGTGGCCAATGCCATTGCGGCAGCCAAAGTTCCGGTATTGGCGTCGGCGCTTACCGATCTGCCGGAAGGGTTTGAGGAGCTGGCCGCGACGCAGTCCAATATCGGCCGGATGAAACAGGCAGGCGTGCAGGTTGGCATCGGGATGATCAACGACCGCGATGCGCATCAACTGCGCTACTCGATGCAATATGCCGGCAATCTGGTGGCACTGAACAGGATTCCTCGCGCAGCAGGATTGAGTTGGGACGAAGCTTTCGCCGCAATCAGTTCCAAACCGGCCGAAATTATGGGCATGGGCGCGAAACTCGGATCACTGAAAGCCGGACGGCAGGGCGATGTGGTCATCTGGACCGGCGATCCGCTGGAGCTGTCCACACAGGTGGAAACCGTGTTCATCGATGGTGTCGAGCAATCGCTTTCCAATCGTCAGGAGCGCTTGCGCGAACGCTATCGCAATCCGGCACCGGGGGCGCTTCCCAAGGCTTATGATCGGTAACGGGCGGCGGTTCAAAGTTCACACAAATCACACCTGGTGATGATTATTCCAAACTGAGAAAGAGCACTGGCCAGGATTTCATAGCGAAAGCCTCTCAGGAAAGTGACATCTGCCCGGATGACCAGCTTTGGTCAGAGGCGGACCATGGCCATCATCGCTTCGCCATAGCGTGGGCCAGAAGTACCACCGACCGGCGCGGCCTTCTCCAGTTCGTCCAGATCAGCGTCAGTCAGCGCGACCTCTACTGCGGCCATGCTGTCTTCCAGCGTGGCCCGGCGTTTGGAACCAGGGATAGGGACAATGAAGTCACCCTGAGCCAACAGCCATGCCAGCGCGATTTGCGCTGGTGAAACACCGTGGCGTTCGGCGACTTGCTTGACGACCTCAACCATTTTCAGGTTCTGATCAAAATTCTCTTCCGAGTAGCGCGGATCACGCAAGCGATAATCATCGGCATCGAGATCATCGCGGCTGGTAATTTGGCCAGTAAGGAATCCGCGGCCCAATGGGCTATATGGTACGAAACCGATATTCAGATCCTGACAGATCGGCAGAATTTCTTCCTCAATACTGCGTTCCCACAGAGAATATTCCGATTGCAGCGCCGCAATTGGATGAACGGCGTGTGCACGCTTTATAGTGTCCGCTCCTGCCTCTGACAGGCCGAGGTAACGAACCTTACCGGCCTGGACGAGCTCTGCCATTGCCCCGACCGTATCCTCAATCGGTACATCGGGATCTACACGGTGCTGATAAAACAGGTCGATGACATCAACCCCCAAACGTTGGAGAGAGGCATCACAGGCGCGGCGGACATTTTCAGGGGATGAATCTGTTCCAATATTCGGCATGTCGGTAAGATCAAAGCCGAATTTGGTGGCAATGACCAAACGGTCGCGCCGTCCCCTTATTGCCTGACCCAGAAGTTCTTCATTTTTGTAGGGGCCATAGACTTCGGCGGTGTCAAAAAAGGTCACGCCCAATTCTATCGCGCGGTCGAGCGTTGCCAGGCTTTCAGTCATATCGGCCTGGCCATACATACCGCTGCCGATGCCGAACATCGGCATGCAGCCAAGACCCAATGCCGATACTTCCAGTTCTTTACCGAGCTTGCGATATTTCATTATGCAGTTCCTCTGATGGCAACTTTTGTTTGTCCAGATAACCGAAAATCTCTCGTTTGATCTCCGGCGCAAAAATGTAGAGCGCGATGATATTGGGAATGGCCATCAGGAAAAAGGCACTGTCGACCAGCTTGATGACCTGCCCCAATTCCAGCATCGCGCCGATCGGCAAGCATATAACATAGACAAACTTATAAGACCAAATTGCTGCCTTGTTGTGGCCGAACAAATAGCACCAGGCTTGCTGGCCATAAAAACCCCAGGCGCAGAGAGTGGAAAAGCCGAACAGAAAAACCGCCACTGCGAGTAGGTAGGGGAACCAGTTTGCGACAGTCGCGAACGCGGCAGATGTAATCTCTATGCCCTCGACATCGCCGACATAGGTGCCCGCAACGACCATCGCGATTGCGCCCAGAGAACAGATGACCACTGTATCGATAAAAGGTTCCAGCAGGGCAACCAGGCCTTCCGAGGCCGGTTCATCAGTACGTGCCTGGGTATGCGCGATAACTGCAGAGCCGATACCTGCTTCAGAGGAGTATACCGCGCGGCGCATGCCTACGACAAATGCGCCGATGGCTCCACCAGCAGCAGCTTCGCCGGTGAAGGCGTCTGAGACAATCAGGGCGATGGCTGCCGGAACCTGCTCGAAATTGATCGCGAGTATCGCAAAGACGCCGCCCAGATAAACGAGGCCCATAGCAGGGACGACAGAAGCCGTGACCCGTGCCAGCCAGCCAACACCGTTAATCACCACCAAACCGACGAGAGCCGCCATGATGATTCCGTAGATCAACGGCTCAGTGAAACCGGTGACATGGGCCACTTGCGCATAACTCTGGTTCACCTGAATCAGGGGGATTGCCCCGAACAGGGCGAGGAACGCATAAATGCCGCCAATGACAAGCCCGATTTTGGCGAACCCTTTTGCAGCCAGTCCATTTTTCAGCGTGTACATGGGGCCGCCGCGAACATCGCCATTGGGCTGAACTTCGCGATATTTGAGGCCGAGTGTGACTTCTGCACATTTCAAGGTCATCGCGACCCAACCGATTATGAACATCCAGAAGGCGGCGCCCGGTCCGCCGGTGGAAAGGGCGATCGCTACGCCGGCGATATTCCCCAGACCCACAGTGCCCGACAACGCCGTGGTAAGCGCAGCAAAGGGTGACATGTTGCCCGGTTGGTCAGGGCTAGTGAACTTCCCCCGCAGCGCACGGAAACCGGCCCCCATACCGCGCAGATTGATAAATCCCAGATAGACAGTGAAGAACAGCATCGGGAAAGCCAGCCAAAGCACCACCAGCTCGATATCAATACCGAATATATGGGTTTTATAGAAAACCATGTCGGACAAGCGGTCGATCAGACCATTTAGAATTTCCATCATTTTACCGCTTTGTTCCCTGTTTCGGCTTTATACTGTTCGGGCCAGACGCTAAGGCTTAACCAAACGCAATGCCAACCTTTAATTGGCAGGCGTATCAATTGGAGATTGCAGTCTGTTATGACAAAGAAGTTTTTTGGGACGGACGGTATCCGCGGACTGACCAACCAAAGTCCGATGACCGCCGAAATTGCCATGAAGGTAGGGCAGGCAGCGGGTCGGCATTTCCTCCGCGGTGATCATCGTCACCGGGTTGTGATCGGCAAGGATACCAGGCTTTCCGGCTATATGATGGAAAACGCTTTGGTCGCGGGTTTTACCAGCGTGGGCATGGATGTTGTGCAGGTTGGTCCAATGCCGACACCGGCGGTTGCCTTGCTAACACGTTCGATGCGGGCTGACCTGGGGGTGATGATTTCAGCCAGCCACAATCCCTATTATGACAATGGCATCAAACTGTTTGGTCCCGATGGTTTCAAACTGTCTGACGAGGACGAACTGAAGATCGAAGGCTATCTCTCGGAGGACGCCAAGCTGGCCCCTGCCGAGGATATTGGCCGCGCGAAACGCTTTGAAGATGCACGTGGCCGCTATATTCACGCGATAAAAATGTCGCTGCCCGATCATATCCGGCTGGATGGATTGAAGATGGTGGTCGATTGTGCGAATGGAGCTGCCTATCAGGTAGCGCCTTCGGCTTTTTGGGAATTGGGCGCCGAAGTTATCACCATCGGTGTCGAACCCAATGGCAAGAATATCAATCATAAGTGTGGTTCCACCGATGTCGCTACCTTGCAGGAAAGTGTTGTCGCCAGCGGCGCACATATCGGCATAGCGCTTGACGGTGACGCCGACCGGTTGATCGTAGTGGATGAGAAAGGCCAGATTGTTGACGGGGATCAGTTGATGGCCCTGATCGGGTCCAGCTGGAGCCGCAATGGTTTGCTGCGCGGAAATGGGATTGTCGCTACAGTCATGTCCAATCTCGGGCTGGAGCGGTTCTTAACGTCGCAAGACCTGACCCTTGTGCGTTCCAAGGTGGGTGATCGCTATGTGCTGGAAGAGATGAAAAAGGGCGGTTTCAATGTCGGTGGCGAACAATCCGGCCACATGATCATGCTGGACCATGGCACAACTGGTGACGGGACTATCGCCGCCTTGCAGGTTTTGCGCGAACTGGTGGAAAGCGGAAAGCCCGCGAGTGAGCTTTTGCATTTGTTCGACCCGGTTCCGCAACTTCTGAAGAATGTTCGATATTCCGGCGGTGCACCGCTTGATGATGACAGTGTTAAATCGGTCATTGCTGAAGCAGAGAAAGAGCTGAACGGAACAGGGCGGCTGGTGATTCGTGCTTCCGGAACGGAACCCCTGATCCGGGTCATGGCAGAGGGCGATAATAGTGATCAGGTTAATAAGGTCGTCGATCGCATCTGCAATGTAGTAGCGGAGGTTGCGGCTTAATGCTGGAGATGCGCCCCGACTGTGAAAGCTGCGGCAAGGACTTGGCGGCCAGCGAGAGCGGTGCGCATATCTGTTCGTTCGAATGCACCTTTTGTGATGATTGCAATACGGCCATGCACAAAGGCACATGCCCAAATTGTGGTGGCATCTTGCTGCCGAGGCCCACGCGGTCTATGGCTCTTTTAGAGAAATTTCCGGCATCTACCGAGCGGAAATATAAAAGCTGATCGGGGTTTTTCATGATATTTCTGGCGATCATTGTCATGTTGTTGTTCGTACCGATTGCGATTGGTCTGGGCTTGTTCATCATTGCGCCCGACTGGTCTCAGGAAAATCGGCAAACCATCATTATCAGCATCGGAATTGTTGATTTTCTGCTGTTTGCAGCAGTTATCTTGCTATTTTTCGCGATATGAAGGCGGATTGCCCGCGGGTCCTGTCCATCGCAGGTTCGGACAGCGGCGGCGGCGCAGGGATACAGGCTGATATCCGGACGATTACCAATCTTGGTGGCCATGCAATGACCGCGATCACGGCTGTTACCGCTCAAAATAGCGCAGGTGTGACTGCTGTTGAGTTGATGACGCCAGATATGGTGCTGGCCCAGATTTGGGCGGTAATGGATGATTTTGATGCTGATGCGATCAAGATCGGCATGTTGGGATCTCCGGAAATAGCTCTTGCGGTTGCAGGGTTTCTAAAATCCGTGCGGAACAAGCCGGTTATTCTTGACCCGGTCATGGCAGCCACCAGCGGCGCGACACTGGCGGATGAACGCACGATTGCAGCGTTTGAAAAGATCATTCCGTTGAGCAGCCTTGTTACGCCTAACCTGGACGAAATGGAACGTTTGGGTGGGGAGGGTGCTATCCTTGGTTATCAGGTGCCGTTTCTAATCAAGGGTGGTCACGGGCAGGACGAGATTTTGGTCGATAAGCTGGTCTGCGCAGATAGTGAGATAGAACGCTGGGAAGGCCGCCGGATCGATACACGCCACAACCACGGAACAGGCTGTACCTTATCCTCGGCGATCGCGACCTATCTGGCACAAGGAAACGAACTGGCTGCTGCGATTGGCAAAGCGCGTAACTATGTCAGAGCGAGCCTTGAGGTCGCGCCAGGCTTTGGCGCCGGTCATGGCCCCATGGGTGTGCCGAAGGCATGACCATCACTTTGACGGCCGGTATTGATGAAGCGGGCAGGGGGCCGCTGGCCGGACCGGTGGTTGCAGCGGCGGTCATATTGCCGGATGGCCATGGTATAAGCGGGCTGGATGATAGTAAGAAACTGACGGCGAAACGGCGTGCGAAGCTTGAACAAGAAATACTAGAAAAAACTATATATAGCATAGCATTATGTGATGAATCTGAGATTGATTCTATCAATATTTTGCAGGCAACTATGACCGCAATGACACGAGCGGCTGATGGATTATCGCAGAAACCCGATCACATCCTGGTTGATGGTAATCGCCTGCCAGAATGGGATCATGAAGCCGAAGCGGTGGTTGGTGGTGATGCCATTCATGCCTGCATCTCGGCCGCCTCAATTCTCGCTAAAGAGTATCGAGATCGCATGATGATTGCAGCGGCTGCAAAATATCCTGAATATGGCTGGGAGCGGAATAAGGGCTATGGCACGGCTGAACATATGGCAGCGCTCAGGAAACATGGACCAACGCCCCTCCATCGAAAGAGCTTTGCACCAGTAGCGCAGTTTTCTTTGCTGTAGGTGGTTGGGCTTCAGGCGGCCTGCTTTGCGCTCGCCTTGGGTTTTTCCGGGACCCATTCGCCATTTTCATCCTTGATATAACGCGGCGCCCATTTGACGTTCCATACCAGACCCATTTTTTCCCACAGTCGGATGATGTTGGCGCAAGGATCAAATTCCCACCAGACGACACCGGATGTGGCCGAACGGGGATGTTGATGATGGTTATTGTGCCAGCCGTCACCCATGGTGAGGATATTGATCATCAGGTTATTCCTGGCCGTATCGTGGCCTTTGAACCTTTGGGAACCAAATAAATGGCAGATGCTGTTGACGCTCTGCAACACGGTAAGCACGGCAAAAATCCTTAGGAAACCGGCGATTAAAATCGTTCCGATAATCGCTTCGGGCCCCGCAAAGGCCAGAGCCCAGAGCGCCGGGAAAACAATCGCGGAGACAAAATACCAGAACCAGCGTGTGCGGTGGGCGAACATGACGATTTCGTCATCGACCAGACCTTTGCCATAGATGCTGAGGTCGGTCGTTGTCCGGTCAAACAGCCAGCCGACATGGCTGTGATGGAATTTGGCGAAGCCTTTGAGCGGCTTGCCATAACCATCAAAATGCGGGCTATGAGCGTCGCCGACCTTGTCGGTCATTGCGTGATGGCGGCGGTGATTGGCTGCCCAGTGCAGCGCAGAACCTTGTGCGGCTGACTGGGTCAATATCGCGATAAATATACCCATCGCTTTGGACGTTTCGAACGTCCGGTGTGAGAAATAGCGGTGATAACCGATGATACAACCGACCATGGAAAGGAAATAGCCGACGAGAAAGGCGGACCATTCGACCCAGCCGGATCCATAAGCGAACATCCAATAGATTGCGGCTATGGAGCCGCCGATCTTGGTCGTCGACAATATGGCATGTTCCCGCAGTTTAGCTCTCGCTGCGCGGCCGCCATATTTGGCACCAAACGGGACGGTTACGGCTTCTTTTTCAGGTTGTAGCAGCCCTTGCTCTGTATCGTTGGAATCTGCTTTGAAGAGATTTTTTTCAGCCTGCGCTTTGCCAGTATCGGTAATATTTTTAACATTGGTATCGATTGTCATTACGCGCCCCGTACGATCAAATGCCAGCATCCGCTGAATTGTTGGGTGACATAACCATATTCTGCGAAATTCGGCAAACAGGTTAACCAATGCGCAATCAAAATTTGCGGTTAGTCTTTGGGAAATACGAAAATTTTATTTTGTCCAATTTGGGTCGACAAGCGAGTCCTTTGGGACACACCACTAGGGATTGAGTCCGCCAGCCGTGTAAAGACTCCATATCTGGTGGGGGACTCGTTTCGTTCTCCTTTTCAATTTTCTGTTAACCATAAAGACACGCCTTTAACCTAAGTTAACGGCCTTGACCGCTGGCCGTTGAGGACTCACCCTAAGCGTCACTTCAGTCAAAAAGGCGAAAATTTCATGGGTATCATTGAGCGTATCGACACGCCCAAAGCAAAAGCAAAGGCAAGAACCAAGGGCACGAAAAAGCCTGCGGTTGATCTGCCTCTGAACCAGATTTTGAAGATGGATTGTGTTGAGGCGATGAAATCCTTGCCCGATGAATCCGTCGATATGGTCTTTGCTGACCCGCCCTATAATCTGCAGCTGGGCGGCGATCTCTATCGGCCCGAAGGCGGGCAGGTCGACGCGGTCGACGATGCCTGGGACCAGTTTGACAGTTTTGCCGTTTATGACGCTTTTACAAAGGCATGGCTGAAAGAAGCGCGGCGCATATTGAAGCCCAATGGTTCGCTATGGGTGATTGGCAGCTATCATAACATCTTCCGGGTCGGAGCGTCGTTGCAGGATCTCGGCTATTGGATCCTCAACGATATCATCTGGCGCAAAGCGAACCCGATGCCGAATTTCAAGGGTACACGCTTCACGAATGCCCACGAAACGCTGATCTGGGCGTCGAAAAGCGAGAAGGCGAAATATACGTTCAACTATCGCGCGATGAAGAATCTGAATGACGAGCTGCAAATGCGCAGCGACTGGGTCATGCCGATTTGTGGCGGCCAGGAACGGCTGAAACGCAATGGCGTAAAAGCGCATCCCACCCAGAAACCAGAGGCGTTGCTGTACCGGGTGATGCTGGCGACGACCAACAAGGGCGACGTCGTGCTCGATCCGTTTTTTGGCACTGGTACAACTGGCGCGGTGGCGAAACGACTGGGTCGTCACTGGATCGGCTGTGAGAAAGAAGACAATTACTGCGAAGTGGCAGAAGAACGCATCGAAGCGGCCCTGCCACTGGATGAAAGCGAACTAAAGACCATGCAATCGCCCAAAGCAAAACCGCGGGTTGCTTTTGGCACATTGGTTGAAACCGGTTATCTGAAACCGGGCACGGAATTATGCAGCAAGAACCGCAAATTCAAAGCCAAGGTTCGTGCTGATGGCTCGCTGCTCTGGAACGGCCACGAAGGCTCGATCCATAAGATTGGCGCAACGGTACAGGATGCACCGAGCTGCAATGGCTGGACCTATTGGTATTATGATGATGGAAAAGAGCTGAAACCGGTTGACGCCTTACGCCAGACCTATTTGCTGGCCACGGAACCATAGGAAGACTATCATGGTGGATGCTGTCGGTCCGGATGCAAAACTCTATCTGAAGCCTGTCGGATTTCTCGACAGCCCACAATATTTTGATAACCAGAATACACGCTTAAACAATAGCTTGTTATGGTTTTCTCAAGTTGAATATTCTATAATTGAGAATGGCAAGCCAGCGATCCGAAATCTGGTGCCGGTGGAATTGTGGGACAAGATTGCATCGCGATTGCCTGAGCCCGTGCAAGAGCGGGCTGCCGCATTGTTTGCCAATCTGACCAAGGCCCATGCACCGCTGCAATGTGGCGAGCGCGTGCTGCGTTTTGATCAACCCCATGTGATGGGCATCCTCAACATGACGCCGGACAGCTTTTCCGATGGCGGCAAACATGAGGGCGACCCGCAAAACGCTGCCGATGCAGGTTTCAATATGGCGACGGCAGGGGCTTCGATTATCGATATTGGTGGAGAGTCAACGCGGCCTGGCGCAGAAACCGTTTGGGAAGGCGACGAGATCAAACGTGTTGTGCCGGTAATCGAAAAACTCGCACAATGTGGAGCTGCGCTGTCGATCGACACCCGCAAGGCCGCAGTGATGGAAGCAGCGATTACAGCGGGCGCGCACATTATCAATGATGTCTCTGCTTTGCTGCATGACAAGCGCTCACTCGAAGTTGCGGGCGTCTCCGGCAGGCCGGTCGTGTTGATGCATGCACCATCTAGTGGCAAGAACCCTCATAAAGGTCAGGGTTACGGCAACGTTGTGACCGACACGTTCGATTGGCTGGAGCAGCGTATCGGCGATGTTGTGGAAGCCGGTTTTGAGCGGGAAAAGATCATCGTTGATCCGGGTTTGGGATTTGGGAAATCGCTGTCTGATAATTTGGCGCTGATGAACAATATCGCGTTATTCCATGCACTTGGACAGCCGCTGCTCATCGGTGCGAGCCGCAAACGCATGATCGGCGCGCTGTCGAAGGAAGCGCCGGTAGACCAACGCCTGGGCGGCTCCATCGCCTTTGCCCACCATGCCATCCAGCAAGGGGCACAGATCGTGCGTGTCCATGATGTGCCGGAAACAGTGCAAGCCGCGCAAGTCTGGCGCGGGATGCGTGATGCCGGGGTCACAGCGCGGGTTTAACAGGGTCATCGATTTTCAATCTCAAATTATGTAAATTCCTGCTGGCAAAGCGCACGTGACGCCCATAGGTTGGACGAAACGAAGGGAATTGTAATGAAAACACGCTATTTGCTCGCCGCCTGCTCGCTTCTTTCCATCACTAGCGCAGGGCAGGCAGAAACGCCCGATGACGCGAGCAAATTTACATCCGAGCGTGTTTTTGACCTGGAATATGCCGATGATCCGCAGATATCTCCGGACGGCAAAACTATCGTTTATGCTCGCAAATCGATGGATAAACGCAGCGACCGTGTCATCGGTGATCTGTGGGCAATCACCACGCAAAATGGGGAGCACAGACCTCTGGTGTCAGGGGAGGGGTCCAGTTCCTCGGTACGCTGGTCACCTGACGGGGATCGGTTGGTCTATCTCACCACAACAGATGGGAAACCCGACTTGCGGGTCCGCTACATGGACAGCGGTGAGAGCTTTTCACTTGCGCAGTTGGGGGTAAACCCCTCTGCACCAACCTGGTCTCCCGATGGCAAGTCAATTGCCTTTTCCATGTTTGTCCCGGACAAGCCAGCGTCCTTTACCAAACCGCCCAAGGGACCGAAGGACTCTGAATGGGCAAAGCCAGTTAGGGTGTTCGATGATCTGGTCTTCCGCTTTGACGGCGCCGGTTATCTTCCCAAAGGAAAAAGCCATGTCTTTATATTGAGTGCTGAGGGCGGTACACCGCGGCAGGTGACCAAAGGCGAAAATGGCTTCAACTCGCCTGAGTGGCTTGGCAATGGCGCGCTTCTGGTCACCGGCAATGATGTTGAAGACGCCTATCTCGACCCGATTGAAAGTGAAATTTATCGGGTGAATCTGTCGGATCTTTCCATGATCGCTATGACACAGCGCGATGGTCCTGATTTTGGGCCGAAGGTCTCGCCCAAAGGATCACAAATCGCCTATTTGGGCTATGATGATAAGCTGAAATCCTATCAACATACCGAACTCTACGTGATGGGCACAGATGGTACGGGTTCGCGCAACCTGACAGCGAGTTTTGATCGCTCCATAGATTCCGTGCACTGGCGTGCGGACGGAAAGGCTCTGATTGCTCAGGCAGAAGTAGACGGCTTACTGACCCTCTTGTCGATTGATCTGTCTGGGAATGTTAAAACCCTTGTGCGTGATGTTGGTGGTACCGCTATTGGTCGCCCCTATGCTTCGGGCAGTTTTTCAGTGGCGAAAAAGGCCGGTGGAAGTTCGCCCATCATTGCCTACACCAAGGCCAGCACCAATCGTCCGGCGGAAGTGGCGCTTTCACGCGGCGGGAAAGCCGGCCGGGTTCTGACCAATCTCAACGATGATGCGCTGGGTCATCTTAAACTGGCCAAAGTGGAAGAAATCATCACCAGATCCACGCATGACGGCCGGGATATTCAGGCCTGGGTTGCACTTCCTCCCGGGTTCAAGGCGGACGGATCCTATCCCATGATCCTTGAAATCCATGGCGGGCCGTATGCCATGTACGGTCCGTTTTTTGCCGCTGAAATTCAGCGCTTTGCGGCGGAAGGCTATGTGACGGTTTATGTCAATCCGCGAGGTTCGACCGGCTATGGTGAAGCGTTCGCGCAGCTTATTGACCTCGACTATCCAGGGAAAGATCATGATGACCTGATGTCCGTTGTCGATGCCTTGGTTGCCAAAAACTATGTCAGCAAAGACCGTCTGTTCATAACCGGTGGTTCGGGCGGCGGCATATTGACAGCATGGGCCGTTGGGAAAACCGACCGTTTTGCCGCCGCTGCATCCATCAAGCCGGTGATTAACTGGACCACCATGGCGCTGGCGGCGGATATTTCGCGATTTGTCAGCCGTCACTGGTTCCGTGCGCAACCTTGGGAACAGCCGGAAGAATATTGGCGGCGGTCGCCTCTGTCTATCGTGAACAACGCGAAGACGCCTACGATGCTCATGGTGGGCGAGGCGGACTGGCGCACCCCTGCTTGGGAGGCGGAACAATTTTACACCGCTTTGAAAGTCCAGAATGTCGATACCGTGCTGGTGAAAATTCCGGACGCGCCGCATTTAATCGCCGGTCGGCCCAGCAATCTGATCGCCAAGGTGGACAATATCATGGGCTGGTTTGCCAAATATGATCCGGCCAAGGCCGACAAGAAGAAATGAGTTAAGGCATCGCGGTGCGGTGTGATCAGTCCGCGAGTTCCACTTGTCGTACATCATAACCAACTTTGTTGAGATCAACGATCAAGGCGTCCAGCTGTTCCTTGTCCTTGGCCTCACACTCGATATCGGTGATTAGGCCCTTGGCAGGGAGGTTGGTAAAGACGCGCTGGTGATAAACCTCGATGATGTTGACTTCATGCTCGGCAAATTGCTTCACGACATTATAGAGCGCGCCTGGCTGATCGCGCAGATGCAGACGGAGACGAGCGAGGCGGCCGGAGCGGGCCAAGTCACGGAGCAGAACATTGGCGAGTAAGCGTGTGTCGATATTGCCGCCGCACAATACCAGCCCCACTTTCTCACCGGCAAATTTACCCTTGTTGCCCAGTAGGGCCGCCAGGCCGGCTGCACCAGCGCCCTCGACAACGGTTTTTTCTATCTGGAGCAGCAAGCTGACGGCACCCTCCAGTTGGGCTTCGCCAACTAGTAGGATTTCATCGACATATTCCTTGATCACCGCAGCGGTAAATTCGGATGGATTGCGCACGGCAATACCCTCGGCCAGCGTATCGCCACCAGCGGTTACGTCTTTGCCATTCAGTTTGCCGTACATGCTAGGATAAAGCGCGGCCTGCACACCGGTCATTTTGATATCCGGTTTCATCGCATGAGCCGCCGTCGCCATGCCGGAGAATAATCCGCCGCCGCCAATCGGAATGATCAACCGGTCAAGATCGGGAACGGCCTCCAGCATCTCTATCGCCACTGTGCCCTGGCCAGCGGCCACATGCGGGTCATCAAAGGCGTGGATGTAAGTCAGGCCGCGTGCCTTAGCGAGCTCCAGTGCGTGCGAATAGGCTTCGTCATAATTGCCGCCGGCCATGACAATTTCCGCACCATGGCCGCGTGTTTGTTCCACTTTGACCATCGGGGTGGTCGTAGGCATGACGATGGTAGCTGGAATATCGAGATTCTTGGCATTGTACGCCAGACCCTGCGCATGGTTACCTGCCGAGGCGGCAATGACACCGGCAGTGCGTTTGTCTTCATCCATCAGCAGTAAGGCGTTTAAAGCACCGCGCTCCTTGTAAGCGGCAGTAAACTGAAGATTCTCGAATTTCAGAAAGACTTCCGCGTCAGTCATTTCGGAAAGAGTGATACTCTTTAACGTCGGCGTCTGCACGACGCGGTCACGAATGCGGGCATGGGCCGCCCGGACATCTGCATAGGTAAAGGACGGAAGTGAACTGGTATCTTGATCGGTCATAGTGCCAAAGCCCCTAACCCATCTGGTCTTTCAGGGAAACAATGATTATGCGAGCCGTAAGGATAATAAATTATGGCAAAAATTGCATTTATCGGAATTGGCGTGATGGGCGGCCCCATGGCGGCCCACCTTGCTCGCGCCGGGCATGACTTGACAGTCTATAATCGTACCCAATCGAAGGCGGAAAAATGGGTTGCGGAACATGGCGGAGCTTTTGCGCATAGCCCTGCCGAAGCGGCCAAAGAGGCCCAGATTGTGATCTGCTGTGTTGGCAATGACGATGATTTAAGTGCGGTTACCATGGGCCGTGACGGCGCGTTCGGTGCAATGCAGGGCGGTGGTCTGTTTATCGATCATACCACTGTCTCTGCCCAGATTGCCCGACAATTGTCGGTCGAGGCACAAGGGCGTAGCATACTTGTGGTTGATGCACCGGTTTCCGGCGGACAGGCAGGGGCCGAAAACGGCAAATTGTCCATCATGTGCGGCGGTAGTAAAGAGGCCTTCGCCGCAGCGGAAAATATCATGTCGGTTTATGCAGCACGCATTGTTCATGTGGGTGGGCCGGGCGCGGGGCAAACAACAAAAATGTGCAATCAGATCGCTATTGCCGGGGTTTTGGAAGGCCTATCTGAGGCTCTGCGTTTTGCTCAGGCGAGCAAACTGGATCTGGACAAGGTTTATGATGCCATTTCGGGCGGAGCTGCGCAAAGCTGGCAAATGGATAACCGCTGGGCCACCATGGCCAACGACGAGTTTGATTTTGGCTTTGCGGTTGACTGGATGCGTAAGGATCTCGGACTGGCACTTGCAGAAGCACGGACCAACGGATCGACCTTGCCCGTCGCTGCATTGGTTGATCAGTTTTATGCTGAAGTTCAGGCGGCGGGCGGCGGTCGGCACGACACAAGTTCGCTGGTTTCAAGAATTGCCAAGAGCAGAGCGTAGTTTTTAGGGATTGATTTTCGGGGGATAGTGATGCGTATTTTTTCATCTGTAGCGAAAGCGTGCACGGCCTTATGGGCTGCCGCTATGATTGTCGGAACTCCGGTTCAGGCCGACAGCTTGATCGAGAACGTCAATGGAATAACGCTTAATGAAGAAGGGAAAGTTGTCCGGTTTGCTGCGATGGTTATCGACGACGATGGTCGGGTAAAGGAGTTGCTCGACCGGAAAGACAAGCGTCCCAAGGATGTTGATTTCCAATTTGACGGCAAAGGTAAAACCCTGATTCCCGGATTTGTCGATGCTCATGGGCATGTTATGGGATTGGGCTTCGCCGCTCTGACACTGGACCTCTCGCAGACAAAGACTCTTGCTGAGGCACAAGAGGCGTTGCGCACATATGCAGCCAAATACCCTAATCGACGGTGGATTATCGGTGGTGGATGGAATCAGGAAGTTTGGGGTTTGGGACGTTTTCCAACGGCTGCGGAGCTTGACGTTGTTGTTCCGGACCGGCCAGTTTATCTCGAGCGCGTCGACGGCCATGCTGCCTGGGTCAACAGCGCAGGTATGAAAGCTGCAGGTATCACTTCCGCAACCAAGGCGCCTTTGGGCGGTGCAATCGAAAGAGCAGGCGGTAAACCAACCGGTATCTTCGTGGACAAAGCACAGGGACTGTTCAGCAAATCCATTCCGGCGCCGCGCCCCGTGGAAAAAGACCTTGCTCTCATGAAGGCTCAAGAAATACTGCTTTCCCAGGGAGTAACCGCGATTGCTGATATGGGGACCACTATGTCCGATTGGCAGAGTTTCCGAAGGGCAGGAGACAAAGGGCAACTGAAAGTTCGGATCATCTCTTATGCCGGTGAAATCGAAAATATGATTGCAATTGGCGGACCGGGACCGTCGCCATGGCTTTATGATGATCATCTGAAACTAGCGGGCGTAAAGCTTTATATAGATGGAGCGTTGGGATCACGTGGTGCGTTGTTGAAGGAACCCTATGCCGACAAACCGGGAGAGAAAGGATTGGCGCTACTGTCCCCTGCGCAACTTAAAAACAAGATGAGCCGTGCGGCGATGGATCGTTTTCAAACAGCGGTGCACGCGATTGGCGACCAGGCCAATGAAGAGATTTTATCTGCCGTTGAAGAATTGCAATATACTTTCAAAGGGGACCGACGCTGGCGGATCGAGCACGCACAGATTGTTGATCCTATGGACTTGCCAAGGATTGCTCGCACCGGAACAATTGCATCGATGCAACCGGTTCATCAGACGTCGGATCGGTTAATGGCAGAGGCACGACTGGGACCCGACCGCCTGGACGGTGCTTATGCTTGGAAATCGATTCTCGAATCGGGCGCGAAATTGGCCTTTGGAACCGATGTTCCTGTTGAATCGTCCAATCCGTTTCCCGGATTGGCGGCTGCAATGACGCGCGAAGATGCAAATGGACAACCTTTTGGTGGATGGTTGCCGGGAGAGCGGTTGACGCGCGGGGAGGCATGGTATGCTTATACGATAGGCGCAGCCTATGCATCGTTTGCCGAGGACCGGATTGGCAGTTTGACGAAGGGAAAACGCGCAGATTTCCTTATCATTCAGGAGGACATTATGTTGGTTGCGCCGCAAGCGATCAGGAATATCAAGGTTGAGCAAACGTGGGTTGGGGGACGACCGGTTTTTGTAAACGAGGCGATACAACCAGTAAAATAACCTATGTTTGCGTCATATTAACTGAAATTGCCTTTTAATACTTGCGTTTGATGGGGCTTGGCCGTAAAAAAACGAACGATAGCGGATGCACCCCCATAAAGAGTCGCGCAGCGTTATTGGCATATCGGATGGATCGGGGCTTCGACTTTGTCCTTTGGTAACTAAATTATTCTGATTGGAGTAAATAATGAAGTTAAAAAAATTGGCCGCTTCCGTAGCAGCTGTATCCCTCATCACCGCTCCTGCAATGGCTCAGGCTGTTCAGAGTACTGCTCCAGTTGCAGAACGCATTGGCGCTACCGCTGATTCCGACGCTGAAAAGCTCGAAGGTAGCACTGGCATCATCATCGGTGTTTTGGCTGCTGCAGCTGTAATCGCCGGCATTATCATCATTGCTGATGACGATGACGATGAGCCAACAAGCCCCTGAGGCCTAAAAAGATATTCAAAAAAAGCGGGGCGTTATCGTCCCGTTTTTTTTGTCCAATGATGATGGATTAGACGCAGTTGGGCCGTTGATCTTGCATCATGGTAAATTGCCTTTTCATAAGTGACAGCACAAGGCATATTGGGTTTACTGATTCTTAACGTAGAAGATAAGGCTCTCATCTGTGACTGCACCTGTTCGCTTTCCGCGATTTTTTGTTACAAATCCTAGCCCGTGCCCTTACTTGCCCGGCAAAAGCGAACGGAAAGTCTTCACCGAGCTGAGTGGTCCTCATACCGACGAACTCAATGATGCATTGGGACGAATCGGATTTCGTCGCAGTCAAAACGTCGCATACCGGCCAAGCTGCCTTGACTGCAAAGCTTGCGTTTCGGTGAGGGTATTGGTCGATGAGTTTCGACCCAATGCCACGCAACGAAAATTATTGCGGCGCAATCAAGATCTGGTCGTCGAGGCTTGCGAGCCATGGGCGACCGAGGAACAATTTTCTTTACTGCAAAAATATCTCTCTAAACGACATCCCGGTGGCGGAATGACCGAGATGGATGAGATGGACTATTCCGATATGATTGAGCAGTCGCCGGTAAAAAGCTATGTCATCGAATATCGCGAACCAACTGTTAATGGCGTGAAGGGGCGACTGGTTGGTGCCTGTCTGACCGATCAACAAGGCGATGGCTTGTCGATGATTTACAGTTTTTTTGATGCCGATCATCCAGACCGGGCCGGCCTCGGCAATTTCATTATAATGGATCACATCTTGCGGGCACGCAAAGCGGGTCTGCCCTATGTCTATCTTGGCTATTGGGTCAACGGATCGAGCCGGATGGAATATAAAGTCCGTTTTCAACCGCTGGAGCAACTTGGCCCCGAAGGATGGCGGCGATTTAATCGGGAAGTAGATGCCAAGAAGACTGTTTGATTTACCGAGAGAAATTCCCCGCAAACCGTTAGCTTATAAATGGAAAAGCCCGCCAATCATTTTTGATCAGCGGGCTTTCGTCAATCTAGTGGATGTTCATTGCAATATCAGCAGTGGGCCTGCTGGCAACCTTTCAAGGGGCCAGGGTCATATTTTTTCGGTTTGGGTTTCCACACTTTTTTTGGAGCGGCCTTCCAGCGTTTCTTGGCCGGTTTGGCTTTTGTGTAGATGACTTCTTCATCGATGTAGGTTGTTGTGGTCGTTGTCGTAACCGGCGTAGATTCGATCACCACAGTGGTCACCATTGGTTGGGCATGCGTATAGTAATAGGCGGGATAGTAATATCCGCCCTGCCATCCACTGTGGTAACGTTTATGTGCCCGATATTGTGGCTGCGGAGCAGGGACACTGTATTCAGGAGCACGATAGTCTACTCCCGGAGCACGAGAATATCGCCCACGCTCTTGATAATCCTGACCATATTTCTTGAGCAGTTTGCGGCACCGGTCTGTGCTCTGGTCGATTGCAGCACCGGCCAAAGCGCCAACACCGCCACCAATTAGGGAGCCGCCCAAGCGGTTCCCGCGTCCCGCAATACGATTTCCGGCCAAAGCGCCGATCGCACCGCCGACAACCGCACCGCCAATCCCGCTGCTTTTCTTGCACCGCTCGAGATAGGCCAGCTCTTCGGTCCGGCTGTCATAAGCCCGCTCTTCGTAGCGGCGTTCTTGATAGTTAGGCTCGTCGCGGACAGGCCCTTCGTTGCTCCAGTGCGGACCATCAGCATAGGTGGCACCGGTTTGCGAAACATCGCCATCACCAATGAATGTACCGGAATATTGGCCTTTATATACCTTGCCTTCGGCATCGCGATAGGTTCCCTGCCAATCGCCCTTGTAACTGCCATCTTCCCGATATGCGCCGTCCCAGTCACCTTGATAGATTGTCGATCCGCCATGTGCACCCGATGGCGTTGCAATAACCCGGTCATCATTCATCAGGATGCTTTTATCATAGGTTACCTGGCCAGCGCGGTAACCGTCATTATAACCTTGGTTGTAACGATCCCAATCGAGATTATTGACGCTGTCATAGACTATCCCGCGGCGATCGGTCAGAACCGCATCATCATAATAGCGCGACCAGCCATAGCCAGCAGAGGGTCGGTGAAGGCCATAATGACCATAGTTGGCGATGAAGAAGCTGGGCCTGATAAAGGTTCTCGGCAGCCGGAAACCACGGTGCGGTCGTTTGTACCCTTTGCGATATCCCATGCGTCCCATGCGGACTTTTGCACCGTCACGAAAATGACGCCCGCCGCGCATGGCATGCCGCATATGTTTACCGCCCATGCGGTTCATTGTCTTCTTGGCGCCCTGCGCACCAGAGACAAGGGCGGCGGCAGAGGCGAAAGACATATCTACTGGTGCCTGCGCTGCGGTGCTGTCCGGCACCGAGTCGATAGCGGCGGATGCCGCTGCTGGCGTCGTCGCCATCGCACCAGCCAAGCCAGCAAATAAAAGGGTCTTCATGGTTAACAACTCCCTGTTTCGGACCGTACGATTGGCACGTCCCACCGTGTAATGGTTAACGCATAGTTACCATTTTAGGCGTTGTTTGACCATTAGCAGCTTGTAAAATAGGGTAGATTTAGAACACTGTCTCGAAATGGGGCAATATAGTTACGGCGCTGTTAACCAAGCCCGTTAGCAATGGCTGCAATCAGATTTTTCATACCTGTCTCGTCCGCTGCCGTGAATCGATCGGGCAGGGGGCTGTCCAAATCTAGTACCGCTATTACCTTATCATCTTTGCTGACAGGAACCACCAGTTCACTACGGCTATCCGCATCACAGGCTATGTGACCAGGAAACGCGTGTACATCAGCGACCCGCTGAACCTGATTGGTTGCTGCGGCGGTTCCGCAAACGCCTTTGCCTATTGCAATCCGGATGCATGCACTTTTGCCCTGAAACGGACCAAGCACCAGTTCGTCCTCCATTACACGGTAAAAGCCGGCCCAATTCAGATCCGGAACATATTGCCAGATCAGCGCCGAGACATTGGCCATATTTGCGATAGCGTCGGATTCACCATCTGTCAGCGCCCGTGCGGCTGTCGCTAGGTCGTCATATAGTATGTCCGGGGACTGATCTGCTGAGATAGAGAAATCATACATAAGCAGCCCGCTATCAGTTCATGGGGCAGGCATTCAAGATGATATCTTTGCACGGCATTCATCCATTCGGTTAAAGTATTGTTCTAGAAAGATTCGTTGATAATATCCATTGTCTGTTTCCGGGGATTTCTTCCACTGCCACCTAGAAAGGCCGAAAATCCAGGCAAATATTTGTCACCGAAAGTCTAAAAGAGCGACATGGTTGAAGTCTGTTGAGCTTTCTATATCTGCCGCTGGCCCAATGCTGCCTCGAACTCACGTCGTGCAGAGATTTTCAGATATGGAAACAGCACGGCGAGGTGATGTTGAATACCGCGCTTCTGGTCGGTCCAACTGACCTGTTCAAGCCCCTCGAGTTCCCGCAGATAGTCAACCCAATAGCGGCTGACAATCCACAGTGACCGGGCCAGGACATCAATGTTCTGTTCGTTGTCTCTCAAGAAGAGTCCTTCTTCGTCAATTCGCTTGAGTAAATCGACAAGCCCCTCATAATCTGCGGTTAGCTCAGAATCCGGTCGCTGACCAACGGGTGCGCCGGCATAATGTATTCGATCACGCAGAAGGAAGCGGTAGCGCCATGTCAACTGCATCCCGAATAGTAAGTGGTCAATATAGTTGTCAGCCAATGACCCGTTTTTCTTGGTTAAGCGATATTCTCTCATCGACAATATTGCATCGTCTTCCAGGGCTATCGCCAAGTCGCGCTTCGCCGGAAAATGATAAGTTAAATTCCCTTGGGACATGTCCAAGGAAGCCGCGATTTCGGTGACTGACGTTGCCGCATATCCCTTTTCGTTGAAGGCTTTGCGACTGGCCTCCAATATGCGGTCCGCGGTGTGAGAACGCGCTTTCATTTTTCCTGTTTTCCTTCCCGGAGACAACAAACTTGTCAAATTAGGTTTTATAACCTAATAATAGGTAATGCAACCTAATTGGTGATTCTTAAGGCAGGAACAAGGTGAGGCGAGCAACGATAGTGGAGCAAAATCTCAAACATATTATCATTGTCGGTGGCGGCACCGCTGGATCAGTTCTTGCTGCACGGCTCAGTGAAAACCCTGCCATCCACCTGACGCTGTTAGAAGCGGGGCCTGATGATACGACCTATGATTCCGCAATTCTCAATCCAGCACGGGCCGCTGATGCATGGCAGGGCGCCGTTCCAATCGCGACGACCATCATGAAAACGCAAAACGCTGCCATTCCGATATTGCAGGGGCGGATATTGGGCGGGACATCTGCGGTCAATGGATTGGCCACCTTGAGGGGACTACCGGAAGATTATGACGGCTGGGCAGCGTCCGGACTGGACGGGTGGGGCTGGAACGATGTTGCAGAAACTTTCATAGCTGCAGAAAGCGATCTGGATTTTGGGTCCAGTCCGATCCACGGCGATTCAGGCCCTCTTACGGTCCGCCGCTGGCGTCGCGATGAGATGAGCCATGCACAAATTGCGTTCTATGATGGCATGGCTGAAGTCGGTAATGCGATTGTTCAAGACATTAATGATCCTGACCAATTGCCCGGCATCGGTATTTTCCCGGCTACCGTTGATAAAGACACCAATCGATTGTCGACCAGCCTTGCCTATTTGACTGATAGGGTAAGGCAGCGGGAAAATCTTGAGATCCGAACCAATGCCAAGGTTGCTGCGCTGCAAATTGAGAAATGCAGAGCGACAGGTGTTACGTTAGAGAGCGGCGAGCAGATTGAGGGCGATGAAGTGGTCGTGTCGGTCGGCGCTCTATGGTCTCCCGCTCTGCTCATGCGATCCGGCGTTGGTCCGGCTTCCCACCTTGCTGATCATGATATAGTTGTTCAAGCTGATTTGCCAGTTGGTGAGACAATGGCCGATCATCTGGGGCCATCTGTGCCATATACTCATGAAGGGCCGCGTGGTGGTGTCGCCGGACCGGCGCAGTCCCTCTATATTGGAGCGTCCAACGGTAAGGACGTCGACTATCATTTGTTTCCAATAGCACCCGCACCGACAGAGGCTTCCACCAATTTTGTGATGGCGGCTTTCCTGATGCGCTCTGCCGGAAATGGCAAGGTGCGGCTAGGTGACAGTGCAGAAATGGACCCTGTCGTGATCGCTCCCAATCTACCCGACGGCGGTATAAATCGGTTGCGGCATGCTTTTCAAAAAATTGCAGAATGGGAGGCGTCGGAAGCCTTCAGACAGTCTGGATGCCGACCGTTGATACCCTATGACCTTACCAAACAAGAAGCGGTATCTGTCGCGCTGGATCGTGGGATTGTCAGCTATGGTCATATGACCAGCACCTGCCCGATGGGAACGGTGCTGGATGCCGATTGTCGGGTCCGAGGTGTTGCCCGGCTGCGTGTGGTCGATGCTTCGGTTATGCCCACTATCCCGGCGGGTAACACATATCTGGGTTGTGTTATGATTGCAGAACGGATTGCCCGCAAAATGAAAGCGGAACTGGACCAATGATAATCTCAAAAAGAACTGAAAGGTAAAAAATGGCCAACACCATTGATGTTTTCTGGTCGTTCAGAAGCCCATATTCCTATCTGGTGACGCCAGACTTATTGCGACTGCGCGAGGATTATGCGGTGAGCGTCTCGCTTCGTCCAGTACTACCGATTGCTTTACGTGCCAAATCAGCGGTGTTCGATGCGGCTGACAAAAAGCGGCCGCGCTACATTGTAATGGATTCCATGCGGCGAGCCGCGTTTCTGGGATTGCCATTTGTCTGGCCCAAGCCGGACCCGGTCGTTCAGGACCTGGAGACGTTCGAGGTTCCCGAAAACCAACCTTATATCTGGCGATTGTCGATGCTCGGTGTTGAGGCAGAACGGCAAGGCAAGGGTATAGATTTCGCATATCATGTCGCTGCTCTTTTGTGGGGTGGAACCAAAAACTGGGACAAGGGTGAACATTTGGAGCTCGCCGCTGAACGCGCGGGCTTGAACCTATCTAAGATGGAAAATGCCTTCACACATTATGATGTCAAAGCCGAGATAGAGAAAAGCCATAAATTACTAGAACAGTCCGGTCACTGGGGCGTACCGACAATGGTCTTCAAGGGTGAACCGTTTTTTGGGCAGGACCGGATCGACACGCTGCATTGGCGGCTCGATGAGGCGGGACTGCGGCGCAGTCCGTCCAAGTAACCAACAGAACGAACAAGCCATATCTAACAACAAAGGGGGACTAACAAATGGATCTTCAGATCAAAGGCAAAAAAGCTATTATGGCAGGCGGCAGTGCGGGTATGGGAAGGGCAACTGCTGAACGCCTTGCGGAGGCAGGAGCGGAGCTAGTCATTTCCGCCCGTGGTGAAGCCCGATTACAAAACGCCGCAGAGCAGATCGCTGAGAAATACAGTGTACCAGTAACACCAGTTGTAGCAGATTCCTCCACCGAGGCTGGTCGAGAGGCGTTATTCGCTGCCTGTCCTGATCCCGATATTCTTGCGATTACGATAAAGCCGCCCGATCCTAACGGAGATTTTTTGGATGTATCGGCCGAAATGTGGCGCGATTCAGTGGAAACAGCCTTGATCGGACCGATCGAAATCATGCGAAATTATATCCCCGTAATGAAGAAGAAAGGCTGGGGCAGGATCGTCAACATCGCTACCTTCTCTGCCAAGAACCCGATGATCTGGCGGTTGATGTCCGGTCCGGCTCGGTCCGCTTTACTCAATTACACGGCAAGCGTTTCACGGGAAATTGCCCCGCATGGCGTTATCATGAACAATCTTCTGCCTGGCATGTTTGCGACTGAGGGCGCATCGGAAATTATGGGTGCCTATGCCGATGCCTTCGGTCTTGAACGCAAACCAGAAATCGTAAGGGCGCACTTCAAGGAACATAATCACATTCCCGCTGGCTTTATGGGTGATGCCGACGATCTCGCGCCGATGGCCGCTTTCCTGTGCAGTTCCCTGGCAAGATTTATCGTCGGTCAGAATATTGTGATCGACGGTGGCCAACACAACTCCATTTTCTGATGAATAGATCGAACGAGAAGACCGGAAGAATATGAGGAGGGGCATATGATAGTCTACGGATCGCGTATATCTTACTATACGGGCAAACTTGAAGCCTATTTGCGTTATAAGAATATTGCTTATACGCTTTTGCCGACACCTTATGGCGACGCCCAGATGCTAAAGGAAAAGGTGGGCGCGGTGCAGATGCCAATTGTCGATGATGATGGAAAGTGGATGTCAGATACGACACCTATCATCATGCATCTTGAGGACGAACATCCGGATAACCCTGTCTTGCCGGGCGATCCGGTCGTTGATTTCATTTCACATCTTATCGAAGATTATGGGGATGAATGGCTTTGGCGGTCAGCAATGTACTATCGTTGGTGGTATGACTATGACAGGCTGCTTGCCTCCAATGTTCTGACTGATGAGGTTACGGGACACTTGAAATTGCCCCGGTGGATGAGACTGAAGATGATAGTTCGCCGACAGGTTCGTCACTATGTCAAACGAGATGGTGTCACAGAAGAAACACGAAAACATATCGAGCAAACATATCACAATGCACTGGCTGGCATGACAGCGATGTTGGAGAATCGCCCGTTTCTTCTCGGCAATGTGCCATCATTGGCCGACTTTGGAATGATGGGCCCCATGTTCCGACATTATGGTCAAGATCCCACGCCGCAGGAAATAATGCGTAATACTGCGCCGGCAGTTTTTGAATGGGTTGCCCGGATGTGGCATGGTCAGAACCAAGACCAGCCAAAGTTTGTTACCCAAATACCAAGTGATGCTGCACCATTGTTGAAAGAAATCTGTGAAACGCATTTGGTTCAATTGACGGCTAATGCAGAAGCTTTTGCCAGGGATGAGGAGCGCTTTGACATGACGGTTCAAGGCTGCGATTATCAGGATATCGCTGTATCAAGATATCGTGTTTGGTGCCTCGAAGAGTTGCGTCACCGTTTTGACTTGCTGTCCGCAGATCAGCAAAAAACGGTTAAAGCGTTACTTCCCTTTGGTAATGCGGAAGTTCTTTGGGATGCACAGGTTTTGGCACAATCCGATTATAACCGCGATAATCATCTACCCTTTGGAAGGGCCATGAACGTATTTAATGGCGGACTCCCATAATATTTTGTGAAGTGCATATTATGTACAAAAAACAACGTGAGTAGTCGTCCCATGCCAATGCCTGTCGTGGTCAGTCCAAAGCTGGTTTCCCACGCATCTTTTTGACGTTTGATTTCTTCTTCTTGGAATCAACACGTCTTGCCTTGGCGGCACGGCTAGGTTTGGTCTTTATCCGGCGAACGTCACGTTTGTGCGCGTCGACCAGCATGTCTTCTATCCGTTTCCGGGCTTCTGAGCGGTTGGCTTCCCGCGTACGATGCTCTCGCACCGTGATGACAAGTTCGCCGCCACTGGTCATTTTCCGGCCTGCCATGTCCCGCAATTTTCGAAATGCAAACGGAGGTAGGCGCAAGGCGTAAATGTTAACGCGCATCTGGACCGCGGTCTCGACCTTGTTAACATTCTGACCGCCCGGACCTGATGCGGCAAGGAAGGTTTCACTGATCGCGTTTTCGGGAATATCGAATGACATCGGGCGTCTCTACTCAATTAATGGTGGTCGGCATAGAGGGTGGTCGCCGGTTTGATGCGTTACCATTCGCTGGCATAAACGGTGTGATTTGCGACAAAAAAGACACTGAAAATCATCTGCTTCGCCAATTCAAGGTGATTTCTATGAGAAAAAGTTAATTTTTTTTCGGAGGCTGCCAGAGTCCTGAAACGACTCATTTCTGCGGCTTACAGAGTCACGGCGCTGCTTGCGACTCGTGCTTTATCCTACATTAATTGAAAATTAACCTTTTACGTTCATCTGTCTTATGGTTAATAAATGATCGAGGGGTTTCGGGAGTGTACCCGTTGCCGGTGCGTAAATTAAGAAAAGGGGCTGCCCAATGCGTGTGCTGCTGATTGAAGATGAGCCAACAACTGCAAAGGCAATTGAGCTGATGCTGACGACTGAAGGCTTTAACGTATACACAACGGATTTGGGCGAAGAAGGCCTCGATCTGGGTAAGCTCTATGATTACGATATCATTTGCCTGGACCTCAACCTGCCAGACATGCATGGTTATGACGTTCTGAAAAAACTGCGTGTTGCCAAGGTGCAGACCCCAGTACTTATTCTTTCCGGTATCAGCGAAATGGACAGCAAAGTGCGGTCCTTTGGCTTTGGTGCCGACGATTATGTGACCAAGCCTTTCCACCGCGAAGAGCTCGTCGCCCGCATTCACGCTGTTGTGCGCCGTTCCAAAGGCCACTCGCAGTCGGTTATCCGCACCGGCAAACTTGCCGTGAACCTTGATGCCAAGACCGTTGAAGTTGATGGCAACCGCGTTCATCTGACCGGTAAAGAATATGCAATGCTTGAGCTGCTCTCCCTGCGCAAGGGTACGACGCTCACCAAGGAAATGTTCCTCAACCATCTTTATGGCGGCATGGATGAGCCCGAACTCAAGATTATCGACGTGTTTATTTGTAAGTTGCGTAAAAAGCTTGCTCTTGCCTGCGGCGGCGAAAACTACATCGAAACCGTATGGGGCCGCGGCTATGTCCTCCGTGACATGGAAGAAGAAGTCGGACCGGAAGTTCAGGTCGCTTAGGACTTTTCAGCTCACTACCCAAAAAACCGGCGGCGGGACCCTCAAAGGTTCCGCCGTTTTTTTGCATGATTATTGTGAGGCCGCTGTGTCGAGATACCAGCGTTGATTGCCTTCCAGCGCCAGAGCGGTAAGCTTTTCGCTATAATAGGCCCCGGTATCAATGCCGACCCGGTTACCTTTTTCGACAACGTCATCATTGATCGTGTGGCCGTAGACAATGACTTTCTCGTGCGGTTCTTTCGCTGACAGGAATTCCTCCCTGATCCAGCGCAGATCCTTTGGTTTCTGCTCATCGAGCGAGACACCGGGTCGAATACCGGCATGAACAAAGGCATAGTCGCCGATGATAATCTGGTCCTCAAAGTCTTTTATGAAGTCAATATGATGATCTGGGATAAGCTCTGGTAAACACTCCGCCAGCGCCGCATTGTCGAGTTCCATATATTCCCGCATGCTGATCTCGTAGCTTAGGATAGTTTCTTTGCCGCCAATCCGGTTGAAGAAGCGCGTTGCTTTCTCATCGCCCGTTGCCGCTTTCAGATATACTTCCTCATGATTACCCATCAAGAAGCGGACATCACCAAGTTCGCGTTTGAGCGTCATTGCGGTCTCGATAACGCCGGCACTGTCCGATCCGCGATCAACCAGATCACCAAGGAAAATAATCTCGCTGTTGCAATCACCACGCTTTGAATCATCATCGATGATTTTTTCGATCAGCTGCTGCAACAAATCATTGCGGCCATGGATATCTCCAATCGCATAGACGCGGCGGCCTTCCGGAATGGTGGCCACGTCCAGAGGCCGGGGTTCAGATTTCTTTTTGAACAGGCGCTTCAACATAGTGCCAACGAATTTCGTTTCATTTGTTAAAAATTCAAGAGGCAGACGCCATCATAGCGCCCGCCTCTTTTTTCTATATAGTCTATTTAGATGAATGGGTAATTTAGAAGACTAGCTTTCCACTGTGAAGCTAAGACCGGCATTGGCTTCCAGGCGCTTGATCAGCTTTTTGCCCATCAATGCCCCCGGTGTCCAAATACCGCCGCCATGTTTGTTGCCGTCCTGCGCAATACAAAGTGCCGCCTCTGCAATCATCTTTGAGGTGGAACCATAACCGGGGTCTTTGTCGCCTTTGACGCAAAGGCTTGCGGTCTCACCATCTGCGGTTTCGCCCAGAAAAATGACATCATAATAGCCGTTTTCCCGTTCTTCCTTGGTCGGACCTTCGCCGGGCTTTGGTGCATCATCACCGCTTAGCGGGTTGGCTTTGGCCAGCATCTCTGCCGCCTGTTTACCCATCTCGCCGGGGCTTGTGACGACCATCTCATCATATTTGAAATCTTCGCTATAGGGGAAATCCAAAAGGAAGTTGGTGCGATGCACATTCTTGGTGTTGATCGGTGCCATGATGAACGGTGCAACCCAGCTATCTAGCGTTTTATCAACTTTCGGGATCATCATATTAGGCTGATCCGGTCCTTCAAAGCCGGGGGTCAGGCCGAAGCTGCTGGCGAGAATCTTTACCAGGCCGGGATTTTTTGCAATAGCCTTCATCGTTTCTTTCAGACTAGCCGCAGTTCCTCCGGAGAATGTGCCTTCCATGGCACGAACTCGGCCTTTGACGCGAGTAGCTGGTTTGCCAAAGCGCTTGTCCATCTCTTTTTGCAATGCCAACACGCCCAAGTCGAAGGGTATGGAGTCAAAACCGCAGGAAAAACAGATTTGTGCACCTGATTTTTCAGCCGCTTCCTGATGCTGGTCAATCTTCTCACGCATCCAGCCGGGTTCACCGCAAAGGTCGACATAATGAGTACCATGCTGAACACAGGCAGCGACCAGTCCGTCGCCATAAAGTTGATAAGGACCGACCGTAGTCAGGATGACACTGGCCCGGCTCGCCATCATATCGATGGAGGACGCATCATCGGAATCCGCCACAACCAATGGTGTTTCCTTGGGGGCACCGATCAGGTCCCGGACTTCTTCCAGCTTTTCCATCGAACGCCCGGCCATGGCCCATTTCGGTGCGTCGCCGCCCCCAGAATTGGCGACGCCATATTGCTTTGCCATATATTCGGCAACCAGACGGCCTGTATAGCCCGTTGATCCGTATATTATGACATCAAATTCCCGTGCATCGGACATCGCGGCCCTCCTTGTTATCAGTTTTGTTTCGAAACGATCTTATGACTTAGAGCTTTGGCAGAGTCACGCCTCTTTGCCCCATATATTTGCCGGCACGTTCAGCGTAGCTGGTTTCGCACGGTTCGTTGCCTTTCAGGAACAGAAACTGGCACGCGCCTTCATTGGCATAAATTTTGGCGGGCAGGGGGGTGGTGTTGGAAAATTCCAGCGTCACGTGGCCTTCCCAACCCGGCTCCAACGGCGTGACGTTCACTATGATACCGCAGCGGGCATAAGTAGACTTCCCAAGGCAGATTACTAGAACATCGCGCGGGATACGGAAATATTCGACCGTGCGGGCGAGTGCAAAGCTGTTGGGCGGAATGATACAACAATCAGTTTTCCGGTCGACCAGACTATCGGCGTCGAACTTCTTTGGATCCACGACAGCGCTGTTCACGTTAGTGAAAATCTTGAATTCATCGGCCACGCGGGCGTCATAGCCATAAGACGACAAACCATAGCTGATACAGCCATCACGCTTCTGGCCCTCGACGAAGGGTTCGATCATTGCGCTATTCTCGGCTTCCTGGCGAATCCATCTGTCGGACAATATGCTCATGTTTCTCTTTCTCCGGGAATTGGGCTCAAGACGGTTCTCGCTTCATGCCAGCAAGCTTAGGGCCGCACAACATTCCAGTTAACCGGACCATCGATACCGCTGATCCGCCGCATATCGGATGCGCGCCACATGACCCATGGCTTAGTTGCATAATCGGGCGGAAAGAAGTTGCCTTCCAGCCAGAATGTGCGGCTGATGCCGCTGCTGATGCTATAATCTTCCTCAAATTCTTTCGAAACGATTATGACAGCGGGTTTGCCGCTATGCCCTTCAATCTGGTTGAGAAAAGTATTGAGCTCGCTCAACACCAAAGCACGTCCCGGCCTATCCTTACAGCCATTGTCATAGGCGAGCCGCACTGCAGGCGGCAGGATGTTTTCTTCCCGAGGAACAGTAGTCACAAACATGGTCGCCTGATCCGTGGCCAGACGGCACATACTATATTCATGGACGGCGCCATAGCGGATGCCTGCTTCGCGTGCACCCTTGATATTGGTGGCGAAATTGGCGTCCCGCTCTTCCGCGCCATTGGTTGCCATGACATAGGCAAAATCGACGCCTGTGGCGCCGGCGACATGCCAAATAATCTCACCATTGCTGGCATCTACCGAAATACCCTGCACTGGATACTGGTCTCTTGGCGGAGCCCAGCCGACAGCGATATTACGCAGCACAAAGGCGATGATCAGCAGGACAATGATGATCAGGCCGAACCGCAGCACGGTATTTTTCCTGTTTTGTGTGGACACCCTATTTCCCTGACGCGCTACTCAACTGGACGACTGAACAACTGCACCAACGGGCAGAGAATCGACTAATTCTTGATATGCAATACACAGATCAAAGTGAAGAGGCGACGGGCGGTTTTAAAATCAACTTCTATTTTGCCATCAAGTCGCTCGGTAAGCAGCTCGGCACCGTGATCATGCACGCCGCGCCTTGCCATATCAATCGTCTCAATCTCTTGGGCGGTGGCTTTGCGAATGGCTTGATAATAGCTGTCGCAAATCGCAAAATAATCGCGGATGGGTCGGCGAAATCGGCCCAATGCAAGGATCAGGGTTTCAAGCGGCTCTCCATTTTCACGGGCTATCGAGAAAACCAGTCGGCCTTCCTGCACACTCAGATGCAGTTTATAAGGGCCTGCATATCCATCATCATGTTCGCGCAAGGGCTTAAAGTGGTTTTCTTCGATTAGATCGAAGATCGCAATACGTCGTTCCTGCTCGATATCGGCATTGCGCCACAAGATGGTGGCTTCGTCGAGTTCAACATTTATGATGCGCGGATCGGACATTTCAGCTCTGTTGCCGCAGCACCGGGGTTAGGACAAGTTTTTTTGCAGTGCGGCAGAAAACAAAAGCCATTTATCCACAAGACTGTCCCCGCCTGATTTTAAAATTTACCGGGAACGGACTTGCTCTGAACCGCCTGAGCGTGGATGATAAGAACATGGCCGAGCTAGTTCGTTTTGATGCAGTAGAAGAAGAATCCCAGCGCCTGCCGCGCAATGTCGAGGCAGAGGCAACGTTTCTGGGTGCGTTGTTGATTGACAACCGCGTGGCCGAAGACGTCCAAATCAAATTGCGGCCAGAGCATTTTTATGAACCGCTGCATGGCCGTATATATGAGCAAGCTCTAAAGCTGCTTGATCGCAACATGGTTGTAACGCCAGTTACGCTTAAGCCCTATTTTGAAGCCGATGAGGCGATGAAAGTGTTAGGTGGGCCGTCCTATCTTGCCAAGTTGACTGGCGACGGGGCAGGCTTGATTGGTGCGCGTGATTTTGCCGATCAGATATATGATCTGGCTCTGCTGCGTGAATTGGTCAATGTGGGGCGAACCCTGGTCGACAATGCACTGGACACCAGCGAGACGGTCGATCCCAAAACCCAGATCGAAGAAGCGGAATCGTCTCTCTACCGTGTTTCCGAGGGCGAAGCGCAGGAGGGTGGTGTCAAATCCTTCCTCGCTGCCTCCACGGAGGCACTGAATAACGTAGAACGCGCGTTTAATAGTGGCGGCAAGGTTTCGGGTATCACCACCGGCCTGACAGACCTCAACTCTAAAATGGGCGGTTTGCACAAATCGGATTTGCTGATTCTGGCGGGACGCCCCGGTATGGGCAAAACATCGCTTGCGACCAATATCGCGTTTAATGCCGCCAATCGCTATCGCCGCGATGTTCAGGACGGAATTGAACCTGAAGATTCACTGGGTGCCAAGACCGCTTTTTTCAGTCTGGAAATGTCGGCCGACCAGCTGGCAACGAGGATTCTCTCCGAACAGGCTGAAATCAGTTCAGAAAAACTGCGCATGGGTGCGATCAGCCGGGATGAAATGCACCGCTTGGCGCTGGCTTCCCGGGAATTGCAGGATTTGCCGCTCTATATCGATGATACGCCCGGTCTGACCATTGCAGCCCTGCGCACGCGGGCGCGGCGTCTGCAGCGGCGCAGTGGCATCAACCTGATCGTGGTCGATTATCTGCAACTGTTGCAAGGGTCTGGTCGTGCCAATGATAATCGCGTCAACGAAATTTCGGAGATTAGCCGAGGCCTGAAAACTCTCGCCAAGGAACTGAATTGCCCGGTGGTCGCCCTCTCCCAACTTTCGCGTCAGGTGGAAAGCCGCGAAGACAAGCGCCCCCAGCTATCCGATTTGCGTGAATCCGGTTCGATCGAGCAGGACGCCGATATTGTGATGTTCATCTATCGCGACGAATATTATCATCTTGCTGTAAAACCGGATGACCCGGATGAGAATTCAACCGAGGAGCAGAAAGCGAAATATCTCGCTTGGGAAACTGACCATCAAAGCAAGGTGGGCAAGGCGACCGTTATCGTTGCCAAAAACCGTCAGGGTTCCACCGGTAATATCCAGCTGAGCTTCCTGAGCGAGTTTACCAAATTTGGTGATCTGGCTTATGGCGATGCGCCGGATGATTATTAGTACTGAGTACTGATATGCACTCCAACGGTTTTCGGTTCTTTGCCTCTCGGGCCGTATCTTAATGGCTTTGAATCACCCGATATTTCAGGATAATCCGCTATCTGGTGAAATAAGTCTCTCAACCGGAGCGGCACCGACTCCCTATCATGTTTATGATGGTGAGGGTCTCTTGATATTTGGCAGCGTGGATTTTGATATGCTGCAACTAATGATCGCCGATGAATCTGTTTTTCCTGTAAAAACGGCTTCGGGCGCAGCAGCAGCCGGTTTCATCATGGCAAATTTTGAAGATGCCAGCATGGGGGCTCATCACGAGTTACAGTTTTTTGTTCTGGTCAGTGAGAAAGAGGGTGAAGTGCTGGCCGCTTCCCCCTTTGCTTTAGCTATTGCCATGGGTACGCGGCATGACTGGGGAACATTGTGCCTGAACTTGTGGAATGATTCAGATGCGGTCATCGCGTATAATAACGAATATCTAGGCCTGAATGCCCGCTCAGCGAACTTCTCGTTGTTTAACAAAAAACCTGACCATGGTCTGAATTATGACGTTACTGACCAACGGGGTGCAACAATCATCCGGGGGGCCTTCCAGTTTAAGAAAACGACACGCTTTTCTGCTATATGGAACATGTCGCGGACTGCCGGTTTCAGGCAGATCATGAAGCTCGGAAACGCGGCTTATGCATGCGGTCATGTAATAAACAGGAAAAGTCCTGTACTGCCACAGAACCGGGCAGCTCGGATTTTTACATCCTCTGATCACGCCGTAACCCGCCTTTGGAATCCGGAGGCGGATCAGTTGGCAATAGAGGAGCCGAGGCTATCTGATATTGAGTTTGTGCCTTCAAGCCTTCAGCATATGTGGCCTTTTCGTTTTGTATATCGGCATCCGGATGATGTTGGCTAATATCTACGACCCGTAGCAGGTTAACTTGCCGGCCGTGCTATTCTTTTGCCCTTGGTGCGGCTAGTCAGATGGAATTTACGGCATCGGTCACACCGATAGGGTCTTAATGGAAAGTCAGCGTCTTGTGCGGCTAGCAAGGCGTCCTTTTCAGAGGAATAGCGCTTTTTCCTGTTACAAATGCTCAGCCTGGTACGCACCTAAAATGGCCTAGCGGCAAAACAGCGGGGCGATTTAAAAGATCGGATCGTTCGCGCCACTTTCATCATCATCTTTGACCGGCAACGGCGTGATATCCTCATGGATACCGCATTCGGTTTTGTCCCAACCCCGCCAGCGGCCTGCACGTGGGTCTTCTCCAGGCTTGACTTTGGAAGTGCACGGAGCGCAGCCGACCGAGAGATAGCCTTGCGCTTCCAGTGGATGGCGGGGCAGGTCATGTTCTTCAAAATAGGCTTCGAGATCATCTTTGACCCAGTCGCCCAACGGATTGATTTTTAATCGACCGTCTTCGACTTCGAAGCGGGGGAGATTTTGTCGGGTGACTGATTGAAAGGCTTTACGGCCGGATATCCAGCTGTTGAGACTGGCCTTGGCGCGGGCCAATGGTTCGACCTTGCGGATCTCGCAGCAGCCATCCGGGTCAAAAGACCACCGAAGTTCATTCTCATCCTTGGCAGCGAGTACGACAGGATCTGGCTTTACAACATTTGCGTTCTGGATTCCCAGCGTCTGGATCAGCGTCTCGCGATATTCCAGCGTTTCGGGAAACATTCTTAGCGTATCGACAAAAGTCACCGGAATAGAGGGATCTGCCTGCGCAACCAGATGCAGCAGAACCGCGCTTTCTGTTCCGAAAGAAGAAACAACCGCAATCTCGCCAAGTCCACCTTCTTTGAAAAGGGCCTTCAGCATGGCTGAGGCATGAACGCCCTCAAAGCGCGCGTTCAGGGCATCGGCGTCTGCCTGTGTAAAGTCAGGACGTGCGTCGATTATATCGATTTTGCGAGCTGGTTCACCCATGACGACGCTTCCAGATGGGCGCACGGCTGTCTGTCGTGCTCTGATAAACCTCTTCATAGAGTTCCAGCGCCTTATCCATGACTCTGGCATCAATTGGAGCGTCCGGAGCGAAAGCATCAAAGCCACAGCGTCGCATATAGGCGATTTGATCCACTAATACGTCACCGCTTGCCCGCAATTCGCCTTTGTAGCCTGCTTCACGCAGAATTTGCGCAGCAGAGTAGCCTCGGCCGTCGCCGAAGACGGGGAAGTCGACTTCGATCAATGCCAAGCGATCCAATAGCGGAAGCAGCAGCCGGGCGTCTTCGCCTGCCTCTATCCGAACGGCGGTGGCGTTTGACTGATCCAGAAATGCATCCAGCGAAACCGCTGGTTCTTCATGCACCTCGTCGTCGCGAAAACGGATTGCCTCAACCATAGATAGCCTCCTTGAAAGCAGCCATGCCGACACGGCGATAGGTGTCGATAAATCGCTCATCCTCCTGCCGTTCTTTCAGATACAGGTCAGTTACGGTTTCAATGGCATCGATCACGCCGTCCTCATCAAAGCCGGGGCCGGTGATTTTGGCGAGGCTAGTGTCCTCGGCAGCAGAGCCGCCCAGCAGCAACTGATAATTTTCTGTCCCTTTCCGGTCGACGCCCAATATACCGATATGGCCGGCATGGTGATGCCCGCAGGCATTGATGCAGCCCGAGATTTTCAGCTTCAGCTCGCCCAGTTCACGCTGGCGACCCAGATCGGCGAAACGTTCACTGATCTTCTGTGCCAGCGGAATGGAGCGCGCATTGGCAAGGCTGCAATAATCCAGACCGGGGCAGGCGATGCTGTCGGTGACCAGGTCGAGGTTGGCAGGTGCCAAATCAGCTTCATCCAGTTTCTGCCACAGAGCATATAGATCGCTCTTCTTGACATGTGGTAGAACGATGTTCTGACTATGGGTGACGCGCAGTTCATCAAAACTATATTGCTCCGCCAGATCGGCCATTAGATCAATCTGCGCCGATGAAGCATCGCCGGGGATGCCGCCTTTCGGCTTCAGGCTGATCGTTGCGATAGCATAGCCGGGTTGTTTGTGCGCAACAGTATTCTGATCGACCCACAGCTTGAAATCCGGATCCGAAAGATCAAGATTATCGCTGGCGCTGGTGTCAAAAGCCGGATCAGCAAAATATTCGGTAATCCGCGCCAGTTCTTCTACTGGCGGGTTCAGGCCCAATGTCTTCATATGAGCGAATTCTTCTTCAACCTGACGAGTATATTCTTCCTTGCCCAGTTCGTGGACGAGAATTTTGATGCGCGCCTTGTACTTGTTATCGCGCCGACCATAACGGTTATAGACCCGCAGGCAGGCTTCGGCATAGCTGATCAGTTCATCTGCAGGCACAAAGTCGCGGATTTCAGGAGCGATCATTGGTGTTCGGCCCATGCCGCCGCCGACATAGAATTTCGCGCCGAGTTCACCGTTCTTGTGAACGAGTTGGATGCCGATATCATGCAGGCGCATTGCCGCACGGTCTTCATCACTGGCAATGACGGCAATTTTAAACTTGCGTGGCAGATACGAGAATTCCGGGTGGAAGCTCGACCATTGACGCAGGATTTCTGCCCAAGGGCGTGGATCGGCAATTTCGTCGGCCGCTGCGCCAGCATATTGGTCAGAGGAGATATTGCGGATGCAGTTGCCGCTCGTTTGGATTGCGTGCATCTCGACGGAAGCGAGGTCGGCCAGAATGTCGGGTGCATCTTCCAACTTGATCCAGTTATACTGAATATTCTGACGGGTGGTAAAATGCCCATAATCACGGTCATATTTACGTGCGATGTGGCCCAGCATCCGCATCTGCTTGCTGTTCAGCGTGCCATAGGGAATGGCCACGCGCAGCATATAGGCGTGCAGCTGCAGATAAAGCCCGTTCATCAAGCGTAGGGGTTTGAACTGGTCTTCCGTCAACTCACCGGCAAGGCGGCGTTCGACCTGATCGCGGAATTCCGCAACCCGTGTATCGACCATTTGCTGGTCATATTTGTCATATTGATACATGCTTAAATCACCCAGTTTCCAGCCTCAGGGTCGGCTGGCTTTAGTGTTAAATCCGGTCTTACAGTTGGTCCAAGAGCGCGCACACGGTCTTTGATATGGGCGGGACGCGGGCCATCGTCGGTCATCTCTGCTTCAATGGCATAGGGGACATTGACCCGGCGGGCGGCCTCTTCTTCGTGCAGGATAGATTCGAAATTCTCGCCGACATCAACAGCATCTTCCACATGGCGAGACCAGTCGCTGCCAGTCCACCATGTGACGTCGCCCGTTTTGAGGTCATTTCCCGTCAGTATTTTCAAAATTCAACTCCCGCCATTTGCGCATATTCAAGAAATTTATCCGTTGCATCGCCGTAGCGTGCGACTTCGCCAACCACCAACAGGGCAGGGCTCTTCACTTGTTCCCGTTGAACAAGATCACCAAGATCAGTCAGCAATGTCCGGAGGGCCCGGAAACTGTCCCGCGTTCCGTTTTCCAGCACGGCAACCGGCAAGTCGGGCGCGGCGCCGTCTGCGATAAGTTTTTCAACAATCGCTTCGGCATTGGCAACGCCCATGTAGATAACCAGTGTGCGTCCTTTACCGGCCAATCCGGACCAGTTTTGATCTGACAAGCCTTTGCATTGTCCTGCGACGAACGAGACAGCGCTGGATGCATTACGATGGGTGAGAGGCATTTTTGCCTGCGCCGCACAGCCGAGAGCAGCGCTGATACCGGGAACAACTTCCACCCTTACACCGGCTTTTATGCAGTCACTGGCCTCTTCGCCGCCGCGGCCAAAAATAAAGGGATCTCCCCCTTTCAGGCGAACAACTTTGCGACCCTTCTTCGCTTCGGCAATCAGCAACGCGTTGATTTGGTCCTGTGCCATGCTGTGGCGGGACCGCTGCTTGGCAACGGATACCCGTTGGGTTGTCGCCGGCGCTATATCAAGTATGTCCGAACTCACTAGACCATCATGGACGATGATATCAGCTTCGGACAACAGGCGTGCTGCGCGCAATGTCAGCAGCTCCGGATCACCGGGGCCAGCACCGACGAGATAGACCGTGCCGTCGGCAAACTGGGCTTGCGGTATAGAAGGTTCTTTGGTTTCCATGAAACCGATATGCTCGGGTAAGCGGCGATTTTCAAAGCAGAAGTTTTTTTAGCGACCTAAGATATACTATTGACCAGAGACTTCAGCTGCGGTTTCGGTTTCTGTCCGGTCTTCGTCTTTCAATCCGATGCCAATGGATGCCCGCGTTTGCTCTGCTTCCATCGAAACTACCGGATAAGCGCAATAGTCGGCTGCATAATAAGCGCTTGGCCGGTGATTGCCGGAAAGGCCGATGCCGCCAAATGGCGCTTCGGAGGACGCTCCAACCGTCATCTTGTTCCAGTTTACAATACCGGCACGGCTATTGGACCAAAATTGATCATATTGGGTTGCTGTACCACCGACAAGGGCCGCCGATAAGCCGTATCGCGTGTTGTTGGCTTCCGCGATTGCTTCCTCAAAATCAGCGACGCGAATGACCTGCAATATCGGGCCGAACAATTCGATATCCAGACGTTCTTCCATGGCCGTGACATCGATAATCCCGGGCGTGAGAAACGGGCGATCATCCAGTGGCCGCGCCATATGTTTGATCGGGCGACCGCCATGGCTCATCAATGTCAGAAAGCTTTCAGTAAGACCATCAGCGACATCATTGTCTATTACCGGACCCATAAATGGTGCCGGTTTACTGAAAGGCTCGTCAATGATCAGCCTGTCTGCAATTCGCTTAACTTCTTTGACCACGCGGTCATAGAGTTCGTCTTTTACAATCATCCGACTTGCCGCGGAGCAGCGCTGCCCGGCTGACAGGAAAGCCGATTGCACAACCAATACCGCTGCACTGTGAATATCATCCGTGTCCCAGACAATGATCGGATTATTGCCACCCATTTCGAGCGCCAATATCTTGTTGGGTCGATTGGCAAATTGTCGATTGAGAGCAACGCCGGTTTGGGCGGATCCCGTGAATAACAGGCCATCAATATCATCGTTCGCGGTAAGCTGTTTGCCAACCTCAGGCCCGCCCTGCACAATGTTGACAACGCCACCTGGCAGTCCTGCTTTCTTGAAAGCATCAAACAAAAACTGGCCCACTGCCGGTGTTTTTTCTGACGGTTTGAACACTACCGTGTTGCCAGCAATCAGTGCTGGAACAATGTGGCCATTGGGTAGGTGGGCAGGAAAGTTATAAGGACCAAGTACAGCCAAGACTCCATGCGGCTTGTGCCTTAGGGCGGCACGCATATTGGGTTGACTGGACAGCTGGCGTTGCGGCGTGCGCTCTGCATAGGCCGTGACCGAGATATCGATCTTTTTGACGACCGATTCCACTTCGGTTCGTGATTCCCAAATAGGTTTTCCGGTTTCGCGGGAAATCAGCTCAGCCAGTTCTTCTGCTTGCCCGCGAATTTGATTGGCATATCGACGCACGGCCTCGATACGTTTGGTAACGGGAAGAGCTGCCCATGTCGGCCAAGCTTTCCTTGCATCGGCGACCGCTGCATCGGCATCGCCAGATTGCCCTTTCCACAAAATCGCGCCAGTGGCTGGTTCTATTGATGTAAATTCAGTCACAATCGTTCCGATACAATATTCAAGCAGGCAAGCGGAATGTCGCTTTGTTAGTTGCAATACCAACTAGCTGATACAGCTTAAAAATCCAGTAACTATAAACCTGTTTTTATTCGCTTCGTCTCATACGAACGGTTACTTCGCTTTACAGTCCCCGTAATGCCTTGCCCATATCTCGTATTGCCTCAACTTTTCTGGTTAACGGTTGCCAATCGTCTTTTTGATCAATGGCATCCCAGATTGCTTCAACCTCTTCGATGTGCATGGAGCAGGGTGCATCCAATTGCCAATACTGATGATCAGATGATCGTGCGCGCTTGCGTTTGTCCATCTCTTCCCGAAAAGTCGCGAATTCGTTGGCCTCGTAACTTTCGTCTTTCGGTAGAGAATCCTGACCCCAGTCGAAAAAGAACCGGTCAATTGTCACGGCTTTCTGGGTTAAGGCCTGCTCTGCCGCCATGACGAGGGGTTTGTCCCTTTCAAAGCCTTCACTTTTGACGCCCAGACGCCAGCAGAAGTGCTCGGTAAACGCGGTGCCATACGCTTTGGGGAATGCTTCCAGCGTCTCAACCAAAGGATCGCTATCGCATATGAGCCTGAGCGCGCTTGCCAGTTGTGCAAGGTTCCAGTGTAACGCCTCCGGTTGCCGGGCAAAACAATAGAGACCTTCATGGTCGAAATAGGCGGCGGTAAAGCCGGGCTCCCAATGGGGAGTGAACCGCCAGGGGCCATAGTCAAAGCTCTCACCGGTGATGTTGATATTGTCGGTATTGAGTACGCCGTGCACAAATCCGGCCGTCATATAGCTGGCGGCCAGCTGGGCAGCTTTGGTGGCGACATTTTGAAACAACTCGATGGCCGGATGGTCGGTTTTTGCACCGCCGTAAAAATGGGTCAGGCAATAATCGACCAGTGCGTGCATTAATCCTTCATTCTGTTCTACCGCGATACGTTGAAATGTACCGAACCGAATGTGGCTGTGACTCAACCGGGTCATGACCGCAGAACGGGTTGGGGAGGGCTCGTCATCTCTATAAAGATCTTCTCCGGTCTCTACCAGCGAGAAGGTCTTGGATGTGTCCACACCCAAAGCCTCCAGCATTTCGGTGGCAAGTATCTCACGAATTCCGCCCTTCAGTGTTAGCTTGCCATCGCCCGAACGGCTCCACGGGGTGGTGCCGGATCCTTTGGTGGCGAGATCCATCAGACGATCTTCATGGTCACGCATTTGTGCGAACAGAAACCCGCGTCCGTCTCCAATTTCCGGATTATAGTTGCGAAACTGATGGCCATGATAGCGCAGGGCCAAGGGCGGGTTGAGATTGTCGGCAAGGGGCTGGAAACGACCGAAATGATCGATCCATTCGTCTTCGCTTAAGTCGGAAAGGCCAATCGTTTGGTCCCAGCGATCATTGCGGAATCGCAGTTCATGGCGCGGAAATTTGGCCGCTTGAACCGGATCACCAATTTTTTCACCCAGCTGGGTTATCTTTACATCGGGGCGATAGGGTGATTTTGCCGGTTCAGCTTGCGGTTTATATGCCATTGCTCAATAGTGGGGATGAATAGAGAGCGCGGCAAGTAAGAACCGGGGGACGCACGAAATTTATGATCGATCAGGGCAGCTATGACGACAAATACTGGGAATCCGAAGATGGTTTGAAGCTGCATTATCGTGACTATCCCGGCGATGATACGCAAATACCGGTAATCTGTGTTCCTGGACTGACACGCAATGTTCGGGACTTTGGGCATCTTGGCGATTGGCTTAGTGGAAAACGCCGGATCATCATGATCAATCTGCGCGGGCGGGGCGAGAGCGAATATGCCAAGGATAGCGCAAGCTATAACGCGAAAACCTATGTTGCCGATGTAGTCAGACTTATGGATGACATCGAACTGCCAACAGCAATATTTTTCGGTACGTCACTGGGCGGGATTGTCACTATGATCATGGCATCCCGACATCCGGAACGGGTAGCCGGTGCGTTGTTGAATGATATCGGTCCTGATGTCGACCAACGCGGATTGGACCGTATCGGTGAAAATCTTGGACAAGGTCGCAGTTTTGAAACCTGGGCGCATGCCGCGCGCGACAAGGCTGAGGAAAGTCGCGGTATTCATCCCGACTATAGCTTGAAAGAATGGATAGCCTTTTCAAAGAAACTCTATCGAATGAACAGCTCCGGCCGGATTAAGCTGGATTATGATATGAAGATATCGGAGCCATTTGAAGGCAAGGGCGGGGGCAATGAAGCGATCTGGCGCGCACTGGAGGCGCTCGAAAACGTGCCGACGCTTATCTTGCGAGGAGCATTGTCCGATCTTTTCAGCGAAGCGACCGCCCAAAAAATGCTCGATAAACTGAACAAAGCGGAGCTGGTCACGGTCCCGCGGGTAGGGCATGCGCCGACATTGGAGGAGCAGGCTTCGCTTGACGCGATTGCCGCGTTGCTCCAACGGGTCGATTGATTTCTTCTGACGTTAACGATAGCCGGCATAACCAATGAAACCCTCCAGAATTTTGCATTTGCACAGCACGTTCAATCTTGGCGGCAAAGAAGCACGGGCGGTCAGGCTGATGAACCATTTTGGAGCGCAGGCGCAGCATACTGTTCTTTCAGCTGAACCCGATAATCTGTCGGCGCGCGATGCGATTGATAGCAAAATCAAGGTCAGCTTTCCAAAGGATGCGCCATTATTGTCAGGCAAACCGTCATTGAAGCGCTATCGTGAACTGGTTGATTATTATCGGCAATTTGATCTGATCCTGTCTTATAACTGGGGTTCAATGGACGGCGTTATGGCTCGGACTCTCTTTGCCCGGGTCGAAGGGTTGCCTCCGCTGATCCACCATGAAGATGGCTTCAATGAAGATGAGCGCAAAAAGCTAAACTGGAAGCGTAACTTGTTTCGGAAATTTGCACTGGGCGGGAGCCAGGCGCTGGTGGTGCCATCTGAGCGACTTCAGAACATCGCGCAATCAGTCTGGAAGCAGCCCGAAGACAAAGTGCACCGTATTCCCAACGGTATTGATGTGAAGCGGTTCGATAAAAAACCGCAACGCGGTGCGCTTCCAGGGTTTAAAAAGGCAAAAGGCGAAGTAGTCGTCGGGACGCTGGCGGGACTTCGGGCGGTCAAAAACTTGCCGCGGCTGGTGCGAGCCTGCGCCGAAGCGGGAGACAATGTCCGGCTTGTGATTGTTGGTGAGGGGCCTGAAAAAGAGGCCATTCTGGCAGAGGCGCAGCAGCGCGGAATGGCCGATCGTCTGCTAGTGCCCGGATTTCAGACGGATCCCGCGCGCTATATCGGACTATTCGATATTTTTGCATTATCCTCTGACAGTGAGCAATTCCCTATATCTCTGATCGAAGCGATGGCGGCTGGCCTGCCTGTTGCGGCTACAGATGTCGGAGATGTGAAATCTATGGTATGTCAGGCCAATCAGGGCTTCATAAAACCCGTGGAAGATGAAGCGCAGTTTGGCGAAGCCTTAACGACATTGATCCAGCATGAGCAGCTACGGCAGGACATTGGCGCGCAAAACCGGATGAAGGCTCAGGCGGAGTACAATGAAAGCAAGATGTTGGCACGTTATGCGCTGCTATATGGTCATGCGCTCGGGCGACCAAAATTTGCTTAGGATTTTATAATGAAAAATAGTTTTGGGTATTCGCTGATTTTTTCGCACAATTTGACATGCGCGGTCTATAAGACGCGCTTGGGTATATAGGAGAGTATATTGTTTAAAGGGGTCAAACCTATCCAGTATAATGGCCGTGAAGTTTGGCCATTGATTGAGGGCGGAAAAGGGGTTGCCGCGACCAATCATGCCAGTTCCGGGGCCTGGGCAGCTGCTGGCGGTATCGGCACTGTTTCGGCCGTTAATGCGGACAGCTATGACGCGGATGGCAATGTCATCCCGCAAATCTATCATGGCAAAACCCGCGGCGCACGGCATGAAGAGCTTGTCAAATATGCGATTGATGGCGCGGTTGCACAGGTGACAAGGGCCTTTGAAATGTCCAATGGCAAAGGTGCAATCAATATCAATGTGCTTTGGGAAATGGGCGGCGCGCAACAAGTGTTGCACGGCGTTTTGGAACAGACCAAGGGCATGGTTGCGGGCGTCACCTGCGGTGCCGGTATGCCCTACAAACTTTCGGAAATTGCCCAGCAATATGGCGTGAATTATCTCCCGATTATCAGCTCCGCTCGCGCATTTCGTGCCTTGTGGAAGCGGGCTTATCATAAAGTTTCCGATCTTATGGCTGCCGTCGTTTATGAAGATCCTTGGTTGGCTGGCGGACACAATGGTCTCAGCAATGCTGAAGACCCTCGTAAACCGGAAGATCCATATCCGCGGGTCAAGGCGCTACGTGAGACTATGCGCGGTGAAGGAATTGCTGATAGCGTCCCCATCATCATGGCAGGCGGTGTTTGGGCTCTAAAGGACTGGGATAACTGGATCGATAATGATGAGCTGGGGCAGATTGCTTTCCAATTCGGCACCCGCCCTCTTCTTACGAAAGAAAGTCCGATCCCCGACAGCTGGAAGAATGAACTGATTAAAATCAAGGAAGGCGATGTGCTGCTGCACAAATTTTCGCCGACCGGTTTCTATTCGTCGGCAGTACGCAATGAGTTTCTCCGTAGTCTGGAAGCACGGTCGGAACGCCAGATTCCCTATTCGACGGAGAAGGCGGGCGAGCATACCCACCAACTGGATGTCGGCGTGAAGGGTAAGAATTTCTGGGTGACCCGCAATGATCTGCTCCGCGCCAGGGAATGGGATGGTCTTGGGTTCACCATGGCGCTTAAGACGCCGGACAACACGATCGTCTTCACCACACCGGAGGAAGCCAAGATGATCCGCAAGGATCAGGCCGATTGCATGGGCTGTTTGTCCCATTGCGGTTTTTCTTCCTGGAAAGACCATGACAATTTCAGCACCGGCCGACTCGCGGACCCGCGAAGTTTTTGTATTCAAAAGTCGCTGCAGGAAATTGTTCATGGATCCCCTGTGGAAGAGCATTTGATGTTTGCCGGGCACGGAGCCTATAATTTCGGTAAAGATCCCTTCTATTCCAACGGCTTTGTGCCAACGGTCAAACAGCTGGTAGATCGCATCCTGACCGGCGAATAGTCATGCTTTAGCGCCGTTAACCTTTTGATACCTTTTTCCGTTTACGTGTCGATACAGGTGGGTGGAAATTGGCAGGAGGGTAGACGTGGCGTTAAAGTCGACAAGATACCGTAGAGTGGAGCCGGCTGCATTGAACCGGCGTGCTGTGCCCCGCCATGAAGTGACTGTTTCCAGTGCATCGCTGAAACGCAGCGGGAATAAATCCATCGTTGCTACCTTGCTGGATATTTCGATATACGGATGCCGGTTTGAAGCCGACGCCGTGTTTCAGGAAGGCGAGAAAGTAACCGTCACCGTCAACAAGCAAGTACCGGTCAAAGCCACTTTGGTATGGCAGAAAACAAAGCAGGCGGGATGCCGATTTGCCGATGCTTTGGATACAGAAATTGTGCGGACCCTGACACTGGCATCTTAAACCGTGATTCAGCTTTCTAGTTTCAAAGTTCACACAGGTCACACTGCATTTTGAGCTATTTGGAACGTTATATGTTCCAGCAGGTCGGCCGTGTAACAATCAGAAACAATTGATTTAAACTGTCCAAGTGCTCGAACTGCATATATCATCGCGGACGATATTAGGAAAGCGCTCGACTATGGAAATTCGACCAGATGATCTGACAGGGCAGGCGGTTCAGGATCTGCTGGCTATCCATCTGTCCGACATGCACAAAAATTCTCCCGCAGGCAGCGTCTATGCGCTTGACCTTTCCGGCTTGAAGGCGCTCGATGTCACTGTATGGGCCGCATGGGAGCGGGATGTTCTCTTGGGCGTTGGCGCGCTGAAACAACTGTCTGGCACAGCTGGTGAAATCAAATCCATGCGAACGGATCCGAAGCACGTTAGGAAAGGTGTGGGTTTGTCAATTCTCAACCACATAATTGCCGAAGCAAAACGGCGCGGATATAGAACGCTGAGCCTTGAAACGGGATCTGGGAAAGAGTTTGAACCAGCTCTTCACCTCTATCGCAAACGCGGTTTCGAAAATGGGCCTGCTTTTGGGGATTATATTGCGAGTCCATTTAATCAGTTTTTGCATATGACACTATAACAAGCGGGAGCGGTATCATGTTGGAACGGGCTTGCTGGATTGTTCTGGGCATTCTTATCCACTTGCCGCCATTCGCTGCCTTTTTTGCTCCGTCACTGATCACTCGCCTATATGGCGTAGCGCCGGATGGTATGAATTTCGCTTTGCTACAGCATCGCGCTGCTTTGTTCGGAGTGATAGTTGTCGCCTGCCTATGGGCCGCCTTTGATCCCGATGTACGCAAACTGGCAGTCACTCTAACGGCGCTTTCGATGATCAGCTTTCTCGTCATCTATGGCATCTATGGCCAACCCGACACTTTGCGCGCGATTGCCATTACTGACCTGATTGGCTTGCCATTTCTAGCCTATGTTGGTTGGAAGGCCTTTTTATCCAGTTAGAACAAACCGTTCGTTTCGCTGGTCAACGAAGCTGGCCACCGGGTTTCACGTCTTTTCGTTGAGGTCGTTAGTCTAAGTCCCACGCTCGTTCACCATGGCTGGCAATGTCCAGACCATCGCGTTCGTCATCTTCATTCACCCGCATTGGCAGGATGAAGCTGATCCCATAGCCGAGGATCGCAGTAGCAACTGCCGACCAGATCGCGACTACACCAACACCGATAAGCTGGGCAACAAACTGGCTGCCAAAGGCCATGTCATCGCCGTAACCCGTGCCGCCAAGGCCTTCGCTGATGAAAAGAGCCAGCATCAGTGAGCCGAGCATGCCGCCGACGCCGTGAACTGCAAAAACGTCGAGGCTGTCGTCGATTTTAAAGCCGTTTTTGACCAGGCCGACTGCAAAGAAGCAGACGAAACCTGCCGCCGCGCCAATTACGATGGACGCTCCGGGGCCAACAAAACCGGCTGCTGGAGTGATAGTGGCGAGGCCTGCAATAGCGCCGGTTGCGACACCAACAGCGGTTGATTTTCCAACCTTGATCCGCTCGATCAAAATCCAGACTAAGGCGGCCATGGAAGCCGCGACATGGGTATTGATAATCGCAGAAGATGCATCGTCTGTCGCAGTAAGGGCCGAGCCACCGTTAAATCCGAACCACCCGACCCAGAGCAAGCCTGCACCCGCAACAGTCAAGGCAGGGCTATGCGGAAGCATCAGTGTTTTAGGCCAGCCAATCCGCTTGCCCATCATGATCGCAACAACGAGCGCTGAGACGCCTGCCGTGGTGTGGACCACGATGCCGCCGGCGAAGTCGAGCACACCAAGACCCGAAAGCCAGCCGCCACCCCAAACCCAGTGGGTAACAGGGGCATATACGACCAGTAGCCAGAGCGAACAGAAGGCCACGACCCAGCCAAAGCGCGCACGATCAACCCAGGCGCCAACCATAAGGGCAGGGGTAATCACCGCAAAAGTCATCTGGAACATGGCAAAGGCGGATTCCGGTATGGTGGTTCCTTCACGAACATTACCAAGATTGCCAAACATCCAATTGATACCATTGCCTAAAATACCATTTGTAACTTGGCCAAATGCCAGCGTGTACCCGGCGATAACCCACAAAACGGAGGCAATACCGGCCACGGCCATGCATTGTATGAGCACCGAGAGGAAGTTCTTGGATCTGACCAGCCCACCATAGAACAAGGCGAGACCAGGGAGCGTCATTAACAAAACAAGCGCGGTAGAGGTTAATATCCAGGCAGTATCACCACTATTGGCAACATCGGTTGCTGGATCGACGACTTCTTGTGCCGCCGCCGGTACGTTTGCCAGAATGGCTGCTACACCACCGATGAAAATTTTACTCAGATATTTCATGTAATCCCCTGAACGCGGTATTTTATTACGCCGACCTGCTTCTGCGAATCATATTTTGAGATTTTCTAGTCGTGAACAGAGTGGGACTCAACCGCGAACTATGGTGGACGGCAGGTGGGAACTCAGGCCCAGCCTTCCAATACCTGATCTGGTGGTCGGTGTCCGTCGGCCCATACGCGGATATTGGCAATGACGCGCTCGCCCGATGCTTCTCTTCCTTCAAAGGTAGCGCTGCCCATATGGGGCAACAGCACAACATTTTTCAGCGTCAGAAAGCGCTCGTCGACCGCAGGCTCTTGCGTATAAACATCCAGGCCTGCGCCGCTTATGGTTTCTTTCTGGAGTGCTTCGATCAACGCGTTCTCATCAATCAGTTCGCCGCGCGCAGTGTTGATCAGGTATGTGGATGGCTTCATCATGGCAATCCGTTCGGCATTGATCAATTCATGTGTTTGGGGGGTGTGCGGGCAATGGATGGTGATAATGTCACAGGTACGGATCAGTTCATCCAAATCATCAATATAGCTAGCGTTAAGCGACTCTTCTACCGCCGGAGGCAATTGACGCCGGTTGTGATAGAAGACCGACAATCCGAAACCGGAAGCACGGCGCGCAACCGCCTGACCAATACGGCCCATGCCGATAATGCCGAGTTTTTTGCCGCCGATGCAATGGCCAAGCATGCCCGAAGGCTTCCAGCCCTTCCATTGTCCAGAGCGCATGAGTTTTTCACCCTCTGCTAAACGCCGCGGCACAGACAGGATAAGCGCCATGGTCATGTCGGCCGTATCTTCGGTAAATACTCCCGGCGTATTGGTAACAAGAATTTTGCGCGCACGAGCGGCGGCCAGATCAATATGGTCAACACCGGCGCCAAAGCTGGCGATTAGCTTGAGCCTCTCCGGTGCACTGGCAATCATCTCCGCATCAATATGATCGGTGACCGTCGGAACCAGCACGTCGCAATCGGCCATGGCAGCGATGAGATCTTCACGGGTAAAGGCGCGGTCGGTCAAATTCGGGACGACATCAAACAGCTCGCCCATTCGGTCGTGGATCGCATCGGCCAGTTCACGTGTCACAATGACGCGCGGTTTTGCGGGGCGGAGTGTCTCAGTTTGGGATGTTTCAACCATAAGGCCATCGCTATGCCTGAATTTTACATGAGGTCAAGCAGGTGGCGCTTGATGAGCGCTTGTCTTTCAGTTTATGGCCTGGGGAGTGGGGGATTGTAAAAGTTAAAAGCATGCGTAACCTTGATTTCAAAATACTGTTCTTTTTTGGCCTTTTGGCTTCAGCCGTAATGATGTCCTCTCCGGCAATGGCCCAACAGGAACCACCCTATTGGGCATCTATCGACGAACCTGAAGCGCGGATGCGCACTGGGCCGAGCACCGAATATCCGACCATGTGGATATACAAGCGGGAACGCCTACCGATTAAAATTTTGGCACGCTACAAGGCATGGCGAAAGGTTGAGGATCCTGACGGTGCACAGGGATGGATGCACGCACGGCTATTGAGCGCCTCAAGGACGGCTATAGTGCTGGGCGAAAAAGGGCAGGCACAATCTTTGCGGAGTAATCCTCAACGAGATGCCAAGGTTATCTGGCGTGTTGAGACCGGTGTTGTCGGTAAGATCACACAATGTGAGAATGGATGGTGCCTGCTGGATGTTACTGGTCGGCGGGGCTATATCAATCAGGACGCGATCTGGGGGGATGAACCTCTGAAATAGAAATGGTGGCGGACAATTCCAAGGTCGTAATTAAAAGGGACAGGAAAATGATGCCTCCCGTCCCTTCAATTTTTTGTAAATTGGGATCTAGTCGGCTAGCTCTATGGCAACGGCCGTTGCTTCGCCGCCACCAATACATAGTGCTGCAACGCCTTTCTTAAGGCCTTGTTTTTTGAGCGCTGCGACCAGCGTAACCATAATTCGAGCACCACTGGCGCCAATGGGATGGCCTAGGGCTGTTGCGCCGCCGTTTATGTTGAGCTTGTCGCGCGAGATGCCGATATCCTGCATCGCGAACATGGCCACGCAGGCAAAGGCTTCGTTGACTTCCCACAAATCAACATCACCGACATTCCAACCAGCTTTCTCAAGGACTTTCTGGATGGCAGAAACAGGGGCCGTGGTGAACTTTGCAGGTGCGTGTGCATGGGCTGCATGAGCAACAATATGCGCCACCGGTTTCAGGCCCTTCGCGTCGGCGACACTGGCGCGGGTCAATACCATCGCCGCTGAACCGTCCGAGATCGAAGAAGCATTAGCGGCGGTGATCGTGCCGTCTTTGGCAAATGCAGGGCGCAATTGCGGAATCTTGTCCGGGTTGCCTTTCAGTGGTTGCTCGTCCTTGTTGACCGTGACGCTGCCTTTGCGGGTCTTTATCTCGACGGCCACGACTTCGTCATCAAACGCGTCACCCTCGACCGCGGCCTTCGCGCGAGCAAGGGACTCAATCGCATACTCATCCTGTGCTTCGCGGGTTAGCTGATATTCACCGGCCGTTTCCTCCGCAAAGCTACCCATGGCCCGGCCTTTGTCATAAGCGTCTTCAAGGCCGTCCAGGAACATATGGTCCATTGCTTGCGCATGTCCCAATCGTGCTCCGCCTCGCATTTTGGGAAGCAGGTAGGGCGCATTGGTCATGCTTTCCATACCGCCGGTGACAATGATGTCGACTGAACCCGCTGCCAGCGCCTCTGCACCCATGATTGCGGTCTGCATGCCTGACCCGCACATTTTGTTGACTGTGGTGGCTTCGACCGATTCCGGCAGACCGCCCAATATAGCTGCCTGGCGGGCAGGGGCCTGGCCTTGCCCTGCAGACAGGACGTTACCCATATAGATGCGCTCAACATCTGAGCCGTCAATTCCGGCTCGTTCAACGGCAGCGCGAACCGATACAGCTCCCAAATCCGGCGCGCTTACATCGCTCAAGGCACCTTGCATGCCGCCCATCGGCGTGCGGGCATAGGACAGAATGACGACAGGATCAGATTGAGACATAGGGCTTTCCTTTCAGAGGAATCTTGGGCCGCGCTGGCGGTATTAAACAATTGCTGTCCACATAGGGCGCTCATTCCGCTTTTTCAATTGCAGCATTGAACATCTGTCGATGCCATGCCAATCGGCAGTCTCGTAATTTGCCGGAGCTTTCCTTGCCAGATTATCTCTATCCCATCCTAGGAGCTGTTCTCGGACTGATCATCGGTAGCTTTCTGGCGACTATTGTCATTCGCTGGCCGGAGGGAAAATCAGTTGTTTCGGGACGTTCCCGCTGTGACAGTTGCGATCAGCCTTTGCGTACCCCCGATCTGGTTCCGGTGCTCAGCTATTTGGCAAGATCAGGCAAATGCGCATATTGTGGATCGGTCATCAAATCGGACCATCCGGTGATCGAACTGGGTGCCGGTTTGGTTGGCGGCATGGCGATGTTCGCCGCTCCGGGGCTTGCCGGATTGCTTGGTGCAATATTTGGATGGATTTTATTGACGTTGGCAGCTCTCGATGCGCAGCATCACTGGTTGCCCGACCGGCTTACGCTGCCCTTGGCTGCCACCGGTCTGGCATCGGCTTTCTTCGTCCCTGAGCCCGACATTGTAGATCGGCTGATCGGTGCATTTTCTGGCTTCTTTACACTTTTCCTGGTTGGTTGGAGCTATCATAAACTGCGCGGCCGTGAAGGCTTGGGCGGCGGCGATCCGAAATTGTTGGGTGCTATCGGTTGCTGGCTTGGATGGTCCGCATTGCCGCTGGTTATTCTGGGAGCAACGCTGGCAGGATTGCTGGCTGCTTTGATGATGCGTATCCGGGGGGATACAGTTGCAGCCGATAGTATGTTACCTTTTGGCGGCTTCTTGGCGATTGCCGCCTTTCCATTGTGGATCATCCAAACGATGACTGGCGGTATTTTCCTTTAACGAGGAAACGGGCACACAGAGGGTTGCCAGCAAAATTATACTTCGCTAACAGGGCGACGATTTCGCAAGTGCCAGTCTGCGGCAATGCAAATCAGCCCCTGTGGTGGAATTGGTAGACGCGCTCGACTCAAAATCGAGTTCCGCAAGGAGTGTCCGTTCGAGTCGGACCAGGGGCACCATCACTTACAAATTCAACGGCTTTGTTGCTTTGCTGCAACGTTTTGACGGACTTCATCACAATAATCATACTTACTCCGCTGTAAACCGTCGGAAATGGTAGACTTATCTTAGTATTTCTACCAATGGGGTCGATAGTTGGAGGGCAACTTTCGTTTGAAAGAACCCCACACAAATTTAGGGGTCTCAGGAGTATATCATGAAAATAACCAAGTTTTTGACCGCTACCGCAATTGGTGGCCTAATGTCCGCTGTGCCTGCATATGCGCAGGACGTTCAGGAAGAAGAAACGGTTGATGACAATGTCATTATCGTGACCGCGACCAAGCGTGAACAAACGTTGCAAGAAATTCCGATTTCGGTTTCTGTGACAACCGGTGAAACGCTTGAAGCCGCGCAAATTCGCGACGTACTCGACCTGCAGACGGTTGCTCCTTCGCTGCGCGTCAGTCAGCTGCAGACCTCTTCGGCGTCTACGTTCATCATTCGCGGTTTCGGCAACGGCGACAACAACTTCGGCATTGAGCCATCGGTCGGCGTTTTCATTGACGGCGTGTTTCGTTCACGCTCGGCTGCTGCTCTGTCAGATCTTCCCAACGTTCAGCGCATTGAGGTGCTGAACGGGCCGCAATCAACACTGTTCGGTAAGAATGCATCAGCAGGCGTAATTTCCGTGATCACGCGTGAGCCACAATTTGAATTCGGCGGTGCGGTGGAAGCCAGCTATGGTAATTTCAATTCGGTCGTCCTTAAGGCTGATGTAACCGGCCCTATCACCGAAAACATCGCCTTCTCTGTCGACGGCAGCTACAACCGTCGTGACGGTTACTCCAACATCGTCAATCTTGATGAAGAACAAAATGATCGCAACCGTTGGTCCGCACGTGGACAGTTGTTGATCGAGGCAACTCCAGATTTACGTATTCGTGCAATCGCCGATTATTCTCGTATCGACGAGGTTTGCTGTCAGGTGGCCACGGTTGTTTCCGGGCCGGTTACCGCCGCGATCAATGCAGTGGGCGGACAGTTGAACACTGATTTCTTTAGCGATGAAGCGTTCCTAAACTTTGTGCCAACCAACGAAGTCGACAATTATGGCGGTTCGATACAAGTCGATTGGGACACCGGTCCGATCTCAGTTACGTCAATCACCTCTTATCGTGAACTGAAGAACTTCTTCCTGTCAGATATTGACTACACCAGTGCTTCCCTTGCGACCGAAACGCGTGATCAGGATGTCGAAACCTTCACTCAGGAAATCCGGATCACTTCTGATTTTGACGGTCCGATCAACTTCTTGCTTGGTGGTTACTATTTCGATGAATCCATCTCGCAAGACAGCGCGATTCAAAACGGAAGCGATATCCGTGACGTGTTCGAAATTCTCGCTGGCGGAAACCCCGCTGATGTGCTGGCTGGCCTGCCTTCAGTGTTTAACGGAGTGGAAGCTGCTCTTGGCTTGCCACAAGAGAGTATCTTTACCACGCCTTTGCTGACTTCTGAGCAGTTCAGCATGGATAACACCTCATGGTCGATTTTCGGTACGGTTGATTTCGAACCAGTTGACGGGTTGGTGTTCACCGGCGGGTTCAACTACACCGACGATTCAAAGGACTTTGCGCTTGCGCAGCAGTCTTTCGATCCGCTCGGTCAGGTCAATCTGGTTGATGCATTCATTACGGGCGCAACCGCAGGTGCCGTCACGACACGTGACCAATTTCAAGCACTGCCGGCTGCAAACCAGGCAGCTCTGCTCGCAGTGGCAACCACGCCATGTACCGCTGCCACGCCGGCGCCAAACTGTAATCAGCTGATCGGTCTGGCCGGATTCCAGTTCCAGCCACCATTCTTGACCATTCCAAACGCGGTCGAAGATGGCCGGACAAGGGATGATAAGTTCACCTATTTGCTGCGCGCTTCATACGAGATTTCTCCGGAAGTGAACGTCTATGCCAGCTATGCGACCGGCTTTAAGGCGAGCTCGGTCAACCTCTCGCGTGATAGCCGCCCGTCAAATGACGACTTCGTCGCAGGGCCGGGAGGCTCAACCTTCGCCGCTCCGTCATCGCCGATCCTCGATGCTGGTCTGGCATTGCCAAATTTGGTCTCTGGTTCGCGCTTTGCTGGCCCAGAAGAAGCCGAAGTCTATGAAGTCGGCATCAAAGCCAAATGGCCTGGAATTGGTGTTAACCTCGCGCTGTTCGACCAGACGATTGAGGGCTTCCAAAGTTTTGCGTTCACCGGAACCGGTTTTGCGCTGCGTAACGCCGGTGAGCAGTCAGTCCGTGGTTTTGAGCTGGACGTTAACGTTCAGCCGACCGATGGATTGATATTTACATTCGCAGCGACCCACCTTGATCCGCTGTTTGATGATTTTCCAGGTAGTGTGCTGGGCGATCTCACCGGTCAGCGTCCTGGTGGCATTCCGGCTTGGAGTATTGCAACCTCGGCGACATACACACATGAATTCGGTGGTTCGGGCAATCGTCTGATCACTCGTGTGGATTACAATCACGAGAGCAACACCGACATCAATAACGGTCTGCCGACATTCAATACGGCTGTGGGGAATACCGAGATCTTCCGCCGCGAAGTTAATCTCGTAAATGCTTCGATGACGCTTGCTCTCGACAATGGTCTAGAAGTTGGTGTGTATGGCCGCAACCTATTCGACGATCGGTATATTTCGACCGTATTCGATGGTGTTGCACAATCGGGGACGGTTTCCGGTTACCCAAGCGCGCCGCGCACATATGGCGGTGTTGTTCGCTTCAAGTTCTAATCGAAGCCAATTTCGTTAAAAATTCAAGCCCTGCCGGGAAACTGGCGGGGCTTTTTTTGTGACTGATTTCAAGTTACTTCAGCAATAAAGGTGCAAAAATGTAACGCACTGGTGCATTTTTTTTATTTCAGTCTGGACTTAATCGATCGATTAGTTGAAGATCGGCGCATCTGGGGGGATGAGTAAAAGCTACACTCTCCGGAAAAATAAATCGGGATTGGGAGAGAAAAATGCGTAAATCGTTACTGTTAGCCGCCACAGCTATAACTGCAGTGGCTTCACCAGCATGGGCACAAGCCGATAGCGATGTTGATGACAACGTCATTATCGTGACGGCACAGCGTCAGGCACAAAGCCTTCAGGAGGTGCCAATTGCCGTTTCGGCTTTCGATTCCGAAGCCCTGGAAGCACAGCAAATTGAAAATGCATCAGATCTACAGTTAACGCTGCCTAACGTCTCTTTCACGAAAAGTAACTTTACCGCATCGAGCTTCACGATTCGCGGCATCGGCGATCTTTGCGTCGGTGTGACGTGTGATTCTGCGACTGCCATCCACTTGAACGATGCCCCGTTGTTCAATACGCGCCTGTTCGAAACAGAATATTTCGATCTCGAACGGGTAGAGGTCTTGCGTGGTCCGCAGGGCACCTTGTTTGGCCGGAACGCAACATCTGGTGTGGTCAACGTTGTTACAGCGAAACCAGAGTTGGGTGAATTTGCTGCATCGCTGGAGGGTGAATATGGCAATTTCCAGTCCGTAAAAGTCAAAGGCATGGTCAATATACCACTGGGTGATACACTGGCATTCCGTGCTGCCGGTTTTTATCTGAACCGTGATGGCTATACGACTAACTTGTTTGATGGCTCCGACATTGATGGTCGTGACATGTATGCAGTGCGTGGGTCCATCAAATGGGAACCAACGCCAGACACCACTGTAAACCTTATGGGTTATTATTTCCGTGAGGATGATGACCGCCTGCGGATCCAGAAACAAAAATGTCAGACGGACCCAACAGGTGTTTTGGGTTGTCTCAACAATCGCCTAGACTTCGGCAAGGTCAATACCAACGCGACATTCACAGGCACATTGAGTTCTAGGGAGTTTTTGGCCTCACAAGGTGGTGCTGGTTTTGCTACATTGGGACTTGGCAGCATTTATGACCCGAATTCCAATGGTCACGCCAACTTCACTGAACCTAATGATGTCCGGACGGTCAATACTGACTTCAATCCTGAATATTTTACCGACGAGTTACAATTGCAGGCGCATATTGAACATGATTTTGGACCGATCCAGGTATCCATAACCGGTCTGTATCAGGAAACAGAGGTTGACTCCCGTCAAGATTATAACCTCTCAGTTCTGTCGCGGACTACCATTGATCCTACATTGGCAACCTTGGGCGCACTTTCTGGCGTTGGGGGGCCTTTCGAAGCCTTTGCGCCGGTTCTAAATGCTGTGACATCCGGTAACCAGTTATGTACGTCGGATACAGACACAATTGGGCTCGGTTCTTTTGGCGGTAACCGTATTTGTGCTGATACGCCAATCTCACTTGATCGTTCCAATCAGGACAATACTAGCTGGTCTATAGAAGGCATCATAAGCAGCGATCTGGACGGACCATTCAATTTCCTTCTGGGTGGTATCTATGCCGAGAATAATCTCGGCCAGAACAGCTATTATGTGAATACCTTCGCTATTGACTATATCGCCGGTATCCTGGGCGCTTCCAATGGTGGTTTCCTTGGAACACCTTATTTCCGCAACAACACTCGGGAATTCGAACTCGAATCCTACGGCATTTTTGGTGAAGTCTATTTCGATGTCACCGACAATTTGAAGCTCACGGGCGGCCTGCGCTACAATAATGACAAGAAATTTGTCGAAGCAAGATCTACCCTGGCGAGCTTCCTTGTACCATTTGGCCAAACAACAGATGCGTTTACTTCGCCATTTGTTGGCGGATTTGATGCCGATCCGGGTACGCCGGGCAATCAGATTGTGCAGCAGCGGAGTGTTGCCTTTGACGAGATAACCGGGCGCTTCGTGATTGACTGGCAGTTCACGGATGACAATCTGATCTATGCCTCTTACTCGCGCGGCTACAAGTCCGGTGGCATAAATCCACCTTTGCAGCCGATTTTTGAAGTTCCTGAATCATTCGCTCCCGAGCAGATTGATGCCTTTGAAATCGGTTCGAAAAATACATTTGCCGATGGTGCTCTCCAACTCAATCTGACGGCCTTCTACTATAAATATAAGGACCTGCAGTTGAGCCGTATTATCGCTCGAACAGCGGTCAACGATACAATTGATGCTGATATTTATGGTGTTGAAATAGAAGGTTTTCTAAGACCCGATCCGGATTGGTTGATTAACCTCGGTTTCAGCTATCTGAATACCAAGGTTAAGGGTGATCAGTTCTTCAGCAATCCGCGGGACCCAGGTGGTGGACGTGCAGACGCCGTTATCATCAAGGATATTTCGAACGGCGCCAATTGTGCGGTCATACCAACCACTGCGGGTGATGCAGCGACTGCAAACGGTTACGTAAATACGGTAAATACGCTGATAAATGGTGGCCTTGATCTGGATCCCACAAGCCCTGGGTTGGAAATTCAACCCGGTGCGAACCTCCAGGGCACAGCTCCATTCCCGGCTGACGGCGGTATCGCATCAACCGGGGCATTCAGTTTCTGTGGCATATTGGATGCTCTTGCTCCAACGGTTGGCGCAGGGGCCGTTGAAGTACTTAGCCCGGGTGTGCAGGTCAATTTGCGCGGCAATGATCTGCCACAGGCACCCAATGTCAAGGTGTCGGCAGGGGTGCAGTATACGCATAACTTTGATAGCGGTTGGTCGTTAGTACCTCGTGTCGATGTTGCCTATACAGGTGATCAAACGGCGAGTATTTTCAACGGAAATGTGAACAAGATTGAGGGCTTTACACAGGCAAACGCATCGCTGCAGTTAAATGGTACCGATGATAAGTGGTTTGTTCGGGCATTTGTTCAGAATATCTTCGACAGTAACTCGATTACGGGTCAGTATTTGACTGACGCATCTTCGGGATTGTTCACGAATATCTTCACGCTGGACCCGCGCCGTTATGGTATTGCAGCTGGCATCAAGTTCTAAAGAGATCGTCACGTGGGAGAAGAAGCCCTGCCGGGAGACTGGCGGGGCTTTTTTGTTGGAGTCGGCTAGGTTGCGTATCCTCAATCTGGCGAAAGATTTTGAGGGCCTTGGTTAGGCAACTCACGAGGCATTGGCGGCCGTTACTGTTATTTGCAGCCACCCTTGCTTGCGCTGCAGGATTTTTGCGGGCGTTCGTCCCCCGGACGAACTTTGGTCCGCAAAAATGGTGCCGAATATCCGACTCGAACGGATGACCTACCGCTTACAAGGCGGTTGCTCTACCAGCTGAGCTAATTCGGCGCTGGTTTGATGGCTGTAGCCACGAACGAGCGCTCTTTGCTTCAAAAAACACCAAAGGTCCAGCCCTCTTTTTGTGCTATTTCATCTGTCAGCTTCGGCGGGTGCCACAGCTTTGTATCTTTACTGGCATTTTTCATCCAGGCCGCAGTTATCAGAGCATCGGTGCTGTGATCATCATAGCGGTCCAATTTAGCAGGCAATGGCATTCCTAGGGTGCGCAGCGCTGCTTCCAGCCCTTTACGATCACGTATCTTGCTTTTTCCTTTGGGCAGTCCAGCAGCCAGCGCAGCAATGGTCGTATAGATCTCGATGATCATTGGGCCGCTATCCGGCACCGGATCAAAGGGCCAAACCGGAATGGCACCGCTTAACTGGTGCAACATGCGCATACCCGTGAGACTTGATTTTCCGACTTGCGCTGCACCAACAAGATTGAAGCAACTCGCACTGTTTGCCTGACCGGTTTCGCGTTGATGCTGTTCGACCAAACGAAGCCGTCCCATGCTCCCCGTGAAAAGATCACCGACATTGTCACGACTGTGCCGAAAATGGCGTGCTGCCTGAGGGTGATCCAGGAAAGAGAGGACATTCAGATACTGATCAGCGGTGGAATGCTGTTCCACTAACCTCCAGAGCTCTTTGGCGTTGGATGGACTATCATTCCATTCCGGGAAATAGCTTCCAGCGTCATGAAAGGGTAGCGACATCGACAGGTCAAAACCGATCAACATATCCTGCTTTGTCCTGGCGATCCGAAGCAACCAGTCGCGCACATCTGATCGAGACCATCTCGGATCGGGCCGGAGAAGGGCAGGCGGCCCATCCAGCCCAATAGTGGCGATCGCGATGCCATTTGGCCGCTCCGTCTTCGCGCCTGACCAGTCAACACAGGTGAAATGAGAGAAGCGCCGCATGGATGATCTCTAACCTATCAAGCTGGCAAAAGAAAAGGGCCGGCCCGCCCGGACCCGCCCTTGTTCTTTTTCAAAGTCAGTTAGTTTATTTGTCGGCTGCTGGTTTCCGTGCAGCAGGTTTCCGCGCGGCTGGTGCTTTGGGCTTGGCAGAACGCATGTCTTCCAGCGTTTTTGCTGCTGCATCGCGTCCGCCCAACCCGAAGGCCAGGGCTGCAGCGACTCCGCCACCGATAACCAGTGCACCAAACGCCATGTTGATGATGCTGTCTGCAAGTCCCATATATTTAAGGCCCATGGCAACAAACAGGACGATGGTCGCATATTTGACGATCTGGCTGCCCATGCTGCCTTCAGATGCACCGCCGACGATTCGTGCCAATATGTTGGCGATCATGAAGCCAAGGCCGATAATCACGCCGCCAAATATGACCTTGCCACCGAGCGCCAATACTTCATTCAGGATATTGGTCAGTTCTGGAAATTGCAGCATACGGGTTGCTGCAATCGCTGCGAAAAGCATAATGGCAATGATCACGATTTTGGAAACGACAGATGAAACCGTCGTTTTCTCGGGCAGAATGCCAAGCGCATTGACTGAACGATCAACACCAAGGCCAGGCAATACCTCTTCAATCAAACCGCCAACCCAGCGCGCAATCATATAGGCGATGCCAAGCAATATTGCAGCACCGATGACCAGCGGGATAGAGGTGAAAATTGTGTTGAGTAGCGAAGTCGCCGGTTCAGTAATGGTCGACATGTTCAGCGCATCAAGAGCCAATATGGCGATGGGAATGATGATCAGAACATAGACTATCGTGCCAATGGTCTTGCTGATTGTACTGTTACCGGTAACTTCTTCGGCACCAGCTTTGTTGGCCCATTTGTCGAGATTTACAGTCATCATCGTGGTTTCGACAATCTGTTTCACAATGTTCGCAACGATCGAACCGACAAAGAAAATAATGCCCGCACCGATGATGTTCGGAATAAAGCCCATTACATCATCAAGTAGGGTTTGCAGAGGTTCGATGACGCTGTTCAGTCCAAAAGTGGAAAGCACTGCAATCAGACCGAAGAGCCAAATGAGTAAAGAAACGATCTTGCCCAGCGACATTCCGATGGATTCTCCTGAACCGGTGTCGCGTTGCAGTAAACTGATGTTGTCGACAAGCTTAGCAAAGGCCCATTTGGCGGCTTTTGCCACGATCCATGTGAGCAGGAGGATGATAAGCGCGACGCCGATCTTTTCCCCCCATTCCATCATGAGCTCTGTATCGAGCGCATAGTTTCCTATTCTCAATCCATCCATTTGCATTCCCCTAATTCTGGACATTGTTAAGACTATCCGAAGGTTAACACGTTCTCTAGGTGAGATATAGTGTGGAGTAGGCGCGGGACGGGCTTATGATGTAATCATATGTAACATCCTGATTCAGGGCATGATATTGATCACGGCCCGTCCAATGACAGCCCGCTGTTCCAGTACTTCTAACGCAGCAGCTGTATCATCCAAAGTAAAGCTATGTGAGATATGCGGGCGCATCACACCTTCTTCTGCCAGTTTGCGGAGCATCGTTTCGCTCCGTTTTGCGAGTTCCGGATCGCGCCGTGCACTCTCTCCCGCACGCAACCCGATAAGACTATAACCTTTTATCAACGCGTGATTGGCTGGAAAGGACGGAATATCACCGCTCGCAAAACCCACGATAAGATAACGGCCACCCCAGGCAATGGATCGCGTCGCCTTTATCGCCAGATCACCGCCAACGGGATCAAATACCACATCGACTCCTTTGCCGTCAGTCAGTTCTTTGACCTTGGTGGCTAGGTCCGGATCGGCGGGATCAAGGCTATGATCCGCACCGGCTTTTTCTATCGCCTGACGCTTTTCATTGCTGGATCCTGTAGCAATGACGACCGCGCCCTTATACTTGGCGAGTTTTACCGCTGCCATTCCGACACCCCCACTAGCGCCAAGTATAAGTGCTGTTTCTCCATCCAGCAATTCGGCTTTGTCGTTTAGTGCATGCCAAGCGGTAATCGCGGCACCATGCCAGCAGGCCCCCTCGGCAAAGGATAAAGCAGTGGGCAGCGGGCGAACGGCGCTTCCAGGCAAGATAATCTGCTCTGCAAACCCGTTGCCCTTGCTGCCGCCCATGACGCGATCGCCGATCGAGAGAGCCGTCACGCCGGACGCCACCTCGATAATTTCTCCAGCGACTTCTAGACCGGGAACGAAAGGAGGATCAGGGCGGAACTGATATTTGCCGTAAGTCATCAGCAGATCTGGAAAGTTGAGGCCCGCTGCTTTTACTGCAATCCGCACTTCTCCGGCTTTCAGCGGTTTTGCCCGCCTCTCCTCCACCCGAACGGAATCCGGTCCGGTCAAAGCCGCGCAGACAGCAGCGCGATAGGTATCGCTCACGATCCCACCGACGTCACCACGTCCCGTGTAAAGGCGGCAATATCAAAACGATTATCGCGCGTATCGTAACCACGTCTGACAATCACCAAATTTAGCGAAGGTATGATTACCAGATATTGCCCGCGATTGCCGAATGCTGCGAATGCGTCTTCCGGTATGCCTTCTGACTTGTTCATGAGCCAGAATGTAGCACCATAGCCAAATTCCCGATCCGGCTGCGGACCTGATGGTGTGCTGACATATTCCCGCCAGTTTTCTGGAAGCAAGCGCTCTGCTCCATCATTCCCGTAGGGCCAAACGCCGTTATTGAGATAGAGTATTCCCAATCGACCTAGGTCGCGGGCTGTTGTCCATACCTGACTGGAGAGGATAGGATGCTCTTGCCAATCGGTCTCGGCATAGGTTCGCGTCATGCCCATTTTTTGGAAAAATTCATAAGGCTCAAAAGGACCGGATCTTGCAGCATAAACTGCCAGTAACGTGTCATTATTGGCGTAGCGAAAACGACTGCCTGGCGGATAGAGCAGGGGCCAGTTCACCGCCCTTTGGGTGACTGTGGCACCACCCATATAAATAGGATCGGTACGGTTGCCAGCCGTGTCGCTAGTCAAGCCGCTCAACATACGCATCAAATGATCGAGTGTTATGTCGCGGCGTGGATCAAAAGCACTCATCCATTCTATGATTTTGGCGGGTGCGTTGACGTCCGAGAAGCCTTCCTGGACGCTGTGCCCGATCAATGTTCCGGCGATGGACTTGGCAACCGACCACGTGCGTTGAGCGGTATGCCGGTCATGACCTTTCTTGTAATGCTCGGTCAGGATCTTGTCATTCCTGATAACCAAGACCGCACTGGTTTTTCCGCCATATTTGCTATTTTCAAAAGCGGCCAATGCACTTTGATGCAAAGACTTGGCGACATCATCTTGTTTAATTGCTGCGCCGGCATCGCCCATTGGCCAAGGCAAATTATCATTGAAGGACCGCAGTGCCGGTGGCTTGTCCAGTTTTATCCCAGCAAAACCGATCGGCATACCGGTGCAGCCGGTTCGCGGATTCCAGATGGCAATGCGCGGCGGCATGACGTCATTATAGCTGACACGGACTTGGCGCTTTTCCTGGTCGATATCTGCCGTGAGTGTGGGCACAATGTCTGCGATGTGACCATAAATACCGGTCAGTTCATCAGCCTCGATATCCGCCAGCGTCTTGCCGCCGTTCCACAGTCCGGAGCAGATAAATTGCGCTTTATAACCTGCGGCCAGTGCTTTTTGATATTCATCGGGTCCATCGCTAGCCTGTCCGGCAACGGGCACGGATAGCAGCGCACAGCTGATGATCAGTAATTTTCCAAAATTCACTATTTGCTCCAATCTGCATTCAGGTAAGCCTTGAGCGATGTTAAAGGTTGAATATGCCCAGGAAATTTCTGGGAACCAAATTGTGTGCCCGGTTCACAGGCAAATCTGAAGATACTAACATATCCTGAGTTTGCATAAGGCAATATCCACTTTGCAGAGTCTTTGGGCCATGTTTCAGTTCGAACTAGTCTTTCATTGCCGTCAAATTCAGAAAGCTCCATCGCAGCGTAGATATGTCTGTTGCAATCGACCAATATTTTTGAGCGAATGTCTCTGATCTTCGAGATATCATCATCACCTTTATTGGTCTCCGCCATGACAATCTGGGAAATTGAAACTGAAACGAGGCCATCGATCCTTTCAATGCTGGCTTTGTCCGCGAAGAAAATATCAGAGCGATAGTCCGGTGGTTCATCGACAATAATTTCGTCCACGAGATACCAATCGGGCTGAGTTTGTTTGTCTTCTGCTGCCACAGCAAAAGGCAGGCAAAGAATGATCAATGATATGAGTGTCTTATATTTAATCATTTATCTCGCGCCTCAAACTTTCCCAATAATCCAGGCGTTCTCGAATTTTATGTTCAAAACCCCGATCTACCGGTTGATAAAATAACTCTGGTTCCATTTCTTCCGGCCAGTAATTGTCACCCGAAAAGCCTTCGTCACTTTCGTGGTCGTAATTATATCCTTGGCCATAACCGATATCTTTCATCAATTTGGTCGGCGCGTTGAGGATGTTTTGCGGTGGCACCAGAGAACCGGTTTGCTTGGCTGATTTCCAGGCGGACTTTTGTGCCTTGTAAGCCGCGTTGGATTTCGGAGCAGTAGCGCAATAGAGGCAGGCTTGCACTATTGCCAATTCGCCCTCCGGGCTCCCGAGGAAATCATAGGAATCTTTCGCGGCAAGGGCCTGAACCAATGCTTGTGGATCGGCCAGCCCGATGTCTTCGCTGGCAAAGCGGACGATACGACGCAGTACATAAAGTGGTTCTTCTCCTGCCACGAGCATCCTGGCCAGATAGTAGAGTGCCGCCTGCGGATCTGACCCGCGCAGGGATTTATGCAGCGCAGAGATCAAGTTGTAATGACCTTCCCGGTCCTTGTCATAAACCGCCATTCGCCGGTGGAGCAGCTTTGCAAGTGCGGCGGGGCCCAGCGGCTCTGCAATATCCAGAGAAAGCAAGGTTTCAACCTGATTGAGCAGGAAGCGGCCATCACCATCCGCGCTGGCAATCAGTGCTTCTCGTGCGCTTTTCGTTACGGGTATATTCTTCTCGGTCAACGCCTCTGCTTTGTTCAACAGTTCGTCCAATGCACTGCTATCCAAACGATTGAGGATTAGCACCTGCGTCCTGCTTAAAAGAGCGGCATTGAGTTCAAATGATGGATTTTCAGTCGTCGCGCCCACCAGTGTAACAATGCCTTTCTCGACATAAGGTAGAAAACTGTCTTGCTGAGATCGATTAAAGCGATGTATTTCATCAACAAACAACAAGGTTTGCTTACCAGTCTGTTGGCGTTGCTCTGCTTCCGCAAAAACCTTCTTCAGTTCTGCAACACCAGAAAAAACGGCAGATATAGCCTTAAAATGCAGGTCGGTTTCGTTGGCCAGTAGCCGAGCAAGGCTGGTTTTCCCTGTCCCGGGTGGACCCCAGAAAATAATCGAAGACAGTTTTCCCGCCACGATCATTCGTTTGAGCGCGCCGTCCTGGCCGACCAGATGATCCTGACCAACCACATTATCGAGGTTTTTTGGTCTCAGTCTTTCCGCAAGTGGAGCACTGACAGGGATATCCTCCTGTCCTCGCGTCGCATCATCAGTGGCAAAGAAATCATCCATTGCCGGTGATTATGGCATTTTCTCTATCGAAAACCAGCTTGTTCATTGGTTTACCCGCAAATTTTGTGCTGATCTACGCCCGTGGTATAACGTCTTGGGAAAATAGGGAGGAAAATCATGTCTACGACAACGGATCCTTTGGTCGGGAACGAAGGTAAGCCAGACACACCCTGGCATTTATGGGTAGTCGGTGCAATCGCAACACTCTGGAATTCTGGCGGTGCGCTGGACTATACAATGACCCAAACGCGCAATGAATCCTATATGAGTGGTTTTACGCCCGAACAGCTTGAATATTTCTACTCGTTTCCAGCATGGGCTGATGGAGTTTGGGCATTGGGTGTTTGGGGGGCGTTTATTGGATCATTGCTCATATTGCTGCGCAGCCGACATGCAATCATTGCATTCGGAATATCCCTGGTCGGACTAATCGGTTCGTTTCTGTATCAAATGACAGCGGATATGCCGCCCAGTCTCAGCACGCCTGGAATTTGGATATTCACAGCTGTCATTGCACTTTCGATCATTTTTCTACTTTGGTATACGCGGGCAATGGCCGGAAAGGGTGTATTGCGCTAAGCAACTTCAACGAATGGCGGCCTGTTTGATAGGACTCTGGCCCGACTGCCGTTGGCGGATGAGGCGTATATAAGTCTCGGCGACGGTCTGATTAATCTGGTCCCAGCTGAATTCGTCAGCCCGCTTTTCACCGGCAGTGCCATGGGCACTTCGTAAAGCCTCGTCCTGACAGTAAAGCTGAAGAACGTCGGCAAAATCGCGAATGGCGCCTGGCGTGACCAGTCTTCCCGATTGTTTGTCTTTGACCAGACTCTGGCTGCCTGTCGCCTTTGCTGCCACAACCGGAAGGCCGCAAGCCATTGCTTCCAGTGTCACGTTGCCGAATGTTTCGGTGACCGAGGGGTTGAAAAGCATATCCATACTGGCCACTGCCCGGCCAAGATCATGACCTTGCTGAAATCCGGCAAAAATCGCGTCATCCATTCGCTCTTGAAACCATTGCTGCGCGGGGCCTTCACCGATGATCAGAACGCGGTGCTTGATCCGGCGCCGCTTCAATTCATCAATCGTATCGGAAAAGACATCAAGGCCCTTTTCCATCACCAGTCGTCCAAGGAAGCCGATGACCGGTTCTTCATCTGTGATGCCGAAAGATTGACGCCATGCCAGATCGCGTTTTGAGGGATTAAACACATCCTTGTCGACACCACGGGACCATATTCCGACATCATAGTTCATGCGTTGTTGACGAAGAACCTGTGCCATCGACTCGGAAGGGGCGACAAGTGCATCGCAGCGGCGGTAAAGACGGCGCAAAATCGCTTCGATAACAGGTTCCAGGAAGGCTAGATTGTAATAGCGTGGATAGGTTTCGAATCTTGTATGCACGGATGCGAGTACGGGAATATCATTCCGTCGTGCCCAGCTTACCATCCGGTGTCCGACCCGGTCAGGGCTGGAAATCTGCATGACATTCGGGTTGAAAGCAGCAAGATCGCGTTTCGCACTACCGGACAAATGAGTCGGAAACCGATATTCTCCGCGTCCCGGAAACGCAACGGATGGAACGCTAATCAAGTCCCCGGTGGGTTCAAAAGCAGGGGTGTCCGTGGTCGGAGAATAGACACGTACTGCCGCTCCCTGACGCAAAAGATATTCGGCAAGCCTGTTCAGGGCTTGGTTGGCGCCATCACGCACGAAGTTATAATTGCCGCTATACAAGGCAATGCGCAGATCACTGATATTCATTGTCAGCTTGAAGCATAATCTCAGGCAAATTGCTAATATGATCTTTGCCGGTTAAATGGTGCGAATGATTGAAACAATTTTGGATAACTTACTGATCGGCACACCAAAACCATTTCGCGAAGATGGCGAGATGAGTGCAATAGCCAAACAACTGGTTGCATATCCCGTTCAGCTTGGACTGCTTGGTTTAGAGGGCAATCAGGTAGCTGATCCGCTTCACCATGGCGGGCGGGACAAGGCGGTACATCTCTATCCAGTGGAGCATTACGCTTTCTGGGCAGACAAATATCCCGGGTTGGAAATTTTGACTCGCCCAGGTGCTTTTGGAGAAAATTTGAGCTGCACAGGGATGACGGAAGACAAGTTATGTCTTGGCGACATTTTTCGTATCGGAGATGCATTGATCGAATGCAGTCATGCTCGCCAACCCTGTTGGAAACTCAATCATCATTTTGGGCATCCGGATGTTTTGAAAACGGTGATAAAGACGACAAAGTCCGGCAGCTATTTTCGGGTGCTTGAAGCCGGTAAGATAAGTGCAGGCGATACGATCATTCAACAAGAGCGAATACACCCTGATTGGCCGTTACAGCGTCTGTTCGGACTTATCATAGGTGGTAAGCACAAAGGGCAGGGGGCTGAATTGCGTAAATTGTCCGATATGCCAGCACTGGCAGAAACTTGGCGAAAACGGGCAGCGCAGTTGGCAGAATCTCAGCCGATATGATGGGGTGCGGTGGCGTCTGGACCGGGCGGTAACAGGCGTAATTTGGTAACGCGGCGGTCATCAGCATCCAATATTTCAAGTTGCCAGCCACTGGGATGTTGCAGCATTTCGCCGGTTTTTGGAATGTGGCCAGCCAGCACGAAGGATAGTCCGCCAATCGTATCGACATCTTCATCGATCTCGGCCAGTGCCGGGTCGATTTCTTCGCCGATATCATCCAATTCTGCCCGGGCGTCTGCTTCCCAAATGCCGTTGTCTAGTGATTTTAACATGGGAACCGGTTCATCGTCATGCTCGTCTTCGATCTCGCCAACAATTTCTTCAACAATGTCTTCAATCGTGACAAGACCCTCTGTGCCATTATATTCATCGAAAATAATGGCAAGATGAATGCGCGTTGCCCTCATTTCGGCGAGCAGATCCAATACACCCATCGATTCCGGAACAAATCGGGGCTGACGAAGATAGGGCGTAATGTCCGTCGGCGGCGTTCCACCTTTCGCAACTAGCGCGAAGATATCCTTGATATGTATCATGCCGATAATCGTATCTAGATTATCGCGATATACGGGGATTCGGCTGTGGCCATGTTCGGAGAATATCTCGACATATTCTTCAAATGGCGCGCTTTCCTCAATCGCGACCATATCGGCACGAGGAACCGCAATGTCATCAACCCGGTGATCACTGAAATGAAGCAAATTGCGAAGCATTTCGAGCTCAACGGGTGAAATGTCCGGCTCGCCCTTTCTGTCGATGTCGCCATCGCTTTCATGTTCATCAATAACTTCTTCGAGTTGCGCACGCAGCGAGTTATCTTCCGATTCCCCGAAAACCAAAGCTTTCAGGCTGCGCCATAATCGCCCCGGTTCATCATCCTCATTGCGAGCGGCAGAGGACGGTCGACCGTTCGCCCCATTATTGTTGTTACTATCGTCTGGCATCTTTTTGTCTTTGGACACTCATCATATATGTTGATCGTTATAGGGATTGGCAATGCCCAATTTTTGCAACGCTTTGACTTCTAAAGCCTCCATGATCAAGGCATCCGACTCTGTTTCATGATCATAGCCTAATAGATGCAAAACACCATGAATTAGCAGATGCGTTGCATGGTCTGCCATGGGAACGGATTTTGCCTCTGCTTCACTGGCGCAAACGTCATGCGCCATGATTACGTCGCCTAGCAGCACTTCGCCATCGTCACTGTTGGACAATGATTCCAGCAAGTCATGAGGAACCAAAGGGAAAGATAGCACATTGGTGGGTTTATCTTTGCCGCGATATGCCGAGTTTAGCTCCTGGACCTCATCGTTGTTTGAGAGTTTTATGCTGATTTCCAATGCAAAATTCCTCTCCGCCAAGTCTCCATAGGACGAAACGGAAAGCGCAGCCCGCGCAGCCTGTTCACCGCGTTTTTGCCAGTCGTTTGAATCTCGCCACTGAGGACCCGCATTGAGTTCAATCTGCAGCATCTTTGCCTTCATAGGCTTCAACAATTTTGCCGACCAATGGATGGCGGACGACATCCGCTGCGCCAAATTTGACGGTACTAACACTGTCAACGCCATCTAGTTTTTGTACGGCATCGGCAAGACCGGATGTGGCGCCGTGCGGCAAATCTACCTGTTTCGGATCACCACAAATGACCATACGGCTGTTCATGCCGAAACGGGTGAGGAACATTTTCATCTGGGCGGTAGTGGTGTTCTGCGCTTCATCCAAGATCACAAACGCATCGGCCAATGTTCGGCCACGCATGAATGCGATGGGTGCGATCTCGATCTCGCCGCTTTCAATGCGTCGTTCGACTTGTTCTGCGGGCAGAGTGTCATATAATGCATCGTAAAGAGGGCGCAGGAAAGGATCGACTTTTTCTTTCATATCGCCGGGAAGAAAACCGATTTTCTCGCCCGCTTCTACAGCAGGCCTGGACAGGATAAGACGATCCACTGATCCGGTTATAAGCTGCGATACGGCTTGCGCCACCGCAAGATAGGTTTTTCCCGTGCCCGCAGGACCAAGCGAGAAGATCAAGTCGTCACGGGCCAGCTTTTCCATATAGTCAGCCTGGCGAACAGAGCGCGGAAAAATCGTTTTCTTGCGCGTCTTGATCATTACTTTCGGGGGCGCCGAGATATCGCTTTTTGCTGCCTTTTTTGTGTGATCCGGTTTTGTGATTTTTGAAACCCGTGGATCGGCAACCATACCGATGATGGCCTCAACGAGTGCAGCGTCAATTTCCTGACCCTCTTCCAGGCGGTTATATATCCCGGTCAAGACATCACGCGCCTGGGCTGCCGCTTCCTCTTCACCTTCAATCTTTAACTTGGTACCACGAGCGGCGATATAGACACCGAGCCTGTTTTCAATCGCCACAATATTGCGATCATATTCACCAAAAAGATCGCCCAATATTTGAGGATCGTCAAATTCGACGTCCAGCGTCACCAGATTGAGTTTATCTTCGGCAATGTTTTTTTTGGCCATTAAGCAGCTTCTCTCCGTGTCACTTTACCCTGCAGACTGTTGGGCCCCGCGCTTTCAATTGTAACATCCACCATATCGCCAATCGCCAATTCGGGGGCGATGATATGGACTGATTGTAACCAGGGCGTCTTGCCAACAAGTTGCCCGTCGAGTTTGCCATTACGTTCTAAAAGGATGTCGGTTTGTCGACCAAGAGCTGTTCTGTTGAAATCATGCTGCTGTTCATTCAGCAGAGATTGCAATCGCTGGAGTCGTTCATCCATGACATCTGGAGCAATTTGATCTTCCATCGTAGCCGCAGGTGTGCCGGGTCGCGGGGAATATTTAAAAGAATAAGCCTGCGCGTAGTTGGCCTCGCGGACAATCGCCAAAGTTTCTTCAAAATCAGCGTCGGTTTCACCCGGAAAACCAACAATAAAGTCGCCAGAAATGGCAATATCCGGCCGAACTTTTCTCATCCGTGACAATATGCCCAAATAGCTTTCAGTCGTATGTGAACGATTCATCGCTTTCAATATACGGTCACTTCCCGACTGAACCGGAAGATGGAGATAAGGCATAAGCGCCGATATTTCGCCATGGGCTGCGATCAGTGCTTCGGTCATGTCATTCGGATGGCTGGTGGTGTAACGGATGCGCTCCAAACCATCGATATGGTCCAGCGCGCGAATGAGGCCGTCAAGCCCTTGCATCTGCCCCTTGTCGTCTTCGCTTGTCCAAGCGTTTACATTCTGACCGAGCAAGGTGATTTCCTTTACGCCGCCATCAACCAATGCCTTTGCTTCGTTTACCAGATCACTCCAAGGGCGCGAAATCTCCGCTCCGCGCGTATAAGGCACAACGCAATAAGTGCAGAATTTGTCGCACCCTTCCTGCACAGTCAAAAAGGCGGTCGGGCGTGCCTGTTTCTTGCGGGTTGGCAAGACGTCGAACTTCGATGCCGCTGGCATATCTGTGTCCAGTGCCTTTTTACCGGTCTTGGCTCGATCGATAAGTCCCGGCAGCCGGTGATAGGCCTGTGGGCCAACCACGATATCAACACTTGGCGCGCGCCGCGAAATTTCTTTGCCCTCTGCTTGTGCGACACAACCAGCGACGGCAATCATCGGGCTATTACCATCTTTGTCACGCAGTCGTCCGATGTCGGAATAGACTTTTTCGGCCGCTTTTTCACGGATATGACAGGTGTTGAGGACAACCAGGTCAGCATCTTCACCATCACCAGCGCTCGACATGCCCTGATCGACAAGCATTTCGGACATGCGCTCGCCATCATAGACATTCATCTGACAGCCAAAGGATTTAATGCGGAATTTTTTCGGATCGGATCGATTCATAACCGCCGCCTATACAACGGGCTCTCCGGACAGGGAAGCGGAAAGCGCGCTGGCAATCCGTCGTTCGGCCTCTGCGCAAATGGCCTTGCGATCAGCAAAGTCGGCGGGATCGAAAGGTTCCAGAAAATGCAAAGTGGTCGGAATTGTTCCCAATCGTGCAAATAGCCGCTTGGCATTGTCAATAGCCGGTTCTTCACCGACCCATGCGATATCTTTGCTGGCCGCACCATAATCGAGCAACATGGGTTGGATCATGGTTGGTTTGGGTGGTGGTGCCATTGCTTGGAAAAGTGAGGGCTTGAATGGCAGTAGGCTATGTCCGTCTGTCGTTGTTCCCTCGGGAAATACCGTGATCGGGTATTTTTCCTCAATGGCCTCCCGAATAATATCAATTTGGTTGCCAACTTGCATACGGTCTGTTCTGGAGACAAAAATGGTCTTGTTGATGCGACATAGCCATCCGATAATCGGCCAACTTGCGATACCGTCCTGGGCCACAAAGGTGCAACCAGTTACCCCTGCAATAACCGGGATGTCGAACCAGCTTATGTGGTTTGAAACATAGAAAACATTTTGCTTGAGACGATGTCCCTCGGTTTTGATAATCGCACCACAACTGGTGGCGACTGACCACAGGAAAAAGCGGGGCCACGGGGAGGGGATACGGAACAGGCGCCAGAGATAATGCATTGGCAGACAGATGCCCAAGCTTAGCAGGATCGCCGCTATACGTAGTGCTATAAACAGCATTCCAACCACTGAAATCGAAAAACGCTCTGCTTCAGCTCTTTCGGTCAGAGGATACGCCATATAGTTCCATACGATGGTCGACCAATCGATACCCAAGCTTCTCTGCAATTACCTTTTGTAACGCTTCGAGTTCGGGGTCGACAAATTCTATCACCTTGCCAGTTTCTACATCGATGAGATGGTCGTGATGCGCTTCCGGAACAGCCTCGTAGCGTGCCCGACCATCGCCAAAGTCATGACGATCGAGAATACCAGCTTCCTCAAATAGGCGAACAGTTCGATAAACAGTGGCTATCGAAATACGGGAATCCACCGCAGAAGCACGTTCATGCAATGTTTCGACATCGGGATGGTCGTCTGCGTCAGAAATGACTCTGGCAATCACCCGGCGCTGGTCGGTTATTCGCAAGCCTTTTTCTGCACATAGCTTCTCAAGATCAATTTTGTCCGGCATTCGCTCCATCCTGATAATTGCATATACTCTATTCGCGGCGGACAATAAAGCAAAGGGAAAATTGCGAAACACATCCGCAACTTCCCATAGATAAAATCTAACGAAAAGGAGAAGTTAGCCCTTCTTCTTTTTCTTTCCTAGACCAATAGCTTTGGCCAGTTCCCGGCGTTGCTGAGCGTAATTAGGTGCGACCATCGGGTAGTTACTGGGCAGACCCCATTTTACCCGATACTCGTCAGGTGTCATACCGTAGTGGGTCATTAAATGTCGTTTCAACATTTTCAGTTTCTTGCCGTCCTCCAGACAAACGACGTAATCGGGTTTTATGGATGATTTGATTGGCACAGCTGGCTCTGGTTTGGCTTGTTCTGCGGCTTTTCCCGCAAGTCCCGACAACGCGTCGTGAACGTTGCTAATAATGAGTGGCAAGTCTGAAACAGCTACGCTGTTGTTGCTAACATGTGCAGCAACAATATCCGAAGTGAGCGTAATCAACGTCTCATTCAGAGCGACATCTTCCTCTGTCATATATACCTCTTAGTGCGACCATTTTATGGTTTTGAGCAATTTTTTGCTGTGTGTTTAGTCGCATGGGCAAGGTGGATTATCAATCATCAACCTATATACTGTGTTGATTTTGCGTTGCTTTAAGCATCACAAAGATTTTTTGTAGGTGATGGCATCATACTTTTCTTTGTTATCGCCCGAATAATAAGCTCGCCGTAGTCCAATTTTTTGGAAACCAAGTCTTTCATATAGATGTTGGGCCGGATTGTTGGATCGCACTTCCAAAAAAACTGCTGTGACATCGTTTTTAATTGCGTTCGCGATTAGCCGTTCAAGAAGAGCGATCCCAATACCTTTATTCTGATATTTAGGATCGACCGCTATCATAAGCAATTCTTCCTCGCCTGCCGCACTCCTGCTGATAGCAAAGCCGCAAGGTTCAAGGTCGTAGTTGGCAATCAATAGTTGTGTGCCCGGCAAAGACAGCATTGAGCGGCATTGATGCTCGTTCCATGACTCACCATAGAGGCTTGAAAAGGAAGCCTGCATAATCCGCATAACGACTTTCAGTTCATCAAAACTGCCATATTCAAGCTTTATTGCTGTTGTAGGATCTAAGGGCGCTTCATTGCTGTCAGGATAGGGGTTCACATCTGACATACTCTAGTCCCGATGAGCTGGCTGCGCATCTGGCGCGCGGCCATAAATAGGTGTTGGGTCTGTATATTGATAGGCTTGGTACAATAGGCTGTATTTGGCGGCGTTCGGCAATATGGATGAACATGAAAGCCCATCGGTCAGGTTCGCCAAAGCCTTTGCTGCGGAACCCGCTAAATGGTCTGCTTTTCTGCGGCGTAAAGCCGATTCAGGTGACAGGGACAGGAGATCATCTATAGGGCCGCCGTCTTCAGCAAAATTCTGAACAAAATATTCCCCGTGGCCTCCAAGCATCACTACAAAAACAGGAGCGGGGGATTCCATTTCATTCAAAGCCTGCGCAGCGACGAGATGTAAACATTGATATCCGGAAATTTCGGCTTGCCAAGCCAGAGCCAGAGCTTTTGCGGCAGAAAGACCGATTCTGACGCCGGTAAAGCTTCCCGGTCCGCAATTGATCATGATGTGATCCGCGCGCCCTTTGTCGGGCAGTTCCGCGATCATCGGCACCAACTTCTCGGCATGGCCGCGACCAATTTCTTCGTAGGTGTTAGCTACTATTCTCTTGTTTTCGAACAGAGCAACCGAGCAAGCTGTTGTGGCAGTGTCTATAACAAGAGTACGGTTGTTCATGGCTCTGACGCTCGCCGTCAGATGATCGTGTTGAATTTGTCGAAATCAGGACGCGGGCTACGGTCAAAAATTGTTGAAGGATCGCCGTATCCTAAGGTTGAAATGAAATTTGATTTCACACTTGGTTGGTCACCAAAAAAAGCGTCATCCACTGCCGCATTGTCAAATCCTGACATTGGGCCGGTATCCAAGCCCAGAGCGCGCGCAGCCAGAATAAAATAGGCACCTTGTAACGAACTATTTCGCATGGCACCTTCGATACGACCCTCTGGATCGCCATCAAACCAGCTTTTCGCATCGGTATGCGGAAAAAGCTCGGGAAGATATTCGTGGAAATTCTGATCCATGCCGATGATAACCGCGGCTGGGGCATTCACAATTTTTTCTTTGTTACCTTCGCCAGCGCAGTCTGCAAGACGTTGCTTGGAATCCTGACTGTGGCACCAAACCATCCTCGCGGGCAGCATGTTTGCGCTGGTCGGCCCCATCTTCATGAGATCCCAGATTGCGTGTAGCTGTTCGGTAGTTACCGGCTTGTCATGATAGCCGTTAAAAGTTCGCGCTGTTCGAAAAAGTTGGTCCAGTGCAGCGTCATCAAGTGGCTGATTCATAAATTTCTCATTACCCATTTTGTACCGGTTGGATTAGGCGGCTCTAACTTCAACCACTTCTGGCACATAGTGTTTGAGCAGAGACTCAATTCCATGCTTCAATGTTGCAGTTGACGACGGACACCCTGCGCAAGCGCCCTGCATTTTCAGGAAAACGATACCGCGGTTGAAGCCACGGTAGATGATATCACCCCCGTCGTTGGCGACCGCTGGGCGCACCCTGGTTTCGATTAACTCTTTTATCTGTGATACAATCTCCGCATCTTCCGGATCATCATGAACTTCTTCCTCCGGTGGAATTTGTATTTCGCCTGCTGATCCAGGTTTGAACAAGGGTAGCCCGGCTGAAAAATGATCGAGCAAAATGCTAAGCACCTGTGGTTTTACATCTGACCATTCTGATCCAGGGCCAGCCGTTACCGAAACGAAATCTGAACCGAAGAAGACCCCGGTCACGTCTCCTAGAGTAAACAAGGCTTCTGCAAGTGGAGAAATATCCGCATCTTCCGGTGATGCGAAATCCCTTGTCCCGTCGGCCATAACTGTCTGGCCCATCAGGAATTTGAGCGTGGACGGGTTGGGCGTTTTTTCGGTTTCTATCAACATGTTTGATATGTGGGAGCATTTGGCTGGGCTATCAAGGCTAAACTGCCTTTTAGCAGCGGAAAAGTTGACCGATTGCCATCGATATTTTGCATGGCAATCAATATCGTTATTCACTGGCCAGTAAGATTGGGCCTGCTTATAACTGCGCCATGAAATATTATCAAAGCGCATCCGGTCGTCTTTTCACTGCCTTTGCCATTTTTACCAGTGTCTCGTTCTCGGTGCTGACAACGCCAGTCGAGGCACAGCCACAGCCTGCCCAGACTGAGGTTAACGCACAACAGCCTTGGCTTTATGAAGGCAGTGACGTTCCTGTCGACACGAGCTGGACTTTCGGATCGTTGGACAATGGGCTGCGCTATGCGGTCAAAAATAATGGCGTTCCTCCCGGGCAAGTATCAATCCGGGTCCGTCTTGATGTTGGCTCATTGATGGAACAGGATCATGAACAGGGTTTCGCACATTTTATGGAGCACCTTTCGTTCCGGGGCTCCGAATATGTTCCTGACGGTGAAGCTAAACGCATTTGGCAGCGGTTAGGTGCGACGTTCGGCAGCGACAGCAATGCAGAAACCACGCCAACTCAGACGGTGTACAAGCTTGATCTGCCCAATGCCAATCCGACAAGTCTGGATGAGAGTATCAAGATTATTTCCGGTATGATTAGTGCGCCGGGTTTGACTGCGCAGGCGATCAACGCCGAGCGCCCTGTCGTCATGGCAGAATTGCAGGAGCGTCAGGGGCCACAGACAAAAGTCCAAGACGCCACGCGAAAATTGTTCTTCGCGGGCCAGCGGCTGGCGAGCAGGGCACCTATCGGGACACCGGAAACATTGGGAGCAGCAACACCCACGATGTTGCAACTTTTCCATCGTCGATGGTACCGGCCAGAAAATACCGTGATAGTCATAGCCGGAGATGGTGATCCAGCGGAGTTCGAAGCGCTGCTAAAAAAACACTTTTCTGATTGGAAGGGCAAGGGCGAACCTGGCGTGGCGCCAAATTTCGGTGATCCTGGTTCCGATGCTGATATCAGCCGGGTGTTGATCGAGCCAACCTTGCCACGTTTCATATCAATGGCGACCGTCCGGCCATGGCGTAAGGTGGACGACACCATCGCTTATAATCAACAATTGTTGATCGATCTTTTGGCACTCCAGATGATCAATCGTCGCCTTGAGGCGCGTGCGAGGGCAGGGGGCAGCTACCTTCAAGCGAATGTGAACCAAGAGGATGTTAGCCGGTCGGTGGACGGCACCTTCGTGAATATCGTGCCCTTGGGTGATGACTGGGCTGCTGCTTTGAAAGATGTACGGGCTGTAATCGCTGACGCAACCACTCATGCACCTTCCGAACAGGACATCGCAAGGGAAATAGCAGAGTTTGACGCGGCGCTTTCCATTGGTGCCGAAGGCTATGCAACAGAGGCCGCCCGAAAGCAGGCGGATGATATCGTCAATGCCGTTGATATTCGAGAAACTGTGGCCACACCACAAACAGCGCTTGATGTGTTCCGTGAGATGCGGGACCTTTACACACCTCAGCGCTTGCTTGAATCAACACAAAAGCTGTTTGACGGCATTGCAACGCGAGCTTTGCTGACCTCTCCCACGGTTGTAGACGACGGCAATTCCAAACTTGCTGCTTCGTTGCTGGAAGAAGTCCAGGCGGCAACGAACGTGCGGGTGGAACAAGCGAACCTTGGTTTTGACGCGCTGCCACGTATCGGACGCAAGGGGAAGGTTGTCTCATCAGAGATGAACAAGCGTTTCGAGATCGAACAGCTGATATTGTCAAACGGTGTTCGGGTAATGCTTTTCCCCAACAAAGCCGAACGCAATAAGATCATGGTCAACACCCGTTTTGGTACGGGATATAGTGGTCTAAGCACCGATGATGAAGGATTAGCCTGGACTGGAGCAATGGCTTTGATGGCGAGCGGTGTCGGTGATCTGGGACAAGAGGAGCTGGACAAAATCACTACCGGTCGGAGGATCGGGCTCGGGTTTGAAATCGATGATGACGCCTATGAAATCAAGGCCGATACGAGAGCAGCCGACCTTGAAGATCAATTGCATTTGATAGCTGCCAAGTTGCAATATCCGAGATGGGATGCTGCACCAGTTATTCGCGGGCGTGCAGCCTCTTTAATAGGCTATGACAGTTTTGCCACTTCGCCGCAGGCGGTGTTACAACGAGATTTGGACTGGTTGATACGCGGCAAAGATCCGCGCTGGAAAACACCGGACAAACAGGATTTTCAAGCGCTGACGCCCAAGGATTTCAAGAAATTCTGGAAACCTATTTTGTCGAGCGGCCCTATTGAATTGATGTTATTTGGTGATTTCGAACGGGACGAAGCGGTTGAAGCGGTGCTGAAAACCTTCGGCGCACTGCGCAAACGAAAAGTCTCTGTCATTCCGGACGGTAGTCGTTCGCCTATGTTCCCGGCTTCCAAAGCGGGGCCGGAAATTCTTGTTCACAAAGGGGATGCAGAGCGCGCAGCCGCTTTAATTGCCTGGCCAACCGGCGGCGGACTGCAGAATATCAAAGAAAGTCGTCAGTTGGAGGTTCTGGTCTCAATCTTCAATGATCGCATGTTTGAAATTTTACGCTCCAAAGAAGGGGCGAGCTATAGCCCGCAAGTGATAAATAGCTGGCCGGTCGCTTTTCAAAAGGGCGGATATATAAGCGCCTCCAGTCAGTTGACGCCAAATAATATCGACCGTTTTTACGGCGTGGCCGAATTGATCGCGAAAGACCTGAGAGAAAAACCGGTTAGCCTTGATGAGTTGAACAGGGTGGTAGAACCGCTTCGCCAACTCATATCTAGGGCGAGCAGTGGTAACAGCTTCTGGATGAGTCAGTTGGAGGGTGCGAGTTTTAACCCTAAGAAGTTCATGGTTTTAAGAACGTTACTGAGAGATTACACGGTGATCACACCTGAAGAAGTTCAGCAGCTGGCTCAAAAATATCTCAAGGATTCAACCAAGTGGAAACTGGTAGTGCTACCGGAAGGAAATGAAAAAGCCGAAGTCGGAGCCGACGCGGCTTCTTCCTCGGCTTCCCGATAGGCGATTAAAAAGGCTTTATATCGCGTCGACTATCGCCAGCAGTTGATCATTTGTTGGGCGTTTCTTGAAATCACCCGACACAGATTTGGCAATGATCTTGCCATCCTTGTCGACAACGATGACTGAAGCATAGGGAACGCCAACGGCTTTTCCTTCGGTATATTGTGGATCGCGCAATTCAAACGCATCGATCACTGCAGAATTCTCGTCAGACAACATTGTATATTCCAGCATCTGGTTTTTGGAGAAGCGGTCCTGGCTTTCGACACTGTCATAGCTGACGCCGTATAGTTTATAGCCCCTCTGATCGAGGTCGCTGACAATTGCGTTAATGCCTTTCAACTGAGTCTGACAGAATGGACACCACTCTACCGAACGTGTCAATACTAGAATTGCTGGACCATCCTCCAGGATACTGGCCAGTGTCTTGCTACCGTCGCCGGTATTAAATTCTGCCTTAATAGGAGCCGAAGAACCAACAGCAAGGCCGGCGTCGATGGCCGGAACTTCCTCCACTGTTCCAGCCACTGCGGGTTCAGCTGCTTCTGATGTTTCTTCGCCGTCATCCACTGGATTTCCAGATTGTGAACATGATGCGAGGGCCAGTGCAGAGGTCAAAGCCAAAAGAGATACACTCTTTTTCAAAATAATTCTCCTGTGGTTTCTCAGCGGCAATTCGCCGCAGGACGGTATACGGTTACGGATTCAAGACAGATTATTCCTGCGGTGGAAAGCGATCAAAGGCCGGTAGCTCGTGTGCGACCTTTTCCCACGAGATTTGTTCCGCAAGTTGGATGTTCATTTCAGGAATATAGGCTTCTGGCTCATCAAGTGTGGCCGTTTGCACGTCGATCATACCCGGCAAGATATTGGCATTTTTATAAGCGATTCCTGTGCCGCAATTGTTGCAGAAAAGTCGTTCTGCACCGTTTTTGCCCTCGACTGTTTTGGGTTCACCACTAACTAGGGAAAATTCATCATTTTCTAGCATAATCCACGCCACGGAAGCCGAGCCGCTGCTTTTCTGGCAGTCACGACAATGGCATATGGACTGGTTGATCGGCTCACCAGATATTTCATAACGCACTGCCCCACAATAACACCCACCCTCAGCCATATTTTGCTCCCGTCAGATCAAGTTTGGAAAATCCTATAGCACATATTTGGACAAGTCTGTGTCCTTCGCAACATCAGATAGCTGGCTATCGACATAGGTGGCATCCACCGCGATTGTTTCCCCTTTGTGATTCTCTGCATCGAAACTTATCTCTTCCAGCAGTTTCTCCATCACGGTCTGCAATCGGCGTGCACCGATATTCTCTACCGTTTCGTTCACATTGGCTGCAATTTGGGCAAGTTTTTCAATAGCATCTTGTGTGATGTCGATGGTGACTTCTTCGGTGCCCAAGAGAGCGACATATTGCTCAGGCAGATTGGCTTTCGTTTCTGTAAGAATGCGAACAAAGTCTTTTTCAGTTAACGCGCGAAGTTCAACTCGAATGGGAAGCCGACCTTGTAGCTCAGGTAACATGTCACTGGGTTTGGAGATAGAAAAAGCGCCGGATGCGATGAACAGGATATGATCCGTTTTCATCGGACCGTATTTTGTCGCGACCGTCGTGCCTTCAATTAAGGGGAGAAGATCGCGTTGAACCCCCTCTCGGCTGACTGAACCACCGCGCACATCGCTGACCGCGATTTTGTCAATTTCGTCAAGAAATACGATACCGTTGGATTCTGCGTCGGTGATCGCTGCTCGTGCAATATCATCATCGTCGAGGCGTTTGTCTGACTCTTCCTCGATCAATTTGTCCCAGGCGTCGGCAACCCGCATTTTCCGTCGTTTCATCGCATTCTGGCCAAATGCCTTACCCATCATGTCAGACAGATTGATCATCCCGACCTGGCCGGACATCCCCGGGATATCCATCGGTGCACTGGGGGTATCCTCTACCTCAATCTCGATTTCGGTGTCGTTCATATGGTTATCGACCACTCGTTGGCGGAAGCTTTCCCGCGTCGCTTCGCTCGCATTTTCACCACATAACACATCCAGCAAACGCTTCATGGCTGCATCGCTGGCTACGTCACTGACCGCCGAGCGGCGGCGTTCGCGTTCCAGCCTCACCGCTTCTTCAGCAAGATCGCGGGCAATTTGCTCTACGTCACGACCGACATAACCGACTTCAGTAAATTTTGTGGCTTCAATCTTGATAAACGGCGCATCCGCCAGTTTGGCAAGACGCCTTGATATTTCAGTCTTGCCGCAACCCGTGGGGCCAATCATCAGAATGTTTTTCGGTGTCACCTCTTCGCGGAGATCCGCAGGTAGTTTTTGACGCCGCCAGCGGTTGCGTAATGCGACTGCGACTGCGCGTTTTGCGTCTTTCTGTCCGACAATATGTTCGTCCAGAGCCTTAACGATGGCTTTTGGGGTAAGATTATCTAGCATGTGAAACCTGTATTGGAATAAAAATGGACAATTCGTGACTGAATGGCTCAAGTAACCTATATTGCGCTTTCCAGTGTCTCGACCGTAAGCTGATCATTGGTATAAACACAGACTTCCGCAGCAATGGCCATGGCTTTGTGCCCAAGCTTCTCGGCATCTTTTTCATAGTCAATCAGTGCTCTCGCAGCGGCAAGAGCAAAGTTCCCACCAGACCCTATCGCAGCAATGCCCTGAGTGGGCTCAAGGACATCTCCATTACCGGTCAGGATTAGTGTGACCTCTTTATCTGCAACGATCATCATGGCTTCAAGGTTGCGCAGATACTTATCGGTGCGCCAATCCTTTGCTAGTTCCACTGCCGCACGCATTAACTGACCATTGTGGCGTTCCAGTTTCGCTTCTAGGCGCTCGAATAATGTAAAGGCATCTGCGGTAGCTCCGGCAAAACCACCTATGACTGATCCGTCATGCAGTTGCCGAACTTTTTTGGCATTGGGTTTCATTACGGTTTGACCCATGGAAACTTGACCGTCGCCAGCGACGATCACTTTACCATTTTTGCGGACGGAGAGGATGGTGGTGCCATGCCATTGTTGCATGCCATGGTGCTGATTTTCTGTCATAAACCGGATATGGGAAATCTGTCGGTCAAGTGCAACCGTTTGTGCCTCAATAGCTATTTTTCATACTTACTGATACCTATTGCGCAAAAAAAATGGCGACCAAAAGGCCGCCATTTCAAATTCATTTAGCGCCTGAACTCAGGGGCTTGTTGGATCGTCATCGCTTCCATCAGCAGCGATGATGATGCCGCCAATAACTGCAGCAGCAGCAAGAACGGCGATGATGATGCCTGATCCGCCTTCAAGTTTGCTTTCTTCATCTGCAGATGCACCAGCACGAACAGGTTGAGAAACTTTAGACACTGGCTGTGCAGCCTGTGCGAACACAGGTGTAGCAACCAGAGATGCAGCTGCAACTGCAGCCATACCAATTTTACCGAAACGCATAATTTGCTCCTTCAGGGTTTCGCATTTCACTCAATACGTAGTGCCCACTGCCATAACAATTGTTTGAAATCAACAAGGTTTATGGTTTTAGTCCTTAATGTTAGCCATTGTTGCAAAGATCACACATTCTTCGTTTTTGATCCATTCTGGATAAATATTCTGCCTTGGAAGCATCCATAGGACTGTGTCATCTTAATACAAAAGGACAGAGTGGCAATTTTCTGTTGGATTCTATGACTAACAAATTGTTAACAAGTCGGCATGAAAAAGAATCTGAACCGCTCACTTACATTGCATCACGAAGGCGTGAGGCATCCTTTTCGGCTTAGTCTGCCGCTTGAAGCTTTGTCTCTGAATGATGAGCAAATCAGTTTGGCAGAAACTGCCAAACAGCCAAGAAAACGACTGAGTGAGGATGCAAGCCTCTTTCTTTTGAGTTTTTCGGCGTTCTTTACCGCTTTTTACCTGTTCATCTTTTGAACAGTTTTTCAAGACGGCTTTAGTCGCAGGCGAGATGCAATTGCTGGCCTAGCCATGCCGCGACGATGCACATTCCCGTTACCAACAACAGCTGTTCAGTGGTTGAAACACCCAACAGGCTCAGTCCCAATGCGGCCAATGCGCCTAGCACCATACATCCCGAGTTGACTACGTTGTTGGCAGCGATTGTCCTCGCAGTTTCGCTGATATCGACGGTTGTAGTCAAGAAAGCGTAAAGCGGGACAACAAACATTCCACCAAAAACCGCTACGCCGGCCAAAGTACCAAGCAGAGCCCATGCGCCGTCGTGCATCATGAATGTGCTGAATGTATAGAGCTCGCCATTGGGTAGACCTTCCCAGCCGCGAGCGATGAAATATAGTATCAATACGAATATACCCATCGCGATGACGCTGTACGGTGCGTATCGCGCAGAAACTTCGCTTTTTAGCAGGCGATTTATCAAAATGGATCCCACTGCAATACCAACCGAAAAGACCCCCAGAAAAAGGCTGGCGACCGCAGGTGTCGATGTCAGGACATTTTCCACCAATGGTGGAAACTGAATGATCAGCACCGACCCTATTGTCCAAAAGAAACTGATGGCCACGATTGCGAGATATAGCCTCCGAACGTGCAAGGTTGCGGAGATCAGTTTGATGGACGAGCGAATAAAGTTGAAATCAATCTTTTCGACTTCTTTTTGTGGCGGCGCGCTTGGCATAAACTGCGCGCCTATACGGCCCACCAGCGCCACCAGAAATACGGAAACAACCGCCAGTTCAACGCCATTGCCATTGCGATCGATAATGATTCCGCCCAATATTGTGCCCGCTAATATCGCGATATAGGTGCCGGCTTCTACCAATCCCGTTCCCGCTAACACTTCATCTTTTTCAAGATGTTGGGGCAAAATCGCATATTTAATTGGTCCAAAAAATGTCGATTGTAAGCCAAGCAGGAACAGAGCGGTCAGCATGATCGGGATTGATGGTATCAACAGACCAATGCCACCGATGACAGCGATCGCAATTTCAAGCGTTTTGACGAGCCTTGTGATCCGTGCTTTGTCATAATTGTCCGCCAGTTGCCCGGCGAGCGACGAGAACAGAAAAAAGGGCAGGATGAAAATTCCAGAAGCCAATGCATTAAACTGAAAGTCCTGTGCTGGATCTTTATAGATGCCATATGTTACCAGGATAACCATTGAGAATTTGAACAAGTTATCGTTAAATGCTCCAAGCATTTGCGTGATGAAAAGCGGCCAAAAGCGGCGCTTTGCCAATAGTCGAACGGCTGATTTCATTCTTGGAGTTTTCCTGTTGTTGAGCATTGTCAGACAGGGGGATAGATTTGGCGTTACCCTAACGATGTTGCCCGATAGCGCAAGGCGTTGGATGCGAGAAAATTTCCGCATCAATGCCGGGATCGCAACGATAGGATTTAACTTTTGGCCAAACCTCGTTATGGCAGCGGGCAATATGTTGAATCTACCGAATATTTTGACCCTTTCCCGTATATTCACGGTGCCGTTTCTGGTCGGTTTGCTATGGTGGCCGGATTGGAAACTGGGCTATTTGCTGGCGACGGTATTGTATGGGTTGATGGCGATAACGGATTATTTTGATGGCTATCTTGCACGATCCCAGGGCACAGTGTCCAAGCTGGGCATCTTTCTCGACCCAATTGCCGATAAGATCATGGTCGCTTCGGTCATTCTTATCCTCTGCGCAACCGGCGACATAGAAGGTTATAACGTCATAGCAGCTCTTATCATCTTGCTTCGCGAAATTGCAGTGTCGGGATTGCGTGAATTTCTGGCAGGACTTCAAGTCAGCGTTCCGGTTTCGCAGCTGGCCAAATGGAAAACCACATTTCAGCTCATTTCGCTTGGCGCTTTGATATTGTCCGGTGGATTACCGCAGTTTGGATTTATTCTTACCGTCGGCATATGGACACTTTGGGCTGCGGCGATATTGACGCTCATTACAGGCTGGGACTATCTACGGGTTGGTCTGAAGCATATGGATTAGATGACCAACGAAATGCCCAACCAGATCAACATTGTCTATTTTTCATGGGTAAAAGAGCGGCTTGGCCGTGATCAGGAACTATTGGAGCTTCCTGAAATTGTGGAGAATGTTGGTCAACTTATCGAGCATCTGCAAAATTGTGATCCAGTCTATCGTGATGTATTTTCCGATCTTAGAAAGCTGCGTTTCGCTTTGGATCAGGGTTTTGTCGGGCTGGATGCTTCACTGCGTGATGCCGAGGAACTTGCGATATTTCCACCGGTAACGGGCGGATGATCAAGGTATCTGTCATAGAAAGTGATTTTGATGCCGGTGCGGAAATCAAAAACCTGTCTGCGCTCGGTGGTGGCGCCGTGACCAGCTTTGTCGGACAAGTGCGAGGCGATGGCACGCTTGATGCGCTGGAACTTGAACATTATCCTGCAATGACCGAGAAGGCGCTACGCAAAATTGCTGATGAAGCGCTAGAAAAGTGGGATCTTCACGGGATTACTATCATCCACAGGGTAGGGCGTTTACGCGTTGGTGAACAGATTGTTTTGGCATGCACCTGTTCCGACCACCGTCAGGCTTCGATTGAAGCCTGTTCCTACATCATGGATCAGCTCAAGACAGTTGCGCCGTTCTGGAAAAAAGAAATAGAACAAGATGGCAGCGAGAGCTGGGTCGAAGAACGTCAGTCAGACCTTGATGCCGCCAAAGGCTGGGAAAACTAGGCAGCTTTTTCTGTAACCCAGCTTTGACTCTGGCGCATGATCTCCGCCAGAAGCTTGAATTCCTCTTTGCGAGGACTGTTTTTGCGCCATACCAAAGCGATATCACGAAATGCACGATCCGACTTGATCGGGCGTGCCAAAATATCGGTATGGGTTAGAATTCCGCTATCGATGGCCATTTTTGGAAGTAAAGTCAGGCCCAACCCGTTATCGACCATTTGAACCAGGGTATGAAGTGACGTACCCATCATACGCGCGGATGCTCTGAGCTCCGGACGATCACAGGCGGCAAGAGCATGATCTTTCAGGCAATGGCCGTCCTCCAGCAACAAGAGTCTATTTTCATCTATGATCGCTGGATCAATCACTTTGGGCGGATCGCGAGGATCATCCTTTGGAAAAGCAACAAAAATTTCATCATCGAATAGAGTTTCCGATTCAACATCACCGCATGAAAAGGGTAGGGCTAGCAGAACACAGTCCACTTGCCCGTGATTGAGTGAATCACAGGCCGAATGACTGGTTTCTTCCTTGAGATAGAGTTTGAGTTCCGGCCGTTCTTTTCGCAATCTGGGGAGCAGTTTGGGCAATAGAAATGGCGCAATTGTTGGAATTACACTCATTCGGACATCACCAACCAGTGGCTGGCCAGCGGAACGCGCCATGTCGGAAAGCTCTTCCGCTTCCCGCAAAATACGGTGTGATTTTTCCACCATTTGCTTGCCAAGTTCAGTAAAGCGAACCACGCGGCGTGTCCGTTCTACCAGCATTACATCAAGCAATGTCTCCAGTTCTTTAATGCCGGCTGAAAGGGTCGACTGGGTAACATAACAAGCTTCCGCCGCCCTTCCAAAATGACCATGCTCTTCCAGTGCCACCAGATATTGCAGCTGCTTCAGTGTCGGCAGGTAGTTTGACATGATTTGACCCTTCGATGAATGGCTGCCCAATAATTCAAGATGATCATAAATACGAGTGCAAAAAGACCCGTTTTAAATGAGTTGCAAGAAAGGACTGGAAATATCCGATCGGGGTCCTTAGCTTATCTACTTGTAAATTGTCGGAGGAAGACATGTTTCGGGACCTTGGTGAGTATCTGGACTCCATAAAAGCGAGAGACCCCGCTCCTCGCTCCCGCTGGGAAGTGCTCCTTTATCCGGGTGTATTAGCGTTGGGTTTGCACCGGATTGCGCATTGGTTCTTCAAAGGTGAACTCTTCTTTTTTGCGCGTTTTGTGAACCATTTTTCTCGCCTTTTTACTGCTATTGATATTCATCCAGGTGCCAAGATTGGCCGGCACCTGTTTATTGATCACGGTTTTTCGGTAATTGGTGAAACCGCCGAAATCGGGGACAATGTTACTATTTATCAATGCGTGACGCTTGGCGGGACCAATCCGGCAAACGGTGTCGGTGGCAAGCGGCATCCAACCATTGAGGATGATGCCATCTTAGGATCTGGCGCACAGATATTAGGGCCCATTACGGTAGGTAAAAGATCACGTATCGGGGCCAATGCCGTGGTGACGCAGGACGTACCAGAGGGTGCGACGATGGTGGGTGTTAGGGCTCGTCCAACGCTTGTTCAAGTAGAACAATATCAGGAAGAATTCACCCCCTATGGAACTCCATGCAGTGAGGTTTTTGATCCCGCAACGCAGAAGCTTGAAATCTTGCAATGTGAAATGGAGCAGCTGCAAAAACGGATCGCCGCTTATGCAGAGGGCCGTGACAAGCCTCAGAACGATAAATCGGAAAGCAAAAGAGATAGCGCCTGATGCGCTCTGAAAATTCCAACGTTTCATCTTTTCCCAACAGGAAAGTGTCCTCCGTTCAGGTAGGATTTGAAAGGAAAGAAATGGAACGGATTCTCAATCTTTACGGACGAATGGTCGCCGCAGGTCACTGGCGCGATTATGCGATGGACATGGGTAAGGATGCAGCCGTTTTTGCTGCATTTCGACGGACATCGGAACGACCACAAATGCGGATCGAGAAGCGTCCGGCGGATCGCAATAAACAAGGTATGTGGACGTTGCATGGCGAGCATGGGCAGATTCTAAAGCGCGGCCATGAGCTTGCCGGGGTACTTGCTCCAATGGAACGCAAATTAATGAAACTGGTTCCAGAATAAGGCACCTTCGCCCGGAAAACTGGGAAACGATCAGCTCGTAAAAAAACTGCAATAAAAAAGACGTTTTTCCGAAACCTAAAAATCATAGAGCCGTCATCAATCAAGACATTGTTTGGGGATTCTGTGAACATGAATTTGAAATCTACTCTTGTAACAAGTGCCGCGATCTTGGCACTCTTGCCGAACCAGGCTATTGCGGCGCAAATATCGAGCGAGGAAGCAGCAGCGCTATTGGAGCGTCTTAATCAGCTTGAGCAAGAAGTCGTGAGCTTGCGCGCGCAGCTTGGTAGTGTTGAAACCTTACAACAACAGCAAGGCAAGCAAGTCGCTGCGGTAGAAAAAGTCGCTCAAACCAAAGAGAAAACCAGTATCAAGTTTAAAGGCGCGCCTGAAATCAAAACAGACGACGGCTGGAGTTTCAAACCACGCGGTCGTATTCTCTACGATTTCAATAATCTTTCATCTGTACCATCGACAATTGATATTCCTGGCGAAGGTTTCTCAAACGAAGCACGGCGTGTTCGCTTGGGCGTGCAGGGCAAGATTCCTGGCGGTTTCGGCTATAAGCTTGAGGTTGATCTTTTAGACGGTGTTGAACTAACCGACGCCTATCTGGATTATAAAAGCGGTGGTCTAACGGTAACGGTTGGCCAGCATAATAACTTCCAGTCATTGGAAGAAATATCGAGCAGCAACGATACCAGCTTTATTGAACGTTCTGCCTTTACCGACGCATTTGGTTTTCAGCGTAAGGTCGGTGTTTCCGCAGCTTACAAGACCGGTGATTTGTTGCTGCAAGGCGGTGTATTTACCGACAATATTGATGACCTGAGTGACGGTAATGACAGCATCAGCCTAGATGGCAGGCTGGTGTTTGCGCCAAAACTTGGTGATGCCCAACTTCATCTGGGTGGCTCTGTTCACTGGACGGACCTCGGAGATACCATTGATTCAGTCCGTTATCGTCAGCGGCCATTGATCCACAGTGTTGACACGCGTTTCATCAACACCGGTAACATCTCTGCGGAAGAACAGCTGACTTATGGTTTAGAAGCAGCTGTTATTTCCGGCCGTTTCCACGCTGCTGCTGAAACCCACTGGGCGAGGGTCAGTCGGCCGGGTCTGGCTAATCCCACCTTCTTTGGTGGTTCGGTGGAAGCCGGGCTGTTTTTGACCGATGACAAGCGCGAATATAAGGGCGGTGTTTTCAAAGGCGTGAAAGTTAACAATCCCGTTGGTTCTGGTGGTTCTGGCGCCTGGCAAGTAAATGTGCGTTATGACCGGCTTGATCTCACTGATGCTGGTATCATCGGAGGGACGCAGGATGGTTATATGGCATCTTTGATCTGGACTCCGGTTGATTATGTTCGTTTTCTGGTGAACTATGGTCATCTATCATACGGCAATGCGCTGGGCATCGTAACGGGAGCTCCGGATGACTATTCCGTCGATGTGATCGGCGCGCGGGCGCAGATTTCTTTCTAGTAATCTCAAGCAGAGCAAATGAAAAAAAGGCCGGTATTAGCCGGCCTTTTTTTTGTTCATTACGAAACGCTCGAGACTAGGCAGCTTCCGTATCGAGAGCGTAGCCGGCAGACCGGACTGTTCGGATAATATCCGGACGCTGGTTTGCATTCAACGCCTTGCGCAGACGCCGAATATGAACATCGACGGTCCTTAGCTCTATGTCGCTGTCTTGCCCCCAGACACTGTCGAGCAAGCGCTCACGCGAGAACACCCAGTTGGGATGCTCCAGAAAATGGCGCAACAACCGAAATTCAGTTGGGCCGAGAGGAATAGTATCGCCATCACGTTTCACCTTGTGGCCCACAGTGTCCATCTCCAGGTCTCCAAAAGCGAGTTTCTCCCCAGCCAGTGCAGGACGGACCCGCCGCAATACAGCTTTGACCCGAGCTATCAACTCGCGCGGGCTGAACGGTTTTGTAATATAATCATCAGCACCGGTTTCCAGACCGCGGATTTTATCTTCTTCTTCGCCACGAGCGGTTAGCATTATGATCGGAATATTGGCAGTTTCCGGAGAACGACGGAGACGGCGGCAAACTTCGATACCCGAGAGGTTCTCGATCATCCAATCCAGCAAGATAACATCGGGACGATTCTCCTTCACAAGCAGCAATGCTTCCTCACCATCAGCGGTATGAATGACGTCATATTCTTCTTTTTTGAAGTTCCATGACAACAGTTCCGCCAGTGCAGCATCATCTTCCACCAGTAACAATCTCGCATTGGACATATTGCTATTTCCCGTTGGTCGGTTCTTCCATAAAATCGGTGGGATTCTCACCGCGATCACGTTCCGGCATCGGCTCACCTTTGGCGGCAAAATAGACCATTTCCGCAACGTTGGTTGCGTGATCACCGATACGTTCGAGATTTTTGGCGATGAAAAGCAGATGCGCTGCTTCCCCAATGTCCTTTGGATTTTCGATCATGTAAGTGATAACCGAGCGAAATATGCTCGTATAAAAATCATCAACAATCTGGTCACGCTCGCTAACATCAAGAGCAAGATCGGCGTCTCGCCTGGCAAAAGCTTCCAGAGAGTCTCTCACAAGTTCCGACGCCACATTTGACATGGAGGGTAACAACGAAGCTGGACCCAATTTATGGGTACTGGCGATAACCGGAACGCGTTTCGCAATGTTCTTGGCGTAATCGCCAATGCGTTCGACAACCCCTGATATTTTGAACGTAGCGATCAGCTCGCGCAAATCGTCAGCCATTGGCGCACGCAATGCAATTGTCTGGAAAGTGAGGTCATCTATCCGTTTTTCCAAGTCATCGATCAACTTGTCTTCTGCAACAACTTCTTCAGCCAGTTTCAGGTCATGCTTTTCAAGGGCACGCATTGCCTTCGAAATCGCCTGTTCGCTGCGACCACCAATTTCTGCAACCATGCCGCGCAGCTCATTTATGTCGGTGTCAAAAGCTTTAACGGTATGTTCTGTGCCGCTATTTGGCATTTTTGGGGTTCCTTCCCTTTGCAGTTCGCTTAGCCGTAGCGTCCGGTAATATAGTCCCGCGTTTTCTCTTCCGTAGGATTAGTGAATATGTCGGACGTTACGCCATATTCCACCAAAGTTCCCAAATGGAAGAAGGCGGTACGTTGCGACACCCGGGCAGCTTGCTGCATATTATGTGTCACGATTACGATAGCATATTTCCCACGCAGTTCGTGGATCAGTTCCTCAATCTTCGCCGTTGCGATGGGGTCAAGCGCTGAACAAGGCTCGTCCATCAAGATTACTTCGGGGTCAACTGCGATGGCACGGGCGATACACAGCCTTTGTTGTTGACCGCCGGACAGGGCGGTTCCGCTGTCCTGTAACCGATCTTGCACCTCACCCCAAAGACCCGCCCTCTGCAGCGACGTTTCGACAATATTGTCGAGCTCATCTTTGCTGCTGGCAAGCCCGTGAATACGGGGGCCATAAGCGATATTGTCATAAATTGACTTGGGAAATGGATTGGGCTTTTGAAAAACCATCCCGACCCGTGCTCGCAGTTGCACGACATCCATCTTCGGGGCGTAAATATCCTCGCCTTCCAAGGTAATGTCGCCGGTCACCCTAGCAATGGGAATAGTGTCATTCATCCGGTTCAGGCAGCGCAGAAAGGTAGATTTCCCGCAACCGGAAGGGCCAATGAATGCAGTGACGTTGTCCATAGTAACATCAATGGACACATCTTTGATCGCTTGTTTCTCACCATAAAAAACATCCACATTGCGGGTTGTCATTTTCAATGGTCCATCGCCAGCAGAAATGGCGGAAGCTGTGGTCTCTGTCATGATTGGACTTTCACTGGAACTGGTACTGTCTAATAATTCTGTCATATCACGATCTACCAGCGGGTTTCAAAACGATTGCGTAGATATATCGCAAGAGCGTTCATTGTGAGAAGGAACAGTAGCAGCACAATAATTGCCGCCGAGGTTTTTTCGACAAAGCCGCGATTTACCTCATCCGACCAAAGGAAAATTTGCACCGGTAGAACGGTGGCAGGTTCAACAATACCGCCCGGTGGTGTAGCGATAAAGGCGCGCATACCAATCATCAGTAAAGGCGCGGTTTCGCCCAAGGCCCGGGCCATGCCAATAATCGTACCTGTCAGGATGCCGGGCAGGGCGAGCGGTAGAACATGATGAAAGACAACCTGCATTTGGCTGGCCCCTATGCCCAAAGCCGCCTCACGAATAGATGGAGGTACGGCTTTGACGGCATTGCGCCCGGATATCACGATTACCGGCATGGTCATAAGAGCCAGCGTTAGCCCCCCTACCAGTGCAGCGGATCGCGGCAAACCAAAGAGATTGAGGAATACAGCCAAACCAAGCAAACCAAAGATAATCGATGGAACGGCAGCAAGATTGTTGATGGAAACCTCAATCAAGTCGGTGAAACGGTTTTTTGGCGCATATTCTTCAAGATAAAGGGCAGAAAGTACACCTATCGGGAAGGCGATGAGCAATGTGATGAACATTGTTATCAATGAACCTTTCAGCGCCCCCCATATCCCGACTTGCATCGGGTCAGTCGCGTCAGAATTGGTCAAGAAATTCCAGTTAAATCCAGTGCTCAACTGGTCTTTCAACTCGGCAACCATGTCTTCCGCAGTCTCGCTGCCACTTCCTTTAAACGCGACATCAATTTCTGATTCGACCGGCAGGTATAGCGTCGTTTTTGTTTCTACAATCTGGGGGTTTTTCAGTATCTCTTGATTGACGGCCTGCCACCCGCCGGCTGAGAACAATTCGCTGCCTTCTTCGCCATATTGAATTTGAACACTGGTGTTTACAATATCCTGAACACCCAATGTCCTGAGATTGGCCGGGCCATTTGCTCCTTCAAACTGGTCGGCAGACGCGCCTCCGGTCATGGCAGGAAAGTCAATCTCTACCGGTAACTCGGTTTGCGTAAAGCCGCGTAGGCCGTTTCCGACCATCACGATCATCAGAAACGCCAGAAAACCGGCTGACAATATGATCGCACCGATACCCAATGCCTTGAACCGTCGTTCGGCGGCATAACGCCTGCGAATGCGCTGTTGCATTGCATCGCTCTGCCAATCGGTGGGATTGCGTTCTTCCACAAAGGTCGCGTTGCTATTCATAAGCTTCCCGATATTTTTTAACGACTCTAAGTGCGATAAGGTTGAGCAGAAGGGTCACTATGAACAGCACCAGTCCGAGTGCAAAGGCCGCCAGAGTTTTGGGGCTGTCAAATTCCTGATCACCGGTCAGCAGCTTGACGATCTGGGTCGTTACAGTTGTTACACTAGAAAACGGATTGGCGGTCATATTTGCAGCGAGACCTGCAGCCATAACAACAATCATCGTTTCACCAATGGCACGACTTACGGCGAGCAAAACGCCGCCGACCACGCCCGGTAAAGCGGCCGGAATGAGAACCTTTTTTATGGTTTCACTCTTTGTCGCGCCCATGGCGAGCGATCCATCACGCATCGCACTGGGAACCGCGGCAATACTATCATCAGCCATAGAGGAAACAAAGGGGATGATCATGATGCCCATAACTACACCAGCAGCCAGTGCGGATTCTGAAGAGGCTCCGCTAATTCCGATGGAAACCGCAAAATCCCTCAGGGCCGGTGCAACAGTCAAAGCTGCAAAATAGCCATAAACAACCGTCGGAACGCCAGCGAGTACCTCCAAAATCGGTTTCATCCATGCGCGAAAGTTAGGTGGTGCATATTGGGTGAGATAGATTGCGCTCATCAAACCCAGCGGGATGGCAACTATCATCGCAATGATAGCGCCGATAAACACAGTGCCCCAAAATAGAGGAATTGCACCGAATCCAGTCTCGCCCCGTGGCCCTGCGACGGCCTTGGGATTCCATTCGGTTCCGAATAAAAAGTCGATGGGAGATACCATCGAAAAGAATCGTGCCGATTCAAAGATCAATGATACAAATATACCTATGGTGGTAATGGTGGCGATGAGCGATGCAAAAAGCAGCAGCAGCATGGTTGCGCGTTCAATCTTTGTACGTGCCCTGAGTTCCGGCTTTAGCCTAAGCCATCCGAAAGCACCGCAGGCAAACACCAACAAGAGCGCAGCAACCATCCCGAGTGTCCGATAATAGGATATTGCGGTCCGATAAGGTTCAACCATGGATTGAGAGAGAGGGTTAAAGGCTTGAACCTGTTGCCCCGATGCGATGGAGCGCGCTTCCGCTAATATGGCGCCTCGCGCGAAAGGATCTTGTGGGAGTTGTTCTGCCGCTGGGCTGGTCAACGCCGCATCGGTGATGAGCGCCGGGCTAGCCGTGTTCCAGATCATAAGAAATAAAAGGGCAGGGCCGATAGCCCAAAGGGCGACATACCAACCATGATAATTGGGGAGTGAGTGTACAGCTCCCCTTTTTTTGTTGTCAGCTGAAAAACGGCTGGCTTTGACGCGGCCAAAAAACCACGCAATGCCACCAAGGACAATGATCAGCATGAAGAGTATGGAGCCTGTCACGGTAGAATAACTGATCCTTGGTTAGGAATAGGTATAGCGGAATGCGGACCCTTTAAGAAAGCGGCCCGCATTCCGCTAGCAAATTATTTCAGTTCATCACCCGTCAAGACTGGCAGACTTTTTACAGTGTCGGCCATTTGTGTTCGAATGTCATCAGGTGATGCGATCAGGCCAGCTTTAATAAGGTAGCCATCAGCCCCGCCAGCACTGACGAACTCTGTCAAATACTCTTGAAGACCAGGGATAACACCCACATGCTGCTTTTTAGCATAGATATAAAGTGGTCGCGCTCCTGGATATTCACCAGATGCAATGGCATCATAAGCAGGTTCTACATCGGAAACAGCAACGCCGCGGACCGAGTCGGTATTTTCCTCCAGAAAGCTGTAGCCAAAAATTCCAACACTGTTTGGATTGGCTTTCAACTTCTGAACGATCAGATTGTCATTCTCGCCAGCATCTATGTAGGCACCGTCAGCGCGTACATCGTGACAAATGGCATCATATTCGTCTTCATTTGTGTCTTTCAACGCTTTGGTTGTGGCGTCGGTTTTGCAGCCGACTTCCATAATCAACTCGGTAAGTGCGTCGCGTGTTCCAGAAGTGGATGGCGGACCGTAAACACTGATCGCAATATTGGGAAGCGAAGGATCAATGTCGGACCAGTTCTTAGTCTCATTCTTTTTACCAAATGGGCGCTCTGCAATGGCTTCATATATTTGCGTCGGCGTCAATTTGATCGATGGGCCTTCATTGGCTTGTGCAATCGCGATGCCGTCAATTCCGATTTGCACTTCGACCACATCAGTGACGCCGTTTTCTTTGCACATTTCAAACTCGGTTGCCTTCATCCGCCGCGATGCGTTGGCAATATCAGGAGTATTGGCTCCAACGCCTGCGCAGAATAGCTTCATTCCGCCGCCGGTGCCGGTTGATTCCAGAATGGGTGAAGTGTTTGCTCCACCAGCGCTAAATTGTTCTGCCACCGCTTTAGCGAAAGGGAAGACGGTTGAAGAACCTACAATGCGAACTTCACTGCGTGTTCCGCCCTGTCCCCCAGAAGCCTGATCCTGACATGCTGCCAAGGCGAGTGTTGATACCGCCAAAAGAGCGATTTTCTTAAACATTTTACCGTCCCCGTTTTCTATGGAGTGTTAAAAAAATTGGCCAAGAATCGGTCCTGATTTCTGGCCGGTTGCACAGCATTTAAAAGTCCGCAGTGTCCTAATGATTACATATTTATGACACTTATATTACATCGGGTATGGTGATGCTTCCGCTCTGTGGTTTGATAACCGGCAGGAATATTGCGACAGTCGTGCCAACGCCTTGTTCACTGGTTACTTCCATCCGGCCGCCGTGCCGTTCGGTGATATGCTTGACAATGGCTAGCCCCAGCCCGGTTCCACCGATCGATTTGCTCCGCCCTTTGTCTACGCGGTAAAAACGTTCCGTTAGTCGCGGAATATGCTCTGCAGCTATTCCATCGCCTTGATCCGTCACGGACAGGCGAAGCATCGAGCCATTTCGGTTGGGTTTGACTGCAACTGATACCGGCGTACCCCGTCGTCCATATTTAATGGCATTGCTGACCAGATTATGAAGCAGCTGGGATATCTGCGCATGGTCGCCCTGGATCATCGGCAAGTTGTCGGGCAGAGAGATAACAAAATTATCTTCATTCTTGCTACGACCGTTCAGAAAAACCGTTCTCACTTCTGCCACAAGCTTGGCCAGATCAACCGGCTCTGCGGGCAATTGATATTTTTCGGCTTCTATACGGGACAGCGACATCAGATCTTCGACCAATCGCTGCATGCGGTCGGCTTCACGATACATGATTGTCAGAAAACGTGCACGTGTGTCTTCATCTTTGCCTGCTTCGGGGTTCTCCAGAGTCTCGATAAAACCTTTTATGGCAGCCAATGGCGTACGTAGTTCGTGACTGGCATTGGCCACGAAATCAGTACGCATACGTTCTGCGGCGTAGCGGCTGCTTTGGTCTGACAACTGAACCAGCTTTAGTCCGTCATCCAGTGCATGAATTCGTAATTCCCAACGCTGATCAGCACTGCCGACCCCGACTAATAAAATGGGTTCTCCTGTATGTTCGGCATTGGGATTAGCCAAGCGATCGGCAGCTGCCGGATGACGAATCGCGACCCGCACGTCCTCTCCGATAATATGATTGCCTAGAAAATTTTTCGCAGCCGGATTGGCCATCGCTACTTTGGCATTGCGGATAAGTAAAATCGGGTCGGTAATGGGATCAACCACATCCTGGTAAGCTTCCGCCCTACCTTGGTATAGTAGCCGTTTTTTTTGCCGTTCCAGCGCGTTGAAATCTGGCGGCGGCGGTGCACGATCTTCCAAGGCAACAATGGCAAGGCCGACGATTCCAAATGCCGACATAATTATAATTTTCATCAGTGCCGCGGAAGTTTGAGCAGCCAAAACTGATCCCCCGATGATCAGGAGAATCGCAAAAATCAGCCGAAATGGAGAAATTGTGTTCATATTTGCCGTTGCGCTGGAATTCGGTCGCTTGTTTAGGCGGGTTTGCACAGAAACAGCAACGGCTATGTAAAAATTGTAGTCGATGATGCGCATCCGGAGATTGAAATCAAATCTCAAGCATTAAGGGTTTTAGCCAATTTGTCCCGTTTATGGACGACGATTTGCTGTTGCGACTGTTCACTCGCATTTAATCGTTTTTCTCTTTAAGAGCTAAGTTCAGAGGAAAATTTACGTGATGACCGATAATCCAACCCAGAATGGGAAAACTGCAGATTTCCAGGACGCTTCTCAGAATGCTGCGATCGTCACTCGCCGCCGTGCGCTGATGATGGGGGCCGTGACGGCATCTGCGGTTGTCAGTATCAAGCCGGCTTTAGCGCAGACCGCTGGTTCGGTGCTGAATTGTGAAATTCCGGTCCCGGGAAATCATGCCGCGGGCGGGTATATCGGCCCTGACGGAAAAATTGTATCACCAGACACGCCGGGTGCATTTCCGCCCGCAGGCCGGAATTTTACCGGTGAAGAAGTGAAGCGCGCGATGAATGGCCGGTCTCTACCAGGCACATCCTATGATCAATCCAAAGCCTATGTGAATTATATCCGGCGGCTCCAGTCCGGGCAAAGCGGTTTTACCTGCTACGCATCTCTGCAAATGCCGCGATAGCTTTGCACTGAATTTTGGCTTCAAAGCCAATGCTTATTAACATATTCATGCTAATGGCTTTTTCGAATGATTTGCCGTGATCAGGGATAGTGTAACCGCCAATGAGCCAGCTTTATCGCGCCGCCGCATCCGAAGGGCTGATCCAGCATCCGCTGGACAGTATGACGCTGATTTTCCAGAAATCATCGGGTATCACTCATATGGTTGTAGACCCGGTACCCGCAATACTGGCGGTTATGAACAAGGATGCTCTGACGGCCGAGGATATCGCGGGCAGACTGTCTGATAGCTATGATCTGGAGGACAGCGGCGACGCCGCCGATATTGTTCTGGCGAGGCTTGTCGAGCTGTGTTCGCTTGGCCTTGTGGAACAGGTTTAGGCCCGGTGGCGCGCATGCATCAGCTCTATCTGACCGTTGGGCCGACACGATATCGGCTGGCGTCGACCTGGCGGCGGCCTCTCGATCAACTGGCAACCCTCTACAAGGACTATCCAACGTCACAGGATGGCTACGCTGACTTCACCGTCCGGTTGGAGCCTGAAAAACCTTGGCGGCGCTATTTTCGGCCTTCTGTTCACATCTCCGGTGATTTTTGGCTTCCTGATGCTGCGCCGCTCCCGCTTGATCAAAGCCTATTGGCTGCGGAAATGGGTATGAATCTCCAAATGGCACTGGGTTGGCGGCGGCATCTTTTGCTGCACGCCAGCAGTGTCGAAAAGGATGGTAAGGCATTGCTAATGACCGGCTTGTCAGGTTCGGGAAAGTCGACGCTATCCGCCATGCTCGCGGAAAAAGGCTGGCGATTCATGGGCGATGAATTTGCCTTGCTCAATCCGGACACCGGCATGGTGCACAGCTTCCCTCGGCTGATCAGCCTCAAAAATGAGGCAATTGCGGCAATGAAGGCAATTGTACCTGAAAATCGTTTTGGCCCCTTGATGAAGGGGACGCCGAAAGGAGACATCCGCCATATCGTCCCGCCGCTGGATGCGGTGAACAGAATGGTGGACGCCGCCAAGCCTGCGTTGCTTCTGTTTCCGCGCTTTGGTCATGATCCTGCTCTGCGTGACATGGGCAAGAGCGAGATATTTGTCCGGCTGACCCAGGCGTCGACAAACTATGTGGCTCTTGGAGAGACGGGCTTTCGGGCCCTGACCCGATTTGTTGATAACGTGCCCACCAAAGCGATGGATTATCAGTCAGGGGATCAGGCCGAAGACCTGATCAACGACTTGTGGAGCCAGCTCCCATGATGCGCGATGCTCAGCCTTTGGTCGATGCCTTGCGCGAGCCAGAGACGGTTCTCTCACTTGATGGCGCTGGATGGACCAACCTGATCAGCATTGCCCGAGCAGAGTCGCTCATCGGCAGTCTTGCCCATCGGTTGGCCGAAATTGCTGTCCCGGAGCAAGTTGGGCCCATTCTGAAAGATGCGATTCAAGCTACTGACCTTGCAAGGCAACAAGCGCTTTGGGAGGCAGATAGCGCGCGCCGGGCTCTTGCGCCGCTAAATTGCAAGGTCGTGCTGATGAAAGGCACCGCCTATGTCGCGGCGGATCTTGATGCGGGGATTGGTCGAAGCATAGGCGATCTCGATATCATGGTCGCCCAGGACTCGCTGCTCGCTGTTGAAGAGGCGTTGCTGGATGCGGGTTGGGAATGGGTAAAGCCGGACCCTTATGACGATCAATATTATCGCGAACATATGCATGAGCTACCGCCGTTGATCCACCGCGATCGCGACCGGATGATCGATGTGCATCACACGACCTTACCACTGACCGCTGAACCGACGCCAAATCCTCAGGCCATGCTGGATGCAGCGGTCAAGCTGGATTCAGGTCTCTACGTCATGTCGCCTGCTGATATGTTGCTCCACTCTGTCGCTCATCTTTTTGCTGATGGTGATCTGGCCGGAGGGTTGCGCAACCTTTGGGATATCGACCGTTTGGTACGGCAGTTTTCGGAAGCAGACGCGGAGTTTTGGACCGTGTTGGGCGTCCGGGCCAGACTGCATCAGCTGGAGCCGCATCTCGCACGGGCATTGCGGTTAGCTTTCCGCCTCTATGATACGCCGGTCTATAATTATCGCGCGGGCCACACCAAGTTCACGGACTATCTTTACTTCAGAAGGCTATTGGCCCGTGATGGCTGGGGAAGAGAAACCCGAAAGTTCACACGGCAGGCCTTCTATATCCGCTCTCATTGGCTCAGGATGCCGCCGTTGATGCTGGCCCGCCATTTATGGACCAAGTGGCGCAAAGGCTGACGGTTAGCGGCTCAGTGCGGTCAGGGCGGGCACCAGCTCGTCATAATGATCGATAATCGCATCGGCGCCCAGTTCTTCAACGGGCTGATGTAAAAAGCCGAAACTGACCGCGACATTGGCGATACCGGCATTTTGGGCTGCTTTAATGTCGAATATGCTGTCACCAATAAAGGCCGCCGGTGTTTGATCTAATACCCCGCCGCAGCGCCGGATCATCTCGTCAATCGGGTCACGGTTGGGCTTGCTGCGGCCTTTGCCCATCGTATCGCCGCCAATGACTGTGATGAAACGATCTATCATGCCGACATTAGTGAGTAGCTTCACCGCAAGGCTTTCAAACTTATTTGTCACTACCGCCAATTTGATGCCTTGGTCTTGCAACGCATCCATGGCTTCCATCAGCCCTGCAAAAGCTGGCGCATTATTACCCAGATTGGCCTCGTAATGGTCAATCAGGACGGGCATCAGGTTTTTGACCAGATCCTTGTCGCTGCCGCCGGACTGTTCCAGTGCCATTTCCAGCATGTGCCGCGCGCCCATGCCGACCAAAGATCGGGTAGATTGTTCGTCCACTTGCGGCCGGTCAGCTCTGTCCAGCGCGTGGTTGAGCGAAGCGGCCAGTTCCATGCTGGTGTCGAGCAAGGTTCCATCCAGATCAAAGCCAATGATATCGAAAGAAATTTCTGTCATAGTCCCTGCATAGAACCGATCTTGCTGGCATAAGCAACCGCATCATGGCATGGGGCGCAAATTCAGCGTTGGAACAGGGTATTCGGAGTTTTTGGCATGAGTGACCGACCTTTAGCAGCCATAATACTAGCCGCCGGACAAGGTACACGGATGAAATCGGAGATGCACAAGGTCCTGCATCCGGTTGCCGGGAAGCCAATGCTCCATCATTTGCTCGATACAGTTGATTCTATCGGTGTGGAACGCACGGTCGTGGTCGTCGGTGCGCGGCGCGAGCAGATTGAGGCGAGCGTCGAAGATCGCAATGTCGCGATAGCCGTGCAGGAAGATCAGTTGGGCACCGGCCACGCTGTTGCGCAGGCCCATGATGCGCTAAAGGGCTTTGCCGGTGATGTGCTGATCCTTTACGGCGATGTGCCCATGGTTAGCGCTGAGACCATGCAGGCGATGATTGCGCGGCTGAATGACGGCACCGATCCGCGTGCAGTCGTGCTCGGTTTTCGTCCCGATGATGCAGGTGCTTATGGCCGGATCGTTGCCAGCGAGCAGGGCGAGATCGAAAAAATGGTCGAATATAAGGATGCCGACGACGCCGAGCGTGCGGTCAACCTGTGCAATAGCGGGTTGATGGCGGCGCGGGCAACCGACCTGTTCATCCTGCTCGACCAGATCGGCAATAATAATGCTGCGGGCGAATATTATCTGCCGGATATCGTGATGCTGCCGGGGCAGGCCAGCGCGGTCATTGAGGTGGATGACCCGGCAGAGGTCGCGGGCGTCAACAGTCGTGCCGAACTGGCGGCCGTCGAGGGTGAGTGGCAGCAGCGTCGGCGTGCGCAGGCGATGACAGATGGTGTCAGCTTGATTGCACCGGAAACCGTTTGGTTTTCATATGATACAACACTTTCTTCAGACGTTATAATAGAACCGAATGTCTTCTTTGGACCCGGTGTCACGGTAGCCAGCGGCGCGCGAATTTATGGTTATAGCCATATTGAAGGGGCGTCTATTGGTGCGAATACCAATGTCGGTCCGTTCGCAAGACTGCGACCGGGCGCGGTGCTCGAGGAAGGTTCTAAAGTCGGCAATTTTGTCGAGATGAAAAAGGCGGTGCTGGGCAAGGGCGCCAAGGCCAATCACCTGACCTATCTGGGCGATGCCGAAGTGGGCGAGGGCGCTAATATCGGGGCGGGCACAATCACCTGCAATTATGACGGCTATTTCAAGTATAAAACGAAGATCGGGAAGCGCGCCTTTATCGGCAGCAACAGCGCATTGGTAGCGCCATTGACAATTGGCGATGGCGCGATAGTCGGCGCTGGCGCCGCGCTGACGAGGGATGTGGAAGCCGGCGATCTGGCGCTGGTGCGGGCAGAGCAAGCCGCGAAAAAGGGCTGGGCGGACCGGTTTAACGCGGTGAGCGCGAAGAAGAAGGCTGGGAAGTGACAATCACACGGTGAGTATTCCCGAAATCGAAACGGAAAGACTGTTTCTTCGCGCACCGGCGCAAGATGATTTTGACGTCTACCGTAGATTTTATGCCGATGAAGTTGGATCGGCGGCCTACGGAGGTCCTTTAAACGCGGAGCAAGCCTGGCGGAAGTTGGCATATGATATCGGCCACTGGACGATCCGCGGCTTCGGAATGTGGTCCGCTTATTATAAGGAATCCGGAAATATGGTGGGCGGAGCAGGTCTGGTCTATCCGCAAGGATGGCCTTGTCCGGAATTGACCTGGTGGATCACGCCCGATTTCCGGCGGCAGGGCCTGGCAATGGAGCTTTCCAAGGCTGTTATCGGCTTTGGCTACGACCATCTCAAATGGGACGCAGTACGAACGTACATGAATGATGAGAATATTCCAGCTCGGCGGCTTGTAGAGAAGCTTGGCGGTGTCGTCGAGAAGCGGCGTTCTTTTCCGGACGGGCTGGACAGAAATATCTATATCTTGCCGCAATCCGGTTAAACTTGACATGATATCATGATATGATATCAGTATATCATGACTCGCATACTTGCCGATCTATCCGAAGAAGATGTCCAGTGGCTGGATGCTCAGGCGGCGGCGCAGGGGACGTCGCGGGCGCAATTGCTGCGCGACGCCGTTGCGGCGTTTCGGGCGGATGCGTCGAAACAGGGGATTGAGAAATATTTTGGAATCTGGCGCGATCGCCGGGAAGTTGGTGATCCGGTTGCGTGGCAGCGGCGCGAGCGGGCGTCCTGGACGCGGCCTTGGGATCCTGATTACTGGGACGTGCGCAAGGAATTTCCCGACCTTTTCGACGCCGACGATGACCGTGAGGCCGAACGTTATCGCAAGAAGGACGCCTCGTGAACGAAGCGGTTTTTGATAGCAATATCCTTTTCGATGCGCTGAACGATGTTGGCCGCGCCAATGTTGAACTGCAGCGCTATGACCGGCGTTATATCAGCCGGCTGACCTGGGTCGAAGTGTTGACCCGGGCGCTGCCGGATGACGGCGATCGGGCGGAGGCGTTTCTCTCCTTTTTCAACATCATTGAGGTGAATGAAGAAATTGGTCGGCGGGCAGCCTTACTGCGCAGTGACCGGCGGCGGTTGAAAACCATGGATGCCGTCATTCTAGCCTCTGCCCAGCTTACCGGGCGCATCTTGATCACCCGAAACACACGTGACTTTCCGGCGGAAATGCCGGGCATTCGCGTCCCCTATACTCTTTAAGAAGAAAGCTTCAGAACTATGTGCGGAATTATCGGAATTGTTGGCAAGGAAGCGGTCTCGGATCGTCTCGTTGATGGCCTGAAGCGGATGGAATATCGCGGTTATGACAGCGCCGGCGTCTGTACGGTTCATGACGGCCAACTGATCCGCCGTCGCGCCGAGGGCAAGCTGGTCAACCTCGTCGAAGCGCTGAAAAAGGAAGATACTCCGGGAATGATCGGCATTGCCCATACCCGTTGGGCCACCCATGGCGCGCCTACGACGAGCAACGCCCATCCGCATGCGACCAGTGAAGTGGCACTGGTTCACAATGGTATTATCGAGAATTTCAAACCGCTGCGCGAAAAATTATCGGCGCGGGGTCGCAGTTTTGAGAGCGAAACTGATACTGAAGTTGTGGCGCATCTGGTCAGTGAGCAGGTCGAGGCTGGCAAATCTCCGCAAGAAGCTGTGCAGGCGGTATTGCCGCAACTGCGCGGTGCCTTTGCACTGGCGATTGCGTTCAAGTCCAATCCTGATCTGCTGATCGGCGCACGGCTCGGTTCACCACTTGTGGTCGGTTATGGCGAAGGTGAAACCTATCTCGGCTCCGATGCACTTGCTTTAGCGCCATTGACCCAGAAGATAGCCTATCTCGAAGAAGGGGACTGGGTTGTGATTAACGGTGACGGTGCCGAGATTTTCGATAGGGCCAACAACCCCGCGGAGCGCGAAGTGACGACCTCCGGGGTGTCGGCTGCAACGATCGAGAAGGGCCAATATCGCCACTATATGCAGAAAGAGATTTTCGAGCAGCCGACAGTGGTAGCGCAGACGTTGCAAAGCTACATCAGGCCGCTCGAGCAACAAGTGGCGCTTCCGCAGATGGACTTTGATCTCAAGGATATCAGGCGGATAACCATCGTCGCCTGCGGCACGAGCTATTATGCCGGGATGGTTGCCAAATATTGGTTTGAGACCTTTGCGCGTGTGCCGGTGGACCTCGATGTCGCATCGGAATTTCGCTATCGTGAGCCAGTGCTTGAGTCAGGCGGACTGGCGTTGTTTATCTCGCAATCGGGTGAGACTGCTGACACGCTGGCAGCATTGCGCCACAGCAAGGAAGAGGGCCAGAAGATCGCGGTAGTGGTCAATGTCCCGACGAGTTCGATGGCGCGTGAAGCTGACCTGCTGCTGCCAACTCATGCCGGTCCCGAAATCGGCGTAGCTTCAACGAAAGCGTTTTCCTGCCAATTGGCCGTTCTGGCTGCGCTCGCCGCACATTTGGCCGTGGTGAAGGGCAAAATGTCTCGTGATGAAGAGCATGAAGTCGTCGAACATCTCGCAGAAGCACCGGCGGCATTGAACGCAGCGCTCGCCCATGATGAGGATATAGCCGATATGGCGCATCTGATCGCGCCAGCGCGAGACGTGCTCTATCTGGGCCGTGGCCCGGATTATCCGTTGGCATTGGAGGGGGCGTTAAAGCTCAAAGAGATAAGCTATATTCATGCTGAGGGTTATGCGTCAGGTGAGATGAAGCATGGACCCATCGCACTTATTGACGAGGCCGTGCCGGTGATCGTGCTGGCGCCATCTGGTCCGCTATTCGAAAAAACGGTCAGCAACATGCAGGAAGTGATGGCGCGTGGTGGCAAGGTTGTGCTGATTTCTGATGCTGCCGGTTTGGCTGAAGCGGGCGAGGGGTGTATGGCGACCATTGAGATGCCGAAGGTTCATCCGCTTATCGCACCGCTCGTATATGCCGTGCCTGTGCAGTTGCTTGCCTATCACGTGGCGGTTGCAAAAGGTACGGATGTTGATCAACCTCGCAATCTCGCGAAATCAGTAACTGTGGAGTAGAATATGGCCACCGATCCTTCCATCGTCTCTGTAGAAAGCGCCCAGGGTAAGTTTCAGCAGACGGTCCGGGTAGGGAAACATGTTTTTCCTGCCGATGAACCCGAGTCATTTGGCGGAGATGATACAGGTCCGTCGCCTTATGATCTGTTGCTCGCGGCTTTGGGGACCTGCACATCGATGACGATGAAGATGTATGCCGACCGTAAAGGCATAGCTTTGGAAGGCGTGTGTATCGAACTGGAGCATAGCCGCGATCATGTGGAAGATTGCACGACCTGCAACAATGATGACAACCGCATTGATGTGATTGATCGGACGATCACTTTGCATGGGGATTTGTCTGATCAGCAACGGCAAAAGCTGATGGAAATTGCAGGAAAATGTCCGGTGCACAGGACCCTGGAAAATCGCATCGACATTCATGAAACCCTGGTACAGCCATGATTGACGTCGCTGGCGGTTGCCATTGTGGTGCCGTGCGGTTCGCTGCGCAAGCTGAGGCACAGCCGGACATGCTCGATTGCAATTGCTCGATTTGTGCGCGCACAGGCTTTCTGCATTTGTTCATCCCGCATGATCAGTTTGATCTTCTGCAAGGCGAGAGTGACCTGACAAGCTATAAATTTGGCAGTGGGGAAGCTGATCATTTGTTCTGCAGTCATTGCGGGGTAAAAAGCTTCTATCAGCCGCGATCCCATCCTGATTGCTGGAGCGTTAATTATAACTGTCTGGACTCGGGGCATGATTTGGAACCGAAGATCACCAAGTTTGACGGACAGAATTGGGCAGCGTCCAAAGCTAAGCTATAAAAAACGGCTCGCTAGTTTCCCAGCGAGCCGTCTTTAAGTCTGCAGCCGTAAGGCTTGTTTACGCGAGGTCGAAACGATCCGCGTTCATAACCTTGGTCCAGGCCGCGACGAAGTCTTGAACAAACTTTTCTTCATGGCCGCTTTCTGCATAAACTTCGGCTAGCGCGCGCAGCTGGGAGTTGGATCCGAAGACGAGGTCAGCGCGGGTTCCGGTCCAGCGTTGTTCACCGCTGCTCCGATCCTTGCCTACAAACTCTTCTTCACCACTGCCATCCACAGCTTCCCAAACGGTGTTCATGTCGAGCATGTTGACGAAAAAGTCGTTGGTCAATTGACCCGGACGATCCGTCAAGACGCCGTGAGTGCTATTACCGCTATTGGCACCAAGCGCCCGCAGACCGCCAATCAGAACAGTCATTTCCGGTGCGCTGAGGTTGAGCAGGGACGCACGGTCCAGCATCAGTTCTTCGGTCGGAACGCTATGTTTGGCGCAAAGATAGTTGCGGAATGCATCGGCTTTAGGCTCAAGCGGCTCAAAGCTCTCGGCATCGGTCATTTCATCCGTGGCATCGCCGCGTCCGCTGGCGAACGGCACATCGATATTGAAGCCAGCATCTTTCGCCGCTTTCTCCACCGCTGCAGTTCCGCCCAGAACGATCAGGTCGGCAATGCTGACATTGCTGTCGCCTTTGATCTCTTCCAGTTTGGAAATCACCTTGCCGAGTTCAGCCGGGTCATTGGCTGCCCAGTCTTTTTGCGGAGCCAGACGAACGCGGGCACCATTGGCACCGCCGCGATGATCTGAACCGCGATAGGTGGATGCCGAAGCCCAGGCCGCTTTGACCAGCTCGCTGATCGTCAGACCGCTGTCCAATATGGCCGATTTCAAGCTCGCAACATCGCTGTCGCTAATGCTCTGGCCAGCTGGAACGGGGTCCTGCCAGATCAGATCTTCCGCAGGGACTTCCGGACCGTGGTAGCGGGCTTTTGGACCCATGTCGCGGTGGCACAGTTTGAACCAGGCACGAGAAAAGGCGTCGTCCAATGCTGCCTGATCATTGCGGAAGCGCTCCGAAATCTTGCGATAGTCCGGATCGACTTTCAGCGCCATGTCGGCGGTGGTCATCATGGTTGGAACCTTTTTGGAAGAATCAGCGGCATGTGGAGCCATATCTTCTTCCTTCTGGTCGATCGGTTGCCATTGCTGGGCACCCGCCGGGCTTTTCACCAACTCATATTCATAGTCCAGCAACAGTCGGAAATAATTGCCATTCCACTGGGTTGGGGTCGAAGACCAGCTGCCTTCCAGACCGGATGTGATGGCATCGCCGCCGACACCGGTTCCATGGGTGCTGAGCCAGCCGAAGCCCTGAGCAGTGATGTCGCCGCCTTCGGGTTCAACACCAACAAGGCTGGCATCACCAGCGCCATGCGCCTTGCCAAATGCATGACCGCCGGCGGTCAATGCGACGGTTTCTTCGTCGTTCATTGCCATCCGGGCAAAGGTTTCACGCATGTCGCGAGCGGACAGGGCAGGGTCGGGATTCCCGCCAGGGCCTTCGGGGTTCACATAGATCAAGCCCATCTGAATCGCGGCGAGTGGATTTTCCAGAAGCAGATCTTGGTCGGGATCAATACGCGTTTGCACGCCTTCATTGACCATCTTGTCTTCGTTACCCCAGTAAATATCACGCTGAGGTTCGAAAGTGTCTGCACGGCCGCCGCCGAAACCGAAGACCGGGCCACCCATTGATTCGATGGCGACATTGCCAGCGAGGATGAACAAATCGGCCCAGCTAATCTTCTCACCATATTTCTGTTTGACCGGCCAGAGCAAGCGACGCGCTTTGTCCAGATTGCCATTGTCGGGCCATGAGTTGAGAGGAGCAAATCGTTGCTGTCCTTCGCCTGCACCGCCGCGGCCGTCCGCCGTACGATAGGTGCCGGCAGCATGCCATGCCATCCGGATAAAGAAAGGACCGTAGTGGTCGTAGTCCGCCGGCCACCATGGCTGGCTATCGGTCATCAGAGCTGTTAGATCTTTTTTTAACCCGTCATAGTCAATCGACTTGAATGCGTCAGCATAGTTAAAGTCTTTGCCCATCGGGTCGGGGGAAGTGCCACCTTGGGTCAGGATATCAACGGGGATTTGATTGGGCCACCAGTCACGATTTTGTCGGCCGAGTAGCTCACGCACCCCGCCATCAAAGCCCATGGGGCAACCTTCGATCTTGGCTCCGGGTGTTTTTATATCCATTTAAGTCTCTCCTTTTGGTTTGTGGGGTCATGCATAACTGCAACTGATAGCTGTTATAATACAGAATCGTCAGCCAGCTAAATCAATTAAAACATTCTGTTTGATTGCCTGAATCGATTAAACGGAAGTCGTTTGAATAGCTGCCCAGTCATTCTGCAATGATTGACCGTTATCGAGTTCATGCATATAAGCATCATCACTTGAAAGAGGCGGCCAATCGGGTCGCCTTTTCTGTTTTATCATAAAAGGATTCTAGCCATGACTATTACACCGCTTATGCCCGTATATCCCCGGTGTGGTTTTCGTCCTGTCCGAGGTGAAGGCGCTTGGCTGATTTCCGAAGATGGCAGTCGCGCGCTTGATTTTGCCACCGGTATTGCGGTGAATCTTTTGGGCCACGGTCATCCCCATCTGACAAAGGCGATACAAGAGCAAGCTGCGACTCTTATGCATGTGTCAAATCTCTACGGCAGTCCACAAGGTGAAAAACTGGCCCAGCGACTGGTCGATACAACGTTTGCCGACACGGTATTCTTTACCAATAGCGGCGCTGAGGCAGTGGAATGTGCGATTAAAACCGCACGGGTATATCATCAGTCTCAGGACAGTGATCGGTTTGAAATCATCACATTCAAAAATGCTTTTCATGGCCGGACAATGGCTACCATATCCGCATCTAACCAAGAGAAAATGCATCATGGCTTCTCTCCCCTTCTTGCTGGATTCAAATATGTGGACTTTGACGATCTTGAAGGCGCGGAGGCCGCGATTGGTCCGAAAACCGCTGCATTTTTGGTAGAGCCTATTCAAGGCGAAGGCGGTATCCGTCCAGCCTCCGAAGCCTTCATGAAAGGTCTTCGCGCATTGGCTGACAAGCATGGTATATTGTTGATCCTTGACGAAGTGCAATGCGGCGTCGCTCGGACCGGAGCGCTCTATGCACATGAACTCTACGACATAAAGCCAGATATTATGGCCAGTGCAAAAGGGATCGGTGGCGGTTTTCCTTTTGGAGCCTGCCTGGCAACCGAAGAAGCGGCACGAGGTATGGTTCCTGGTACGCATGGCTCGACCTATGGTGGTAACCCATTAGCCATGGCTGCGGGCAATGCAGTTTGGGATATTGTCGCGAATGATGAGTTTCTGGAACATGTTCGCGATATCGGCGGCAAACTCCGCGCTGCCATTGAACAGTTTATCGGCAATTATCCGGGGCTATTCACCGGAGTGCGGGGACATGGCCTGATGCTTGGTATTACAATGACGCAGGAAACAAGATCCTTTGTGGCTCACTTGCGTGACAACCATGGTTTGCTGACCGTGGCCGCGGGTGACAATACCCTGCGGATTTTGCCGCCACTCAACATTGATGAAAGCCATATTGCCACGTTCATCGAGAAGCTATCCGCTGGCGCTGCTGACTATAAGGCGCCGGAATCATGACCCGCCATTTCCTGAACCTCGGCGATGCTGGCGGTGATGCACTCGCCGCGATGATTAACGACGCGATCGACCGCAAAGATGCTCGGAAAACCTGGCCAAAGGGGAAAACTGATACCGACGCGCCGCTTGCGGATCATGTTTTGGCTATGATCTTTGAAAAGAGCAGCACCAGGACACGTGTGTCATTTGATATTGCGATCCGCCAACTGGGCGGGACCAGTATCGTAATGGACAGCGGATCGATGCAACTCGGGCGCGGAGAGACAGTTGCCGACACCGCTAAAGTCTTGTCACGTATGTGCGATGCAATAATGATCCGGACGGACGATCATGCAAAGGTTGAAGAACTGGCGGCTAATGCCACTGTGCCAATAATTAATGGCCTGACTGATCTTTCACACCCGTGTCAGATCGTTGCTGACCTGCTGACTCTTATCGAACATGGCAAAGCTCTTCCCGGTCTTGAAGTCGCCTGGCTGGGTGACGGCAACAATGTTCTCAACAGTATAGTTGAGGCGGCAGGTTTGATGAAGTTCAACGTGAGGATCGGCGGCCCGGAAGGCTATGACCCCGACCAAAGCTTTATTGCTGCGGCGCAAGCAGCTGGAGCCAAGATCAGTGTCCACCGAGATGCATTGGAAGCGGCGGCTAGCGCTGATGTAGTCGTTGCAGATACATGGGTGTCGATGGGGCAGGCCCATGCAGATACCAAAATGGACGCGATGATGCCATTTCAGGTCAACGATGTAATTATGGAGAAAGCGAAACAGGATGCGGTGTTCTTGCACTGCCTTCCTGCTCATCGCGGCGAAGAGGTAATGCCCTCTGTCATTGACGGTCCACAATCTCTGGTATGGGACGAAGCAGAAAACCGTATTCATGCCCAAAAATCGATCTTGCGCTGGGCCTTTGGGCAAATCTGATGACTGAAAACCCCGTCATTCCGACGTTGATTGACAGGAACCTGTCATTCTCGATCCCGGCAAAGCATTGTCGAGGGCGAGCGGTGCGATTGGGGCCGGTGCTCGAGGATATCTTATCCGGGCATAACTATCCGCTTCAGATCAGGTCTCTGTTGGCAGAAGCGATGTGTCTCACATCTTTACTGGGCGCCCTTCTGAAAGAGGAGAACGCACAGTTAACTCTCCAAGCCCAAACAGAAAGCGGTGTTATCAGTCTGCTGGCCTGTGACTATAAAGATGGCGATGTTCGGGGTTATATTCAGTTTGATTCCGAACGTCTGGCGAGCCAGCCTTTGGTACCAAGTCTTATGGCACTGTTCGGCAAAGGCTATCTGGCGATCACTTTTGACCATCCTGAACCACGGGGACGCTCCCAGGGAATTGTGCCTTTAGAGGGTGCTAGCCTGGCGGAAGCCGTGCAAAGTTACTTCATGCAGTCTGAGCAGATTCCGACCGTGATTCGTGTTGCAATTGATATAGAGGATAATCAGACAGTGGCAGGCGGATTGCTGGTGCAACACCTTCCTGATGGCGAGGAAGGGAGAGAAAGGCTCCACGTGCGCATGAATCATCCGGAATGGGAGCATGTTGCAATAATGGGCAGCAGTGTTCAGGAGGAAGAACTAGTAAATCCAGCATTGCCGCTGGAAGATTTGCTATGGCGCCTGTTTAGCGAGAGCGACGAAGTGAGGGTTTTGAGCGGTAAACCGCTCGTTAAGGGATGCCGTTGTAGTGAAGAGCATATCAGGGATGTGATTGCGCGATTCCCTAAAGAAGATAAGGAGGATATGGTCGACGCGGATGGAAAAATCTCCATCGATTGTGCGTTTTGCAATAGGAAATTCACGATTTCTAGCGCGAGCTTAAATAACTGATATTTCAAAACAAACAGGCAAATTTCTTGCTTTTGGCGAAACCATACAATCAATTGCCGCAATTGAGCACGATATTGGCCATAATCATCGAGTAGTGAAACCATTCGACGGGATTACCGTTTGTTAGTGGTAGTAAAGAAGGAACCAGAGAATGAAGGGCGTAACACTGATAAAGGCTATCAGCGCATCAGCCGCTGCATTCATGGCATTTTCTGTATCTGCGCCGGCGCAGGCTCCTGAACTTGCACTGTTGAACAGTTTGCAGAAAGGGGAGTGGACACTGAAAGCACGAGGTTCCGACAATGGTGGTCAGAAAGTTTGTCTCGGTGATCCAGGAATTTTACTGCAAATCAAGCACAGCGGAGTGGCTTGTTCGCGATACGTGATTCAAGATACGCCCAACAGCATTCGGGTTAGCTATAAATGTGGTAGTTTTGATCACGGCGTGACCACGATCAAGCGTGAATCCAGTGGCTTGGTGCAAATCCAGTCGCAAGGCATCGAGGGCAACGCGCCATTTTCTTTTAGTGTGGAAGGCCGTAGAACCGGCACTTGCTAACCCGCGTTGGGCCTGCACGGCGTTTACCAAATATTAACCATATTCTTTTAAACCGAAATCATCATGTTTCGACATGACTTTCTCCCTTCGGGTTTGACTAGAACCCCTACTGGGCCGCATTCCAAAGGAATGGCGGCCTATTTTTTATGGCCCACCCGCTTGAAGCTTGCGTTAATACTTGTCTGAGCACTTGATTGTCTCAGCGAAGGGCATTAGCGGAGCGACCATGTCTCAAGATCGAAAAAAAGCCATTGTGCTGCTTTCAGGCGGCCTCGACTCCATGGTATCCGCCGCGATAGCACGTGAGCAAGGTTTTGATATTGTGGCGTTGACCATCGATTATAATCAGCGGCACAAAATCGAGCTCCAGTCGGCCGTTCAGATCGCTGCGAAACTGGATGTTAGCGAACATATCGTTTTGCCATTGGACCTTAGTCGTTTTGGCGGATCGGCTTTGACTGACGATATAGATGTTCCGAAATCGGGTGTCGGCAACGAGATTCCGGTAACCTATGTACCGGCACGAAACCTGATTTTTCTCTCTTTGACGCTTGGTTTGGCGGAAGCGCGAGATGCTCGCGATATATTTATCGGTGTCAACGCATTGGACTATTCCGGCTATCCGGATTGCCGTCCCGAGTTTATTGAGGGATTTGAAAGGCTCGCAGATCTCGCGACAAAGGCAGGTGATCAGGGTAGTGGTTTCACGATAAAAACGCCGCTGCAATACATGACCAAAGCCGACATTGCCAAGGAAGCGCGACGGTTGGATATAGACCCGGCGTTAAGCTGGTCCTGTTACGATCCGGCAGAAGGAAATCTGCATTGCGGTTTTTGTGATAGCTGCCGCTTGCGTCAAAAAGGCTTTGAGGAGGCGGGAATTGCAGACCCCACTCGCTACGCGCTGAAATAATGAGTTATGCGGTCAAAGAGATATTTCTGACCTTGCAAGGCGAAGGTGTAAAAGCCGGGCGCCGAGCTGTGTTCGCGCGCTTTACCGGCTGTAACTTATGGTCAGGTCTTGAAAAAGATCGCACGACTGCTGTTTGCAAATTTTGCGACACCGATTTTGTCGGAATGGATGGCGAGGGCGGTGGACGATTTCCAGATGCGGCTGCTTTTGCAGATGCGATCGCCGCGAAATGGGGCAATGGACGGGAGGATCGTTTTGTCGTGCTCACCGGCGGTGAACCGATGCTACAAGTCGATTCCGCCCTGATTGACGCACTCCATGCAGCCGGATTTGAAATTGCGATTGAGTCCAACGGAACGCTGGCGGTGCCTCGATCGATTGATTGGATATGTATAAGTCCGAAAGCAGGGAGCGAGACTGTGCAGCGTTCCGGTGATGAACTGAAACTGGTGTGGCCGCAGTCCGGAAGTGACTGGAAAGCGATGCAGGAGTGGGATTTCGCCAACCACCTGCTGCAGCCCATGGATGCCCGCCTGGATGAAACTGCCAGTAAACGGAATTTGGCGGAAGCGATTGCTTTTGTTCAAGATAACCCCAGATGGCGCTTGTCTCTGCAAACTCACAAAATTCTGGGCTTAGCTTAGATCAAACTTTCTGGGTGCTTACTCTTCGGCTTGGTTATCGCTATCGCTTTCATCAGCGCTCTCATCTCCGGCCAACTCATCACCAGTTTTCTCAGCATCGACATCGACCATATCATCGCTGATTGTCCCATCGATAACATCTACCTCGTCCATGCGGGTTTCGGTAACTGTGTCAGCCTCAGGGGCATCTGTTTCACCGGAACAAGAAGCAATTGCGATTGTGAGGATGGAAACTGCAGAAGCTTTGATAATTTTTTTCATGTTTTTCCTAAACCAGATTCAGCGGTAACATATCGTGCTCTCGCTATTTATCAATTGCTGCAAGAAAATCAGGTGCCGTTTTCTTCAGGGCTGCGTCGAAATCGTTCAATGTTGCGGTGACGCCTAATTGCTTCAGACTGGTTACAGGATATTCGCTAATCCCGCAGGGAATAATGCCACCAAAGTGGCTGAGATCAGGATCAATATTCACCGAGAATCCGTGCATCGTTACCCATTTGCGGATTCGGATGCCAATCGCGCCAATTTTCGCTTCTTCCCCCTGAGGTGTGTTGCACCAGATGCCGACTCGGCCTTCAACCGCGCGTGCATTGATCTCAAATTCTGCCAAGGCGCTGATGACCCAATCCTCAAGCGCATGAACGAAATTGCGTACATCTGTTTGCCGCTTCTTCAGGTTGAGCATGATGTAACCAACCCGTTGGCCTGGTCCGTGATAAGTGTGTCGACCTCCGCGGCCCGTCTGAAAAACTGGAAATTTCTGACTTAGCAATTCAGAAGGATCAGCGCTCGTTCCTGCGGTGTATAGTGGAGGGTGTTCCAAAAGCCAGATCAGTTCCGGCGTCTCACCTTGATGGATTGCCGCATTACGTTGCTCCATCTGCTCCAGAGCATCTGGATAGGCAATTTTGTCTTCGCTTGTGCGCCATTCAATGTCGGACAACAGGGTCATAGAATTTCCGTGCACAATTGACGCGTCGGTGGCAAGAGTGCGGGGAATGAATTTCAAACCCGAGGGTCAAGTCAATGAAGCTCAATTATATGGAGTGCTGGAGCGGCGCGATGGCGATTTTGCGTGATCATAAGGAAGCGATATTGGCAATAGCGGGAGTCTTTCTTTTCCTGCCGACTTTGTTGATGGCCCAATTTGTTGGGCAGCCCAATCTGGAAGGCACTGAAGATTTGAATGCAATAACGGCAGCCTATTCAACATTTTTTAGTGAAAATGCGTTCGCGATCATTGCGTCCAATCTGTTAATCAGTTTTGGCGGCTTCGTTATTTATTTCACTATCGCTCCCTCACATAGCGGTACGGTTGCTGATGATCTGGGTAAGGCGCTTCGTCTTTTTCTTATCTTTTTGATCGCGAACATTCTGACTGGTTTAGCCACATTTGCAGGTATCCTGTTGTTTATCATTCCCGGCCTCTATGTCGCTTGCCGCTTAATTCTTGTGCCGATTATCATCGCGGATCTTAGCGAGAGAAACCCTCTTGAAGCGCTAAAGAAGAGTTGGGAAAGCACAAAGGACAATGGTTTCTCAATTTTGCTGCTTGTTCTGATGATAGCAGTTATCGGAGCGATTACCGTTGGCGTCATTCAGATGATCATTGGTGTCATTATTGGACTTGCGACCGGAGGGGCAGGTTGGCCGCTCATTGAAAACCTTGTTTCTGCGTTAGGTGGTTCTGCATTGCAGATACTTTTCACCGTCCTTATCGGATCGATCTACTATCAGTTAACTGGCAAAGGTTCAGATGTTGGAGAGGTCTTTACCTGAGATGATGGGCACATGCGGACCTGCGTCCATTGGCAGGTGCCCCGTCAGACGGGGATCTGCGTGCATGTCGACCTCGCGTTTGTAGGCGATGAATCCTGAGCGCTTATAAAAGCTGGATGCGCGCTGAGAGTCATTGGTGCAAGTGTGCAACCAAACGCGCTTTACATCATTTTTCCAGGCGCGTTTCAGGGTCTCTGTCATCATTGCGGGGCCATAGCCTCTGCCATTCATTTCCGGTACCAGTCCAAAATAATATATCTCGCATTGCTCGGGTTGACTGAAATCCAGTTCCACGAAGCCAATGTCATGTCCATCATCCTGAACCTTGAAAATCTCGATCTCGGGGGCATGAATTGCTGAACGAAGTTCGTCATCGTTCAGCAAAAGTCGACCGAACCATAACCAGTCCTCCCCCACTTTTCTGAATAGTGTCCGATATTCCAACAAATCAGGTTCGTCCCAAGTCCTTAGAATCAAAGATGAACTACTGTTCTCAAATACTGGCTTTCGACACATTTCAAAATAGGTCGTAATGACGGCAAGGTTGTCGTTGGGAACATCAATCTTGGTCACTTGAACGTCAGCTCCATTTGGCTTCCGGTGGCAGGCTCATCAATATGGCATCGACATTACCACCGGTTTTCAATCCAAATGTGGTGCCGCGATCATATACCAGGTTAAATTCTGCGTAACGGCCGCGCCAGACGAGTTGCTGTTCTTTTTCATCCGCCGTCCACGGCAACCCCATCCGCCGCCGCACCAGTTTTGGGAAAATATCAAGGAATGCAAGGCCGACATCCTGCGTAAAAGCAAAGTGCTGGTCAAAATCATCGTCTGATTCGAGTTCAAGATGATCATAAAATATACCGCCGACTCCGCGATGTACCTGCCGGTGCGGGATATAGAAATAGTCATCTGCCCATTTTTTGTATTTTGCATGATAGCCGGGATGATGCGGATCGCAGGCCTGTTTCATCCGGGCATGAAAATCGTTTGTATCTTCGGTGTAGGGAATTGGCGGGTTAAGATCGGCGCCGCCTCCAAACCAGCGTTTGGTGGTACAGAGGAACCTTGTATTCATGTGTACGGCAGGCACATGCGGGTTGGCCATATGAGCGACAAGACTGATGCCAGTTGCAAAGAAATGCGGGTTTTCCCCCGCACCGTGAATGGATTTCGCAAATTCTTCACTGAACGTGCCGTCGACCGTGGAAATATTAACGCCGGCTTTTTCAAAAACCTTGCCCTTGATGCTTCCGCGTACACCGCCACCGCCCGGACTTTTATCTGGGTTTTCGCGATCCCAAGGCAGGTAGTCAAAGCATGCGTCACTGCCTGCTTCCGCTTCGATCGCTTCAAATTCAGCGCAGATTTTGTCCCGCAGCTTTGCAAACCATGTCTGCGCTTGCAACTGCTGGCCATCTAGCGGATTGTCGTTCTTGGGAATTGGTGGCTGTGCCGTCATTTGGAAAATTGTCCCGTTTGTTTGAGTGCTTCGCCAAGCGCCATGCCTGCTGAAACGGCAAGGTTCAATGATCGCATGCCATTTTTCATCTTTATGGTGATTCGTTCGTCGGCGCGTTGATTGACATCAGGGGGCACGCCAGCACTTTCTGATCCGAACAATAATATGTCGTCCGGTCGGAATGTGAATTTATGATAAGCAGTTTTGGCCTTGCTGGTAAGTAGAACGACACGCGTTGATCGTGAATCGACAAAAGCAAGAAAGGCATCCCAATCCGCATGCCGGGTAAAATCAACATGGTCAAAATAGTCCATTCCAGCCCGCTTCAAACTGCGATCACTAAACGGAAAACCACACGGTTCAATGATATCTACAGGAACGTCAAGACATGCGCATGTCCTTAAAATCGTTCCTAAATTTCCCGCAATGTCGGGTTGGTAAAGGGCTACTCTCATGGTTCGTCGAGCATGGGGTTGTTCATTATGTTTGGTCAATCAAAAATTCACTGTTGGCAAACCATGGTCTTCGCGGCTATCAGGCGCGCCAATAGCTGCCAAATGAAACATATTGAGGGTTCGCCCTCGATCTGGCAGACAGGGATTATAACAAACGTAAGGGCGTGTTTGCATGGCTAGTGTTGATACCGCGGTTGAACCCAGTGATTCGGCTGTTTCGGAACCTGAAATCGGTGGTGTTCGGCGCCGCGACTTCATCAATATCGCAGCGGTAAGCTTTGGTGGCGTTGGTGTCGTTGCAACGGTATTTCCCTTGGTGAACCAAATGAACCCTAGCGCTGACGTGCTAGCTTTGTCATCGATTGAAGTTGATATCTCCGCCATTGAGCCGGGTCAGGCAATCAAGTCGAGCTGGCGTAAACAACCCATTTTCATTCGCAACCTGACCGCTTCAGAGATTGAAGCTGCCAATGCAGTGGATTTGTCCGGCCTTCGTGATCCCGAGTCTTTAGCGGACCGTACACAACCCGGCAAAGAAAACTGGCTTATCACACTTGGCGTTTGCACCCATTTGGGTTGCGTTCCACTGGGAGCGGCGCAGGGTGAAGTAAAAGGCGAATATGACGGCTATTTCTGCCCGTGCCATGGTTCACACTATGACACTGCAGGCCGGACCCGCAAAGGGCCAGCGCCAACCAATTTGGAAGTACCGGAATATAGTTTCCTATCAGATACCGTCGTGAAAATCGGCTAGGGGCAAGAAAAATGAGTTTTCCTTGGGCACAACAATATAAACCAACCACCGAATTCGGGCAGTGGATGGACGAGAAACTGCCAATAGGCCGTCTAATCTACAACTCAGTGGGCGCTGGCTATCCGACGCCGCGTAATCTGAACTACATGTGGAATTTCGGTTCGCTTGCCGGATTTTTTCTGGTGGTGCAGATTGTTACGGGTATCATTTTGGCGATGCACTACGCCGCCAATGCGGCAATTGCCTTTGACTCGGTCGAACATATCATGCGCGATGTGAATAGTGGTTGGATGATACGTTACGCCCATGCCAATGGCGCTAGTTTCTTCTTTATAGCCATATATCTTCATATCGGTCGGGGCCTCTATTATGGCTCTTACAAAGCGCCTCGTGAGATGATCTGGCTGCTTGGCGTGGTCATTTATTTGCTGGCCATGGCCACCGCGTTTATGGGCTATGTGCTTCCTTGGGGGCAGATGAGCTTCTGGGGTGCGAAAGTGATTACCGGTCTGTTCGAGGCGATACCGCTGGTCGGCAAACCGATTCAGGAATTGCTGTTAGGCGGTTTTGCACCGGATAACGCTGCATTGAACCGGTTCTTCTCCTTGCACTATTTGCTACCCTTCGTGATGGCTGGTGTTATCATCCTACATATCTGGTCACTGCATATCCCGGGATCGAACAATCCAACTGGCGTTAATGTAAAAGGGCCGCAAGATACAGTTCCTTTCCATCCCTTCTATACGGCGAAAGACGGGTGGTTCCTGGGCCTTGCGTTGATCTTCTTCACCGGCATGATGTTCTTCATGCCAAACGCTTTGGGGCATGCGGACAACTATATTCCTGCCAATCCGCTTTCGACGCCAGCGCATATCGTTCCTGAATGGTATTTCTGGCCTTGGTACGCGATTTTGCGCGCCTTCACCTTCGACTTTCTATTTGTGCCTGCGAAATTGCTCGGCGTGTTGGCGATGTTCTCTGCCATATTGGTTTGGTTCTTCCTGCCATGGCTGGACAAGTCACCTGTGCGGTCGGGAGACTATCGTCCGCGGTTCAAAAAGTTCTTCTGGTTCGGTCTTATCCCATGCATCGTTATACTCGGTATTTGTGGCGGTGCGCCAGCCGAGGAACCTTATGTGATGCTGAGCCAGCTTGCGAGTGCCTATTATTTTGCGCACTTCCTGATCATATTGCCGCTGCTTTCTCGCATCGAGAAGCCGGAGCCGCTGCCAAATTCGATAACCGAAGCAGTGACCGGTAAGCCACTAGAACAAGCCAGCTAAGAAACAGGGATCTGAAGTAATGGTAAGATTTTTCGGGATATTGATCGGTTTGTTCTTTGCTGGAATGCTGATCTATTCATTTGGGCGCGGCGCGGTCGAGTATGTTAGCAACCCGCCGGTAAAAGCTGTCGAATATCAGTTTCATGAAAAACCCAAGGACGTATCTTTCGCAAGTGACGGCCCATTCGGGAAATTTGACAATCAACAGCTTCAACGTGGTTTTCAGGTCTATAAGGAGGTCTGTGCAGCTTGCCACGGTCTTCGTCTGGTTGCTTTCCGTAACCTTGCAGAACTGGGTTACAACGAAGATGAGGTGAAGGCGATTGCAGCAAACTGGATAATCGAAACACCAAGTGTTAATCCGGACACGGGTGAGGCATCAACCCGTCCATCGATTCCTGCCGATAAATTTCCAAAGCCTTTTGCAAATAACGTGGCCGCCGCCGCAGCAAATAACAATGCAATTCCGCCTGATCTTTCGCTGATCACCAAAGCGCGTAACGGTGGTGCACCTTATGTGTATTCATTGCTTACCGGCTACTCTGATCCACCATCAGAATTGCCAGAAGCTAATCGCCCAGGCGCTGGTCTGCACTATAATCCATATTTTGCGAACCTGAATATAGCTATGGCACCGCCGATAACTGGAGACGATCAAGTTACCTATTCAGATGGCACGAAGGCGACCGTTTCCCAGATGTCACAGGATGTGTCGGCCTTCTTGATCTGGACAGCAGAACCGTCACTCGTCAAGCAGAAGCAAACCGGTTGGGCGGTAATCGCCTTCTTATTGATCGCTACAATCCTTGCCTTCCTGTCTTACAAGACAATCTGGGCGGATGTGAAAGCGGAGAAAAAGAAGAAAGATGCTTAGATCGCATAGCTACGCTATTAGAGGGCCCGCCAATTGGCGGGCCTTTTTTTTGGCAGATGACCTGATGCCAGGCGAGCTACACCAACTAAGCTAGAGCTGTACCGACCTCTTTATCATAGCCCTTAAAGCTTTATCTCAATATCCGTTAATAGATTCCGGAACGGAACTATGGATCATCAGGATGGCCAAGCCATTTGAAAATACAGAAGCGGAACAGAAGCAGGAAGCGGTTCGTGAGCCACGCATACGAAAGCTCGTAAAGATAGAGCTGTTTACAGATAATTCTGGACCACATGAGGCTATGGTCCGCAATCTTTCCACTTTTGGTATCCGCGCCACCGCACCGATAGATCTGTTCCCAGAACAATCAATAGTGATCAAAAAAGCAGGTTTCGGTTCCGTTTCAGGAACGGTTCGCTGGGTCGAAGGTCGGGAATTCGGTATGCAATTCGATCAATCGATTGATGTCGACCTGTTCAATTTCGGACTAGGTAATGAACAGGGACATTTTGTTAAGAAAATTGATAATGGTCATGTCTGGCTTGGTTTCCAAAATGCTGTATCGAGCAAGAGACCCGGATTCCACAAACGATAAAGCGATTGATATCAGTCCTGTAAAACGGTTTGCATGGCCTTGTTCCATCCCTCTATCCGCAAATTGCGACCCGAAGCAGTGATGTCGGGATGATAGGTTTCCAGCCCGGTTATCATTACTGATGCGTCACCCAAGGATTCATATATCCCGGACCCAACCGCAGCCAGCATTGCTGCGCCCAGCGCCGTTGTCTCAAAAAACTCGGGTCGTTCAACCGGAATGTCCAATATGTCGGCAAGGTCTTGCACCATCCAGTCATTCGCTACCATGCCGCCATCTATACGCAGACTTTGCCAGTCAGTGCCATCAGCGGAAAATGCGGTTTTTAAATCGTGGCATTGATAAGCCATCGCTTCGAGAGCCGCGCGGACAATATGGGCTTTTGTTATTGAAAAACTAAGGCCGGAAATTGCTGCCGTTGCATCAGCTTTCCAATGCGGCGCGCCAAGGCCGGATAAGGCAGGGACCAAATAAACTCCGCCATTATCGTCGACTGATCGTGCCAGTTCTTCGCTTTCGCCGGCGTAGCTTATCAGACGGACTTCATCGCGGAGCCATTGCATCAAGCTGCCAGCGACAAAGACAGAGCCTTCCAACGCGTATGTGCGTTTGCCATTCCATTGATAAAGCACCGTCGAAAGTAGACGATTCTCAGACTGGGGTGCCGTTTCGCCGCTGTTTGTCAGAATGAATGCACCGGTGCCAAATGTTGCTTTGGTTTGACCGACGTCGAGACAGGCTTGCCCGATTGTCGCTGCCTGCTGATCTCCGGCAGACCCACATATTGCTATCGGTGCTCCAAACAGAGCGGGCGACGTTTTGCCAAGATCTCCGGCACAATCGACAATGCCCGGCAAGGTCTTTCGGGGAACATCAAATAACCGGAGCAGTTCGTCGTCCCAGTCATTTCCATCCAACGCCATCAACATAGTGCGACTGGCATTGCTGGCATCAGTGATATGAGTCCCGCCAGTGAGACGGAAGATCAGATAGGATTCAATCGTCCCAAAAGCCAGATTGTCACCCGCCGCTCCAACTTCCGGCCAGTTTTTCAGCATCCATCCGATTTTGCTGCCAGAAAAATATGGGTCGAGCAGTAATCCTGTTTTTGCCTGAACCATCGATTCCAGTCCCTCGGCTTTCAACTCATCGCACATTTCAGCAGTGCGGCGATCCTGCCAGACGATCGCCTTGCAAAGCGGCTCACCATTACGTTTGTCCCAGGCGACTATGGTTTCGCGTTGATTGGTAATTCCGATAGCCGCTATCTTTTCCGCGCCGCCTGCCTGCTCGATCATTTTTTGACAACAGCGCAACGTCTTGTCCCAAATCTCAGCTGCATCATGTTCCACAAGACCGGCAGAAGGATAATATTGCTGCAATTCCTCCTGCTGTGATCCGTGGAGTTTGCCATCGACGCCAAAAAGCATCGCACGGGTTGATGTTGTGCCTTCGTCAATCACCAAAATCTGTTGCGCTGCCATATGATCCCGCTCCCTTGCTTGCCGGTCACGCTAATTTATCGTCTTCAAAAGGCAAGCGAAAGCAGGACAGGAGTGATTACGCTGACAAAATAACCCCCGGCGCCATTTGTGGGGTGATTACGCGCCGGGGGCCTATAACCCATTAAGCAGGACCAGACGCTTAACGGATCAAGCTAAGAACGCCTTGCTGCGACTGATTGGCTTGCGCCAACATCGCGGTTGAGGCCTGGCTTAGTATTTGTGCTTTGGCGAGCGCAGTAGTTTCTCCGGAAAAGTCGACATCTTCGATACGCGAACGGGATTCCGTAATGTTAGCGACGCGGCTTGTCAGATTGGATACCGTCGCTATCAAACGGTTCTGCGATGCACCCAAAGATGCTTGTGCGGTGGTAACCGTATCCATAGCGGTATCGAGAACGGCCAGAGCTGCTGTGGCACCGGGTTCTGTACTGATGTCGAGTGCATCGACAGCCAGAGTCGCGGCGGTCACATCAGTCAGGTTGATAACAACGGTTTCGGCTGCTGCAGAACCTGTCTGGATGTTGATGGTCGCGGCACTGCCGTCGAGCAACGCAACGTTGTTAAATTCCGTCCGTGTTGCAACATCATCAATTTGGAGAATAAGGGCGGCGACCTCCGTCTGCAGATTGGTTCGATCGCCTGCTGATAATGTACCGTTGGCCGATTGAACGGACAGCTCACGCATACGCTGAAGCATGTTGTTGATCTCGCTCATGCCGCTCTCAGCCGTTTGGGCCAGAGAGATACCATCATTGGCATTGCGGGTTGCCATGTTGAGGCCGCGAATCTCGGATGTCATGCGGGTTGCGATGGCAAGGCCGGCGGCATCATCGCTTGCACTGTTGATTCGGCGTCCAGTGGACAGCCGTTCAATCGATTTGGCGAGGCTCATTTCGGCATCGTTGGCCGCCTGATTGGTGCGCATGGCTGCAACATTGGTTCCGATAATTGTCATGTAACTTTCCTTTCAAAACTGATGGATCACCGCAAAGAGCGTCAGCGGCAACCTCAGGCATGAAAACGGAAATGGTTCGGGATGGTTTAGCGGATAATGGCCTGCGTCATAAAAATGGCGATGCGTCATCGATTTGGCACCAGGAAGTCAGGAAATTGGCTCGGCGCTCGTCGGCGTCCGGTAACTATCTAAAAAATATACTGAAATACCTTTCATGGAATTTGGCATAGCGTTTGCGAACCAATGGGTCATGCCACTTTGATTTGTTTCAAGGGCGGCTTTTGAGGGCCAGGAATCGGGAAAGATGATGACTCAAATGATAATCAGCGATGCTCGGTTGATGCAACCGAAGCCAATCGAAGTTTGGTTGGACCTTCTCCGTTTAGCCGCGTTTCAAATAACAAGGTCGGTGTGCAAGCTTTGCTCTTGCATGAGCATATATCTCAATCTTTGGATAATTGGGGCAAGCCATCACGTTGATATTCTGAACTCCGATCGGCGCTCTCCCAAACTGGTCCGGGAGAGCAATGGCCTGCCGCTGCGTATCAATCCAGTAATACCAAAATGCCTCTTGGTATCGGATCGATGCGCAGCGGATATGGTTTCTGGAGATTGCTCATGAAAGCGATTGATAGTTCTCAACTTATGGCGATGCGTCAAGATATAATTGCGCAAAATGATGTGTTGAAAAAGGCCGCCTCGGCTTCTTTGGAAATTGGTTCGTCGCAGGTTCAACCAGCATTTGGTGTGGCCATGGTCTCCGCGGTGAGAGAGGTCAGCGCATTGCAACGTGCGGCGGGAGACATCACTGAAGATTATACCATCGGCAAAACCAACGACATTGCCGGTGTGATGATGGCCAAGCAAAAATCCTCATTGGGTTTTGAGCTGACGCTGCAGGTCCGCAACAAGCTGATCAAGGCCTATCAAGACATCATGACCATGCCGGTGTGACATGAACGAACTCAGCCTTACTAGTGAACAACGGGTTCAAGACCCTGTGCATGATCTGACACCGGTCACTCGAATGTCAGATTTTGCGAACAGTGCTGATTGGCGCAAACGATTGCATGGCTTTGTTGACCAGCCGGCGATCAAGCGCGCGCTGCCATTGATGGGATTGCTGGCGGTATCCGATCCATCGAAAATACAGCGTTGCAGCTGGCGATCAAAGGCGCGGAGCCTGCGCTGGCGGAGAAGATGTTCAGCTGTATGTCAAAACGGGCTGCGGAAGCCATTCAGGATGAAATTGCGGAGATGGGACCGGTTTCGAAAGATGACGTAGTTGCCGCGCAAAAGCAGATTATCGCACAGGCGCGGAGACTGGCGGAAGATGGCAGCATCTTGTTGGGAGGGCGCAGTGATGACTTTGTCTGAGCGCAGTTTTTCGCCGGTTCATAGCCATGATGATATTTTTGTTATCAATAGTTTAGGGGCAAAAGAAACAGCTTTTCAGGCGACATATGACATGCCGCTTCGGCATGCTGAACAGGATGGTTCAGATGATGTTCGGGAAAATGAACCAGAGCCCGAAGTTGACGGTGTAGATCAGCAAGTTGCGGATGCCTACACGCGGGGATATCTGAACGGACAGCAGGCGGCGATGGTACAGCTTGAGGAAGGAGAAGCCAGCCAAGACACTCTGGCATTATCGATTAACCGCCTGAAAGCAATCGATGAAGGGCATCTGTCGAAGCAGCTATGGGAAGTCGTCCTGTCCTTATTTGAGCAGGCTGTGGGCCATGCAAGAACCAACAAGAAACTGCTTCAGGAGCGATGCGACGCAGCTATCGAGCTGATGGCGGCGGATGTTGGCGAAGTGTGTTTATATGTTGCCGCGGCTGATACGAAACTGTTGCAGAATCATGACTGCCCCGTTGCGGTTTTGCCGGACGCTAACCTGCTGCCCGGTTCCGTGCGTCTGGTTTATGGTTCGGGCGAGATCACCTCCGGGTCCACTGCGATGGCCCAAGAGATTGAAAACCAGGAGCGCCTGGCTGGCGGCGTGTCATGCTGAAACTCGACTATGATCGCCTGTCACGGGTTCTCATCGAAGCCGGAGCTGTCACACCTGCAATTGTCCGTTGGGGCAAGGGCTTCCGGCGACACTCGAAGTCAACCAGCTGGCGTCGCCGCGCCGGTTGGTATCCGATGTCGTGGCGGATGGTGATATCGTTGTTGGCGCCGGCGTTATGACGATCGTCAGCAGCAGTGGCAGTTTCGATATCACTCTATTGGACGGCGCAGCCAGCATCACGGATCTTGCAAACGCGATCAATGAAGTAGGAGCAGGTGTTTCGGCGTCAATTATCACAGATAATCATGGTGCACGCCTCGTTCTGGAAGGGCAGGAGGGACAAGATCAGACATTCTCTGTGAGCGGTGATTTTGCAGACTATAACTATCCGCCAGTTGTTACCGGAATGACTTTGGTGAGCGAAGCGGCGGACGCACTCATAGTGGTGGATGGCGTGGATTTGGCCTATGGTAGTAACGTCATTGAAAATGCAATTCCGGGTGTGTCAGTAAGGCTGAATACTGCCTCGCCGGGCATGCAAATCATTATCAGCGGGGATCAGCCTACGACCACCATTTCCGATCTCGTGTCGGATTTTGTTGATGCCTATAATCAGTTGCGCAACGCACTGAACGCTGCGACGGCCGCTGGCACAGACAGCGGGACTGCCGGACCGCTGGCCGGGGATCCGGGGGTCAGGGAGATGATCCGGTCGCTGGGACAGATTGGGGCAGCGACTCTGGTCGATAGCGGCCCGTATCGCGCGTTGTCCGATATTGGTGTGAGAACCGACCGTGACGGAACGCTTTCGATTGACAAGGAACGGCTTGAAGCGGTGCTGAGCAGCGATGCCGAAGCAGTATCCAATATGCTCGATCCATTGGTGGTCGATGACAATAATCCTGGCATAGCCGGCGTCCTTCAGGCGATCCGGGATCGCTTGCAAGGCGATAATGGTGCGTTGGAAAGTTCGCAAAAACGCCTGGACCAGATCAAGGAAAATTTGGCCGATGCCTGGGAAAAACTTGACCAAGACAGTGGTCGCTATGAAGCCCAGCTGCAGCAAAGTTTTGCGAATATGGATCGTCAACTGGTCGTGCTTCAAGCGACTCAAAGCTATCTTACGCAGCAGATAGCGATCTGGAACAACAATAGTGACTAAGCGCCTCGCGCGGGAGAGAAATGATGCACGATATGAGCATTGCGCATTCCGGCTATGCAGTTGCCGGAAAAGAAGCACGGGTGTTGAATGCCAACGCGCATGAACTGGTGAATATCTTGTTTGAAGAGCTACTCAATCTGCTCGACGAAATTCACCTGATTTATCGTCGTGGCCAATCCCGGGAAATTGTTGATCAACAGGTTATGGCGCTGACGATTGTGGATTCCCTGATGGCCAGCCTGGATATGAAAAAGGGGGGTAATCTCGCCAAAAATCTGCATCTGCTTTATGGCCAGGTTCGCCAGTTAATTGCATCTAGGGAACCGAAAAATCTCATCAGAAATAATCGTGCAGCCCATCGGATCATGTCTGAAATCTTTTCAGCCTGGTCGGAAATCGGATAGCTAGTTGCCGCTGGAGACGATTTTTCGCCACAGCCGATAGCCTTTGTAAACCAGAAAAAGACAGAGGATCAGCAATACAGATGCGATGATCAGTGCCGCCACCGGATTGGCAAAAGCCAGGAACAATAGTCCGCCCGTCGCGACATCTTCGCCTGTGGATACCACAGCATTGCTGACTGGTTCCGGACTGGTGTTGACGATGGCGCGTGCACCTGCCTTCGCGCCGTGGCTCATCAATGCCGCGCCACCGCCGAGTAGAAAGATGATAACCTGCCAAGCGGGATCACCGGAATCAACCACCGCCAAAGCGAGAAGAGCACCGCCGAGAGGGCGGATCACGGTGTGAATCGTGTCCCAAATGCTATCTAGCCACAATATTTTATCGGCAAAAAATTCGGCGACTGCGCCCAAAGCACTGATGCCCAGAACCCAGGGATTGGCAAGCGCATCCAACATCTGCAGATTTTCCGGTAGACTAATCCACTGTAGCCGCATGGCCAGACCCGTTACGAAAACCGTAAGATAGAGCCGCCAGCCCGACAAAAGGCTGACGCTGCCAGCCAGTCCCAAGATTTCAACAATGCCCATCCCTGGTAATTGCCACGAACATAGTGGCTTGGCAAATCGCTATGGCAACAGCCAAGTTTTATGCTGCGCCTTTACATTGCCGGATCATGCTGGTCATATGACACGATGACAGATCAAAATAAGCCGAACACAATTGATGCCCTGACCGGGAAACCAATGCCAAAACCCATTCCCGCCTCAACACTGGTTATTTTTCGGGATCAGCCGGGTAACACGGCACCGGACCTGTTGATGGTGGAACGTTCTGCAAAAATGGCATTTGCTGCAGGCGCGGCGGTTTTCCCAGGAGGAAGAGTGGATGATGCCGACCATGATTTTGCCAGAGCCCTTGGCCATGATGACGTCGATGAATATGGCGCGCGTATTGCGGCAATTCGTGAATCCATTGAAGAAACCGGCATCGCCGTTGCGGTTGACGGTGACCTTGCGGCAAAGCGGGTGATGGAGGCCCGTGCAGCTTTGCATGACGGTACAATATTGTCAGAAATATGCGGTCAGTTTGACTGGCAGTTAAGTCTCGACAAGTTGGTGCCTTTTACCCGTTGGTGCCCGCCTTTTGCCGAAAAGCGGGTTTTTGATACACGCTTTTACATGATATCGCACGACGATCACGCCGCAGAAGCGACGGTTGATGAAACCGAAAATTATAATCTGTTCTGGAGTAGCGCGCAGGGCGTGCTGGATAAAGCAGACGCCGGAGAGGTCAAAATCATCTTTCCGACCAAGCGCAATCTGGAACGACTGGCGCAATTTGATTCCTTTGTTGAGGCCGCAGAGCACAGCATGAGCCATCCGGTAACTATGGTGTCGCCGACCATCGAAAAGCGCGACGACGGTGTGCATTTATGCATACCGGAGGGGATTGGATATCCCGTCACATCCGAACCCATGGATGCCGTACAGCGCGGTTTTAACAAATAGGGAAACAAGGATTGGCGCGCCCGACAGGAGTCGAACCTGTGGCCTCAAGATTAGAAGTCTCGCGCTCTATCCAGCTGAGCTACGGGCGCGCACCTTAGAAATCCCTGTTTCCGAAGAAAAGCTGCTTATTCGCAGTTTTCTGCGGCTCAGCGCGTAAACAGGATCGGATTGAATGTCAACCACCGGATCACCTTGTGTGGATGGCCGAAGTGACTGCAAAAGCGTGATTTGCCAGTAGCAAGACATAAGCTGAACTAATAGTATTTCACTGCCGACATAAAAGGCCAATACTTATACATTCGTTGACAAGTATTATCTTCTGCCCCTTTATTACGCCATCTGACCGGATTCGATTAGGGGCTAGATTGACATCAAGTAAAGACAATGAATCCCAGAAATCTGCTGGTATCACATCCGCTGCAGATGATCTTGACGGACAAGCGCTGCATGACGGCCTGGAGGAGCTTTTTTCACAGTTTCGTGTTCCGCTGGAAAAATATTTCCGAAAAAGAGTCTACAATCAGAATGAAGTGGATGACCTTGTACAAGACGTCTTCTATCGTCTGACATCGCGGACAGATTCAACAAAATTGGAGCGGCCAGAAGCCTTCATATTTCAGATCGCAGCCAACTTGCTACGTGACAAGGCGCGGCGCGAAGCAACCAAAAGATCATTTACCAAGCATTTATCCGACCAAAATGAAAATGCTTTTGAGGAACTTTCACCCGAGCGCGTCTTGTTAGGTAAAGAGAAAGTAGTAGCGCTGAAAAACGCATTAAACGAATTGCCGGAACGCACACGGAATGTTTTCCTGTTGCACAGGTTTGAAGAGTTTAAATATCGCGAGATCGCGCAGCAATTAGGTATATCGATGAGTTCAGTTGAAAAGCACATGATGGATGCCATCAAGCATCTTGCACATCGTTTGGGGCCACCGGAATGATGGATCCAAATAACATGAATGCAATGGATGCGGACAACAGTGTCGAGGAACAAGCTGCCTACTGGTTTGCAAGGCTGCGTGCAGATAATGCCAGCAAAGGAGATCAAAGGCGTTTCAAGACTTGGCTCGAAAAATCACCTGAACATGCCGAGGCTTATGCGTTGCAGGAAGAAGTCTGGACGGCAATGCAGGATAGCGCTGTCGATGACGAAATTATGGCGATGCGCCAAAATGCTCTTGCTGTATCTGCAGGAGCGAACAACAACAGCTGGATGAAATATGGCGCGATTGCGGCTTCTCTCCTGATCGTTGTTGTTTCGATGGTGATGCTGAAACCCTTCGGGAATATGGGAAGTTCTGCTGATACAGATCCGTCCCAACAACTGGCCCAGAGTGGATCACAGTCTTCACCCATTTACAGGACGGCTATCGGTCAGAGATCGACAGTCAACCTGCCTGACGGTTCCGTTGTGGAACTGAATACCGATAGCCTTGTCCAGATTAACTTTAGCGAGGACAGGCGTGACCTGATCCTGCTGCGCGGCGAAGCGTTGTTCGAAGTCGCCAAGGATGCCGATCGTCCTTTCGTGGTGGAAGCTGATGGCAAACTGGTTACCGCTATTGGGACGACTTTCTCGGTTCGGCGGAGCGATGACGAAGTGCGTGTGACGCTTATCGAAGGAATCGTGACGGTCGATCAGGATGACAGTGATACTGCCAATCCGGATGCGGTGAGCAAGAAACAGTTGAAACCGGGTGAGCAGCTGATCGCGCAGGGTGACCTGCCTTTCAAAGTCAATGTGATCGATACGGCCGTGGCGACAAGCTGGAAAGACGGCCGCCTGATTTTTGACAATGAGCCACTGGGCATGATTGTTCAGGAGGTGAACAGATATTCCTCGCGTAAATTGGTGTTCGGCGATCCAACGCTTTCCGACATGCGGGTGAGCGGTATTTTCCAGGTCGGTTCTGTTGACAGTTTTGCCGCGGCTCTCGAAGCATCATTCCCCGTCAAAAACAGCGCACCATCCGGTGAAGGTGACATTGTTCTCGACTGGAAAGAATGAGCTTTAGCATCTGAAAAATATAGCGTTTTTCAAGAATAATCTATCATGGAATCACTAACATTTCTCCCTTATCTGAAAAAGATTTTGAGGGATGGTGAACCTCGCGCGTCTTACCTTTTGTGAGGCTAGTCAGCGGATGACTGACAGCCAGCAGGGAAATAAAGACAGGGGATCCATATGCCATCTCGTTCGTTCAGACTGCTGCAAGCAGCAATGTTAACCGGTGCCGCCAACATCGCAATCGTCGGATCGGCCCATGCCCAAGAACAGGCGATATTTTTCAACATGCCGGACCAGGCTTTGTCCTCTGCCTTGAAAAGCTATGCGCTGAAGACCGGAAAAAATCTGGTCTATCCACCGGAGATGGTTGCGAATAAGCGGGCAAATGCCGTGTCCGGTCGTTTGACCCCGATACAGGCGCTGCGTCTGTTGCTACGCGATACAGCCATTTCCTTTCGTGAAATCGAACCAAATGTACTGGCTCTCCGGATTGCAAATACATCACGGTTGTTGCGAAACAGAGCAGCACCATCAGCAACTGCGGCCTCCGCGGCGCCTGCGGTCGTTCAAAACACTTCTGCTGGAGCGGCTGTTCAAGACGATCGCTCGCCGGAAGGTCGTAGCACCGGTATAGTTTCCGGTACGGTCGTGAACACTAGTACCGGTAGCGCTTTGCGGGGTGCGTTGGTACGCATAGACGGAACAAATCTGGAAGCGATTACAGATGATCGCGGCCAATATTATTTTCCCGCAGTACCGCGCGGGCGGCAAGTTGTTCGGGTGGAATATCTGGGTGAGCAAGTCAAAACTGTCACCGTATCCGTGTCCCCGGGGTCGCGCCAGCAAGCCAATGTACAAGTCGGTGAAGCCAATCAAGATATCGTCGTTTTCGGTTATCGCAGTTCTATTCAACAGGCGCTGAACAAGCAGAAAAATGCGGACAATAATGCTACTATCGTTTCGTCTGATTTGCTGGGTGGTTTTCCGGCCGAAACAGTGTCGGAGGCGCTGCGACGTGTTCCTGGTGTAGCTTTTGGTCGAGACAATGCGACGGGAGAGGGGTCTCGTATAACTGTGCGTGGTTTTAGTTCCGAAGCGATCAATGTACAGCTAAACGGACTGGAACTGCAGGGTACAAATTTCGAACGAACTGTTGATCTCAGTGGTTTTCTAGCTGACAATATTTCCGAGATCAGGATTCAGAAATCACTTCTCCCAAGCCATGAGTCCAATGGTTCTGGTGGTTTGGTAGAAATTGAGACCAAGTCAGGGCTGGACTATGGTGATTTTGCTCTAAACCTCAGCGCTGAAGGTGAGAGTGGCTTTGACCGGGCTTTTGGTGAGGAATATCAAATTGGAGGCACTGTCGCCAAAAAAATCACCAATAATTTTGGCGTGGCTGCTACTCTGCAATATCGGAAGACCGACCGAACCAATTACGATATCGGCATCCTGAGCAGTACACCGCAGGTATTGCCAGCCGGGTTTACCAGCGGTGCTCTTGTACCGCCACCAGCGCAATTTCCATTTGATCCCGAGTTTGAAAGTCGATTGCTAACGGGGGCCAACTATTTCCAGCGTGACCGTGACGAAGAGAATCTATTGGCATCTGTCAATCTAGCGTGGGATATTGGTTCACACACCAAATTGCGTCTGGACCTTCAGCGGAACCAACGTGACGTTGTAACCGAAAATTCCCGAACAGCCATCAGCTATCGCACCAGGGGCGTAGATATGCCTATTCCTGAGCTGGGAGGAGAAGTTCGTCGGCGGACCACATTGTCAGGTCTGGCGCCGGTGACCGCGTTGAATGTCGTCGATCAGCAGATACGAAGTAGTTCTATCAGCCTGCGCGGTGATACAGTTCTCGACCGCTGGACGTTCAATTACAAGGCAGGCTATTCGAAAGCCAAAGCGCAATCCAACAATGTCAATTTGACGCTGATCGCTAATGTACTTAACAATTTGACGGGCATTATTGATCCCGCGACGGCGGTGATCAATCCTGATGATGATGCGGCCATGACTCCTCGGATCGTAGACGGCGGGTACGTGATTGCATCCAACGGTATCCCAATCCCTTCCTTGACGGAGCAGGGATTTGCTATCGTCAATGATCCAAGTCAGTATAATTTGACCAATGCTTCCCGGACCATAACCGACAGCCCTACCGAAGCTTATTTTTTGGAAGGCAGTGCAAGGTATGAGTTCGGTGGAGGCTTCCTAAATTATCTTGAAGCTGGCGGTAAATATGACCGTAGCAAACGGCGGTCTGCGGATGACCGTTTTGCCACCGCGACCAGAGGATTTTTGAAACCCAGCGTCAACTACTCCAGAATATTTGGCCGGAACACGACGGCGGATGATATTGCTCCCGGCCTTTTGGATTTCCCGACCTTGGCTGATATCGGAAGTGATGGATTTGTATTTCCAGCGATTAAACCACGTTCGATTGATACCATTTTCGATGCACTTGCTGGTTTAACGGCAGATGACCCTGCGACGGCGTTTAACGAAGAAAGATATCGCTTTACCGATGCAACCACACTTGATCCGATAGCGGACGTCGGCGGACTGTTGCCAGCGACTACTAAGGAAAAAAGGCTGGCCGCTTATCTGGAGGTTAAAGTTGTTTTTGGCGATTTTGATGCGATTGGCGGTGTGCGATTTGAGAGCGTAGATCGCAATGGAACTGTATTAAGTGCGCCCTCTGTGCGACTTAACCAGCCGGGAGTGCAAAGGGAACCACGGGCGACGTTTGTCAGTGCCGGATTGGTCAATTTTGTGGACGTATCAGGAACGACCTCGACCTGGACACCGAGCATATTGGTAAACTATCGTCCGATGGACAATCTGGTCGCCCGGTTCGGTTATTTCAGGTCGACGGTTAACCCCGATTTCAGGCTTATTCGAAGCACGAACAGAATATCGATAGACTTACGACCGAATTTTGCTTCCGTAAATATCCGCGAAGCAAATCCTGATCTGAAACCGTCTACAACCGACAATTTTGACCTTGATGTAGCTTATTATTTCCAGGATACACCAGGTCTCATCAGGGCAGGGCTTTTTTACAAGAAAATCTCCAACAATTTTACCAATGTATTTTTCCAACTGGCACCAAATGAAACTGTGCGCCAGAGGGTCCTGGATACTTTCGGGCAACTTGCAATAGATCGACCCGACCTGGTTGATTTTGCTCCGGATACGGCATTTACTTTAAATCGACCGGAAAATGGTGAAGGCGGAAAAATCTATGGCTTTGAGTTGGAGTTGATCCGGCAACTGGATTTTCTTCCAGGTTTTCTAAAGGATTTTGGCGTTCTGGGTAATTTAACCTACACTAAAGGTGATTTCCCAACATTGGTTACGGCATTCACACCTCCTCCTCGTCAGGTGACGCAGTTGTCGCTGGATCGCCCGTTGGCAGATCAAGCAGCTTGGGTTTATAACGCGTCTATAAACTATGCCAAAGGCGGGTTTGACGGTCGCCTGATTTACACACGGCAAAGCCAGACTGTTACCTCTTACACCGCCAGGGATATTAATAGTATTTTGCCGGCATTCTCGACGCTTGATCTAAGACTGTCCTACACATTTGATAAATTCGGTAGCAATTGGACGGTTTTCGTGGAGGGCGATGATCTGCTTAGGGGATCAAAAGAGGCGGATATCCGAAACGCTTCGGGGCCCACTCCCGGCCGATCAGATGCCGACTTCTTCTTTCCCAATACCTATCAATTTAATGGTGGTCGCAGCGTGACGATGGGCGTCCGAGCTCGGTTCTAGCTAAAATTACAGGCATCTGTTTCCTGGGGGCGTTCCCAACCCCTTATACCCCGAATGAACCTCAGGAAACAGAACCGTGAATTACTTGTCCACGTCATCGGATCGGTGAAAGTGATGATACCAAAAATGTATCTTGAATATTGGTCTATTTGTTGAGGGCTTCGCATTCTTGTGCGTCTTATATAGTAATAGCCTTAGAAAAAATCAGAATGCTTCCCCTGATTCCCCGGAGAATTAATAATGCGACAGAAATCCCGCTTGCGATTTGCCCCTGCATTGTTTGCAGCCTTTTCCTTGTTTGCAGTAAGTCCCGCAATGGCCAAAGGTGATGATAGCAATGGTGGATTTGCCCATGATGCTAGCGATCTGAAGCCGGATTCGCGAGTGGTTTACGGAACGCTCGAAAACGGTTTGCGCTATGCGGTTATGAAAAACAGCACGCCGAGCGGTGTTGCGGCTGTGCGCATGCGGATTGCCACCGGTTCACTGAACGAGACGAAAGAGCAGAGAGGCATTGCCCACTTTCTTGAACATATGGCCTTCAACGGTTCCAAGAATGTTGCAGAAGGTGAGATGATCAAGCGCCTGGAGCGATATGGCCTGGCATTTGGCGCCGACACCAATGCGAGCACCGGTTTCAGCCAGACCACCTATAAACTCAACCTGCCAACGGTGGGTGACGACATTTTGAACGAAGCGTTTTTCCTGATGCGTGAAACAGCGGAAAACCTGACTCTTGATGAAGAAGCCATCGAACGGGAACGCGGCGTGATTGCTTCGGAAAAACGCAGCCGGGATTCCATCAATTTCCGCGCTCTGATCGCCAATATGGGTTTTTTGACGGAAGGCAGCGGTCTGACTAATCGTTTGCCAATCGGCGTGGATGAAACCATCGCAACGATGCCGCGATCAGAGTTTGTGAAATATTATCGCGGTTATTATCGCCCGGAAAATACTTTCATCGCGTTTATCGGTGATGTCGAAACCGATCTGGCGATCGAAAAGATCAAGGCCTATTTCAGTGATTGGCGTCCGAAAACAAAGGCACTTCCGCAGGTGAAGCTCTCGCCCGCTGACATTGTTCCGGGAAAAATCGGCTACCACCACCATGACGAGATCCTTACCTTTGTATCATTGGGATCGTTGCAACCCTATGTGAAATGGCCGGACAACAAGGCAAGACGAAAAGAAGGGCTGTTGAGGGCGCTTGGCGCACAGATTGTCAATCGCCGGCTCGACCGTATGATTGATACAGGTGAGGCGGATTTTCTGAACGGATCCATCAGCCGCTATGCGCCAGAGGATACTGTTGATGCTTGGATCATTCGACTCCGCAGCGGACCGGACAACTGGAAGGAGGCACTGGCCGCAGGGGATCAGGAGATCCGGCGGGCGCTGGCCTATGGCTTTTCGCAAGTCGAACTGGATGAGGTTATCGCAAGGCAGCGTAAAGCGCAGCAGGTCGCCGTAGATCGCAAAGGTACACGCAAGACCTATGCAAGGCTGGAATATAATTATGCAAAGGAGCTGGTGGACAGTTTCGCCAACGAACGTGTGTTCACTTCACCGGAAGATAGCCTCGCACGGTTTGAGGAATTTGTAGCGGAAATAGCGCTGGAGGACGTGGAGCGCGTGTTTCGTGAACGTTGGGCCGGCTTTGAAGAACCGGTAGTTTATCTCGCCACCAGCCAGAAAATTGATAATCCTGAAAAGGAGATAAGGTCCGCATTTCTGGCATCCCGTCAAATTGCCGTTTCCGCTCCGGAAAATCAAAAGGCCATAAAATTTGCCTATACCGACTTTGGAGAGCCCGGTCGCGTTGAAAAGGAATCCTATCTGGCCGATGCCGATGCCTATACCATCACCTTTGCCAATAATGTTCGGCTGAATTTCAAGCAGACGGATTTTGATGCTGATACGATCGGTATCCGCGTGAGAGTTGGCAGCGGCTTCCTATCGATGCCGGAAAAAAGCGAAGAACTGCGCAGACTGGCGGAAAATCTCTTGAGCCGCAGCGGCGTGGAGGGGCATAGTGCAGATGATCTGCAAACACTGTTTGCAGGTAAGAATGTCGGAGCCCGTGTTCGCCTGCGTCCTGATAATGATGCTTTGGAAGTTGTCGGTCGCACGGACCCGAAAGACTTTGCTGACCAGATGAATTTAATGACAGCACATATCACGGCGCCTGCTTATCGTGAGCAGACGGCTAAACGCTATCATGAGAAAATGGAAGCCTGGTACCCAACCCACAAAGCTTCACCGATGACGGTCGCAGAAAAGGAATTACCACGGATGATCCGCTCCGGTGATCCGCGTTATGGTTTTTCTGATCTGGAGGCCTTTTTGTCTCCCGAAATCCAGGATGTCCGGGACTGGATTGACCCACAGCTGCAAAACGGTTTGATAGAAATTACTATTGTGGGTGACATCGACAGGGCCTCTGCCATCGCTGAGGTTGCGCGGACATTTGGAGCCTTGCCAGAACGTGCTGACAACAAAGGTGCGTTTCCGGAGATGCGTAATCTGGAATTTCCGTCACAGCCGGCCGAACCATTTACATATTATCATCAGGGCAATGCTGATCAGGCCATGGTGCGTGTCTATTGGCCGGCACCGGATGCTTCCGACCCCAAAGATCCTCTACGTATGCAGGTCTTGCGCAGTATATTCCGCAACCGTTTGTCGAACGTTCTTCGGGAAGATATGGGCCTGACCTATTCACCAGGCGCAGGGATGTTCGTGAGCAACCTGTATGACGATTATGGCTATATGTTTGCCAGCGTGACAGCCGCACCTGAAAAGGCTGACGAGGTCCGTCAGGCCATTTTGCAAGTCGGAGAACAACTGGCAGCGGAGCCTATTGACGGGGATGTTTTTCAGCGGGCGTTGAAACCTATTGTCGACGATATTGACAGCTCGCTCCAGAATAATGGCTATTGGATGAGCGTGCTCCGAGATGCGCAAACGAGTGGATATGGAATGGTTCGGCATCGCATGCGTGAGAGCGTTTTGCGCGAAATGACGGTTAAGGATATTAGTGTTATGGCGAAGCGGATCTTCGGGGCCAACGCCGCAGTGGCTGCATATATTCTTCCTGCGCCGGACGAAAACGATGAGGCGGAAGTGGCACTGATATCGGATTGAGTTTGGCGGATGCTGCGGAGTCCGTGCAAGTTATACCATTGAAACTTTGTGGTAATTGGCTAATCATCGGGAGATGAACTCCGAACCCATTAAGCGCAGCAGTGCTGCCAGTCAGTCCGGTCACAATTTTCGCTATTTCGATTTTGTGATGGCGGCCTTTGTCACCATCCTGCTGCTTTCCAATATTATCGGCGCGGCGAAGCCGACCTTTGTGACCATTAGCGGTGAGCAATGGGTTTACGGCGCTGGTATCCTTTTCTTTCCACTAGGATATGTCATTGGCGATATTCTGACTGAGGTCTACGGCTATGCGCGGGCCCGGCGGGTCATCTGGGCGGGTTTTGCCGCGATGGTCTTTATGGCCTTCATGAGTTGGGTCGTGGTGTCTTTGCCACCTGCCGACAGCTGGGAAGGGCAGGCCGCCTATGAAAGCGTTTTCGGTCAGGTTCCGCGCATTGTTGCCGCGTCAATTCTGGCTTTCTGGGCCGGAGAGTTCGTGAACAGCTACGTGATGGCACGAATGAAAGTCTGGACGCAGGGCAGGGCGCTCTGGTCTCGAACCATCGGCTCAACGGTGGTCGGACAGGGTGTGGACAGCCTGATTTTCTATCCGTTGGCTTTTTGGGGCATCTGGGAAACGTCGGCCGTGCTGACCGTGATGGTGACCAATTGGCTGCTCAAAGTCCTGTGGGAGGCGGTGCTGACACCGGTTACCTATGCAGTAGTGGGCTGGCTGAAGCGGCGTGAGGGTGTCGATATTTACGATGAATCCACCAATTTTACACCATTTAGTACCAAAACCTGATCACCGGAATACTATCGAAGGAATCCGCTTTTCTCTGCCCAGCGTGCGAACAACAGAAAAGCGACCGCAAGAATGGGGATGGATATGGGCATGAACCATCCGTTCTGGCTGAAATAGTCCGGATAGCCGTCAAGAATGAAATAGCTGGCGAACTGGATCAGCACCGCGATCAGAGACATCAGGAATAACCTTACTGCTATCCGCCTGCGCAATAGCAGCATGATCGACCCCATGAAACCGCCAATGACGGCAACTGCAAAGGCGGCCGATGCCCAGAAGGGCCGATTGACAAACAGGTTCTGCTCCAGCTCAGTCATACTGGCAAGCTTTTCGGCCGTCATCATGATGTCATTGGCATAGGCACCGATACCAAGGCCATTCCATATCAGGGCAAATATTCCCAGGGCCCAGAACCAGACAGGCGGTTTCTTATCTTGTGTCATAAATTTGCTCCTCCCAACATGCCGGGTCATCATAGCAAGAAGCACGGGAAAAAATCTCTTTTTACCTGCGGTGCTTTGCCATTCTGTCCGATCGAGATTATTCGTTCGCAGTCCTTCTTTTTTGGCGATAGTCTGTACGAATGATAGCGGACAATAAACCGGTCATCATGACCGCTGTGATGGGAAAACAAGATCTCGCTTGGGCCGATGCGCTGCGTCGGAAATATTATCCGGTAGAGCGTAATGTCCTGCCTGCGCATATCACGCTGTTTCATCATCTACCGCCGCAAGCATTGGACGAGATCAAGCAGGCGGTGAAAGACATGACCCGATATAACGCGCCTCCGGTGACGTCTCTGCAGCGCCTGATCCACCTTGGCAGCGGGGTGGCCTATCAGCTGCATTCCCCCGACCTGCTGGCGATGCGAATGGAACTGGCGGACAGATTTCACGGGCTGCTGGTCGCTCAGGATCAGCAGACACCACGGTTGCATGTCACGGTGCAGAACAAGGTCTCAGCGAAAGAAGCGAAAGCGCTGATGACAAAATTGTCACTGGAATTTGAGCCGCGCCCATTTCAGATCAAAGGACTGGCACTGCATCATTATATGGATGGGCCTTGGCAATCTATTGGCGAATGGCCGTTTCGCGGTTAAGCGCTTTCGACTTCCTTGATCGGAATATCTGGGTCCGCCAGTTGTGTGCGATCCAGCGCAAGGCCTGCCTCAACGACTTTGCGGCCTTGTACGTAATCCTTGGTTGCATTCACACAATCAAGAGCGATCACTTTACCATCCTTCAGATATATAATCGAGAAGGACCGGTTGGCCGGATCACCACGTACAATATATTCATCATGGCCGGTGGACAAACCGACCGTCTGTAATTTGAGATCATATTGATTGGACCAGAACCACGGCACTGCATCATATTCGCATTTCTCGCCAATAATATCGAGCGCGGCTACCTTTGCCTGATCATTGGCATTTTGCACGGATTCGAGCCTGATATGTGCACCGTGGGCAAAGCGGTTGGCATGCGCAGCGCAATCGCCAATGGCGTAAACACCGTTCAGGCTGGTGCGGCACGTTTGATCCACATCGACGCCATTGCCAGCAGCAGCACCAGCCGCCACCAGTGGACCAGTCTCCGGAATAATACCGATGCCAACAATGATCATATCTGCATCTAGAACACGTCCGTCAGCAAGCCTGACGCCGGTCGCCATTCCGTCGTCATTGGTCTCAAAAGACTCTACCATGGCATTTAGCTCGACCGTGACACCTTGCCGACGATGTTCTTCTTCATAAAAGCGAGAAAGAGTTTCGCCGGCGACCCGCGTTAAAACCCGGTCAAGCGATTCCAGTATCGTCACACTCTTACCGAGTTTTGTGAGTACGGCCGCTGCTTCGAGGCCGATGTAACCACCGCCTACAACCACGACTTTATCCGTTGAGGGCAGGGCGGCCATGATCTTGTCGACATCTGCGCGAGATCGTACACCGTGAATATTGCGCGCCTGACTGCCCGGGCAATCCAGCATTCTGGGCGAGCCACCTGTAGCCCAGATTAGTTTGTGGTAACCAATTTCATCATCGGTACTTAGCGTGACCGTCTTTTCCATCGGATCCACTTTCGATACCCGGCAACCGGTTAGCAGATCGATATTGCGCTCACCCCAAAAACTTTCGGGGCGCAACATGATACGCTCAAACGGTTTATCTCCGGCCAGATACTCTTTGGATAGCGGCGGGCGTTCATATGGCGGGTATTTTTCATTACCCATCAGACCGATTGTACCTTCAAACTTCTGCTGCCGCAGTGCGATAGCAGCTTGCGCGCCGGCATGGCCAGCGCCAACGATCAATATGTCGTAGGATTTGTTCATTTTCGGCCCCATTGCGCCGCAGAGCGGCAAGGGCATGACTGTTAGCGCGGATGGCTGTTGGGTTGCAAGTACAAGAAAATGATAGTCAACTTGTTGACCGATAAAGATGCGGCGACTATAGCGCCGCGATCCAAGGTTTTTTGTAGCGATTCAAGTCCTGCAGAGAAACCGATGGCGGAGTAGCTCAGGTGGTTAGAGCAGTGGAATCATAATCCATGTGTCGGGGGTTCGAGTCCCTCCTCCGCTACCAGAAATATCGCAGAACAAGCATTTGGATCGTTAGCGGCAATTACTAGGTTTTGCGGTGCGAAAAATCTGGCCCGTTTGCGAAATGTCCTTCAGATTAAGCGGTTGCTCGCAATGTCGAATGCTGCAAGGATGCGGGAAGGATTTGAAACAGCGGGGAAGGCTTTGATTGGGACGTAATGGAACTTGCAGATAAAATCGTCTTACTCACCGGCGGCAGTGCGGGTATCGGGCGCGAAATTGCCCGACAACTGAAGGAAAAAGGTGCGAAAGTGACGCTGACAGGACGCAATCCTGAGCGCCTGTCCGCCATGCATCAGGAGGGATTTGAGGTTATTGAGGCTGATCTGTCCAATGCCGCTGGCGTGGATGCGTTGCTTAAAGAATGGGGTAATAAAGGCGTTGATGTGCTGCTCAACAATGCGGGTCAGCTCGTCGATCATGACTTTCGTGAGGGTAATCCGGTTGCCGATGCGGCTGATGATTGCATCTATGCCAATCTTAACGCGCCCATCCGATTGATCACTGGCCTGATGCCCAGTCTGCGCAAACGGCCGCAGGCGGCAATTGTCAATGTCACCTCGGGGCTTGCCATTGCACCGGCCGCCCGCACACCGATATATTGCGCTACCAAATCGGGGTTGCGGTTTTACACGCTTGGTCTGCGTGAACAGCTCAAGGATTCCAATATCCGCGTGATCGAGGCGCTACCGCCGGTTGTTGACACGCAGATGAATGATGGCAACCCGACCAAGAAGATGCCACCTGAAGAATGCGCACGGCAAATTGTCGTCGCAATCGAGCGTAATCAGGATGAGGTAAATATCGGTATGACCAAGGCTTTGCGCGTGGCTGAAGCGATCTCGCCTGCTCTTGCGCGGGGCATTACATTGCGGTTCTAAAAGACAGGTTTTACCAAATTGCACAATCCCACTACAAAATAGTTTCGCATTAAAGCTCATTGAAAGAACGGAAACGGGTGAAAAAGAGATACGCGATTATCGGTGCCGGGATGATGGGTCGTGAGCATATCAGCAATATTGCGCTATTGGATGATGTGACGCTGGTCGCGCTGTCCGACCCGGACAGGGGCTCGCTGGAAGGCTCGCACGATCATGCCCAGAAACTGGGTGCCGATCCGGTTTGCTATGCGAGCACACAAGAGATGTTGGCAAGTGAAGCGATTGACGCTGTCGTAATCGCCGCACCTAACCACACCCATTTTGAGATCATGCAGGACGTGATGAAGCATCCCGTCGCTGTTTTACTTGAAAAGCCAATGTGTACGACAGTTGAAGACGCACGCGCATTGCATGAGGCAGCACAGGACCATCCGTATCTTTTGTGGATCGGTCTGGAATATCGCTACATGCCGCCCGTCACCAGATTTATCGAGCGGGTGCATAGCGGTGTAACCGGGCCGGTCAAGATGCTTTCAATTCGCGAACATCGTTTTCCATTTTTGCAGAAGGTTGGCGACTGGAACCGGTTCAGCGAGAATACCGGAGGCACATTGGTAGAGAAATGCTGTCATTTCTTCGACCTGATGCGGCATATATTGCAGGACGAACCCGTGAGGGTTTTTGCATCGGGAGGGCAGGATGTGAACCATCTCGATGAGAGCTATGATGGCAGGATTCCTGATATTCTGGACAATGCCTATGTGATACTCGATTTCGCCAAAGGGACTCGTGCTGTGCTGGATCTATGCATGTTTGCGGAAGGTTCTGAAGAGCAGGAACAAATTTATGCGCTGGGTGAAAAAGGCAAGCTTGAGGTAAGCATTCCCTCGGCCAATGTCACCTGGTCGCCGCGCGATGGGTCCGGTCCTTCGACAGAAGCGGTTTCGACGCCTGAGCAAGCTTTGAAGGCGGGTGATCATCACGGGGCAACCTACTTTCAATTGATCAAGTTTCACGACGCTTTACTGGATAGCGGTGCACCGGAAATCTCGACATATGACGGACTGCGGTCAGTCGAGATCGGAGCAGCAGCGCATGAATCCATCGCAACCGGTTTGCCGGTGCACCTTACCTCCAGCATTTTCAGTAAAGGATAGTCTATGAAGCAAATGCCCGAAATTGGATTTGGCTTATGGAAAGTAAGCAGCGATGCTGCTGCTGATGTCGTGGTGGAGGCTGTAGAGGCCGGATATCGACACTTTGATTGTGCAGCCGACTACGCGAATGAGGCAGAGGTTGGCGAAGGGCTGAACCGCGCCATGGCCGAGGGGCTTGTCACCCGCGATGAACTTTGGATTACATCCAAGCTATGGAACACCTTTCACCATCCCGATCACGTGCAGGTGGCTTGCCAAAAATCTCTTGATGACTTGGGGTTGGATTATCTGGACCTCTATCTTGTCCATTTTCCGATTGCGTTGGAATATGTGCCCATCGAAACGCGTTATCCCCCAGAGTGGTTGTTTGATCCCGGCACCGACAATCCGCAAATGAAGCGTGCGCCAGTGTCGCTGCAAGACACTTGGCAAGCTATGGAAAAGTTGGTGGATGCCGGCATGGTAGGTAAGATTGGCGTATGTAATTATAACAGCGCCTTGATCCATGACCTGATGAGCTATGCCACGGTCAAACCAGCGGTACTGCAAATTGAGGCCCACCCTTATCTGACACAGGAAAAACTGATCCGGTTGGCACATCAATATGACATTCCTGTCACCGCCTTTTCGCCCCTTGCAGCGCTTTCTTATGTAGAGATTGATATGGCGGGCCAAGCTGACAGCGTGTTGACCGAAACAGTTGTTCAGGAAACTGCAGCGGCGCATGGCAAGACACCGGCGCAGGTCGTGCTGCGCTGGGCTACGCAGCGCGGTACATCCATTGTTCCGAAGAGCAGCAATCCGCAGCGAATGCGGGAAAATCTTGCGATTAATGATTTCTCGCTAAGCGAAGACCAGATGCACGCAATTTCCGCGCTAAACGCCAACCGGCGGTTCAATGACCCCGGCGTGTTTTGCGAAGCGGCTTTCGGCCTGTTTAACCCGATTTATGATTAAGGACAGGCGATGAAACAGCAGAACTGGAATGATGTTGCTTTCCCCGAAATAATTACGTCCGATAGCGGATCAAACCTGGCGGATTATCTAGCTAATGGGCGAGGTGACGTGGACGAGCAACTCATGAAAAGCGGTGCAGTTCTGTTTCGCGGTTTTCATGTTCCGGCAGTGGAAGATTTTGACGTTGCGGTTGAGTCTTATGGTGCAGAGAATTTTCCTTACGAAGAATCGCTTTCCAATGCGGTCCGGATTAATCTTACGCCGCGCGTTTTTACCGCCAACGAAGCGCCGCCGGAGACCAGCATCTTCCTCCATCATGAAATGGCACAAACGCCGATTTATCCGTCCAAACTGTTTTTCTATTGCAATATTGCCGCAGACAAAGGCGGCGCGACGCCACTTTGCCGGTCCGATATATTACTGAGCAAGCTGGAAGAGGCGGAGCCAGAACTGGTGGAAGCCTTCGCCACAAAAGGTGTACGCTATACCAACGTCATGCCGGCGGCAGATGATCCCGGTTCCGGTCAGGGGCGCAGCTGGCGAAGCACCCTCAATGCCCCGGACAGGAAGGCGGCGGAGAAGCGGCTCGACGCACTTGGTTATGACTGGGAGTGGCAGGATGATGGCACATTGCGTGTAACATCGCCCAGACTGGATGCGGTGCGCACGCTGCCCGATGGACGGCGGGTGTTTTTCAATCAGCTCATCGCTGCTTATCGCGGGTGGGCGGACAAACGTAATGATCCGTCAAAATCGATTTGTTTTGGCGATGGATCACCCATCGCTGCAGAGAGCATGGCAACGGCAATCGGGCTGGCAGACGATCTGAGCTATGACTTGCAATGGCAGGATGGTGATGTGGCACTGGTCGACAATTTCATGGTGATGCATGGTCGGCAGCCGTTCAAAGGCACGCGTAAGGTGCTGGCGTCACTTATTAAATAGGCTGCCTCGACGCGTCCACAGTCCTCGATTTCGCGGCCCAGGCCCAGTAGATGATATTTGCCAGGACTATGGTCAGCATCAGCGAGTAGAACAGATTGCCAAGTCCTTCACCAGAGGCCAGTCCGATGGATGAGAACAGCAGATAGAGCCCGACAACGCAGGAAAAGAGCGTTGCCGCCAGTGGTTTCGCAAAGCGCCAGGGTTGCAGATCCACCTGTGCGTTGATCTTGAAATTCCAAGGCGTTTCGCGGGGTCGCAGATATCCTGCAACCAGCATGATCATGACCTCGATTACAAACAGGATGGCATATTGGTGGAGGAAATGAAGTGTGACCGTTTCGTCAAATACGAAACGCAGCAGCGCGTAAGCGGTTACGTGAAACAAGATAACGATCTTGGCACCAATTGCCGGTACGCGCTTGGTAAATAACCCTATTATTACAATCACTACTGTAGGAATGTTATAAAAACCTGTGAATATCCGGATGATCTGCCATAATCCCTGCTCAGCGAAGTAGAGCAAAGGTGCTACCACAAACGAAAACAGCGCGATGACGATACTCGCAATTTTTGCCACCCGCACCAAGTCGGCATCGCTCGCCTCATTTTTACGCCATGGACCATAGACGTCCAGACAGAACAGGGTTGCGGCGCTATTGAGCAATGAATTGAACGAACTAAACACAGCGCCCAACAACACTGCCAGGAAGAAACCGGCCAGATAAACCGGCATTACGTCCTTGATCAGCCGGGGATAGGCTTGATCAATGGAGCCAAGGCCTGGGCCATAAAGATGAAAGGCGATAACGCCCGGTATCATCATCATGAATGGCACCAGCACCTTGAAAAAGCCGGAGAACAACACGCCTTTTTGCCCCTCTGCCAAAGAGGAAGCGCCCAAGGTTCGCTGGATTACATATTGGTTGGTGCACCAGTAAAAGAGATTGGCGAAGAGCATCCCGGTAAACAAGGTCCCAAATGGTGTGGGATCATCTTCGCCGCCAATGGCGCTGAGCTTTTCTGGATGATCGCTGACCAATTTGTCCAGGCCGAGCCCGAAATTTCCTTCGCCCAAGGCTATCAGCCCCAACACCGGAACAAGGATCCCGATAATCAACAGGCCAATGCCGTTTATCGTATCTGATACCGCGACAGCTTTGAGGCCACCAAAAATGGCATAAATTGAACCAATCCCCCCGATTGTCAGCACTGTGACAACCAGCGCCTCGAAATAGGAAATGCCCAGCAGATCGGGGACATCGAAAAGCTGCATGACCGCAATGGAACCGGAATAAAGCACCGAAGGGATGGTTATTAATCCATAGCCGAGCATGAATAAAATCACCGACATCCGGCGGACATCGGCATCAAAACGATCCGCGAGAAACTCGGGCAGGGTGGTGAAAGCGCCGGCCAGATAACGAGGCAGGAAAATCAGAGCCATGGCAATGGTTGCAACCGCCGCCGTCACCTCCCACGCCATGCTGCTGAGATTAAAACCATAGGCGGAGCCGTTTAAACCGATTAGCTGTTCCGCCGACAGGTTGGTCAGAAGTAGTGAACCCGCAATAAACACGCTGCCAAGACCGCGACCGGCGAGAAAATAACCGTCACGGCTGTCTACTCCGCCGCGTGTCTTCCGCCATGAAATAAAGGCAACCAGTCCCATGAAGAAGATACAGCTGGCCAGGGTGAAAAACAGATTCGCGTTTTGCATGTCAAGTTAGTGCGCAGGATCGCGCGACATTGCAATGTTGAGACAGGTTAATTGTCATATTAACATATGAGATAGAGCTAAAGTGGTTGTTCTTTCCGCTATTCGTCCAAATCGATAGAGTTTAAAGAATCATGTCCATCGCAGGTCTTTTTCAAGCAAGTTTCCTATTAATAAAAAGCTCTGCTTGAGGTCGAATCCCATTAAAATTGAGCAAGTTAGGCCGCCTTCACCAGCTTTGAAACCAATGATGGTGAGAGTAGATTGTAGAGAAATCTGCGCCGGGCTGTGGTTACATTACTATTAATCTATATTTTTGCGCGCTGGTTAACAAACGACCCCTAATTCATTCATTATAAGTTCGTGGGTGAACGGGGTAAAAATGAAACGACCAGGAAACTATCGCTCCAGCCAGTTGGCTATTGCGACAATCATATTGAGCACTGCGGTGCCATCCGTCGCGCAGACGGCAGAGGTTGCGCCTGATTGGCCAGCCAATGACGTCATGGTGGCGCATGGTGAGCAGGCTCCTGTTTCTGGTTCTGCAGCCGGTCCGGATTTGCGCCCGGTTGTACCGATGGGTGGCAATATCAACCCGTTTTCCGGTTCTATTGACCCATTCTCCGGTACTATCGACCCGTTTTCGGGAACGATTGACCCATTTTCCGGAAATGTTGACCCCTTTGCAGGTAACGTTGATCCATTCGCGGGTAACATTAATCCTTTTGAGGGCAATATCGATCCGTTCGCAGGGAATATTAATCCGTTTCATGGCGAGATCCGGGCACTTTGGGGAACGATCGACCCGTTTGCTGGCAATGTTGATCCCTTCGGTGGCAATATTGATCCATTCGAAGGAGCGATAGATCCAGACTCCGGTCATATATTGCCGAGCTATCACCAGATGAACGGCTTTTGGCAGAGTTTTGGTGCGAGCTGGAGACAGACCAATTTGCAGCTGAATGATATCGCCAACAATGGCGATGCCAACTGGAAAACCAGCCGTTTGAACTATCAGATCACGGATTTGATCAATCAGTCCAGAAATGTTTGGGGATCAGCCATAGAGGCACGCACAGGCCAATCTTTCGAAGCTGCATTTCTGGATCCGTTATTTTCAAAATTCGGTATTACCAGTGACCGGGTCGCCGGTTTCCGTTCCTTGACTGCTGCGAAGCGTGCGCAGCTGGTAACGGAGTGGTTTGACGGGTTGATGGAATATACTGGCAACGACCGCGTTGATCACTGGATGAAAGCCGTCAACTGGACGCCAGAGCTGACAAAAATTCAGGGCAGCGGCGCAGATAGCGTCATCGGCATTTTGGACTCTTCCATTGTTAATGATCCGGACCTTGAAGGTAATGTCTTCCATTCCGGTGGTTATCAGGCCCATGTTGGTGGGCATGGAACCGGCGTCGCCAGTCTTTTGATTGCTGATCACGACGGTCGCGGTGTCATGGGGATTGCGCCCAATGCTTCGGTCGCAACCTACAACCCGTTTGACCATACCGGCAGCGCATCCTGGGATGACATTGAGGATGGTATTGTTTCGCTGAAGAGTGCGAATGCCAGCGTTATCAATATGTCTCTTGGCGTGTCAGGCTGGACGCTGCACCCTGAGTGGAACAATGTGTTTAACGATAGCAAGGTCAAAAGTGTTGCGAATGACACGGTGTTTGTGATTGCTGCCGGAAATGATGGCATGACGCAAACCCAAGATGTCGAATTCAAACGCAATGCGGATTTTGGACTAATTGTGGTCGGCGCCATTGACCCGGTCGGGAATATTTCCAGTCTGTCAAACAAGCCGGGATCGGTTTGTCTTTCGACATCGGGCCACTGTGTCGATGGTAACTATCTCCGGGACATTTTTATTGTCGCGCCCGGCGAACTCATATTGATGGCTGACGGCAACGGCGGTGTAACCCGACGGTCCGGCACATCATTTGCAGCGCCCTTGGTATCAGGTGCGATAACATTGCTGCATGATCGCTGGCCCTGGCTTGCTCAGCATCCGGAAGAAACCGTCAGCATCATTTTGAAATCCGCCAAGGATCTGGGCGAACCAGGTGTCGACGATGTCTATGGTGTGGGATTGCTTGACGTAGAGGCGTCCCAGTCACCCTTAGATTTTGGCGCACTTGATTTTTATGAGTATCGGAACAACAAAAAAATCAAGCGAACTTCGTCAGACCTTCAAAGGACAGGCGTAGGTGATACCTGGAATGCCGAAGGCGTTTTCCTAACTATGTTTGAGACAATCGGGAATACGTATCGCGACTTTGTCGTGCCATTTTCAGACCAGCTAATTGGCCAAAAATCAAGCGTGACCGGATCCAACGAATATTTCCAATCCTATATCACCGAGCGATTTGTTGACTGGTCGACCAACGGTTTTACGGCATCGAACACAGTGGGCGGATTTACTGATATTGCCAGCTATGCGAGTCCGAAACGGGAAGGCTGGAACTTTGCGGTGTCGGCGGCTAACCCGACGCAGTATCTGAGAAATGGTCGGCAAGGTGAAATCCCACATAGCGCAGTGAAATTTGGCGATGCAGCGGGCAAATTCTCGTTCAATGCAGGCTATGGACAGGGTGCGATCGCATTGCTCGGCCAGCAGTCTTTTGGTCTGACGTCAGATTATGATTCAAACAACGGTGGTTTGAACCCCATTCTCGGTCTGGCCTCGGGTGGCGGGTTTGTTGATGCCGAATTTGCGATTGCAAAAAATACCAAAATTGCAGTTGGTATGACCAGTCGCCGTCTTGATCACTCGGAAAATTTCGAACTAACCGAAGCTGAACGGGCGCAATTACGCGGTGCCAAGGATTATCAGGCCAGCGCATTCAACCTTAGAATGACGCATAAACCGATAAAGGCTGCGACAGTGAGCGTGAGTTTCGCGACCCTGGACGAAAAAGACGGCCTGCTCGGTGTCCAATCCGCACTCGATAACGATCTACGGCACGGTTCACAGAGCAGAACGATGACACTGGGAGCAAGTTTCGACCTGCCGCACGGCATCAATATCGCTGCATCCGCCACCGCCGCGCTTACCAAGTCAAATGGTGGTAGCGACCAGAATTTGCGGACGAACGGCAATGTTAGAAGTTCTGCCTATGCGTTTTCCATCGGAAAACAGGGGCTGATGCGCAAAAATGACCGTTTGCGCCTGTCGTTCACACAGCCGATGCATATCGAAAACGGTACAGTTGAATATAGTGCCGTTGAAGTGGTTGACAGATCAACCGGCGAAATTGGGACTGTTACACGCAGTTTCAGTATTGCCGATGACAGCCGCCGCTTCACCGGAGAATTTCTCTATGCCACCCCGATGAAGGGGGGAGGCGAACTGTCTTTCTTTGGCCGCGCTGAATATGGTGGAAATTCAGGTAACAATGTTAACCAAATAATAGCAGGTGGTCTGCTAAGTATCCCATTCTAAAAGATTTCTTAGGGGTGATTTGCGTAACCATACTCACCCCTAGTTAGTCGATTTGCTAATCGGGGGGTGGCAAAAATGTTGGGACGAAAAATAGCAGCGGCACTATTGCTGAGCGCTACCTGGAACATCCCTGCTGCCAACGCGCAAGCAGACGCAGAGCTATCTCCATTTGATGCGAAGATCGCAGAGACAAAATCATCGATGATGTCTGATCCGGGCCTTGCCCTGAAGTCTGCACGTAAAGCGGCGATGATGGCAGAAGCCATGCCTCAGGCACAGATGGCCATTTCGATTGCCACCAGCCAGTGGTTGGAAGGGGAGGCGTTGACTCGTCTCAACAAGCCCAAGCAGGCGGCTCCGGTCATTGCCGAGGCGCTGGAAAGCGTTAAGCAGGTTGCACCTAACACCAAATTGCATGCGGATCTGCTGAAATCATCCGCCGCCATTGCTGGGCAGACCGGCCGGGTGGAGCAAGCTCTGGCGACGTTGCATTCTGCCTACCGGATATATGAAAAGCTTGATCAGAAGCGCAGTCAGGCGATCATTCTGCATAATATCGGTTCGATCTATTATGAGGCTCGCGATTATCCGCGGGTCTTGAGCTATTATGATCAGGCAAAATCGGTTTATGCAGATGATCCTGCTCTCAACCTCTCGTCGCATAATAATCGCGGTAATGCTTTGCGCGATATGGGTAAGTTTGCCGAGGCTGAGAGGGAATATGGCCTTGCACTAGAGGTCGCAAAGGAAATGGACAGTGCGCTGTTACAAACCCGTATTCTTACCAATCTCGCCTTCGCACAATATGCTCAGGGCGACCTGAAGAGAGCCGATAAGACAGCGACCTCAGGTCTTGGTCTCGCGGACGGTGCAGCGGCCGAATGGGAGCCTTTTCTTTGGGGAACAAGAGCCCAGATTGCAGTGGCTGACAACAGGTTGATGCAGGCCGAGAATTTTATCAACAGGACTTTTGAAGGCGTCGATCTGGAAAGCTCGACAATGTCCTATCGCGACTACCACGCAACAGCACATGAAGTATTCAGTGCGCTGGGCCGCCATAAAGAGGCTCTGCAGCATCTCCGCGCATTCAAACGTCTTGACGATAATGGTCGTGATCTGGCTGCATCCACCAACTCGGCACTTTTGGCGGCGCAATTTGATGATGCCAATCGCGAGTTGGAAATCTCCAAGTTGGAAGCGAAAGAGGCACAGCGGGAATTGTTGCTGACGCAATCGCAAACCACGCTGCGCTATACCAGCCTACTACTGGTTGTAGCTTTCGCGGTTATCGGCGCTCTGTTTTTTGCTGTGGTTTCTGTCCGGCGTCGGCGTAAAGAGGTTAGCGCGGCTAATGCCCGGTTGTCGCATGCCGCGAAACATGACTTGTTAACAGGTCTCCCCAATCGTGGCTACTTCCGCATGCTCTTGTCAGACGCGCTTGCGCAAACCGGCAAAGCCGGAAGACGTTGTGCTGTGATGCTGATCGATCTGGACCGCTTCAAAACGGTCAATGATACGCTAGGACATAATATTGGCGACCAGCTGCTCTGTCATGTTGCGGAACATCTGAAGGATGTGGCCGGCAACAAGGCCCATGCCGTTCGCTTGAGCGGTGATGAATTTGCCTTGGTGGTTCCGGATATCGAAAGCGACGGAGCACTCGAACAGCTCGGTGAAGAGGTAATTCGGCAGCTGAGTGGTACTCATTCCATTGAAGGAACGTCGGTAAATGTCGGAGCTACCGTTGGTATGGCGGTTGGACCGAATGACAGTGACGATGTCCAAACGCTGACGCGCAGCGCTGACCTTGCTCTTTACCATGGGAAAGAGTCGGGCAGGGGGCAGTGCGTTCGTTACAAGAAATTCATGCAGATCGAAGCAGATGAGCGCCATATCCTGGAAAATGATCTGCGTGATGCACTGGAAAATGGTGATCTGTCGATTGCCTATCAATCGATTGTAGATGCGAACAGTGAAGAGATTATCGGCTACGAATCTCTACTGCGCTGGGATCATCCCACCCGCGGAGAGATTTCTCCAGCCATTTTTATTCCGATCGCAGAAGAAGCGCGTCTGATTGGCCATATTGGCTCTTGGGTTTTGCGCACGGCCTGCGAGCATGCAAAAACCTGGCCGGATCATGTCAGGCTTTCTGTCAATGTTTCGGCCCTGCAGGTTGAAGGTGGTGGTCTTGCCAGTAACATCATCAGCGCTCTGGCCGCCAGCGGCCTCAGCCCGGAAAGGCTGGAGCTGGAGGTTACCGAAAGCGTCTTCCTCGACAAACATGAAAAAACGGACGCGATTCTGGAAGGTTTGCGTTCGCTGGGGATCAATTTGGTTCTGGATGACTTTGGCACGGGCTATTCATCACTTGGCTATCTGCGCCGCGCCAGTTTTTCGACCATCAAGATCGATCGCAGCTTTGTAAAGTCGGCTACGCAGGGATCAACTGAAAGCCTCGCGATTATCCGTGCAATTGTTTCCATGGCCCAGGAACTGGGAATGGAAACAACCGCGGAAGGAATTGAGACCAGGGAAGAACTGGCTATCATGCAGGAACTGGGCTGCACCCAGCTGCAAGGCTATCTGTTTTCACGTCCGACAAAATCGGTGTCCGGTAAAACAACTACAGATATCTACGAAAACGCAGTTGTTCCATTTTATCACAACGAACTGCAACGTAAAGTTGGCTGAAACGAGTCGTCTAAAAGCCAATTGCAAAGCCAACCCGTGCACCGGTTGTGCCCTTGACTGAGGATCCTGCAATTCCGCCGGAGAAATAGACTTTTTCTGTCAATCGGCCGACAAATGCGGTCGAAAAACCGCGTTGCCCGCCATAGGTGGAGAGGTTGAAAGATAGCGACATGGTGCTGTCTGGCACGATCATGGCACCGGACATGGCCATTGCTGCTGCGATTCCGCCATTGGCTTGGCGATCGATAAGCGAGACTCGTTCTGTCAATCGGTCCGCTCGCGTTTCCAGTGCCGCGATACGTCCGTCAAAATCGACTAGTCCGCGAACATCGATGTTCAATGCGCCAAGATTACCGGCGACATCCGTGGTGACTAGACTGAGTGCGCCTTCTTGCGCGGCCTGACTGGCAGAGGAGGTGAGGCCGGAGATACGCACTGTCGCGCCTTCGCCGCCCAGCGCGATCAAGTTATCACGGTCTGCAACCGCACCCGGACCGATGGCCACAGCGCCTTCTCCTGTGGCACTGGCACCATTGCCGAGAGCGATTGCGCCGTTTCCAATCGCAACATTCAGATTGCCGATGGCGACCGCGCCCGTTCCTGTGGCGGTGTTGTCCGCACCAAGTGCAACTGCGCCCGTGCCGGTTGCAAAATTGGGATCACCGATGGCGACTGCGCCATTGCCAGAGGCGGTATTATTGGAGCCGATGGAGACGGCTTTGCCATTTATTGCTTTGGCACCAACTCCGATGGCCACGGATTCTTCGCCGCTGGCTTCGCTGCCGGTGCCTATCGCCAAGGCATCCTGACCGGTGGCGCTGGCGCCGGGGCCGCTGCTGTTGCTGTGAAAATAGGCCAGTTCTTCGCTGTTGGCATTGGCCTGAGCCAGCGCGCGATTGGCGTCGGTCTGCGCCTGCATTGCCTCCGTGCGAGCGGTATCGGCACTGGCTTGCGCCTTGACGGCATTTTCAAAAGCTTCATCCGCCTTGGCCTGCGCATCGACCACGCCGGCGCCCGCCTGATCCGCCGCTTGCTGCGCCGCTCGGGCTTCTGCGCGAGCGGTATCAGCGGTCGTCTGAGCCGTGGCGGCATTGGTAAAAGCCTCATCCGCACGGGTCTGCGCGGCGGCAGCCTCCGCGCGCGCGGTATCTGCGGTGTTTTGCGCTGTCGCCGCATTAGCGAGAGCAGTATCGGCAGTCGATTGGGCATTAGCGGCCGCATTCTCCACGACATTGACCTGTCCGACATTGGCGGCATCGGTATTCTCGGTGCCTGCTGCAACGTTGGTTATCTGCCGCTCACCGCCGACAAAGCCGACCGATAAAGTGTTGGCGCGATTAGCAATGGATCCAGCGCCCAGCGCCACCGAATTAGTCGCCGTTGCCTGCGTTTCATTACCGATTGCGACCGCGCCCCTGGCGGAGGCGGTAGCGGCAAGAGCGCCAATATTGTTGGGATCGTCGCCATCTGCACCAATAGCGATAGACTGGTCACCGCTGGCCACACTTCTTGAACCGAGGGCGGTGCTGCGGTCACCAATGGCTTGACTGAGAGAACCGAGTGCGGTGCTATATGCACTGGTTGCGTCGCTGGAAGTTCCGATGGCGGTGCTGCGTTCACCGCTGGCCACACTAGCCTGCCCGGTAGCAGTGCTGCTGATACCGCTAGATTCACTGAAAGTTCCGGTAGCGGTGCTACCGACCCCGCTGGCCCGACTGTCGCGTCCGATAGCGGTGCTGTTGATACCACTAGCCTCGCTGGAAGCCCCGATGGCGGCGCTGCCCAAACCGCTGGCCACGCTGTTAAATCCGGCGGCGGTACTGCGTGCAGCACTGGCCTGGCTGGACGCTCCAATGGCGATGCTGCCGGTCCCGCTCGCCGCACTTCCGGACCCGAACGCGCTTGCTTGGGCATTGTTGGCCAATGCATCATTGCCCACTGCCGTGCTGTCATCGCTCGTGGCCCGCGCGCCCAGAGCATCGGGGTCCTGGCCATCTTCGCCTATGGCAACAGAACGCGCACCGGTGCTTCGAGAATCCGTACCGACAGCAACGGACCCCTCGCCAGTGGCCTGGGCTCCCCCGCCAACCGCAGTGGAGCCGGATGCAATCGCACCAAGACCAAGGGCCACCGCCCGTTCGCTGGTCGCCTGCGCATCATTGCCGATTGCAATTGCACCGCTGGCAGATGCGGTCGCGCCCTGATCATCTGCATCCTCGCCATCAGCGCCAATAGCAATAGAGCGGTCACCGCTGGCCTGACTGGAGTGGCCCAATGCTGTGCTGTTGATACCGGTCGCCGCACTAAAGGCGCCGGTTGCAGTAGTGTCTATAGCCGTAGCCATACTCGACCGGCCTAGGGCTGTGCTGTCATTGCCAGTGGCATCACTCGATACGCCAATCGCTGTGCTGGCGATCGCCGTTGCCTCGCTTAAAGTGCCTAATGCTGTGGCATTTAGAGCGGTGGCATCGCTTACAAAACCAATTGCGGTGGTGTTCGTTGCGGTTGCTCTGCTACCGGTTCCCATGGAGGTTCCACTTAGACCGCTGGCCACACTGGCCTGCCCGATCGCAGTGCCACCTGTACCGCTGGCCTCACTTCTAAATCCGATCGCGGTGGTGCGATCACCGGCGGCCTCACTTTCAAATCCGATCGCGGTGCTGGTTTCGCCGCTGGCCTCACTTCTAAACCCGATGGCGGTGCTTCTATCGCCTGTTGCCGCTGCCCTAACTCCGCAAGCCAATTGGGAGCCATTTCCCTCCGCATCCGCGCCACCATCATTGTCGGTGCCGGGGTCTACCTCGCCGTTGTTATTGCGATCGAGCAGGCAGGTTTCCGCCGAAGCAGGGTTGGCGGCGGTCAGCGCCGCGATGCTGGTTGCGAGTAAAAGACTGCAGCGGATGGTTTTGATTGAAGAGGTCATGATGCAAATTCCTTGATTGGGGTGCGCGCCAGTGCGGCGGCTTAGCGGGCGGGTCGGCCCGATAATATTTGTGGGATATCTGGAGTGCCTTGAGGGCACGCGCGAAATGGACGGGACACCGGGGAGCACCCCGCCCATTCCCGCGGGTGCCTACTCATGCCCCCTCGACATCGAGCCTCGAAGGCTCGAATCTCGGTCGTGCGACAGCGCGTAAAATAGTGGCTCATATGGTCCTCCCCGGTGCTTTCAAACCGCCGGTCTCTGGTCGATAACCGGCGTAGAAATGGAGGCAGCGACGATGATCGGCGCTGGGCCGAGTCAGTCCGTTTGCAATATGCCGTTTCCAACCATTGCACTGCCGATCCGTTTCTGAGATGATGTAAACAGCGGTAAAGGGAGGGAAAAAGGGGTCGTGGCCAGATTGTCCGAAACGCATCCAATTTTGTCCGAAATACGCTCTTCATGGTCTAACGGCTGTCTCGAAATACCATGCAAGTGGCTATTTTCCGAAGAATCACCGTGATGAAATTCACACGAGCAACGGTATTTTTTTGGGTCGCGTTGCTATTGTGCATTCATGTGGTACCTCCGGCAGCCTTCGCGCAGGGCGGTAGTGAAAACTGTGTTGAGAGTGGCGAAGACAGGGCGAGTATCAATATTCTCGCCGATTTGCCGAACGGCCAGTTAAAACCACTTGCCGCGAGTTACTTTCTGGACAGGGCGGGAACGATCAGTGCGGACAGGATAGCCGCCCAGACCTTCACCTTCATACCTTGCGAAGAGCAGTTTGATATCGCGCGACGCCCCGGCGCGCTGTGGTTGAAATTCACAGCCCGCAATCCGCATGCGGACGAAAAAGCATGGGGCATATCGTTCATGGAAACCGTGGTGGATGACGTGACCCTGTTTCACGTGCGCGGCGGCACGCTTGTCCAGATAGCGCAAGATGGCCGGACCATCCCGGCGGCGCAAAGCGACAATGACAGGCTGCAAACTGCTGTCTCTTTCCGCATCGAACCGGGTGGGGAAGAAACCTATTATGCCCGTGTTTCGGGCACCTATGCGCCCGCCGTCACACCGGTCATCGGATCGGTTAATCTGCTGGCGAGCTGGTCCAGCGGCTTTACCGCCATATCCGCCGTGATGCTGGGCTTTTGCATTATCATGATCCTGTTCAGCCTGATATTGTTTCGGCATATCCACCCCCGTTTCTATCAATTTTATGCGGTCTATCTGGTCGGCATGTTCTGCATGACATTCCTGTATGACGGGTGGCCGCGCGTCCTGTTTGGTTCAACCATTTCAACGCAGCAGTGGCGACCGTTTATTGAACTGGCATCCGGTCTGGTGATGATCGCCAATATTCAATATTGCCGGATACTCCTGACCATCGATACCGATCCGCGGAAAAGAAAGCAGACTATATTCCATTGGCTAACCGGCCTTGGCGTGGTTGGCACCATATGGGCGATGATCGATCCATTTGATTGGGGAACGCCGGTTTCCATACTGCTCATCTTCAATCCGTTTATTCTGCTCTATGTGTCGGGGCGAAAAATGCTTGATGGCGTAAAGCAGGCTGTTCCGGTTTTTGCGTCTCTGGTGGCGCTTAGCCTCGGTCTTTTTTCGTCGCTCTATTTTTTCAAGTTCCCGGTCGCAGTTAAGGAAACCAGTTCGGCCTTTGATCTGATCATGATGCGGCCAATTACGCTGAGCTATACCAGCTCGACGATCGTGGAGGCGATATTCATGATGATCGCAATCTCGATCATGATCAATGCCATGCAAAGGCAAAGGAACACTGCGGTGACCGAAGCGATAAAGCTTCGGGATCAAATCGACATGGCAGAGGATCAGCAAGAGCAGAATTCGGTATCAAAAAGCAGTATGCTCGATGCCCTGCGGGCGAGCGGCCTCGATAACAAACTGACACCGCCATCGGAGCAGGGTTTTCTGGACCGCGCTACCCAATCGGTCATCGAAAATGTGAACCAGAGAGGTTTTAGTGCCGGCGCGCTCGCTTCCGAATTAGGGGTTACTGAAAAAACGCTCGGCCGCCGGCTGAAAAAATCACAAGGGTTGACACCAGCGGCCTTCATCCGATCGATACGGCTGAGCTATGCCCGTGACCTCATCCTGCTTCGTCAAGCCGACACGGTTGCGGAAATTGCCGATGCGTCAGGATTTGCCAGTGTCAGCCACTTTGCCAAATTATACCGCCGGGAGTTCCGGGAAGCCCCCAGTCAGGCCCTGAAATCACTCAAAGCTGTGACCTAGTGCGTTTGGGAAGAATGTGGCTGAGAACGATATTCTATCAAAGCAAAAAACAGCATCGAACTTATTGTGCGCAAGCCACGACATCGACTTCGACCAACCAGTCGGGTGAGACTAACCCGGCGACAAATACCGTCGTGATAGCTGGTCGTACGCCATCAAGGATTTCTTTTCTAACCTCGACAAGCCCGTCCATGTCTTCCCGGCGCACCAGGAAGAATGACATTTTTACAATATCTGAAAATTCCATATTGGCTTTTTTCAGAACGGCCTCAACATTTTTCAACGCCTGCCGGCATTGACCCTGTACCGTTGGTGAAAGCGGGCCGCCGTCTGGAGAATCTCCAATTTGACCCGATATGTACAGCGTGCGCGCACCGGCGGGTGTTTCAACGCCGTGAGCATAAATGCCATGATATGGGGAGGCTACCGGGAAGGGATCCAGTCGTTTGGAAATTGTCATAAATACTCCTTTTGTATCAGCAACGGCCTGTTTGGATTGGCCAATGCATTTGCTGCCGATTCAAATGGTGCAAAAGGGGAAGTTCAAAAAGCGAGTATATGGCAACAGGATCAGGAGAAATTTTCCCGAGTTAACTGATAGTGATCATAGGATGGTTCTAACCATCAAGCCGCTTCGGTGAATAACCAGTCAATTACCATCTGAATGGTCGGATTTTTCTCGGCATTGGGCAGGTGGGTAACACTAAAACTATGATGCCAATTCATCGGTTCCGAAAACTCGACCAAAACGCCCTTTGTCAAATATTCCTGCACAATAAGTCTTGGTAATAGGGCAAGACCATGCCCACCAATGGCTGCTTTCGCAGCAACCATGAAATGTTCGATGATGAAGGCGTGTTCGACTTTGGGCAGCGCAACTCCCGATTCTGTCTCCCAGAGATTCCACTCATTTTGTGCAAACACCTGTATCAGACGATTGGCAGTAACAAGAGTATCGATATTATGATCTTTTTCATCAAGCAGTCGTGGCGCGCAGACAGGAATTAGCTCACCTTTCACCAGTTCCCTCGAAATCAGACCGTCCCATTCTCCGGCGCCATAACGAATGCTTAGATCTACTTCTTCTTTTGTGAGATCCACAACGCGGTCTGATGTTAACAGTTCCAACTCTATGTCGGGAAACTGTTCAGCAAATGAAGCAAGTCGTGGCACTAAAAACTGGGATGCGAATGACGCCACCGTAGCCAACCGAATTACTTTTGACCGAGGAGGTTTTCTCGAAAATCGCTGGAAGGATTCTTCCAAAATCCGAAATGCGGGATAAACAGAATCTCGAAGGGCGCGACCTTCCAATGTTAATGCGAGTGCGCCGGGTAAACGATCGAACAACTGGGCTCCGATAAAATCCTCCAGCAAATGAATCTGCTTGCTAACGGCACTTTGGGTGACGCCCAGTTCCTGGGCAGCACGGACAAAGCTGAGATGTCGAGCTGCAACTTCAAATGCTCGGATCGCGTTTAGTGGGGGTAACCGTTTATCCATATACACGCGCTCCAGCACCGGAATTCGATTCAGCGCATAGTTTAGCTCTTGTATCGGAAACGCACAAATCGAATGCGGGCGAGCTTGTAAATCGACAATATTTTCTCATCAACCACACATATTACCAGACCTGTCATGACAAGCAGCATGCCCATCATCTCCCACCGACTAAAAACCTCATCCAAATATAGGGAGGAGATTGCAACTCCAACTATAGGTATCAACAATGCAAATGGCGACACTGTGGCGCTGTTATACTGGCGCAACAGCCATCCCCAGATCGCATAAGCAACAACAGTTGCAAGATAACCCATGTAGATAATGCTTGCCCATCCTTGGGGAGAAAGGGTCAAAATCAGTGAAACCGGTGTTGAGCTTTCCAAGAAATGAGATGCAACAAGCATCGGAATGATAGGGACAAGACTGGCCCAAATCATAAGGTGGAGAAGATTGACGCCAACCATCCCTTTCATGATGATGTTGGCGACGGCCCATGCCAACGCAGCTCCCAACAAAAGCATCAGACCGAAATTTGATACGTTTCCTCCGATACTCAAGAAGAAGGACAGGAAGCCCACAACAGCAAAGACGATGCCGGTCAATTGTCCCATTTTGACCTTCTCATCAAAAACCAGATAACTCAAAAAAATCGTGAAGAATATTTGTGCCTGCAACAGCAGTGATGCCATCCCCGCACTGGCATCTTGACTCATTGCTACAAACAACAGACCGAATTTTACAATGCCTAGAAAGGTTCCGATCGCAACAACATTCCATATGGATGTTCTGGGAAAAGGAATGAAAAAGATAGCCGGAACTGCGGCAACAAAAAACCGGCAAGCGATAAATAAAAGAGGTGGCAGTTCATCTAGGCCGGTCTTGACGACAGTGAAACTTGCGCCCCAGATACAGACAACCGCTAGACATAGCAGTACATCCTTTAAAACTATCATCGGTCGCTGATACTTAAAACCGTCCGCCAGCAAGCAACGAACCGCTGCAAGTGGGGAGAGTCAGAAAAACTGGGAAAAAGGGTTCGTAAATCCATATTCGATTAACTGGGCCGAAAATGATAACTTGAGAAACGACATTTTGGAAATGGGTTGAGGAGAAAAACTCATCTTTGTCGTTGTTATCCTCGATAGTTCTCTTATCTCCGCCAACAGTGATTCTTCTCTTCTCACCTCTTGCCGAGAGCGGCCCTGCATCCTTATGTGGGATAAAACGAATCTAGGATGAAAATATGACCGAAACACATCGTACCAAAATGCTGATCCTGGGCTCTGGCCCTGCCGGGTTGAGTGCCGCTATTTATGGAGCGCGCGCCGGGTTGGAACCGATTGTGGTGCAGGGGCTTCAACCAGGTGGTCAGCTGACAATCACAACCGATGTGGAGAATTATCCGGGGTTCCGTGATGTCATTCAGGGCCCATGGTTGATGGAGGAAATGCAGGCGCAAGCGGAAAAAGTCGGCACACGCACCATGTTTGATACGATCGTAGATGTAGATGTATCGCAACGGCCTTTTCGGATGACTGGTGATGGCGGAACGATCTATGAAGGCGATACGCTGGTCATTGCCACCGGTGCGCAAGCCAAATGGCTGGGCGTCGAAGGCGAACAAGAACTAGGAGGCAAGGGCGTTTCGGCCTGTGCGACCTGTGACGGCTTTTTCTATCGCGGCAAGAAAGTGGTCGTGATCGGCGGCGGAAATACTGCGGTGGAAGAAGCGCTCTATATGACCAATCACAGCGATGACGTCACCCTGATCCATCGCCGAGACAGCTTGCGCGCTGAGAAAATTCTGCAGGACCGGCTTCTTTCCAATCCGAAAATCAGTGTGTTGTGGAACAAGACGGTGGAAAAATTTGTCGGTGGCGGTGATCCGGAAGGTCTGGTCGGTGTTGATCTGGTCGATACGCAGACAGGTGAGAAAAGCCATCTCGCTACGGATGGTGCATTTGTAGCCATCGGTCACGCGCCTGCAACGGAGATATTCAAAGACCATCTCGATCTGATCGACGGGGGGTATATCGAGGTTGAGCCAGGCACACCAAAGACCAAGATTCCGGGACTCTTTGCCTGTGGTGATGTGATGGATCATGTTTATCGGCAGGCTGTGACAGCGGCGGGAACCGGCTGTATGGCGGCGCTCGATGCAGAGCGTTTTCTAGCTGAAGAAGAGTTTGAGTTGCTGGCGGCTGAATAATCAGGCGTTTTTGAGGACGTCCAAAAGCTGGGTTTCGAGCCAGCGTTTGGACTTGTCGTCGGCAAAACTATGAGACGCGCTATCTAGTGCCTCGGTGGTAATGTTCGGCAACGCTCTGGCAGCTGCAAAGTCTTTGCTGGTCCAAGCCGTCAGAAACGCGCGAGCGGTAGTATCTTTGCTGGCCAGCAATATGCGGCACGGTTTGTCGAGCTGGATCAATCCATTTCTAAGACGATTGGCAAGGTCAGTATTTTCTTGTTTTTGAGTCGCTTGTTTAAGGCCGCTCGCAAGCTTTCTTAAGTCGACCTTGCCGGTAAACAGGTCGACAATTGACTTGGGATTTTTCAAACGCGCCCAATAGCGCGACCGGACGGCAGAAGGGGGCGGCTTGGTTGGCGTTTGCGAGGTCGGATCAGCTTCTTCAATAACCCACGGGTTGGCCAATATGGTGCGATCAATAGCTGTATTGTTGCCAAATAGCGCTAAAGCGGTAGCCGCATCGCAATTGCCGAAAGCGACTATCTTGGAAAGCTTAGGGCATGTTTCGCGGAAATATTCCGTTGCGGCTTCGATATCGGCTTTCGTCTCCAAAAACCCCTCATTGCTACCACTGCTGTCGCCAATTCCGCGGCGGTCATAGCGAAAGACCGGAAAGCCATTGCGGGCAATCTCCTCTGCCAGTTTGGCCATGCCGGAGTGAGCGCCAGCCCTGATCTCATTGCCGCCGCTTACAATCAATAGTCCGGTCGGCCAAGTGCCGCTGTCGAGCGTGCCGGCGAGCATTGTATCCTCGCATATAAATTGATGAAAGGACCGCGTCATGCCGCTACCCATGCTGCCAAGTCGGTCGCTATGGCGCCTGAAAGAAGCATGTCGTCACCAGGTTCAGCACGTAACCAAAGCGCCGAGCCGACGATCCGCACATCGGCTTGTTGTGTGTTGTTTTCCAGCTGTACCGTGCGAACGCTATCGGACTGAGCGGGCAAGGCGTCTTCGAGTTCGGCAAACAGGGTATGACCAATGCTGTTGCCTGCAAGATTGACCTGACCTTGCTTTGCCTCTGCGACCAATTGCGCCATATCCGTGGATAGCCCCGCCTCTTTGTCAGAGGCCATGCGCGTACGCATCATTGTTCGCAGTAAAGTTAAGCCTTTTGCAGGAGATAGCCGCCATTTTTCAGCGTCATCATTAAAATCATCGATTAGGCATCCGCCGCGAAATGAGGCGATATGATGCGGCTCGGACAGTGTTTCGGAACAAGTCGCCAGCGCCTGCCGCCAAATTTTCAAACTGGCCTGCTCCTGAGGGAAAAGGCTTTCATTGGTGCCGGGCAGGTCGGGCAGGATACTGCCGATACCATGTTCAGCAAGCAGGCGCATCATGTCGACCAGCATCCGCCGCATGCGGTTCATTTCATCGAAAAGCGGCGGGATGATCAGGATGGTTTTTGCGTGGATAGCGCCAACCTGCAGGCAAAGTTCATCATGTCCTTGAAACTGATAACTCGAATAGTCGAGCCTTGCCGTCACTCGGCTGCTTTCATCTCAGCAAAGGCAACGAGATTTCCGAATGTTTCGAAAAGCTCGCCATCGACTTCATCATCCTCGATCATGATATCGAGACGGTCTTCCAACTCGGTCAAAAGCCCTGCTACCGCCATGCTGTCCAGTTCAGGTAGCGCACCAAAAAGCTCAGTTTCCGCGGTAAACGCAGCAACTTGTGCTTCGTCCAGTCCCAATATGTCCTGCATGACCGCACGGACAGCGGCTTCTGGCGTCAATTCCGTATTTTCCGACATCAATAAACCCCCGAATCCGGATAACCGCGCTTCCCTAAAGCGATCAACGCTTTCCTACAAGGGCTGACATCCGGTGACGCAGGATAGGCAACCAGGAAAGAGGGTTATTGGGCCAAAACATCTCCAAACGATACCGTGTACGGACGTCTTCCATCCATTCGCGCTTGTAAGGATCATTACCTGTGCCGAAATCGATCAGTTTCACCCGATCAACATCAATGGCATGCTGAAACATGGCAACGGATAGCAAAGTGCCGGGCGATGATTTGGTGGCATCAGCTATATGAGCAAGCTTGTGGATAAGCGCTTCACCATTTTCCACGGTCCAAAATTGCGCTGCAACGGGCTTGCCATCAATATAGGCAAGGCCAAGGCGCAAGCATCCCGCAGCGGCCTCCTGCTGGGCAATATTTTTCAGGAAATCCGGACTGCCTTCCTCTGGTTTCCAGCTTTTGGCGTAAACATCGCAATAATCCGCCCAATGCTCTGCGGAAAATTCGGTCTCGATCCGGATGGAAACGATATTTTTCTTCGCCTTGCGGCGAACTGTGTTGCGTAGTTGGCCAGGCCGCTCAGCCCAATATTGGTCGAATGTGCGGCCGTTTACCGAAAGGATATGATTGTCATCCGCTTTTGATTTGAATACCACCCAACCGGCTTGCTCAAACGCGCGTTCGGTCAGACTGGCGGCGTAATCTTCCTCTGGGACAGGAGCAATTTCAATATGATGTGAAAGGGATTTAAGCTTCTTTGCAACCCCCGCAAGCAAAGCCAACTTTGTGACTTCATCAAATTTCCCGGTAAAAATTGGTCGATAGGTAAAATTATACCAGTTGGCGAGCGCGGTATAGTTTCCGAACCTTTTTTTCGTCAGGAACATCCACGCTTGCGCATCGTTTTCGGCGCTATGAACGATCAGCGGTTGAGTATCGGGCAGACACTGCTCATGCAGTTGTTTCAGCCATTCCATACGATCGAACAGTGACTTTTGAACGCTCCGGTCAAGCTTCTCGCCAGCTTCGGCTTGCGCCGACTGGAAATTATCGTGATATTCACTGTTCATTGCTATCGTCATGTCTGTCACAAATTTCTACTTTTTCCCATAGGCTCAAGCATTTGACTACTGAACACATAAAATACGCGTTCCCTTTGGACCGTCTTGCCGTTGGAAAAGATCCTGACGCCACGGCCTTGGTCACACGCTCAGGCTCTCTTAGCTACAAGATGTTAAATCATCGTGTGGGTGTGTTGGCGCGTTGGTTATTGGAGCAAGGTTTCGAAAAAGGCGACCGGGTAGCGACATGGCTGCCGAAGACGGAAATGGCCTGTATCATGCCGCTCGCAGCCGTTCGTGCGGGATTGGTGCATGTGCCAGTTAATCCGATTCTGAAGCCTGCCCAGGTAAAGCATATCGTGACAGACAGTGGCTCAAAACTGCTGATTACCAATACCGGGCGCATAAAGTCTCTTGAAGATATGCCGGTCGATAAGGGATGTGCAGTTTGGAACGATGCAGCGGTTTCGACCGATATGGACAACGTTGCGGATCCGTTGGAACCCAATGAAACTGCCAAGAATGTCGACGCTTTAGCAGCGATATTATATACCAGCGGGTCAACCGGACGGCCAAAGGGTGTCATGCTCACCAACGCCAATCTCAGCCTTGGTGCTGTCAGTGTCGCACAATATCTGAAGATGAAGCCCGATGACCGAACGCTATGTGTGCTGCCCCTGAGTTTTGATTATGGCCAGAATCAGTTGCTTTCGACCTGGTTTGCGGGAGGTTGCGCCTATCCACTGGATTATCTGACACCGCGCGATGTCATAAAGGCCTGCGGGCGTGAAGCCATTACAACCTTGGCTGCTGTGCCCCCGCTTTGGGTGCAACTGGTGGACCAGAGCTGGTCAGAGGAGGCGATATTATCCATGCGCCGACTCACCAATAGCGGCGGTGCCTTGACGCCATCTCTGGTGAAGCAATTACGGGCTATTTTTGGCTCTAAGACAGATATTTACGCCATGTACGGATTGACCGAGGCTTTTCGATCCACTTATCTGGAACCGGCGTTGATCGATGACAATCCGACCAGCATGGGAACCGCTATTCCTTTTGCGGAAATCATGGTGGTTGGCTCAGATGGCGATATTGCAGCAGTTGGGCAAGAGGGGGAGCTCGTTCATGCCGGACCGCTTGTGGCACAGGGATATTGGCAGGATGATGACCGCACAGCCGAACGCTTCAAATCGGCACCAGCGGCATCCGAATATGGCGGAATAGCAGTCTGGTCGGGCGATACAGTCAGGCAAGAAAGTGATGGCTTGCTTTATTTCGTTGGACGAACCGATAATATGATCAAAAGCTCCGGAAACCGGATCAGTCCATCAGAGATTGAAGAGGTTGCGGTTGAGTCCGGGTTTATCGCGGAAGCCGTGGCTATCGGCGTTCCGGATGAGCGGTTGGGGCATGCGATTTGCCTTTATGTTCGGCCTGCTACAGGTCAGGAAACAGAAGATATTGGGCAGGCGTTGAATAAATATCTTAAACGCAATTTACCGAATTTTATGCACCCGCGGGATATTGTTGTGATGAAAGAATTCCCAAAAAACCCTAACGGGAAACTGGATCGTAACGCATTGGCAAAGGCCCGGAATATATGAACAAGGTCAAGCCTATCGGCCCGATACCTGACGGCTATGAAAGTGTAAGCGGAGAGCTCGCTATCGGCGGTGCATCTGCCATTGATTTGGTGGGCGAGCATGGCTCACCGCTTTTTGTCTATTCGGAGAACCTGCTTAGTCGGCGGATTGAAGCTTTGCGTGCAGCTATGCCGGAACAATTACACATTCATTATGCGATGAAGGCCAATCCCTTTACACCTGTGCTTTCGCACATGATTACCCTTGTTGATGGTATCGATATTGCCTCTGGCGGTGAGCTGGCCATGGCTTTGCGGGCTGGGGCTACTGCGGGCCACATCAGCTTCGCTGGTCCGGGTAAACGGGATGATGAACTGCTGCAAGCCATAAGGGCCGGCGTTACGATCAACATCGAATCACCGAACGAATGTGACCGGGCTCTGTCCATTGGTGCCCGGGAAGGGGTTAAACCGCACCTTGCGGTCCGCGTTAACCCGGATTTCGATTTGAAGGGCTCCGGTATGAAAATGGGCGGTGGTGCCAAGCAATTTGGTATGGACACTGACCTCGTTGCTCCAACCGTGCGCAAGATTATGGCATCAGACGCGCACTGGCGCGGATTCCATATTTTTGCCGGGTCGCAGGCTTTGAAGGCCAATGCCATTATAGAAACTCAGGCGCAGACCATTGCCCTGGCGGCGCGACTGGCCGATGAAATCGGCCATAGTCCGGAACATGTTAATCTGGGTGGGGGGTTCGGTATACCCTATTTTCCTGGTGACGAGGCCTTGGATATCATGGAAATCGGGATTGCCTTGAAGCAACAGTTTTCTGATCTGCCTGCTATATTGTCGAATACGCAATTTGCGCTTGAGCTAGGGCGCTATCTTGTTGGTGAAGCCGGGGTTTATCTGACCCGGATTGTGGATCGGAAAGAGAGTCAGGGCGAGACATTTTTGGTAACAGATGGCGGCCTGCATCATCAGCTCGCCGCAAGCGGTAATTTCGGAACGGTGATCCGCCGAAACTATCCAGCGGCGATCGCAAACCGTTATGATCAACCATCGGAAGAGACTGTTTCCATTGTGGGTTGTCTGTGTACCCCGCTTGATCTTTTGAGCGACCGTGCGGAAATGCCGGTCGCACAGGTTGGCGATGTGGTCGCGATATTCTGTGCCGGGGCTTATGGTGCGACAGCCAGTCCTGCAAATTTTCTGGGGCAGGGGGCAGCCAGGGAAGTAATGGTTGGTTGAGGTCGCAAGACTCCACAATCCCAATAAAACCGGGAAATATTAACCCTAATTTCTATCAATCCTAACGCTATCTTCACTATTTTCACCGATAGCTTTCGCAAGACTATGTGTGATCGGCCGATTTCTCCGTGGAATCGACCGTTCGCCAACGGTTGTTTGCGAGGATTTAAGAATGGCTATTGCTTCGAAAAAGAAAAACCTGCCGAGATATCTTCTCGGCGCTGGATTGGTATCCCTTTCGGTTGCCGGATGCTCCAGCACATCTTCAGGGCCTCAATTGCCACCCGCTTCATTTGTTTCAATGCAGGAAGGTCCGGGTGAAGAATATGTTATCGGACCGCTTGACGAACTCACCATCTTTGTCTGGCGCAATCCGGAATTGGGCGCGAAGGTTCAAGTTCGTCCCGATGGCCGGATAACCACGCCGCTGATTACCGACATGCCTGCTGTGGGGAAAACGCCCGCAATGCTTGCAGAAGATCTAAAGTTGCAGCTGTCGGAATATATCAACGAGCCCTTGGTGTCGGTTATCGTCAATAATTTCTCGGGTACATTTTCACAGCAGATCCGGGTTGTCGGAGCGACCGAAAAACCGGCTTCGATACCATATCGCGCCAATATGACTCTGCTCGATGCAATGATCGCTGTTGGTGGTTTGTCGGAATTTGCGTCCGGCAATAAAGCACGCCTCGTCCGTTATGATCGCGGTACTGGCAAGCAACAGGAATATGCACTGCGCATCGCCGATCTGCTGGATCGCGGCCAGACCAAAGCCAACGTGATGCTGCGTCCCGGTGATGTGATCATCATTCCAAAGAGCATGTTTTAACCGCCGCTACCCGAAACAGAGGGGCGCAAAGCTTAAAAGGGATCGAAAAGATCAATGAACGGCCTTTATGATGAATTTAGAATAGCAGTGCACAGCGTCTGGAACAGGCGCTGGCTGGCATTGGCTGTCGCCTGGGGCATCTGTTTGCTGGGATGGCTGGTCGTTGCGCTGATTCCGAATAGCTATGAATCCAAAGCACGCGTCTTTGTCGAAATGCAGTCCATCCTGTCTGACAAGGTGGGTATCGAATCCCGCGACCGTAAAAAGAATATGGACCGGGTCCAGGAAACGCTGGCTTCTACCATCAATCTTGAAAAAGTGGTTCGCGGGACTGATCTGAATCTGTCGGTTGCGAGCGACCGGGAATTGGCTGGCAAAGTTGAGATGTTGCGCAAAAACATCGAGATCAAATCGGAAAAAGATAATCTTTTCGAGATCACGGCGAAATCATCTGCCAGCAATTTCTCAGATGCAGAAAATGCCGTGTTGTCGCGCGCTATTGTCCAAAAGATGATCGATATTTTCGTCGAAGAGAACCTGTCCGGTGACCGTGATGAAACAACGCAGACACTGAAATTTCTGGATGGCCAGCTTGCGACCCGTGAAAAGGCCTTGCAGGAAGCAGAACAGAAGCGCGTACAGTTTGAAACTGAAAACCTCGGTCTTTTGCCCGGTGTCGGCTCCATCAGCCAGCGTATAGAAGCATCACGGGCAGAACTCCGACAGATTGAATCGCAATTGGCCTCTGCATCCAGCTCACTGGCAGCCTTGAACGGCCAGTTATCGGGAACACCGCCAACAATTGCCACGCCGGGATTTGGAGGTGCCAGTTCAGGCGGCGGCGCACGTGGTCAGTTGGCGCAGGCACAAGGCAAATTGGCATCGGCCAGAGCGCGAGGATGGACGGATAGCCATCCGGATATCATTGCCATGAAGAGCGAAATTGCCGCTTTGCGTGCACAGGTTGCGGCAGAGCCCAAAGGTTCACGCGCCTATGGAACGCCAAATCCCGCTTATAGCTCACTGCAAAGCATGCGCGCTGAGCGCCAAGCCTCGGTTGCCGCTTTGCAAGCCCGGAAAAACGCGATTCAGGCGGATATGACGCAGCTGATGTCCAAGCAGTCTCTGGAGCCCGGAGTTGCTGCTGAAATGGCGCGCATCAACCGCGACTATGACGTGCTGAAAAGCCAGTATGACAAATTGCTACAAGACCGGGAGCAGATCAAACTGCGCGGACAGGTGGAATCGGAAACAGATTCGGTAAAGTTCAAGGTTATCGATCCTCCCTCCAGCCCAAGGTCTCCCGCTGCACCTAACCGGCCGCTGTTGCTGGCGATGGTTCTGTTTGTCGGTGTTGGGGGCGGTGTTGGTGCGGCTTTTGCCATGGGGCAATTGCAGACCAGCTATCCGACGTCGGCACGGCTTGAAAAGGCTAGTGGACTGCCGGTTATAGGCTCGGTTTCGCAGATCCTGACGAGCAGTCAAAGAGCCATAAGACAAAAGAAAATGCGCCTGTTCTACAGCGCCGGTGGTGCCCTTGTTGGTGTCTTTGCGTTGCTGATGGTCGTCGAATTTATTCAGCGCGGCATGGTGGCTTGAGGAAAGAAGATGAACAAATATAATCCTCTCAGTAAATCAGGATCGCTGCTTGAACGCGCAGGGCAGGTCTATGACTATGTCCCATCGAAAAAGGGTGGTCCGATAGAAAACTACGGGCCGGAAATTTTGCCGCCCGAAATAACGAAACGGCCGATGGTGCCAGCCGCATCAGATCGTGCTCCTGTTTACGATGGCCCGCGTGTCATCGTTGATCGTGAGAAACTGCGCGAAGCGGGCTTTGTTGTGCCTGATGGTCCCGTCACCGGCATTTCCGAAGAGTTTCGTATCATCAAGCGACAGCTTTTGCTGGCAGCGAAGGGAACGACCAAACAGGCGCGACTGCCACACGGTGAACGCATTCTCATCTGTTCGGCACATCCGAATGAAGGCAAGACATTCTGCGCCCTTAACCTGGCTCTGTCGATTGCGGCAGAAAAAGACAATGAGGTGCTGCTCGTCGACGCTGATTTCGCAAAGCCGAGCATCCTGTCCAGCCTGGGTCTGGAAGGCAGTAAAGGCCTGATGGATGCGCTGGCTGACCCGCAGCTGCCAGTCGAGGATTGCATTATTCATACTGATATTGCGGGCCTAGCCATCTTGCCGGCGGGCGAGCAGACTAATGCGGACACTGAATATCTTGCCTCTTCGCGGACACAAGAGGTGCTCAACCGGTTAACCCAGAACAACCCCAACCGAATTGTTATTTTTGATTCACCGCCCGCCTTGTCGGCCTCGCCAGCATCCGTGCTCGCGACCCATGTCGGACAGGTGGTGATGGTCGTCAAAGCGGATGAAACAACCGAAACAGCCCTACGTGACGCGCTTAGTTTGATGGCTGGCTGTGACAATATCCAACTGCTTCTCAACGGTACGAAATTCTCGCCGACCGGGCGGAGCTTTGGATCCTATTATGGATATGGAGAATAATCGTGAGCAAGAGTAAGTTCATGAACTTAATCAGGCAGGGAGCAGTTTTGGTTCCCCTGGGCATGGTTGCCGTGCAGCCTGCACAGGCGCAAAGCCGCAATGTTGAGGTTACACCCTATCTCGAAGTACAACAGGTGTTGGTCGCCGACCTGAAAAACGGTTCGGAGGTCTTGACCTACACGACAGTTGCCGCGGGCCTCGAAACATCCATCCAGACCCGTCAGGCAGAAGCACAGGTAAACGTGCGATACGAACGTCGCTTTTTCTATGAAGATGATATCGGCGATGATGATATTTTGAGCGGCTTGGCTCGCGGCAATGTGCAAGTCGTGCCCAACGTTCTCGCACTGGAAGCAGGCGGTATTGCGACACGCAGCCGCATTGATCTGCGTGGGGAATCGCCGACCAATACTGTCGGAAATATCGACAATGTCACGCAGGTTTACTCAATTTATGCTGGACCATCATTGTCCACCAATATTGGTGCGCTGGATGTGAACGCCAATTACCGCGTCGGCTATACAAAGGTCGAAAGCGAAGATACTGGCATATTGCCTCCGGGGCAGTTGCCGATTGATATTTTCGACGACAGCGTTAGCCACTCAGCCAGTGCCAGCGTTGGAATGCAGCCACGCGACCTGCCTTTCGGTTGGTCCGTTAGCGCAGGTTATGAACGTGAAGATGCCGGTCAGCTGGATCAGCGCTTTGAAGGTAAATATGCCCGTGCCGATGTAACTGTTCCGGTGACACCTACTGTAGCACTGGTAGGTGGTGTCGGTTATGAGGACATCGAGATTTCCGAGCGCGACGCACTTCGGGACATTAACGGTGATCCGGTTGTCGATGAGGACGGCCGATTGGTCACTGATGAAGCATCTCCGCGTTTGCTGTCTTATGATCAGGATGGCCTGATCTGGGACGCCGGTGTATTGTGGCGTCCTAGCCGCAGGACCTCTCTGGAAGCGCGTATCGGCCGACGTTATGGTAGCACGACTTATGCCGGTAGCCTTGGGTATCAGCCCAATGAGAACACATCGCTCAACGTCTCCGTTTATGACACGGTGTCCGGCTTCGGTAACTTGCTGAATGATAATTTGGATTCTTTGGGAACCAGCTTCACCAGCAATCGCAACCCGTTGAGCGGTGAACTGAATGGATGTGCCTTTGGGCAAACCAGCAGCCTGTGCATCAACGATGCATTGCAGTCTGCTGCCTCTTCATCATTCCGGGCGCGCGGCGTAAACGCACAACTGGCTTATAGCTATAATGGTTGGAACACGTCTTTGGCCACCGGCTATTCGCGCCGCCGGTTCATTGCATCACAATTGGGCGGTCTCGCCAATGTCGATGGTCTGGTTGATCAGAACTATTATGCCAACCTGTCGATCGGACGCCAGATTGATGCGCGGTCCAGCTTCGATACCAATGTTTACGCCAATCTGCTGGATAGCGGCTTTGCTGGCGCACCCAACGTGCTCGCACTGGGTGCCAACGCGGCATACTACCGTCAGATCATACCAGGATTGAATGGGACCGCCGCTGTTGGTCTCGACAGCTTTCAGCAAGACGGCTTTGACAGTGAGCTTACGGCTTCTGCATTGCTTGGGCTGCAATATGAATTTTAGCAATATCACCGCGAGTGTGGGTGGGAGATACCAGTATGTATGAAACTTTTTATGGACTGAAAAGCCGACCGTTCCAGCTGACGCCGGATCCGCATTATTATTTTGAAAGCCTGACGCACCGCAAGGCATTGTCCTATCTCGGCTATGGTTTGGCGCAGGGAGAGGGGTTCATTGTTATTACAGGCGACGTAGGCGCTGGTAAAACAACTTTGGTCAGCCACCTGATGGCGACTATCGACCGTGAACGTCTGACCGCTGCCAGCATTGTGACGACCGCGCTGGATAGCAAAGACATTGTCCGGGTTGCCGCAAACAACTTTGATATTGATACCGAGGATATGGACAAGGCGCAGCTGCTCAGCGCCTTTGAAGAATTTCTTCATGCCGAAGCACGCGCCGGACGCCGGTGCCTGCTGGTTGTCGATGAGTCGCAAAATCTACCTGCAGGTGCCTTGGAAGAGCTCCGTATGCTCTCCAACTTTCAACTTGGTGGTCAGGCACTGTTGCAGATATTCCTGCTCGGACAGCCTGAATTTCGGGATATGCTGCAACAATCCGACCGTCTTGAACAACTGCGTCAACGGGTGATCGCGCATCACCATCTCGAACCGATGGAAGCGCATGAAATCGAACCCTATATCACCCACCGACTATCCAAAAGCGGGTGGTCAGGGCGTCCGAAGATTACCTCTGATGTATTTGCCCTACTGTTCAGTGAAACAGGCGGGGTCCCGAGGAAGATCAACACATTGATGAGCCGTGTCCTGCTCATGGGTGCGGTGGAGCACGCTGAACTGATTGATCAACCATTGGTCGGCCGTGTGCTGGCTGATTTGAACGGTGAGGAAGTCGACATTGCTGAACCGGAAACAGACATTGATCTGACTAAGGTGAAAAGCCCGTTGTGGGAAAAGCCGACAAAAGTTTCCCAGGCGCAAGCTCAGGCCGAGCCAGCCGCTGCTGCTGCTGTGGACCCTGAGCCAATCGTTTCTGTCTCTGAGGAACCGGTACCGGAAGAGCACGAGGTGCTGCCTTTCAGAAGTGCAGATACCCTGGCAGAACAAGCACCTGTCGAACCAATTGTCGAGGCGCCAGAAGCTATTGAGCCTGCTGTAGATGGTGCTGTATTGAACCAATTGGATGCCATTTCCAAGCAATTGTCGGCACTTGAGTCCCGCATGGATAGTCAGGAAGAAAGCCTGCACCGCGTCTTGACGATGCTGGTGGATTGGGTTGAAAGCGATGTCCGGAGCAAGGAAAGCTATGTCAATGCAGGACGCGCGGCCTGAACCTATCCACAAGGCGAGAAAAGCAAATGCTTTGCTCAATGCCATGTCCGTGGATATCGAAGACTGGTTTCAGGTCGGTGCCTTTGAAACGGTAATCAACCGTGCCGACTGGGATAGCCTCGAGCATCGCGTCGAACGCAATAGCGATGCCGTGCTGGACCTTTTCGATGAGATGGGGGTTAAGGCCACCTTTTTCACTCTCGGTTGGGTGGCAGAACACTATCCGGAACTGATGCAACGCATTAGCGCGGCAGGGCATGAGGTTGCCAGTCACGGCTATGATCACGCCCGCGTCTCCACATTGACGCCAGAACAGTTTCGCGATGACCTGGATCGCACACGCAAGATTTTGGAAGACGCTTCGGGGCAAGCCGTTACAGGTTATCGCGCGCCCAGCTTTTCCATCGATCAGCGCACGCCTTGGGCGCATGAGATATTGGCAGAGCAAGGCTATCGCTATTCATCCAGTGTGGCTCCTATCAGGCACGACCATTATGGTTGGTCCGGATCGCCGCGCTTTGCGTGGAAACCAGTGGCAGGCTCGGATTTGATTGAACTGCCGGTGACCACGGTACAGGTTGGGAGCCGGGTGTTAGCTTCTGGCGGAGGCGGTTTTTTCCGGCTGCTGCCATATATGCTTTATGATCGTGCTATCCGCAAAATGCAGAAGGATGACGGCCGCGGTGCGATATTCTATTTTCATCCTTGGGAGATTGACCCCCAGCAACCTCGCGTTCACAATGCGCCACTCAAGTCAAAGTTGCGTCATTACACACAACTCAGTGCAATGCGGTCCAAACTGATCCGTGTTGGTCAGGATCATATGTGGGGCAGAATGGATGAACTGGCTGCGCTGGAAGCCGAGTTGGCGCAATGAATATGGCCTTTGCACCCCAGGCGATCATGGCCCGCATCTTGGATCAGGAAGACCGGAACGAGCTGGCGCGGATTGACCAGTTCGTCAACGATCATCCACAGGGTACAGCCTTTCACAGGCCAGCATGGGTGCTTGCGGTTTCAAAGGCATGTGGTCACGGCTGGTGTTACATGCTGGCAGAGAACACCGCTGGCGAATTGCAGGCCATATTGCCGTTAAATCTTATCCATTCGGCTTTATTCGGTCGCGCATTGGTGTCTTCGGGTTTCGCCGTCGGCGGCGGTATTTTGAGTGTTGATAATCAAGCCACAGAAACACTCGCGGATGCCGTTTGGGATTTTGCAGAAACGCACAGCTTTCCAACCGTTGAACTAAGAGGCGGTCGAGCACCGCGTGGCGAGTGGCAGAACAAGGACGATGTCTACGCAGGTTTCGTGACCGACCTGGCGGACGATGACGACAGTCAGTTGCTAGCTATTCCGCGCAAACAAAGAGCCGAGGTCCGCAAGGGGCTGAAAAACGATCTGACCATTCGGATCGGATCGGACGAAGAGGATCGGGCAGATCACTATCATGTCTATGCAGAAAGTGTTCGGAACCTCGGTACGCCTGTATTTCCCAAGGCACTATTTGATGCGGTCATGGATGCTTTCGGGGCTGATGCGGACATACTGACTGTTTCAAGCGATGGTCAACCTGTCGCGAGCGTATTGAGCCTTTATCACCGGGACACGGTGATGCCTTATTGGGGCGGCGGTACATATGATGCGCGCCGTTTACGGGCCAATGACATCATGTACTACGCGCTGATGAACCACGCGCGGCAAAGGGGATGCAGGCGTTTCGATTTTGGGCGGTCAAAAAATGGAACGGGTGCCTATTCGTTCAAGAAAAACTGGGGCTTTGAACCGGAGCCTTTGTCCTATGCTGTTCGCTCGGCAGACGGAGAAGAAGCCCGCGATGTCAATCCTATGAGTCCAAAGTACCGGCTGCAGGTCGCGCTTTGGCAAAAAATGCCGCTGTCTGTTGCAAACCGTCTGGGACCAATGATCGCCAAAGGTTTGGGCTGATGGGCGAGATATTGTTCCTGACCCATCGTGTGCCATGGCCACCGAACCGTGGAGACAAAATTCGTGCGCATCATATCTTGCGCAGGCTGATGGAATATCGTCCGGTACATTTGGCTTGTTTTGCCGATCACGAAGCCGAGGCCAACGAAGATAGCGATATCAGAACACTCCTGGCATCATCGAAAATTGTCAGGCGCAACAAACCCAACTGGCAGGCCGGGATCGAAGCGCTTGCATCTGGCAAACCGGTTTCGCTGACGTCCTTTGAGAGTGCTGAAATTCGCAGCTATGTTCGGGACACGCTGAAGACCCGGTCGATTGATTGCATTTTCGTATTTTCAGGACAGATGGCGCAATTTGTTCCAGCCGAGTTCCCCGGTCGGGTGATCATGGATTTTGTGGACGTCGATAGCGCCAAGTTTGAAAGCTATGCGGATGAAGGCTCCGGTCCAATGGCATGGATCAACCGGCGCGAAGGCAGGTTGCTGAGGGCATTTGAAAAACGTGTTGCGACATTTGCCGACCATTCGATTTTTGTAAGTGACGCTGAAGCAGAATTGTTCCGGCAGCGCTCGAGGCTTGATGACCAGAAAGTCAAAGCCGTCGGCAACGGGATTGATCTTGATTTCTATGATCCGGCAAAGGTGAGCGCGGTCGATCTTCCTCATGAAGGACCGCTGATCATCTTTACCGGACAGATGGATTATCGTCCGAATGTCGAAGCTGTTGTCAGTTTTGCAAAAGAGGCAATGCCGGAAATTCTGAATCACCACCCCGACGCACAATTCGCGATTGTCGGACGCGCGCCGACGGCCGACGTCATCCGACTGGATGGGTTGAACAACACGATGGTCATGGGCAGTGTTGACGATATTCGCAGCTGGCTGAAAGCAGCTGATATCGTTGTTGCACCATTGCGTATTGCACGGGGTATACAAAACAAGGTCCTTGAGGCCATGGCCATGGGCAAACCGGTTGTCGCTTCAGCCGCCGCCGCGCAGGGTATTGAAGCTATAAACGGCAAGCATTTTTGTGTCGCTGACGACGTGCAGCAGGAAGCAATGCTGGTGTGCGATCTGTTGTCAAATTCTGCCAAGGCGCAAGCGCTGGGTGAGAGAGCCAGCGCTTTGATCCGCTCAAATTACAGCTGGAAAACACAGCTCGCTGACATCGCCGAGCTGTGTGGTTTTGATGAAAACATCATGGCCGAGGAGGCGGAATGAGTAGCGCCGCTATTGAACGGTCCATGGACGCGCCAGCGAGCGCTGTTGGCGGCACCCTCTGGACAAAGCATCTGCGACTGCTGTGTTTGGCAATCGCTGCGATATTAGTCCTGTTCTGGCGGGACGGTCTGGCCATGATGGATGCCTGGTGGAATGTTTCGACCTATAATCACTGTCTGTTGATAGCACCAATCATCGCCTGGCTGGTGCAGCAGCGTTTGGAGGAACTGGCCAAAATCACTCCGGCGATTTGGACGCCCGGGTTGCTGTGGATGGTCGCGGCTTCCGGCGGTTGGTTGCTGGGCGAGGCGGCCGGCGTTTCCTTTGCGCGCCAGCTGGGACTGGTGATGATGTTGCAAGGCGCAGTTATCACTTTGCTGGGCCCAAAGGTGATGCGCGGACTGCTTTTTCCGCTATTTTACAGCTTTTTCCTAGTACCTTTTGGAGAGGAATTTGTCCCGTTTCTGCAAACCATCACGGCAAAAATGTCGATGGTTTTTCTTGGTTGGGCCAATATTCCCGCCTTTATCGATGGCGTCTTTATCTCAACGCCAACGGGTTATTTTGAAGTTGCCGAAGCCTGTTCCGGGGTCAAATTTCTGATTGCGATGATTGCCTATGGCGCACTGGTTACCAACCTCTGTTTCCAAAGCTGGCAGCGGCGAACATTGTTCATGATTGCTGCCGTGGCCGTGCCGATCGTCGCCAACGGGATACGCGCCTTTGGGACCATCTATATTGCGCATCACACCACGACAGATTTTGCGACTGGCTTTGATCATATCTTCTACGGCTGGTTTTTCTTCGCGTTTGTTCTGGCATTGGTGATGGCCATCGGTTGGCCGTTTTTTGATCGCAAGCTGGATGAGCCGATGATTGACGGCAACGCGATTGAACAAACCGTCCCTAACCCATCGCGCCTGACACCCAAAGCCGCGATGATTGCGATGGCAGTCATTATTGCTGCGCCGGTTCTATGGACATCGGCGCTGGCCGCGCAAAGCTCTCCTGTGCCCGACAAGATCGCTCTGCCAAACGTCGCCGGCTGGGAGCGTGTTGACTATCGTCCGCAATTTGACTGGCAGCCACGATTTGACGGCGCCAATCATCAGTTACTCGGCCGCTATCGCCATGTCTCCAGTGGGGCAGAGGTTGACCTCGCCATTGCCGTCTATGACCGGCAGGAAGATGGCCGCGAGATTGTTGGCTATGGGCAGGGCGCTTTTGATCCGCGAACACAATGGTCATGGAGCCGAAACCTGCCTGCACCTGCATCGGGCAAGGCGATACAGATAACGGCGCCCGGCCCAGTGGTGCGAGATGTGCGATCCTTCTATCGCGTCGGAAGCATTCTGACCGGCAGCGGATCGGCGGTGAAGCTCGAAACGTTGAAAACGAAACTGCTCGGCGGGAACCAGCAGGCAGTCGCGGTCTTGATTTCGGCTGAAAAAATCGACGAGGCCGGACCAGCGGCGGCCATGGATGATTTCCGCAAGGCGCTGGGCCCCCTTGATAAATTGGCTGACGAAATGGCAGGTCTGCGCTAGGGCGCACATCATGTGCGGCATTGCGGGAATATTTCATCTGGAGACGGCCAAGCCGGTTGATCCCGTTCGCCTCCGCAAGATGACCGACAGTCTGACCCATCGCGGGCCTGATGGTTCCGGAATATGGACCGCGCCCGGTGTTGGTCTGGGGCATCGCCGTCTATCGATCATCGATCTGGAAGGCGGAGCGCAGCCCATGCTGACCGCCGATGAAGCGCAGGTGATCAGCTATAATGGCGAGATCTACAATTTTCAGGACGTCCGGGTGGAACTGGAATCGCTTGGTCATCAATTCACCTCTAGCAGTGATACCGAGGTCATTCTTTACGCCTGGCGCCAATGGGGCGCCGATTGTCTGAAGCGGCTTAATGGCATGTTCGCTTTTGCGATATTTGATCAGCGGACCAAACAGCTTTTTCTGGCGCGGGATCGGCTGGGCGTGAAGCCGCTTTTCTATGCACCGGTATCCGATGGCAGCATCTTGTTCGGATCGGAGCTGAAGGCTTTGCTCGCCAACCCCTTGCTGCGCCGTGAACCGGAAATGCGCGCTGTCGATGACTATCTTGCATTCGGATATGTGCCAGATCACCGATCGCTGTTGAAGGGCGTCAAGAAACTGCCTGCTGGGCACTACCTGCTGCTCGAACAGGGCAAGGCGGAGCCCGCACCCATCCAATATTGGGATATGGATTTCAGCCAGCGCAGCAAGGCCTCGGCGGCGGAACTTGAAGAAGAGCTGATTGCGCTGATGAAAGACGCAGTCGGCTCCCGGATGATTGCTGACGTGCCCTTGGGCGCGTTCCTGTCCGGCGGTGTGGATAGCAGTGCGGTCGTTGCATTGATGTCGGAGAAGAGCCGACAGCCGGTTAAAACCTGCTCCATCGGCTTTGACCAGGCATCGCTGGACGAGACAAGCTACGCCGAACGGGTAGCGGAACGGTTCAAAACCGATCACCGCGCACGAACCGTGGCGGCGGATGATTTCGGGTTGATTGATAGGCTGGCCGACCATTTTGATGAACCTTTTGCCGATGGTTCGGCCTTGCCGACCTACCGTGTGGCAGAGCTGGCGCGGGAGAATGTGACCGTCGCTCTATCCGGCGATGGTGCTGATGAAGCGCTGGCCGGCTATCGTCGTCATGTGTTTCACCATGCCGAAGAACGGGTGAGGGGCTTGCTCCCGCAATCTATTCGCGGTCCGGCTCTGGGCTGGCTCGGCAAGGTCTATCCCAAGGCGGATTGGGCACCGAGGCCGCTCCGTGCCAAATCGACACTGCTGTCGCTCGCGCGCTCCGGACCGGAAGGTTACGCGGAAGCGGTTGGGGTGACGACGCCAGCGGGCCGTCATGCGATCTATTCCGATGCGATGTCCAAGCAACTGGATGGCTATCAGGGCGAGGCCCGGATGATCGACCTGATGGAGAGTGCGCCGGCGCGCAACGGTCTCGATCAGGCGCAATATGCCGACATGAAAATGTGGTTGCCCGGCGATATTCTGACCAAGGTCGATCGGACCAGCATGGCGGTAAGCCTTGAGGCGCGGGAGCCTTTGCTGGATTATCAGCTGATGGAGTTTGCCGCGCGGCTGCCGACCAATTTGCGGGTGCGTCGCGGGACCGGCAAATATCTGCTGAAAAAGTCTATGGAACGCTATTTGCCGCAAGATATCCTCTATCGCCCGAAAATGGGTTTTGTGACGCCGATAGCCCAGTGGTTTCGCGGGCCGCTGGCTGATGAAGCGCGGAATATTTCCGGCGCTGGCGCATTGGCGCGGATGGGCTGGTTTGATCAGCAGGCCCTAAGCAAAGTGGCTGACGATCATGTCGCAGGTAAATCTGACAACAGCCGTTTGCTCTGGCAACTGCTGATGCTGGACAAATCGCTGCAGCGCCTATTCGGCCTCTGACTTCTCCTCCGCTTTCGGATAGATTGCATCGACAAAATAGAGCCCGTCCGGCGGCGCGTTGAACCCCAGCGCATCGCGGTCTTTTGCCTCTAGTGCCTTCAGCAAATCATCACGCGCCCATTTTCCATCGCCAACCAGTTTCAGACAACCGACCATCGAGCGCACCTGATGATGCAGGAACGATCGCGCCGCGACCTCCACCTCAATCTCTTCGCCAAAGCGCGTGACGGAAATGCTGTCCAAGGTCTTCACCGGGCTCTGCGCCTGACATTGGGTGGAGCGGAATGTCGTGAAATCATGCTGCCCGACCAGCAACTGCGCGGCATCATGCATCACCCCGGCATCCAGCGGTCTGGCGACCTGCCAGCTCTGCCCCTTATCCAGTGTCAGCGGCGCGCGGCGGTTGGTGATCTTGTAGACATAGCGCCGCCCGATGCAGTTGAAGCGGGCGTGCCATTCATCATCGACAATATCGCAGGCGAGCACAGCGACAGGATGAGGACGCAGCCCGGCATTGAGCCCCTCCATCAACCGGAACGGCGTCAACCTTGTCTCGAGATCAAAATGTGCCCGCATGCCCAGCGCATGCACACCCGCGTCCGTGCGGCCAGCGGCGAACACGCGAATCTCTTGCTGGGTGATAGTTTTAATAGCATTTTCAACAGCCTGCTGGACACTGGGACCGTGATCCTGATGCTGCCAACCCATGAATGGGCGACCATCATATTCCAGAGTGATTGCGAAACGGGTCATCGGAGCGATGTGCCCGCCGGGATTTGTGTGCCGTTCAGAAACTCCGACAGCGTCAGTTTCGGACGGCCTGCTTTTTGAATGAGTGTTGGTTTGATCGCCCCGTCGCTGCAGGCGATTGTCATTTGTTCATCGAGCAATATTCCCGCTGTACCGGATGCATCCATTAGCTCGGCAGCATGGACGCGATAGCGGTCGCCGCCAAATTCGAAAAATGCGCCCGGCACGGGATTAAATGCGCGGATCTGCTGCAGTACCGCTCTGGCGGGCTGATCAAAGTTCACACGTGCTTCCTGCTTTTCTATCTTCTTGGCATAGGTGGCAAGTGCATCATCCTGGATCTCAGGCAGATAGTCTGCCGGATTAACGAGATATTGCACCATCAGATCAGCACCTGTTTGCGCTAGCTCTTCGGTCAGTTCGCCTGCGGTTTTTTCCGCAATCGGCGTACTGGATTTCAGCAGCATCGGGCCGGTATCCAATCCGGCTTCCATCTGCATGATGGTAATGCCCGTTTCCGTATCACACGCCAAAATGGCACGCTGCACCGGTGCCGCTCCACGCCAGCGTGGCAACAGCGATCCGTGGATATTCAGGCACCCCATTTTGGGTGCACTCAATATCGCTTGCGGCAAGATCAAGCCATATGCCGCCACCACAGCGGCATCGAGATCAAGCGCGGCAAATTCCGCCTGGGCTTCCTCGCTCTTCAAGGAAACCGGCACGCGGACTTCTAATCCCAGTTCCTCTGCGACTTTTTGCACGGGTGATGGGGTTAGTTTCTTTCCTCGCCCGGCACGGCGCGGCGGCTGTGAATAGACGGCAGCAATCTCGTGTCCCGCCGTATGCAAGGCGCGCAGGGCCGGTACAGCAAATTCCGGTGTGCCCATGAATGCCAGGCGCAGTTTTGTAGGCGTCTCAACGGTCATGATCGCGCCTGCCGTAGCAGGGATCCAGCAGCAAAGTTCACACAAATCACACCGGCTTTTTTGCAGAACGCCCAGCCAAAGTTCACACAGTTCTCACCCCGTTCATCCGGTGGGGATGACAATATGGATTCGTTTCGTAACGCCTTGAATGTCAGGAAATTAACGGGTTTGTGAGTCATGCAGTCTCCCTAACCAAACTCGTCCGTGTAGGACAGCATGATTTTATATTGGCAGCACGCACATCATGGCCCTAAAGGTCAAATCATGGCATCGCAGGAAATCGAAAATCTGGTTCAGGCTCTGTCCAAACTTCCGGGCCTGGGTCCCCGTTCGGCACGGCGGGCGGTGCTGCATCTGCTGAAGCGCCCCGAAACAACCATGAAACCGATATTGGCGGCGATGGAAAAGGTTGATGCCAATCTTGTCACCTGCGCCATTTGCGGCAATGTCGATACACAGGACCCCTGCCAGATTTGCAGCGATCCGCGGCGGGATCCGAAATCACTATGTGTGGTCGAGGAAGTGTCGGATCTGTGGGCGCTCGATAAATCGCGTCTCTTTCCCGGCAAATTCCACGTTCTGGGCGGGCGGCTGTCGGCACTGGACGGCGTGCGGCCCGAAGATATTGCCATCGATAAGCTGATCAAGCGCGTGGAGCAGGGCGGCATTGACGAGATCGTTCTGGCTATGAATGCCACATTGGAGGGTCAGACCACCGCCCATTATATTGCCGAGCGGCTCGAAAATTATCCATTGCGTCTCAGCCAGTTGTCCCATGGCATACCGGTGGGCGGCGAACTTGACTATCTTGATGAAGGGACATTGGCGCAGGCGCTGCGTTCGCGCAGACCCATTAGTGGTGATTGAGCGTGGTCACCAGTCCTTGACGAATCCCGGTAGAATCCCTAAATTTCGCGCATGGCCATATTACCTATTCTTGAAGTTCCCGATCCGCGTCTGAAAACTGTTTCAGAGCCCGTTACCGTGTTCGATGACGAGCTGAAAACGCTGATCGCCGACATGTTTGAAACCATGTACGACGCGCCGGGCATTGGCCTTGCCGCGATTCAGGTGGGTGTTCCCAAGCGGATATTGGTCATCGACCTGCAAGAGCCCGTGGAACATGACCATGAACATGGTGAGCATTGCGATCATGACCATGAGGTCGTCCGCGATCCCAAAGTGTTCATTAACCCGGAGATTCTCAATCCTTCAGAGGATTTGAATGTCTATAGCGAAGGCTGCCTTTCGGTGCCTGAACAATATGCCGACGTAGAGAGGCCTGCGACCATTACTGCACGTTGGCAGGACGAAACCGGAAAACAATATGAAGAACAGATGGACGGCCTACTCGCGACCTGTTTGCAGCATGAGATGGATCATCTTGAGGGCATATTGTTCATTGATCATCTGTCCCGCCTGAAACGGCAAATGGTACTGAAAAAGCTGGCAAAGCATCGCAAGGAAGCAGCCTAGCTTTTTTGTTCAGCCATCCTGAAGCCCGTTCAGGATAAAAGCCCTGTTGCATGTAAGCGCCCTACAGTCTAAGTTCTCCTTTCGTTCCAACTGAAAGGGCTTGTTTTGGACGCTGTTGTTGCTCTTCTGATAGCTATTGTTACCCTTGTTGCCGGCTTGGTTGCGGGCTGGTTTATGGGTGGTCGAGCGGCTGCGGCATCTTCAAGGGCTGCCGAAGAAACAGCGACGTCGCTGAGGTCCATGCTGGACGGCGTGCAGGTGGAGCGGGATGCCGCGCGATCCGAGCGCGATTCCATTCGCGATGATCGCGATCAGGCGCGGCAATCCCTTGCTTCTCTGGAAGCTGACGCGCGCAACCACGAAAAGCAGCTCAAGCAGTTGATTGAAGCAAAGGAAACGCTGTCCGCGCAATTTTCCGAGGTCGGCGCAAAAATGCTGGAAACCGCACAGCGCCAGTTTCTGGAACGCGCCGATCAGCGGTTTGATCAAGCCAATGAAAAAGGCGGCGAGAAAATCGCGAAGTTGCTCCAGCCGGTTAATGAACGGCTTTCTGCATATGAAGAAAGTATCCGTAAAATCGAGAAAGAACGCACCGAATCCTATGCCGGAATTACGGCAACTATCGAGCAAGTGCGCCAAGGGCAGGATCGGGTGCAGCAGGAGGCAGCACGACTTGTTAACAGCCTGCGCAACGCGCCGAAGTCTCGCGGACGCTGGGGCGAGCAGCAGCTAAAAAATGTCCTCGAAACTTGCGGCCTGTCGGAACATACCGATTTTGTCACAGAGCAGAGCATTGACACCGACGAAGGGCGTCTGCGTCCCGATGCAGTAATTAGCGTGCCGGGTGGCCGGAAGCTGGTCATTGATGCCAAAGTCTCGCTCAATGACTATCAGGACGCGTTTGAGGCGAAGGATGATGATGCGCGCAGTTTTGCAATGGCGCGGCATTGCAATTCGATGAAGGCTCATATCGATGGCTTGTCCAAAAAAGCCTATTGGGACCAGTTTGAGGATGCGCCCGACTATGTAATCATGTTTGTGCCCGGGGAGCATTTTCTGTCCGCTGCATTGGAGCATGAACCAAATTTATGGGACCATGCGTTTGAGAAAAAGGTATTGCTGGCGACACCTACCAATCTGGTGGCGATAGCGCGTACCGTTGCGGGCGTATGGCGGCAGGAGAAAATGGCCGCGGAGGCCAAGCAGATCGGGCAGTTGGGTAAGGAAATGTATGACCGGTTAGCGGTGGCCGGCGAACATCTCAAACGTATGGGGTCGGGCCTTGGCAGCGCAGTGGGTAACTACAACAAATTTGTCGGCAGTTTTGAACGCAACGTTATGGCGACGGGACGGAAATTTGCGGAACTGAACATCGAGACCGGAAAAAAGGAACTCGAGCCGGTGGCAGAGGTCGAGGCCTTGCCGCGCTATTCCAACGATGTGGAAGCCGCGCTCATCGAGGACGACCGGGACGTCAAAGACGAAGCTGCAGAATAACGACGCCATAAGCTGGTCCTGTCTGCGGACCAGCTTATGGCGTGTCGGGACCGGATAATATCTCGCCGCCGCAACCGTCCAGATAGCCGGTGCCGCTGACGGCTGTTCTAACCGTATCCGCATATACGCGGTCACTCATACCATCACTGCATTCTGTGCCGGATGTTATAGTGAGAGTGATATTGTGTTGATCGCTAAAACCCTTAACTTCCCAGCCTGTTGCGGTTTTCGTCATCCGTTGCACGGGTAGGGTGAAATCATTGGTCGCTTCCATGGAGCTATAGATGATCTCACCCTCCTTGATCTCGACGGCCCAACCTGGCTCCGTGCCGATGGCTTTATATTCCGACAGTTTTTCTTCGGTTACCGGTGCGTCCTGCGCTTTGTCGCCACAAGCCACCAACAATAACGACAGAACTGGTGTGAGTAATATTGCTTTTTTCATGCTTCTCTCTCCCGGAATTGAGATTAGCATATTGATCACTATTGATGAACAGCGATTATTTACGCCGTTGGTTAAGCACTTCATAGGCCATCACAGCGCTGGCAACCGCCGCGTTGAGGCTGTCGGCCTTGCCCATCATCGGCATTTTTACCAGCGTATCGCAAGCGCCTTCATACTCGTCTGGCAAACCCTGTGCTTCGTTGCCAATCAGCAGAAATGTAGGGGCTTTATACCGCACCGATTGATAGTCTTTGTCGGTGTTAAGGCTGGTTCCGACCAGCTGACCTTCACCGGCGCGCAGCCATGCGACAAACTCCTCCCATGGCGCCTGCGATATTTTCTGGGTAAATATTGCACCCATGCTGGCCCGCACCGCCTCAACCGAGAAGGGATCGACACAGTCATCGATCAATATCAATCCACCAGCGCCCACAGCATCGCCGGTGCGTAATATTGTCCCCAGATTGCCAGGATCGCGCAGCGCTTGGGCCACGAGCCAGATACCGGAATCACCACGATCAAGGTCACTCAGCGGGGTAGGGTGGTCTTCGTAAATGCCGATAATCGATTGCGGATTGGATTTGCCGGACAGCTTGGCAATGATCGCCTCGCTGGTTTCAATGACTTCACCGCCACTATCGAAGGTCGCCTGTTCGATTTTCCGTGCCAGCGGGTGTAGCTCGCTATCCTCGACAACCACCAGTAATTTAGGGGTTTTACCGGCCTCCAAGGCTTCGGTCAGGATGCGTAATCCTTCCGCAAGAAAATGACCTTCGCGCTTGCGATGCTTCTTCTCGCGCAAGCTTTTGAGACGCTTGATCGTCGGATTGGAAAAGCCGGTAATCTGGCGGCGTTCAGGGGTTGGCATGGACCTTAATCCTCGCCAAAGCCATCAACGACTAGCCCGGCCAGTTTATCCAGCGCGCTTTCGGCCTGATCACCGGCGACGATAATTTCGACGCTGTCTCCTTTGGCGGCACCCAGCATCATCAGGCCCATGATCGATGTTCCGGTTACTTCGGTGCCGTCTTTGCCAACCTTGACCGTCAGGCCTTCTGGCAGTTTGCTGACATAGGTCACAAATTTTGCACTGGCTCTGGCATGGAGTCCGCGATTATTGGTGATGGCAACGGTACGGCGATATTCGCTCACGCGTCGCTTCCAAGAATTTCCGAAGCGACACTGATATATTTTTGACCGGCTTCCCTGGCGGCCGTAACGGCGTCTCCAACGTCCATGCACTTGCGCGCGCCATCCAGGCGGATGAGCATGGGCAGGTTGACCCCGGCGATAACCTCAACCTTGCCCTTGTCCATCAGTGAAATGGCGAGATTGGAGGGTGTTCCGCCAAATAAATCGGTGAGAATGATGACGCCTTTTCCATTCTGGACCTTTTCGATGGAATCGGCAATTTCCTGACGCCGCTCTTCCATGTCATCATGCGGGCCGATGCAAACGGGCAGGATCGCTTTTTGCGGGCCAACCACATGTTCCATCGCGGTGATAAATTCGTCAGCCAAACGGCCATGGGTAACAAGAACCAAACCGATCATTGCGATTAAATACCCTTATTTCCGTTCAGATCCTGCATGGCTTCGAGCGCTTCCATTGGCCGTGATGCCAGATTGCGATGGAGGACAGTGGGCGAAAATCCGGCGGCATGCAAGTTTTTGCTGAGCACTTCGGCAATATGTACCGATCTGTGACGCCCGCCGGTGCAGCCTATTCCGATATTAACATAGGCCTTGCCCGCCTTGACATATTTGGGAAGCAGAAACTTCAGCATTTCTTCAAATTTTTCCAGTGCTTCGGCATAAGCTGGGTCTTTGGCAATATAGTCTGCGACTGGCGCGTCGAGCCCGGTCATCAACTTTAAATCCGCATCCCAAAAGGGATTGGATAGAAAACGTACATCGAAAAGCAGGTCGATATTATTGGGAAGGCCGCGTGAAAAGCCAAAGCTGGTGATCGTCACGGTTGTGATATCGGTGTCCTGCAAACTGAATTCTTCGCGAATCCGGCCCTGCAGGTCATTGGCGGACAAATCACTGCTGTCGATGATATGATCTGCCCAGCGCCTGATCGGTTCAAACTGGCTGCGTTCCAGAGCAATTCCGTCTTTCGCGGGACGATCGAGAGCGAGGGGGTGTCGCCGCCTGGTCTCCCCATAGCGGCGCTCCAGCTCGCTGCCGGCACAATCCAGATAGAGCGTGGAGATATGGTAATTTTCATTCTCCTGCAGTTTTTTGATGCGCTTGATAAGATTTTCAGGGTCAAAGCCGCGGGTTCGACTGTCAAAACCGAGTGCGAGTGGCGGGTCCTTGTCACCGCGCGAGCTGGATGGCGGCGTCTTTAGCAAGCCTTCGAGCAACCGGATCGGGAAATTATCAACGGTTTCCCAGCCGATATCCTCCAGTGTTTTGAGCGCTGTCGTCTTGCCGGCGCCAGACAGGCCCGTGATCAGCAGGACATGCTTGGTATCTGCCGTTGTCATGTGCCGCTGGCCCCTTGCAACAGCCGCTTGAGAGCGATTTCCACCTTGATCGGCGCACTTGCCTCCAAAGGATTTATGCTGATTGTGGGAATGGCGATGGTCATGATTGTCTCTGTCTGGCTATCCAGGGGAAAGCGATCGGGTTGTGGTCTTAGATGTACTTGCAGCATTAGCGGAATGTCCGACACATGGGCATAGTCAAAAATACCCAATGACCGGATTTCAATTTTTCCAGCTATCTTGGCAGGGGCCGTCAACAATATCTGGTCATGATCCAGCGAAAGGTCAACATAGTCGTCGCTGATCAGGAGAGCACCACGATCAATCAACCGCAAGGCAAGATCCGATTTTCCTGATCCCGAAGAGCCGGTGATCATCACACCTGCGCCATCGATAGCGATACAACTGGCATGATGCGTTTCTTTGGTCATTCGGCTGCCTTGGGCAATCGGATTTCAAAGCAGGCACCTTGCTGACCATCTGGTCGATCAATGGCCCGGACAGTGCCTTCATGTCCTTCAATTATCGTTTTGGCGATGGCGAGACCGAGTCCGCTATGCTTGCCAAATGCTTCCTCTGCCGGTCGGTCAGAGTGAAAGCGGTTGAAGATATTCTGCCGCAGCTCCAAAGCTATACCAGGGCCCTGGTCCGATACTTGAATCACAACTTCGTCTGCGTCCGGCGTAGCGAGAATCTCGATTAGCCCGTCCGCCGGCGAAAAGGACACGGCATTGTCAAGAATGTTGCTGAAAACACGCTCCAGCCGATCGTCATCCCCCATGACTGTGGCGACGCCGCGGCCCGGGCGGGCAAAGGCGATTTTGATGTTTTTATTGGTATCGCGCTGCTCACGGGCGGCCAGCAGCTGATCAAGCATTTTGCCGATATCGACCCGCTCAAATTTTGCGCGGGCGAGCTGCGCATCGACGCGGGATGCTTCGGAAATATCGTTGATCAACCGGTCAATCCTGCGCACATCGTCATTGGCGACATCCAGAAGCTGACGCCTGAGATCGGGGTCATCGACCCGGTCCAGTCCTTCCAATGCAGAGCGCAGAGAAGCGAGTGGATTTTTTATTTCATGACTGACATCCGCTGCGAACGCTTCGGTCGCGTCGATGCGATAGCGCAAGGCACCGCTCATGTCGGCTAGTGCACGGGCCAGCTGACCAATTTCATCGCGTCTGCCAGGCATACGGGGAACGGTGATTTCAGGCTCTCGGCCCAGCCGGACACGAATGGCGGCGCGGGCCAATTTTCTGATCGGTCGGACGATTGTCCGGGCAAGGAAAAGCGACAACAATACTGAAACAATCGCGGTCAGGAAAATCACCAGCACGACATTGGCTCGTTCTGCCCGCACGATCCGGGTGATGTCCCGTGCGTTACTGGTCAGCAGAAGAACTTCATTGCTGCTTGGCAAGCGGGCTGCTGCGATGATCACAGGAGTGCGATCGGGTGCGTAGCGAACGGCGCTATTGGGTTGCTGTTCCTCCGACAGAAGCTCAATCTCCGGCCAGGACGATCCGATATCATCATCGGGCTCTGTGAATGCAGTGATCGGTTTGCTGAGGACAATCAACTCTATCGATTGATCCAACGCCCGGGCTACATCTTTCTGCCAGGGCTCTGTTTCCGGATCCCTGAATTGGTAGGTGGGGTCCGCCAACTCGAAACTATCGACTATTTTTGCGCCGCTTTCGTCATAAAGGCGCAAGCGGCTCTCCAGATGTGTCGCAAATTCGGTGATAAGGTCTTGCCGGTTTTCAGGCGTCTGGAGGTTCAGGGCATCACTGATGATCTGGGTCTGCAAGCGAGCCTGACTGAGCCGTTCGTCGGTCAGTTCATCCCGATAGTTATCAAGATAGAAAAGGCTGCCGGCGAGCAAAGCGATAGCGAGGATATTGACCGCCAATATACGAGTGGTCAGCGACAGCCGCGCAGACCATCGCAGGGAAAGCTCAGGGTCATCGACACTGGCTGCAGACTTATTCGTTGTAGCGATAACCGGCTCCATAGAGCGTGTCGATGGCATCAAATTCCGAGTCAACTTCGCGGAATTTGCGGCGCAGGCGTTTTATATGACTGTCTATGGTGCGGTCGTCCACATAGACATCATCCTGATAGGCGGCGTCCATCAACTGATTGCGACTTTTTACGACGCCGGGCCGGTTGGCCAGCGTTTCCAATATCATGAATTCTGTTACAGTGAGTGTAACGTTGTTGCCATTCCATTTGACGAGGTGTCGAGCCGGGTCCATTTCCAGACCGCCGCGGACAAGGGGTTCCAATCCCTCGGTATCGGCTTCTTCATCCGATAATTTAACCAGTTCAGCCCGACGCAGAATTGATTTCACCCGGGCAATCAGCAGCCGTTGTGAAAATGGTTTCTTGATATAATCGTCCGCACCCATGGCCAGGCCAAGGGCTTCATCCAGTTCCTCGTCCTTTGAGGTCAGGAAAATGACCGGCAAATTGCTTTTTTCACGAACCCGGCGCAGCAGCTCAAGGCCATCCATCTTTGGCATTTTTATATCAAAAATGCCCAGATCCGGCGGGTTGTCCAGTATCGCCTGCAGGGCAACCTCACTATCGGAATAGACCCGTGTCACAAAGCCTTCCGCCTGCATCGCTATGGATACAGAGGTCAATATGTTCCGATCATCATCAACAAGGGCGATATTGGCGGCCATCAAATGGGTTATCCTGTGACTATCTCTAAACTTCAACTTTATGTTGATATTTGACCTAGTTGAAGCGCTTCGCCTGTACAAGCATGCATCTGCCGGAATGGCGGTCAGCCGGGAGTGACCTTATTTATCTTTCGGCACGGTTTCAACTTATGCTGATATGATGGTATTGTATTATCACTTAGGTAATTTGACCGACTCGTTTTGGTGAGTTAAGCGCCTCACCAAACCTGCCGAATCCGGCAACCGCCCATTCCTAGTTCAAGTCATAGGGGAATAACCGTGCCAAAAGTGTCGTCCGTAACTTTAAATGATCAAGGCTTTGCCACAGCCGCAGAGCAGCACTGGAATCTCGGCGCGCCTGCTTTGGTTGAAGCCGCAGTTTCTCGGGGTGAAGGGCATCTCGCGAAAGACGGGCCGTTAGTTGTCGAAACTGGAAAACATACCGGTCGCTCGGCCAACGATAAATTCATCGTTCGCGATGGCGAGACGGAAGATAGCGTTTGGTGGGGCAAGACCAATGTCAGCATGACACCGGAGCATTTTGCAGCACTTAAGGAAGATTTCCTTAAAGCTGTTGCGGACAAAGAGACGTTGTTTGTTCAGGATTTGTTCGGTGGTTCGCAGCCGGAGCACCGGGTCAATGTCCGCGTGATCAACGAGCTTGCCTGGCATAACCTGTTTATTCGTACGATGCTGGTTCGGCCGACGGCTGACGAGCTACCCGGTTTCGCTCCGGAATATACGATTATCGATTTACCGAGTTTCAAGGCTGATCCGGAGCGGCATGGCACACGCAGCGAGACAGTTATCGCGGTGAACCTCACCGAAAAACTGATTCTGATCGGTGGTACCGCATATGCTGGCGAGATGAAAAAATCGGTATTCGGTTTGCTCAACTATCTTCTGCCACTCGATTCGGTCATGCCGATGCACTGTTCGGCGAATATGGGGCCGGAAGGCGATACGGCGATTTTCTTTGGCTTGTCCGGTACCGGCAAGACGACCCTGTCTGCTGATGCGAGCCGTACCCTGATAGGCGATGACGAGCATGGCTGGTCTGATACCGCTGTCTTCAACTTTGAAGGCGGTTGCTATGCCAAGATGATCCGCTTGTCGGAAGAAGCCGAGCCCGAAATTTACGCGACTACCCGCCGTTTCGGTACGGTGCTGGAAAATGTGGTGATGGATCCGGAAACCCGGGAACTTGATTTTGACGATAACAGCAAGGCTGAAAACACTCGCGGTGCTTATCCGATCGATTATATTCCCAACACGTCCGAAAAGAATATGGGTCCGGTTCCCAAGAACATCATCATGCTGACCGCTGACGCATTTGGTATTTTGCCTCCGATTTCGAGGTTGACGCCAGAGCAGGCCATGTATCACTTCCTGTCCGGCTATACTGCCAAGGTGGCGGGCACGGAAATCGGCGTGACCGAACCGGAAGCGACTTTCTCAACCTGTTTTGGTGCGCCATTCATGCCGCGTCATCCATCCGTCTACGGCAATCTTTTGAAAGAACGTATCGCCAAAGGCGGCGTGCGGTGCTGGTTGGTGAATACCGGTTGGACCGGCGGTAAATATGGCGAGGGCAACCGGATGCCAATCAAGGCAACTCGAGCGTTGCTAAATGCGGCCCTGGACGGCAGCCTGAATGATGGCGATTTCCGGATTGATGACAATTTCGGTTTTGAAGTACCGGTATCAGTTCCCGGTGTTGACAGCGCGATCCTTGACCCGCGTTCGACCTGGTCAGACAAGGCGGCTTATGATGAAACCGCCCATAAGCTGGTAAAACTGTTCATCGACAATTTTGAGCAATTTGCCGAACATGTTGACCAGAATGTTCGGGAAGCCGCTCCAACCGCGGCATCAGAACCCGCCTAAGTCGTAGTATGTTTGATTAGTGCAATTGTTGCGATTTGTCCGCGACAATTGCAACTTCAACCATTGAGCGGTCGGTTTCGGGTGTTATCAGGAGTTTCTCTCCCCGAACAAAGCCGTCTGTCTCGATTTTCTTTTCGATTTTGCCGTTCGTGGCAATATCGTGGGCGATCCTGACCAGTCGTTTGACCACTTCATTTGGTTCATAGCCGTCCGGACTGGTGATCCTTATTTCTTGTCCGGAAAAATAGGACAGGCCGGATGTCTCGAATTCGCCCTTTGCGGTTTCCGATATGGCGATTTGGGAAAGCACCGGAAATGGACCGCCGGAGATGTAATGATCGGTCGACCCAACAAAATAATCAAATCCGACATGCAATCCAGCCGGCCGCCAGACAATGGTGCGCGCGTTGACTGATTGGCCAACATATCGAGCCAGTTTCAACAAGGCGCGGTTAACAGTATCGCTATGCTTTGCCGCTCCGATGTGTTTGCCTGGTTTAATGCCGATGCCTGCCATTTTTTTTTCCGGAGCTTTACAGAAAATATGATCCAGATCGGCAATTGACAGGTTTTGACTAATCTCTTCGGCACTGTAGTGAATCAGCTCAAAACCCATGCCGCCCGTCATTACTTCCAACCGGTCGCGACTTTGATATTGCGAGGGTGTAAGGCTGATACACTCTGACATCTGACCGGAAACCGAGAGGTCCGCCAGACGGAATGTCGGGGGAATATCCGCCATAATCAATAGTGGGAGATCGCTTTGCACCCTTGGTCCTTGTCTGTTGTAGTCCCAGATATGTTCTTTTTATGTTCTTTGTTAAACTTGTCCATAGCATAATCATCCATCTTGTCGAACTTCATCCATATCGGATGGACCGTGATCATGGCTTGAAATCAGTTCATTATAACTGCAGTGTTTTTGCAAAGGAGCGGACTATTGGCTGATTGGATATTGTCTGTCTTGATGCTGGCGGGCGCCGGATTGCTGGCTGGCGGTGTGTATTTGATACGCACCGGCAAGAACAGGAAACAGGGCATTTTGATGCTGATTGCATCTGCGGTCATGTTTGCCAACGTGGCAATCTGGACAGTACCGACCCCAGGTTCGGATAGCCAAAGCGGCAGTGCGATACCGGATCGCCCCAACTAACAGCTTATTTGATCGGCGAATCTGGCGCCAGACGCATGTCGAGATAGTTGTCGACTGAACCCATGAGCAATTCCATTTCATTTTCATAAAAATGGTTTGCACGTGGAATTTCATCGTGATGGATGGTGATATGTTTTTGCGTGCGAAGTTTATCGACCAGCTTTTGCACCGCGCTTGGCGTAACAACTTCGTCGTTCACGCCCTGAATGATGATCCCGGAAGATGGGCAGGGGGCGAGGAAGTTGAAATCATACATGTTGGCCGGCGGAGATACGGAGATGAAGCCGCGGACTTCCGGGCGCCGCATCAAAAGCTGCATGCCAATCCAGGCACCGAAGCTATAGCCGGCAATCCAGGTCGTTTGCGCTTCAGGATGGATGCTCTGGACCCAGTCCAATGCCGAAGCGGCATCGGAAAGCTCGCCAATGCCATTGTCAAATGTGCCCTGTGACCGGCCAACCCCGCGGAAGTTGAACCGCAATGTAGCAAAACCGCGGTTCACAAATGTCTTGTACATGGCCTGCGTGATCCGATCATTCATCGTGCCGCCCGCCTGCGGGTGGGGGTGAAGGATCATCGCGACCGGTGCGCGGTCGCGCGGTCCTGGGCTAAAACGGCCTTCGAGGCGACCTTCGGGTCCGGTAAAAATTACGTCAGGCATGGCTTTTTCAATTCTTTGGTCAAGATTAAATTTTGAATGGCGTCAAAAGGCAGATTAGCTTTTGCGCTGAATGAAGCGTCTATATAGAGAGAGTGAAATAATCCGCAACTCAATCCCGTAATTGTCAAAGGGTTTAGCCTAGCAAAATGTCTGAGCAGAAACGCATCTATCTGGACTATGCCGCGACAACGCCCATGCTGGACGTCGCCCGGCAGGCCTGTCTGGAAGGGTTTGCGCATTGGGCCAACCCGTCTTCGCCCCATGCAGACGGGCGCGGTGCCGGCGCAATGCTGGAAAATGCGCGCAAGCGATTCAAGGCTGCGCTGGACTGGGATGGAGAGGTCATCTTCACCAGCGGCGCCAGCGAAGCGATTGCCATGGCATTGAAACAGACCAAACCCGTGCGGCAATTGGTATCGCCGATTGAGCATGATGTGGTTTTACGTTTTGCCGAAGGCGCGGACAGTATACCGGTTGATCTCAACGGTCTCGTGGTGCCGATGCGGCTTAATCATCTGCTGAAGGCGGAGAAAGAGCAGGCGCTGGTTGTTGTGCAGTCAGTGAATAACGAAACCGGCGTGATGCAGGATATGGAAGCGCTAGCGAAGGTAACGCGGGACCGCGATGCGATTCTGCTGGCGGACTGCTCGCAATCAGCCGGCAAAATGCCGCTTCCCGATGCTGACATGATTATCATTGCCGGTCACAAATTTGGTGGCCCTCCCGGTGTCGGGGCGCTGCTCATCAAGGATCTGAAATTGCTCCATGCTTATGGCGGTCAGGAACAGGGTTATCGTTCCGGTACCCAGAACCTGCCTTACATAATGGCGATGGTCGCCGCTCTGGAGGCACCGGCCAATTGGGCGGGGCGAGCAACGGAATTGCGCGCGCATTTGGATAATGCGATAAAAACAGAGGGCGGGGCCGTTGTCGCAGAGAATGCACCAAGAATTGCCACCATCGGCAGCTATCAAATGCCCGGAGTGGCGGCAAACACACAGCTGATCAAATTTGATATGGCCGGTTTTTCGGTATCCGCAGGTAGCGCTTGCTCCTCTGGCACGCTGAAACCCAGTCATGTGCTCGAAGCCATGGGCATTGATGAAGGAACCGCCCGGGAAGTTATCCGCGTGAGCGTCGGCCGCGATACGACCCGCGCGGAAATCTATGACTTTATCGAACAGTGGAAATCCATCTTCAGCGCGGCACCCAAGAGCTGATCCGATGGCCAAAGATCCGATCTATCTCGATAATCAGGCGACAACGCCGCTCGCACCGGAAGTGTTTGACGCCATGGTTCCCTGGCTGCGCGACAATTTCGGTAATCCGCACAGCGCGCATTTATTGGGCCGTAAAGCTGCGGCCGCTGTAGAGGTTGCGCGAGATCAGGTGACCAGCCTTTTGCCGAGTAACGGGAAGCTATTTTTCGCTGGCAGTGCGACGGAAGCCATCAACCTGGGTTTTGGGGCTGCTCATGCCCTGAAAGCCGCCGGACGCGACAAAATTATCGTTCTCGACAGCGAGCATGCAGCGGTTCGTGATACTGCGCTGTCCTACAAAGAGCATGGCTTCATGGTCGAAAGGCATCCGATAGGCCCTGACGGCATTGTGTCATTGGAAGAGTTGGGCGGGTCGATTGACGAAAAGACCGCACTTGTCGCCGCGATGCTGGTGAATAACGAGATTGGCGTTATTCAGCCGGTTGAAGCCATCACCAATCTGGCACACGAGCATGGTGCGTTGATGTTATGCGATGTCGTTCAAGCCTATGGGCGGGTGCCTATCCCGGACAATGTCGATATGGCAGCAATATCGGCGCATAAAATATATGGCCCCAAAGGTATTGGCGCATTGTGGGTGCGTGAGGGGATTGATCTGCCGCCCATGATCCAAGGCGGCGGACAGGAACAAGGCATCCGGTCTGGAACGCTATCACCAGCATTATGCGCCGGGTTCGGACAAGCGGCAGTGCTGTGTGCAGAACAGCATGATGTTGATGCAGCTCATATTCAGGCAATGGCCAATAAAGCCCGATCCTGTTTTTCAGACTGGGAGATCAACGGCGCAATGGATCAACGCTACTTGGGAAATCTCAATATCCGCCGCGACGGCGTTGATGTGGCTCGCCTGATGTCGGATGTCCGGGGCGTCGCTTTTTCAGCAGGATCAGCCTGCGCTAGTGGCTCCGGTCGTCCAAGCCATGTGCTTGCGGCATTGGGCCTTGAGCCAGCGCAAATCAAATCCTCCATTCGTGTGGGATTTGGCCGTTACAACAGTTTGGAAGATATTGAGATAGCATCGAAAATAATAAACGGGGCGGTTGAGACACAGCATATATGAGTGACATTAAAGTGAATTTCGTCAGTGCTGATGGCGAACAGACAGTGACCGCAAATGCATCCGAAGGCGATGATCTGCTGACAGTTGCGCAGATTCATGATCAACCTCTAGAAGGCACCTGCGAAGGGCAAATGGCCTGTTCCACTTGCCACGTGATTGTGGATGCTGACGATTTCGGCAAGTTGCCTGAAGCCACGGAGATGGAAGAGGATATGCTCGACCTTGCCGCAGGTGCCCGGCGCACGAGCCGTCTGGCCTGTCAGATCACCTTAACCCCCGATCTTGATGGCCTGACGGTGCGGATCCCTGCGGAGAGCCGCAACATGCAAGGAGTGTGACCGTTATGAATCGCCGGAGCTTTGTTACAGGTTCGTCGCTGTTGACTGTCAGTGCGGCTTCGCCCTTTGCTTTATCTGCACAAGAGCCTGCAGTGTTCAAATATCAAGACGCAGCGGCAAGACGGGAGCTGGCAAAGCTCGAAAAACGTATCGGTGGCCGTCTCGGTGTGGCCTTGACCGACGCTAAGGGAGACATTGCTTTGGATCATCGGGGTGATGAACGCTTTGCGATGTGTTCGACCTTCAAAGCGCCTCTTGCATTTGCGCTGTTTGACGCCGCTGACAAAGGGCGGGTTGATGTGAAGAAAAGCTTCGCGGTGACGGAGAATGATCTGGTCCCTTATGCGCCGTTTGTCGAAGAACAGATAGCGGCAAAGAAAATGGTGACGCTGGAGCAATTAGCCAAAGCGACGGTCAAATCGAGTGATAACGCTGCGGCAAATTTGATATTGAAAGCTATTGGTGGCCCGGAAGCCTTTACGGATTTTGTCCGCCGCCGTGGGGATGTGATCACCCGTCTTGATCGCATTGAACCGTTTCTCAATGAAAACAAAGTTGGCGATCCACGCGATACCACCAGTCCGATAGCTTTTGCGAAGTTGATGCACGGCATGATGAGTGGGAAGTCTAGATTGACAAACTGGAGCATCGTATATGACGCAATGGCGTCGAGTAAGACCGGCCTTGGTCGCATTCGCCTCGGCTTGCCCTATGGTTGGCCGGTAGGCAACAAGACGGGAACGGCAGGAGGTGGACTGGCCTATAATGATGTCGCGATATTCTGGCCATCATTTGCAGGCTATGAAGGCGATGAACCGCGATTTTTGACGGTTTACACTGATCGACCGACTGCGTCGGCAGCAATAGTCGATCGGACGATTGCCGAAGTTGCGAAAATTGCAGCCTGGATAGCACCGCGTCTGAATCGATCATAATCGCAAAACTGACTTGAATCCGCTGACAAAGCTCGCCATATGCGCAGCGGGAGTCGGGTGGACGTAGTGTTCGCCAACCCGGTCAGATCCGGAAGGAAGCAGCCGTAACGATTTTTCTGCGGGTCGCCCGGCTCCTACTCACAAAATATACACAGGCTTTTGTGACCAATCGCTGTTTAAGCTTCGACAAGCTGACGGCTTGCGCCTAAACTCTGCCGATGTCCGATTCACCCGACATATTTGCCGCTGGCGGCGTGGAAGCGCCCATCGACCCGGCCCCTGCTGCTGCACAGCCATACCGCGTGTTGGCGCGCAAATACCGGCCGTCCAGCTTTGCCGAGCTTATCGGACAGGATGCCATGGTCCAGACGCTGGGCAACGCGATCAAGCGTGATCGCCTGGCCCATGCGTTTTTGATGACAGGCGTGCGCGGTGTAGGCAAGACATCGACCGCCCGGCTGATTGCAAAGGCGCTGAACTGCGTTGGTGAAGACGGGCAGGGTGGTCCAACGATTGATCCTTGCGGGAAATGCGAGCCATGCCGCTCCATTGCCGAGGGCAGTTTTATCGATGTTATCGAAATGGACGCCGCCAGCCATACCGGAGTGGATGATGTCCGCGAAATCATTGAGGCTGTGCGCTATTCTTCGGTTTCTGCGCGCTACAAGATCTATATTATCGACGAAGTCCACATGCTGTCGAAAAACGCGTTTAACGCGCTTTTGAAAACGCTGGAAGAACCGCCGGCCCATGTGAAATTCATATTTGCGACGACCGAAGTGAATAAAGTACCGATTACGGTACTATCCCGTTGTCAGCGCTTTGACTTGAAACGGATCAAAGCGGAGCAATTGTCGGCACATTTTGCGCATATCGTCGAAAAAGAAAACGTACAGGCAGAGCAGGAAGCGCTCGACCTCATTGCCCAGGCCGCCGAAGGGTCGGTTCGCGATGGCCTTTCCATCCTCGATCAGGCGATTGCTCATGCCGACATGGAGGAGGGCGGTGACGTCAAGGCGTCGCAGATCCGGGAAATGCTGGGACTGTCTGATCGCAGCGCCGTGCGCCGGTTGTTCGGACTGCTTCTTGAGGCAGATTCTCAGGCTTTGCTCGATGCGATTGATGCACAATATCGCGTGGGTGTAGAGCCTCTTTCGCTGATGAATGGACTGTTGTCGCTTTGCCATCAGGTGACTTTGTACAAAGTCGGGCGCGCCAATGATCCGACTTTGTCAGACGAAGCCAAAACGCAACTGGGCGCTTGGTCGGAGCAATTATCTTTTCCAGTTCTCCATAGGTTATGGCAGCTTCTTTTGAAAGGTTATGAAGAAGTTCAGCAAGCACATATGCCGCGCGAAGCTTGTGATATGGCGCTTTTGCGAGTGCTTTGCGCAGCCGATATGCCGGACCCGGGTGAACTGGCGAAAATGTTGTCGCAAGGTGCTGCCCCTGCGGCTCCAACTGCCGGTGAAGTCGCTCCGGAACGCAGTGCGGCACCTGTTCACGAGGCGCCGCCGGCACCGGTGTCTGATATTCCTGCCCAGATCACGGAACCGGAACATGTCGAGCCTCAACCGCCGGAAAACCATCAAGCCGAACAGCAGGTCCCTGAAAATAACCTGCCACGGGATTTTCAGCCACAGGATTTTCAGGGTGTGATCGATATTATCGGCGGCGTTTCACCGATATTGGAAAGCATATTAATAGCTGATATGCGTATTATCAGCTTTTCAGCGCCGGTCATTGAATATCAATCTGCGCGGCCGATTGCAGTATCTGACGTGAAAAAGATCACGGACGCGCTGAAAGAGGCAACAGGTAGCGTGTGGACCATAAAAGAAGGGCAGGGCGAAGCAAAGCCCAGCATTTCCGAACAAGCTCAGCTTGATCAGGATGCCGCGACACAGGCTATATTGGATACACCGCTGGTAAAAGCTGCCTTTGAGGCTTTTCCTGACGCGGAATTACTGGAAAATGAAACAGTGCAGGCCCCGGCTGAGTCCCGGCCTGAATCAAGGAGTTCACAAGCATGAAATCTATGGAAGAAATGATCAAAGCGGCACAGGAGGCCGCGCAAACCGTGCAAACACAGATGGAGGAAGCCCAGTCCAAGCTCGACAGTATCGAGGTAGAGGGGAAATCCGGTGGCGGATTGGTATCCGTCAAAGCAACTGCCAAAGGCCGGATACTTGGGGTCAGCATCGATGAAAGCCTTATGAAGGCAGAAGAAAAAGGTATTTTGGAAGACTTGGTCGCTGCCGCGTTTAACGATGCACGTGACAAGGCAGATGCCGTCAGCAACGAGGAAATGGGCAAAATGACAGGCGGTATGGGCCTGCCGGCGGGCTTTAAGCTTCCCTTTTAGCGGTATTGCCGCTTTCCTGCTCTGATGGTTTTATAGTGGTTGAAGTCATCTGAGTGCGCCCCATATAGGCTGACAGGCGCGCAGTCAGTACCGAATCTCGCGCCATAGTTTGGAGTATAAATGTCCCAGTCCGAATCCACATCTGCCAATAATCCCGAAGCCAAGGCGCTGCCTTTGTTGCCGCTGCGCGATATTGTGGTGTTCCCCAATATGATCGTCCCGCTTTTTGTGGGCCGTGACAAGTCGGTCGTGGCTCTGGAAAAGGCCATGGATAGCGACAAGGAAATTTTCCTGGTAGCACAGCTGGATCCGGCGGAAGATGATCCGGCCCGCGATCAACTTTATGATCTTGGTGTTGTGGCGACGGTGCTTCAGCTTTTGAAGCTGCCAGATGGTACCGTCCGGGTGCTGGTTGAAGGCAAGCAGCGAGCGAAGCATGTTTCGCTGGAAGAGAAAGATGATGGCTTCGTGCTGGCGCAAGTGGATTTGATCGACGAGCAGTCCGTGGAAGGCCCGGAATCAGCGGCGTTGATGCGCTCTGTCATTGAACAATTTGAGAATTATTCCAAACTTAACAAAAAAATGCCAGCCGAAACTGTGGTTCAGCTTGGCGAGATTGACGAAGCATCGCGTCTGGCCGATGCGGTCGCCGCCAATATAAACGTCAAAGTGGCCGACAAACAGAGCCTGCTCATCGAGAGTGATCCGGTCAAGCGTCTGGAAATGGCTTTTGCTTTCATGGAAGGCGAACTTGGGGTTCTTCAGGTCGAAAAGAAAATTCGCGGCCGCGTGAAACGCCAGATGGAGAAAACCCAGCGCGAATATTATCTGAATGAACAGATGAAGGCTATCCAGCGCGAGCTGGGTGATGGCGAAGACGGCGAAGGCGATGAAATGTCGGCGCTGGGTAAAAAAATCGAAGAGATGAAGCTCTCCAAGGAAGCCAAGACCAAAGCCAACGCTGAATATAAAAAGCTTAAAGGCATGCAGCCCATGTCTGCGGAAGCGACGGTTGTCCGCAACTATCTTGATGTGCTGCTGGGCCTGCCATGGGGCAAGAAGTCCCGTCTGAAGAAAGACATTAAACAGGCTGAGAAAATTCTTGATGACGATCACTTTGCACTGGAAAAAGTGAAGGAGCGGATCGTGGAGTATCTCGCCGTACAGGCGCGGACCAACAAACTTAAGGGGCCGATTCTCTGCCTCGTCGGTCCTCCAGGCGTCGGTAAAACATCGCTTGGTCGTTCGATTGCGCGCGCGACAGGCCGTGAATTTGTTCGCCAGTCCCTGGGTGGAGTGCGTGATGAAGCTGAAATTCGTGGGCACCGTCGGACCTATATCGGTTCGCTGCCCGGTAAGATCGTGTCCAATCTGAAAAAGGCGGGTACGTCCAATCCGCTGTTCCTGCTTGATGAGATAGACAAGCTTGGTCAGGATTTCCGCGGCGACCCTGCCTCTGCACTACTCGAAGTTCTGGATCCTGAGCAAAATGACAAGTTTCAAGACCATTATCTCGAAATAGATATTGATCTGTCGGACATCATGTTCGTCACAACTGCCAATTCTCTGAATTTGCCGCAGCCGCTGCTCGACCGCATGGAGATCATCCGGCTCGAAGGCTATACCGAAGACGAAAAGGTTGAAATTGCAAAACGCCACCTGATTGAAAAGCAAGTCGATGCACATGGCTTGAAAAAAGGCGAATTTTCGCTGCAGGATGACGCGTTGCGTGATCTTATCCGTTATTATACCCGAGAAGCCGGTGTACGGACCCTGGAACGCGAGATTGCAAAACTGGCACGCAAAGCGCTGCGCCGGATACTGGAAGGCGAGTATAAGAGCGTTGAAATTACGCCGGAGACGCTGTCTGAATATGCCGGTGTTCGCAAATATCGCCACGGCGTCGGCGAGGAAGAAAACCAGGTGGGTGCCGTAACCGGTCTTGCGTGGACAGAAGTCGGCGGCGAGCTGCTGACAATCGAATCCGTAACCGTCTCTGGCAAGGGCCAGATCAAGACGACCGGCAAGCTGGGAGAGGTGATGACGGAGTCCGTTCAGGCCGCCTTGTCCTTCGTAAAGGCCCGTGCGCCATCTTATGGCATCAAGCCCAGTATTTTCAGCCGCAAGGACATTCATATCCACTTGCCCGAAGGGGCCGTGCCGAAAGACGGTCCGTCAGCCGGTGTTGGCATTGTGACTGCAATTGTTTCCACGCTGACCGGTATTCCGGTGCGGCGCGATGTAGCCATGACGGGCGAAGTCACCTTGCGCGGCCGTGTATTGCCTATCGGTGGTTTGAAAGAAAAGCTGCTCGCGGCATTGCGGGGCGGTATAACGACAGTTTTGATCCCGGCGGAAAATGAGAAAGATCTGGTCGAGATTCCCGACAATATTACGTCTTCGCTGAAGATTATTCCGGTCAAGCATGCCGATGAAGTTCTCGCCCAGGCTCTGGCCGAAAAAGTAGAACCGATCGAGTGGAGTGATGCGGATGAGTTGGCGAGCCATGCAACGGCTCCAGTCACCGATGATGCCGGGTCAACGGCACGCCACTAACGGTAGCTTTACGCGAGTCGCTATGGGTGATCGCTGCCAGCTTTGCGGCTGTTTGCCTGCGGTTCGCGCCAGAAACTGGCCGAAAATGTCCGAAATTGGACCAATTTTAACGATTTGACATAAATATTACATCTTTGACCCAAAAATCGGCGGTTTTCCTTTGACTCAAGGGGGCTTCTTGTTGTTACTGACCCCAGACAAAGTCGCGATTCAATCAAGAATTGCTTTTAGAGAAGGGGGGATACCCATTATGAATAAACAGGATCTTATCAGTAGCGTAGCAGATCACAGTGGTCTCAGCAAAAGCGATGCCGGCAAAGCCGTTGACGCAGTTTTCGATTCTATCACAGGTTCACTGAAGAGCGGCAATGAAGTCCGTCTCGTCGGTTTTGGAACATTTTCTACATCAAAGCGTAAAGCTTCTACAGGCCGTAACCCACGCACGGGTGAGCCAATGCAGATTCCTGCATCTACACAAGCAAAATTCAAAGCCGGCAAGGGCTTGAAGGACGCCGTTAACAAATAAATAAATTGGGGAAGTGCCTGGGCACTTCCCCTTTTTTCGCGCTTTGTTTGAAAAATTCAGGCGGGTTCCAAAGGAGCCCGCCTTTTTTCATGGGTTTTGGATTGTGCTGGTGGAAAGATGCGTCTCGGTAAGTTGCTTTAAGTCTACTTGAGATCTGTGAGAGCTACACACATCATGACAACCGTTGCTCGTGCATCAGGTCACCCTTCGCTTCCGCTCGGGATTTTTGGCGGAAAACAATGCCTCGCATTATTTTTGAATCCGCAAAAATGGTAGACGCTACAGGGTTCGAACCTGTGACCCGCTGATTAAGAGTCAGCTGCTCTACCAACTGAGCTAAGCGTCCCTATTTTCGATATGCATGTCATATAGGTCTCATCTTGCGAAGAACAACCGTCTGATGGGCTATCTTGACTTTATCCGAATGTTCCGCTGCGGCGGCCCGGATGGCGGTCTATGGACATTAATATCCCGATACAGATCATGATCGTCATCATCGATGATCCGCCGTGACTGAGGAAGGGCAGGGGAATACCCACCACCGGCGCTAGGCCCATAACCATCATCAGGTTGATTGCGACGTAGAAGAATATCGTGGTCGACAGACCGGCCGCCAAAAGTTGGGAGAAACGGGTCTTGGCCTTCATTGCAACACCCAAGCCCCACCGGAATAGCAGGAAAAAACCGGTCAGGACCGCAACGCCGCCCATCAGACCCCATTCCTCCGCCATTGTTGCAAAGACAAAGTCCGTGTGCCCTTCGGGGAGGTAATCGAGGTGGCTTTGTGTGCCATTGAGGAAGCCTTTGCCAAAAATTCCGCCGGACCCGATGGCGATTTTGGACTGGCTGATGTGATAGCCTGCGCCCAAGGGATCATTTTCGGGATTGAGGAACGTGGTCACGCGGCGTTGTTGATATTCTTCAAGCGCGAAGAAATAGGCAAGGGGGGCGATGACGGCAACCGCTGCCGCTCCACCGACAAACAGCCGCATCGGCAATCCGGCAAGGAAGGCGACGGTCATGGCTCCGGCCACAACAGTGATTGTCGTACCAAGATCGGGTTGCAGCAGGATCAACGCGCACGGAAATGCGAGCAGCACCAATAACGGCCAGATTGCCGCCCACGTTCTGATTTGACCTGCCGGCAATAAATCATAAAAACGGGCGACCGCGAGAATGATTGCCGGTTTCATCAGTTCTGAAGGTTGAATGCGGATGAAACCAAGGCTCAGCCATCTTTGGCTACCACCGCGAACCGCGCCCATCAGTTCCACGCCGAGAAGCATGATGACAACGGTAATATAAACGGGGAATGCAATTGTTTTCCAGAAATTCTCCTTCAACCGGGAGAAGACTATCGCCATGCCTAGAAACACCAGAAATCGTGCCATATGCAGACCGGCCCAGGGTGTCAGGCTTCCTCCGGCTGCTGAATAGAGCACGACAAAGCCGAAGCTCGCCATGACAAGCAACAATAATATTGTTTTCCAGGGAAGTTGCGCAATGGGCGCAGGAATAAAATCGTTCAATGCCTATTGCCCCACTTCGGCAGCAGGACCCTCGCCATCTGTCTCGGCTTGAGGTGGTGGGACGCGCCCTTCGGCTATTGCTTTTTCCAGCTCCTTCTGCGCGCGATAAGCGGCGAGCTGGCGATCCATGCGTTCGGATATGGTTCCGCCCCAGCTTTCCTCCATGGCCAGCAGTTTTTCCATGGCCTGCTCGCGATCATAGAGAAATGTCAGGACATCCCGCGCAACCGGATATGCGGATGATGACCCGCCTCCATGTTGAATCACAACAGAGGCGGCATAGCGCGGGTTATCGACAGGTGCGAAGCAAACAAACAGTCCATGGTCGCGGAATTTCCAGGGCACATCGCGCCCTCCTCGACCATATTTCAGGCTGACGACTTGGGCCGTGCCGGTTTTACCGCCCAGTTTGATATCTTCGATCGGCAGTCGTGCGCGTCTTGCTGTGCCCACACCATTCACCACTTCGCTCATCGCCTCGCGCACATAGGACAGATGTTCAGGTGAAATGTCCAGCGGCGGAGCGGAGGTCCGTTTTTCCTCAGACAGCAGTCTGGCTTCCAGTTTCCTTCCAGATGCCATGCGAGCGGTCATCACACAAAGCTGCAGCGGATTGGACAGGAAAAAACCCTGTCCGATGGCGCTGTTCACCGTATCAAAATTGGCCCATTCGCGTTCGTGGCGCTTCTTGATCCATTGTGTGTCTGGAACCGTACCATAGCTTTGCGAGGCGACCGGCAGATCATATTTGGCGCCCAATCCAAGCTCCCGCGCCATCAGCGCGATCGCGTCATATCCGATGCGCAAGGCCATTTTGTAGAAATAGGTATCACAGCTTTGAGCGTTCGCCCGCTTCATGTTCACGCTGCCATGGGTGCTGTGACAATTGAAGAAGCGATTGCCTACCCGCAATCCACCGGGGCAGCTCACGGTTTCTTCAGGATCAATACCGGCCCGCAGTAAAGCAAGCGACACCATCGGCTTGATTGTCGAACCAGGCGGAAACAGACCCTTTAACGATTTGTCACGCAGGGGAACATGATCGTCGTCGCGTAACATGCCATATTCGGTTTGCCCGATCCCGTCCGAGAAGCTGTTCGGATCGAAAGACGGCATGGACGTCATCGTCAAAATATCACCGGTCTCGCAATCCATAACCACCACCGAACCGGATTCAGGGCCCAGTCGGCGAGCAGCATATTCCTGTAAATCAATGTCGAGGGTCAGTTGCAAGGCTTTGCCCGGTGTATCGGGTCGGCTATCGAGTTCACGTACTATTTTGCCGCGCGCTGTCACCTCAACGCGCTTCGCCCCAGGTTTGCCTTGCAGGCGGTCCTCAAAGGTTTTTTCCAGGCCGTCCTTACCGATTTTATATCCTGGCGTGACCAGTATCGGGTCGGGGTTTTCTTTATATTCTTCGGCAGAAGCAATACCGACATAACCCACGAGATGGCCAACAGCTGCTCCGGTTGGATAAAAGCGGGAAAAACCCTGTCGCGGGGATACGCCGGGCAAATCGGGCAGGCGGACGCTGACAGCAGCAAAATTTTCCCAATCCAGGCCAGTTGCAACCTGAACAGGCTGGAAACTGCTGGCCTGTGTCAATTCCTTGTTGATCCGGTCGATTTCCTCCTGATCCAGCGACAGGAGTTGGGCCAGTGTCGCAACAGTTTTGTCTTTGTCGCGCATCCGGTCAGGAATGAGGTCAACGCGGAAATCCGTCTTGTTGTTGGCAATCGGTTTACCGTTGCGATCAATCAGCCATCCGCGCCGCGGCGGCACCAGCGTCAGATTGACCCGATTACTCTCGGACAGGAGTTGATAGCGTTCATTTTCCGCCACCGAAATATAGGCCATGCGTCCGGCGAGCAGGACGCCGATGCCGGCTTGCAATCCACCGATCACTGTTGCGCGGCGGGAAAAAGTCAGCGCCTGAACCGCGCCGCTAATGGTTTTGCCCCCGCCGATACTCATATCGATACCCGCCAATTGTCAATTGTTCCGATCAAGCGGGTTACAAAGGGGTAGAGCAGGATCGACAACAGGATCTGTGGCACCAATATATCGAGGCGCAGCAAGTTGCTCTGAAAGTCGATGATCAGCATGCCGCATATTAGCACAAAAATTATCGAAAGGGAGGCTATAAGCCAATCCTGCCAATAATCCCTGCCAACGCCGCGCCGGTCGAGCGTTTCCAGAGCCAGAAAAACCAGTGACCATAAAAAGGCCGCGCTACCAAAGGGTTGCCCACTGAACAAGTCATCAACCATGCCGAGAGGGAAACCAGCCCATACTGGCCAGTAGCCCGGGCGGATCAAACGCCACGAGAGCAGCACCAGAAGGCCGATTGGCGGAAGGATTGGATAGTCGGTGATCAGCGGCAGGGCCGTGATCATTGAACCGAATATGACGGTGATCGACGGGATGAATTTGATGCGAAACTGCGATGGTTGCCGATTGATGCGGGAGCGATAGGGTCTTGCCACTATTCGCCGCCTTCCGTTTCAGCATCATCGCGGCCGATTGCTTCCTGCTCGATCGCGGCAACGGTTTCTGCCTGAAACATTGGCTGAACGATGACGTGACTGACTTTTGCGGCGTTGGCCAATATGCGGGCGATGGCGCCGGTATCTGTCTTACGGATCACAACCGCCACCGGGATGCCCGGCGCATACAGGCCGCCGCTGCCCGATGTAATCAGCAAGTCACCGCCCTTAAATGGATTGGTACCCAGGTTAATCGGCCGCACGTCGACGGTTCCATCAGCCCGACCGGTCGCAAAAGCAGGCAGTTCGTCACTAGCGCGTTTGACGGGCATCACATTCTGGCTGTCGGAAACCAGTAAAATCCGAGCAGTTGTCGGTCCGGCTTCCAGTACCCGTCCGACAAGCCCTTCTGGCGCACGCACGGGCTGCCCGATCAAAATACCATCAGTGGTGCCCAATCCAAGTGTCGCCATACGCCGCGAACTGGATGATGTCGAACTGATCAGACGCGCCATACCGATTGCATCGGGCACCTCCTTGTCGAGATCGAGTAGCCGTTTCAGCCGTTCATTCTCTTGTTTCAGCGCGCGCGCTTCCAAAATCTCGATGCGGTTGCTTCTCAGCTCACGTTCCATGGCGGCATTTTTGGAAGCCGCGTTGAAGTAGGCGGAAATATTGTCGCCGGCATTGCCAGTCGCTCCGCCGACTTCAGCCAGGGTTCTGCTAACCGGTGCAGTTGCTTCTGCGCCGATGGTTCGCAGCACAGCAAAGCCTTGAGGATCGAAAATAGAGATAAGCAGCAGCAGGAGACCGACAACAGCTCCCAATATGCCCAGTAAGTAGCTGGCGAATATGCTATATTGCGCCCGCTTGGAAAATCCTGGGCGCCGGTTTCGTGGCGGCGCCATGCTTGCTTATCCTCCCGCTTTCTTCATTCTGGTCAAATCATTTATCAAGCCGTTGTGAGCACGCCGCGGAACATATCGTCTTCCATGGCCCGGCCTGTTCCAATCGCAACACAGGCAAGCGGATCCTCGGCAACCGTAACCGGCAATCCGGTTTCATCGCTAAGTGCTTCATCCAGGCCTGAGATCAATGCGCCGCCGCCGGTCAGAACAATGCCCTGATCAACAATGTCGGCTGCCAGTTCCGGCGCCGTATTCTCAAGAGCAATCCGTACGCCTTCGATAATGGTGCCAATTGGCTCACTCAGCGCTTCTGCAATCTGCCCCTGATTGATCGAGATCTCTTTAGGGACACCGTTTACAAGGTCACGGCCTTTGATGTGGATTGTGTGGCCTACGCCATCAGCGGGTGCCTGCGCGACGCCGAAGTCTTTCTTGATCCGCTCAGCGGTGGTTTCGCCAATTAGCAGATTGTGATGACGGCGCACGTAAGAGACGATCGCCTCATCCATTTTGTCGCCGCCGGTGCGTACCGATGTCGTGTAAGCCAACCCGCGAAGGGAAAGGACAGCAACTTCCGTTGTGCCGCCACCTACGTCAACCACCATGGAACCAATGGGTTCAGTGACGGGCATGTCGGCGCCAATGGCCGCGGCCATTGGCTCTTCGATCAGGAACACCTGACTGGCTCCGGCATTGGAAGCGGCATCGCGAATGGCGCGGCGTTCAACCGAGGTGGAACCTGATGGCACACAGATCACGATTTCCGGATAGCTGAACAGTTTGCTCTTGCCGTTCACTTTCTGAATGAAGTGTTTGATCATCTGCTCGGCCACATCAATGTCGGCGATGACGCCATCACGCAGCGGACGAATCGCTTCGATACTGTCGGGCGTTTTGCCCATCATCATCTTGGCATCATTGCCTACCGCTTTGACTTTTTTGATACCATTGGTCGTTTCGATGGCAACAACCGATGGTTCGTTGAGAACGATTCCCTGACCGCGTACGTAAACAACCGTGTTGGCTGTTCCCAGATCGATTGCCATGTCCTGAGACCTGAACTTGAACAGATTACCAAATACCATGTTTTGTCCCGTGTTTTCTTATATTTACAGCGAACGCTGTTTTCTAAAACCATAGCGACATTTTGGCTGAACGGGGGATGAAGCTAAGCATTCGGATCGTCCAGCAAATCCCCCCGAGAAACTAAGTCACAATCAAGGGTCGCTTGGCATGATCGCTTGGGCTAGGAATGGCGATATGTCAATAAGAAGACTCCCAAATAGCCTGATCAACCGGATCGCAGCCGGTGAAGTTGTCGAGCGTCCAGCCAGTGCGCTGAAAGAGCTGGTCGAAAACGCCATTGATGCCGGATCCAGCCAGATCAATATCCGCCTCGAACAGGGCGGTCTCGATCTGATCGAGGTGGCCGACAATGGCTGCGGCATGACTCGCGACGACATTGCTTTGGCCCTAGAGCGTCATGCGACGTCCAAGTTACCGGATGAAGCGATTGAGATGGTCGCTACATTGGGCTTTCGGGGTGAAGCGCTGCCCTCCATTGCGAGTGTTGCACGACTGACCATCGAAAGCCGGGTGGAAGGCCAAGATGGCTGGACTCGAATTGTGAATCACGGAGAGGTTGAGAGCGACGGGCCAGCAGCGATCCCGCCCGGCACGAAAGTGCGAGTGGAACAGCTTTTCGCCAAGGTCCCCGCCAGGCGGAAATTCCTGCGCACGCCGCGCAGCGAATATGCCGCTTGCGTGGATGTGGTGCGTCGTCTTGCCATGGCGCGCCCGGATATCGGGTTCACGCTGACCCATGAAAATCGCAAGGCGATTGCAGTGCAGGGCGGTGAAAGTGGCCCGGACCGGGTGGCAGCACTGACCAACAAGGAATTGCGCGCCAATAGCGTCGCGGTCGATCTGGTGCGCGAAGAGGTTCGCCTGTCCGGTGTCGCAGGCTTGCCGACCTATAACCGCGGTGTGGCCGATCATCAGTTTCTGTTCGTCAACGGCAGACCCGTCAAAGACCGGCTATTGGTTGGCGCGGTGCGTGGGGCTTATGCGGAAATGCTGGCGCGGGATCGTCATCCTGTTGTGGCGCTGTTTATTGATATGCCGCCGGAGCTTGTCGATGTGAATGTGCATCCGGCCAAAACCGAGGTTCGTTTCCGCGAGCCGGCAATGATCCGCGGCATGATTGTCAGCGGCTTGCGACGCGCCCTGGATGAAGGCGGTTTTCGCGCGGTCCAGCGTCCGGCGGAGTCCGCTCTGGCCAACTGGCAGACCGAACCACAGGCGCCGGATCCGCAAACCAGCATTTTTACCGCGCAAGGACCGGTCGGGGGCAGGGCAAACTTCCAGTCACAGCCTTATCCATCAGCAACCACTGGCGGTGTGCAAGACAATGTCAGCGCCTTCAGTGGATTAAGCAGCGATGAACTGGCTCCCCTTATGGGGCGCGCTGAAGAAGCAGCCGAACCAGTTCCTGAAGCGGTTAGCCATCCACTCGGCATAGCTCGCGGGCAGGTAGCAAAAACCTATATCGTTGCCGAAGCAGAAGACGGACTGGTCATTGTCGATCAACATGCTGCCCATGAACGTCTGGTGCTCGAACGCATGCGCAAGGCCGTAGACGGCGGCACTGTTGCTTCCCAGGCCTTGTTGATGGCCGAGGTCGTGGAATTGGACGAAAATGCCTGCGATCGACTGGAGGCACGCATGGCCGAACTATCCGAATTCGGACTGGATCTGGAGCGGTTCGGTCCCTCTGCCATGCTGGTGCGGGCTACACCGGCGATGCTGGGTTCCGGTGATGTCAAAGGCCTGATCACCGACCTGGCCGACGAGCTTGGCGCCTATGAGGAGGCCTTGTCACTCAAGGAACGGATCGATCATGTGGCGTCGACCATGGCCTGTCATGGTTCGGTAAGGGCCGGGCGGGTTCTCAATGTTGCTGAGATGAACGCGCTTTTACGTGAAATGGAAGTGACCCCGCATTCCGGCCAGTGCAACCATGGCCGCCCCACCTGGGTCAAATTGGCGCATGGGGATATTGAAAAACTCTTTGGAAGAAAGTAACGCACGGACCGGTTTTATGCCGAAAACGGAGGTTGTTTCTTCCGTTCACTCATTTGTGTGCAGCGCCTGATATCTTGTCAAATACCCAAACTATGCCGATCAGCCAGATAGCGATCAAAACATGGAATATGTGCCAGCTAAGATCTGCTCCAAGTGATGGTGTTTGACGGATCAGAAGCACATTGAAAAGAAATACCGAGATAAGGCTCACTGTGAAAAAGCGAGTGACCGATGTGTGCCCGGGAAATACTGCAGCTGTGAGCATGGCTATTGCAAGCCATCCAGTGAACAATCCTGTCGTGAATCGCGGTATTACAATAGCGAGCACCGCGGTACCCCCCACACACAAAATCGGCAGCCACCAGCGATTATTGCGGTCCTTGAGTGTTGGAAGCTGCAGCATCATCTGGGACGCAATCAGCCCCATCGCGATCGCACCGCCAATCTGGGAAAAATTCCTGTGAAGGCTCGCCAAGGTTTCGATCTGTTCGAATCCGAAACGAAAAACACCGATTGCTGCTGCCATTCCCAATATGCCAATGCCGATTGCTGCCAGCGGAAGGTGCGATTTTGCAAGACTAAAGCCTGCCCATATGGCTGCAATCACAATCAATGCTTCGGAAATGGCGTAGTGCGGACCCGGCATCAGGCTTTTTCAAACTGCTTCTGACTAGTTGGTGCTTGCACCACCGTCGAAACGTCTGGTTCTGTTTCGCCAGCCATGCTTCGAAAATAATCTGCCTTTATCTGATCCGAAGACAGCCGCGATCCGTCGTGGCACCATCCCGGAGGGGCGAGCAAGTAGAGCAGCCGCTGCCAGACCGAAATACCTTTTTGGGATACGTCTTTCACGATATTCCAATATTCGTGGAATATGATCGTGAACGGATTGAGAGTCTCGAGGTTTTTGACCAACCCGTAATCGACCCGTTCGCTTTCATCTTCGGGAACAAATGTCCCAAACATCCTATCCCAGATGATCAACGTGCCGGCATAATTGGCGTCCAGATATAGTGGGTTGCGACCGTGATGGACTCGATGATGGGACGGTGTGTTGAACAGAAATTCAAACCAGCGCGGCATCTTGTTTACCAGCTCGGTGTGAAGAAAGAACTGGTAGGTAGGATTGATAACGCCGCAGAACAGAACAACCACCGGGTCGAAGCCGATCAGCACCAGCGGCACCTTGAACATCATCGTACCAGTAAAATGCTTGGTCCATCCCTGTCGCAGTGCAACGGAAAAATTATACTGGGTGCTGCTGTGGTGAACAACGTGCATCGCCCAGACCCAACGACATCGATGCGCAATACGATGATGCCAATAATAACGTAGATCGTCGAGGATGAAGCAGATCAGCAAGGACACAAAGCTCAGCGGAATGGCATAAAACTGGAACTGCTGGACCCAGAACAGCACGCCGACAGAAATGAAGGCCGTGGCGCCGTTTGTCACTGCACTGACCAGTCCCAGGCCCATGGACACCCCATTGTCTTTCCAGTCACCTGCTCCTCTTTCATGAAAGAAGTGATTGGCGATGGATTCACCGAAGATCGCGGCAAAATAGAGTGGTATCACTATCATAGCGATGTTGGAGTTGATGATGGTTTCCAGTGTCACAACGGTCTCTCCCGATTGGGCATTTTGCTATCATTATCATTAAATGAATGGAATTGAATAATCAGATCATATTTGATACTATTTGGAACATATGGATGATCTCAGATTATTACGGCACTTCGAGGCTGTGTACCGCCTCCTCAGTTTTTCCAGTGCAGCGGAAGAACTGCACCTTACCCATTCTGCGCTGACAAAAAGTGTCAAAATCCTGGAGGAGAGCTGGGACGTAAAACTGTTTCATCGCACGACCCGAACTGTTGCTCCGACCGAGGCGGGAAAACGGTTATATCCGATGGCGCGGGATCTTTTGAGTTTTGCGGAAGCTGTGAAATCGGAAACGCAGGGCGGCGAGCATGTTCTTCATGTGGTGAGTGGACCCGCCATACTGGACACAATGATTCACCCGGCGATCGTGAGGTTTGCGAAAATATATCCCCGCACAAGGATCGTTGCCGAGACCATGCCGCCAGCTCAGGCCATGGAAGAACTTGTCCAGCGCCGTATTCACCTGCTTCTATACCATGAGAAAACACTCGCCCGGCTGCCGCATTTTGAACGACTGCGTGTTACCAATCTGGTATCTGAGCCTTATTTCACTGTCTGCAGGCCGGGCCATGATGTTCTGCAGAGCGGACGCAAATTGGAAGATATTGTAAAACATGACTGGGCAATTGCGGGGTTTGACAGTCACTTTGAAGCCAGTCTTTCCCGCGATGTGCAGGCGTTGCTAAGAGAGCATGACTTCCCCAAATACAGATTGTTGAGTCAGGCGGCCTGCATTGATCTGGTTGGGCAGTCCGACATTCTGACGTCGGTTCCTGAATCATCGGCAAGACCTTTAATGGCAGTAGGCAAGCTGGCCGGCTTTGCACATCCGCAACAACTTGAATTTTCCGTCAGTGCCGCTGTGCTTCGCAATGCCGGATCCGAGCCAACAGTTGAACGCTTTATCGAGTGTTTGAAATAGCGGACATTTCATAGATTGGGTGTGGCCATTTGAATGCAGCTGTGAACACTTCCGCAGCAATCAGTCCCCGCGGACCTGGATAAGGCCAGTGCTCTCCATCGTCATGACTTGTTCGTCATGTTGATTGAACACCGTGATCTTGCCCTTCATGATGCCCATTTCCGGACGGCTTTCGGACCGGCGTTTTTCCAGCGTAACATGTTCGCAGCGCAGCGTGTCGTCAGGATAGACGGGCTTTAACCATCGCAGGTTTTCGACGCCCGGTGAGCCCAGTCCGGCTTGTTTATTGGCCGTCATCTGGTCAACCATCATCCGCATCATCATCGCCGCGCTGTGCCATCCGCTGGCAGACAGGCGTCCAAAATGGGTCTTCGCAGCGGCCTCTTCATCGAGGTGAAAAGGCTGCGGATCATATTTGGAGGCGAATTCGACTACCTCGTCCTTGGTAACCTTGTACGACCCGTATTTCTGGACGACGTCGATCTGGATATCTTCATAATAGAGCATGGATGAACTTTCCGATGAAACCCCGTTTCTATGACAAGGTTTCAGGGTTTTAGCGCCTGTTCAAATGGAGAAAGATCGCCATTGCTCTGGTTCGGTTTAACGCCGGTCAGATGTGCGAGCAGCGAATAGATATCGACATTGTCGAACGTCTCGATCTTTGTGTCGCCGACAAAATCAGGGCCGCTGGCGAGGAAAAACGCGATCATGTCGGGATGCAGATGATCATAACCATGACCGCCGCCCGTTCCCGTCATCCATTCCGGCTTGTCCTGATAAACCACCCAGCCGGATTCAGGCAGGCAGATGATCGATGGTACCCGGGGGTTTTTACCATATTGTAGGCGCGCCGGAATATCAGCCTTTTTCCAGCATTCCATATTATCATGCGGTTTCAAGAAAGCAGCGTTGATGGCGGTCATGTCATCCGCCAGAGGTTCAATCCCGGCGTAGTTGCCATCCACTACCAGACGATATTGATCCCGTGGCAGGATGTTGTCGAGATAGATCACACGGTCTGGGTGGGTCTCCGCCATGCCGTGATCCGACGTAATGACGAAATTTACCGGTTGGTCCAAAGCGGCCAATTGTGCGATCAGGCTGCCAATATTTTTGTCGACCGCGCTTATTGCCGCATGCAGTTTTTCGCCAGGTGCAGGACCGTAAAAATGGCCAGCCGTATCGACGGTATCAAAATAAAGTGTAACAAGCTGCGGGCGCGTGGCCGTCGGCCGCCGCATCCAGTCGACCACGGCATTGATGCGGCGGTCGTTGGAAAGGGATTGTGAGAAGGGCCACCAGTCGCTGGGGCGTGTACCATCCAGCTCGACCTCTGATCCCGGCCAGAACATGGTGGCTGTACGCACGCCCTGCTTTTCAGCGGTTATCCAGATGGGTTCTGCCTGATCCCACCAAAACGAGTCCTTGTTGGCCATTGTGAACTTTTCACCGGGCCGGGCGATATCTTCCATGCTGTTGCCGACAATGCCGTGATTGTCCGGTCTTTTGCCTGTTACCAAGGTCCAGTGATTGGGAAAGGTCTTGGTCGGAAAACTGGAGCGCATATCGGCATGAACACCGGATGCTGCCAGGGCGCTGAGATTGGGTGTTATCCCGCGATCCAGATAATCCGGGCGGAATCCATCAATGGAAATCAATATGGTGACCGGTTTGCGGACTCGTTCAGCTGGCAGGGGAATATCCCCCGCCGCCGTTGGTGCTGATGTCTGTCCAGTGGCGCATCCGGCCAGCAAAGCACAAACGGCAAATGCCTGTATCATATATCGAATCATAGAAACCCCTTTGGACTGACTTCAGTCTAACCGGCTTTTATGACAAGTCAGACATTGAATTTGAAATTCATGATGTCGCCGTCCTGAGCGACATAGTCTTTGCCTTCCTGGCGCAGTTTACCGGCATCGCGTGCCGCGCTTTCGCCGCCCAGTGATACATAATCATCAAAGGCGATCGTCTCCGCGCGAATGAAGCCGCGTTCGAAGTCGGTGTGGATCTCGCCAGCCGCTTCCGGAGCCTTGGCACCTTTGTGAACCGTCCAGGCTCGGGCTTCCTTGGGGCCAGCGGTGAAGAAAGTTTGCAGGCTGAGCAATTGATAACCGGCTCGGATCACGCGGGCGAGGCCGGATTCTTCCAGTCCCAGCTCCGCAAGATATTCGGCGCGCTCTTCGGCTTCCATGCCGACCAGTTCGGATTCGATCGCGGCCGATACGATAACCGCTTCGGCATTTTCGGCCTTGGCCTTTTCAAACACAGCGGCGCTCAAGTCATTGCCGTTGGCGGCATCGCCCTCATCGACATTACAGACATAGAGTACCGGCTTGGCGGTCAGCAATTGTGACTGGTCAAAAATCCGTTGCTCTTCATCATCATTGGGCTGGGTGAGCCGTGCAGGTCTGCCGTCGCGCAATAACTCGAGCGTCTGGCCCAGCACGCTGGCGGCAATCTTGGCTTCCTTGTCGCCGCTGGTCGCTTTCTTTTCAAAGGCCGGAACGCGTTTTTCAAGGCTCTCCAGATCGGCGAGCAGCAATTCGGTTTCGACAACCTCGGCGTCGGAAATCGGATCAACCTTGTTCGACACATGCTGGATATCGTCATCTTCAAAACAGCGCAAAACATGAACAATTGCATCGACTTCGCGGATATTGCCAAGGAACTGGTTGCCGAGGCCTTCGCCCTGTGATGCGCCTTTGACAAGGCCAGCGATGTCGACAAAGGCGAGCTGGGTTTCAATGATTTTCGCGCTACCGGCGATCTTGGCGATCTGCTGCAACCGCGGATCGGGCACTGCAACCTGACCGACATTGGGTTCGATAGTACAGAACGGATAATTGGCCGCCTGCGCCGCCTGTGTCTCGGTAAGCGCATTGAAAAGTGTTGATTTTCCAACGTTGGGAAGGCCAACGATACCGCATTTAAAACCCATGTTTAATCCTTTTGCATCTTCAGCGCCAGCTCGCTCATAAACCGGGCATTGTCGCCCTTGGCCAGCCAGTCTGCTTCTGCGGCAATGCCGCCCAGCATTTCTGCCAGATCGTCAATCTCCGCCTTGGCATAATTGCCCAGTACATGTCCGTGCACCCGTGACTTGTGGCCGGGATGTCCGATGCCGATACGTACTCGGCGAAAATCCGGGCCGATATGCGCATCTACGGATCGCAAGCCATTGTGACCAGCATGACCGCCGCCGACTTTCACCTTTACCTTGAACGGTTCCAGATCCAGTTCGTCATGGAACACGGTAACGTCAGATGGCGCCAGCTTGTAAAAGTCCATCGCCGCTCGTACCGCCCGACCACTTTCATTCATGAATGTGGCGGGTTTGAGAAGGAGCAGCTTCTCTGAACCCAGCCGCCCTTCAACCGCCCAACCTTGAAATTTCTTCTTCGGTTCAGGGAAACCATGCACTTCTTCCAGCGCATCCAGCACCATGAAGCCGACATTATGGCGGTGGAGCGCATATTGTGCGCCCGGATTGCCAAGGCCGACCCATAGCTGCATTTTTCGATTTCCTTAAAATCCAGATACAAAAAACCGCTCATACATTGGCAAGCCCGGTGACGGGCTCAGTATGAACGGTTTTTCGTTACATTGTTTTCTGTGAAAAGGTCTAGTCTTCGGAACCGCCTTCTGCGTCGCCGCCTTCAGCTGCTTCGCCTTCAGCACCTTCTTCACCTTCTTCGCCCTCTTCACCTTCGCCTTCTTCAGCTTCATCTTCAGAAGATTTCAGTGCGGACGGTGCGGTTACACCAGCAATGGTGAAGTCACGATCGGTAATCGAGCTTTCCGAACCTTCAGGCAGGGTAACGTGGGAAATATGGATCGAATCACCAATTTCCAGACCGGTCACATCAATCTCGATCTGATCGGGGATCTTGTCTGCGTCACACATAAGGTCGAGTTCAAAGCGCACAACGTTGAGCACGCCGCCACGTTTCAGACCAGGTGATTCTTCCTCGTTGATAAATACAACCGGAATGTTGACCTGTACCTTCGCGCCTTTCGCCAGGCGGAAAAAGTCAACATGCAATGGACGGTCAGTGACCGGATCAAAAGCAACATCTTTTGGCAGGGTCCGGCTTTTTTCGCCTTTTACGTCCACCATGACCAAAGAGTTCATGAATACGCCGGTGCCAAGCAATTTGTTCAGCTCTCGTTCTTCCACATGAATTGTCAAAGGGTCTTTTTTATCGCCATATATAACGGCGGGGATGCGGCCTTCGCGACGTAGTGCACGGGAGGCTCCCTTGCCAGCCCGTTCGCGAGGCTCGGCTGAAATCGTCAGCTGATCACTCATAATGTTGCTCCAAAAATTAGGTTTTTACGATATTCCGCCACGCCTCCAGGGTGCTCATGGTCGGAAAGAGGGCGCTATAGGCAGGGGACCACCGAAAAGCAAGGCAAATTGCAGCGTGAGGCCGGATGGCTTTCTACTAGCGGAAAAAGCCGATTTGGTTGCTGGTCGCGAGCAAGGTTCCATTGCCAGACCAAAGTTCAACGCGGGAATCACTCTTGCTGTTTCTGACCACGGCGCCGGAGACACGCATGACGAGATAATCCGATCCGGCCGCGGCAATATCTTCTTCGCTGGCGTATATGTAAGTGGACATGGCAACGGTCGATCCCGGGCGAAATTCCTCGCTGAGGAAAAAGGTGCGCGGCATGGGCACGTCGCAAATGGAGATAATGCTGATACGGTCCAGCGGCCTGCCATCCTCTTCCTTGATCCAGACAATCGTCTCCGGCGTTTCGTTAACCTGAAAAGGAACACCTTTCGCGATACGCTGATCGTAGGTTCGAATCCACTGGGGCGCCTGACCCTCCATTGGTTTCAACTGGGGATTGTTCTCCGGGGCAGGTATTTCAGGCATATCGATTTGATAGTTTAGTTCGACGGGGCGTCTGTTGCTCGTGACAATATCGCCAACAATGACGACGTTACCGGCCTGAAACAGTTCAACTCGCCAAAACTGTGTTGAAGCGCCTGATTTCAGCAACCTTGATTCAACGCTGACTTCACCCGGTCCGACACCGGCTATATAAGTGGTTTGCAGGGAAACAACGGGGCTGGTCCGATCAGGATGGTCTTCAACGGCTCTTGCCATGATTGCCGCAACCCAGCCACCAAATGCCGCGCCCGTAGGATTGCGATAAACATCGCTGGCTTCGATAGTATACTGCCCATCGCCGCACGGAATGAGTGCGGTCTCGCGGTCAAACAGAAATGTCATGAAGTTGCCCTGAAATCTATATTATTGAATTTTCTCGATCTTGTATCCGCGCTTTTCAAGCATGGCCTGAACAGCGTCTGGCCCAACAAGATGAGCCGCGCCCACTGCTACAAATGATATGCCGGGGCTTTGCAATCTTTTGTCCAACTGTTCGGTCCAGTCCTGATTGCGGGCAATCAAGAGTTTTTCCCGCGTTCTGGGATCTTCCAATATCCCGCCGTTGGACAGTTCCACAATCTTGTCCGTATCTCCTGAAATCCAGGCGTTGAAAAGTTTTTCAAAGGCTCCCTTTGTATCAGCCGCTTCCTCGACAACGCTGGTGAGCATGTCGCGCTGCTGCGATTCGGGCAGTGTGTCGAAATAACCAAGCTGCTGTTCTATAGTCTCCAAGCCTTCAACGGGCTTTTTAAAATCAGCAAATTGCGCGATCAGCTTTTTCTCCACGCCTTCGCTGGAATCAAGACCAAGTGCATTGGTTTGCGCGGAAGCCAAAGACAGCGCGACTGCCCAGCTTTCCATACGGTTCAAGGCAAATTCGGGGATGTTGCTCTTGTCAATTACCGCATCAAGTTCATCACGGAGCGAGGGTTCTACACGGGTTTCAATCTCCGGTTGATCAGGAGAGATGGCGAGCTTGGAAAATATTCTGGCCGCATTCTGGGTGTCCTCAAGACCGAGCACTTCGATAATCAACCGATCTGAGTCCTTCAGGGCGGTTTCCAGCAACGGCGTTCGCCAGTTCACATCTTTGGGCAATATGTGGATTGTTCCGAACATATAGGCCGTGCCTTGTTGCTCCGGCTTTGTGCCGGTCACCTTCCAAAGAGCCGGTTTGCCTTCCTTTACAGTGTTCAATTGCACTGGCGGTGCGGCGTTGGAACAGGCCGCAAGGCAAAATGTGGCGATTAAAGCGAGTAGAGCTCGAACATGAATCATTATTGCTATTTGGGCATGACAAACGCGAAAAGAAAGGTGCAGCGTTTGAAATTACCTAATATTTCACACGTTTTGCCTTCAAACCACGCTTTTTCAACTGCGCCTGCAAACTAGTTTCACCAGCAAGATGACCTGCACCGACTGCCATGAAGACAGTCCCGGGTTGGTCCATGCGCTCGTCAACCCAGACTGCCCAATTGGCATTTCTGTTTGTAAGCAGTGTCTCGTAAAGGATCTTTTCCTCCAGACCAGCATTCATCAATTCCGCGAGCGCGGTGATGTTGGCATTGGCCCAATGCGCGACCATGTTTTCCATGCCATCGGCCATTTCATCTATGGTATCCACATTGAAGTTCAGGAAGCGGATTTGAACATCTTCGGGTAGATTGTCGAAAAAACCCAATTGTTGTTCCGGTGTTTCCAGCCCGATAATCTTCATATTGCGTGCCTTGGCTTGGGAAGTCAGCGCATCTTCGACGCCGCTATTCGTATCATATCCACTTTTCATCAACGGAACGAGAGACAGGCTGACACTGGCAAACCACGGTTTCAGGGGATCAAATGCCGTGACTGGCAAATTCAGCGAAGTGAGGGCCGCTTCATAGTCAGCGCGATCTTCTTCGCTGAGCTTGTCGCGCAAGGGAACGCCCGTTTTATCGATCGCCATATCATTGACGATCTTCATCATGGCAGCCGGATCTGGTTCGATCATTTCAACCACCAGTTCATCGGATGCATCGAAAGCTTCTTTCACCGCCTCATCAAACCACGTCAGGCCTGGTTTCAGAATATGCACTGTACCGAACAGGTAAATGGTTGTGTCTTCGTCCTTGACTACCCAAAGCGCTGGATCCGGATCATCCGGTATGGTGGCAATTTCGGTTTTCTGGGGAGCTGCGTCTCCCGCAGATTGTGGCGGCGCTGCTTCGCAAGCGGCCAATCCCAGAAATACCGGAACGATAAAAAGGTAAGAAAGCCAGCGTCGCATCATGGGTAACATTTCCATTTTCATTGAAAGCAGGAAGATTTGATCGAATGCTCCGGTTAATCGAACATTTTCGGCCCAAATCCTAGCGATATTTAAGTTTTGAACAAAAAAAGATGCAGATGCTAGTCACTGCTTTACCACTCTGCTAATTGCTCAGTTAAATGAGGAGACATATGATGAGCCAAATTCACGCCCGCACCTGCCATATCTGTGAAGCCAATTGCGGCGTTTTGGTTGAAGTCGAAGGCCGTGAGATACTCTCAATCAAGGGCAATCCCGATCATGTTTTAAGCCGCGGCCATATCTGCCCCAAGGCAACGGCCATTGCCGATTTGCAGGATGATCCGGATCGCCTGCACAAGCCGGTCAAGAAAGTGAATGGCGAGTGGCAGGAAATTGGCTGGGAAACCGCGTTTCAGGAAATTGCCGCGAAGCTGAAAGACCTGAAAGAAGCTGGCGCAAAACCCGCCATGTATATGGGCAATCCCAGCGCGCATGATTATGGCATTTCGACGCAAATCAGCACCTTGCGCCGCGCGATAGGGTTGAAAAACATCTATTCCGCCTCGACGCTGGATCAGATCCCGCATCATGTGGTGCAATATCATATGTACGGCCATGTCAGCCTGGCCGCGGTGCCGGATATTGATCGAAGCCAGTATCTGGTGATTGTCGGTGGAAACCCGGCGGCCTCAAACGGCAGTATCTGGACGGTGCCGGACTTCAAGAAGCGCGTGAAGGAAATGCAGGCGCGCGATGGCAAGCTGGTTGTGATCGATCCACGCCGGACAGAAACCGCGAAACTGGCCGATGCGCATCATTTCGTGAAGCCCGGCACCGATACGGCCTTATTTATCGGCATATTGAAAGCGGTTTTTGATGACGGCCATGCCGATATCTCTCGCCTCGAGGCGATAATGGACGATAGTTGGGGGAGTATTGAGCCCGCTATTGCCGGTTTTGATATGGCTGAACTGTCGACTCATTGCGGGATAACGGTTGAAGACATGCGCGAAATAGCGGCGCAACTCGGAGCTGACCAACCGGCCGCGATTTATGGCCGAATGGGCGTTTCTGTCTGTGAATTTGGTACGCTCAACCAGTGGCTGATCCAGGTCATTAATATTGCAACCGGCAATCTCGACCGCGAAGGGGGTACGATGGTGCCGGAACCGGCGCTTGATACGATCAATTTGGTGGGTAGGGGCTCTGTGCGAAAAACTCAGACGGCCCGCGGTGAAATGCCGGTAGTTATGGGCGAATTGCCGACCATTACTTTCGCCGAGGAAATGCTGCGCGAAGATGAGGAGCGGATCCGCACCCTATTTGTTGTCACTGGCAATCCCGTCCTTTCAGCCCCTGATGGCGCGAGACTGGATAGGGCGCTGGAGAAGCTCGACCTGATGGTATCGTTTGACATGTATGTCACCGAAACCAGCCGCCATGCCGACTATATCCTCCCGCCTTGCGGCCCGCTGGAAAAGGACCATTATCCTTTCTTTTTCGGGCCTTTGGCGGTGCGCAACTATGCCAGCTATTCGCCTGCGATCTTTGATATTCGTGAGGACGAAAAAGCGGATTGGGAAATTATTGCTGAATTGGCACGTGAGATATTGGCGACGGACGGGCAGGATGTTCCCAATATCCGCGAACCACGGGACGTGCTCGACAATATGCTGCAAAGCTCACCAGCGGGGCTGACTCTGGCTGAGGTGGAGGCCGCGCCGAACGGGATTGATCTGGGGCCATTGCGACCTTGCATGGCCGATCGGTTGATGACCGAAGACAAGCAGATCCAATGTGCGCATCCCGATTTTCTGACGGAGTTACAACGCTTTGCTGACTCGTTGAGCGATGCCCGCCCGGACATGTTGCGCCTGATTGGCCGCCGCCATGTGCGGAGCAACAATAGCTGGCTGCATAACAGCAAGCGCCTGCTGAAAGGGCCGGAACGTTGCACATTGATGGTTCATCCCGATGATGCGGCCGAGCGCGGCTTGACGGACGGTGATATGGCCACCGTGGAAAGCCGGGTAAACAGCGTCGAGATTGTCGTCGAGGTCACCGATGACGTCATGCCCGGCGTGATGTCGATCCCGCATGGCTTCGGTCATGGCCGTGAAGGGGTGGGGCTGTCTGTCGCCGCTGCAAAACCGGGCGTTTCGATCAATGATCTCACCGATCCGGCAAGCTTTGACCCGCTGTCCGGCAACGCAGTCCTCAACGCGACGCCGGTAACGGTAGCGCCGGTACGAGAATTGGAAGCGGCGGAGTAGGGTAAAAACGCCAATCTCGGCTTGACCCTCTGGCGCGCTTTCGCCAAAGCAAGCGCGAAACATATTGCACTCGCGAAGAAAGCTTTCACATTGCCGGATACGAACCTGTCCCAGAAGCCTCTCAGCTTCCAGCAGATCATCCTGAAACTCCACGATTACTGGAGCGAACAGGGCTGTGCGATCCTGCAGCCCTATGACATGGAAATGGGGGCAGGGACGTTCCACACGGCGACGACCTTGCGTGCGCTTGGTCCGGACCCGTGGAATGCCGCTTTTGTGCAGCCTTGCCGCCGGCCTACCGATGGACGCTATGGCGAAAATCCCAACCGGTTGCAGCATTATTACCAATATCAGGTCATCCTCAAACCATCACCGCCGAATATACAGCAGCTTTATCTCGACAGCCTGACCGCCATCGGTATTGATCCGATGCTGCATGACATCCGTTTTGTTGAGGATGACTGGGAAAGCCCCACACTCGGTGCCTGGGGGCTGGGCTGGGAAGTCTGGTGTGACGGCATGGAGGTGACGCAGTTCACCTATTTCCAGCAAATGGGCGGATTTGACTGCAAGCCGGTTGCCGGGGAACTGACCTACGGGCTCGAACGGCTCGCCATGTATATTCAGGGCGTCGATAGCATCTATGACCTGGATTATAATGGAGCTGGAGTCAGTTACGGCGATATCTTCCTGGATAATGAGAAGCAGATGTCGGAGTGGAATTTCGAGGTTGCGAACACCGAAACACTGTTCGATCTTTTCAGGAAAGCGACGGCGGAGTGCGAGAACTGCCTTGAGGCAAAGCTCCCCATTCCGGCCTATGAACAGGCGATCAAGGCGAGTCATGTATTCAACTTGCTGCAAGCGCGCGGCGTGATCAGCGTGCAGGAGCGGGCCAGCTATATGGGGCAGGTCCGCGATCTCGCGAAGGGCAGCTGTGAAGCCTATATGACTAAGAACGGGTGGGCGGCGTGATGGCCGATTTCCTGTTTGAACTGCTCTCCGAAGAAATTCCCGCGCGGATGCAGGCGAAAGCCCGTGCTGATCTGGAGCGGTTATTTGCCGCGCAATTATCTGACGCCGGCCTGAAAGCCGCTGATATCACCGTTTACTCGACGCCAAGGCGGCTCGCGCTGATCGCAAAGGACCTGCCAGCGCAGACCGAGGCGGTGAGCGACGAAGCCAAGGGGCCACCGGAAGGCGCGCCCGATCAGGCGGTTGACGGCTTCTGCCGTAAAAATGGCGTGACCCGTGATCAACTGGAAGTGCGCGAGGTCAAAGGGCGCGCGACCTATTTCGCCGTGATCAACAAGCCGGGCCGCGCAACAAGCGATGTGTTGGCCGAAGCAATCCCCCCGATCATCAAGGCCTTCCCATGGCCCAAATCGATGCGTTGGGGCGAAGCCAGCCTATCCACTGAAAGTCTGCGCTGGGTGCGGCCCCTGTCCGGCATTGTCGCGATATTGGGCGATTATCTGGTGGAATGCGAAATTGACGGCGTGACGTCAGGTTATGAAACCGTCGGCCATCGGTTCCACCATGACGGAGTGGTAACGATCGGCAATGCTGGCGATTATGCCGAGAAACTGCGCGCCTGCCATGTGCTGGTGGATCAGGCCGAACGCGAAGCGATAGTCCGCGAAGGTGCGGCCAAGGCGGCATCCGACGGCGGGCTGGAGCTGGTTGCAGACGAAGGCCTGGTGGTTGAGAATGCTGGCCTGACCGAATGGCCCGTGCCGCTGCTGGGCGGCTTTGATCCAGCGTTTCTGGATGTACCGGAAGAGGTCATCCAGCTCACTGCCCGGGTGAACCAGAAATATTTTATCTGCCGCGACAAATCCGGCAAACTGGCACCAAATTTCATCTGCACCGCCAATATTGACGCAACAGACGGCGGCAAAGCGATTGTTGCGGGTAATGAAAAAGTGCTGGCGGCAAGGCTGTCCGACGCCAAATTCTTCTGGGAACTTGACCAGAAGACGGCGCTGGAGGATCATGCCAGGAAATTGAGCAACATCGTGTTCCATGAAAAACTGGGCACGGTTGCCGACAAGGTAGAGCGTGTGGCCAAGTTGGCCGAGTGGTTGGTTTCTTTAGAAGGGAATGGTTTTGACCAGCCCAACCCCGGCGATACATTTCATGGTGAAGTGTCCGAGGCCGCACGTCTCTGCAAAGCCGATCTCGTCACCGAAATGGTGGGCGAGTTTCCCGACCTGCAAGGTTTGATGGGCGGCTATTATGCAGAGAAACAGGGCAAGTCCAAGGCGGTCGCAAACGCGATCCGCGACCATTACAAGCCCGTCGGGCAGGGCGATGAAGTGCCCACCGATCCGGTGACGGTGGCGGTGAGTCTGGCGGATAAGCTGGATACTCTTTTATCCTTCTTTAGCGAAGAAATGTTCCCAACAGGATCCAAGGATCCTTTCGCTCTGCGTAGAGCAGGGCTTGGTTATTTAAGGCTCGTACAAGAAAACGACCTTAAGCTGGAGCTTAGTTCAGTATCTCGTTTCTGGGGTGATGATAGCGGGCTAGGTTTAGTCTTGGCAGATTTTCTTTTCGAAAGACTGGGCGTCCAACTAAAGGACGAAGGAGTTCGCCACGACTATATTCAGGCGTCACGAAAGTGGCGTGCTGGCAATGATACAGATGGCAGAGTAGATCGTGTTGAAGCTCGAGCACGCGCACTTGCGGCGTTTTTGGCAACCGAAGACGGTGCTAACCTACATGCCGGCTATAAGCGCGCTTCGAACATCTTGAAGAAAGAGAATGTCGAGCAAAGCGACGCAAAATCCCTTTCCTACACGCCTGAAAAAGCCGAAAAGGCACTGATCGACGCGCTGGATGCAGCGCAGCCGGATGTGACCGCAGCCATTGCAGCGGAAGAGTTTGAAAAGGCGATGACCGCGCTGGCCAATCTGCGTGCTCCGATTGACCAGTTTTTCGAGGATGTGACCGTGAATGACAGTGACGCTGACAAACGCGAGGCGCGGCTTGCTCTGTTGGCCCGTTTGCGTGCGGCGGTGCATCAAGTCGCTGATTTTTCCAAGATTGAGGGGTGATGTGATTGCCAATCGAGCCTGTGTGAATTGTGTGAACTTTGAAACTGCAACAGCAGATCGCACGATGACTCATCAGGATGTCATGATAGGCGAAACACACCCTGTGATTTGTGTGAACTTTGGGCCGATAATTTTCGGAGATAGAACATAGTATGACTCAATATGTATATCGTTTCGGTGGCGGCATGGATGCAGATGGTGCGCCAACGGACAGCACCGAAGCCCGCAACCTGCTGGGTGGCAAAGGCGCCAATCTCGCGGAAATGGCCAATATCGGCCTGCCGGTTCCCCCGGGTTTTACCATTTCGACGGAAATGTGCACACGCTTCATGAACGAAGGCGGGGTCTATCCCGACAGCCTGACCGGCGAAGTGACGCAAGGCGTTGCGCATATCGAAGCCGTAACGGGCAAGACATTCGGCAATGCTGCTGATCCACTGCTCGTATCCGTTCGCTCCGGTGCCCGTGCATCCATGCCCGGCATGATGGACACGGTGCTCAATCTCGGCCTGAATGACGAAACCGTAGAAGGTCTGGCGAAAACCTCTGGCGATGAGCGTTTCGCCTGGGACAGCTATCGCCGGTTCATCCAGATGTATTCCGACGTGGTGCTGCAACTGGATCATGATAGTTTTGAAGAGGCGCTGGAAATAGCCAAAGAAGATAATGGTTTCTTCACGGATACTGAGATGGAGTCTCAGCATTGGAAGGCGCTGGTGGCCGAATATAAGGGGCTTGTCGAAGAGCAATGGGGCAAGCCTTTCCCGCAAGATGTGAATGACCAGCTTTGGGGTGCGGTCAGCGCCGTATTCGGCAGTTGGCAGGCGGAGCGGGCCAAGGTCTATCGCCGGCTCAACGATATTCCCGCCGAATGGGGCACCGCTGTCAACGTACAGGCGATGGTTTTCGGCAATATGGGTGAGACATCGGCCACTGGTGTGGCCTTTACCCGCAACCCCTCCACCGGTGACAGCGCCTATTATGGCGAATGGTTGATCAACGCGCAGGGCGAGGACGTCGTCGCGGGTATCCGCACGCCGCAATATCTCTCCAAAGCCGCGCGCGAGGAAGCCAACGCCAAGCCGCTTTCCATGGAAGAGGCGATGTCGGAAACTTATGGTGAGCTGACGAATGTTTTCGATCTGCTCGAGCGCCATTACCGCGATATGCAGGATATCGAATTTACCGTTGAACGCGGGAAATTGTGGATGCTGCAGACCCGCGCGGGTAAGCGGACCGCCAAGGCGGCGCTGAAAATTGCGGTGGATATGGCGAATGACGGCCTGATTACGCAGGAAGAGGCGGTTGCCCGGGTTGACCCGATGGCGCTGGACCAGCTGCTGCACCCCACGCTTGATCCCGATGCCAAACGCGATGTGCTGACCACCGGTTTGCCCGCCTCTCCGGGCGCGGCTTGCGGGATTATCGTATTCGACTCCGATACCGCCGAACACCGCACGGAAATGGGCGATGATGTGATCCTGGTGCGGGTCGAGACTTCGCCGGAAGATATCCATGGCATGCACGCCGCCAAAGGCATTTTGACCGCGCGTGGTGGCATGACGTCACATGCTGCCGTTGTGGCCCGCGGCATGGGTCGCCCCTGTGTGTCGGGCGCTGGCGGGCTCAGCATCAATAATGAGACAAAACTGCTGAAAATCGGCGATCGTGAGCTGAAGGAAGGCGACACGCTGACCATTGACGGCAGCAACGGCCAGGTGATGGCTGGACGCGTGAAGACGATTCAACCGGAACTGGTTGGCGATTTCGGCGTGCTGATGGAATGGGCCGACAAGGTCCGCCGTCTCGGCGTGCGCACCAATGCCGAAACACCGCAGGATTGCAGGGTTGCGCGCGATTTCGGTGCGGAAGGCATTGGCCTGTGCCGGACAGAACATATGTTCTTCGAAACCTCACGTATTACCGCAGTTCGCCAGATGATTCTGGCCGCCAATGAAGCGGGCAGGCGGGAAGCGCTGGCCAAGCTGCTCCCCGAACAACGCGAGGATTTCTGCCAGATTTTCGAAGTCATGGTTGGACTGCCGGTGACGATCCGCTTGCTCGACCCGCCATTGCACGAATTTTTGCCGCATCATCAGTCGGAATTTGAGGAAGTGGCAGCCGCAGCCGACGTGGGCGTGGAAACACTGAAACAGCGTGCCAATGAACTGCACGAATTTAACCCGATGCTTGGCCATCGTGGTTGCCGGCTTGGTGTGACCTATCCCGAAATCTACGAAATGCAGGCGCGTGCGATATTCGAAGCGGCCTGTGAAATAGCCGAATCCAGCGGCGAAGCACCTATTCCGGAGGTCATGATACCGCTGGTGGCCACAGCGCGTGAACTGGAGTTGATGAAAGATGCTGTCGACCGGATGGCGGAAGAGGTTTTCGCTGAAAAAGGCCGCCGCATCGAATATCTGGTGGGTACCATGATCGAGCTGCCCCGGGCCGCCTTGATGGCCGGGAAAATTGCCGAGCATGGTGAGTTTTTTAGCTTTGGAACCAATGACTTAACGCAGACTACTTTGGGCGTGTCACGTGACGATGCCGGACGCTTTCTGACCCAATATGTCGACAAGGGTATTTTTCCACGCGATCCATTTGTCAGCCTCGACGTCGAAGGTGTCGGGCAATTGATCGAACTGGCCGCAGAGCGCGGCAGGGCAACGCGCGGCGATATCAAACTCGGCATTTGCGGCGAACATGGCGGTGATCCCGCATCGATCGCGTTCTGTGAGGAAAGCGGCCTGGATTATGTCAGTGCATCACCTTATCGGGTACCGATTGCGAGGCTCGCTGCGGCTCAGGCAGCACTCAAAAAGCGCTAGTCAGCTGGGCCTTTGAGGATCTGATCTACCAGCGCGTCATCGACATTGAATCTCCAGTTCTGGATTAGGCGGCGGGGGTGGAGTTTACTGTTCAGGCAGGACAGATGACAATAGACACCATATGAGATGGCGAGGTTGTCCTTGCTGCTCATGTCGCGAAAAGAGAGGCTGGTGAGGTTCTCGGGTTCAATATCCTTGTCGCAGAACACGCAGGGACTCAAGCCCCCGGAAATTTTCTCGATTTCCTCGGATGAAGGTGGATTGACGTTTACATCGGCATTAAGCCGAGTGATCAAGCCGGTAATCGCCACATTCCATCCAGCGCTGTCCTGAAGATCCTCGGACCACAGATCAAGCAGCTCGGACTCTCCCAAAACTTCGGAAACGGCCATTTTCGCCTGCTCGACAAGCGCGGCATCGGGTTTTGCGAAATTATCGACCTTTTTCAGCACGTCCTTAGGTGCGTCTGGAGCGATTTGGCCCATCAACATCGCAACAATCTCAGCCGCAGCGATGATTTCAGATGCCAGATCAACGTCAATGTCTGCTTCTTCAAGATCAGCCAGCGCATCAAATTTGGCGGCAACATCCTCCAGGCTTGAAATCCCGGATACCCAGTCGAGTGCGCTGTCATTTTCAAAGCTGCCCGGACCCCAAGCGCCCATATTCCCTGCTCCTCAAATCAATGGGCAGATAAATAACAGCGTTTCGCAAAAAACAGGTTAAAATGGCTTGCCAGCAGAAGAATCTCCCCCTATCTGACTGCCTTCAATGCGCGCCCGTAGCTCAGCTGGATAGAGTACTTGACTACGAATCAAGGGGTCGGGAGTTCGAATCTTCCCGGGCGCGCCATTTTCCGCATGTTGAACGTCAGAAGACTTTGACCTTCAAGTCACAAACTGGCTCAAAATGAGGAAAATCGGCAGAGCTGCCGTCCGTGCGGATCGCAGCGAAGATGCTGAAAGAGCCCTCTGCTATTGGTACTGCGTGAGGTCTGTATGACCGCTTTTGAGGTTGCCGAACGAATTCTGCACAACTAGATTCACGGTATTGTCCCACATCAATTACAGCATCATGGAGAAATGCCGTGACAAAAACCCTGCTTGACGAAGTGGCTTATACTATGGAGGCGCCAGAATGCTTGCTGTCTCATCTGCCGTATCTACTCCAAGACTTACCATCATTGAGTGGTGTGGAGGATGACGTTGTAGATGTGCTGTGCGAAGTCGGCCTTCCTGTTGGCAGCACTGTTCTTGACCTTGGATGCGGACGAGGCGACATATCGATGCGGGTAGCACGCGCTTTTGACGCCGAAATCACAGGCGTAGATGCTCATCCGCCATTCATTGAGATCGCGCGCCAATTGGCGGAAGAAGCGATGCTGGAGTCACGCTGCCGATTTGTAGCCGAAGACCTGCGTATGTGTCTGGCAAAACCCGCCCGCTTCAATGCCGTTCTGATGATCGCGGTCGGACCAGTGCTTGGCGATTCTGCCAAGACTATGAGCATGCTTCGCACCGTAGTGCGCGATGGTGGTTGGATTATCATCGACGATGGATATCTGGAAGACGGCGTGCCCCCACCCGAGGACTATGAAAATCTTTTGGAACAGAAGGCGATGGAAGCCGGGTTAACACGTTTCGGTGATGCAATCGTCGCGCGGCGGATAAGAAGCCCTGCGTGGAGATCGTTTAACGCACTTGCCCTTGAAACCATTCCCAAGCGCGCTGCAGATCTCATAGAGTTGTATCCGGAACTCAAAGACACGATCAACCAATATGTCGCAAGACAGTTTCAGGAAGTATCTTTGATGGATGGCCCGGTGATCCCAGCACTTTGGGCAATCCAGAAGACCGTCGACTAAAACCCACACTGCACACCTCTTCAAACATCCTCAATGCACCTTTCTGCTGTTGTCTGAAGTGTCCTGACAAACGGGAGACCTTGGCGGTGAAGGGCAGTTCTGTCCGCGTTGCGGTCCTCACCGCAGATCGCAATGGAGGTTTGGTCTGGATCAGAAATGCTTTACGTTTGGGGCAATATTGCGTGACGCGGCCGCTTGATAGGTTTCAGATAGTCCGTCGCATCGAGTGAAAGATGCGAGATGCTCCACCTCAAACATTATTGAAGATACGGTCATAGGTGCACTTGCACTGCCGCGCTGCGGGGCGTAATCTAATGGCATTAGATATTCTCCCACGCGTAAAGGATTGCTTTTTGGCCGACTATTCTGACTCTTTTGATGATGCTCTTGCTGCCCGCGAAGCCGCTAAAATTCCTGTTCCCGATGAAGTGCAGGAGGCAGTTAAAACATTGCTACGCTGGTCGGGTGAAAACCCAGATCGCGAAGGATTGCTTGATACGCCCAAGCGGGTTGCGCGTGCTTGGAAAGAATATTGTGAAGGTTATCAGGAAAACCCTGCCATCCATCTGGCGCGAACTTTTGAAGAAGTCGGCGGTTATGATGAATTGGTGTTGCTGAAAGACATTCCTTTTCATTCCCATTGCGAGCATCATATGGCGCCTATCATTGGCAAGGCCAGTATCGCTTACATGCCCACTGACCGAGTCGTTGGTATCTCCAAACTCGCGCGCGTACTCCACGGATTTGCACGACGTTTGCAAGTGCAAGAGCGTCTGACGGCAGAGGTCGCGCAGTGTATCTGGGACAATCTGAAACCACATGGTGTAGCGGTCGTTATAGAGGCCAGCCATAGCTGCATGACAGCGCGCGGTGTGCGGACACCTGGCGTTGGCATGACGACCAGCCGTTTATTGGGTTGTTTCCTTGATGATGCACGCAGTCGCAAGGAAGTGATGAGCCTGATGGGCTATTAGGCAGGTGCCTATTCCATCCACATACGCATGAGATTATATTGCAGCGCCTGCATGCGCGTGTAGTTTTCGTCTCTCATATTGAGGCCTTCCAAGGCAGCAACTTCGTTCAGCTCATACATGAGGTAGCGTTTCATAACGTCCCGGATTCGGCTTTGGATGAAAGTGATGGCGACCATTCTTTCGCCTTCGGAGATAGGCTCAACTTCATGCAATGTATGGGAAGGATAGACAATTGCCGTCCCGGGCAGGCCCTTGAAGCGCATTCCGGCTTCGCCCTGCGTCACATGTAGCGCACCGCCCTTGGAATCATTCGGTCCGTTCAAAAAGATAGTGCAACTGATATCGGACCGAATGGGACCATCTGGCAGAGGAATGATGGCACTGTCTGCGTGCAAGCCATAGTGCATGCCTGGTTGGTAACGAGTGATCAGCGGCGGAGCGATCTTTTCTGGAAATGCGAAGTCCATAAATTCCGGGTTTGTCATCAATGCGTCATGGAGGATTTTGGATGTCTTGTTATAGGCATCAAGATCATGAAGCTGCAGGTTGTTCTTCACTTTTGAATGGGGATTGCTGATTTTCCCGTCCACAAACTGCGCGCTACCAGCGATGGCTTTAATTTCGTTAACTTGACTTTGATCCAATATTTTGAGCTGTTTGAACATTATCTTCTCGTTTCAATCCAATTTATGGCCTCGGCCACCAGAGGGAAATTTTCGGCTGTTTCTGCGACCCATGATATCGCTGTTCGAATGGCGTCTGCGTGATTTCGATTTGCCTGAGCAAGCAACTCTTGCCGCAAGTTCGGACTATAATCATGTTCCGGTGCTTTGGAATAGGAAGACATGATGGGGCCTGATACCAACTCGCTCGCCTTTTGCTCCGACAGGTCAAGGCCGAAATGGGATGCTGCTGATACCAACTGTCCGGTAGGATCCTCAAGGAACGATTCAAAATCCATCCACAAGATGTTGGCAGCCTGACTTGCCTTCTCAGCCACGAACAGGGTCACGAGTTCACACATCCAACTCATCGCCACACGCTTGGCCAGCGATAATTCCCATAAATGTGCCGGTGCCTCGCCCAGATTCAGGGACAATCGCTTCAATCGTGCGCCGGCCATCATGTGTGTTTCCTGCACAGAGGCTTCGCCCGCCAATATTGTCGGGATATAGCGGTCCAGTGGAGCATAGAGGAATAGCGCGTCAGTAGGTGTCGCCAAAAGCTGTGGAGCCAATTCGCTGACAAAGCTGCTTGCCTTGATCATCACCCGTTGATCAGGATGGAATGAACGCGATAACCATTGAACGGTTTGGGAAAATCGCTGCGCGTAAACTTCTGGTGACCAGGGGCTTTCTGGTTCGTCCTTAATTTGTGATATTTCGCAGAGCGTCCGCAGCAACTGCGGTTCTCTTAACGCCAATAGCTTGTCAATCTCGCCAAGTAGTCGTGATAACAGGGTAGACCCGACATGCCCGATATGGAAAATATACTGTGGCTTGGCGGTTTGCGGCATGTCGACCGCAGATAATTCCGACCAGGGTACCAGCTGTCGCTGCAATTGCGGGGTTATAATGCGCTGGTCGAGGAAACTGGCCTTGCGGTAATCGCCTTCGGTCAAATGCGACAGCAGCACCTGATCGGATGGCAGGTCAACCAGATGGGGCAGAAGCCGGGCATCCTGAGAAAACTGATTTTGCCAGCTATTGGTCAATATGCCCTCAATCCTAAGAAAAAGCCCGGAGGCGGATTGTTACTCTGTAACGCACCAGCTCCGGGCTTTTCAATCACTTGCTGAGAAAAACTATGCTTTGTCTTCAGCGCTTTCTTCTGTTTCTTCAGCAGCTTCCTCGGAAGTTGCTTCCTCTGAAGCTTCCGCAGCGTCTGTTGCTTCGGTTTCTTCACCGTCGTCTTCGCTTTCAGGTGCCAAAGCCGCAGCAGCCAGTTCAGCCTGCTCTTCTTCAAACATCTGGGCTATCACGTCGATGCCGTCTTTCTGCAGTTCAGCTTCGTCGTCAGAGCGAGCCACATTGACCTCAACAGTGACAGAAACTTCAGGGTGCAGGCGGATGCGCACGTCGAATACACCAAGCGTCTTGATTGGTTTTTCGAGGATGACCATGCTTTTTTCAACATGGGCGCCATCAGCATTGAGTGTTTCAACAATATCGCGAACTGAAACCGAACCGTAAAGCTGGCCGCTGGCGGAAGAGGCACGGATCAATACGATCTGTTTGCCATCCACATTGCCGGATGCTTTTTCAGCATCTTTGCGTTTCGCTTCATTGTCCGCTTCAATCTGCGCACGATTGGCTTCGAAAACCTTCTTGTTCGCTTCATTGGCGCGCAAGGCTTTCTTGTTAGGCAGCAAATAGTTGCGCGCATAACCGTTTTTCACGGTTACGACATCGCCAATGCCGCCCAGTTTTTCGACTCGTTCGAGCAAAATAATATCCATGTCTCTTGCTCCTATTTCACGAGATAAGGCAGCAGGCCGAGATGGCGTGCGCGTTTAATTGCCTTGGACAATTCGCGCTGCTTCTTAGCAGAAACTGCGGTGATACGACTAGGTACGATCTTGCCACGCTCGGAAATATATCCCTGCAGCATTTTTACATCTTTATAGTCGATGGGTTGTGCGTTCTTACCGGAAAAGGGGCAGCTTTTGCGGCGACGGAAAAATGGACGTCCCATATTGATTACTCCTTTTCTAGCTTAACTATCGTCGCGGTCACGGCGAGGGCGGTCACCACCACGATCTCCGCCACCACGGCGTGAGTCACGGTCTGGCTTGCGCATCATGACTGACGGGCCTTCTTCATGCTCGTCGACGCGGATGGTCAGAAAGCGGATGACGTCTTCGTTGATACGGGTCTGACGTTCCAGCTCGGCAATTACGTTGGTTGGCGCGTCGAGACGCAGCATAACATAATGGGCTTTGCGGTTTTTCTGAACCTTGTAAGCCAGCGTACGCAGGCCCCAGGTTTCAGTCAAAACGACTTTGCCATCATTGGCTTCAACAATTTTAGTAGCTTCCTGGGCGAGACTATCGACTTGAGATTGGCTCAAGTCCTGACGCGCGAGGAAGACATGCTCATAATGCGGCATGCTTCATTTCCTTCATGTTACCGATCGCTGACGCCGCACCATGCAGACACGCCCCTCCGGCTTTCTTCTATTTCCCGTGATTCTTTTACAGGAATCGCCGGGAAGCGCGGCCTATGGCGAAGTTTTTCCTACAATGCAAGAGCTGGCTGACTTTCCTTTGGTCAAAATGACCTTGATCGTCAGATGCACCATTCCAGTTCATGCTCGGTAGCGCTGCGATTTTCCGCTTTTACCCGGTTCGTGACCATCCGGCCATAGAGTCTTTTGACGAGATTGCTGCCGGTATTTTCAAACAGAAACGGGAAAATTCCGTGCAAAAGACAGGCAAAGCCAGCTGCAATCATTGGGATGCCAAAGCTCGATGCCATCATGAAATGCTCGGCATAGGTTTCCCCGACTGATGCTGGATGTTCGGTAAAAAGCTTCATATCTGCTCCTGATCTGATCTCGGCTATCGTAATAATCGATCGGAGCACAAAATCTTTGCCAAATCTCAGCGACAATGACTTCAATTTAGAAAATATTTTTGCCTGAGACTGGCAAGTTAGAAAATATTTTCAAATCATCATTAATTGCCGGATTCAAAGCAATTGAATGGCGAGCATCGAGAGCAGGAACGCCATGGCCGTCGTCATGATGACCGGTGCAAAGCAATGCCAGCCATGTGACATCAATCCGGCCAGATTGGACTTTATCGCGGCTGCCACAACGGCGAACAGCAATAATGTGCTGGCCAACCGGTTGCCCGCATCAACCAGAAAAGAGGGCAGGGCTACCAGGCTGTTCAGGGCCACCAGCACGATGAACCCGATAATGAACCAGGGCATGCCCTGTCGAAGGCCAATTTTCGGCGATGACGGGTCGGTATCTTTCACAGCCATTTTCTGAAGCACCATTGAGACAATGATCAAAACCGGCGCAAGCAGCGTCACACGAGAGAGTTTCACCACCGTTGCAACCTCTCCGGCTTCGGGAGAATAGGAAAAGCCGCCCCCGATGGCCTGGGCGACATCATGAATCGAGGCACCAATCAAAAAACCTGCCTGTTTGTCGCTCAGATTCAGAAATCCCGCAATGGCGGGATAGAAAGTCATGGCGAAGGCACTGGCGATCGTTGTCCCCAGCAAAACGATGGTGAAGCGCGACTGATCTATTCTTTTGGTGCCGATGATGCTCCACAGCGCCAGCGCGGCGGAGGCGCCGCATATCGCTGTTGCTCCGCCGGCCAGCAGGCCAAAAAGCGGATCGAGCTTGAACAGTCTGGCGGCGATGATGCCAGTGAATATGACAATCGTCATAATGGCGATCAGCGCAACAAACGGGATTATGCCCAGACTACCTATTTCGGCAAAGCTGATCCGCATGCCGATCAATACGATGCCGATACGCAATAATGTTTGCGATGAGAAATCCAGCCCCGTTGACAGGCGCTTGTCGGCATTCACGAAGCTGAGCGCCAGTCCCAGCAGCAGACCCATTAATATAGCGGGCGGACCATAATGTTCACTGAGCCAGAGCGCAGCCAGCGAAACCACAGCGACCAGCATAAGGCCGGGTAAGTGAGACAAAAATGTCTTTTTCTGAGTGGGTTCGGCAAGTTGCAACTCACCATATAAGTCAGCCACCAAAGGAAGTTGACGATCATGTTGTGACAATCTGGTCTCCGGTCCAATGGTGATGATATGCGGATCGTCGGCACATTAGGCGAGCGGAAGGGGAATGCAATCCACTTAATGTCCAGACAAAGCAATCCCGCTCTTTTCAAGACTCAGACATTTCATACCTCTTAAGCATTGCTATCTGCTTGCTTATAAAACGGCTGCGCTCGGCGCGCTCTCAGTCGAGATTCCTACTCGATCAGATACAGCCCAAGCGAACAAAAAGGAGCCCTGCCGAAACAGGGCCCTAAGTATTGTGCCTTTGGGAGGCGAAGTAACAACAGGAACGTTTTTTAGAATTCAAACCCAACAGTCACGCCATATTGCCGCGGTGCAATTCCGGTTCCGAACGTGAACAGACCGGCCACTGGTAGCGCAGAGCTCAGTCCGCGGCTGTCCGTCAGATTACGTCCGAAGGCCCGGACATATATTTCAGTGTCATCGCCCAGGATATGGGTATATGTGATCGATGCTGACAGATCGTCCTGCGCTTGATGCAGCCCGCGGGGGTCGTTCTGTCCGAAATTGCCCGGAGCGGCGACAATGGTGGTCTGGTAGGAACTGGTCGTACTATATTTCGCGTTGAGATTAATCGTACCGTCACTGCCAAGAGCGACTTCATAATTTCCCGCGATTGAAAATGAGACATCCGGCGTTCTGCGCAAGTCACGGGAAGACGCATCTTCGCCAGCATCCTGAATGCCGTCCAGGTTTACATCGATGAAGAAATCATCGTAGCTGGCGTCAAGGAGGCCAAGAGAACTGGTAATAGTGAAACCTTCGAAAAGCTCTGCTCGCATATCGATCTCGGCCCCGAAAATGGTCGCATTGGCGGCATTTAGAGTGACTGTTTCTTGTGGATTTGGAGAGCCTGGAGGAGTCGCTTGCACCACATCCTCCTGCTTGTCATTATACCTACTGTAAAAGCCCGCTATGTTCAAAGTTACACGACCGTCTGCGAACTGGGTTTTGGCTCCGAGTTCGAAGGAGTCAACGGTCTCGGGATCAAAGGACACAGCCACTGACGACGGGCTGTTGGCGCGGCCGTTAAATCCGCCTGATCGATAGCCTCGCGCATATGAACCGTAAACGAGGATATCGTCGCTGAACCGATAGTCCACACTGACACGGGGTGTGAACTGGCTCCAGTCATCTTCGTTGGACAACGCGAGTAGCGGACCAGGTCCGGCAAAAATCGAACGCGTATATTCTTTTTCGTCCTTCGAATAGCGCGCGCCGAGACTGACACGGAGTTGGTCAGTCAACTCAATATCAAAATCTGCGAATGCAGCATATGACTTCGTCTCATGATCGGTTTCAGCCGGCAGCGTAAACCCGGTTGGCAGCGTCGTGCCCTGTTGCAGTTGATATTCATTGTTGAAATAGAACAATCCGACAACGCCGCTGAAGCCCTGTGCAAACTCGCCTGCCAAACGCAATTCCTGGCTGAACTGTCGATATTGCTGCGCCCGGTTAGTGGTGAAGAACGAGATGGATGCACCATCAAAATCCTGGATTACGAGTTCGTCAGACTCTTTCAGCGCAGTTATCGAAGATAGGGTGAGGTCGCCTATGTCATAATTTATCCGTGCGGAATAGGAGTCCTCTTTAAACTGGACATCGCCGAGCACGTTGCCGAAAACCGTGTACAGGTCTTCGCGCGTATTGCGATTACACTGCTCAGCCAGCGCGGGAACAGGAACTCCGCATATGGCTTCACCGGTTTGAGATAGCGAAGCAACCGCGGGGTCACCGCCGATTTTTGTGACCTCGGCGGTTAGCAGTATTTCAAGAGCATCGCTTGGTTCTATCAGTATCGTACCGCCGGCACCGCGTACACTGTTCGAGCCGGTCCGTTGCCCCAGCGTCACGTTGTTGTAAAAGCCATCGAAGGTACGGTCAGAGAAAAACAACTTTGCGCCGAATACATCACCATCCCCGAAATTGAAGACAGCGTTATAGTCCTCGCGGCCATAGTTGCCGAAACTGGCCTCAGCACGCAAACCGAACTCTTTGGTTGGTCGTGTCCGTTCAACATTAATCACGCCGCCGATTGTGTTTCGGCCAAAGAGTGTTCCCTGCGGGCCCCGCAAAACTTCAATTTGTGCAAAATCAAAAGCGTTGGTGAGCTGAGCAGTATTGGTGCCGATAAAAACGCCGTCAATCACGACGCCAACAGTGGGCTCAAAACTCTTCTCGACATCTTCAAAACTGACCCCGCGAAGTGAAATAGCGCCAGCACCGGGACCAGCGCCCACAGGATCAATCACCAGACTGGGCGACAATGTTTCAAGATCTTCGATATTCAACGCGCCTTGCGCACCCAGCTGTTCGGGACTGACCACCGTCACTGCCAGCGGTACGTCCTGCACAGACTCGGAATCACCGCGCAAACGACCGGTCACAACGATGATGTTATCTTCTTCAGCGCTTTCACTTTGCTGGGCAAAGGCCGGCGTGCTGATGCCCGCCATCAAACTCAATATTGTCCCAGCCGCTAAGCTCCGCTTTAAAACCTGACTGTTGTTGCTCACGACAACTCTCCTCCCTTTGAACAGCCTATTTATTTTGGCCATTTCCATTAATTAATTGATCATTCATATAAAAAATGAGTGGATCATTCTCCACAATCAAAACTGACAGTAGTGGATCGGCAGGGGAGCATCTTGAAAAACAGAAACGGAATATTGCCATTGGGCCAACGCGCCGCACGATATTTATACGCTGCGATGTTCAGTATGCCGCTGTTCGCTTGCCAAAATACGTCTTCAGTGAACGATAGTCCTGAAGCGGAGAGTGAACTTCTCGCGGCCTCGGAATATCCCGACCAAGTTTTCTGGGGAGATCTGCATGTTCATTCCAATCTGTCTTTCGATAGCAACAGCTTTGGAAACCAGAATCTTGGCCCGGAAACAGCATATCGTTTTGCGAGGGGTGAAGAGGTCGAGACATCGACCGGCCAAAAGGCAAAGCTAACACGGCCTCTCGATTTTTTGATGGTTGCGGATCACGCCGAATATCTCGGGTTCCTGAGTGCGTTACAGCAAGAGGACAGAACCGTTCTGGGATCGGATCTGGGCAAGCGCTGGAAAGGATATCTCGACGGCGATGAGGGGATGGGGCCGATCATGACCGAGTATGTTGCCATGGTAACCGGTGCAGCGCCGCAGGAAGTTCCCGACAGGAAATTCAACCAAACAATATGGAGCAATGTTGTTGATATTGCGGAGCGCTACAATCAACCGGGGAAGTTCACTGCTTTTGCCGGGTATGAATGGACTTCAATGCCAGGAGGTCGCAACTTGCATCGCGTAGTCGTGTTCAAAGATGGTCCGGACAAAACCAAAACTATAATTCCATTTTCTGCCTTGGACAGTGATGACCCGGAGGATCTCTGGAAGTTTCTGGAGCAATATGAAACGAAGACCGGTGGATCGGTTCTGGCGATAGCGCATAATGGGAACTTGTCAGGCGGAATCATGTTCGATGATCAAAGGCTTGATGGCACGCCTCTTACCCAAGAATATGCAAAAACCCGTTCGCGTTGGGAACCAGTCTATGAAGTGACGCAGGTTAAGGGTGACGGCGAGGCACATCCGCTTTTGTCACCTGACGATGAGTATGCAGATTTCGAAACCTGGGATGAAGGTGATATATCGCAAACCCCCAAGCCTCAGGACCCCGCTCTAAAAAAACAGATGTTGAAAGGCGAATATGCTCGTAGCGGTTTAAAGAAAGGTCTTAAATATGCCGCAGATTTAGGGGTAAATCCGTATGAATTTGGACTGATGGGATCAACAGATAGTCACACTGGCCTAGCCACTGCTGATGATAATAATTTTTGGGGCAAATTCAAGGATTCTGAGCAATCTGAGTCGCGGATCACCAGCAAGATGGGAGGCGCGCTCTGGTCGAATTCCAAACTCACTGCATCAGGTTACACTGGTGTTTGGGCGCAGACAAATACCCGTGAAGAGTTGTTCGCTGCTATTCAACGCCGGGAGGTATATGCGACAACTGGTCCGCGCATTAAGTTGCGTATTTTTGCCGGTTGGGAATTTTCCAAAAATGACCTGGAAATCGGCGATTTCGTTAAAAAGGGTTACGACAAAGGTGTACCAATGGGAGGCGTACTGTCACCCGTCTCCGGTAACGAAACGCCTCGCTTCATTGTCAGTGCGATGAAAGATCCCGATGGTGCAAGCCTTGAGCGCGTACAAATCATCAAGGCATGGCGGGACAGTGAAGGTCGACTTAACGAAAATATCTACGACATCGCTACGACCGAAAACGTATCTGGTGAGGCCGAGGTGTTGGCTTATTGGCGTGATCCAGATTTCCGAAAAGAACATCACGCATTTTATTATGTGCGTGTTATTGAAGTTCCGACAAAGCGCTGGACCACTTATGATGCTGAGAAATATAGTGTTGCGTTACCATCAAATATCCCAAAAATGACCCAAGAACGGGCATATAGCTCCCCTATATGGTATCGTCCGCGATAGAAGGTCGGAAAAACCCGCCAATCCAAAAGGATCGATCGACTTTGAACATTGAGATTCAAACCAAGAAGAAACCCGGCCGCCCACACGGTAGCTTCGCGCAAAACACCAAGAAACGATTGTTGCAAGCTGCAACGAAGCAATTTGGGGAGCGGGACTTTGCGGAAGTCAGCATGACGATGATTGCCGAAGAAGCTGGTTTAACAGGAGCCGCGATCTACAATTATTACGATTCCAAAGACGCGTTGTTCCTGGATGCCGTGTCACTTTACATCGAACAGAATACGAAAATTCTAACGGAAGCATCGCTTGTTTATGGTAGCTGGAAGGACCGCTTGAATAATGTACTTGAGGCAACTAAGACTATCTACAAGCGTGGGACCCAGAATCAGCTTCTAACCAGTACTACGCAGCTGAAAATCGCCAGGGAGCCGGAGAAATTTGCTCCAATTCTGCAACTGAGGCAAAATTATAGCAGTATTTTCCAATCGATTATTGCGGATGCCTTACAATGCGGGGACCTACCAGATGAAACTGACGTTACCATCATGGGGGACCTGCTAATGGCGTTGACAACAAACGGCATAGGAGCGGTATTGGTTCATCGAACATCATCGCAGGACATTGATGCCGTCATAGATAGTTTTCGCATGTTGATTGGTATAAAATATCCAGACTCCAACACGGGCACGGATAAACCGCCTTAGAGTAACCGATCTATCGAACAGCAACATCGGTTGCCCAAAAATCTTCTTTGGTCAGTAGATTAGTTGAATTCCAATGTCTGCCTTTTGCGCGTAAAGCCTCGACCCAACCTCACTTAATAAACTTAAACATATGCCCACCGATTTTGCGCATCTGGATTTCTTCCGATCCTTCGGTAATCCGATAGCGGCGGTGGTGGCGGTAGATATGTTCGAACGGTTTGTGGCGGGAATAGCCCATGCCGCCATGGACCTGCATAGCACGGTCGGCGGCGTCGCAGCACAGGCGATTGGCGCGGTAGTTACACATGGACACCTGCGCGGAGAGATATTTCGCCACGTCAACCTTGGCCATGCCGTCCATCTGGGCGGCGGTTTTATAGATTAACTGGCGCAACATGGCAGCTTCAGTGTGAAGCTCCACCAGCGGAAACTGAATCGCCTGATTGACGGAAAGCGGCTTACCGAACGGTTTGCGCTCCCCGGCATATTTGACTGCTTCATCTATGCAATATTGCGCGGCGCCCAGTGACGAGGCGGCCTGCCGGATGCGGTTTTCGTGGACGAAATGCTGCGCGGCGGCGAGGCCCATGTCGAGATCGCCCAATATCTGGTCCGCCGGTATCCACACATTGGTGAAGCTGCACTTGGGGTGATCCGTGGGCATGTTGAATGTCCACATATACTCGCCAACTTCAAAGCCTTCAGCATCGGTGGGGACCAGGAAACAGCCAATACCCTGCGCATCGCCATCCTTGCCGCGGTGGCGGGCAAAGGTCATCACATGGGTCGCGACATGCAGGCCGGTGGTCCACATCTTGTTGCCGTTGATCAGCCAGCCATCGACACCATCGCGCTGTTCGGGAACCGCCGTGGTATCCATCCATGTGGCGTCAGAGCCGTGATCTTCCTCGGTTAGCCCAAAGCACCATTTCATTTCGCCTTTCAGCATCGCGGGAATACATTCCTGTTTCTGCTTCTCAGTGCCGAAATCCCGAACCATCAGCGGCTGCACGAGATTACCGACGATGGAATTTTCATTTTGAAGATCATTATGCAGACCCAGCCCTTTATGCGCCAGATGTTCACGGATCCGGGCCATACCCAGATTGGAACCGTCCTGTCCGCCAAATTCCTTGGGCAAGGCATAGCGAAAATGCCCGGCAGCATCGGCAGTGCGGCGCATTTCATCGAGCAGCTCTTCCCATTCCTTGCTCGGCAGGCCGTGATTGTCCCAGTCGGTCCGGCTGTCCTCCCGGCGATGGTCAAAAAAGCGGATATTGTCATCGCGCTGCTCAATCGGCTTGATTTCAGCTTCGATAAAATCGTCGAGAACGGTGAGATAATCTTCGATGTCCTGCGGAATTTCAAAACTCATATCATGGCTTCCATTTGTTGAGGGCGACGGCAAGACCGGCATATTTGGGTTGATCGATCGACAGGCGTTCCAGCGCGGATAGCCTGAGATGGTCCCACAGACCCGGATGATCTGCTTCTATGCTTCCTTCTGATAGTGCGGCACAAAGCTGTCCATGATCAAATCCAATAGCTTTCAACCGTTCATCTGAAGCGGCCTTGAATGCAGGACCAAAGCGCGCCTGCCGCTGCGCAATGCCCAGGGCGTTACCGGCCACTCTGGATTGAAACCGGTCATGGCCTTTGAGGTCGGGTTGAACCGTTTCCATGTTCCATTCGCCCAGAGCCGTGAGCAGTTCATCATAGCTGGTTTCGCCTTTGGTATCCTGCGCTTCGGGGATTTTCCAATCGAGCGGAGTACAGATGTTTTCAGGCAGGACCTCTTCAAACAGCAAGGACAGATCAATCTCGACTTCTGAAACACGGCGGCCAATCACAGTGCGCTCTAATGAGCGATCCCCGTGACTGCGCCAAATTTCTCCCATCACCAGACAGGCAACGCCCCACCAGACAGTGGAATAGATCAACCAGAAACGGAACCGGGCCGGATCAACGGTTTCGCCGCTGTGCCGTGCATAAGCGTCAAGAAAGGAGTCTGCACTGTCAAAACCGCCTGCGACTTTCTCATAATGACCGAAGCGCCAACTGGGCGTGCAGAGATAGGCCAAATCCTGAACCGGATCACCCAATCGCGCCAATTCCCAGTCCAGAACGGCGGACAGTCCGGACGGCGCAATCATTAGATTACCCATACGAAAATCGCCATGTACGAGCTTTTTGGTCGGGCTATCCGTACTATCTGGAGCGTTTTGTTTCAGCCAGTGGAAAGCATATTCATAGATCGGGATTGCGCCGCCAATCTCGTCATATTTATCTTTCTGCAAAGTGATGAGTTCCAGCGGCGAATAATATTCCAGACGGTCGGCCAGTATTCCGGGATCGATATTGTGGATATTCCAGAGCTCTGCCGCGCACTGGTCGGTCAATTTGCTTTCGGCCTCTGCAAATTCCGGATTGCCGAGAATCTTGTGGGGCAGGGTCTCACCATCCGCCTTGTCCATCACAAAGCCTTCGCCGAGATCGTCTTCCGGCGACAGGCGTCCCCGAACGGTTGGTGCGGTGACGCCCGATTGCACCGCAAGATCAATCACATCGGCCTGAGTTGCCAGCGATATACCCCGCAAGCCTTCATCGTCCGGTGAAATGCCGGCGGGCAAGCGGCGCAGGACAAAGTCCTCCCCTCCATAAGCAAAGGCCCAGCTTTCCATGCTGGCGCCGCCTGAAAGCCGTTTGAGCGCGGAAACTGAACCGTTGGAACCCAATGCCCTAGTGCAAAAAACAGTCAGTTTTTCTTCGGAAAGCTTATTTTCCATATTGAAAGCTTAATTGGTCAATTAAAAATTGGCAATCGCTATAATGGCAGAATAGTTCCGGCGATTTACGTCGTGATACTTGCATGCGAGGTCATTCCCTCTTACCTGCGGCTACAGCAGAACAAATCCATGAGGGGTCAGTATGAGGGCGTTTATTTTTCCAGGGCAGGGCAGCCAGGCCGTCGGCATGGGCAAGGCCCTTGCGGAAGCGAGCAACACGGCGCACGAAGTTTTTCAGGAAGTCGATCATGCACTGGAGCAAAATTTGTTCCAACTGATGTGTGAAGGGCCGGAAGATGAATTGACCCTGACGGAAAATGCACAGCCAGCTATTATGGCCAATGCGATCGCGACTCTGCGGGTCATTGAAAAAGAGGGCGGCAAATCGCTTGCTGACCTATGCTCCTATGTTGCTGGTCATAGTCTGGGCGAATATACGGCGCTTTGTGCCGCGGGCGCTTTGAACCTGACAACAACAGCAGAGTTATTGAAACTGCGCGGCCAGTCCATGCAAAAAGCGGTTCCGGTAGGTGAGGGCGGAATGGCCGCCCTGCTGGGTGCAGATATCAAGAAAGCCGCTGGTTTGGCAAAGGCCGCTGCGCAAGGTGATGTGTGTACCGTGGCAAACGACAATGATCCGACACAGGTGGTCATTTCCGGTCATATGGGAGCCATTGAGCGCGCCATATCATTGGTAAAAGAGCATGAAATTAAACGCGGTGTATTGCTGCCGGTATCGGCACCTTTCCATTGTTCACTGATGCAACCCGCAGCGGAAGCTATGGAAGGAGCGTTGGCCGAAGCCAGTATATTACCGCCCGCTGTTCCGGTTTTTGCCAATGTCACTGCTGATGCGGCGAGCGATACGGATGAAATCCGCCAGTTGCTAGTTCAGCAGGTCACCGGAACGGTCCGCTGGCGGGAGTCTGTTCTGAATCTTTCCGAAGCAGGTGTAGAGCAGTTTGTCGAATTTGGCGGCAAGGTGCTTGGCGGCATGGTGAAACGGATCAACAAGGAAGTTGAGACAACCAGCCTGATTTCAATGGATGATATTGAAGCTTTTCTGGCTTCGGTCTAAAAGCGCTGCCTATATTAAAGACAGGAACAAAAATGTTTGATCTCACAGGAATGACTGCGCTGGTAACTGGCGCTTCGGGCGGAATTGGGTCCGCGATTGCCAAATCTCTGGCAGCCCGTGGCGCGACGATTGCCTTGTCCGGCACGCGCAAATTGACATTGATGGATCTGATTCCGGAATTGGAAGGGGAGGGACATGTTGTGATCCCGTGTAACCTGTCCGATGCCGAGGAAGTGAATGAGCTTGTCCCCCAGGTGATTGAAAAGCTTGGTAAACTCGACATATTGGTCAACAATGCCGGGATCACCCGTGACGGGCTGGTCATGCGCATGTCGGATGATGATTGGTCAGACGTACTGAATGTCAATCTGGAATCGGCTTTCCGTCTGGCCCGTGCTGCGGCGCGGCCGATGATGAAGGCGCGCCATGGACGGATAATCTCGATTACATCGGTTGTTGGTGCCACTGGCAATCCTGGGCAGGTCAACTATGTCGCGTCCAAGGCCGGACTGGTTGGCATGTCCAAGGCGCTGGCCCAGGAATTGGCGTCGCGCGGGATAACCGTAAACTGTGTCGCTCCCGGTTTCATTGCCACGCCGATGACGGAAGCTCTGACAGACACCCAGAAAGAAGAGATAAACCGCAAAATTCCGGCGGGAAAAATGGGTGCGGGCGAAGATATCGGTGCGGCGGTGACCTATCTGGCGAGCAACGAGGCTTCTTATGTCACTGGTCAGACGCTGCATGTCAACGGCGGCATGGCGATGATCAGCTAACGGGCGTTTCAGATGCTCTCCACTTTATTGCTGCTGGCAATGGCCACAAACCCCGGGCCATCCCTGCCGACGGAGGGATTGCTTACCATTGAAAATCTCGATTGTGTGAGCAAGAAAGTCTCGGCCGATCAGGCGCAGGCTTATTTTGCGATGGCGCGCAAAGGGGAGGAAGTTGACGCCTTTCAATCAGCAAACAAACTAACCGACAACTGTCAGGCAGAGTATGGCTGGACCGATGTCCAGACGCGCAGCGCGTTTCGGATTTCCTTGATGGACGGATGGTTGTTGCAAGAAGGTTTGATCGAAAAAATTCAGAATTTGGGCGATTTCAAGCCATTTCTCGACCAATATTATCGCGATAATGTGAAACCAACCGGGCGCTATATGCTGGAAGATGTTTTTCTATCCGGCAAAATGGATAAAGATTTGACCGCAGCAGGCTACCCGGAAGACAAGGAATTGCGTGAACTAGCCTATAATTATTGGGAATGGCGCGGCGCTCTATTTGGTATCGAGGAAGATTTTCGGAACGGTGAACTGCGACAATAGCGTGTAATGTTATGCATACATTCACAAAGCCGCGCTTGCCCTCTTGCAAGCGGCGCGCCATGCCACTAGGACAAAATGGAAATTAATACCAAAGAAGAAGGAACTCTCATGAGTGAGACTGCAGACCGCGTAAAAAAGATTGTTGTTGAGCATCTCGGCGTTGAAGCCGACAAGGTGACCGAAGAAGCGGCATTCATCGATGATCTGGGCGCTGACAGCCTCGACATTGTTGAGCTTGTGATGGCTTTTGAAGAAGAATTCAGCGTTGAAATTCCTGACGATGCGGCTGAAAAAATCGCAACGGTCAAAGATGCGATTGATTTCATCGATAACAATAAGGGTTAATTGATTTTGGAATGCAGCCTGATATCCGGGCTGCTATTCCGGGGCCAATGATCGCTAAATAATTACAAAGCGGCTCACCGGCCTGGGATGCATTTCCTGAACCGGTGGCCGCTTTTGAATTGGGGCTTAAGCAAGCCTGAAATAAGGAGCATAAAATGCGTCGTGTTGTAGTGACCGGACTGGGTTTGGTAACGCCTCTTGGAGGAGATGTCGAAACAAGCTGGGGCAATATAATTGCTTCGAAATCCGGTGCAGGAAAGATCACACGCTTTGATGCTTCCAACCAGAAATGTCATATCGCCTGTGAAGTCAAACCGGCAGATCATGAATATGGTTTTGATCCCAATTTGCGTGTCGACCACAAGGTCCAGCGTCAGGTTGATCCTTTCATTGTTTATGGCATTGATGCAGCGGGACAGGCATTGGAAGATGCGGGTCTTACCGAGCTGAGTGATGAAGAGAAGCTGCGCACCGGTTGTTCCATCGGCTCCGGCATTGGCGGTCTTCCTGGTATCGAGAAAGAATCACTGGTTCTCAACGAGCGTGGACCTGGACGGGTTAGCCCTCACTTTGTTCACGGACGGCTGATTAACCTGATTTCCGGTCAGGTTTCGATTAAATATGGCCTTATGGGTCCCAATCACGCGGTTGTGACGGCGTGTTCCACTGGCGCACACAGCATTGGTGATGCAGCGCGGATGATTGCTCTGGATGATGCGGACATCATGCTGGCTGGTGGTGCCGAAGCAACGATTTGCCCGATTGGTATTGCCGGTTTTGCGCAAGCGAAAGCATTGTCCACCAAACGTAATGATGACCCGACCGCTGCGTCGCGGCCCTATGATAAAGACCGCGACGGCTTTGTGATGGGTGAGGGGGCCGGTGTTGTCGTTCTGGAAGAATATGAACGAGCCAAGGCACGCGGCGCGAATATCTATGCCGAAGTGGTAGGCTATGGCCTCTCTGGTGATGCTCATCACGTAACCGCGCCGCATCCCGATGGTGTCGGTGCCTATCGCTCAATGGAAATGGCGCTCAAGCGCTCTGGCCTGACCACGGCGGATATTGATTATGTCAATGCGCATGGCACCTCGACCATGGCGGATGTGCTGGAACTGGCCGCCGTACGCCGCCTGTTCGGCGATGATATCGCGACCATGTCGATGAGCTCGACCAAGTCGGCCATCGGCCATTTGCTGGGCGGTGCTGGTGCGGTGGAGGCGATATTCTCTATACTGGCGCTGCGTGACCAAACTGTACCACCGACGTTGAATTTGGATGATCCGGAAGACAGCTGCGAAGGCGTGGATCTGGTGCCGCATGTGGCCAGAAAACGGGAAGTGAAAGCGGTTCTCAGCAACAGCTTCGGCTTTGGCGGAACCAATGCCAGCGTCATTATGAAAGCGGTATAGCGCCACCATGCGGCGCTTCGGCTGCCTCGTCCTTGTTATCGCCACGGTCATTATCGGCCTTGTGGCAGGCAATTTCATCTATGGCTGGACCGCCTCCGGACCGCTGGAGCAGGAACGGACATTTATTGTTCAGTCAGGTTCCAGCCTCGGCATGGCGGCCAGGGCGCTTGAGGAAGATGGCGTCATCAAGTCCGCCGATGCTTTTCTGAATCGCGCGAAGATTTTCGGCGGATCAGAACCGATCAAGGCGGGTGAGTTTGTTATTCCGGCAGGCGCAAGTAATGCGACGATATTGGGCATTCTGCAAGGCGGGAAAACAGTGCAACGGCTGATCACGATACCGGAAGGTACACCCTCAATTATCGTGCATGAAAAACTGATGGCGGAAAAACTTTTGACCGGTGACATCCCCGTTCCCGAAGAAGGTTCACTCTTGCCAGACAGTTATAGCTTTGAACGCGGTGAGAGCCGTGCGGCGGTCGTCGCGCGCATGCAAAAGGCTATGAAGGATACGATAGCTGAACTATGGCCCAAAAAGACCGCGGCCAGTGTGGTCAAGACACCTGAAGAAGCCGTCATCCTTGCGACAATTGTCGAGAAGGAAACAGCTCTGGCCCGCGAACGGCGGACGGTTGCGGCGGTCTATAGCAACCGGATCAACCGCAACATGATGCTCCAGGCCGACCCGACGATCATCTATCCGATTACCAAGGGAAAGCCGCTGGGACGGCGCATTCGTCAGTCGGAAATCGCGGCGGTGAACGACTATAATACCTATTCGATGGTTGGCCTGCCCAAGGGGCCGATTGCCAATCCCGGACGCGCTTCCATCGAGGCGGTGCTTGACCCGGCAGACAGCGATTATCTCTTCTTTGTCGCGGACGGCAAAGGCGGGCATGTTTTTGCCAAAACACTGGCCGAGCATAATGCCAATGTCGAAAAATGGTTCGCCATCCGCCGCGAACGGGGCGAGATGTAGTACGCTTATGGCAAATCTTGTGATTAGTGGCTTTATGGCGTCGATGCTGGCTGTCTCTGTTCCGCAATCTTCCGAAAAGACCGAAGAAGTAGAACATGGGAAAGCGCAAACCGCCCCTGACAAGCAAGATATCGAGGCGTCACAAAAACTGTTGGGACGCTATCACCTGCGCGGCGTGATGGAAACCGCTTCGGGCCTTCAATTGTCAGAGGATGGCAGCTTTCAATGGTATTTGATCGTCGGTGGGCTAGACATTTTGTCCGGTGGTAGCTGGAGTCTTCAGGATGAACAGGTAATGCTGATATTTGATCCGCCCAAAGCAGGCGCGCGTTATGACCCCATCGGGACGGTTCTGATGAGGATAGATGGTGAAAATCTTGTACCATCCAGTGATTTTGGCGGCGGTACCTTTGTAAAGGCCAAGGCCCGATTGGACAGGAAATGAGCACCGGATTTCTTTCAGATCGCACCAGGATTTGCGATTAGCCACAAAAGTGCAGATTTTTGGGTTATGTTCAGGGCAACTTTTCAAGAACAAGCTATGTAACAGGGGCCGGTCATGAGAACAAAGCCTTATCTAGCGATCATCATACTGGCCGCTCTCTCGTTTACCGGGCTGCGTATGTGGCAGGAAAGCAGTTTTGGGACAGGGCCGCTGAACTCGTCCGCAAAACAGCAGGGGGAAAGCCGGGAAATCGCTTTTGTGGCCAATGCCGTTGGCGGAACAATTAGCCTGATCGACGTTCAGAAAAGGCAGGTAATAGACACGATAGACATTACTCCCGACGGCAAAAATACCGGATTTTTTCGTGACCCAGTCCAATCATTTGCTCAAGATATCGCGGAAGGCAAGGGTGGGTTGAATTATGCCCAAGACAGCGATCTGTCGCGAAATGGGCGCGTATTGTTTGTCTCGCGCGGCTTTCTAGCGGATGTTGCCGCGTTCGACCTTAAGACCCACGAAATTCTCTGGCGGACGCCGATCGCCGGAATACGCGCAGATCATATGGACATTTCACCCGACGGCAAACGGTTGTTTGTGTCAGCGGTTATTCGCGGCGGGGATATTGTCGAGATACTTGATACGCGCACAGGCGATAAACTGGGGCAATTCAAGACAGGCGATTGGCCGCATGATGTCCATGTCAGTGATGATGGAAGCAAGGTATATGCTGCCAGCCTTGGCGATATGGAGGCAGAGTTGTCTGAACGTAACGCCAATGGCGATGCCTATCGCATAACCGTAGTGGATGCGCAGTCGTTGCAGGTGTTGAAGGAATATAGCTTCGATGCAGGGATTCGTCCGTTCCAGATATCCGAGAGTCGCCGCATGCTATATGCTCAGCTATCCAATACGCATGCCATTGTTGCACGCGATCTGGATGGGGATACGCAGAAAGGCCGGATAGATTTGCCCATCAAGGCGGGAGTCACAGACGATGATTGGGATTTTGAGGCACCGCATCATGGGCTGTCCCTGTCTGCTGATGAACAAACATTATGCGTCGCCGGGCGTGCGTCCGACTATGCCGCATTTGTTAACGCCGAAAAACTCACGCTCAGTGCGACAATTAATGTCGGTGATGCACCAAGCTGGTCTGTCTTCTCAGAAAGCGGAGAGCTTTGCCTGCTTGCCAATACGAGAAGCGATGATGTTTCATTTGTATCGCGGTCCGATCAGGACGAGATTGCACGCATCGAGGTTGGGCGAGGCCCCAAACATATTACGTTGGGCCGCGTGCCGGTTGATATTTTGCAAAAACCCAACTGAAAAGCAAAGCCGGTTTGCCGATTTTTCGATAAGCTTCCCTATTCAGACGACCTAGTAGTTAAACCGGGTTTTCAAGCTATCGCGCGCTTCCTGATATTCGGTGATTAGGCGATCTACCATATCCTGAACCGAACGGACTTCATCAATGGCGCCGATGCCCTGACCGCTGCCCCAGATATCTTTCCACGCCTTTTTCTCGGTATTGCCGCCAGAACCGAAGTTCATGGTCTTATAGTCGCCTTGCGGAAGGTCATCGGGATCGAGACCGGCATTTTCGATTGAACCACGCAGATAATTGCCGCTGACGCCCGTAAACAGGTCAGAATAGACGATATCCTTGGCACGGCCTTCAACAATGCCGTCTTTATAGCCTTGGTCGGCATTGGCTTCCCTGGTCGCGATAAAGGCGGAGCCCATATAGCCAAGGTCTGCGCCCATAGCCTGAGCGCCCAGAATGGATGCGCCGCAACCAATAGAACCGGACAAAGCCACCGGGCCATCAAACCACTGACGGATTTCCTGCATAAGCGCGAAGGGAGAGATAACCCCCGCATGGCCGCCAGCGCCGGCCGCCACCGGGATCAGGCCGTCAGCGCCCTTTTCGATCGCCTTGTGAGCAAAGCGGTCGTTGATAATGTCATGCATGGTGATACCGCCCCAATTGTGAACGGCAGTATTGAGGTCCTCAATGGCACCCAAAGAGGTGATAATCAGCGGCACCTTCCATTTTTCACAGGTCGCCATGTCCTGATCGAGTCGATCATTGGACTTGTGGACAATCTGGTTCACGGCAAAGGGCGCCGCCGGTTTGTCGGGATTGTCCCGGTTCCATGCGGCAAGCTCTTCGGTAATCTGGTGCATCCACTCGTCGAGCAGGCTTTGCGGCCGTGCGTTGAGGGCAGGGAAGGACCCGACTATTCCGGCTTTACACTGCGCAATGACCAGTTCCGGTCCCGATACGATAAACAAAGGTGAACCGATAAGTGGCAGGCGAAGATTGTCGAATATGGCAGGTAAAGTCATAAGGTCCCCAATTAAAAAGGCTAAACAGAAAAGCTTAGAAACCCGCCATACCGCAAGCGGCAGCGGATTCCACTGTTATTTTAACCGATTGCTTAATATGGGTGCTAAATCCGGTTTACCGCGCTTAGCAACGCTTCTACCGAGGCTCTGGCAACGTCGCTATTGATACCGACACCATAGAATTCACGGCCGTCCCCGGTCTTGCATTCGACATAGGCGGCCGCCTGCGCATCTTTGCCTGAACCCAGCGCATGTTCCTGATAGTCCATGATCTCCAGTGTGATGCCAAGCGAAGAGGCGAGGGCATCGACCACACTCGATATCAGACCATTGCCGCGACCACTGACGGACGTTTCACCATCGGGGCCTTTGATCTTTCCGACAAATATGCGTTCGCCGCCGGTCTGGCTTTCCTGATAGTCGATCAGGCTGTATTGGCCGCCGCCATCGAGATGATAGCGTTTCTGGAATGCACCCCAGATATCCTCGGCAGACAGTTCCCGGCTTGTCTCGTCGGCAAGTTCTTGCACCGTGCGGCTGAAATTGGCTTGCAGACGCTTGGGCAGTTTCAGACCATAATCCTGCTCCAATATCCACGCGATACCGCCTTTGCCGGACTGGCTGTTGACGCGGATCACAGCTTCATAGTCACGGCCGATGTCGCGCGGGTCGATCGGCAGATAAGGTACGTTCCACAGCTCGTCATTGCGCAGTTCCTGTGCTGCAAAACCCTTTTTGATCGCGTCCTGATGGGAACCGGAAAAAGCGGTGAAGACCAGTTCACCGGCATAGGGATGGCGTTCCGGAACCGGTAGCTGGTTGCAATATTCAACCGTATTGACGATTTCATCCATGTTGGAAAAATCAAGTTCGGGGTCAACGCCTTGCGTGTACATATTGAGGCCCAGCGTCACCAGATCAACATTGCCGGTACGCTCACCATTTCCAAACAAACAGCCTTCGACACGGTCAGCACCCGCCATCAGGCCAAGTTCCGATGCCGCAATGCCCGAGCCACGGTCGTTATGTGTGTGCAGACTGATGACTACATGATCGCGCTTGCTGATATGCTTGCACATCCATTCCACCTGATCTGCGTAGATATTCGGCGTTGAAGCCTCAACTGTCGCTGGCAGGTTAAGGATCAGCGGTTTTTCTGCTGTTGGCTCGATAATTTCCATGACCGTTTCACAGACTTCCAGGCTGAATTCAATTTCGGCGGTCGAGAAGGTTTCCGGCGAATATTCGAAATGCCAGTCGGTATCAGGATATTTTTCGGCCTGTTCACGCAGGATGGTTGCGCCTTCCTTGGCAATATCCTTCACGCCGTCTTTGCCTAACTTGAATACAACATCACGCCATGCTGGTGAGACCGCATTATAAAGATGGACAATGGCCTGCTTGGCTCCTTCCAGGCTGGCGAAGCTGGTTTCGATCAAATCGCGGCGGGACTGGGTCAGAACCTGCACTATGACATCATCTGGGATACTGCCAGACTTGACCAAGCCGCTGATGAAATCAAAGTCAGTGGCGCCAGCGGATGGAAAGCCGACCTCAATTTCCTTGATTCCGATTTTGACGAGCAGATCAAAGAAACGCTGTTTCTTTTGCGCATCCATCGGATCAATAAGTGCCTGATTGCCGTCTCGCAGATCGGTGGAGAGCCAGCGCGGTGCTTTGTCAATGGTGCGGGAAGGCCATTGCCGGTCCGGCAAATCAATCTGGCCAAAGGGGCGGTATTTTTGAGATGGAATAGGATGCATGGTCGATACTCTTATGCTGCAAGCGATTTCGCGCAAGGCGGAAATTGCCAATTAATTTCAATTTTCTGGAAAAATAATCCCTTAGGCGGGGCTGCCGCATCGGGCAGCAGCACAGCTACGCCTAAGGGCGCATAAGTCGGTGTAGCTCTAGGTTTGAGGCACATCTCATGCCGATACTCATATCTGTTGCGGTGCAAAAATCAACCATGCCGGTGAATTTATTTTGCCGGAAGTGAAACCTTTTTGCTCAGCCCTGCGAAACCATCAACGAGCATGACAGCTCAACGAAATTATTTTTACCTCCAATCACAAGAACTTAAACCTTATCAAGGAACCGAAAATGAAAACACTGATTATGCCAATCGCACTCGCGCTCGCCGCGACCACCGCCACTTTTGCATTGCCGATAGATGCGGCAATTGCCGGTCCGACCTTTACCGGTGTGGAAGGCGGAAACATCGCTGTGAGTGGATATGACGTTACATCCTATTTCACCGGCAGCGGTAAACCCGTTAAAGGCAGCAAGGCCCATCGGGTTAAGTATAAGGGTGTAGACTATCACTTCAGCAACGCATCGAATGCTGCAAAATTTAAAGAAAATCCCGCAAAATTTGCTCCGCAATATGGCGGGCACTGCGCATGGGCTTTGTCTCGCGGTTCACTGGCTCCCGGTGATCCACTCATCTACAAAGTTACTGATGGCAAACTATACCTGAACTTCAACAAGCAGGTTCAGACAACCTGGCTTGGAGATATCGCCGGCTTCATCAGCAAAGCTGATATCAAATGGCCAACATTCCCGGATGACGCCAAATTCGGCGGCTAATCGGGGCCCCCATTCGTCACGCAACCATTTAACGTAAACACTTACATCAAAGGAAAATACCATGAACAACCAACGCAAAGTTTCCGCCATGCTCGCTGTCATGGGCGGCTTGTCCCTGGCCACACCTTCTGCAGCGCTTGCTACCTGCACGGCAGCTGCTCCAGTAGCTCAACCAGCCTGCGGTGCGTGTGCAGCAGCATGTGCTGCATCTGGTGGAGCTTGTGCAGCCGCTGCATGCGGTGCTTGTGCTGCTGCGGACTGCGCTGCTGCTGCCTGCGCCGCAGGATGTGCCGCTGATGCCGCAGTCTGCGCTGCTCAACCCGCCGCTTGCGGTGCCTGCGCAGCGGCCTGTGCACCTCAATAAAGAATAGTGGTTTGAGGGGGTTAGCTTATGTTAAGACACCAGTGCCCCCTCAAACAGATTACCCAAAGGATTTAACAAATGAACAAGACATTTTTAGCAGCGATCATGATGGCCACGTTGCCAATCGCTTGCTCCGCCCCTTCGTCTGAAACAGCAGAAACAACGGAAACAGCTGAAACGGTCGATGCCGCAATTATAGAAGTTTCCGATGATATGGAATTACCTGTTTTCACCGGTCCTGCCGGATCTGAAAATGTGGCTGTAAGCGGTTATGACACGGTCAGCTATTTTGAAGGCGACGGCGTGCCTGTTGAAGGAAGCAAGGAACATCGCGTCAGATATAATGGCGTTGAATATCACTTTGCTTCAGCCGAAAATGCGGCGAAATTCCAAGCCGAACCTGCAAAGTTTGCTCCCCAATATGGTGGCCACTGCGCTTGGGCGGCCTCACGCGGCAAGCTCGCATCGGGTGATCCGAAACTCTATGCTGTTGTCGACGGTAAGCTATATCTGAACTTCAATCAGAAAGTTCAGGATACCTGGAACAAGGATATTCCCGGCTTTATCGAAAAAGCGGACCAGGAATTCCCGAAAATTCCAGCGGATGCACGTTACGACGACGCTTAAGTGCGGTCCAAATAACGAGAAGGGGCGGTGGAACGTGATTCTGCCGCCCTTTTTGTTTGACGTATAGGCAAAAATTAACCGGAATCAGATAACCTTGCATCTCTCGACGCGTTTGCAAGGTGCAGAATGTACAGACTTGTCTATATCAGCACACCAAAACCGGATATCACCCGGTCAGAAATGACAGATATTCTTCGTGTCGGGCGCCGGAATAATGTCAGGAACGGCATAACCGGTCTTTTAATCCAGGATAAACGGCGATTTCTCCAATATCTGGAAGGTGAAGCAGAGCAGGTCGAAGAGACTTTTGCTCGGATATCCGCTGACAGACGTCATTCCGCGATAATCCAGCTAAAAAATGGCTATATCGGGCGGCGCCAGTTTCCCAAATGGGAAATGGCTTCGAGATATGTGGATGGTGATGCCAGTCTGCTATCCGCCGTCAAGGAACTGGTAAGTGACTGCGACCGTGACGTGGCAAATGAACTGATGAGCTTTGCCGAAGCCCGGGACCGCGCTGCCTAGCTTTAGGCAAGCCAGAACGGCGCGGCCCTTAAAGGCTATGGTTTAGTTCTTTTCTTTATCCACCAGCTGGTTGGCACCAATCCATGGCATCATGGCGCGAAGCTCGGCACCGGTTTTTTCGATCGGATGTGCTTCGGCTTGCTTCCGTGCAGCCTTCAGCTCCGGCTGACCGGCACGGTTGTCGAGGACGAAATCCTTGACGAAACGGCCCGATTGAATGTCGGCCAATACCCGCTTCATTTCGGCTTTTGTCTCATCGGTGATGATCCGCGGACCGGTTGTGATATCGCCATATTCGGCTGTGTTGGAAATGGAGTAGCGCATGTTGGCAATGCCGCCTTCATAGAGCAGGTCGACGATCAGCTTGGTCTCGTGCAGACATTCGAAATAGGCCATTTCCGGGGCATAGCCAGCTTCGGTCAGTGTCTCGAAGCCCGCCTGGATCAAATGAGTGATGCCGCCGCAAAGTACGGCCTGTTCACCGAACAGATCGGTTTCGCATTCTTCGCGGAAATTGGTTTCGATAATGCCGGAGCGTCCGCCGCCGACACCGGAGGCGTAGGCGAGGGCGACGTCATGGGCGTTGCCGCTCTTGTCGGCATGGATGGCTACCAGGCAGGGGACACCGCCGCCGCGCTGATATTCACTGCGTACCGTATGGCCGGGACCTTTCGGTGCGATCATGATGACGTCGAGGTCGTCGCGCGGTTCGATCAAGCCGAAATGCACATTGAGACCATGGGCAAAGGCAAGGGCAGCGCCCGGTTTCATATTCTCATGATAATCTGCAGCATAGATAGCGGCCTGGTGCTCATCGGGTGCGAGGATCATCACAATATCGGCCCAAGCGGCGGCATCGGCGTTGCTGAGCACTTTGAAATCAGCGCTCTCGGCTTTCTTGGCCGTCGCCGAGCCTTCACGCAGCGCAATAGCTACCTCTTTGACGCCGCTGTCGCGCAGGTTTTGGGCGTGGGCATGGCCTTGACTACCATAGCCGACAATCGCGATTTTCTTGTCTTTGATCAGGCCAAGATCGGCATCTGCGTCATAATAGACTTTCATTATTCTTCCTTATATTCAGATATTTAGAGCTAGTACTAGGTTATTCATGCTGCATCCGGTCCGCGGCCGATGGCAACTACACCGGTGCGTCCGACTTCAACCAATCCAACTTCCCGCATCAGGCCGACAAATGTCTGGATCTTGTCGGGTGCACCGGTAATTTCGAATACAAAACTCTCGGTCGTCGCATCTACAACCCGCGCGCGATAAACATCGGCAAGCCGCATCGCTTCGATCCGGTTTTCGCCTTTTCCAGAGACCTTTACCAGAGCCAGCTCACGTTGCACATGCGGGCCGGCTTCGGTCAGGTCGCGGACACTGTGCACCGGCACCAACCGGTCGAGTTGGGCAATAATCTGCTCAATCACATGCGGCGGACCGTTTGTGGCAATGGTTATCCGGCTGATCGCGTGATCGGCGCTGATATCGGCGACGGTCAGGCTTTCGATATTATAGCCGCGTGCGGTAAACATCCCGGCGATGCGCGCCAAAATACCCGCTTCATTGTCAACCAGAACGGCCAGGACATGGCGTTCGGCTTTTTCTTCCTTAATATGCATTAAACAAGTGCCTTTGCGTTATCGTCCATCGTGCCTTTGACGTCCTCTGGCGTCAGCAACATGTCCGTATGGGCGGCGCCTGATGGGATCATCGGAAAGCAATTGGCCAGTTTTGCAACGCGGCAATCGACCAGTACGGGACCATCGGTTTCAATCATTTTCCGGATACCCGCTTCCAGGTCTGCAGGGTCTTCGATCAATATGCCAGTCCAGCCATAGCTCTCGGCTAACTTGATAAAGTCCGGGAGACTATCGGAATAACTATTTGAATAACGGCTCTCATAGGTCAGTTCCTGCCATTGGCGAACCATGCCCATATATTCGTTATTGAGGATGAAAATCTTGACCGGCAGGCGATATTGACTCGCTGTACCCAGTTCCTGAATATTCATCTGGATCGATGCCTCACCAGCAATATCAATAACCAGAGCATCAGGATCACCCAATTGCGCGCCGATGGCGGCAGGCAGACCGTAACCCATGGTGCCAAGACCGCCGCTCGTCAGCCATTTATTGGGTTTCTCAAAATCAAAATGCTGCGCCGCCCACATTTGGTGCTGGCCGACTTCGGTGGTGATGACCGGGCTGCGCTCATGCGTGGCTTCCCACAGCTTGCGTATAGCCTCTTGCGGCATGATTTCGGTTTTGCTTTCAGGATAAGCTAGGCAATTGGTTGCACGCCATCCTTTAATCCGCGCCCACCATTCCTCATAGTCGGGAGCGCTGAATTTGCGCCCTTTCAGGACAGCGAGCAGTTGCTCCATAACCCGTCCGACATCACCGATAACCGGCAAATCGACGCGGATTGTCTTGTTTACGGAGGATCGGTCAATATCGACATGGATTTTCTTGCTATTGGGCGAGAATGCATCAATCCGGCCTGTAATACGGTCATCAAAACGCGCGCCGAGGCAAACCACCAAGTCAGCGCGGTTCATCGCCATATTGGCTTCAAACGTGCCGTGCATGCCCAACATCCCGAGCCATTGTTCAGAAGAGGCCGGAAAAGCGCCAAGCCCCATAAGAGTCGACGTCACCGGAGCGCCCGTTAATTCCGCCAACTGGCAAAGTGTTTCGCTCGCCTTCGGGCCGCTATTGATAATGCCACCGCCGGTATATAGTATCGGCGCCTTGGCTTTCATGATCATCTCAGCAGCCTCGTTTATGGCTTTGAAATCACCATCAATTTGCGGCTGATAACGGGGATTTATCTTTCCGTTATGTGAGCGGAATTCGGCTTCGGCGACCTGAACATTTTTGGGAATATCAACCACAACCGGGCCTGGACGGCCTTGCGTGGCGATATGAAAAGCTTCTGTCAGAACGCCAGCGAGGTCAGATGGCTGCTTTACCAGATAATTATGTTTTGTGCAGTGCCGGGTAATGCCAACCGTATCGGCTTCCTGAAAAGCATCGGAACCGATGAGATTTGTCGCAACCTGACCGGTGATGACAACCATCGGAATAGAATCCATCAAAGCATCGGTAATCCCCGTAACCGCATTGGTTGCGCCGGGACCGGATGTGACCAGAACAACACCGGGTTTGCCGGTTGAACGGGCATAACCCTCTGCTGCATGGGTCGCCGCCTGTTCATGGCGGACCAATATGTGCTTGATTTTGGGATGGTCATAGAGCGCATCATAAATCGGCAGCACAGCGCCGCCGGGATAGCCAAATACGGTGTCGACACCCAGATCGAGCAGGGTTTGAACCAATATTTCCGCACCGCTTTTTTCGGCCACTTTAAGCTCCATAATCATTGTTAAGCCCGCAACAGGCGGGCGTTTGATAGGCGATGCTGCACTGCAAGGCAATCTGCAAGATTCCGCACAACATCCGCTCGAACCGGGCGGCGCTACATATTTATATATATTATGTCAAGCTCAATTATTGTAATAATATAATAATATCCTCGATATTATCATTATTTATGATCCCTTCATGGCGAGGCCAATCGCCCGGGCATTGATTACGGAACCATGTGTACTGGCGCTTGGCATATTGCCGCGTGGCGGCCATGGCCCGGGTCTGTGCTTCTTCCAGATTGACTTCACCATGGAGCCAGGCGCTGATCTCCGGTACACCAATGGCGCGCATGACCGGGCAGCCTGATGGCAAGTCTTTCTTCAGAAGCGCCGTAACTTCCTCTTCCACACCATTGTCCAACATGATTTGGAACCGGTGATCACATCGTTCGTACAACCATTCACGGGGCGGTAGCAGAAGCAGAGGGTGCAGATTGATCTCGCCAGCTATCCCGCCGGCCATTTGAGCGTGCCAGTGCCCCATGGTCTTTCCCGACGACAGAATAACTTCCAACGCGCGCATGACCCGACTCGAATCTCTGGCATTCAAACGCTGTGCAGACACCGGATCTGCGTCTTGCAACGCTGCAAAGGCGTCAGCGATGTCCATTTGCCGCACCTTCGCGCGGATAGCAGGGGCGATTTCGGGTATCGGTGCGATCCCGTCGAGCAATGTGCGGACGTAGAGGCCTGTTCCGCCAACCAGTATCGGTAATATGTCTTTGGCATGAGCCGCCGCTATTTCACTCTTGGCATCATTGGCCCAGCGCGCAGCAGAACAGGTCTCGGCACCATCTATATAGCCGTAAAGCCGGTGATCTACGCCCTGCATTTCCTGTTCGTCAGGCCGGGCGCTCAGAACCTGTAGATCGGCATAAACCTGAGCACTGTCAGCATTGATGATCACAGAGGGTTGCTTTTTGGCCAGCTCCAATGCCAATGCGGACTTGCCGCTGGCCGTAGGGCCAACGATCAGTGCCACGTCTTTCTTGTCTTTCGGAGAATATATGCTCATCGCCACGCTAATAGCAGCAGATCAGCTACAAAAGGGAGAGTTAAGTTCTGCCGCAGACCGGTTGACGGAAGCGGGCGGGAAGATTTCCCGGATTGGTGATGTTATTGACGGCAAAGCGGCTGATATCTTCCTCGAAGGCGACCTCGCAAATCTGCGGGATGCCTTGCCAATTGACGGAGAAGCAACGGACCTTGTCGTTCAGCCATCCGAAAACCGGGAGAAAAAACTGCTGATATCCGATATGGACAGTACGATGATCACTGTCGAGTGCATAGATGAACTCGCCGGCTATGCGGGAATCAAGGACCAGATCGCAGAGATTACCGAACGCGCTATGCTCGGCGAGCTGGATTTTGAAGAGGCGTTGCGGGGCAGGGTGGCTCTGCTCGCCGGGCTGGACATTTCGGCGATTGACCGATGTCTTGCTGAAAAAGTCGAAACCATGCCGGGGGCCGAGACGCTCGTAAAGACCATGGCCGCGCGTGGAACGAAGACCATATTGGTTTCCGGCGGCTTCACCCGATTTGCCGATCCGGTGGCCCGCAAACTCGGATTTTCTGTCGTAGAAGCGAACATATTGGCTGAAGCGGACGGGATTTTGACCGGAAAGCTGACCGGTGCAATTGTCGATGCGCAAAGAAAAGCGGAATTGCTAAAGCAGAGCGCAAAATCCGCAGGACTGTCTCTCGATCAATGCATGGCCGTGGGGGACGGTGCCAATGATATTCCGATGATCGCGTTGGCCGGAATGGGTGTGGCCTATCATGCCAAACCAAAAGCGGCGCAAGCCGCTGATGCAGCGATCAAACATAACGACCTTAGAGCCCTGCTATACATGCAGGGCATCGGCTCTAAACATTGGGTGAACGACTAGGTCGCTCTACTGAGCCCCATTATCGTGACTTTACGATGCAATCGTTGCCGGATGCCTTGACACTTCCGCAAACCTTGCTCGCTTGCGCCTTGGTAGCAAAAGGCCCAGCTTGCAACCGTGTGATCGAACCGGCCGCAACCAGATAGGGCTGCAAATTGTTCAGGGCAGAAACCCGTTTCTCCAGATTGTTCCATAGTGCCTTGGCCTTGTTCTGATCGCCAAAAGCACCCAGTTGAACGCGCCAATTGCCGGTTGTTGCCGTGCGAACGGGGGCAGGGGCCGGTGCCGGAGCAGGCTTAGCCAGTGGCGGTGCCTTAGCGGGTGCTGGAGCCGGAGGCGTTGCAACTGATGGCGGAGCGACAGGTTTCGGCGCCGGAGTCGGAACCGGAGCAACAGCTTTCGATGCGGGTAATTGTGCGGTCTGTATCGCGCCACTGGACGGCGTTGCTCTCAAACCACCGACCTGTGCAGTCCGGACCCGTTTTTCATTCTCTTCCATCTGGCTGGCCAGTTCGATGGCCCGGCGGCGCTTGTCGAGGGGAATATATTTGTCCATCTGTGCCATATTGGAAGTCGCCTGTGGCAATCCGGCGGCAGAAGCGCGAGTCATCAAGGCATAAGCCCTGATCCAGTCTTTTTCGACAAAATCGCCATTGAAGTGCCCGGTACCCAATACATATTGCGCACGCGGTTCGCCGCGGTTGGCGGAGGCCTGCAGATAGGGCAGGGCCTCTTTCCGCCGCTGGTTCTGGAAAAGGATCAGGCCATAATTGTCACTGGCCTGCAAATGACCCTGGTCGGCCGCGCGCTTATAAAACTGTTCGGCTTGGGTAAGATCCATGGGCACACCACGCCCAAGCTTGTAGGCCTGACCCATATTAAACTGCGCATCGGCATCGCCGGCACTGGCAGGGCCGCGCCATTCGGCAACAGCGGCTTTATAGTCGCCGCGTCCCCAGGCATCGACACCGTCTTTTACATCGGCCAATGCGGGCGTGCCGAATCCGAAAACCGCAGATGCCATTAAGATATGACGCGCTATCTTGGAATTTTTCATGTGATCAGGCCCTCGGTATTCAAATTGCTGACAGTCATCTTATGCGTAATTTGTCCTTAACGCCAATTTGCAAATTATTCGTAACCTTAAACCGAAAATCTGACCGGTGACTGAATCGAAATCTAACGCCGTGTAAAATAATTTTCCCGCGCAAAAAAACATCACGCGTTTGTTAACCCTATTTTAGCCCTGTTCTGTCAGAGAAGGCGATGAATGAATTTCAGACGTCCTGATCAACACGTGATGATACTAAGGGGAATAGAGTGCGAGTTCTAGCAATGGCATCCCAAAAAGGTGGTTCCGGCAAAACAACTTTGTCGGGTCACCTGGCCGTACAAGCCCAACTGGCCGGAGCCGGCCCGGTTGTCCTGATCGATATCGATCCACAAGGTTCTTTGGCCGATTGGTGGAACGAACGCGAAGCAGAACTGCCTGCTTTTGCGCAGACCACTGTATCTCGCCTCGCTGCCGATCTGGCGATCTTGCGGCAACAGGGCTTCAAACTGGCAGTGATTGACACCCCGCCAGCCATTACCATGGCAATTCAGTCCGTCATCTCGGTGGCTGAGCTTATTGTTATACCAACGCGTCCCAGTCCGCATGATCTGCGCGCTGTAGGTGCAACCGTCGATCTGTGTGAACGTGCCGGCAAACCGTTATTGTTTGTCGTGAACGGCGCAACGCCGAAAGCAAAAATCACTTCGGAAGCCGCTGTCGCGCTGTCTCAGCACGGTACGGTTGCCCCGATTACCGTGCATCACCGGACAGACTTTGCCGGATCGATGATCGATGGCCGTACTGTTATGGAAGTGGATCCCGATGGCCGGTCTTCTCAGGAAATCCAGCAGCTTTGGGGTTATATTTCTGATCGTCTCGAGAAGAATTTCCGCCGCACCGTATTTTCATCACCTGCCATGGCGCCGACAACCAATGTCGGAGTTCCTCGGCCCGGAAGCAATTTCGGTCGCCGGGTCATCGGGTCCTAATGGGAGGAGCAGAGAATATGAGCGAACCTAAGCCATTAGCATCCCTGTCATCTTCCTTGCTGGCACGCAAAGGCGGCGCCAAGCCTGCCATGCGGCGTCAAGGAATGGCATTTCCAACTCAGTCTGATCATGAAAATGAAGACTTGGGGTGGAATGACATGGGTTATGACACCAATCCTGATCATGAAGCGGGCCAATCGGAAACGAACGGACCTGTCGATGCGGATCAATATCACTACAATCCTTTGGCAGGCGCAATTCCCGAGGTTGTTCCAGCGGTCAAGAAACAGCAGGAAGAAATTGCTGCGAAGTTGAGCCAGCAGCCACAACGCGAAGAGGAAGCCGCAGCAGAACCCGAACAGAAAGTCGAGCCTGCCGCACAGGAACAATCCGTTCCTGTTCCACTTTCTATTTCCCGTGAAGTCGCGCCGGTTGCTGAAAACTCCAGCATCGGGGTGGCTCCGCCTGCGCGTAAGAAGGCAAATGCTGCGAAGTCCGCAGTGAAAACACGTCGTCCGGCACAAAAGTCGCGAACACGGAAAGCCAAGGCTGCGTTTACCTTAAGGTTGGACGCTGACAGGCACCTGAAACTGCGGTTGGCGACGGCTGTGAAGAATGTTTCGGCACAGCAGTTGGTAACCAAAGCCGTGGACGAATATTTGAGGTCTATCCCCGAACTTGACGACTTGGCAGAGCGCATTCCGTCACGCGGCGCTGCTTAAAATAACGATACAGAATTTAATTGCGAGGGCATTAATATGAAACGCGATACGATATTGAAACTGGCCGCTTCGACTATGGTCATTTCGACAACTCTGACCGGTTGCGGTCCTTTCGGAGGTGGTTCTGTCGCATCTTCATCGAGCAAACCTGCTACGGTAAAAGATGGCGCAAAATATGCCAAAAAAGCTGAAAAGGCTCTCCGTAAAGGCCAGGTCGAAAAAGCGATTGCCTATGCGGAGCGGTCCGTTGCCGGTGTGGGCAGTGACCCGGAGACACGAGCGTTGCTTGGTCAGTCTTACCTGGCCGCCGGTCGTTTCCATTCTGCGGAGCGCAGTTTTCTTGATGCCATGGAACTGGGTAAGAGAGACGCACGCACGATCTTGAGCCTGAGCCTGTCACAACTGGCCCAGGGAAAAGCCAATAAGGCGAAACAATTGATCGAGAATAACCGGCAATTCATCCCAACGGCAGACTATGGTCTGGCTTTGGCTCTGGCCGGTGATTCCAAAGGCGCAATTGCCGAGCTCGAGCAAGCCATTCGTAGCTCTAACGTTACCGGTCGTACCCGCCAGAATCTGGGACTGGCCTATGCTCTGGACGGACGCTGGAAAGAAGCAAAACTGATGGCAATGCAGGATATGACACCTGCCACTGTCGACAACCGCATCATGCAATGGGCGCAAATGGCTCGTCCGGGTGCTTATGAAGTGCGTGTAGCATCTTTGCTGAACGTTGAACCCGTTGCCAATGATCCAGGTCAACCTGTTCGTCTGGCACTGAATGCTGCTCCTGTTGTTCCCGTTGTTGCTGCTGCGACACCTGCGGAAGATTATAGCCGGGAAGTTGCCAGTTTCGATACAGAAACACCGCTTCCAGCTGTCGGTCCAGCACCTGTGGCAGATTCTGACGTCGACTTTATGGCCAAGGAAAATAACGTCAAAGTCACAAAAGTCGCAGTTCCTGCAAGTAAAGCTGCCGAGGAAAAGAAAGCTGCTAAGCCTGTAGCACCAGCTCCGGAAAAAACTTTCATTGTTGAGGGTTCGGACGCACCGGCACCGGTCAAAAAAGCAGGTCCTGTTCCGACGGCTGCGGAGCAAGTTATTGCCGCGGTACAGCCTGTATTGCAAAAAGTGGCTTTCACACCGCGTGCCCGAGCCATCTCCAATGGCAAGCATTTGGTGCAGCTCGGCGTATTCTCTTCACCTGAAAATGTGAAGCGCGCCTGGGGTATTTTGTCGTCGAAAAATAAAGACCTGGCGGCGTTCCAATATGCAAGCTCGCCGATCCAGCGCAATGGCAAGACGCTTTATCGTCTGGCTGCGATGGGCTTCGGCAATGAACAGGCAGCCAAGGACATGTGTGTCGGCATTAAAGCCAAGGGCGGCGCATGTATTGTTCGCAACGTCGAAAAAGTTCGTCCAACACAAATGGCTAGCAAGGCACCGCAAAAGCTCGCCGCACGCTAAATATAACCAAACCAACATCTTAAGGGCGGGAAAGCTAAAGCGCTTTTCCGCCCTTATATATTGCGCGAACGCGGCCTTGTACCGGCAGTTTGTCAAATGGTGTATTGCCTGCCGCTGCGGCCATTTTTCGGGTATCGACCTGCCACGGCGCTTCCGGATCGATCAATATCAGGTCGGCTTCATAACCTTGTGTAATTTGTCCGGCTTCGACACCCAATATTTGTGCGGGTGTAGCCGATAGCAGCTCAAACAGACGAGGCATGTCCACCAGTCCGTCACGAACAAGATTGAGCGACAGTGCGAGCAATGTCTCCGCACCCGCCATGCCGAATTCTGCTTCCGCAAAGGGCAGGCGCTTATCCTCGGGTCCTCGCGGGTCATGGCCGGATGAAACCACATCTATCGTTCCGTCCCTGACCGCTTCTAGACAGGCCTGGCGATCTTCTTCGCTGCGCAAGGGCGGTGACAGTTTTGCAAAGGTTCTGAATTCACTGATAGCGATATCGGACAGGAACAGATGAGCAGGAGTAATGCCGCATGTCACCGGCAGGCCTTCCGATTTGGCCGCGCGAATCAACTCCAGACCTTGCATGGTCGTGACTTGCCGGAAATGAATATGCGCGCCGCTTTCCCGGACCAGACCAATATCCCGGGCGATGGAGAGCGCTTCTGCCGATGCAGGCGCGCTGGACAGGCCCAGGCGTGTAGCGGTTTCACCTGCGGTTGCCACCGCACCTCCGGTCAATCCGCTATCTTCGCTATGGACGATGACCGGCATGTCCAGCGACCGGCAATAATGGAGCAGCTTGAGCATTATGCCGCTGTCTGCAATCCAGCTTCTGCCAGTGGCCACGGCACGGGCCCCAGCCTGTTTCATCAATCCGATTTCCGCCAGTTCGACACCCTTCAGCCCTTTAGTCGCAGCTGCAAGAGGGTGAGACCACAGATCAGGTTTTCCTTCGGAAGCGTTATGCTTGATCATTGCCGGTAAATCGAGCACCGGTGCCTGGTCCGGCATCAAGGCAGCACGGGTAATCCCTCCATAGTGGAAAGCGGGCTTGTCGATCGCAAAAACGCCCAGATCGATGATACCGGGCGCCAACAGCGATCCGGCACAGTCGACAGTTTCGTGATCTGCAGATGGTTTGTCTTCACTGACTTCGACAATGCGATCATGATCCACGGACACGTTTACGGATTGCGGGGCCTTCGTCTCGGGGACCAGAACCTGTGCGTTGATGAAAGTCTTTTTCATGACCATCCCTCCACACCGCGAGATCGTCGGGTCAGAACATCAAGACAAGCCATGCGAACGGCCACACCCATTTCTACCTGTTCTGTAATGGCGGACCGATCAAGATCATCTGCAATATCACTGCTGATTTCGACACCGCGGTTCATCGGACCGGGATGCATGACCAGAGCGTCCGGTTTTGCCAGTGCTAGACGTTCTCTAGTTAATCCATAGAGATGATGAAATTCTCTGGGACTGGGGATAAAATCGCCATTCATTCGTTCATTCTGCAGCCGCAGCATCATCACGACATCCGCGCCATCCAATGCCTGTTCAAAATTCGAAAAAGCCTCCACATTCATCCTGTCGAGAGCCGCCGGTAAAAGCGATGTCGGAGCGCAAACCCGCACTTTTGCACCCAATGTCGTCAGGCAGTAGATGTTGGAACGAGCCACCCGGCTGTGCATGACGTCGCCGCAGATTGTAATTGTCAGCCCACTAATGTCGCCCTTGCGTCTCTGAATGGTCAGTGCATCAAGCAAGCCTTGGGTCGGGTGCTCGTGGCTGCCATCACCGGCATTGAGCACGGGGCAATCCACTTTATCGGCAATGAGTTGCACGGCGCCGGAACTGGCATGGCGAATGACGATGGCATCGGCGCGCATCGCATTGAGCGTGACCGCCGTATCGATAAGGGTCTCTCCCTTTTTAACGCTGGATTGCGCGGCATGCATGTTCACGACGTCTGCGCCCATCCGTTTGCCGGCAATTTCGAAAGAAAGTAGCGTGCGCGTACTGTTTTCGAAGAAGGCGTTGATGACCGTCAGGCCGTCGAGCCGGTCGACATGTTTGCTCGACTGGCGGTTCAGATCGACCCATTGCTCGGCTTCCTTGAGGAGAAACAATATCTCCCAGGGCTGCAGTCCGGCGATACCCAATAGATGGCGATGTGGAAAAGCGTCCGATCCTGCGGGAAACTGATGCCCGGCAGTCGGCGGTGAACCTGTTTGATCAATTGTCATTAAAGTCAGCCCTATAGAGGCATCATTCCATGGCGGCAAGCCCGTCAATTGCGCCCTGCAGAATATAGGCGGCGGCCATCTGGTCGACCACTTTACTACGCCGTTTCCGGCTGACATCGGCCGCAATAAGATCGCGGGTCACGGCCTGTGTGCTCCAGCGCTCATCCCACAATAATATGGGGAGGCCAACCGGACGTAGATTCTGGGCAAAGGATTTGGCCGCCTGAGTCTGTTTGCTCTGGCTGCCATCAAGGTTGAGCGGAAGGCCAACGACAAAGCCAGTGACATGTTGCTGTTCTATAACTGTTTTGATTCGTTCCAGATCTTTCGAAAACTTGCGCCTTTCGATCGTCTCGGCGGCGGTCGCGATCATCCACTGGGCATCGCATAGCGCCATGCCGACCGTCTTGGTGCCAACATCAAGCCCCAGCAAGCGCCCGCCATCGGGCAGGGCTGTCCTGAAAGCGCTCCGATCCTCTGTCATTAGCGCGAGAGAAATGCGGTCATCCTTTTTATCACATCTTCGCGAACGTTACGCCAGAACAGGCTGTAATCATAGACATGATAATTGTTGCCGGGCAGGGTGTAAGGCCCAAGATCCGGCGGGTCGCCGATCAGCAGGAACCCGCGATCATCGCAGCGCGCAGGCACCGCGCCCTCGACCAGAGTTGCGTCGCTTAACTCGTCATTGGGTACAAGCGTTCCGAGATTCAGTTCCGCAGGCGATTCGGAATTAGTGTCGCCGTTAATCGGGTTGGTGCACAGCAGATTTGTGTCTTTGCGTGGCTTACCATTAAATCCGATGGTCGTGTCATAAACTTCGACAATCCGGCCATAATCCGCAGGTTCGGCAAAGCTTTCCCAGCTGAGCAGGCAATTAGTTTGTTCTGCCGTTTCACAGACATCCAGGCCCAGAGCCGGGACATCCGCCTCTATCGACACCGGCCAGCCAACGACATAAGCCGCAACAATGCGGTTGGCGAGCGGCGTGCCGGCAACCCGGTCTTTCAGCAAATTGGTGAGATGCAGGCTGCCCTGGCTATGGCCTGCCAATATGATCGGGCGGTCATCCGGAACTTCTTTGATAAAAAAGTCAAAAGCTATCAAAACATCCTGATAGGCGGCATCCAGAGCTTGTTGTCCCTCTTTCTTCTCGGTCAGGAAGGCACCGAGCGTGGCTTGGCGGTAGCGCGGCGCCCAGACATCGCCTGCTTTGTTGAAGGCGCTGGCCTGACCGCGCAGGAAGATCTTTGTACGGTCTTCTGTTTCTTTATGTCCGAGAGGCGCGTTCCATTTTGATTTGTCTATAAACGATGTGGGGTGGATGAAAAATATCGCGGCACGCTGGTCTTCCTTGGGCGCGTCGCCATTGGGCTCATAACCCTGCGGCAGCCATAAAGCCGGATTACCTTTTTTGATCTCGGGCCGGGCATACCACATGGCAACATCGGCATAGATGTTGTTTTCCAGCACTTCCTGTGCCTGAAATTCGGTGTCGGGAACGAATACGACTTCTGCGAGTTCCTCGCCGTAGATGCGCAGGACAAATGCCCCTGCGATGACCAACACGATCATGGCTGCAACGAAATAAAGAAACTTACGCGCCAATTATTTTACTCCAATTTGGGCTATTGCCGCTCATTCACCTTGAAGCGGCCTCGCGCCAATGCTAGCGGCGCGAAGTACACAATATAGTGTGCTATTACCCGAAAAAAGATGAACCGATAAAGAATGAATCATGTCAGTCGATAAAGAAACCGTCAAAAAGATCGCAAGCCTGTCTCGGATCGCCGTAACTGAGGCAGAAGCCGACGCATTGGTGCCAGAGCTTAACAACATCCTCGGTTGGGTCGAGCAACTGGGCGAAGTGGACTGCTCCAAGGTGGAGCCGATGACCGCAGTCATCCCCAACAAACTGCGCCTGCGCGATGATGTGGTCAGTGATGGCAATGTCCGCGACAAGGTTCTTGCCAATGCGCCGGTGGCTGAACATGGCTTCTTTGGCGTGCCGAAGGTGATCGAATAATGGCGGAGATTTTTGAACTGGGCATTGCAGGTATCCGCACGGGTGTGGCTTCGGGCGATTTCACCGCCAAAGAAGTGGCCGAAACGTTCATTGACCGGGTAAGCGCGGCGAAGTCGCTGAACGCGGTGCTGGTGGAAACACCGGATCATGCGTTGGCTGCCGCCGAAGCAACGGACAAAGCGAAAGCTGCCGGCGAAGCACTTGGTAAAATGGCTGGCGTGCCGATTGGTATGAAAGACCTGTTCTGCACAGAAGGTGTGGCGACAACGGCAGGCAGCTTGATACTGGACGGTTTTACACCGCAGTACGAGTCCACCGTATCCGCGAACCTGTTCAAGGCTGGTGCCGGCATGCTCGGCAAGCTGAACATGGATCAGTTTGCAATGGGATCATCCAATGAAACCAGTGCTTTTGGCAATGTCATCTCGCCATGGCGTCGCAATGATGGTGGCAATACTGATCTGGCGCCCGGTGGCTCGTCCGGCGGAAGCGCAGCAGTAGTCTCCGGTCGTATCTGTCCAGCAGCAACCGGAACCGACACTGGTGGCTCTATCCGCCAACCTGCAGCTTTTGTAGGTATAACCGGCTTTAAACCTACCTACGGCCGCTGTTCGCGTTGGGGCACGATTGCCTTCGCCAGTTCGCTTGATCAGGCGGGGCCGATGGCCCATGATGTGCGTGATTGCGCGATCATGCTCGAAGCGATGGCAGGCTTTGATCCCAAGGATTCAACCTCACTCGATCTGCCAGTTCCCGAATGGGAAGCAGGCCTGAAAAGCGACCTTACCGGCAAGCGTATCGGTATTCCCAAGGAATATCGGGTCGACAATATGCCTCCGGAAATTGATGCGCTGTGGCAGAAAGGCATAGAGTGGCTGAAAGACGCCGGTGCGAAGATTGTCGATGTGTCGCTACCACACACAAAATATGCACTGCCGGCCTACTATATCATCGCCCCGGCAGAGGCTTCGTCCAACCTCGCGCGCTATGACGGTGTGCGATATGGAATGCGCGACTTGCCGGACGGGGCAGGGCTGCAGGATATGTATGCCGCTACCCGCGAATCCGGCTTTGGCCCAGAGGTGAAGCGTCGGATCATGATCGGCACCTATGTGTTGTCGGCGGGCTATTATGACGCTTATTACACGCAAGCCCAGAAGGTCCGGACGTTGATCTCTCAGGATTTTGACAAGGCTTGGGAAAGCTGTGACCTGCTGCTAACGCCAACCGCACCGAGTGCAGCCTTCGGATTGGGTGAGAAAGCCGATGATCCGCTGGCCATGTATTTGAACGATGTGTTTACGGTCCCAAGCAGCCTGGCGGGATTGCCAGCTATATCCGTTCCGGCAGGACTGGATGGGAAGGGGCTTCCTTTGGGATTGCAGATTATTGGCAAGGCCTTGGATGAGCAAAGTGTGTTTAACGCCGGTCTGGCGATGGAAGAACGCGCTGGCTTTGTCGCGAAGCCGGAGCAGTGGTGGTGAGCGATACAGTGGATCAAAATGACGAAGACTTTGGTGAGTTGAAATCTTTCGTCTCGGGCAGTTTGAAAGCGATAATGGATGGTATTTCTGCTGTGCAACCTAATGCTCGAATGACTTCTCCATTTGGAACAGGCGTCCATGGTTATAATGCTCCTAAAGAAGTGGCGTTTGATATTGCCGTGTCGGCAGAACGATCTGCGTCGGCCAAAGGTGGATTTTCATTGAAGGTTTTGTCGGTGGGCGCTGGTACAGAAGCTGAAGGAGAAAAGTCTCAATCAACCGTAACGCGCATTCAATTTTCAGTCCGCACTGAATTCAAGCACAAAGACGCGGACAAGCCGATTTCAATACCAACTACTAGAAGCGTTGTATAATGACTGAATCAACATATCGTATCCAGGGCGCAACCGGCGAATGGGAGGTCGTGATCGGCCTAGAGGTCCACGCGCAGATTACCTCCAACGCGAAGCTGTTTTCCGGCGCCTCCACCGAATTCGGCGCGGAGCCCAACACACAGGTTAGTCTGGTTGACGCTGCGATGCCCGGAATGCTGCCCGTGCTGAACAAGGAGTGCGTCCGTCAGGCGGTACGTACAGGCCTTGCGATTAACGCTCAGATCAACAAATATTCGCGTTTTGATCGGAAGAATTATTTCTACGCCGATTTGCCGCAGGGATATCAGATTTCTCAGCTGTATCATCCAATTGTGGGTGAGGGAAAAATCGAAATCTCACTGGATGAGAAAGACCCGGACGCACACGGCAAGACCGTAGGCGTTGAGCGTATCCATATCGAACAGGATGCCGGCAAACTGATGCATGATCAACATCCAACGATGAGCTACGTTGATCTCAACCGCTGCGGCGTAGCGTTGATGGAAATCGTATCCATGCCGGATATGACATCACCCAAAGAAGCAGCAGCTTATGTCCGTAAGCTGAGATCAATTCTCCGCTATGTTGGCAGCTGTGACGGCAATATGGAGCAAGGTTCCATGCGTGCAGACGTTAATGTTTCCGTGCGCAAGCCCGGCGACGAGCTAGGCATTCGGACAGAAACGAAAAATGTTAATTCCCTGCGCTTCATCCAACAGGTCATCGAATATGAAGCCCAGCGTCAGGTCGATGTGCTGGAAGAGGGCGGCGAAATCGTTCAGGAAACTCGGTTATTTGACCCGGATAAAAACGAAACCCGCTCCATGCGCTCTAAAGAAGATGCGCATGATTATCGCTATTTCCCTGATCCGGACCTGTTGCCGCTGGAACTCGAAGATGATTTCATCTTTGATTGCAAAGCGAGCTTGCCAGAATTGCCGGACGAGAAGCGCGCACGGTATAAGAATGTTCTGGGCCTAAGCGCCTATAACGCGGCCGTTCTAACAGCAGAGCATGAAACCGCTCTGTGGTTTGAAGAATTGCTGGAAACTACCGACGAGCCTGAGAAAATAGCGAGTTCAGCGGCTAATTGGTTGACCTCCGAACTATTCGGTGCCCTCAACAAAATGGGGCTATCTATCGAGCAAAGCCCGGTTTCTCCGCAGCAGGCCGCAGAATTGCTCGGACTGATCGCGGATGGTACAATTTCAGGTAAAATCGCTAAGCAGGTGTTCGAGATCATGCTCGAATCCGGTGATGGCGCAGCTAAAATCGTCGAAGAAAAGGGCCTGAAACAGGAATCTGACACCGGCGCGATCGAGAAAGTCATCGCTGACGTCATGGCCGCAAATGAAGACAAGGTCGCCGAATATCGCGGCGGCAAGGACAAATTGTTCGGTTTCTTCGTGGGTCAGACGATGAAAGCGATGCAAGGGAAGGCCAATCCACAAGTCGTGAATGAACTTTTGAAAAACGTTCTGGGTTAAGCCAAGTTCAGGTTAATATCTTGGAAGAGACTGCCTAACCAAACTCAGCAGCCTCTTCCAGCACTATCAACTAGCGCCGTTTTTTGCGGTGAAATCTTTTGGCAAATTCCTTGAAGTTTGCGACGAATGCCTGCTGCAGATCAGCCTCTGCCGCTTCACTTTCTTCAGGTGTTTTAGGAGGAAAATGTTTCAGGCTATTCCCGCCACGCCCTTTAACCAGTTTTGTCTCTTCGAGCCCGTCCCGGAAATCCTTAAAGATGAAGCGATTATTCAATGAACGCCCATAAATGGCAGCCTTGCGATAGAAATTCTGAGTAACCAGAAACTCCACATAACAAGTTGCCGTTGAGTCAGTCAGCCGGGTCTTTTGTTTTGTGGTTATCTTACGATCCTCAATTGGCTCTTGAAAAATTATCTGTGCTTCCGGAAGATTCAGTTCCTTGACAAGTTCAATGCTTTTCAAAGATTGGACTTGCATTTGCGGACCAAGTGCGTCGCGCAAATAGTCACCTTCGCTCTTGTTTTTCCCATCATTGGCGGCCGCATCGGCTATCGCACCAACAATCCCGAAGCCCGACAGCCAACCCGTTGTTTGTGCCTCGCCCTCAAGAGATGGGAAAATATGCAACTCGCATTCAGGTTTTGGTTCAGTTGCTACTGTTTCAACTGCAACAGCTTCTTCAGTAACTACCGCGGCCGGTACTATTGGCTCATTCAATGACTCAGCCTCGCTTGGGCCGTCGACCTCACTTGCAGTTGTTTCTACAACAGATTCTTCGACCGCGGTTATGCCTGATTCTGCCTGTGGTTCTGGCTGAACGGTTTCCTGCGCCATCGCATATATCGTTGTTCCACCAAACATGATCAGCACTGATGCGATCGTTGAGGTCGCCTGGTTTTTATTCATCGTTGTTTTTTCCCTCTGTAGTTAAACCTTCATTATGTGATGGATCATCTGATATAGCGTCCACCGATTCCTCTTCGGTTTCAGATGCTTTCAATGGATCTGAGGCTAGTGATGCTTCCTGAATTCCCAAAGCTTCATGGTCGCCAGAAGTCAAAAGCGTAGCTTTAGGGCTTGGTTCGTTTGATGCAGCGAAACTATTTGGCACAAAGGTGTAATCGGATGCGGTTCGGCCTTTGAGCTGTTGCCCTTTTAACAAAACGCCTTCTTTTCCTTTAATAAACCCGGAAAAGACACCAACTGCAATCCAGGTGGCGACCGTTGCCCCATTGTTGTTTTTGCCTTCTTGGCGAAAACGGCCTCGCAGCGGTAATTTATGATCGCCTAAGTCGATATATCGCAACGACACATCCAAAAGGCCGGCGCGACCGAATCCACCTCTATCATTCGCAAAACGGACTTCGCCCAATCCCTGGGTGCCGGAAGGAATGATAACGGTTTCGCCGATTCTTACGTCATCCAACACGGTGACAGAAAACTCATCTCCGGATTTCGCAATTTTGCTAGATAATTCTTCGTCCAGCATCACTGTTACGGGAGTATTAAAAGGAAGGACGATTGGTTCCGGAGTGACGTTAGTCTCTGCTTCGACAAGTGCCGCATTTTGTGAAAGAAACGGTAACGTATCGGTTTCGCCTGCAACTTTGCCACCATCCGCACTCTGATTGGCACATAATAGTAGGGCCAGTCCGGTCGCTTGAACCGGACGAACAAAATATCGCGCCATTTGAGCATGACGCAACCAACACGATTTGTACATTAATCCCCCCGAATCCTATCCAATAGATTAAATCAAACGGGTTTAAATGCAATATATTTGAGCCTTTTAGGACCAATCTATGATATCTATACTCAGTTAGATGAAAATATGGGTTTTGATGTCGAAAAGTAACCGAATCTCATATCATTTTTCGAGATCGCAATACCGGCCCTTGCCCTTTGGGCACCTTTCCGCTAGGCGCACGCGTCAATCAAAATTCGATAGTGATTTGACGGTGTAACTCGTGCGGGCGTGGCGGAATTGGTAGACGCGCCAGATTTAGGTTCTGGTATCTTCGGGTGTGGGGGTTCGAGTCCCTTCGCCCGCACCAAAACACCGAAAAACAGGTCGAAATAGAAATAATGAAGGCATTAAAGGGTAATCATGCAGATTGTTGAAACGCTGAACGAAGGTCTGAAACGGGCCTATGACATCAAAATCTCCGCGAAGGACATTGAAACGCGCGTGGATAATGAGGTCAAGAAACTGGCTCCTCAGGTCAATATGCCGGGTTTCCGCAAAGGCAAGGTTCCAGCGAATCTGGTTCGCAAAATGCACAATGATGCCTTGATGCAGGATGCGCTGAGCAGCACCGTCCAGGAAAGCGTTGAAAAAACAATCGCTGACAACAAGCTGCGCCCTGCAATGCAGCCTAGCGTTACCCTGGCTGATGGTTATGAAGCCGGCAAAGATGCTGAAGTGAAAGTCGAGCTGGAAATTCTGCCCGAGGTTCCGACACCTTCCGTTGATGGCATTAAACTGGAGCGTCTGCAGGTCGAAACAGACGAGAAAACAGTTCAGGAATCGCTCGACAAATTTGCCGAAAGCCAGAAGCAGTTTGAAACAGCAGCCAAGAGCTACAAAGCCAAAATCGGTGACCAGTGTCTGATCGATTTTGAAGGTAAAGTGGACGGCGTGCCATTTGACGGCGGCAAAGGTGAGGGCATGGCGATTGAGCTTGGCTCTGGCCGCTTGATCCCCGGTTTCGAAGACCAGTTGATTGGCAAGAAAGCCAATGACGAAGTGTTGGTCAAAGTGACCTTCCCGGAAGATTATAATGTCGAAACCCTGAAGGGCAAAGATGCGACGTTCGACGTGGTGATTGGCGAAGTTCAGACTGCGAAAGCACCCAAGGCCGATGACGAAATGGCGAAATCCATGGGTCTGGAAGGTCTCGACCAGTTGCGCGAATTGCTGAAAGGTCAGATCGAACAGGAACTGAACGGCCTGACTCGCACACACATGAAGCGCAAGTTGCTCGATCAATTGGCTGCGTCACACGACTTTGAAGTACCTCCAACCATGGTTGAAGCTGAATTCAACCAGATTTGGCAGCAGCTGGAGCAGGAAGCAGCTCAGGAAGAAGATCCTGAAGCGGCCAAGAAGGAAATGGAAGACGAGAAGGACGAGTATCGCGAGATCGCGGTCCGCCGTGTTCGCCTTGGCTTGCTGCTTTCCGAAATCGGACAAGCTAATGGCGTGGAAGTTAGCCAACAGGAAATGTCCATGCTGATCCAGCAGGCGGCCCAGCAATATCGCGAAGAAGACCGTCAGCGGTTCGTTGAATATATTCAGCAGGACCAGATGGCTGCGGCTCAGCTGCGCGCGCCGATGTATGAAGACAAGGTCGTCGACTTCCTGTTCGAAAAAGCAGAGATCACTGATAAAACGGTAACTCGCGAGCAGTTGGAAGAAGCCATCGAGGCGGAAGACGAAGCGGAAGCCAAGCCAGCCAAGAAAAAGGCACCGGCGAAGAAAGCTGCCGCCAAGAAGACTGCTGCTAAAAAGCCGGCAGCCAAAAAACCAGCGGACAAGAAGCCGGCAGCGAAGAAACCAGCTGCAAAAAAAGCAGCTCCGGCGAAAAAGGCTGCAGCTAAGGCGCCAGCCAAGAAAGCAGCCGCGAAAAAACCAGCTGCCAAGAAGCCGGCAGCAAAAAAGCCTGCAGCGAAAAAATAATCTTCAATTTATACACTAGCCGGACATGTATCCATGCTCCGGCTAGTGATGTTAGCAGGCGGCGCTAAAAGCTAACTTCGCTTGCCTTGTTAATAACGGTACCCAAGATGCCATATTCTTTGGCTTCATCTATCGACATCCAATAGTCGCGATCGATGTCTTTGCGTACGCGGTCAATCGATTGTCCGGTTGCCTCGGCTATTTTTTGAGCGATACGTTCCCGCATTTTGACGATTTCTTCGGCCTGAATGGCAATATCAGAGGCTTTCCCGCCAGCTCCGCCAGAGGGTTGATGGATTAGAAACCGGGTGTTGGGTAAGCAGAATCGCTGTTTTGCCGGAACGCCCAGGAAAATATGCGTGGCGATGCTGGCCACCCAACCTGTACCGATCACCGCAACGGGCGCACTGATATATTCGATAAGATCATGGATCGTGTCACCCGATTCCACATGACCACCCGGTGAATTGATGAGTAGCCTGATGGGTTCGTCGCTGACATGGTCAAGATAGAGCATCTGCGCGGAAACCCGTTCTGCCAGCTTTTGATCGACTCCGCCGAAAATCATCACCGTCCGCGTTTCCAGCATCCGTTGCATCATGAAGGCCATAGGATTTGACGCTCCATTGTCCTCATCGGCATGAAATTCGGGAATGGAAGGCGAATATGATGGCATAATTATCTCCTGCAAAAACGGGGGGTGTCTTGATTATCCGACAAGCATAGCCGGCGGTTATTTGATGCGCAATGTCATCCAATGACGATAATGGCTTGGAAAAAATCCTTAACCGACTTGAACATTGCTTAAGATACACCGATGTAGGGCTGAACGGATGGGGACTCCGGTTCACGGAACCTCCATTTTCATATCCTGATTTTCACAGAAGGCACTAAATTACCATGCATGATCCGATCGTCGACGCTCTTGTTCCCGTCGTTATTGAGCAATCCAACCGCGGAGAGCGCAGCTTTGACATTTTCTCACGTTTGCTCAGGGAGCGGATTGTCTTCGTAACCGGACAGGTAGAGGACGGTATGGCCTCGATCATCACCGCCCAGTTATTGTTTCTGGAGTCCGAGAATCCGAAAAAGGACATCTATCTTTATATCAACTCGCCGGGCGGTGTTGTAACTGCTGGCATGGCGATCCATGATACCATGCAATATATCCGTCCTCGCGTTGGTACAGTTTGCGTCGGCCAAGCGGCTTCCATGGGCAGTTTTCTGCTGGCTTCCGGTGAGCCTGGTATGCGTATGGCGACGACCAATGCCCGGATCATGGTGCATCAGCCTTCTGGTGGTGCTCAGGGCATGGCATCAGATATCGAAATTCAAGCCAAGGAAATCTTGCGCATTCGCAGCCGGATGAACGAGCTTTACGCCAAATATACCGGTAAACCGATCAAAGAGATCGAAAAGGCGATGGACCGGGATACGTTCCTGGAGGCTGATGAAGCCAAAGCCTTTGGCATTGTCGATGAAGTTTACGACAAACGGCCAAAACCTGCCGATGAAGATGCTAAATAAGGCGTTATCGCGCACCTAAATGAAAATTAAGCCGCTTTTGATAGGCTTATGCATAGCAAAAGATGGTGCCGAAAAAACCGGTAGCATTTTGTATTTTGGAAGTTAGATTGCAGTTTCTAGCCCAGTTTTAAGGACTTTTTATGACGAAATTGACGGGATCTGATTCGAAGAGCACTCTTTATTGCTCTTTCTGCGGAAAATCCCAGCATGAAGTTCGCAAGTTGATTGCCGGACCAACCGTATTCATCTGCGACGAATGTGTTGAGCTGTGCAACGACATTATTCGTGAAGAAACCAAGGGCGCAATTACCGGCAAAAAAGATGGTGAAGTACCATCGCCTCAGGAAATCTGTGATGTACTGAACGATTATGTTATTGGTCAGGATCGGGCAAAACGTGTTTTGTCTGTGGCGGTTCATAACCATTACAAACGTCTCAATCACGCCGCGAAATCCGGCGATATCGAGCTCGCCAAATCAAATATCCTGCTCGTTGGACCAACGGGCTGCGGTAAAACGCTATTGGCGCAAACTTTAGCAAAAACCTTCGACGTGCCTTTCACCATGGCCGATGCCACGACATTGACCGAAGCAGGCTATGTAGGCGAAGATGTGGAGAATATCATCCTCAAGTTGCTGCAATCTTCCGATTACAACGTTGAGAAGGCGCAGCGCGGCATCGTTTATATCGATGAAATCGACAAAATCAGCCGCAAAGCGGAAAATCCGTCCATTACCCGCGATGTGTCGGGAGAGGGCGTTCAGCAGGCCTTGCTGAAGCTTATGGAAGGAACGACTGCCAGTGTTCCTCCACAAGGCGGTCGCAAGCACCCACAGCAGGAATTCCTGCAGGTCGATACCACAAATATCCTGTTTATCTGTGGCGGCGCTTTTGCTGGTCTGGAAAAAATCATCGGTGACAGGCTGGAAGCCAAATCCATCGGCTTTGGCGCCCATGTCGCTGCGCCCGAAGAACGCAAGGTCGGTAAATTATTGGCCGAAGGTGAACCAGAAGATCTTCTCAAATTCGGTCTGATTCCGGAATTTGTTGGTCGTTTGCCGGTTATAGCAACGCTGGAAGACCTCGACATCGACGCGCTGGTTCAGATTCTCCAGGAACCGAAAAACGCGCTGGTCAAACAATATGCGAAATTGTTTGAACTGGAAGATGTTGGACTGACTTTTACCGAAGATGCCCTTGTTGCCATCGGCAACAAGGCGATTGAGCGGAAAACCGGCGCACGCGGTTTGCGTTCTATCGTTGAGAATATCCTGCTCGACACCATGTTCGATCTTCCTGATCTGGAAGGCGTTGACGAGATTGTCATCGATAAGGATGTGGTCGCCGGCACGAAAGAGCCGGTGAAGGTGATTGCGAAGAGCAGTAAAGCCAAAAAAGAAGATGCGGCTTAACTCTTAGGGTATCAAAGTCGAAAAAACCGACGCTTTCCCACTGATTATTATCAGCTATTTTCTTGAGTCTTGGATTTTCCAATGATTGCGAAACATGGCAGGAGAAATGGCGAATTGCTTCTTAAAGGCTTTTGAGAAAGCTGCTCCATCAGAAAATCCACAGATTTCACCGATAATTGAAATAGGAATTTTTTCATCCTGTAAAAAATTGCGGGCATGGTCCAACTTCAATTCAAGTGCCAATTTTGCCGGTGTTCGGCCAAACTGGGACAAGCATTGACGATGAAATTGACGCTCACTCAAACCCATTTCGTTTGCCATATCGGCGACGCTTGTTGTTTCGGTAATCCGACCTTCTAACCAAGGAATCAGCCTATCTAGATTCGGTCCGGTTTGCTTTTGGAGCGTTAACGGAGTCGAATATTGCGATTGGTTGCCCGGACGTATGACGTGGACGACGATATCCCTTGCAACTTGGAGTGCGGTTGTTTCGTCAATATCTCGTCTGACCATAGCCAAAGCAAGGTCAATACCGGTTGTTACACCAGCGGACGTCCAGATTTTTCCATCCTCAACGAAAATCGCATCTTTGTCGATATGCGCCTTGGGAGCCTGTTTGGTCAAATGACCTATCGCGGACCAATGTGTCACGGCTCGTTTATTGTCCAAGAGGCCGAGATGAGCGAGCATAAACGAACCGCTACAGACTGAAGCAACCCGGCATGCAAGTGATGAGGCCTCGGTCAGCCATTTCAGAAGTACCTCGTCAGCAATTGCCGCAAGAATGGATCTGGCGACACCTCCAGGTATGATGATGATATCGGTACTTTGTACCTTTGGCAGTGCATTAAGCTGAAAATTGAGACCGTTAGAGGCTCTTACACTTGGGGAAGTTCCAACATAGTGAATCTCGTAACTGCCCGGTACGCGAATGCTCGCGATTGAGAATACGTCAGCAGGTCCGACGAGGTCCAACATCTGTAGACCTTCAAATCCAATAAAAAGGATACGTTTGGTTTTGGCAGAAATAGACATATCAATGTCATAACAGACATCTATTATCCGGTCTATCCATCTGTTCAGAAGATTTCAAGGAGTGAATTTGATGAAAATCCAGATGTTTATTTATCCCGGCATGACCTTACTTGACCTTATTGGCCCACTCCAAACATGGAGCCAATGGCCGGGTGCCAAGTTTCAATTGGTGGCACAATCTGTTGGCTCGATACCGACAGACTGCGGGCTAAGCGTGAATGCTACGCATAGCTTCGATGAAGCTTGGGCCCATCCCGATATCTTATTTGTGCCTGGCGGGACGACAGGAACTTTTGCACTAATGGACAATGAAGACGTGCTCACATTTCTTGAGCAGCGTGGCACCAACGCAAATTGGGTAACGAGCGTCTGCACCGGATCCATTGTGCTCGCTGCGGCAGGTTTGTTAACCGGGTATCGTGCAACTTCGCATTGGATGGCGAAAGATATGCTCCCCGCTTTTGGGGTAGAAGTCGCAGAGGGCCGTTGGGTGATTGATCGGAATCGCGCATCAGGCGGCGGTGTCACTGCTGGCATTGATTTTGGTCTCGCGCTTATGGCCCATATTTCCGGTGATGAAAAACTGGCTCAACAAGTACAATTGGCAATGGAATACTCCCCTAGTCCTCCATTCTCATCAGGTACACCCGAAGAGGCATCGCCAGAAATTCTAGCAGCTGTGACGGGGTATTTTAACTCTGAGGATATTGAGAATCGTACCGAGCTTATGCTTGGTGCGGCCAATCGCCTCCAAGAGTTCAACAGTAATCGGGACAGCTTGGAGAGCATGAAATGAAACGTATTGAGCCAAATGCAGCTAACCAGCCTCAGACCCATGCGAACGGTATTCTATCTGGTGATGATTTGTTCATTTCCGGTCAGATAGGTGTCGACACATCAACCGGTGAGACTGTTCAAGGCATTGCAACACAGGCGGCCGTCGCACTTGCTAACCTTGTTTCCGTAGTGGAAACCGCTGGCGGTGGTGTAGGTGATATAGCAAAATTGACAATTTACGTTGCCGACATGGTGAAATTTCATGCCGAGGCGGAAGAATTTATGACAGCCTTTGACGATGTTTTCGGAGATGATTATATTCCAGCTATGACATTGGTAGGTGTAACGGTCCTGATGTCTCCGGACTATCTTGTTGAGATTGAGGGACATGCCAAAATTGGAACGGGCACCCGATGAGCATGCTGATGGACTTCCATGACCCTAGTGGGCTGGATCTCAGTATGGCATCAGACTTACGGTTCCTAAATCTAAGGAAGTTCCTCATAAACTATGAATATTCTGTTCATGAGTGACGGCTGTCAGGCAACCTCAACCTTGCTCGTTTCTATTTTTGCTTCAGCCGAGCCATAGACAAATTCCGGTCCATCAAGGTCAATAGCCGGAAGTTCCTCTCTTTCGCGCCAGTAATCCTGGGTATGTTGCCATATTGGCTTTGCGCCTTTACGCGGCATTTTTGCCATTCCGCGCTGGAGATAACCGGGATTGAAATCTTCGGTATCAATCCATTGCTCAATTTCCATATCCTTGTCTTCGGGGCGCAGTGACACTTTCACACTTTTCGCACCCTTTACATCCATATGCTTCAGCAAGCGGCAAACGAAATCACCAAGCAGGTCAACTCTTAATGTCCAACTCGCCCGGAAATAGCCAAATACCCACAACAGATTGGGAATATCAGTAAACATCATCCCGCGATACGTGATCGTGTCGGCCCAATTGACCGGATCGCCATCAATCGCGAACGGAATATCGCCAAGCACGGACAGATTGAACCCAGTTGCCGTAATAACGATATCCGCCTCCAATTCGTCACCGGATTTGAGCAGGATACCTTTTTCCGTGAATCGATCTATCTCGTCGGTGACCACACTCGCAGAACCTGCCGCAATGCCTTGAAACAGGTCACCGTCAGGAATAAAAGCAACACGCTGCTGCCATGGGCGATATTTAGGCGTAAAATGCTTTTCGATGTCGAAATCGGGGCCCAGATATTCACGCGCCAGCGCCAGAAGCTCTTCTTTCATCACCTCTGGTTCTTCCTTACATCGGCGGATCAGATCTTGTTGATCAAACAGCGCCTTTTTGCGGACAATGGAATGAATCAGCTCTTCGTCCAGTTCAATCTCACGCAAGGTATCAGCCAATTCATTGGCATTCTGCGCCGGCCAGAAATATGTTGGTGAACGCTGCAGCAAAGCGACATGTTCACATTCGCCGGCAATTGCGGGAACCAGTGTTGCTGCGGTCGCACCGGATCCGATCACCAGAACGCGCTTGTCTTTGAGGTTGGTATCTTCGGGCCATGTTTGCGGATGGATGATCTGGCCGCGATAGTCAGACATACCGTCCCACTCAGGAGTATATCCTTTGTCATGGCTATAATAGCCTTGGCACATCCAAAGAAAATTGGCCGTGTAGTTCTGTTTTTCACCATGATCATTGACGGTGTCGACCGTCCACAAACTGTCCTCGCTCGACCAGCTGGCATGCGTAATCGTTTGACCATAACGAATATGGCGGTCAATCCGGTTTTCCTCGATCACTTCACCCATATATTTCAGAATCTCTTCACCAGAGGCAATTGGTGCGGACGTCCAGGGTTTGAAGCGATAGCCGAATGTATAGAGGTCACTGTCGGACCGGATACCGGGATATTTGTGAGTCAGCCATGTGCCACCAAAACTGTCCATTTTTTCCAGTATGAGATAGGATTTATCGGGACACTGATCCTGCATGTGCCAAGCCGCCCCAATGCCTGAAATCCCTGCACCCACGATTAGTACGTCTATATGATTGCCTTTGGCATTCTGTTTTCCACTCATGTCCTCATCCCATAATTTATGCGCACTGGCTTTTGCCAATTCAGATTAACAATTGCGCAAACTGGAAAATTGGACATTGATCTCTATCAAACAGCCTACAGCGGGTGTGAGTTCTGATCAAAAATGGCTATTTATAAACGCACTTATCCAAACCCTGACGTTTCACCACATTAATCCTTGCGGCGATCGTATTGCCGTAGCGCCGGGTAAAGCCGCTGGCACCGTTTACAGCGCGCTTTTTTGGCAAGGGCAGGGCGGCGGCTATGCGTGCGGCCTCAATTTTCGTCAGTTCAGAAGCGTCTTTCTTATAGTAACGCTGGGCACCGGCTTGCGCCCCATACGTCCCGATTCCCGTCTCGGCAACGTTAAGATAGACCTCCATAATCCGCTTTTTCCCCCAGATTTTCTCGATCAGAAACTTGAAATAGGCTTCCAGGCCCTTGCGGAAATAGCCGCCGCCCTGCCAGAGGAAGACATTCTTGGCGGTTTGTTGTGATATCGTGGAACCGCCGCGGATGCGACCGCCCTGGGCGTTGCGCTTCATGGCCGAGCGTATGGCTTCGCGATCAAAGCCGTCATGGCTGCAGAATTTGCTGTCTTCAGCAGCGATTACAGCCCGTGTCAGATTGGAGGATATCGATTCCAGCGGTTCCCAATCCTTGGTGATGCGGTTGTTGTCCATGATCATCGTAGCCGTGATCGGGGGTGGCAAGAATGCTATGAGTCCCACCCAGGCAAACGTTATCAAAAGGAAATAGACTATCAGCTTGAAAAACAGCTTAATGAGGCGCGAGGGCAGGGTTTTTGATTTTCGGCGAGATTTTACAGCCATGGTCACCAAATAATGAAAAAGCGCCCCGAAAACAAATGCTGTTTCAGGGCGCTAAAGACTTTAGAAATTCTCGGAAGTTGAAGAATCAACCTGCTGTAAGCAGTTGTTTTTCTCCAGCAATACGCAGCATCGCTTTTTGTAGCTTCTCAAACGCGCGTACTTCAATCTGTCTGATCCGTTCGCGGCTGACTTCATAGACCTTGCTCAGGTCTTCCAGCGTCTTGGGGTCTTCCGACAAACGGCGCTCAGCAAGAATATGCTGTTCGCGTTCGTTCAGCGATTCCATCGCCTCGGTCAGCATATCATGGCGGAAATCGGCTTCCTGCGCGTCAGCAATCTGCTGGTCATGCAGCGGCCCGTCATCTTCCAACGTGTCCTGCCACTGGCCGCCATCGCCATCTTCCGACAATGGCACGTTCAGCGACGCATCGCCGCCCATGGACATGCGGCGGTTCATATTGACTACTTCATGTTCAGCCACGCCGAGATCGGTGGAAATCTTGTTCACATCTTCAGGTGACAAGTCGCCATCTTCAAACGCTTCAAGGTTATTTTTCATCCGGCGCAGGTTGAAGAAAAGCTTCTTCTGCGCGGCGGTCGTGCCCATTTTCACGAGGCTCCAGCTCCGCAATACATATTCCTGTATCGACGCGCGGATCCACCACATGGCATAGGTTGCCAGGCGGAAACCTCTATCGGGTTCAAATTTCTTCACGCCCTGCATCAGGCCGACATTACCCTCGGAAATCAGGTCCGAGACGGGCAGGCCGTAGCCGCGAAAGCCCATGGCGATTTTTGCCACGAGTCGCAGGTGGGACGTTACCAACTGGGCAGCCGCTTCCTGATCTTTATGTTCAGAATAGCGTTTTGCCAGCATATATTCTTGTTCGGGTGTTAATAACGGAAATTTACGTACTTCCGAAAGATAACGGTTCAGGCTCGCGTCCCCCCCTAAGGCAGGGATTTTTGCCGGAACATTGCTATTATTAGCCATTTTTGTTCCTTCTCTGGTTTGCCGCCGGGCCTCATCAAGCACCCATTGGTCTCATTCCATATAGTATCTAATATCTATACACGCAACTTACTGAATAGTTCCTGCATATCGGGTGGAAAGTTACAGTTAAATAACAATTTTTTCCCCGTTATGGGGTGAACAAATCCAAGAATAGCAGCATGTAGTGCCTGGCGGCAAAATCGAATATCTTTTCTGCCGGAAAGCAATGATTTTCGACGAGTACCATATAGCGGATCGCCGATAAGACTATACCCGATATGGGACATATGGACCCTTACCTGATGGGTGCGTCCGGTTTCCAACGTACATTCCACCAAAGTGGCACCATTTAGCGGCTCTTTGGTCGTATAATGTGTAACTGCCGTCTTTCCCTTATCATCGCCGACCACGGCCATTTTCTTGCGATCTGTATTGCTGCGACCGATATTGCCTTCAATCGTTGCCGAATGCGGATTCGGTCGACCGTTGCATATCGCAAGATAACGGCGCTCGATATCATGGGCTGCGAACAACGCGGTCAGACCCTGATGCGCTTTGTCTGTTTTGGCCGCCACCATCAATCCGGAAGTATCCTTATCTATCCTGTGGACAATGCCAGGCCGCGTAACACCACCAATACCGGACAATTGCCCTTTGCAATGATGTAGCAGGGCATTGACCAATGTTCCGTCGGGGTGCCCGGCAGCAGGATGAACAACCAGTCCAGCAGGTTTGTTCACGACGATCAGATGATCATCCTCAAAAACAACGTCCAGAGGGATATCCTGCGGTTGTGCAGGGCCTTCAATCGGTTCGGGAACCGTCAGTGCGAATGTTTTGCCCGCACATTTCTTGGATGCGGGATCAGTGCAGGTGGCTCCATCAATCAGCAAATTGCCGTTTGTGATCAGATTTTTGATCCGTTCCCGCGACAAATCATCCAGAAAGCCAGCCAAGGCCGCGTCGAGACGCTGTTTCTTGTCGGTTTCTGGCACGATACCGGATTTTATGGATTGCCCCGCTGTCATCGCCTAGATGTGGGCTATGAGACTGGTCATATCAAGCGCGATATTGGGCGATTTGCAGCAACTTGCCCTTGAAATGGCTCCTGAGGAGGCTTGCGGGTTGCTCTTTGGCGATAATGGGACAGTTTCGCACTTTAAGGCGACGCTAAATATCGCGGAAAATCGCCTCCGGCATTTTGAAATCGACCCCGCTGATCTAATTGCTGCGGAACGAGCGATGCGGAACGAAGGGCCCAAAATAATCGGCTATTTTCATTCACACCCGTCCGGTGATGTGGAACCGTCAGAAACAGATGCTGCTATGGCGGCGGCAGATGAACGGATATGGCTTATTATCAACGGTGAGGAAGCAGCCGCATGGCAGGCAACCCAAAAGGGCGAAATATATGGTCGCTTTGATCCAATCACCCTTGATTGCCAAAGCACAAAAGGCCAAACAGCCGAAAATTGAGTTTTCACAAGTTAAGGGCCCATTCCCATGTCTCAATCCGGTGTCGATCTCGCTGCATTGCTTTGTTCAAAATTATGTCATGATCTGTTGAGCCCGGTTGGTGCAATCAACAATGGTCTGGAGTTGCTGGAAGACGAAACGGACCCTGAGATGCGGGACCGTTGTCTGGATTTGCTTGCGGACAGCGCCCGGGCATCGGCGGACAAACTGAAATATTTCCGATTGGCCTTTGGCGCCGCGGGCGGTTTCGGCGACGACGTCGATCCTGCCGAAGCAAAACAGCTGGTCGAAAGCCTGGTCGGCGATCAAGGTAAAATTACGCTGGGTTGGGCTGTTCAGAGCGGAACGCTGCCGAAAAAAGCGATCAAGATTCTTTTGAACCTGGCCCTTATAGCCCGGGAAGCGCTGGTGCGCGGAGGGCAACTGGATGTTGGTGCGGAGCAGGGCGATAATGGTATCGAAGTTGTGGTCCGCGCTGAAGGACCGAAAATCGCATTGGATGACGGTATTCGTGCGGCATTGGAAGGCACGTTGCCGCAATCGGAATTGACTGCCCGTACAGCTGCAGCTTGGATGTCCCGTGAACTGTCATGCGAGAATGGCGGTGACCTGCGGGTATCGCCCGATTCCGGTACAGAACTCTTGCTGGGCGCGATTGTCGCCTGATAAAAGGGACTGAAGGAGGCTTTTACGATGGACATGATCTGGACGCCTTCTCCCAATTTTGACGAGCGCAAGCTGCCAGTCAGCATATTGGTGATGCACTATACCGGCATGAAGGACGCCGCGTCGGCCATAAATTGGCTCGCGAATCCCGACGCCAAAGTATCCGCTCACTATGTCGTGACCGAGGATGGCCAGATCGTGAACATGGTCAAGGAAGAAAACCGCGCCTGGCACGCCGGACGCGGCTATTGGCGCGGCATCGAAGATGTGAACAGCGCCAGTATCGGCATTGAAATCGTAAATCCGGGCCATGAATGGGGCTATGTGCCGTTTCCCGAAGAGCAGATGGATGCCGTCACACGGCTCGCCCATGATATTGTCAAACGCCACGCTATTGTGCCGACCAATGTCATCGGTCACAGCGATCTGGCGCCGTCACGAAAGCAGGATCCAGGCGAACTGTTCGATTGGGATAGGCTTGCCAGACACGGCATCGCGCTCAAAAAACCGCGTCTAAATCTTGGCGAACCGCCATGGACAGATGGCGGTTTCATGTTGGCTCTGGAACGCTTTGGCTATGATATTACCGCTGAGAAAGATGCAGTCGTAGCTTTCCAGAGGCGTTTTCGCCCTAAAAACATCGACGGCGTTATCGATGGTGAATGCCGGGCGCTACTATTGTCTTTAATGCTCGACAGAGAGCGTGGAATCACTAAATAGAGCGCACCAGAGGGTCGGCCAGTCGCGGGAATATGACAAATATTCGCGAGGAAAGTCCGGGCTCCACGATTTAAAGGTGCCGGATAACGTCCGGCGGGCAGGGGAGTGATCGCCTGTTCAGGGACAGTGCAACAGAAAGCAGGTCGCGAAGGCTTCGGTCCCGTGATGTTGAAAGGGTGCGGTAAGAGCGCACCGCGGGTCTGGTAACAGCCCCGGCACGGTAAACCCCACCTGGAGCAAAACCAAATAGGGGCGGCATATGGCTATTTCGGCCTGCAGCCCGGGTTGGTTGCTAGAGCGGTGCAGCAATGCATCGCCGAGATGAATGACTGGCTATTCCTTGCAAGAGGATGGACAGAACCCGGCTTACAGACCCTCTGGTATTTAATTATGGCTGGAACAGGCGCGGGGCCTTTGTTAGAGAGTGATATGCCAAAAGCAAGACGATCCGATAACTGGGGCTTTCCCCGCTGGGGCAGCTATGAAAGCTCGCGCGAAACCGAGCAGGTGAAGATTTGCGACCGGCATGGCTGCAACGAGGCAGGTAACTGCCCGGCACCCAAATCACCCAATAGCCCGGATCGCTGGTATTTCTGCGAGAAACATGCGGCGGAATATAATCGCGGCTGGGATTATTTCGAAGGGCTAGACAAGGAAGAGCGCGCAAAACGGGAAGCCGACGAACAACGTGACGCCAACGCCTATCAGGAAGCGAAACATTGTAGCTGGATGGGATCCGGCGATGGCAGTCGGTCGCGGGATGAGATGACGGCGCTGGAAATATTCGATCTGACGCCCGATGTTGATTTTGAGGCGGTTAAAAAGGCCTGGCGCGCGATGGCCAAGGAATATCATCCGGATGTAAATCCCGGTGATGAAGAAGCCGCCAAGAAATTTCAGGCGGCGCAGGCGGCCTTTGATGTACTGAAAATTGCCGAAGAACGGCGGGTCTGGAAGCCGGTTTAGGTCTTTTGATACCGCATTGCCGTTTCTTCGATCAAGGCAATCATGTTCGGTATGCCTTGCGTACGATTGGAACTGAGCTGGTTTTTCAAATCAAATGGTGCGAGCATTTCCGCAATGTCGGTTTTCAAAACGGCATCAATCGGTTGGTCCTGAACGGTTTCGAGCACTAGAGCGATGATACCTTTGGTAATGGCGGCATTGCTATCTGCAAGAAAATGCAGCCGGCCATCATCCTGTTTTGTCGGATAAACCCAAACCGAGGCAGAGCAACCGCGAACCAGTGTTGCATCGGTTTTGAGGGCATCGGGCATCGGTTCTAGTTCCTTGCCCAAATCAATCAGAAGCCGGTATCGGTCATCAGCTTCCAGAAATTCATATTCTTCTACAAGATTGTCAAATTTGCTCATCCCCGCCCGCTAGCAGGGCAGGGGATTCGCGTCATCCCTTTTTAAGGTTGGCTGTTAAAGCTCCACTCCGGCAGCGATCGCTTCCAGTTTGCGGATGCGTTCCTTCAGGTCCGCAACCTCAATTCGCGATGTAGCACTGGGGGGATTTTCCTCGCGCCTTTGTTCCAATTCCTTGGACTTGAGGTCAATCCAGTCCCTCCACCCACGCAGAGCGATAAGGGAGACCGCCGTTAGTCCGATCAGGGTAAACGCAGCAATCATCAGGTAAAAACTGGGTTCTGGCATGATGCTATCCTTCTTCTTTTCCTGCTTCTTTGAGGAACCGACCTATTGGTCCCGCAATTTCTCTATTTCATTTTCCAATTCCCGTGCGCCGCGATCATCGGTGGCTATTTTCTCAAGTACCGCTACGCGTTCCTTGAGATATTTAACCTCTTCACGAAGCCGTCCGGCATCGGGATCAACCATGGTTACGGGGTTGCCTTCTTCATCTGATGCAATGCCATGTTTGGCCTGAATACGCGTGCTGACTACTTTTCCGACCGTGATGACGATGATGATGGCAACAACCATTTCAAACGGGTTCATTTATTCTCTTCCCTCCAATTGCTTCTTGCTTAGCTGTCTCTCAGCTTCGCTATTTCACTTTCCAATTCCCTTGCGCCGCGCTCGTCAGTTACAATTTTTTCCAACGTTGCCACGCGCTCTTTCAGATATTTCATATCTTCCTGCATGCGCCGGCCATCTTCACTTTCCGGCAGCCGCTCGCCAAGGAGCATCAGCTCTTTTTGCTTTTCCAGCATCTTGCTTTGATGACGGGTCCATATGGCCAGGCCGCCGAGCAAAAATGGTGCAAGGGGTATCAACACCCATAGTTCATCGAACATCAGTTCAGCTCCTTCAATTCTGGCTCATCGCGCAGACTTTCAATTTGTCCGGCAACATCAAAGCCTTTGTCCGTAACAATTCGTTCCAACACGCGCACCCGCTGTTCCAGTTGTTTGTTACTGACTGCATATTGAGCAGCTTTTTCGGCGGATATCTCGGACTGCATCTTCAATATCTTCTGCTGATGACTGGTCCAAATTGCGAAAACTCCAACGCCGATGCCGGCAAACGGGATCAACAGGGCTAGATATTCAATCATATTGATCTCCTTAGTTTTTCGGTGCGCGCAGGGCTTCGATTTCGTTTGTCAGACGATGGCTATCGTCGGTCACAATCCGCTCAACATTGGTAAGCCGGTCTTTCATCGATCCGATCTCGGCGCGCAGTTCTGCATTTTCTTGTGTTAGCAGTTTGACGCGTTCCACCGCCTCGTTATCCGTTTTCGGATAAACCGCTTTGCCCCACTGATTCTCAAGCGGATAGCCGTTTTTGATCCGCATCCAGGTTGTTGCTACCCATCCCAGCGTTACGACTGCACAAGCAAATCCGATGGGCCACAAAATAGAGGGGTTAGCTAAAATACTCTCCATTATCCCTTCTCCCGCAACGCTTCGATTTCATCTGCTGTTCGTTTGGCTGGATCAGTCGCGATCCGCTCCAGAACTGCAAGACGCTCCTGCAAGCGATCGATCTTACCAACCAACTCTTCATTTTCCGCAGAGAGCAGCTCAATTTTGCGATCGGCCTTTGGGTCATCCTTAGCGGTTGTCCCGCCCCACTCATCTTCAAGCGGATAGCCATGTTTAGCCCGGATCCAATTATTGATTATATAGCCAGCATAACAAACGGCGATAATGGCGATAACAAATCCCGGTCCACCCCAATTCATAGTCAGTCTCCCTAAATTCTGTGTGGCTTAGCGCAGCTTTTCAATCTCATTCGAAAGTGCGCGGTTATTACTGGTGTAGTATAATTCCATATCGGCAAGACGGCGGTCAATCTCACGAAAGCGTGATTTGACGTCTCTGGCCGTGCGGCGGGGGGATTGACGGACTCCTTGCCAAAATTCCCGCTCCTCTCTGTCGCCATAAAGTTCCATCGGTTTGGGATCAGCCGATTTTGCCGCGATCCAATAAGCAACCAAGGTCCATGGAAAGGCGAAAGTCACGGTGGCCATCACGGCAGCTAACCTGACCCACATAACGTTTATTCCGGTATAGTCGGAAATTCCGGCGCATACTCCGCTCCATTTGGCGCGCTGTTTATCAAGATAAAATTTTGTGCGGATCGAAGCCATGATTAGCGCCTTTCTTTTTTCAAGAGATTATCGAAATTTTCGAGTGTCGGTTTGGGTTCATTGCCTGCCCCCGGTAATGCTGACTGCCGCCAGTCCGGATTGTCTGCTGCCATGATCCGTTCTATTGTCTCCATGCGTTCGTCCAATCGGCGTGCCATGATGTGCAAATCGTCGAGCAGTTGCTCGTCTTCATTGGTGATGGTTGCGGCCGTTTTCCATTTTGTAACATAATGGAAAATGATCCACGGGAACGCGACAAACAGAGTGACAATCGCAAAAAACGGGATAAGATCGTTCGAGTCCATTATTTGTCACCTTTCTGGTCTGACTTCTTCATGGCCGCCTTCATGGCTTCCAATTCATCATCAACTTTGTCGCTGCTTTCCAGCGCAGCAATCTGATTTTCCAGTGTCGCCGGCTCACCGCCCATCGTTAGCGCATCGGCACGGCCTTCGGCCTGGTCCACCTGACGTTCCAGATATTCAAATTTTGAAAATGCATCATGGACCTTGTCGCCATTATACATTTCACGGATTTTATAGCGGTTCTCGGCGCTTTCGAGCCGGTTAACCAGGCTGCTCTGGCGAGAGCGTGCTTCCTGCAATTTCTTTTGCAGCTTGGCGATATCACCTTCTGAAGCGCGCAGGGCATCATCCAGCACTTGAATTTCAACAGTAAGCTGTTCCGCCATGTCCGCGGCCTTACGTTTTTCGATCAACGCCGCCTTGGCGAGATCTTCGCGGTCCTTGGAAAGGGCCAGTTGCGCTTTTTCGTTCCAGTCTTCAGTCAGCTGGTTCAGCTTATCAATATGCCGGCGCATTTCTTTTTGGTCGGCAATGGTCCGTGCGGCAGAAGCGCGAACTTCGACAAGGGTTTCCTCCATTTCCAGGATGATCATGCGGATCAGTTTTGACGGATCCTCTGCCTTGTCGAGCATGTCCGTGACATTGGCGGCGATGATATCGCGCGTTCTTGAAAAAATACCCATGGTTAAACTCCGGTAGTTGCTAGCATTGTGCCTGGAATGGTTCGAACGTTCAGGCTGGTCTTCATAAAATTCTACGTCTTCAATCTGGAAAGGTGGCCGGGACCGTACTTCGGCAAGGGGGAATGAAGGAGTCCCGGCCATTTCGCCTGTCACGCCTTATAGCTGACAGTTGGGGAAATTGTACCATCTTCAGAGATGGTCGGGCCTTGTGCTTCGGCAGGGCCCACGGCGCTGATCAAAATCGTCAGGCTAAACAGCAACACGGAAATGATGGCAGAAACGTCGGTTCTGCTCAAATTCATTGATTTGCCTGTTTTCGTAGCTGCTGACATGTTGTCCTCCGTTTGGTCGATTTCCAGTCCCTTGCGGGTTCGAAGCTAACATTGCAGGAGGCGTGCCAGTTTTTTAACTGACTGATATATTTAGATAATATAAGTTTTTGGAAAAATGAATATGGTATTAATTGCTATTTAATAGGAATTTGCACTATATATTGGCCATGGAGCGCGAAAATCAGTTTGTCGGGGAGTCCGGAGCTTTCCTTGATGCAGTCGAAAAAGCCAGTCGGGCGGCCACTCTGGACCGTCCCGTACTTGTTATCGGAGAGCGCGGTACAGGTAAAGAGCTCATCGCTGAACGTCTCCATCGACTAAGCATGCGTTGGGATGGTCCTTTGGTTACATTAAACTGCGCTGCCATGCCCGAAACGTTGATCGAGGCTGAATTGTTCGGCCACGAAGCCGGTGCCTTTACGGGTGCGACCAAGAATAGAGTAGGGCGCTTTGAAGAAGCTGATGGCGGCACTTTGTTTCTGGATGAATTGGGAACATTGTCTTCCGCGGCGCAGGAGCGATTGCTCCGGGCGGTTGAATATGGCGAGATTACCAGAATAGGATCATCGAGACCACAAAAGGTGGATGTGCGGATCGTGGCGGCTACCAATGCCGACCTGCCGAAGATGGCGGACGAAGGGAAATTCCGGGCGGATTTGCTTGATCGCCTGTCATTTGAAGTCGTGACGCTGCCGCCGCTACGCTATCGTGAGGGGGATGTTCCGGTTTTGGCGGACTATTTCGGGCGACGCATGGCGGCTGAACTGGAATGGGAACAATGGCCGGGCTTCGGTCAATTGGCATCCGAAGCACTGGCACGTCACCAATGGCCCGGTAACGTTCGTGAGTTGCGTAATGTGATCGAGCGTGCTGTTTATCAATGGGGCGATTACACACGCGCTGTCGATCATATCGTCTTTGATCCGTTTGAATCACCATGGAAGCCGAAAGAAATGCCTTCTCGGCAATCGCAGCCAGCTGCGGCTGATCACGCGCCTGACAAAGTCGAGGAGGCACCTGCGCCTGCTGCTCCTGCCGCGGAACCGAGTTATGCAGCGGTCGATGATATGAAGGAAGCCGTGGAAGCCTTCGAAAAACGTATATTGGAAACCGCCTTGGCCAAATCACGTTATAACCAGCGGCAAACTGCCAAAGCGCTCAATCTCACTTATGATCAATTGCGCCATTCCCTGAAACGCCACGACCTATTGGGATAGCTATTTGTTAGTATTACGGTCTTAGCCTCACACCATGCTTGCCTTGAATCGGGCCTTGAACCGGGACCGGCAATGATTACGTAAATATCTGTTACATTGGGATGTGAGGGCATTATATGAGCGAAGGCGGTGAGACGGCGGCGAAACGGACTTTATGGTCCCGGGCCGAAGAAATGGCCCGCAAAGCACCTCCGGAACGCAATCGCTACGTCGATTTCCTGCGTGCCTTTTCAATCCTTGCCGTTGTAGTCGGCCACTGGTTGGTCGCGGCCCCATATATCGAAGATGGTGCCGTTCAAGGCGGCCATCTGCTGGGCATATTGCCTTGGACGCAATGGCTGACTTGGGGTTTTCAGGTGATGCCGATCTTCTTCCTTGTCGGAGGTTTTTCGCACGCGCTGTCCTGGTCTGCCAACCAGCGCAAAGAGGGTAGCTATGCAGGCTGGTTTACCGGGCGTTTGCGACGACTGATCAACCCGGTCCTTCCGCTTTTTCTGATCTGGACAGGTTTTGCCTTGTTTGGCACGGCAATGGGCGTGGATCGCAAGATTGTTGAGCTTGCGGCCCAACTGGCCCTGATTCCAGTATGGTTTCTGGCCGTCTATCTGATGGTCAGCGCAGTGGTCCCACTAACACATGCGGCTTGGAAACGCTTTGGCATGACCTCTTTCTGGGGGCTGGTAGCTGGCGCGATTTTGATCGATGCCGCGACCTTCATGCTCCAAATAGCACATGTGAATTTTGTGAACTTTGCTTTCATCTGGCTAGCCGTACATCAACTTGGTTATGCATGGAGTGAAGGCTATTTTGCCAATCCCGCAAAGGCTTTGGCATGGGGTGTTGGCGGTTTGACGGCACTAGGATTGCTGGTCGGCTTTGGCCCATACCCGGTCGCGATGATCGGCGTGCCCGGCGAACCAGTGAGCAATAGCATGCCTCCGACTATCGCCCTGTTAGCGCTTGGCATTGCGCAAACCGGTATTGCGCTCGCATTAGAACCTGCGGCACGGCGGATGCTAGACAGCCTTAAAATCTGGACGGGCGTGGTTTTGGTCAACGGCATGATCATGACGACCTATCTCTGGCATTTGACGGCCTTTGTCTTCGTCATGGTCGCGGCTTGGTTGCTGGGCGGAATTGGCCTGGAAGTGGTGCCCGGAAGTGGTGCCTGGTGGTTGGCGCGACCAATCTGGTTTGCGCTCTATATCACGGCTTTGCTCCCACTGATCATGATTTTTGCGAAATATGAACAGGCTGGAGCCGGTGGGCAGGGCGATAGAGATGATCTGCCGCATTGGCGGCTGATTGTCGGATTGCTGTTCGTTTGCGCCGGTCTGGCCTCGACTGCGGCAATCAGTATTGCAAGTCCGCTGGGTGTGACAGGCGTCCGGCTGTGGGTTGTTGCCATGCCATTTATCGGTGCGGCCTTTATCGGTTTCGGTCCGGCCCATAAGATCGCAAAACGGCTCGGCTAACTCTGGTCACTTATGACCAAGACAAAAAAGAGGGCCGTAAAGCCCTCTTTTCAAAATCGTTTTAAATCACGTTAGCCGCCGAGATTAGCGTTCACCATGCAATAGAGCATCGGCAAAGACAGCAGCGTATTCGTACGTGAAGCCATCAGCGCCACTTTGGCTGCAGAAGCCTTGGCATCTGCATCTGCTTCAACCATGCCCAATACCTTTTTCTGGTTTGGCCAGATCAGGAACCAGACATTAAAAGCCATGACCAGCGCCATCCACATGCCAATCCCGATCAGCAAATAACCTTCCTGCAGAAGCAGCGCCTGCGTCAGATATCCGGTCAGATGAGCAACAACCAATCCGGTAATCACCGTGAACAAAGCGGCCCAACGGAAGTAGAAGAGAGCGCTCGGTGCTATATGCTTGGACACTGCCGGTTTGGCTTCATCAGGAATACTCGGCATTTGCGGGACCTGGACGAAGTTGAAATAGTAGAGCAAGCCGATCCAGAGCACACCGAAAAAGGTATGCAGCCAGCGAAAGATGCCATTTACCTGGTCACCCAGCGAACCGATGCCGACGATAACAAGTATGGCAAGCAACAAGCCCACCAGCATCACCAAATTCAAATTCCCGAAAAACTTCGCCATTATAATCTCCCCCAGTGTTGTCTGTAACAATGCAGTAATATTATGCCTTCAAGCCATTTTTGTCACGGAAAAAGGCTGATCCTGTCAGATACGCTCTTATGGACAGTTGCCCCGCAAACCATTTGTCACCATATGCGCTTTCTGAAAGTCATTCTAACAATGGAGAAAATTCTCAATGTCCTTTGAACTTCCCCCGCTTCCTTATTCGAAAACCGCTTTTGGAGAACTGATCTCTGAGGCCACTTTCAATTTTCACCACGGCAAGCATCACAATGCCTATGTAACCAAAACCAATGATGCGATTGCAGGTACGGATCACGCGGGTAAAAAACTGTCCGAGATCATCAAAGCTGCCGATGGCGGCCTGTTCAATAATGCTGCACAGGTCTGGAACCACAGCTTTTACTGGCTGTGCCTGAGCCCCGAGAAAAAGGAAGTGCCGGCAGAATTGAAGAGTCGCATTGAAGCAGACTTCGGTTCCGTTCAGGAGTTCAAGGACAAGTTCAAAGCGGAAGCCGTTGGACATTTTGCGAGCGGTTGGGCCTGGCTGGTGCTGACCGGCGACAAGCTGGAAATCACTTCGCTGCATGATGCGGACAGCCCGGTTGCTCATGACATGAAACCGTTGCTGACCATCGATGTTTGGGAGCATGCCTATTATCTGGACTACCAGAATGCGCGTCCCGACTATGTCTCTGCATTGCTCGACAATGCCATTGACTGGGACTTCGTGGCCCAGAACCTTGACGGTGAAGGCGTAAGTCGCGCTGATCAGGGCTAAGTGCTTTTACAACGGAATTTCGAGGCCGCGCCCTTCCAAAAAAGGGGCGCGGTTTTTATTTGGAGGCAGCTTCTTCTGTCTCTTCGTCATCCTGCCCAAGATCCAGTCCGTGCCGCATCAGCATCGGTACGTTGGCGATGGCGAAGATAAAGGACAATATAGTGATGCCCCACACTTTCAGCGTCAGCCACATGTCGAAGGTGAGGGAAAGACGCATGGCTTCGTTCAGTACGGCCATCGCGACAAAGAATATCGCCCAGTTCCGCGATAGTTTGAGCCAGCCTTCATCGGAAAGCCCTTCATAGGCGGCCTGCAGCAGATATTTTAGCATGGCTTTCCCGCGCAGCAATCCGACACCCAGTATCACCGCAAAGCCTAGATAGATAATTGTCGGCTTGATCTGGATGAAGCGTGGATCATTGAAATAGATCGTGAGTGCACCAAAGCCGATCACCAAAACCGCTGACAGCCAGAGCATGGGGGATATCTTGCCCAGTTTCCATTTGGAAACGATAACCGCAATCACGATAGCCACCATGAAAGCTGCGGTACCATATATTGCTGACAGGACCGGATTATCACCGGGAACAGCGAACTTATAGGTCAAGAAAAAGACCAGTAGAGGCCCGAAATCGAGGGCAAAGCCCAGACCCTTGTTTTCTTGCTTCGGTTCTACATTGACGACATCATCACTCATTCTTCAATTCCTGCTATGGCCGCCGCCAGATCATTGGCGTCAAAGGGTCGTAAATCTTCTATTGTCTCCCCGACACCAATGGCATGGATCGGCATTTCAAATTGCTTGGCGGCTGCAACAAGAACACCACCGCGCGCTGTACCATCAAGTTTGGTCATGATGAGGCCGGTAACCTTTGCCACTTCCTTGAATACTTCAATCTGTGACAGGGCATTTTGTCCCGTCGTCGCATCCAGAACAAGAACAACATCATGCGGGGCTTCTGGATTGAGCCGCCCCAGAACACGCCGGATCTTGTCCAGTTCATCCATCAATTCGCTGCGGTTTTGCAGGCGGCCTGCTGTATCAACGATTAATACGTCAATGCCGGTGGCCGTGGCCTGTTTAACGCCTTCATAGACAATGCTGGCGCTGTCGCCGCCCTCCTTGCCGCTGATGATCGGCACGCCAAGCCGTTCGGCCCAAACTTTCAATTGTCCTATCGCAGCCGCGCGAAAGGTATCGCCAGCGGCGAGCATCACACCATAATCCTGTTCCAGAAACAGGTGCGCGAGCTTTGCGATTGTTGTGGTTTTGCCAGAGCCGTTGACACCAATGACCAATATGACTTGCGGCCTCGGAAACGCATCGATTTCCAGAGGTACAGCTACCGGTTCCAATATACCGGCAATTTCCGATTGGATTATTTCGCGGACGGCATGTTCGCTAAGGCCTTTTTCAAACCGCTCGTTTGAGAGCTTTTCACGAATGGCTGCCGCCGTCGCGGGGCCGAGATCGGAAATGATCAACGCATCTTCGATCTCGTCAAGAGTCGCTTCATCCAGTTTTGCCTTGGTCACAAGACCGGTCAGGTTTTCGGTCAATCGGCCAGATGTCTTGCTGAACCCGCCAAAAAGGCGATCTCTCCACCCCGGTTTTTCACTCATACTATTTTTCTTCCGATCAGTTTCCGGCCATCGGATGCAATGACCTCAACAGGGATGATCTGGCCTTCTGGCATGGTTTTTTCAAAACTGATATGGGCAAAATTTTCCGCATATCCAGCCTTGCCGTTTAGCTCGCACAGCACATCTTGCCGGCTACCGACCAGATTGTCGCGCCAAGTCTGTGCCTTTGCACTCACCTTCTCACGCAAAAGCCGGGCGCGTTCCTTGATAGTGACCCCATTAACCTGGGGCATATTGGCCGCAGGCGTGCCCTGTCTCGGGGAATAGGGGAATATGTGGCCGTGAATTATCTCGCATTGATCAACCATATCGAGGCTGTCCGCAAACATGGCATCGGTTTCGGTCGGAAATCCGGCGATAATGTCAGCACCTATGGCAATCCCGGGGCGCTTCTCCTTCAACCGCGCGACAAGTTCTATGGCTTGCTCGCGGCTGTGGCGGCGTTTCATCCGTTTGAGGATCATATTGTCACCCGATTGCAGCGACAGATGCACATGCGGCATCATCCGGCTTTCACCCGTCAATATGTCAAACAGGCGTTCGTCAATTTCCACGCCGTCGACGGAGGACAGGCGCAGCCGTTTAAGTTCCGGAACATGGCTCAGAACGCGCTCGACCAGCAGGCCAAGGCTTGGATTACCAGGCAAATCCGGACCATAGCTGGTGACATCGACCCCCGTCAGCACGACCTCGTTAAAGCCTTGGTCAACCAGCGACTTCACCTGCTCGACAACCTGTCCTGCCGGCACGGACCGGCTATTGCCGCGGCCATAGGGGATGATGCAGAAGGTGCAGCGGTGATCGCAGCCATTTTGCACTTCTACAAAGGCGCGGGACCGCTCGGCAAAGGCGCTGACCATATGCGGTGCGGTTTCCCTTACCTGCATGATATCTGACACCCGGATATCCGGCTTGTTGGTGTCTAGCCCGAATTTGAAATTATCGGCTTCATATTTATCGAAATTGCCGACCACACCGGATGTCTCGGGCATATCTGCGAACATCTCCGGATCGACCTGTGCGGCGCATCCGGTTACAACCACAGTCTTGTCTGGATTATCTTTCTTGGCGCGTCGTATTGCCTGACGGGTCTGGCGCACCGCTTCATTGGTTACGGCGCAGCTGTTGACGATAACCAGTTCATCGGCATTGACCCTAGAGGCATTGATTGTCTGGCGGATTGCTTCGCTCTCAGCGATATTCAGGCGGCACCCCATGCTGATAATATCAGGACCACTCATGCAAAATCATCCCAGTTGGCTTCGCCGGAGAAAACATAGGTGGTCGGGCCTTGCATCATGATGGACCCACCTTCGTCCCACGAAAGGATAAGCTTGCCGCCGGGCAGATGCACATTGGCCGGGCTTTGTACCAATCCGCGTCTGATTGCGGCCACTGCCGTTGCACACGCTCCGGTGCCGCAAGCACGGGTCAAACCGACGCCGCGCTCCCAGACACGCAGGTACAGATCGCCATCTTTTACATGTGCTACGTTTACATTCACGCGTTCGGGAAACAGAGGATCAACCTCGATCATCGGACCCAGGCGGTCCAGTTCAATGGCGTCACTGTTTTCAACGAAGAAAATGACATGCGGGTTGCCGACATTGACAGCTGCCGGATCCTGCAAATCCTCCCAGCCAACCGGCATGTGCAGCGTATCCATGGCATAGGTGAGGGGGATCACATTCCAGTCGAAACGGGGCTCACCCATATCAACGATGGCACCTTCATCCGTAACATGGCCAGAGATCATTCCGCCATCGGTTTCAATCGACGTACCATCGCCAAGCAATTTCACGACACAGCGGGTAGCATTGCCGCACGCCTCGACCTCACCACCATCGGCATTGTAAATCTGCATGCGAACATCGGCTTTGCCGGACGGTTTCAGCACAATCAGCTGATCACAACCAATGCCGCTATGCCGATTGGCGATGGCGGCTGCTTTGGCCGGAGGCATGGCGAAACCATCAGGCAAATCAGATGCGCGCGCATCGATAATGACAAAGTCATTGCCCAGTCCATGCATCTTGTGAAATTGCCCGATAGTCATGATGGGCGATTTAGGGATGACAGGGCGGCAAGTCCAGCAATAGAATTAGGCGACTGTTGGTCCTGCTGCGTGTTTAGCCCGCTTTGAGTTGCGGTTGTTCAACCGGTAGTTCAGCAACTTCATCAACCTCTGCTTTGTCCAATGGCTGCGCGGGCAACAGATTGCGTTTTCCAAGCACTTTGCGTGCCTGTTCCAGCGAAAGCGGGCGACCATAATGCCAACCCTGGCCCTTGGCACAGCCAAGGTTGCGCAGCTCGTTTTCGATAGCCTTGTCTTCAATGCCTTCGGCGGTAATTGGCATGCCAAGGCTTTCGCCAAGGCCGGTAATCGCTTTCACAATCGCCGCACTTTCCGGGTTTTCCAAAATCGACGTTACGAAGCTGCGGTCGATCTTGATCCGGTCAAAGGGCAGGGCGCGTAAGTGAGCCAGCGAACTATATCCTGTTCCAAAGTCATCCAGGGCAATCTGAATTCCCTGGTTTTTGAGACTACCGACAATAGACTGAGCCAGGCTGAGATTTTCAAACAATGAGCTCTCGGTAATTTCAATTTCAAGCCGGTTTGGCGGAAAGCCCGTTTCCACCAGTAGCTTGACGATTTTTTGCGCCAGCCATGGATCAAGCAGTTGAACTGGTGAAATATTGACTGAAACCGTCAGGCTGGGGTCCCAGTGTTTCGCACTTTCAAATGTCTGTCGCATGATGCTGAGCGAAAGATCACCAACCATGCCGGTTTCTTCGGCAATCGGAATGAAGACTTCCGGCGAAACAAGACCCTGTGTCGGCGATTCCCAGCGCGCTAGCATTTCAAAACCGGTTAGCTTGCCAGTCGCGAGATCAATCTGTTGTTCGAAATAAGGAACAAATTCGCCTGCCGGAATACCGCTGCGCATGCCGGATTCAAGGGTATTGCGGGTCTGCAGTTCCTGTTCCATTGAAACATCAAACCAGCAAAAGCGGTTTCTACCCTGTTTCTTGGCGCTATACATCGCGATGTCAGCGCGGCGCATTAGAACATCGACGCCTTCAGATTCAAAGTCGAAACGCGCCATGCCAATCGAGGTGGTGACCACCAGATGGTTGCCGTTCTCGACAATCGGCATGGCAATACTGTCAATCAGATCATCAGCAATACGATCCACCATTTCAGGCTGATCCGGGTCAAAAATAAAAGCACAGGCAAACTCGTCGCCACCAAGCCGTGCCAAGAGGTTATTGGGTGGAATAACTTTTGAAATTCGCGCGGCTACTTCTTTCAGCACGATATCGCCGGCACTGTGGCCATGGACGTCGTTGACAGTTTTGAAATTGTCGAGATCTAGCATCAAAAATGCGGTGCTTTTGTTTTTACGCCGCGCCGTAGCAATCATTTCCGAAGTCTTTTCGGTCAGAGTTCGGCGGTTCAAAAACCCGGTAAGCGGATCCGTTACCGCCAGAGAATGCGCCCGTTCTTCTGCAGCAGCCCGCTCTGTTACTTCTGCCGCGAGGTCGCGGTAACGACGCCAGCCAAATAATATGAGGGCGATGTTGAGGAGAAAAGCTGAAACCAGCATTTTATCGCTGCCGCCGCCGTAACCAGACAGAGAAGCGATTGCCTCGGTTATTACCGTTCCGCCGGTCCCAACGAACATCAAGATGGCAAATATAACGATCAGGCTGGTCACCACATCTCTGCGTGCCGACACTGCATATTTATTGCTGGCCTTGATATTATTTGAATCGGTCATGTTTTGCTCCACGACGGCTATCCCCTAATTTCTCAAGCTGCCTATTGCCTTAATAATTCTCAATTTCTGGTTAATTTTCGCTAAATTAAGGGATTTCTAGGGTTGCGAGTCTCTTAAGGATCGACTAGGGGCATCTCAAATAACGACAGATTATCTGTTGTGGTTTCAGTTTCGAGTTCAAAAAACTCACACGTCGGTCAGCGAGGTTTCGCCCACCGGCGTTTTTTGCGTTGCCCGGTTTTGGGTTTGTTTTTAGGCTGATTTCAGCCGGTTTGAGAGAAAGGAAGACGCCATGTTTGACAAGTTAAGCGACCGGCTCGGCGGCGTCTTTGACAAACTGCGTGGCCGTGGGGCGCTAAAAGAAGAAGATGTTCGCGGCGCGATGCGCGAAGTGCGGATTGCGTTGCTGGAGGCCGATGTTGCGCTTCCGGTTGTAAAGGATTTCGTTGAAAAGGTTACCGAACAGGCCGTTGGTCAGTCGGTGCTCAAGTCCATCACGCCTGGCCAACAGGTCGTCAAGATCGTCAACGACGGTCTGGCGGATATGCTGGGTGCCAAGGTCAGTGGCCTGGAACTCGCAGTCGCACCACCCGCGATAATCATGATGGTCGGTCTGCAGGGCTCTGGTAAGACAACCACGACAGCCAAGATCGCCAAGCGCCTGAAAGACAAAGAGAATAAAAAGGTTATGATGGCCTCGCTCGACGTCAATCGTCCGGCGGCACAAGAACAACTGGCGGTATTGGGTGAGCAGATTAATGCTGCCACGCTGCCAATTGTCGAAGGCCAACAGCCGGTCGAGATAGCCAAACGCGCGCTTCAAGCTGCAAAATTGCAGGGTTTCGACGTTCTGATGCTCGACACTGCTGGCCGGCTGCATGTCGATCAGCAGCTGATGGACGAGATGAAGGCGGTTGCCGATGTCTCCAAGCCCCAGGAAACCTTGCTGGTTGTCGATGCCTTGACCGGTCAGGATGCAGTGAACGTTGCGTCCAACTTCTCCGAGCAAGTCGATCTCAGCGGCGTGATCCTCACCCGGATGGATGGCGATGCCCGCGGTGGTGCAGCGCTTTCTATGCGGGCGGTTACAGGCAAGCCGATTAAATTTGTCGGCATTGGCGAGAAAATCGACGCGCTGGAAGAATTTCATCCGGAACGGGTCGCTGGCCGTATTTTGGGAATGGGTGATGTTGTCAGTCTGGTGGAAAAAGCCGCTGCAACGGTCGACAAGGAAGAATCTGAAGCACTGGCCGAGAAAATGGCCAAGGGTCAGTTTGACCTGAATGACTTGCGCTCGCAGCTACGCCAAATGACTAAAATGGGCGGTTTGGGCGCTTTGGCCTCAATGATGCCGGGCATGAAGAAGGCCAAGGCGGCGATGGCGGGCGGCGCGATGGACGACAAGGTTCTGGTCCGCATGGACGCTATTATCGGTTCGATGACCAAGGAAGAACGTGTGCGCCCCGGCTTGCTCAACGCCAAGCGCAAAGTGCGTGTAGCCAAGGGGTCCGGTACCACGGTGCAGGACGTGAACAAGCTCCTGAAAATGCATCAGGAAATGTCCAAGGCGATGAAGAAGATCAAGAAAATGGGCGGGATGAAGGGTTTAATGTCGATGTTTGGCGGTGGTGGCGGTGCTGCAGGCGCGGGCATGGGCGGTCAAAATGGCGGCATGGGCGGAATGCCGGGGCTACCAGACATGTCTCCAGGCGGATTACCACCTGATCTTGCGAATTTGTTGAATAAGAAGAAATAGTTTTAGAAATTTAATTTATTATATTGTTTTAGAAAGGTTTATTTATGTCAGTAGCAATGAGAATGGCCCGTGGTGGTTCCAAGAAGCGTCCTTACTACAAAATCGTAATCGCGGATATCCGCGCTCCACGGGACGGTAAATTTATCGAGCGTATCGGTAGTTACAACCCGCTGCTCGCCAAAGATGACGAAAAGCGCGTTGTTCTGGATCTGGATCGCGCGAAACATTGGTTGAGCGTTGGTGCACAGCCTTCTGACCGTGTAGCACGTTTCCTCGATGCCGCCGGTTTGATGAAGCGCGAAGCGCGGAACAACCCGAACAAAGCCAAGCCGGGCGAAAAAGCCACCGAGCGCGCTGAAGAGAAAGCCGAAAAAGCCGCTGCTGCAGAAGAAGCTGCCAAGGAAGCGGCTGCCGCTCCTGCTGAGGAAGCGCCAGCGGAAACACCTGCAGAAGAAACACCAGCCGCTGAAGAAGCGGCTGCTGAAGCGCCTGCCCAGGAAGCAAAAGCCGAAGAAGCACCTGCTGAAGAGGCTCCTGCTGCAGAAGAAGCGACCGAAGAAAAGTCCGAGGGTTAATCCTTGGCCAACGTTGATCCGGACACGTCCGTCCCTCTCGCCGTCATCATTGGTGCGCACGGGGTGACGGGCGAGGTCCGGCTCAAACTATTCTGCGAGGCACTCGACAGCCTCAAGCAGCATAAATGCTATAATGGCGGAAAACTGACGCTGAAATCCGTCAAACCCCATAAAATGGGTGCCATAGCCCGGTTTGCCGAAATTACCGATCGTAATGCAGCCGAGGCCGCGCGCGGCACTGAGCTGGCCATCCCCCGGTCATCTCTACCGGCGCTGGATGACGACGAATTCTACCATATAGATATCATCGGTCTGCGCTGTGTCTCCGACAATGGCGAGGAACTGGGCAAAATCTTCGCCATCTACGAATTTGGCGCGGGCGATGTCATCGAGATTGAACGGGCCAGCGGCAAGAAATTCATGATTCCGATCGGTGCCATCGATATGCGGAACGATCCAGCGATTGTGAAAGCGGAATTTGTCGAACCATGACCGGGCCGATTTTCTTTATCGCGTTAATCGTAATTATCGTTGCTCTGCCAGCTTTTGCGGGCTGGAAATTCAAACAGAAATCGGATCAGTTCGTCCGCATGGCGAGCACTATCGTGGCGGGACAGCTGATACTAACGCCTGGAATATCGTGGCTTGCCTACTCCGAAGATCGCAATTTTGGCGATGATCCGCTAAAAGCAATAATCATATATGCTGCCATGGCTTTGATGATTTCGATCATGACGTTCGCGATCATGGAGATCCGAAAGACGAGCCAGAAAAAATGACCTTCACTGCTCAAATCCTCACCCTCTACCCGGAAATGTTCCCGGGACCGCTCGGCACGTCGCTCGCGGGCAGGGCGCTGGAAGAGGGGAAGTGGTCCTGTAACCCCATCCAGATGCGCGACTTCGCCACTGACAAACATAAGTCTGTCGATGACACACCAGCAGGCGGCGGCGCGGGCATGGTGTTACGGGCCGACGTCATGGCGTCGGCGGTCGATCATGCGATGGAACGGCAACCTGACGCCCCGATCCTGGCGATGACACCGCGGGGAAAGCCGCTGAAACAGGAGCGTGTACGGGAAATTGCTTCCGGTCCCGGCGTCACCATACTCTGCGGTCGCTTCGAGGGATTTGACGAGCGGATTTTCGATGCGCGGCCGATTGAAGAGGTCTCGATTGGCGATTATATCCTCTCCGGCGGAGAAATGGGTGCTTTAGTGCTTTTAGACGCTTGCATTCGGCTGCTTCCCGGGGTAATGGGCGCGTCTTCTAGCGGAGATGACGAAAGTTTCGAAACCGGACTTTTGGAATATCCGCAGTTTACCCGGCCTCAGAAATGGGAAGGGCGTATCATCCCTGAAGTCTTGCGATCGGGGGATCATGCGAAAATCGCTGCTTGGCGGAAACAAAAAGCAGAGGAAGATACACGGCTAAGGCGGCCCGATTTATGGGAGCATCACAGGGATGCTCCGGATCAGTCGCCCTCTAGTGCGCGAGGACAGAAAAAGGAAGATCGGTCATGAACCTGATCCAGACACTTGAGAAAGAAGCTGTAGAAGCATTTGCAGCCTCTAAAGAAATACCGGAATTTCGCGCTGGCGACACGCTGCGCATTGGTGTGCGCGTCGTTGAAGGCGAGCGCGTTCGTACCCAGAATTTTGAAGGTGTGTGCATCGCACGGACCAGCCGCGGCATGGGCTCCAGCTTCACCGTAAGAAAGATTTCTTTCGGCGAAGGTGTTGAGCGTGTGTTCCCGCTTTACTCGCCCAATATCGAATCGATCACGGTGGTCCGCCGCGGTGTCGTTCGTCGTGCGAAACTTTACTATCTGCGAGGCCGTACAGGTAAACGGGCCCGTATTGCGGAACGCCGCGTGAACCAGCCAGCCAAAGGCGCTGAAGCAAAGTAAAGAAAGCTTCATAACAAATTCAGGCAGCCGGTTCTCCCAAAAAGGAAAACCGGCTGTTTTCATATTCAGCACAGGAAAAGTTTCATGGGTTACAAAGTTGCAGTTGTTGGCGCGACCGGAAATGTCGGACGCGAAATGCTGACCATCCTCGCCGAGCGTGAATTTCCGATTGATGAACTCGCCGCCGTGGCGTCTTCGCGGTCACAGGGAACAGAGATTGAGATTGGCGATACCGGCAAGATGCTCAAAGTGCAGAATATTGAGCATTTCGACTTTTCCGGATGGGATATAGCACTTTTCGCCGCCGGCTCCGGTCCGACCAAGGAATATGCTCCCAAGGCTGCTGCTGCGGGCTGCGTGGTTATCGACAATAGCTCGCTCTACCGCATGGATCCGGATGTGCCATTGATCGTGCCTGAAGTGAATCCGGATGCGATTGAAGGCTACAAGGCGCGCAATATCATCGCCAACCCCAATTGCTCGACCGCACAGATGGTGGTGGCGCTCAAGCCGCTTCATGATGCCGCGAAAATCAAGCGCGTAGTGGTTTCAACCTATCAGTCCGTATCGGGTGCCGGCAAAGGCGGCATGGACGAGCTGTTCGAACAGTCTCGCGCTATTTTTGTTGGGGATCCGAAAGAAAACCAGATCTTTACCAAGCAGATTGCATTTAATGTGATCCCACATATCGACGTTTTCCTGGATGATGGTTCGACCAAGGAAGAGTGGAAAATGGTCGTCGAGACCAAGAAAATCCTCGATCCCAAGATCAAACTCACAGCAACTTGCGTACGCGTGCCGGTCTTTGTAGGTCATAGTGAGGCGATCAATATCGAGTTCGAGAATGAGATTTCCGCCAAACAGGCACAGGAAATTCTCCGCGAGGCACCTGGCATCATGCTGGTCGATAAGCGCGAGGACGAAGGCTATACCACACCGGTCGAATGCGTTGGCGACAGCGCCACCTATATCAGCCGCGTGCGCGAAGATCCGACCGTGGACAATGGCCTGATCATCTGGTGTGTGTCCGATAACCTGCGCAAGGGTGCTGCACTCAATGCAGTACAGATTGCGGAGCTGTTGGGGCGCAAGCATTTGCACAAGGGGTAGCGGTCCATCCGGAACGTTCGTTATTTCCCGGGACCGGGCACTAGGGGAATCACAACCTTTTCGTTTTGCGATGGAGTCGCAGTTAAATTGCAAATAACCTCTTGACCCTACGGTTGCGTGATACCGTATTCGATGAGCATGAAGAAGAAACTCTTGACCGTCGCTGAAGTTGGTCGTTCCGCCGGGGTGTCCATTCGAACTTTGCAATATTATGATGAGATAGGTTTGTTGATCGCTGACCGGTCAGCCAAGGATTATCGGCTATATGCCGAGCAGCATTTGCTGCGCTTGCAACAGATATTGATAGAGCGGTCGCTCGGAAGGTCGCTTGAAGATATTAGGCGCTCGCTCGACGATCCAGACTTTGATCAAGTTGCGAATCTGAAAAACCAGCGCCGCCAAATGGTGGAAAAATTGTCCGAAACACATCGGATTATCGCCTCTATCGATAGCGCATTGGAACAATATAACTCACAAAAAAAGAGGACCAGGAAATGGATCATGAATCATTGTTCGACGGCTTTAACCCGGATGAGTTTGAAGCTGAAGCGAAAAGCCGATGGGAAAAAACCGAAGCTTGGTCAGAGAGTAAGCGCAGAACCAAGCAATATGGAGAATCCGAGTGGCAAGAACTCAAAGAAGAGCTGGTGATGATCTGGACCGATGCCGCCAAAGCAATGGATAGTGGTGAAACGTCAGATAGCGTCGCTGCACTGACTTTGGTGGAACGTCACAGACAACATATTGACCGTTGGTTCTATCAGCTGACCCGCGAAGCACATGTCGCACTTGCCGATATGTGGGTTACCGATACTCGGTTTAGCAAAAACATCGACAAGCATGGCGAAGGTTTGACAGTTTGGTTCGCAAATGCCGTTCGCGAGGCTGCCGGTTAACAAATGCGATATGCGTCAGGTAAATTTTTGGCATAGCCTATATATGCTTGCGTGCGCCAAACATGTATTGAAACTTGCCTTTACAATGCATCTCAGTGCATTGAACTTCGATGACTTTACAAGCAGACGTATATTGGTCCTTCCGCTCACCCTATAGCTATCTCGCGACGCGCCGTTATGTTGCGCTAACGCAGGAATATGATCTCTCGATCAACCAGCGTTTTGTTTATCCGCTGGCAATCCGGGAGCCGGATTTCTTTGAGAAAAACCATCCCAATTGGCTTGGTTACGTGTTCAAGGATATTTTTCGGGTTGCGCAATATATGGATATTCCGATGGCGCCGCCCAATCCTGATCCAATTGTGCAGGATATTGCCACGCGCAAAATATCAGATGATCAGCCTCACATCTTTCTACTCACACGGATGGGGCAGGCGGCTTCCCGGCGCGGTAAGGGTCTGGAGTTTGCCGATGAAGTATCGCGGCTGATCTGGGGCGGCGTGCAGGGCTGGAATGAGGGTGATCATCTGGAGCAAGCGGCCACTCGGGCAGGACTGAATCACGCGGAATTAATAGCTGAAGCCGAGGCTAACGCGGAAGAACTGGATGCGGAAATCGCGGACAATCAGAAAGCTCTGGAAGCCGCCGGTCACTGGGGCGTGCCTACCTTGATGTTCGACGGAGAACCCTTTTTCGGACAGGATCGGATCGAACTGGCGGTCTGGCGGATGAAACAAAAGGGATTGGCTGAGCGCTGACATTACCGCTTTTCGACGTCACAGAAGGCGCACAGCTTGAACCAATGGCAAATTGACTGTGGGCTTTTACTCGGTTCAAAGATGTAACTTGGCGGGCAAGAAAGAGGAGAGTAGGGCGATGGAAGGGACATTAACCGGTGGTTGCCTGTGCGGAGCTGTCCGTTATGAACTCAAGCCCGGTTTCAGGATGCGGCCCTATGCTTGCCATTGCACGGATTGTCAGCGACGAACCGGGAGTGCGTTCAGTCTGCACATGGGTATCATGGCCAAGGATCTGACCATTGAAGGCGAGTTAAATGAGGGAACATTTGTGCAGCCCAGTGGCGCGATCAGTACCATTACAGGCTGTGCAAAATGTACGAGCCGTATCTATGCTGCGAATGATCAAAGGGCCGGTCTGGCCAGTATCCGTGTCGGAACCCTCGATAACAGCAATACCATAAGCCCCGCCGCGCATTTTTGGGTTTCGAGCAAACAACCTTGGATCACTATTCCCGAAGATGTGCCAACCCTCGAAACGCAGCCGCAGTCGAGCGAAGAATGGCTGCAATATGTTGGTCCCGAATGAGTGATACGCATGCGGGAGGCTGCCAATGTGGCGCTGTGCGCTACGTCTTCAAAGGGCCAATACCGCCAGCCTATGCCTGCCATTGCGGGGAGTGCAAGAAACAGAGCGCCAGTGCTTTTTCAATGTCCATTCCCATGGCTTATGAAGTTTTGACCGTGACCGGTACGGCGAAGGTGTTTGAAACCACGGCACATAGTGGGAAACGGAAATACAATTATTTTTGCGGGGATTGCGGAACGCGGCTGTGGCATAGTGGAACCAATCCGCCGTCAGCGATAACGCTGAAAGTAGGCACCTTCGATCACTCAGAGAATATTGCACCAGTCGGTCATTTATGGGTTTCCAAAAAACAGGCTGGTATCATGCTGGATCCGGAAACGGATCAGCATCAGACACAGCCAGACGATGTGATCGCCTGGCGCAATAATTTGGGGCAATGATGGTAGATATAAAAAGCTGGGACTTCTCTTCCTTTGACGGGGTGAAACTGAAAATCCATGAAACGGGGCAGGGCCGCGCTGTCATTCTGCTCCACGGACTTTTTTCCAATGCGGAGACCAATTGGATCAAATTTGGCCATGCTGGTCATCTGGCGGAAGCTGGCTTTCGAGTGATCATGCCCGACCTGCGTGCCCATGGGCAAAGCGAGGCGCCACATGAACGCGATGCCTATCCACAGGACGTACTGATCAAGGACGCGCTGGCGCTGATTGAGCATTTCGATCTGCCCGATTATGATCTCGGCGGTTTTTCACTCGGCGCCCGGACAACCGCTAAACTGCTCACCACAAAAATTGCACCTGGAAAAGCGATCCTTGCGGGTATGGGGCTGGAAGGCCTGGCAGGTTGGGATCGGCGGCAAGGCTTCTTCCTCAAGGCGATTGAGCTGCGCGATACGGCGAAACGTGGTGATCCGCATTGGATGGCGATTCAGTTTATGAAAAGCCAGAAAGTCGATACCGTGGCTGCTGCGCATTTGCTAAAGACATTCTCGGATATGCAACCGGACGCCATAGAGACTATCACGACACCAACGCTGGTGCTTTGTGGATCGGAAGATCGAGACAATGGCGACCCCGAGGCGCTGGCAAACCTGCTGCCACACGGGTATCATGTTGCGGTACCAGGCACGCATATGAGCAGTGTGACAGAACCCGAAATGGCGCAAGAGATGGTGCTTTTTTTGAGCGCAAATCAATAAGGGAGAGAATGACAGATGCCGGGATATATAAGTTGGCGTAATTTCTGGATTTTCTGGTTGGGCGGTTTCGCGTTGTTCCTCGTTCTGGTGGCAACCGGTGGGCCGCTCATCACAGATGTCGCTCCTGCCGGAATTTTGGATCATCAAAGCGCGGCGACGGCCGAGCGGGTTGATGCCATTCAACTAAGCTGGGCGGAGGCAGGGAAGATGAGTTATGCCAAATGGTCCATGATCGGCGATCTTGTGTTTATCGGTCTTTATTCCATTGGCGGGATATTGGGCGGACGCCTGATCTGGCAGGAGGCCAAATCTCCATCACTCAAGAAGCTTGGCCTGTTCATGGTGCTGATCTATTTTCTGTTCGGGCTGTTTGACTATGTTGAGACGCTGAGTCAGATCACGCAATTATTGCAGGAAAAGGGTAGCGATACGCTGGCGGGCATCGCCGCTTTAGCTCGACCGATAAAGATCGCAACCTGGATCATCGGCACAATCGGCATGATCATTGCCCTGATCTGGCGCCGACGCGAAAGACGCGCTTGACGATCCCGCGAGAAAGTTTCAGTTCATACCAAAATTCAAACACAGAGGATAAGCCATGAAAACAGCCGCTTCGATCATCGCTCTTGCCACCATAGCGTTCAGCGCGCCGGTTCACGCAAAACATCATGAAGGTGGTGAAATGGCTGATAAAGCCAAGCCTACGGCAGAAGATGCTAAGAAATTTGTCGAAAAAACCGAAAAGAAGATGTTCGATTTTTCGGTCAATGCGGGGCGGATTTATTGGATCAATGCAACCTATATCACCGAGGATACGGATGCCTTGGCAGCGAAGGTCGGTGCCGAAGGGACTACCATGTCGGTGCAGGCCGCGATTGATGCAGCCAAATTCAACAACGTCGCGGGACTTGATGCGGTAACCACACGCAAGCTCGACAAGCTGCGTGGCGGTATTGTGCTTCCCGCGCCAACCACGGAGGGCGCCGCAACGGAATTGAACACCATCGCCACCAAATTGAACTCTGCCTATGGCAAAGGCAAAGGAACGCTAAAAGGCGAAGAGATTAACGGTTCTGACATCGAAGCGGCCATGGGCACAAATCGTAACCCGGACGAGCTCTCCGAAATGTGGGCAAGCTGGCACAGCAATGTCGGTGCGCCGATGAAGGATGATTATGCCCGCATGGTTGAAATTGCCAATGAAGGCGCAAAGGAATTGGGCTTTGCCGATGTCGGTGCGATGTGGCGCTCTGGCTACGACATGCCGGCGGATGATTTTGCCAAGCTAACAGACAAGCTGTGGAACCAGGTGAAGCCACTTTATGATGAGCTGCATTGTTATACCCGCGACAAGTTGAACGAAAAATATGGTGATGCGGTGCAGGCCAAAACCGGCCCGATCCGCGCAGACCTGCTCGGCAATATGTGGGCGCAGGAATGGGGTAATATCTACCAAATAGTCGCGCCTGAAGGTGCTGGTGACATTGGCTTCGATACGACCGAATTGCTGACCTCCAAAGGCTATGATGCGATGAAAATGGTGAAGGCCGGAGAACAATTTTTCTCCTCCCTTGGTTTTGATCCGCTGCCGGACACCTTTTACACACGATCACAGTTTACCAAGCCGGCAGACCGCGAGGTCGTTTGTCATGCCAGCGCCTGGGATATCGACAATGTCGACGATATCCGCATCAAGATGTGCATCAAGGTCAATGGTGATGATTTTGTCACTATCCACCACGAGCTCGGTCATAACTATTATCAGCGCGCCTATAACAAGCAGAGCTATTTGCATCTCGACGGCGCCAATGATGGTTTCCACGAAGCCATTGGCGACATGATTGCACTGTCGATCACGCCGGAATATCTGGTGCAGGTTGGTTTGCTTGATGCCGATAAAGTTCCAAGCGAGGACAAGGATGTCGGATTGCTGTTACGGCAGGCGATGGACAAGGTAGCGTTTCTACCCTTTGGCTTGCTGGTCGATAAATGGCGTTGGCAGGTTTTCTCCGGCGATATCCAGCCAGCGGAATATACGCAGGCATGGCATGATCTGAAACGCCAATATCAGGGTATTACGCCGCCGGTAGATCGCCCAGCGGACGCGTTCGACCCTGGCGCAAAATATCACATTCCGGGCAACACGCCTTATTCGCGCTATTTCCTTGCGCGTATCTTGCAGTTTCAATTCTACAAAGCGGCCTGTGATGCAGCCGGTTGGGAAGGCCCGCTCCACCGTTGCTCTTTCTACGGCAACAAAGAGGTTGGTGCCAAGCTGAACGCGATGCTGGAGCTGGGCGCATCCAAACCTTGGCCCGATGCACTGGAAGCCTTTACCGGCACCCGCGAAATGGATGGGTCAGCAATGATCAGCTATTTTGAGCCGCTGATGGATTGGTTGAAGGAAGAGAATAAAGGCAAATCCTGCGGATGGTGAGCTAATGGCACAATTGGATAGAAGAAGGTTTGTGGCTGGCCTGGCGGCCTCTACCCTACTTTTGACATCCAACACGCCGCTGCGCACTCGGAAAACCCTGTTGCGCCCCATTCCGTCATCCGGAGAAAATATTCCGGTGATCGGAATGGGCAGCTGGCGGACGTTTGATATTGGAGATGATCAATCGGCTCTGGAAACGCGAGCTGACATCCTTCGGTTGTTCTTCGATTGCGGCGGCCGGGTTGTCGATTCGTCTCCGATGTACGGCAGTTCCCAGACTGTCATTGGTAACGCAGTGCAAAAGCTGGACAATGCCGACGGTCTGTTTTCTGCTGACAAGGTCTGGACTAGTGGTTTAACCGAAGGGCAACGCCAGATAGAGGAAAGCCGCTCCAGATGGAACTTGCCGAAATTCGATCTTCTGCAGGTGCATAATCTAGTCGATTGGCGGGTGCAGCTGAAAACGCTGTTTGCTATGAAGGAAGCTGGCAATTTGCGCTATGTTGGCGTGACCAGCTATGATGGCATCAACTATGATCTTCTCGAGCAGATTATGAAAAACGAACCTATCGATTTTGTTCAGTTTTCTTACAATATAGCCGATCGCAGAGCTGAGGACAGATTGCTACCATTAGCTTCGGACCGGAATATCGGAGTGATCGTGAATCGCCCGTTCCAGGAAGGTCGGTTGCTCGATTCAGTACGGGGCAGGGTATTGCCCGATCTGGCGAATAAAATCGGTAGCAAGAACTGGGCGCAATATCTGCTGCAATATATCGTCTCTCATCCCGCAGTCACCGTTACCATTCCAGCAACAAGTCGGGTGGATCATATGCGGGAGAACATTGCCGTACTCCACAAGCCTGTCCCACATAGCAGGTTGAGGGAAAAGATGGCGAACGACTTTGCAAGCTGAGCAAGCCGTCCGCCATTATGTCGTTTAAAGCTGGTCAAGCATATAGTCGGCAGCGCTAACCTTGAAATCACCGGGTGCTTCGACATTCAATTCTTCAACCACACCGTCATTGACGATCATGGAGAAGCGTTGACCACGGGTGCCCAAACCAAAGCCGGAACCATCCATCTCAAGACCTACGGCCTTGGCAAAATCGCCATTGCCATCGGCGAGCATGGTGACATCTTCAGAGCCAGCATCCTTGTTCCAGGCGCCGAGAACGAAAGCATCATTGACGGCGGTGCAGGCGATTTCATCAACGCCTTTGGCTTTGAGCTCTTCGGCCTTCTCGACATAGCCAGGCAGATGCTTGGCCGAACAGGTAGGAGTATAGGCACCGGGGACTGAGAAAAGGGCCACTTTCTTGCCCGCAAAATAGTCTGAGGAGCTAACTTGCTCGGGGCCATTTTCTGTCGCTTTTACAAGGTTTACCTCGGGTATTTTGTCGCCTTTATTGATCATGTTTGTCGCTCCTTACAAATTTTGGGGATATCGATGTTTGTTATTATGTTGTGGTGACAGCATCGTGAAATTGCAAGCAATGTAATGATAATGCTCCGTTTATCGAATTTACCATGGGCACGGCGTGATAAGTGACTTATGCTAATGACATGGATGATCCGCTCTATTTTTCTGGCCAGTTTTTGCTTGCAACACCGGGCATGGCTGATCCGCGGTTTGCCCGATCCATCATCGCAATTTGCTCGCACGATGAGCATGGCGCACTCGGCATCAATATTGGTGAGATATCAACGGACATCAGCTTCAACGGCATTTTGGAGCAATTTGACATCGAAGCAGAAGCTTTGGAAGATCGCGATGTTTTCGTCGGCGGACCGGTTGAGGTGCATCGGGGCTTCATTCTCCACAGTCTCGATTTCAATCTGTCGGATACTTTGCAGGTTGGCGATCGCTGGGGATTGAGCAGTTCGCTGGATATATTGGGTGCTATCGCCAAAGACCGTGGTCCGAAAAAATGGATCGCGGCGCTGGGTTATTCCGGTTGGGGAGCAGGGCAGTTGGAGCAAGAACTAACCCAAAACGGATGGTCGGTGACACAAGGCGAGCCAGAATGGCTCTATGAAACCGAGGCCAAAGATAAATGGGAAATGGCCTGGAAGGCACAAGGGATTGATCCAGGCATGTTGTCGGGTCAGTTTGGCAGCGCATGAAATCAGGTGAAGATTACGATTATCCCATAATTATCGCTACTTGGATGATGAACATCGCTTAACCAACGCCTTTAGAAATTCCCTAAGTCAGAAAGAACAACTGTGTAGTCCTCAATGGGAATAGGGGATTAGGGGAATGTCTAAGTTTAACAAATCCATTTTGGTCGGGATAATCACAAGCGTCACATTGGCGGGATCCGCTCAAGCAGCCTGCTGGACACCGGCAGCAGCAGATGCCGCTCATGTTCGTGACCTGCAATCCCGCCTCATGGTTGCCGCGCTACGTTGCGTGAAGTCGGAACATGATGTTCTGCCTCATTATAACCGCTTCGTTCGCGACAAAAAGCCGGTGTTAAAACTTGGCAACGGGATACTTCGGGGACATTTTGCGAAGGGCCGGAACAAGAAACAGGCGATGAAGCATTATGATCGCTATGCAGTTTCCTTGGCCAACAAATACGGTGCCGGTTCCGGTGATTTGTCAGAATGCAAAACCATGAAAGATCTGGCAAATTCTGCGGCAGATAGTGACGGCAAGCTATCATCGCTGGTCAATATTTCGCAATTTCACGGATTGTCACCGAATTTGCCAGGTGGTCGCTGTGGGATTGTTATCGCATCAAGCGAAAATTAGTAACTAAATTATAAATATAAAGACATCTTTATATTTGCTTCCAAAGCCGCAAGAAGCTAAGGAATGATGAAACTGCCGCACGGGATTTCCGGTGCGGCAATTCGTCTTTCAAGGAGAATGAATGTGGCTACCGCAGCGGATACACAAACACAGGATTATGTGATCAAGGATATTTCCCTTGCCGACTTCGGTCGTAAGGAAATCGAGATTGCCGAAACTGAAATGCCCGGCCTGATGGCTTTGCGCGAAGAATTTGGTGCTGAACAGCCTTTGAAAGGCGCACGGATTACCGGTTCGTTGCACATGACAATCCAAACAGCGGTGTTGATCGAAACACTTCTGGCACTGGGCGCAACGGTCCGCTGGGCTTCCTGCAACATCTATTCAACACAGGATCATGCCGCCGCTGCGATTGCCGCTGGTGGAACGCCAGTATTCGCCATCAAGGGCGAAACGCTGGAAGAATATTGGGCTTATGTCGAGCGTATCTTCGATTGGGGTCCGGAAGAAACCTGCAATCTGATCCTGGATGACGGCGGCGATGCAACCATGTTCGCGCTTTGGGGTGCACGTGTGGAAGCAGGTGAAGAGCTGTTCACACCTGAAAATGAAGAAGAGGAAGTCTTTGTTGCGACGCTGAAGCGCTTTGTGGCCGAACGTCCGGGCTATCTGACCAAGACGGTTGAGACCATTAAGGGCGTTTCGGAAGAAACCACCACTGGTGTTCACCGTCTCTATGACCTCGCCAAGCAGGGAAAATTGCCTTTCCCGGCGATCAATGTGAACGACAGCGTGACCAAGTCGAAATTCGATAATCTTTACGGTTGTAAAGAATCGCTGGTCGACGCCGTTCGCCGTGCGACAGATGTTATGCTAGCCGGTAAAGTGGCCTGTGTGGCTGGCTTTGGTGATGTTGGTAAAGGTTCTGCTGACTCCCTCCGGAATGGCGGCGCGCGTGTCATTGTGACTGAAGTCGATCCCATCTGTGCTTTGCAGGCTTCGATGGAAGGCTATGAAGTTGTCACCATGGAAGAAGCGACTAAACGCGCTGATATCTTCGTGACCGCCACAGGCAACAAAGACGTGATCACCGTCGACCACATGCGCGAGATGAAAGACCGCGCGATTGTCTGCAATATCGGCCATTTCGACAGCGAGATCCAGATTGCCGGTCTGCAGAACATGAAGTGGAACGAGATCAAACCACAGGTCGATGAAGTCGAATTTCCGGATGGCAAGAAGCTGATCATCCTGGCGCAGGGACGTCTGGTCAATCTCGGCTGCGCGACCGGTCACCCGAGCTTTGTGATGTCAGCCAGTTTCACCAATCAGGTGATGGCGCAGATCGAACTGTGGTTGCGGCCAGAGCAGTATAAGAATGACGTTTATGTCCTGCCGAAGCATCTCGACGAGAAAGTCGCCGAGCTGCACCTTGCGAAATTGGGTGTGCAGCTGACCAAATTGTCGCAGGAACAGGCCGAATATATTGGCGTGACGCCAGAGGGCCCGTTCAAGCCCGATCACTATCGCTATTGAGTTCGCGCTATTGATGGAGAAACCGGATGGGCTTGCAATGGCTCATCCAGTTTTTTTGTCCTAGTTGGCCGTAAAACGCGTTTTGTTTTTGGTCGGCTTTCTCGGGAAGACAGGCCATTTATTCTGAGCAAGCGTGCTCAAGCTGGCTGATTTGATTCCGGCTTGCTGTTCATACATCCAGTAATTGCGCAATATAATCGAGACATATCCGCGGGTTTCGACAAAGGGAATGCTCTCCATGTAGAGAAGCGGGTCGTCTTTATCCTGAACTTCGTTGTTCCAGCGCTGGACCGATCCCGGACCGGCATTGTAAGCTGCGGCCACCTTGGGCAGCTTGCCGCCGGTGATCGACGAACTACCGAGATATTCGAGATAAGACTGACCATATTCCAGATTGGTTGATGGCTCGAACAGTTGCGATTTCTGAAAATTCCGTCCGTTTGCCCGGGCGATATCGCCGGCTGTTCCGGGACGCACCTGCATCAGGCCAATGGCATTGGCCGGGCTGACGGCTTTGCTACGAAAGGCAGATTCCTGCAATGTGTGGGCATAGACAAGGGCTGGGTCCACGCGCCATCCGCCATCCGGTTTCCATTTGGGGGCGGGAAAACGCGCTTGCGCATCCGGTTTGAATCCGCGCGGCGCGTGATGGGCGAGCCATAGTTGCGTACGCGGCAGGCTGAGTTCGCGTGCCAGCTTTAACAACGCGGCGTGATCACTGGAATTGCCGATCCGCGCCTGATGCCGCAAAACTTCGTCAGCGAGGCCATCCTCGCCAATTTCGACCAAGGCAATTGCAGCTTTGACATTGTCATGCTGTTTCAGCGTCTTCCAGTCGCCTTTTGCAAATCCCGCATCGGATTTCTTGGTTGCTATATCCATGCCCAATGTCTGTGCAGCAAGAAGTCCGTAAAAACTGTCACTACGCTTGGCGGCTGTTTGCAGCTTACCTTGCGCCTTTTGCGGCTGACCACAGGCAATGTCGGACCGTGCGCCCCAATAGAGTCCGGCGGCTTGCAAATCAGGGTTGGCAGCGCGGCGGCCCACATTATCAAAGGCAGCAGCAGCCGTTTGACAGTCGTTCAAACGCCAGGAAGACAGACCGGTGACCCAGTCGGCATGAGCAACCCAGGGGCCGCTGCCTTTCTGGGCCTTTTGCGCCATACGTTGAGCGGATCTGTCATCATTTTCGATATAATATGACCACGCCACTCGCTGTTCCAGTTCTGTACGCGCATCAGAAGAAAGGACATTCTCGGTCTCGAAAAGCAGCGCCTCCGCCGATTGGGGGCTATCATTCTTGATGAAACCTAAAATGCGGCCGCGAATGGCATTGGCGGCATTGTCTGATTCTATCGCTTTGGGTTTTTTGCGAATGGGTAAGCCCGGAACGTAAGAAAGATTACGCCGCTGCGGCAGATTTGGAAGCAATTGAGCCCCGCGCTTCTTTGCCAGACGACCCAGCTGGGCAGCCTGCGGAATATGCGGGGCTTCATTGACCAGAACCAGAAGCGGCCCCAATTCAGCGCGGGGAGAGTTTGCTGCGAGAAAATATTCTGCCTGAGTAATGGATTTCAGGGGACCATTAGGCGCATCGGCAATCAAATTCTTCGCCGTGTCCCATTCATTGCCGCCCATCGCTTTGAAAATCGCGCGATAATGTTCGGATTGTTTGCGCTTTAACTGTGATGGAATATCTTTCGCGATCGACGAGCTTTTGAATAACACCGCGCCGCCATCTTTCGCCAGCGCCGAGGGCATGGGCAGGGTGATAAGGGCAGCGGTCGCGGCAAGTTTCAATTTTAAGGAAAACTGGTTTTTCATCTACTCGAAATCCTAGTCAGCAATTGCAAATCTTTCCACGCTTCTGCTTTGAACTCCGGTCTTTCGATCAAAATTCGCGGATGAAACGTGGCAATTGCCTCGGTTTTGGCTGAACCATGGTTAACAAACTGTTTATTTTTGCGCGCTGTGAGCAAGTTTTCGCTAAAAAACAAGTGCGACGACGATTCACCAAATGCGATAATCCGCTTTGGTTTCACCAGCTCGATATGATGAAGCATCCGTTTTTTAAGCGGCTCGTGATATTGTGGGTCAATACGACCGTCATATGAACGCACCAAAGAGATTGAAGCGGAATATATTTTGTCCGAATCGCATTCTATAGCTCTCAGCATATTCGCCAACAGGGCTGCGCTTTTCTGAGAAAAATGTGAATTTTCTTCCAAATTTCCCTGTTCCGGCATTCCAACGATAACCATGATTTCCGGCTCGATGACGCCGCTCGGCAAAACATGATTTTGCGACCATTGTGCTTCGATCAGGTTTTCAGGTCGTGATAACCATGCGACAAACTCGTCGTGCTCCGACGGATAATTGTCGCTGACGCGTTCAGTTGGCGGCTTTGCTTTTGCTAAATCAGGCTTGCTTTCCGTAGGGGCAGTCGGAGCAACTGGTTTTGGCTCCGCTAGCTTGATGGCAGGAGCTGTATCGCCCAATAGTGCAGATGGTTTATCGTTATAATGCAGATCAACACCCGCCAGGCTCCACCAGTCGCGAAGGCTTTCTATCTGCTCAGCAGACGTGTTTTCATCAGGTGCAGACGCAGAAAAATTCATCTATGCATAGAGTCATGAGTTGACGAATTGGTCAATTGGCGGGCAAGCATGTTTCTGTCCAAAGGGTTGCCGTTTGCGGTAGGGCGAATGTAAGAAAATTTTATCGAGTTGAATACAGGAAAAATACAATGAGTGAACGAGAATCTATGCCTTATGACGTGGTCATTGTTGGTGGGGGACCAGCAGGACTAAGCGCGGCTATCCGCTTCAAACAAATGGCCGATGAAGCGGGCAAGGATCTCTCGGTATGTATTTTGGAAAAAGGTTCCGAAATCGGTGCGCATATCCTGTCCGGCGCAGTTATCGATCCAAAAGCACTTGATGAACTGTTTCCCAATTGGCGTGAAGAAGATTGCCCGATGGCAGCGGTTCCTGTGACTGACAACCAGCATTGGGTTCTGACCAAGAACAAGAAATTCTCCATTCCGCACATTATGACACCGCCTTTCATGCATAATAAGGGAACCTACACAGGGTCGCTCGGCAATTTGTGTCGTTGGCTTGGTGAGCGTGCCGAAAACATGGGTGTCGAGATTTTTCCGGGATTTGCTGCCGCTGAAATTCTCTACAACGAAGATGGTTCCGTTAAAGGTGTCGCAACAGGCGACATGGGCGTAGCACGCGATGGCAGTCACAAGCCTGACTATCAGCCAGGTCTGGAACTCCATGCAAAATATACTTTCTTTGCAGAGGGTGTTCGCGGACATCTCACAAAAATTCTGAAAGAGAAGTTCGCGCTGGATAAGGATAGCCAACCACAGATTTACGGCCTTGGTATCAAGGAATTGTGGGATATTGATCCCGACAAGCATGTCCCGGGCCGTGTCATTCACAGTCAGGGCTGGCCATTGGGAGAGGGTTCTAACGGCGGCGGTTTTCTTTACCATCAAGCCGATAATCAGGTGGCTTTAGGCTTCGTCACGTGGCTCAACTATGAAAACCCCTATCTATCTCCGTTTGAAGAAATGCAGCGCTGGAAGCAGCATCCCGAAATCCGCAAGATTTTGGAAGGTGGCAAACGCATTTCCTATGGTGCCCGCGCAATTAATGACGGCGGCTTCCAATCCGTACCGAAATTGTTCTTCCCCGGTGGTGCGCTGATCGGCTGTTCTGCCGGTTTTGTGAATGTTCCGCGGATCAAGGGCACGCATACTGCAATGAAAACCGGAATGATGGCTGCAGAAGCGGCTTTTGAAGCGATTGTAGCGGATCGCCAGAGCGATGAATTGGCGGCCTATGGCACAGCTTATGAAAATAGCTGGGTGCGTGAAGAACTGCGTATTGTTCGCAACGTTCTGCCTGCCGCCGAAAAATATGGCGATTTTCTGGGATCGATCATCGCTGGCATCAACATGTGGGCGGAGAATTTCAAAATCAAAATGCCTTTCACGATGAGGCATCATCCGGATCATACGCGCCTGAAACGGGCAGAACATTGTGAACCTATCGAATATCCAAAACCCGATGGCGTGATAAGCTTTGATCGTTTGTCTTCGGTATTTTTATCCAATACCAACCATGAAGAAGATCAGCCGGTTCACTTGCAATTGAAGGACGCGTCTATGCCGGTGGATGTGAATCTACCCGTATTTGCCGGGCCATCACAGCGTTACTGCCCGGCGGGGGTTTATGAGTTTGTCGAAGACGATGCCGGTAATCCGAAATTCCAGATCAACGCGCAGAATTGCGTCCACTGCAAAACCTGTGATATCAAAGACCCGAACCAGAATATCAACTGGGTTGTACCCGAAGGTGGCGGAGGTCCCAATTACCCCAATATGTAAAACAGGTTTTGGCGTATTTATCATTGCCGCACTATTGAGTAGCCCGGCTCTCGCCAAGCGCAGCAATGGAGCTGATGCGCTTAACCGATATGTCGAAGCACGATTGGCAGAATCATCGGACAAACCGGAAGCCGCTACGGCTATCTATGCAGAAACGCTGAAGGAACAGCCGGACAACCTGTTGTTGGCGAGCAAAGCTTACGTAAAAGCGATTGAATCCGGCGATTTTGATCTGGCAATCAAAGCGGTCCGCACTCTCGACACACGCAGTGGCATTGATGCGGAAATGCCTTTACTTTTATTTGCTGATGCCTTTTCACGTCGCGATTATAAGGCAGCCGAAATCGCCTCTTTGCAGCTTGAAGCCTTACAGAATTTTGGGTTTTTAACACCATTCTTGAACGCTTGGCTTTCCACTGCTGACCGGAAAAGCCCACTTGCGGACCTTGCGGCGGCCAAGAAAGACACGACCGGTACCTATTATCATCAGGAACAGTTGATTTTGCACGCTTTGGCTCGCGGCTACGAAGACGATGTCATGCAACTGATCGATGCAATTGTTGATCGCAATGAAGCGCGCATGGCGCCGGTGCGTATTGTCATTGCCCGTCATTTCCTGGCCAAGGGCGACGAGCAGACTGCTTTGGGAATATTGAGTAAAAAGCGCACGGGCCCGGAAAGGAAAATGTTCCAGGACATAGAGCTTGGCAAAGTAAAGGTGTTTTCCCAAAAGTTGGATACGCAGGTCGGAACAAGCTTTCTTCTGCAGCGGCTAGCATCTGACTTGGGATCCCAGCGGGCCTATTTTCTGGGTTTGGTTAGCGCACAGGCAGCCGCCCGGATTTCACCGGATAATGACTATGGACAGCTTATTTTGGCTGAGGCTTATGGCAATACCGAAAATAATCAAGCCGCCCGGACTGCACTTAAAGAAATAGCCAGTGACAGTGCCTACGCCTTATTGGCCATCAGCATGGAGGTGGCGCGCTATGTTGATGATGAAGATTACACAAGCGCGCAAAAACGTTTGGGCAAAATCACTGACGCCATGCCTGAGACGCCTGAATTGAGGGCTTTGCTGGGGCAACTGCTTCAGGCAAGCGGCAATCACAATGAGGCCGCCACGGCCTTTGAACAAGCTATAGCGTTGGCGGAAAAGAGAGGCGCTCCAGATGCGTTGCTGGCATCATACTGGCTGTCACTTGGCGCCGCACAGGAACAGGCTGGACTTTGGCCAGCAGGTTTGAACTCACTGAAAAAAGCCGACATGCTGCAACCTGATTCAGCGAGCATATTGAACTATCTGGGTTATGCGCAGCTGGAACGCCGCGAAAATACCACTTCCGCGATCGCTGCCATTCGCAGAGCACATAAACTTCGTTCATCTTCGCCTGCAATCACTGATTCCCTGGGCTGGGCTTATTATGTCACCGGTGAACATGAGAAAGCGGTCGGGTATCTGGAGCTGGCCCGGGCAGGGGAACCGCAAGATCCGACGATAAACGAACATCTAGGTGATGCCTATTGGGCGGTCGGCCGAAAATATGAAGCGCGCTATGCTTGGAAATCAGCCAAATTATTCGCTGATGCTGAAGATATGCAGCGCCTGAAGGAAAAAATCGATGTGGGCCTTCGTGCCGATCTTGTTTCTCCTTAATGTTTCAGACAGATCAGAATAAAGGCGATAGCGAGATCGCGTGCGCTAAGATCAATCTTGCGCTGCATGTTCGCAAACGTCTCGCCAATGGTTATCATGACATTGAGACAGTGTTTGCTTTCCTCGATCACGGAGATTTGCTGTTCGTAAAGCCTCGTGATGAAATAACACTGTCGATCAAGGGTCCCTTTGCCAAGGGTTTGAGCGATAAGGACAATCTGGTGCTGGATGCCGCCCGTTTGTTGGCCGCTCACACCGGTGAGGCGGTCGGAGCGAGTATTTTTCTCGACAAGCGTTTACCTATTGCCTCGGGAATTGGCGGTGGTTCCGCTGATGCCGCAGCGACACTTCGCTTGCTCAACCGCTATTGGCGCGCAGGGTTGTCACTATCTGAACTTGCGAAACTTTCTGCCCCGCTGGGCGCCGATGTGCCTGCTTGCGTTGTCAATCAGACATGTTTGGGAAAGGGAATTGGGCAGGATCTGATGCCCTTAGAAAATGGCGCTCTAGCAGGACATTTTGTGCTTCTGGTAAACCCACTTATTCCAGTATCTACGGCATCCATTTTTCGCGATTGGGATGGCATCGATCACGGCACCCTGCCAGCTGGTGGTCTTCTTGATATCGTTCTGTCTGGACGCAACGATTTACAAGGCCCAGCAGAGCGATTGGCCCCAGCTATTAGCAATATTTTATCGAACTTGAATGAAACTGGTGCAGTGGTTTCAAGGATGTCGGGGTCAGGCGCAACCTGCTTTGCTCTCTATGAAACAGAACGACAGGCAAGGGATGCGGAAAAAATGATCAATGCAGAATTACCGGATAGCTGGACGATGATCGGAGGGTTGAAATGATCGAACCGTTCGAAATTTTTGGAGTCCCGCAAGAACGCGGTGTGCTGATCGTGGTTGATCATGCCGCCAATCATGTTCCGGATGACATTGATCTTGGGATTTCGCCGGAGTTTCTGAACGATCATATCGCTTATGATATCGGCGTTGCCAACATCGCCCGCTACATGGCCGAAACACCCGGTTACCTGTCGATATTGGGAACGGTATCCCGACTGGTCGTCGACCTCAATCGATTTCCGGACGAAACAGGCGTCATTCCGGCTCGCAGCGACGGGGTCGAGATAACCGGTAACGCAATTGGTGATGGGGAAAGAAGCACACGTCTCAACCGGTTCTTTCACCCCTATCATGATCGGGTGGCAGAGCTGATCCGTGATCTGGATCCGGCGCTCACATTGTTTCTGCACAGTTTTACGCCCAAGCTACGATCCGGATTGATGGAAATGCGCCCATGGGACATCGGTGTCCTTTACAACGAACAGGAAGCAGCATCGCGTCTCGCTATCCAACATCTGGAACAGGAAGGACTGGTTGTTGGTGACCAGCAACCCTATTCAGGCAAAGACCTCCACGCCACGATGAAACGGCAGGCAGAGGATATCGGCAAAGCCTATACAGAAATCGAGATTCGACAGGATTTGATTTCACATGAAACCGGTCAGCGCCGTTTTTCAGAAATATTGTTACGAATCTGCGATAAAGTACGAACAGGGCTTGCGTGAGAGCCGCAGTTTTGGAAGGAGGATCGGCAATTACAGCCACCTCTTTTGCAGGACGAATAAATGACCCGGACGTTCGATAAATCCAGACTACCAAGCCGCCATGTCAGTGTCGGCCCGGAACGCGCGCCACAGCGCAGCTATTATTATGCCATGGGCATGACCGAGGAAGACATCGCCAAACCATTTGTCGGCATTGCGTCTGCTGGCAATGACAGCGCGCCTTGCAACACATTGCTGGATGCCCAAGCGGATATGGCACGTCAAGGCGTCATCGAGGCCGGCGGCACCCCGCGCCGGTTCAATACCATCACCGTGACTGACGGTATCGCTATGGGTCATCAGGGGATGAAATCCTCGCTCATATCGCGTGAAGTGATTGCTGACTCGGTAGAGGTCAGCGTCCGCGGCCATTGCTACGACGCATTGGTAACCTATGCGGGCTGCGATAAAAGCCTACCGGGCATGATGATGGCGATGCTCCGCCTCAATGTGCCTTCGATCTTTGTCTACGGCGGTTCCATCTTGCCAGGCCGTTTCCATGACGAAGATGTTACTGTTGTCGATGTGTTTGAAGCCGTTGGCCAGCACAGTGCCGGAAACTGCCCGCTGCAGGAACTGATTGAACTCGAAAAAGTCGCGTGCCCCGGACATGGCGCATGTGGCGGTCAGTTTACCGCCAACACCATGGCCTGCGTGGCTGAGGCGATCGGATTGTCATTACCTAACAGCAATATGGCACCAGCGCCTTATGAAAGCCGCGACGATATGGCGGTGGCGGCAGGACGTCAGGTTATGGATTTGATCGAACGCAACCTGCGTCCACGCGATATCTGCACCAGAGAGGCCTTTGTGAATGCGGCCCGTATCGTAGCGGCCACCGGCGGATCAACCAATGCGGCCCTCCATCTGCCAGCCATGGCGAGTGAGGCGGGTATAGATTTCGATCTGTTTGATGTTGCGGAAGCCTTCAAATCGACGCCTTATCTGGCTGATCTGAAGCCGGGCGGCAAATATGTCGCGAGAGACATGCATAATGCTGGTGGTGTCTATATGCTGATGAAAACCATGATGGACAATGATCTGCTTAATGGCGATTGCATTACGGTAACCGGCAAGACATTGGGCGAAAATATCGATGAGATTACATGGAATAACGACCAGAAGGTCATATATGATGTGAAGAATGCGATCACCGAAACCGGCGGCGTGGTCGGCTTGAAGGGATCGCTCGCACCGGAAGGCGCAATTGTGAAGGTCGCAGGTATGGCGCGTTTACAGTTTCGCGGTCCAGCACAAATATTCGAATGTGAAGAAGATGCCTTTGATGCCGTCGAAAAGCGCGAGATCAAGGAAGGCTCCGTCATCATCATCCGCAACGAAGGCCCGAAAGGCGGTCCGGGCATGCGCGAAATGCTGGCAACCACAGCGGCGCTCTATGGTCAGGGCATGGGTGAAAAGGTCGCACTTATCACCGATGGCCGTTTTTCGGGCGCAACCCGGGGCTTTTGCATCGGTCATGTCGGGCCGGAAGCAGCCGATGGCGGCCCAATCGGGTTGGTCGAAGACGGCGATATGATAAATATCGACGCTGAGGCAGGTATAATCGATCTTGAAGTTGATGAGAAAACCCTGGAAGAACGCCGTTCACGTTATACTCCTCATGTGAATGATTATGGGTCAGGTGCATTATGGCGCTATGCCCAGAATGTCGGCCCGGCCTATAAGGGCGCTGTCACTCATCCCGGAGCGAAAGCGGAAAAACATGTCTATGCGGATATATAACAGTTTTGCAGTTATCTTGCTTGTGACAGCATGCGGAAAGCCGGACAATGGAAGACTGGCCGAAGCAGAAGATAGTGCAGCGGCTCAGGCCGCCGATGACGGCAGGATCGAATGTGCGATCAATGGCGATAGCGATTTTTCAAGCGGCTGCCAAACGGAACGCCTGTCCGGCGAAAATGGCGTAACCCTTATAGTGCGGCATCCCGACGGCGGTTTTCGCCGGTTCAATGTCCTAACCGACGGTCGCGGGTTGGAAGCTGCTGACGGATCGGAGAAAGCTAGGATCGAGATTGTCGAAGATGACAAGATCCTGGTAAGTGTCGGTTCCGATAAATATCTCATGTCAGCGCGCATGAAGACATCAGACACGGCAGATGCCGCCAATCAAGCGGATGGACCGGCAGCACAAGCCGGGAATTAGCGGTGGCCTTGCTCAATCATGGGCATATCCTGACAGCTGCCGAGATGCAGGCTGCCGAACAGCAGCTTATTGATAGCGGAACATCCGTAATCGAGCTTATGCACAGGGCCGGAACCGGTGCCGCTGACTATATCTGGCGGGCGGCACCCAATTGCCCCACGCTGGTGCTCTGTGGTCCCGGCAATAATGGCGGCGACGGATATGTCATTGCCCAGGCGTTACTGGAAAGAAGTGTGGACGTTTACATCGCGGCAAGCAGCGAACCTGGAACAGATGCCGCGGAAAATGCGAAATCTCTCTGGCAGGGAAAAACCTATGCTCTGGATGATGCAAAGCCAGCGAAACAGTTTGTCGACTGCCTGTTTGGAACCGGACTCACCCGACCGGTATCAGGGACTCTATTGGATCATCACCAGCGCCTGTTCGAGGGGGCGCAGCGACGGGTGGCGGTTGATCTGCCCAGCGGCATTGAAACCGATACCGGAGCGAAACTGAATGCGGTTTCTCGGTATGACCTGACGATTGCGCTCGGAGCCTTCAAGCCCGCGCATTATCTTGCGCCAGCCCGCGGACTTATGGGATATCTGGCGGGGGTGAACATTGGCGTGGAAGCGGCTTCGGCCGCGCGGTTGCTTGCCCGACCGACAATTAAGCCACCCGAGACAGAGGATCATAAATATACAAGGGGCCTGGTTGCCGTTGTGGCTGGCCGTATGCCGGGGGCAGCGAAACTAACGACCTTGGCAGCACAGCGATCAGGGGCTGGCTATGTGAAGATGTTCGCTGGAACCGGGTTCTCTTCAACCAATCATAGCATCGTTGTCGAATCTCATGAGAATGGGGTCCAGCTTCGAGAGCAATTATCGGATGACAGAATCGCGATCATTGTCGTCGGACCCGGGCTGGGCCGTGATGGTCATGCAGAACGGCTTTTGGATTTGGTCCTGGATATCGACAAACCGGTTCTGCTCGATGCCGATGCGTTGATGTTGTTGGGCAGTGCTGGTCTCAGCCGTCTGAAAGGTCGATCATCACCTGTTATTGTAACACCCCATTCCGGTGAATTTGCGACAATGTGCGAAACCGATGACGGATCGAAAATCGATCTCACGAAGATACTGGCTGCCGATAGCGGTGCTGTTGTCGTTCATAAGGGCAACGACAGCGTGATTGCCAATGCTGAAGGCGCTGTGTCTCTGACACCCTCATCGTCAAGCTGGCTTTCTACAGCAGGAACGGGCGACGTTCTTGCAGGTATGATCGCAGCCCGCTTTGCGAATGAGAAAGACGCTTTCCTGGCCGCAAAACAGGGGCAGTGGCTGCATGGCCGTGCTGCGAAACTCGCCGGGCCCAGTTTTTCGCCGGAGATACTGATTGATCATATCCCGAAAGCGCTACAAGAGTGCATATGAGCACTGAAACCGATCCTAATCTTATCCAGCGTGTTGCAGCCAAAGGCGACGGCGTGACCGCTGATGGCCGCCATGTCGCCTTTTCAGCGCCGCTTGATCGGTTGAGTGAGGAAGGCGGTCTTATAAAAGGCCCGCATCACGTCGACCCCCCTTGCCAGCATTTTAAGGAATGTGGCGGGTGCAGCCTGCAACATCTGGATGATGAAAGCTATGCGCAATTTGTAATTGACCGTGTCGCTTATGCGCTGGAGGGGCAGGGGCTTAGTGCGGGAACATTGCATCCTCCACAGATTTCAAAACCCAACAGCCGTATCCGGGCCAGCCTGCGCGCCGCGATGATGGGTAAAAGCTTCAAACTGGGGTTCAGCGGGGCGGGTAGTCATAGAATTGTTGATCTCAAGCAATGCGAAATCATGCGGCCCGAGCTTTTTGCCGTGATTGACCCGTTGCGCAGTTTTTTGAAATCGGTGGCCCGGCGCAAGCATGACATGAATGTCGAGATCAGTCTGGCCGATCAAGGTGTTGACCTGTGTGTAAAAAATTATGAGCCGGAAAGTCTCGAACAACGCGAGGCGTTGGCTGCCTTTGCGCAGGCAAATAATCTAGCTCGGCTGTCCGTGGACAATGGTTATGGTCCCGAAACGCAGTGGGAGCCCGAGCCGGTTACGGTAACATTTAACGGCATAGCGGTGGCCTTGCCGCATAACAGTTTCCTGCAGCCCACCGGCGACGGTAAAGCGGCACTGGTCGCAGCGATGCTGGAAACAGTGGGAGATACCAAATTGGTCGCGGATCTGTTTGCGGGTCTTGGTACATTCACATTTGCACTCGGTGACAGTCATAAGGTCTATGCCGCGGAAGGGTCCCGGGATGCAATCGGGGCGCTGAAAATGGCCGCAAACCTGTCCGGTCGTCAGATATTTACGGAACATCGTGATCTGTTCCGGCGAGCTCTCAGTCCAGAAGAACTGAACCGGTTTGGAGCAGTAATATTGGATCCACCTCGTGCCGGTGCGCGGGATCAGATTGCGCAGATCGCGCAATCGGATGTGCCGAAGATTTGCTACATAAGTTGCAACCCCGCAAGCTTTGCGCGTGACGCAAAGCAACTTTGTGATGCCGGGTATAAGTTGGACGCGTTGTGGCCTGTGGGTCAATTTCTATGGTCGACCCACGTGGAGCTGGTTTCTAGCTTTACCAAGGCATAGACGGGATAATCTAGTCCCCGGACCAGTTCACGCCAGCCTTTGACCGCGTATCAACCGTCAGGTCAAACACGTCCGCTCTGGAATAATGGCCGTCTACGTCGAGTGCAGCCTTTGCTTCCTTGCCAGCATCGAGATCGATTTCAGTCGCGAGGATCATGTCCTTTTCACCTGCTTCTGCTAGAATAGTGGCATCAGGCGCGACAATTATGCTTTGACCAAATTGTAACTGTGTGTCTGGAATTTCTTTAAAAAGCGCTAGCGCTTCGTCATTGCCACCGACCAGTTTCAGGCCTTCCAGCAAATCATCGCGATGCAACAATGTGCCCGCGGCCAGCACATGACACCCGCCCTCAAAGGCATAATGGCGCGAGGCAATCTGATAGGTCTCTCTAACCGTCGGCCAAGCGGCGACATGGACGTCTTCCCGCAAGTTATGCATTGCAGTGCGAGCGAGCGGCATCCAGTGCTCCCAGCAAATCAGGCTCCCCGTGCGGCCCCAATCGGCTTGATGTACATTGATGGTTGAGCCATCGCCGCGGTTCCAGATCAAGCGCTCGCCATGGGTAGGGACCAGCTTGCGATGGTTTAAAACCGGCATGTCCGGGCGGAACAGCATCTGGTTGTTGTAAAGGCTAGAGCGCAGTCGTTCATGCACACCAATGGATATGCAGAGATTTTTCGTATCGGCTAGCTCCTGCAGCGGAGCTAATCGCGGGTCATTTTCGACGACCGCCTGATCCATCAAGATGCGGTGCAGGGCCTTGCTGCCCGGATGATCCCAAAGCGCGGCGCCGGGTGCCTCATCAAGCCAGATTGGATAACCGCCGAGAAACGTCTCACCAAAGCCTATCATCCGCGCGTCCTGGTCGCCGGCCTTCCGTGCCAAATCGACGGCCTGTTCGATGCCCTTGTCAATGCACAAGGGAACCGGTGCCGCTTGGACTATGGCGACATTCAAGAGATTGGACATGGGGAGGGCCGTTTCTGGTTAGTGGAACACCGCAAGCGCTGCATGGATAGCCAGAGCGATAATACACAGGCTGGACAAAGCAAATACCAAAAAGCGGTACATGATCTTGTTGACCGTCGCCTGGATCAGGCTGTGGACGACTCGGAGACCAACATAAGCCCATGCGATGGTCAGGTTCAGACCATCTCCCTGTCCGACAATCGCCAACACGATGCATACGGCGTAGAACAATGTCGGTTCGGTGAGCAGGTGGTTATAATTATGCGCCTTCCACTGCACTTCCGGTGGCAGCAGAGCATCCAGACCACCAGCGGTGGATTCGCGGCTGAGTTTGTCCGGGTCTACCTTCGCCTTGTTCATCGCTGGAATGCGCGTGACGTACATCCACAGCCACATGATCATGGTCCACAATATGAGTGCCACGACCGGCTGTAAGATAGAACTATTTTCCATTGTTATTTCCCCCAAAAAAAGATCACACAAAAGTCGTGAAAAAGGCATTCATCGCCATGATCAGCAGACAAATTGTCGATGCCACGAATAGCAGAAAGCGCACGTTCACCAGATTGACCGTTGCCTGCCAGATGCTGTGAGTAATACGCAGCAATACGTAGGCCCAGGCTAGCCACAGGTTTATTCCCGTCCCAGCCTCGGCGACTGCCAAGATGATGACTGTGGCGTAAAACAGCGTCGGCTGTTCCATCAGATGTGTATAGTTATGGGATTTCCACGCAACTTTGTCCGGCAATTGGGGATCGACATCCGGCCCGCGCCCGCCAGGCTTTGCGGTGATGTCGATCCCCATTTTCTTGGCTGCCGGGAGCCGCGTTCCGGCCATCCAAAACAGCATAACAAGTGACCAGATGACCAGCAGCGCCGCTGGCGCCAAAATTGCAGTGCTCATGATAGCTTCCTCCCCTATTCGGCCAAATATGAGGCGGAACCTGCGTTACATATTGTAAATTGTCAAATGCAACTTAATCGGACGTCATGCGCCGGGGAAGGAGACCACATTTTCGTGGTCCGTCCGGTCGAGATTATCGCCCACATAAACGCTCGCCATCGGTTCATCCGCCACGTCATAATCGTCGATCGATCCATAGCCATTAAACTTGGTTCGCATCGCCGACCCATAGGCGCCCAACATACCGATTTCGATATAGTCGCCAGCTTTCACATCAGCGGGTAGGACAAAAGGACCCGCCATATGGTCCATATCGTCGCAGGTTGGGCCATAAAAGCTATACTCGGTCATCGCCGTATCATCGGAACTATTGTCAAGCAATTGTACCGGAAAGCGCCAGCCAATATGGGCCGCGTCAAACAAGGTGCCGTAAGCGCCGTCATTAATGTAAAGCTCGTTCCCGCGGCGCTGTTCAACCTTCACGATCAGCGAGTTATATTCGGCCGCCAGCGCGCGGCCAGGCTCACACCAGAGTTCGGCGGAATAGCTGATCGGCAGATCTTCAAACGTCCGGTCAATCGCGCTGAAATAATGGTTGAGTGAAGGCGGCGCCATATCGGGATATATGGACGGAAACCCGCCACCGACATTCACAATATCCACGGTGACTGAAGCCGCAACAATTGCGGTTCGCACGCGTTCCAGTGCGTGGACATAAGCCAGGGGCGTCATCGCCTGACTGCCAACATGGAAACAGATGCCCAGTTCATCAGCAACTTGACGACTACGCTGTAGCAGCTCGACAGACGCATCGACTTCCACACCGAATTTCGATGCCAGGCTGATCTGCGCAAATTCAGACGCCACTTTGATACGAACGCAAAGCGTCAAATCGTCCGCACCATCGGTCGCCCGCTCAATCTTCTCCAGCTCTTCGATGGAATCGAGCGAAAATACGCGCACGCCATGATTGACATAAGCTTCACGGATGACCGCTTCGGACTTGATCGGATGCATGAAGCACAGCACGGCCTCTGGCAGTGTGTTGTGGACCACCCGTACTTCTTCAATTGACGCGACATCATAGTGAGTCACGCCTTCATTGAACAACAGCTTCAAAAGTGCAGGAGACGGGTTCGCCTTCACTGCATAAAGCGACTTGCCGGGAAACTGCTCGACAAAGTAACGCGCCGCGCGCCGCGCAGCGTGCGGGCGGTTCAGCAAAACTGGAATATCGGGGCAAAGAGCCTTCGTCAGCTCCTGCGCATCATGGAAATTGTGCAACTCAAGGGACCCCCTAGATTTTAAGATCGATTGAGCTGCCTTGCGGAATCACAAGTAGCCATGGGGCAGCGACGGCGGCTATATGCCCGCTTTTACAATCTGTAAAGTCTCTATGGCGGATAAATATGGCACAAATGCGGAATGCTATTGCGATACAGCAATTTTGCGGTGGCTTTAGCTGAGACGGTCGCGAAATTCCGTCCAGTCAAACGCCTTCACACAGCGCAAATCGTCAGTGTCACTATTCCACAACCAGATCGAGGGCAAGGGTACGCCATTAAATGTGTTGGTTTTGACCATTGAATAGTGGGCCTGATCGAGAAAGGCGATCCGCTGGCCAACATGCGCGGGTTCCGGAAGCTGATAGTCGCCGATAATATCACCGGCCAGACAGCTTGGACCGCCAAGTCTGATTATATCTCCGTCGCTGGTTTCACCAAGCATCGCGGGTCGATAAGGCGCTTCTATGACATCGGGCATATGGCACGTGGCGGATATATCGGTGATACCAATTGGCATGCCGTTATCGAAAATATCTAATATCTCGCCAACCAATATGCCGGCATCAAGTGCGACCGCCTCGCCGGGTTCAAGATAGATGTCGCAACCGGATTTTGCCTTGAGGTCAGACAGGAATTGGACCAACGCCTCGCGATCATAATCGTCCCGCGTGATATGATGCCCACCGCCCAGATTGATCCATTCGAGCTTGTCAAAATGAGGGGCGATCAGTGGTTCAATTTTACTCCATGTCTTTTCCAAGGCATCAAAATTCTGTTCACAAAGATTGTGGAAATGCACGCCGGAAATCGCGTTGAAATGCTCTGGCAGCAACTGGGACACAGGAAAGCCCAATCGGCTATGCCGTTGACTGGGATCATATTTTGGCGTTTCGCCCAAAGCAATTTCGGGGTTCAGGCGAAGGCCAATATCGCAGTTATCCAACCCCTGACCACTCTCGTTTTTCCACCTGTCAATCTGCGCTAGATTGTTGAAAGTGATATGATCGGAAAGCGTCAAAATCTCGGCAAGGTCTTCTGCTTTATAGGCCGGTGAATAGGTGCTGATGGAGCCATTAAACTGCTCTTTGGCGAGCTTCGCTTCCCACACTCCTGAAGCACAGAAACCGTCGAGATATTCATCGATTAGCGGTGCCAGACACCACATCGAAAAGGCCTTTAGCGCAAGCAGCACTTTCGCACCGGATCGCGCTTTTACATCCGCCAATATCTCAAGATTCCCGCGAACAGCCGTTGCATCCACGACAAAAGCAGGCGAGGGGACCCGCGCCAGATCAAAATGCGCAAATGCGCCGGGATCGCCTGCTTTGGTTTCCATCTAAAATGCCAGAGGAGCGTCCAGCTCTTCCAGCGTCCAGGGCAAGCCATGCTCGTTCAGCATTTCCATAAACGGATCAGGGTCAAATTCTTCCATATTGAACACACCGTCACCGCTCCATTGGCCGGACAGCATCAGCGCCGAACCGATCATCGCCGGTACGCCGGTGGTGTAGCTCACGCCCTGATTGCCGGTTTCTTCAAATGCAGCTTCATGGCTGCAGATATTTTTCACATAGAGCGTTTTCTGTACACCATCTTTTTCGCCGGTCGCGATCACGCCGATATTGGTGTTTCCTTTGGTCGTCTCGCCAAGACTCGCCGGTTCGGGCAATACTGCTTTCAGAAATTGCAGCGGTATGATCTCCCGCCCTTCGTACATAACCGGATCAATCCGCGTCATGCCAACATTTTGTAGCACTTCCAGATGGGTGAGATAAGCATCGCCAAAGGTCATCCAGAACCGGATGCGCTTGATTTCCGGAATATGAGTTTTGAGGGATTCAATTTCCTCATGATACATGAGATACATGTTTTTCGGGCCGACCGCCTCGAAATCAAATTCCTGTTTGTGGGACAGTGCAGGGGTCTCGACCCATTTTCCATTCTCCCAGTGGCGTGCCGGCGCGGTCACTTCGCGGATATTGATTTCCGGATTGAAATTGGTCGCAAAATGTTGGCCATGGTCGCCGCCGTTGCAATCCAAAATGTCGACCGTGTCGATGCGATCAAAATGATGCTTCTTCAGCCAAGAGGTGAAGATAGAAGTCACACCGGGATCAAAGCCGGACCCGAGCAGCGCCATGATACCGGCGCCCTTGAAACGATCATGATAATCCCATTGCCATTTATATTCGAACTTGGCTTCATCGCGCGGTTCATAATTGGCGGTGTCGAGATAATCGGTTTTTGTGGCCAGACAGGCATCCATGATCGGTAAATCTTGATAGGGCAACGCCAGATTGACGACGAGAGCGGGCTGCACCTGTTCGATAAGCGCGGTCATGGCCGAGACGTCATCGGCATCAATTTGCGCGGTTTCAATAGATACGCCCGTCCGCTCTTTCACGGACTCGGCAATGGCTTCACATTTGGAAACCGTACGACTGGCCAGCATGATCTCGGAAAACGGGCCTGTTTCTGCGGCTATTAGCTGCGCCATCTTGTGCACTGCCACTGAACTGACACCGCCTGCACCAATCACCAGAACCTTGCTCATATCGCACACTCATTTTGCTAGAGGAATCCAGTAACCGCATATAGAAGGACGCCATGACAGAGCAATTACTTTTAGACCCGTCCCGCAAACCCAGTGCAGCGGGGGTTGAGCGGGCCGCAGGCAAGGTTGCAGATATTCTTCCCAAAACGCCGCTATTGCCGCTGACCGTCGATGGCAAAACAATCTGGTGCAAGGCGGAATGCCTGCAACCTATCGGTGCCTTCAAAATACGCGGTGGCTGGCACCGTCTGACCGATCTCAGTGCAGATCAACGCAAGTGCGGCGTGGTGGCCTTTTCGAGCGGTAATCATGCGCAGGGTGTGGCCTGGGCAGCGCAACGCCTCAGAGTCAGGGCAACGATCATCATGCCTGCCGATGCACCACTGGCGAAGCTAGAGAATACAAAGAAGCTTGGTGCGGAGGTGATCACCTATGACCGTCTCGCCGATTCCCGCGAGCAACTGGCGGCAGAGCTGGCCGGCGAGAGTGGGGCGGTTATTGTTCCCAGCTTTGATGATCCGTGGATTATTGAAGGGCAGGGCAGCACCGGTGTCGAAATTCGGGAACAGATGATTGCTCAGGCCGGAACACCGCCAGACCATCTGGTAGCATGTTGTGGCGGTGGCGGACTGGCGACCGGGATATCACTGGTCAATCCAGAAGCGGACATAACGGTTGTTGAACCCGAAGGCTGGGACGATATGAAACGATCGCTGGAGGGCGGTAGCATTGTCCCGGTGCAGGATAACCCGCCGCCCACAGAATGTGATGCTTTGCAGACGCTTTTGGTTTCACCGCTGACTTTTGATGTTTTGAAAGCGCGGAAGGCTAATGCTGTGGCTGTGACCAAAGCGGAGGTGCATCACGCAATGCGGGTTGCGTTTGAAAGATTACGTCTGGTGGTCGAGCCTGGAGGGGCAGTGGCTTTGGCAGCGATTTTGTCTGGCAAAGCAACTGCAACGGACAGAACAGTGATTACAATTTCCGGTGGCAATGTCGATCCGGAACGGTTTGCTACAATAATAGATGCTTGAAACTTTAGTAAACTGTCATAGTCTGAGCACCTGGTGGAGACCGTCTGGCGTTTCAGGACATATATAATCTGACCTCGGCGAAACTTTTTGGCGTTTGCCTCTGTATCTTAAATGATCGCCAGGCATCGGAAGATGCACTGCAGGCTTTTTCATGAAATCATCTTTCGCAAGGTTTCAACCCGATCGGCTTCTTCAGCGGGCTTGTCGGTCCTGATGCGGGATATTCTTGGAAACCGCATAGCCAAACCCGACTTATGGCGTTTGCTTTCATGAACGGAATCAAACGCGACTTCCAAAACCATTGTTTTTTCGACTTCGCGGACAGGACCAAAACGATCCAGCGTATTTTGCCTGACAAATCGGTCGAGCATTTTCAGCTCCTCGTCCGTAAAACCCGAATAAGCTTTTCCGACAGGATAAAGCTCTCCATCCTCTGTCCAGCATCCGAACGTATAGTCCGAGTAGAAAGATGATCTTTTCCCGGAACCTCGCTGGGCGTACATCATCACGCAGTCTACAACCAGCGGATCGCGCTTCCATTTGTACCAAAGCCCGGTTTTCCGGCCAGATATATAAGGACTGTCTTTTCGTTTGAGCATGATGCCTTCAATCGCGGCATCTCTCGCACCATCTCTGATTTCGCCCAGATGCTCAAAATCACGCGCTTCCAATATGGTTGATATGTCAAAGCGCTCAGTATTTATTTTTGGCACGAATATTTCGAGCGCTCTTCGTCGGTCAATCCAGCTCTGCTCACGCAAGTCGGTTTCACCATCAAACAGGATGTCATACAGCCTCACAAAGGCCGGATATTCTGCCCGCATCTTTGCAGATACTTTTTTGCGACCGAGTCGTTGTTGCAAAGCATTGAAACTTGCCGCCTGGCCACCCTGATATTCACCTCGAACCAGAAGCTCGCCATCCAGCACGCCGACTGCTGCAAAGGCTTCGGCAACATCCGGAAAGGACCGGGTGATGTCATCTCCTCCTCTGCTAAACAGTCTCGTTTCCTGACCGGTGCCGACAATCTGAATACGAATGCCATCCCATTTCCACTCGGCAGCATAGTCCGTCAGGTCTATTGTTCTGTCCTCCAGCGGATGGGCTAGCATGAATGGTCGAAAAAACGGGACACCAGTCAAGTCCGGACGATCAGCCTTGCCCTCTCCCCATGCAAATAGTTCCGAATAGGGAGGCTGCAGCGCATGCCAGACCTCTTCAATATCTTCGACGGGCATGTCATAAGTCTTGGCAAAAGCAGTTTTGGCCAATCTCGCCGAAACGCCTACACGCATGCCGCCGGTTGCCAGTTTCAGCAACGCATAACGCTCATTAGAACCCATCCTATCCATGAAATTAGCGAGCAATATCGGCGCATCAGACCGACTGACGGAAGCCAATTCGTCCACAATTTCACTTACAGTCGGTATCCCGACTACCGATTTATCAGTCTGCTCAGGCCAGATAAGCGCCACTGTTTCTGCAGTGTCTCCCACAAAATCACGACTTAATCGAAATAGCGTTTCATCGACCCGTTCCATTGCCATATTGCGGACAGCAGAAGCTTTGACAGTCGGGAAGTCCAGCTCGCCGGTTAATCCTGCCAAAACCCAGCCACGATCAGGATCAGGTGCCTTTTTCAGATAAGCGCTAATCAAACCCAGCTTGTCGTTGCGAGACCGGGTATAGATGAGCCGATCAAGGAGGTTTGAGAAATCCTGCATGTGTCAGTCATCTTCCTCTTCGCGGCCCACGAGCTCCAATGCTTTTGCCTTGATCTGGTTCAGGGCACACCAATGGACCAGTGCATCTTCACGGCCATGTGTCACCCAAGTTTCCGTAGGAGATACATCTTTGATAGTCTGGGTCAGTTCATCCCAATCGGCATGATCTGACATGATGATGGGTAGCTCTACATTGCGTTGGCGGGCCCGTTGCCGGACGCGCATCCAACCGGACGCCATAGCAGTTACCGGATCCGGTAACCGGCGGCTCCAGCGGTCGTTAAGAGCAGAAGGCGGAGCCAGTATGATCTGTCCGCGCATGACTTCTTTTTCGGTCTCCATGACCGGTTGAATGTCTCCCAGATCCACGCCAAGCTCCCCATAAAGCGTACACATTTTTTCCAGGGCACCATGCAAATAGATTGTGTCATTATATCCCGCGGCTCTTAACTCCCCAATGACCCGTTGCGCCTTTCCCAGCGCATATGCGCCAACGAGTATGCAACGCTCAGGATGAGCTTCCTTTGCAGACAGTAATTTCTGGATTTCTACATCTGTGCTTGGATGCTTAAAAACAGGGAGTCCAAAGGTGGCCTCGGTAATGAAAATATCACAGGGTATTACCTCAAAAGGAGCGCAGGTCGGATCCGCTCGACGTTTATAGTCTCCAGTCGCAACAACCCGCTCACCTTGATACTCCATCAATATTTGCGCGGACCCCAGAACATGCCCTGCAGAATGGTAACTTATTTTGACGCCGCCGAGCTCTATTCCTCCGCCATATGACACTGGTTCACCGACGTTAGTCCCATAACGGAGGTTCATGATTGCCAGAGTCTCTGGAGTAGCCCAAACCTTTTCATGACCACCTCGCGCATGATCAGCATGGCCGTGCGTGACCAACGCACGTGAAACCGCGCGGGAAGGATCAATCCACGCGTCTGCGGGTTTGATGTAGATGCCGTGGGGGTGAGGTTCTATCCAATGGGATGACTTAGCCATACCCATCTATAGCGCCAGAACTTCAAAAAGTTCCAGTGCAACGCAATCAGGCTGCGAGTTGCAATTCCATTCTGCCCCAGATCTCAACCAGAGCCTTGGTAAGTTCGGCCATCATTTCTTCAGTGTGGACCGGGCCAGGCGTAAAGCGCAAGCGCTCCAAACCTCTTGGAACCGTTGGATAATTGATGGGTTGAACGTAAACACCATATTCAGCCAACAAGATGTCGCTGATCTTCTTGGCTTTGACTGGATCACCCACCAACAGCGGGACTATGTGAGTGGTAGAGTCCATCACAGGTAGACCCGCGTCAGAGAACATGGTTTTCAGCAATTGCGCAGCCGCCTGCTGGCCATCACGCTCTGCATTTGATTTTTTTAGATGCCGCACACTTGCCAAGGCGCCTGCAACAAGAACCGGTGACAGGCTGGTGGTGAAAATAAAGCCCGGTGCGTAGGAACGGATTACATCGATAATCTTTTGATCGGCGGTGATGTAGCCACCCATCACACCTACTGCCTTGGCCAGCGTACCTTCGATAATTGTGATACGGTCTGCCGCTGCGTCCCGCTCTGAAATGCCGCCGCCATGGTTTCCGTACATGCCTACAGCATGGACTTCATCGCAATAGGTTAGTGCATTATACTTGTCAGCCAGATCACAGATAGCATGTAACGGTGCTACATCGCCATCCATGGAATAGATGCTTTCAAAGGCGATCAGTTTGGGAGCGTCTGGATCTTCCACAGCCAACAGCTCTTCAAGGTGCTCCAGATCATTGTGACGGAACACGCGTTTCTCACAACCGCTATTCTTGATACCCGCAATCATCGATGCATGGTTCAATTCGTCGGAGAAAATAATACAACCGGGCAGAATTTTGGTCAGCGTCGACAGAGTGGCTTCGTTTGAAACATAACCGGATGTAAAGAGCAATGCACCAGATTTTCCGTGCAAATCAGCCAATTCACTTTCCAGCTGAACATGATAGTGCGTATTGCCACCGATATTGCGAGTGCCGCCTGAACCGGCGCCCACATCATGCAAAGCTTCTTCCATTGCAGAGATGACATCCGGGTGCTGACCCATCGCCAGATAGTCATTGGAACACCAGACAGTAACCGGCTTTGGGCCATTATGATGCGCGAAGCAGCGCGCGTTGGGAAAGGTCCCTTTGTTTCGCAATATATCAATAAAAACACGATAGCGACCTTCACTATGAAGGCGGTCAATCGCTTGAGAAAAAACCTTATCGTAGTTCACTTTACACCATTTCCCGTGTCATTTTTCTATCAAGCGATCCCTCAAAAAAGCCCAATAACGGCCTTTTCAACGAATTTCCAGCGCGAACCATTCGCAATAAGCTATTTGGCTATAAGGCTTCCAGTTTTGTGAGCCCAAATTCATCCAAGCTATTTTGATAAGGCGGCAATTTCTCCAAATCACCAGTCGTCACAAACACACCGTTTTCAGAGGTTTCTGGCCAACTGACGCCGCGGCTAAGATATGCAATTCGTCTCGCAATTCCTTGTGAACCATCGATAAATTGAATGTCTCTTACAAAAGATTTTTGCAATTCCGTTTGCACCAATGGAAAGTGAGTACAGGCTAAAATGACCGTATCTATCTTTTCGCCATCCTGTTGTTCGGTCAAGCCCGCAACCGCGGCCTCAATAAGGGTGCTATCGGGTATCTCACCACGCAGTTTTGCTTCGGCAGCATGCACCAGATCAGAGGCGCCAAATCGTATCAATTTTTTGTCAGCTGCAAATTCTGAGGCCAAACGATCGACATAGGGCTGACGAATCGTAGCGCGCGTGCCGAGTAGGCCAATAACTCCGGTTTTCGTCATTTGGCTGGCCGGCTTTATCGCAGGGACCGTTCCCACGACCGGAATGTCGAGGACAGATCGAACCACATCAAGCGCGATGGTGGACGCAGTGTTGCATGCGATCGTGACCATTTGCGGTTTGTAGCGTTCAACAAGCCGGCCAAGCAAAAGAGGTATTCTGGTAGAAAGCTCGTCTTCGGATTTCATGCCATATGGCATGCCTGCATAGTCAGCGGCATAAATGATCGGTGCTGTGGGCAACAATTTCTTTGTCTCGCGAAGGACTGACAGTCCTCCTACACCCGTATCGAAGAATAGAAGCGGGCCGGCCATGTTTGCTTGATTGCCTGTCATTATTCGGCCCTTAACTAAGGTAAGCGCGTTCTTCAACCGCATCGACTGATCTTACAACTGGTTGATCTTACCTGTTTTTACAACGCAAAACCCTTGCTCAAAGACCTTCTTACAGATAGCCCTCGGAAATCAAAGGGGATTTGGTACGATGCAATCCATGTGGATTGAACCAATTTTGGCTGTTTTCTTCGGTTATATGCTGGGATCGATACCCTTTGGCCTGCTGTTAACACAGTTAACGGGCAGCGGAGATCTTCGGACGATTGGGTCAGGGAATATTGGTGCGACCAATGTTTTACGGACTGGTAACAAGGCGATTGCGGCGCTGACGCTGTTGCTGGATGTTGGCAAAGGGGCCGCGGCAGTGCTTGTTGCAGCGAGTTTTTCGGACGGATTGGGCGTATTGGCCGGAATGGGTGCATTTTTGGGGCACCTCTACCCTGTCTGGCTGAAATTCAAAGGTGGCAAAGGCGTGGCTACCTTGCTGGGCATTGTTGCCGCATTAGACCCTATATTGGGTATAGTCTTTGCCGTTACATGGATCGCAGCCCTAGTAATTCTGCGCTATTCTTCGGTCAGTGGCATGCTGGCGTCCGTCTCAGTCCCTATAGCCGCTGTAATAACCGCCCATTATTCATGGACCCCGATGTTTATAGGTTTCGCATTACTTGTAATCTGGAAGCATCGCGCTAATGTCGAGCGACTATTGGCAGGCGAAGAACCCAAAGTCGGAGCCTCCTGACTTCCCCTAACCGTTACACGGTATGTAAGATGAATGACGATTTTGATCGGCTGCGGCTGATTCGATCCGCCAATATCGGCCCGGTCAGCTATGTTCAGTTGATCCACCGCTATGGCTCCGCCGCGAAGGCGCTGGACATGATTCCCGAACTGGCAGCACGAGGCGGGGGCAGGGCACCGCGCCTTGCCGAACGGGGCGCTGTCAAACGGGAGATGGACAGGGTCCAAAAACTCGGAGCGCGCTATATTTTTCTGGGCGACCCCGACTATCCCTTTCTGCTTGCGGAACTGAGCAACGCGCCACCCGCGCTGATTTACCGTGGTAATCTCTCCCTGCTCAGCCATCCCGCCGTTGCAATCGTCGGCGCCCGCAATGCCTCTGCCGCCGCATGCCGCTTTGCCAGAGATCTTGCGAACGCACTTATGTCGGAAGGCATAACGGTGGTTTCCGGTCTGGCGAGGGGAATAGACACCGCGGCACACCAGGGGTCGCTTGCCAAATCGGCTGTTGCGGTCATCGCTGGCGGAATAGATGTTCATTATCCGCCCGAGAACGAAGGGCTGCAACAACAGATCGCGCGAGATGGCCTGCTGATTGCAGAACAACCGCCCGGCACCGAGCCCAAGGCAAGGCATTTTCCCTATCGCAACCGTATCATCGCCGGATTGACAAGAGGCACAGTGGTTGTTGAAGCCGCGCCCAAGTCCGGTTCCTTGATTACAGCGCGTCTGGCATCCGAGGCGGGACGCCATGTCATGGCAGTTCCCGGATCACCGCTTGATCCACGCTCTCGGGGTTGCAACGGCCTGATCCGGGAGGGTGCCATCCTGATTCAGTCGGCGGAAGATGTTCTGGAGCTCATCAGCCATTTTGATGACCAGGCAGCGGGCGCAAACATGCCCTATGACCTGTTTGACAATACAGGTGATGGAACGAAGTTAAGGGAAACACCGCCTGAAGACATTGATGACGCAGCACGGCAGGCTCTAGCCGATTTGCTGAGCATGACGCCGGTATCAGTGGATGAGCTGGTCCGGCAATCCGGCCTATCCGCTTCGTCGGTACAGATGATTTTGCTGGAGCTTGAGCTGGCAGGTCGATTGACCCGCCATGCTGGTGCCCGCGTAAGTTTGCCTAGTTGAAATCCTTCAAAATTCGGCTAAATGGCATTTTCGTCGATCAAGGGCTTGACGAACGTCCAACCTGTGCAACAGCCTCGCGCGTATACGTGAGACAAATGAAAATCGGAAAATATGCAATTAGTAATCGTTGAGTCACCCGCCAAAGCGAAAACAATCGAAAAATATCTGGGTTCGGATTTCAAGGTACTGGCTTCTTACGGCCATATCCGCGACTTGCCGCCCAAAGACGGCTCGGTTGACCCGGACGATGGTTTTTCCATGGTCTGGCAGCCTTATTCGGACAAGACCAAGCAGCTGAAAGCGATTACCGACGAATCCAAAAAGGCGACCCGCCTCGTTCTCGCGACCGACCCTGATCGGGAAGGGGAAGCGATTAGCTGGCACGTGCTTGAGGTTTTGAAGAAGAAAAAGGCGCTGCCTGAAAAAGTCGATCGGGTCACTTTTAACGCAATTACAAAATCGGCGGTTACGGATGCCATGGCCCATCCACGAACGTTGGATGATGACCTGATTGACGCTTATCGCGCCCGCCGTGCATTGGATTATCTTGTCGGTTTCACGCTGTCACCCGTACTGTGGCGCAAACTACCCGGCGCCAAATCCGCTGGCCGGGTCCAATCCGTAGCTTTGCGCCTGATCGTCGAGCGTGAGCGCGAAATCGAAGTCTTTAATCCACAAGAGTATTGGTCGGTCACATCACAGATGGAGCAGGGCGGTCAGGCATTTGAAGCCCGTCTGACCATCCATCAGGGTAAAAAGCTTGGCAAGATGGATCTGTCCAACGAGGCCGAAGCAACTGTTGCCAAAACAGCGGTTGAAAACGGCCTGTTCACGATTGAAACAGTTGAAACCAAGCCACTTACCCGCAATCCGCCGCCGCCGTTTACAACCTCAACCTTACAACAGGAAGCGGCGCGTAAACTCGGCTATTCGGCAAGCCACACCATGCGGATTGCTCAGCAGCTTTATGAAGATGGCGCGATTACCTATATGCGTACGGATGGCGTACAGATGGATGACAGCGCCATCTCTGCCGCGCGTAAGGCGATTTCCGATCGTTATGACGCCAGCTATGTCCCGGACAAGCCTCGTGTCTACAAGTCCAAAGCCAAGAATGCTCAGGAGGCCCATGAAGCCATCCGTCCAACCAGCTTTACCCGCGACAGTGTGGGCAGCGGTGATCATGCGAAGCTTTACAGCCTGATCCTGAAACGCGCTATGGCCAGCCAGATGGCCGCCGCGCGCCTGGAACGCACAACGATCGATATGCTCGACGGTACCGGTCAGACCGGTCTGCGCGCAACCGGGCAGGTTGTGAAATTTCCCGGCTTTATGGCACTTTACGAAGAAGGCCGCGACGACAGCAAAGATGAAAATGGCGGCTTGTTGCCAGCTATGTCCAAAGGTGACAGCCCGGCGAAAAAATCTGTCGAAGCCAATCAGCATTTCACCCAGCCTCCTCCGCGTTACAGCGAAGCAAGCCTGGTCAAGAAGATGGAAGAACTCGGCATTGGCCGTCCTTCTACCTATGCCTCGATCATCAAAACGCTCAAAGATCGCGCCTATATCCGAACCGAAGGAAATCGTTTCTTTGCAGAGGAAAGCGGACGTCTCTTAACAGGTTTTCTAGAAAGATTTTTCCAACGCTATGTCGCTTATGAATACACGGCAGAACTTGAGGATGAGCTGGACGAAGTCAGCGGTGGCCGAGCAGAATGGCAGAAGATTCTCGAAGCCTTCTGGTATGATTTCAAACCCAAGACAGCCGAAGTCATGGAGAAACTGCCGTCCGAAGTTACGGCGGAACTCGACAAATTTCTGGAGCCTTATCTGTTCCCGGAAAAAGAAGACGGCAGCGATCCTCGCCTATGTCCTCGCTGTAACGAGGGCAAGCTGGCCCTACGCGGTGGCCGCTTTGGGGCGTTTGTCGCCTGTTCCAACTATCCTGATTGCAAATATACGCGCCGTTTTGCCCAAGGCGGCGGAGCCAATGCTGACGAGGATGAAGGCCCGCAGGACTTGGGCATCGATCCCGATACGGATGAAAAAATCACCAAAATGGTCGGCCGCTTTGGCCCCTATGTTCAGCGCGGCGAGGGTAAGGAAGCAAAAAGGTCTTCCATCCCCAAAGATGTGCCGGCGGAAGATTTTGGCCTGGAATGGGCATTAAAACTGCTTTCCCTGCCACGCGAAGTCGGCATGCACCCGGAGACGGGCAAGGAAGTCAACGCGCAGATAGGCCGCTATGGTCCCTATTTAAGCCACGACGGCAAGTCCGCACGGCTTGAAAATACTATGGAGGTGTTTGAAATCGGAATGAACGCGGCGGTTGCGAAGCTCGCAGATGCAGCGAAAAACGGTAAAGGCGGCCGTAGAGGCGCTGAGCCGTTAAAGATCATGGGCAAACATCCGCGCACCGAAGAAGAAATCAAGCTGATGGATGGCCGCTACGGTCCCTATGTCACCGATGGCACAACCAACGCGTCGCTGCCCAAGACGGTGGACAAGGATCAGCTGACACTGGAAGAAGCGGCGCAGTTGATTGATGATCGCGCGGCGAAAGGCCCAGCTAAAAAGCGCAGGAAGAAGGCGGCACCTAAGAAGAAGGCTGCGGCGAAGAAAAAACCCGCAGCGAAGAAGAAACCAGCGGCTAAGAAGGCGGCAGCGAAGGCAAAAACGGAATAGCGGCGTTCTCTGCATGCACAACATGGTTGAGGATGCAAGATTATGGAACCCTCGGTTCTTGGCGAGAAGTATGACAAAATTGCACAGTGGTGGAATGATCGTCACAATAGTTCCCGCTACGGAGTGGAACAGTTCAAAAGGGCGATTGGTTTTGCGCCAGATGGCGGTTCAGCTCTCGATGTAGGATGCGGAGCTGGCGGGCGGTTTATCCGTATTTTGCAATCAAATGGATACAAGGTTACCGGTCTGGACGTATCCAAAGAAATGATACGACTGGCTTCGCAAAATCATCCTGAAGAAGATTTTATTCATCAAGACATCAGTTCGTGGGAAACATCAAAAAAGTTCGACTTCATCATTGCTTGGGACAGTATTTTTCATCTACCTCTCGACATGCAAAAGCCAGTTCTTACAAAGCTATGCCAGCTTTTGAACGAGGATGGGGTGTTGATATATACTTTTGGCGATGGGTCAGGCGGTGGCGAAAGTGAATGGTGTAACGACACCTTTTATTACAGCACGATCGGGATAACTGAAAACATCAGGATCCTCTTGGACAACGGCTTGTCGCTGATGCACATGGAACTTGATCAATATCCTGAAACGCATGTCTACGTTATTGCAGTTAAACAATCGCGATGAGCGGAATGTCGACAGTCTAAACTTAGCGTTCAATTTCCGCTTTCAAGATAAAGCAAACATCCTTGAGAAAGCCCAAAGTCGCTTAACCCAGTTCAACCCCACGCCCTGATTCAGGTTTTGTTTCCGTGGTATAAAAGTTCGCCAACCAATCGGTAATCTGGGGAACGGAAACCCGTTTATGGAATTTAATCCCGATTTCCGATCCTTTTTGCCACCTGACGGTACCGGTTATGTCACCCAATTGTGGAACAACCAATGTCAGTTGATTGCCAACTTCACACAGATAATCAGCATCAATCCGGATTCCGGCGGGTGAAATATCGCAGATTTCGGCTTTGACCAAAGTTGAACCGATCCTGAAAACTATGGCTTGCCGCATGTGCACCCGCGGTAACCGAGAGAGTTGGTACTTATTGTGGACCCGCAAGCTTGCGAGCAGTTCATTCACGTTGATTTCATTTTGGAATTGCATGCCCACCAATGCGTCTTTGCGCCAGCGTATGCTCCCGGTAAGTGCCACGTCATCAGTCAAAGCAACTGTTGCGGTGTCTCCCATTTCAAAGCTGGGATGTATCTCGATCATGACGCCGCTGCCCGAGATATTTTTTATGAAGCCCCAACCTTCAGCCGTGCCGGATACGATTTTTGCCAGGCGAAAAACAGTGAGCTGACGTTCCTTTTTCCGACGTTCCTGGTCGATTTCCCCGTTGCTGCCATTAAAGGCTCCAAACTCAGCCGTTTGAACATTACCGACCATTTAATTTTACCTTATTCTGAAGTGGATAAAAAGAGTGGCTCAATTGTTGTGCGAGGGCCGTCGCCATTGTTGCTATGATCGAAGTCCTGAAACACTGTATTTATAACGGTCGTCCGTTTACTATCTTAAGGGGCGATTTCGCCTAATTGTACGATGGATTGCGAAACGCCTTTAAGGACGTGCTCCACCTTTAGGATTGGTATCTGCCGTCCCTTAAACAGAACCCTGTTTTTCCGTCTAATGATCGGATGATTGAAGCGAACCTTATCTTCCGCAGCTTGATGGTTGTGATTCTGGCATTGTTTGCCACGGTGTTTGCGGTCATCTATCTATATGATCGCAAACAGCATATGGCCGGATGGCTTGCCTCCGCCTATCTCTGCGGCCTTGGGGCATTTCTGGTAGATATCAGTCGATCATTTTTGGATCCTGTTATTTCGGATATGGTTGCCAAGCTGATATTCTGGTGTTTCAGCATCGGTCTGATCTTGTCGATATTTGCTCACTATAGAGCGCGGTATCCGTTGATCGCTATTGGCGGGATCGCAGGCGTTGGAATGATGCCATTGCTCTGGTTCAGCTTCGTTGACCCAGATATTATCTTGCGGTCAATTTTCTCATCCTTGACCGCGGGGTTGATATTATCCTGTGCGTTACCGCTATTCTGGAAGAAGCGCAGCGGCGTGCTGGACAATATCATGTTCTTTCTGATCGCAGCACTGTGTTTCATCTATTTCCTTCGGCCATATGTGATCTACGGCGTCCTCGATGCAACACACACAGCCGCCAACTACCAAGGGTCCGCCTATGCCATGGCATTGCACGCCTCCAGTGCCATTTGCGGATTGGCATGCGGTGTCGTTATGCTGATAGTGGTCGGCCATAACATCATCCTCAAATATCAATTGGCAACCACGATCGACCCACTTACCGGCCTTATGAATCGGCGTGGACTGGACCAGTTTATCAGCAAAGAACTCAGCAAAAACGATATGTCAGACCGCGCGGTAATGATTGTCGATCTCGACGAATTCAAGAAGGTAAACGACAATTTTGGCCATGAAACCGGTGACAATGTACTGACACGAGCAGCATCAGTTCTACAGAGAGTCACTGGCAATCTGGGCAAGGTAGGGCGCATCGGCGGCGAAGAATTTATCGTAATCCTCGACAAAGTAACGTCGGGAGATCGCCTGATTGTGGCGCAACATCTGAGGTTATCGATCGGGATGATCGTTCACCCGGAGATTGCGCCGGAAGATCGGATAACTGCCAGTTTTGGTATAGCCTTGATCCTTGAGGACGAGAGTTTTGCTATGGCCTTACGCCGGGCTGACTCAGCTTTATACGAGGCCAAAGCTGGGGGACGCAATTGTGTGGTTGAGGCGCATAATGACAACAGCTTTACCCAGATCAGATATATCGAACGCTACTAGACCGCACGGCGATTGTTCAACGTCTGCGCCTATTTGACCCAATCCAATCCCATATCCTGATAAAGGCTCTTGTCTTCATCCCAATTTGCACTGACTTTGACGTGAAGATAGAGATGGACAGTCTTGCCCAATATTTCGGACAGCTCTGCACGCGCCTTCGCGCCGATATCCTTGATCTGGTGGCCACCTTTGCCCAGGATGATCGCGCGTTGGGTTGGTTTTTCTACCAGGATTTGCTGGTGAATTTCCAACGAGCCATCTGGACGTTCCTTATATTGCTCCATCGCAATGGCCGTCGCATAGGGCAACTCCGCATGAAGTTGGCGGAAAACCTGTTCCCTGGTGATCTCGGCTGCCAAAAGCCTTTCACTGACGTCCGACACCTGATCTTCCGGAAAATGCCACGGACCTTCCGGCATCGCATCAACTAGGTAGGATTTCAGTTCATCAAGCCCATCGCCGGTTTTGGCGCTGACAAAAAAGGTTTCATTAAACCCGCACAGATCATTTAACTTGGTCACATGGGCGAGCAATTTGTCCTTCGCTGCAATGTCGACCTTGTTCATTACCAGTATCAATTTTTCCGGACGGTGCTTGATGCGTTCCACAATCGACGTGACTCTGGGGCCAAGACCAGCACGCGAGTCCACCAGCATAATGACAATATCGGCATCTTCGGCACCGTCCCAGGCCGCAGAGACCATCGCGCGGTCAAGTCGGCGGCGCGGTTCAAAAATACCAGGTGTATCGACGAGGAGCAGCTGCGCCTCATCCTCGATCGCGATACCAAGCAACCGAGTCCGCGTAGTTTGCGGTTTAGAACTGGTGATCGCCACCTTCTGACCAACAAGAGCGTTGATCAACGTCGATTTACCCGCATTGGGTGCGCCGATCAACGCCACTACACCACATTTTTGAGTCATGTATATTTTTCCAGAAACAGTTTTGCGGCGGTCGTCTCCGCGGTCTGAATCGAGGAAGCCGTTGCTTCCACTTCACCAACCTTATTGATACTGACTTTCACCGTGAAACGCAGATCATGATGCGGACCAGCTTTCTCAACCAGCTGATAAACGGGCATCTTGCGATTATGTGCCGCGGCCCATTCCTGCAGGGCGGATTTGGGATGCCGGACGTCCTTCTCCATGCCGGATATCCGTCCGCCCCAATGTTTGAGGATGAAGTCTTTCGCTGTTTCCATCCCATGATCAAGATAAACAGCACCAATCAAAGACTCCATGACGTCACCCAATACCTTGGCGCTCTGCCGGGCACCATCATCTCGTGCCTGTTTACCCAGCAGCAAATGAGTGGAAACTCCTGTGTCTAGCGCAATCTCTCCACAGACTTTGCCCGAGACCAGGCCATTGAGCCGTTGAGACAGTTTACCTTCCGGTTCATTGGGGAACTGTTTGTAAAGCTGGGCGGCTATGGTCAGGCCCAAGACACGGTCACCCAGAAATTCAAGACGCTGATAGTCGTCATCGCCAAAGCTGCCATGGGTGACCGCACGGATATAAAGCGTCTCGTCACCGGGTTCTTTTCCGGTTACTTTGGTCAGCCAATCCAGAAATTCCGGTTTATTCAAAGCCCTCTCCAATACGCCCCCACCGCGCTGCGCTAAACCAGGTCCATGGTTTGATCCACTCAGCAGACCCGTCGGTCGAGAAGACAGAAACCAGCGCACGTCCTACCAGATTTTCCTGTGGGACCATACCAATAGCTTGTCCTTCTACTGCAGGAAAACGACTATCGGCGCTGCGATCACGATTGTCACCCATCAGGAACATATGTCCGTCTGGTACAACAAAGGTCTCTGTATTGTCGCCTTCGGATGCTTCATTGACGTCGAGTACCTTGTATTTTCTGCCGTTGGGTAGTGTTTCTTCAAACTGAGGATAACGACAAATTCGTTCGCCATCAGCATTGGTTGTTTCAAAATATGTGGCATAACAGGGGCTGTTGGCAGACACTGCATGTGTGTAATCGTCAATCTTCTTGCGCTGGACCTCAGCACCATTGATCGAAACTACACCGTTGGTCACCTGAACAATATCACCGGACAAGGCTATAACCCGTTTGATATAATCATCAGTGCCGCTGGGCGGTGCCTTGAAGACGACTACATCACCAGGTTCAGGTGTATTGGCCAATATCCTGCCTGGAATGACGGGAACACTAAACGGCATGCTATATTTTGAGTAGCCATAGGGCCATTTCGCCACGAGCAGGTAATCCCCGACCATCAGACGCGGCTGCATGGATTCCGAAGGGATATTGAAAGGCGAGACGATAAAGCTGCGCAAAATTATGACGAACAAAGCCAACTTTACGAGGAAGACCATGAAATCAGCGGTTTCAGAGCGCGGAGCGGATTTATCTTTCATCGCGCCCCTTTGCTGATAATGGCGCGTGCGGTCAAGAGACAGTATTTAGCGATGATGGCTGGTGATTTGGCCTTGTTCATCAAAGGGTCGCAGGATAGAGCTAAGATCGAAAAGGCGGGGCTACTAGGTCGTTGTAAATAACAAGAAAGAATATGCTTTGGATCATTGGAACGCGATTGAAACCCAACCTGCATCAACCTTGAAAAACCTGTTCGAAGCGGATCCGCAACGAACCAAGCAATTCGGCTTCGAACAATCCGGTATCTATTTTGATTTTTCGAAAACACATATGGACAGTGCCTTGCTTGAAAGCTTTCAAAAGCTTGCCGCTGACAGGAACCTATCCGACGAAATTGAAGCCCTGACCAGTGGCGTCGCCATAAATCCCAGTGAAGGTCGCGCAGCGGAACATACAGCGGAGCGCGGAATAGGTTTAGAAACCAGTGTTGAAAATGCCCAATTGTTGAAAAACCGCATGCAAGCTTTGGTTCAGGCAATCGAGGCAGGTGCGCTTGGAGAAATTGAATATATCATCCATCTTGGAATAGGTGGTTCGGCATTGGGACCGAAATTGCTGCTCGAAGCATTGAAAATCGGAGATGAAAAATATCAAACGGCGGTCATCTCGAATATTGATGGCTGCGCGCTAGAGCCTGTATTGGAGCGCTTTGATGCTCACAAGACGCTGCTTGTTATAGCATCGAAGAGTTTCACCACAGCAGAAACATTTCTGAATGCGAGATCGGTTACGGACTGGATGAAGGAGCAGGGTGTCTCTGATCCATTCGGTAAAATCATTGCGTTGACGGCAATGCCCGACAAGGCCGTTGAGTGGGGCATTGATGAAAGCCGTATATTGCCGTTCTCGGAGACAGTTGGCGGGCGTTATTCACTCTGGTCCTCCATTGGATTTAGCGCGGCACTGACGCTCGGTATAGAGGTTTTCAACGACTTGCTCACGGGTGCAGCGGAAATGGACGAACATTTCAGGCAGACGCCATTTGAACGGAATATTCCGGTGTTAGCAGCATTTTGCGACCAATATTACAGCCAGGTCAGAAATTGCGAGACGCGCGCGGTATTTGCCTATGACGAAAGACTGAGACTGCTGCCGGACTATCTGCAGCAGCTGGAAATGGAGAGCAATGGCAAGTCGGTTATGGCAGATGGCAAACCGCTGGATCGTCATAGCAGTCCGATTGTATGGGGCGGAATAGGGACGGACGCCCAGCACGCCGTGTTCCAGCTGCTGCACCAAGGTACCCATCTGGTGCCGGTTGAATTTTTGGCTGTGATTGAGCCGGGCCATTCATTGGCGGCCGAACATCATCAGGGATTGTTACTCAATTGTTTCGCACAGAGCGCTGCGCTGATGGCCGGCAAAACTTCCGATGATAGTAATCGAAATTATCCGGGTGACAGGCCATCAACGACTCTATTACTAGACGATCTCGACGGGCGGACACTAGGGGCACTCATTGCCTTTTATGAGCATCGCACTTTTGCAAATGCGGTACTCTTGGGCATCAATCCGTTTGATCAATTTGGTGTTGAATTGGGCAAAGAAATGGCCAATGCGCTTTTGGCAGGGGACAGTAACCAAATGGACGCTTCGACCGAAATACTAAAAAACCGGGCATTTTCTGTCTGAGTTATTAAGGAACAAATAATGTCGGAATATGATTATGACCTGTTCGTCATCGGCGCGGGTTCGGGTGGAACCAGAGCGGCGCGGGTGTCGGCTTCATACGGTGCCAAAGTTGCAGTTGCGGAAGAATATCGCGTAGGCGGTACTTGTGTCATTCGCGGCTGTGTGCCGAAAAAGATGCTGGTGTACGGCTCTCATTTTTCCGAAGATCTCGAAGATGGCAAAAATTTTGGCTGGACTTGGGAAAATGCCAAGTTTGATTGGACAAAGCTGCGCGATCATATTCTTGCCGATGTCGATCGGCTCAACAACGCCTATACGCAGACATTGAACAATCACGATGTCGAGATCATATTGGAGCGCGCGGAGATTGTTGGCCCGCATGAAGTAAAACTGGCCAGCGGCAAGACCGTGACCGCCAAATATATATTGGTTGCTGTGGGCGCATGGCCTGATGTGGCGGACTTTCCGGGCAGTGAGCATATGCTGACTTCCAATGAAATGTTCCATCTGGAGAAGCTGCCTGAAACAGTCATCATCTCTGGTGGCGGATATATTGCCAATGAATTTGCCGGCATATTCAACGGTCTCGGCAGCGAAGTCTTCGTTGTAAACCGCTCGGATGTGATCTTGCGCGGTTATGACGAGAGCTTGCGCGACCGTTTGCTGCAGATTGCGATGACCAAGGGCATAAATTACAAATTCAACTGCACGTTCGACAAGATTGAGAAGCGGGAAGACGGCGCGCTAGATGTCTACATGGACGGCAAGCCTGCCATGCGGGCCGACGTTGTTCTTGCTGCAACCGGGCGGCGTCCGAAAATTGATGGGCTTGGCCTCGAAAATGCTGATGTCGAAACCAACGAGAAAGGCGCCATCAAGGTCGATGAGTATAGCCGGACCAATGTCGATAGCATCTATGCCGTCGGCGATGTAACGGACCGTGTTCAGCTGACCCCCGTTGCCATTCGCGAAGGGCAAGCTTTTGCCGATACGGTGTTCAACAATACACCGCGGACTGTTGATTATGATTGCATCCCGTCGGCGGTATTCTCTCAGCCGCCAATTGCTTCCGTTGGCCTGACTGAAGGTGAAGCGCGGACACAATACGGCAACATCAAAGTCTATTCGTCTGACTTCCGGGCAATGCGCAATGCCTTTGCTGATCGGCCGGAACGCAGTCTCTACAAAATGATCGTTGAGGCGACGAGCGAGAAAATTCTCGGCCTGCATATGATTGGTCCCGATGCTCCGGAGATTCTTCAGGCAGCTGCTGTCGCGGTCAAAGCAGGTTTAACCAAACAGGCGTTTGATGACACTGTCGCTTTGCACCCCAGTATGTCGGAAGAATTGGTCTTGTTGAAATAGGTTGACGTTACGGCACAGGCCGTTTCGAAAGAAACTTAATTGATCGATTAATTTTTATTGACGATTGCATAATCCTCCGTGCATTGGCTAGGGACGTTTCCGTAGCCAAATCACAGTTCCAAATCATCTTGGGGGATTCATGCAGACGATTATCGAGCAGCTCGAAGCCAAGCGCGCGGAGGCCCATCTGGGCGGCGGTCAAAAACGGATTGATTCTCAGCACGCCAAAGGCAAGTTGACAGCACGCGAACGGATCGAAGTGTTGCTTGATGAGGGCTCGTTTGAAGAGATCGACACCTATGTCGAGCATAATTGCGTCGATTTCGGTATGGAAGAAACGAAGATACCGGGTGATGGCGTGGTCACTGGTTCCGGTACAATCAACGGCCGCCTCGTGTTCGTCTTCAGTCAGGACTTCACAGTCTTCGGCGGTTCGCTGTCAGAACGTCATGCTGAGAAAATCTGCAAGGTGCTGGAAAATGCCATGAAGGTTGGCGCTCCGGTCATTGGTATCAACGACAGCGGCGGTGCGCGTATTCAGGAAGGAGTGGCATCATTGGGCGGCTATGCCGATGTCTTCCAGCGGAATGTATTGGCGAGCGGTGTGATCCCGCAGCTCAGCCTTATAATGGGACCTTGTGCAGGCGGTGCCGTTTATTCGCCTGCGATGACGGACTTCATCTTCATGGTGAAGGACAGCAGCTATATGTTCGTCACGGGTCCGGACGTTGTAAAAACCGTAACCAACGAAATCGTCACGCAGGAAGAGCTAGGTGGGGCAGTGACCCATACGACCAAGACAAGCGTTGCTGATGTCGCTTATGAGAATGATATCGAAGCGCTGCTCGCAGCACGTGATTTCATTGACTATATGCCGCTGAGCAATCGGGAAGAGGTGCCAGAGCGCCCCACGGCTGATCCATGGGATCGGCTGGAGGACAGTCTAGATACTCTGATCCCGGCCAACGCCAACCAGCCTTATGATATGCATGAGGTCATTCAGAAAATGGTCGATGAAGGCGATTTTTTCGAAATTCAACCAGCACATGCCGCCAATATCATTTGTGGCTTTGGCCGCATTGAAGGACAAACGGTAGGCGTAGTAGCTAACCAACCCATGGTCCTCGCCGGCTGTCTTGATATTAATGCGTCCAAGAAGGCCGGGCGCTTCGTCCGCTATTGCGATGCGTTCAATATTCCGATCATTACCTTGGTGGACGTCCCCGGCTTTCTGCCCGGCACATCACAGGAGCATAATGGCATTATCAAACACGGCGCAAAACTGCTCTTTGCCTATGCCGAAGCGACTGTGCCGAAGATCACCATCATCACGCGTAAAGCCTATGGCGGTGCTTATGACGTCATGGCATCCAAGCATTTGCGCGGTGATCTCAACTACGCGTGGCCGACCGCCGAAATCGCTGTCATGGGCGCGAAAGGGGCAGTAGAAATTATCTTTCGCGGCAAGACCGAAGAGGAGATTGCCGAGAAGACCAAGGAATATGAAGACCGCTTCGCCAACCCGTTTATTGCGGCTCAAAAGGGTTTTGTTGATGAAGTTATCATGCCGCATTCGACGCGGAGACGCGTGGCGTTGGGATTGCGGAAGCTGCGAAACAAGGAGTTGGAAAACCCTTGGAAGAAGCATGATAACATTCCGTTGTGATTGAAAAGCGTCGAGACTTTAGAATGCAAGCCGAGAAACACTGGCCAAGCTTGTATCAGTTTCTAGGTGGTTACGTGCATCAAAGTTGGGATGATTTTTATTCCTCGCCTGAAGAAGCAATTGACCATGCAATATCAGAATTCACTTCGGAAATGTTGAGTGCCGTTATTCTTGAATGGTCTGCATGGAAGCAGGGAATAGCCAAGAAAACTGATCCCCGAAAATCTCTAAATGACGGTTTTAGTGTGAACGTGTTTTTCAGATTTCCCAATGACGCCAGAAAATTCATAAAAATGGTTGATGAAAAACTGGATGTTGCACCCACCCCACCAAATCAACGCGATGGGATATCTAAATAAATGCCAACAGGACTAGTAGCCCTTCTCGACGACGTCGCAGCCATTGCCAAGGTGGCCGCAGCCTCAGTTGATGACATAAGCGCAGCGGCGGCGCGTGCAGGTGCTAAATCTGCCGGTGTTGTGATCGATGACGCTGCGGTCACCCCGCAATATGTGACAGGTTTTAGCCCGGCGCGCGAACTTCCGATGATCTGGAAGATCGCCAAGGGATCAATCAAGAACAAGCTTCTGTTCCTGCTTCCGGCAGCGGTTCTCCTTGGCCAGTTTGCGCCTTTTCTTATCCCGATCATCCTGATCCTTGGAGGTCTCTTCCTTTGCTACGAGGCTGCGGAGAAGGTGCTTGAGTGGCTCCATGTCGATGAGACGACTAAGCATGACAAACCTGCCATTGTCGAAGGCCCGGGACGCGAAGATGAAATGGTATCCGGCGCTATCCGTACTGATTTCATCCTGTCCGGTGAGATTATGGCTATCGCCCTGTCCGAAGTGACCGAAGAGGTTTGGTGGCAGCAGGGCATCATCCTTGCGTTGATCGGTATTGTGATAACAGTGGGTGTTTATGGCGTGGTCGCCTTGATTGTTAAGATGGACGATGTGGGTTTGCACCTTGCGACTGAAAATGACGGTTTCGTGGCTTCCTTCGGCCGCAGTCTGGTGGCGTTCATGCCGAAATTACTCGCGACTATCTCGATCATTGGCACATTGGCCATGGCGTGGGTTGGCGGAGGCTTGCTGGTACACAATATCGCCGCCGTTGGCTGGCATGGCCCGGAGCATCTGATCGGTATTATTTCCCATCCTCTGGTTGGGCTATTTCCAGAAAACGCCCAGCTATTTGCCAGCGGGATCAGTTTTGCGATACTATCCGGATTGTTCGGCGTAGCCATCGGCGCAGTGATCGCGCCATTGGTCCACAAAATCATTCCGCACGGAGAAGCACATTGAAACTAGGCCGCCTCAATCATATCGGCGTCGTCACACCGTCCATTCCGGACAGCATAGCGCATTGGCAAGATGTCATGGGGGCGACGAAAATCCACGATCCGTTTGATTTGCCGGCGCAGGGCGTAAAGGTCTGCTTTGTTGACACACCAGCTGACGGTCCCACCAACGGCACGCAGATTGAACTCATCGAACCGCTTGGTGAGGACAGTCCGATCCACGGCTTCCTTTCCAAGAATCCATTGGGCGGACAACATCACATCTGCTTTGAAGTGCCAGATATCCGTACCGCCAAGGCCGAATTCGAAGCCATGGGCAAGCGCGTTTTGGGCGAACCGCGCATCGGCGCGCATGGAACACTTATCTTTTTTGTGCATCCCAAGGATATGGGCGGGATGCTAACCGAGATAATGGAAACTCCTAAGGATCATTAATCCACCACAGAGAATACTATAAAGTTGATCCGGCATCGAACCGGCTTGACGCCACTCAAAGGGACAAAATATGGAATTCGAGAATATCAAACTGAACATTGCCGATCAGGTGGCAACCATCACGCTGAACCAGCCAAGCCGCTTGAACGCTTGTTCTCTGGACATGGCGGATGATTTGTTACTGGCACTGGACAAGCTGGAGGATGCACGCGCTGTCATCATTACCGGTGAAGGGCGCGCCTTTTGTGCCGGTGCCGATCTGCAGGCCAAAGGCGGCGCCAGCGCTTTGTCGGGTGGGCAGGGCTCCTATGCGGCGCTAAATCAGCACTATAACCCGCTGATGTTGAAACTCGCCAAGCTGGATATTCCAACCATCACTGCGGTCAACGGCCCTGCCGCAGGCGTGGGTTGTTCCATTGCGCTGGCCAGTGACTTTGCCATTGCCGGTAAATCCGCTTATTTCTTGCAGGCTTTTGTCAATATCGGCTTGGTACCCGATGGCGGCGCAAGCTGGATGCTCACCCGGCTGGTAGGCAAGGCCCGTGCCACAGAGATGATGATGCTCGGCGAAAAAATTCCCGGTGAAAAAGCCGCAGATTGGGGATTGGTCTATAAATGTGTCGACGATGCAGCTTTGATGGATGAGGCCAATGCGCTGGCGAAGCGACTGGCCGGCGGACCAACTGTTGCGCTGGGTGTCATGCGTCAAAATCTGGCCGCGGCGCTGGAAAGCGACTATGCTTCAGCCCTGTTGAAAGAAGCGGAGGGGCAGCGACTGGCCGGTGACAGCAACGATGCACGTGAAGGTGCGATTGCCTTCCTGCAGAAACGGAAAGCCGAATTTAAGGGCGAATAATGACTGACAAACCGACGATAGAAGACTGGAAAGCGCTCGCGGACAAAGAGGTCAAAGGGCGCGACCTGACTTGGGAGACACCAGAAGGTATCGGCGTCAAACCACTTTACACAGCGGATGATACCGGTGATCCGGGTCTTCCTGGCTTCGGACCCTTTACGCGCGGTGTGAAGGCCAGCATGTATGCCGGACGGCCATGGACCATTCGTCAATATGCTGGCTTCTCTACCGCCGAAGAGTCCAATGCCTTCTATCGTCGTAATCTCGCTGCTGGTCAGAAAGGTCTCTCGGTAGCTTTCGACCTCGCGACCCATCGCGGCTATGACAGCGACCACCCTCGAGTTGTCGGCGACGTCGGTAAAGCTGGCGTCGCGATTGACAGTATCGAGGATATGAAAATTCTGTTCGACGGAATTCCGCTCGATACCATGTCGGTTTCGATGACCATGAACGGGGCGGTTATTCCGTGTCTGGCCTTCTATATCATTGCTGCAGAAGAGCAGGGCGTTTCCCAGGACAAGCTTGCGGGCACGATCCAGAATGACATTCTTAAAGAGTTTATGGTCCGCAACACCTATATCTATCCGCCTGCGCCTTCCATGCGGATTATTTCGGATATTATAGCCTATACGTCCGAGCATATGCCGAAATTCAACAGCATTTCGATCAGCGGCTATCATATGCATGAAGCCGGTGCGACGGCGGTACAGGAATTGGCTTTCACCATTGCCGATGGCCGTGAATATGCCAAACAGGCCATGGCAACAGGTCTGGATATTGATGCATTTGCAGGCCGCCTGAGTTTCTTTTTCGGCATCGGGATGAACTTCTTCATGGAAGTCGCCAAGTTGCGTGCCGCACGAACTTTGTGGCACCGCGTAATGACCGATCTGGGCGCACAATCGGAACGGTCCAAGATGTTGCGGACCCATTGTCAGACATCAGGCGTTTCGCTGACCGAGCAGGATCCATACAACAACGTGATTCGGACGACCATCGAGGCGATGGCCGCTACATTGGGCGGCACCCAATCACTCCACACCAATGCGCTGGATGAAGCGATTGCGCTGCCGACCGACTTTTCCGCCCGGATTGCCCGCAACACACAGATTGTTTTGCAAGAAGAAGCCGGCATTACCAAAGTCGTCGATCCGCTCGGTGGCAGCTATTATGTCGAAGCCCTGACCGACGAACTGGTCGAAAAGGCCTGGGAGATTATCGAGCGGGTGGAAGCTGAGGGCGGCATGGCCAAAGCCGTGGCCGATGGCTGGCCCAAGGGCATGATCGAGGAAGCTGCTGCCGGTCGTCAGGCGCGGGTCGATAAGGGCGACGATGTCATTGTCGGCGTGAACAAATATGTTCTGGAAGACGAGGACCAGCTCGAAACACTCGATATTGACAATGCGAAAGTGCGGCAGGGGCAGATCGCTCGCCTCGACAAGATGCGCAAAGAGCGGGATGAGGATGCCTGTCAGACGGCATTGCAAGCTATCACTGACGGCGCCAAGGCCGATGGCAATATGCTGGCGCTTGCGGTCGATGCCGCACGCAAACGTGCTTCTCTGGGCGAAATATCCGATGCAATGGAAGCCGCCTTTGGCCGTTACGCAACCAAGCCGACACCGGTGAAAGGCATTTACGGAGCTGCCTATGAGGGCGATCCTCAATATGCTCTGGTGGTGGATGGTGTTGATACCGTGTCCCAGCGCCTTGGCCGCAAACCAAAAATCCTGGTCGCGAAAATGGGGCAGGACGGGCATGACCGCGGCGCCAATGTCGTATCCAGCGCTTTTACCGATATGGGATTCGATGTGATATCCGGCCCGCTATTCCAGACACCGGGAGAAACCCGCGATCTGGCTCTTTCGGAAAATGTTGATGCCGTGGGCGCGTCCAGTCTGGCCGCTGGCCACAAGACGTTGATTCCCGAATTGGTGCAGATGCTGCGCGATTCGGGGCGCAGTGATATCAAGGTTTTTGCCGGCGGCGTTATCCCGCCGCAAGACTATGAATTTCTCCGTAAATCGGGTGTTGTCGGAATCTATGGACCAGGCAGCAATATTGTGGAATGTGCCGCTGACATATTGCGCCTGCTGGGCCACAACATGCCACCTGAAACCGAGGAAGCCGCTGAATGACCGAAACCGAAGTGAGTGACGCAAGCGAGACCGCTGTCAGACAAGACTGGTCACGCGAAGAAATTGCGGACCTGTTCAACCTCCCCTTTGATGAATTGTTGTTTCAAGCAGCCACCATGCACCGTCAGCATCACACACCGGGGCAGGTGCAACTTTCTACATTGCTATCAATCAAAACCGGCGGATGTCCGGAAGACTGCGGTTATTGCAATCAATCTGCTCATGCCGAAAGTGGTCTGAAAGCGGAAAAACTTCTTGATGTCCGCTCGGTACTGCAAACGGCGGCGCAAGCCAAAGACCGCGGCTCATCCCGTTTTTGCATGGGTGCAGCATGGCGAAATCCCAAAGACCGCGACATGCCGGCGATTATCGAAATGGTCAAAGGCGTCCGGCAAATGGGCATGGAAACGTGCATGACCCTTGGCATGTTGACCCAGAAACAATCGGACATGCTGGCTGAGGCAGGGCTGGATTATTACAACCACAATATCGACACGTCACCCGAGCATTATGAAAAGGTGATCACAACGCGGACTTTTGACGATCGTCTCGAAACGCTCGAAAATGTGCGGACCAGCGGCATCAATGTGTGCTCTGGCGGGATTGTCGGCATGGGCGAGACACGCGAAGACCGGGTCGGATTTATTCATGCGCTCGCAACATTACCTAAACATCCAGAGAGTGTTCCTGTGAATGCGCTGGTTCCTGTCAAGGGCACCGTGCTTGGCGATATGCTTGCCGATACGCCGCTAGCGAAAATCGACGATATCGAGTTTGTCCGCACGATTGCGGTAGCGCGGATTACGATGCCAGCCTCGATGGTGCGACTATCCGCTGGCCGGGAATCGATGTCGGAAAGCACACAGGCGCTCTGCTTTATGGCAGGAGCGAACAGCATATTTACCGGTGATAAATTGCTGACAACTGGCAATGCAGGCGATGATGCCGACGAAGCGATGTTTGAAAAACTGGGACTGGTTCCGATGGCAGCGGAACTGAGGGATAGCGCGTTGGAGGCGGCTGAGTGATCTCAAACCGTGTCTTTCTAAAAGTGTTTGTGGCGGTCGCCATCGGAATTTTATGGTTTGGCTTGGTTACAGCTTTCTTGATGTTTTCAAATTCTCAGTTGGGTGGCTGCAAAAATGCACTTGAGATGAAAATTGCAAACGGAGAGTGCAGCGGACCATCATTGTTGTTTTTGGCTTGTATCATCCTGCCCTATTTGCTTTCCATTTTTGTGATTATTCGCGAGAAAAATAAATTATGTTCAAAAAAATACTAATCGCCAATCGTGGTGAAATTGCTTGCCGGGTCATTCGCACGGCTGAGAAAATGGGTATCAAAACGGTTGCTGTTTATTCCGACGCAGATGCGCGCGCACCACATGTGCAGATGGCAGATGAGGCTGTGCATATCGGGCCTTCTCCTGCAGCAGAGTCTTATTTGATTGCGGACAAGATTATTGCGGCCTGTAAGGAAACTGGAGCAGAAGCGGTACATCCCGGCTATGGCTTTCTCTCCGAACGCACCAGCTTTCCGGAACAGCTTGCTGAAAACGATATCGCCTTTATCGGGCCACCACCCAATGCGATTGCCGCCATGGGTGACAAAATTGAATCCAAAAAACTGGCCGAGAAAGCTGGAGTCAGCGTTGTTCCCGGCCATATCGGTGAGATTGATGACACCGATCACGCCGTCAAAATTTCTGGCGAAATCGGCTATCCGGTGATGATGAAAGCCAGCGCTGGCGGCGGCGGAAAAGGCATGCGTCTCGCTTGGAACGAGAAAGACGTCCGCGAAGGCTTTGAGGCGACCAAGCGGGAAGGGCTTGCCAGTTTCGGCGATGACCGGGTGTTTATCGAAAAATTTATCGAACAACCTCGCCATATTGAAATTCAGGTGCTCGGCGATAAGCATGGCAATGTCATCTATCTCGGCGAACGCGAATGTTCGATTCAGCGGCGGCACCAGAAAGTCGTCGAAGAGGCGCCATCTCCTTTTGTTGACCCTGAAATGCGCAAGAAAATGGGTGAACAGGCGGTCGCTCTGTCCAAAGCGGTGGATTATCACAGCGCGGGTACAGTCGAACTGATCGTCGGCGCGGACAAGAGTTTCTATTTCCTTGAAATGAACACCCGGTTGCAGGTCGAGCATCCCGTTACCGAATATATTACCGGTCTCGATCTGGTCGAACAGATGATCCGCGTGGCCTATGGCGAGAAGCTACCGCTGACGCAGGATGATGTGACCCTCACCGGTTGGGCGGTCGAAAACCGCGTCTATGCCGAAGATCCCTATCGCAACTTCCTGCCGTCCACCGGACGTCTGGTTAAATATAACCCGCCAGAAGCCGAAGAAGGCATCAGGATAGATGACGGTGTTGCGGAGGGCGGCGAAGTCTCGATCTTCTATGATCCGATGATTGCCAAACTGATCACCTATGGCGAAACCCGCATTGAAGCCATTGATCGTCAGATTGATGCGCTGAACCGGTTCGAGATTACCGGACCGGGACACAATATCGATTTTCTTTCAGCGCTGATGCAGCATGAGCGGTTTCGCGAGGGCAATATCACGACCAATTTTATTGCCGAAGAATATCCTGATGGTTTTCAGGGGGCACCCGCGACGGATGATTTGCTGCGTAATCTCGCTGCCATTGCTGCTTTTGCTGCGACTGCCCACGCGGATCGCGCACGCCGGATTGACAATCAATTGGGTCAGCGGCTGCAACCGCCATCTGAATGGGAAGTCAAAATTGGTGACAGCATTCAGCAGGTCTCCGTATCCGAAGAAGCTATTCTGGTCGATGATCAGGATATCGACCTGTCTGTAGCTTACACGCCTGGTGATAGCCTGATTCTCGCCAATATTGGCGAAGAACCCCTGTCGGTGAAAATTGCCAAGACCGCCAATGGCTTTGCGCTCAACACACATGGCGCAACCCACAAGGTGCAGGTCTTGCCTGCCCATATCGCGCAACATGCCGTGTATATGATAGAAAAGGTTCCGCCGGATCTTTCCAAATATCTCCTTTGCCCGATGCCGGGACTGCTTGTGGCGCTGCACGTCAAAGAAGGCGACAAGGTCGAGGAAGGCCAACCATTGGCCGTGGTCGAGGCAATGAAGATGGAAAATATCTTGCGTGCAGAGAAAAATGCCGTCGTGAAATCGGTCGAGGCGGAACAAGGGGATAGCCTTGCCGTCGATGCAGTGATACTCGAACTGGAATAATCAAAGCACCTTGGGGAGGGCGAATATGGCCAGTGAGGCAGCCGTTGCAATGCAGCGCGAACCAACCGACAAGGAAATCAAGCTTGTCATCGGCGCGTCATCCGCCGGAACGATATTCGAATGGTATGATTTCTTTATCTACGGAACCTTGTTCTACATCATTGGCCCCACCTTTTTCCCAAGCGGTAATGAAACACTTGAAATCCTGTTGGTTTGGGCAACTTTTGCGATCGGCTTTGGTTTCAGACCTGTAGGCGCTGTCCTGTTTGGCTTTCTGGGCGATCGACTGGGGCGCAAATATACGTTTCTGGTTACCGTCACCCTGATGGGGATAGCGACCGCTGGTGTTGGCTTGATCCCCAGTGCCGAAACCATCGGACTGGCAGCGCCAGCGATTGTTATCTTCCTGCGTGTTTTGCAGGGACTGGCGCTGGGCGGCGAATATGGCGGTGCGGCCATCTATGTCGCGGAACATGCACCAACAGAGAAACGCGGTTATTATACCAGCTATATTCAGGCCAGCGTTGCCGGCGGCTTTGTATTGTCCATTGGCGTGGTGCTAGCTTGCCGTTTCCTGATTCCAACCGATGATTTCAACGATTGGGGCTGGCGTATTCCCTTCTTGCTCTCGATAATATTACTCGGCATTTCGCTGTGGATGCGCTTGAAGTTGAATGAAAGTCCGGTTTTCCAGGCGATGAAGGCTGAAGGAAAAACCTCCAAAAACCCGTTCACCGAAAGCTTTTCCTATCCCGGCAACAAGAAGCGGATTTTCGTCGCCCTGTTCGGGATTACCGGGATATTGACCACGATTTGGTACACAGCCTTTTTCTCCGGCATGTCATTTCTTCGTGGCCCAATGAATGTCGATGATTTGACTGTTGACCTGATTCTGTTTTTCGCCGGTTTGATTGCGATGTCTTTCTATCTTGTCGTCGGAAAATGGTCAGATAAAGTAGGACGGAAGAAGCCGATTATCGTTGGCGCAATCCTGTCTCTATTTCTTCTTTTCCCATCCTTCTGGGGCTTGGGACAACTTGCCAATCCCGGATTGTCGGCGGCATCGGAGGCTACTCCGGTTCGTGTAGAAGGCACGGCTTGCAGCACGGACCCCTTTGCCGAGCTGTTCAGCCGTGAACAAAGCGACTGCGGCAAGATTCTGGAGACTTTGACGGCTTCTGGTGTTGCCTATACGGTCACCGATGCATCGGATTTGAAACTCTTCGCTGGCAGCGAGGAAATCGCAGTCGACACGGCTTGGTTCAGTGACGGGGCGGCGCGGCGGGACGGAATTCGCAGCGCACTCAGTGCTTCAGGCTTTGATTTCGAAGAGCAGCAGCTTGGAGCTGTGCGCATATTGGGCATTGTCGCAATATTGCTCGTTTTGGGCGCGCTCAGCGCACTCACTTACGGATCAGTAGCGGCGCTCCTGGCTGAGATGTTCCCACCAAAAATCCGCTATAGCTCCATGTCGATACCTTACCATATCGGGGCGGGATATCTCGGCGGTTTTCTGCCCCTGATTGCGGGCTATATCGTCGCTCGATCGGGTGATGTCTATTCAGGCCTCTGGTATACCTGGGTCGTCGTTGCCTTTGGCGTTATCGTAGCCTGGTGGGGCATTCCCAAGGACCCGGAAGCAGCACTCGACGAAGCAGATTAAACTGACTATCGCCGCATCATGAGCGATAAAGTCATTGATATTCCATCACCCACAAGGCTGCGTTTGGATGCCGGCGCCTTGCTATCCAATTGGCACGCGCTGGATAATATGAGCGGTGCTGCCAGCGCTGGAGCAGCGATAAAGGCCAACGCTTACGGTCTTGGTGCCGTTGAGGTTTTTCAGCGTTTGCAATCCGCAGGTTGCCGGGATTTCTATGTCGCCAATTGGCGGGAAGCCAAGGAGATAGAATCTTGTGCCGAGGCACACACCAACATCTCCGTTTTAAACGGCGTACGTCCGGAAGACATGCCATTTGCCATCACATCATCCGCCAAACCGGTATTGAACAGCGTGGAACAAGCAGTCCGATGGCGTGAAACGGGACGCCCATGCGACCTGATGATCAATAGCGGGATGAACCGCCTAGGCATCAATGTTTCGGAATTGCATCAGTGCGACTGGAGTGAAATGAATATCGACATTGTTATGAGCCACCTAGCTTCTGCAGACGAGGATGTCCCCCAAAACGAAGCTCAACTGGAGCAGTTTGCCAACGCGCTGCAACTTGTGCCCGGGAAGCGACGGAGCCTCAGCAACAGTGCAGGTATCGCTTTGGGACAAGACTATCATTTCGATTGCACCAGACCTGGGTTGTCTCTTTACGGAGGAAAGCAAAGACCGGCGCTCGTTGAGACAATTCAGCAAGTGGCTTTCCCGGAAGTGCAAATTCTACAGACCCGTAACCTGCAACACGGTGATCAGGTAGGCTATAACGCCAAATACACAGCTGAAAGAGACCATCCAATTGCCATATTGGCGATGGGATATGCCGACGGATATTTGCGCGGCTTTTCCAACACAGGTATATTTTCCAAGGATCAAACCAAGCTGCCCGTTCTCGGGCGTATATCGATGGATTTGGTCGCGGTTGATATATCCGACGCTCCTGACCTTAAAGAATCTGATTGGATCTCAGCAGATTATGATCTGCCAAGAGCATCGCTCCAGTCCGGCCTGTCGCAATATGAACTGATAACTGGTCTGGGCAATCGTTACAGCCGTTACTGGGCCTGATTTGAGCATCTGCCATATCGCAAACGCACATGAACTAATCGGCTAAATTCCGCGCCGATTGCAATATACAAAACTCAGGGAGCAGCTTTGGTTGCGGCGATGCACAATTTTGTCTAAAGCGGTCGGAATAGCAAAGATTTTTCAAGCTCTATCGACTTAATCCGAAAAAAATGGCGATATGGTTCACAGGAGATAACATGGCGAAGACAAAAAAGGGTGATCCGGACGGCCCGATCATAATAAAAAAATATGCCAACCGGCGACTCTACAACACACAGACGTCCAATTATATTACGCTGGATTTTCTGGCGGAAATGACGCGTGATGATGTTGACTTCGTGGTCGTCGACGCGAAAACTGGTGATGACATTACACATAATGTGCTCACCCAGATTATCGTTGATGAGGAAAGCAGCGGTCAGAATATGCTGCCGGTCAATTTCCTGCGCCAGCTTATCTCCATGTATGGCAACAGCATGCAGTCACTGATGCCGTCATATCTCGAAGCATCAATGGACAATTTTCGCAAAAACCAGAAACAGTTTCAGGAAGCTGTCGAAGGGGCTCTCAATAAAAATCCCTTGGGACAGATGGCAGTCAAAAACCAGAAGCAGTTTCAGGAAGCCATTGAAAATGCCTTGAAATCCAGTCCGCTGGGCAGCGTCGTCGAAAAAGCGTTGAATCCGCTGGGACTAGGGGACAAAACAGCATCTAACGATGAAGAACCGGTGTTAGAGCCAGAGCCGGAAGAAGAAATGTCTGCAAAAGACAAAGAGATTATGGATCTCAAACAACAGCTGGCAGATATTCAATCGAAGATAGATAATCTCGACGATTGATTCGACCTCCAGGTCTCCGATTTTAAAACTTTTCCGACAGGAACAGAATACGTGAAGAAAAACGCTCTATCCGTAACCAGAGAAGCTGACTTTTCAGCTTGGTATCAACAGCTTATTGCCGAGGCCGATTTGGCTGAAGAGTCCGGCGTGCGCGGATGCATGGTCATGCGGCCGTGGGGCTATGGTATCTGGGAGCGGGTACAGTTTCTCATGGACCAGCGGATCAAGGCCACCGGTCATGAAAACTGCTATTTCCCATTGTTCATTCCGCTCAGTTATTTCGCCAAGGAAGCGGAACATGTCGATGGCTTTGCCAAGGAAATGGCAGTTGTTACGCATCACCGGTTGATGAAAGACAATGCTGACGGCCTTGTAGTTGATCCAGAGGCAAAGCTTGAAGAACCTTTGGTAGTCCGGCCAACGTCCGAAACCGTCATCGGCACCGCCTTTTCGCGCTGGGTACAAAGCTGGCGCGACCTGCCAGTTATGATCAACCAGTGGGCCAATGTTGTGCGTTGGGAAATGCGGACACGAATGTTCCTGCGAACCAGCGAGTTCCTTTGGCAAGAAGGTCATACCGCCCATACAACACGCGACGAAGCGATGGAAGAAACGCTCGACATATTGGAAATGTACCGCAGCTTCTCTGAAGATGTGCTGGCGATGCCTGTTGTTGCTGGTGAGAAACCCGAGAATGAGCGTTTTCCTGGCGCGGACGCCACCTATTCTATCGAGGCAATGATGCAGGACGGTAAGGCATTGCAAGCCGGCACCTCGCATTTTCTTGGCCAGACCTTCTCCAAGGCTCAAAACATCCGCTATCAGGACAAGGAAGGACAGTTTCAGTTCGCCTATACGACGAGTTGGGGCACTTCTACGCGGCTCATCGGCGGCGTGATCATGACGCATGGTGACGATGATGGCCTACGCGTACCTCCGCTTATTGCGCCATATCAAGTGGTGGTCATTCCCATGCTGCGCGACAAGCCAGAGGATGAAGAGGTTCTCGATTTCTGTACCGCGCTTACGAAACAACTGTCCGGACTGCGGGCTTTTGACGAGAATGTCCGGGTTAAACTCGACAAGAGCGGCGCCAAGGCGTCGAACAAGCGTTGGTCCTGGGTCAAAAAAGGCGCGCCGCTTATATTGGAGATTGGGCCGCGAGATGTTGCGGAAGGCAATGTGTCGGCTCTTCGCCGCGACGCGCTTTATAAAGATAATGGCAAGCTCGATGCCCAGATTCTTGCGAAAGACACCTTTGCGGAACAGGCGCCGACGTTGTTGAAAGAAATCCAAACGAAATTGCATGGTGAAGCCAAGCAACGACTGGATTCCAATATTACGCGCGGTTTGACCGATTTTACGGATGTTCAGAAATTCTACAAAGAGAATAAAAAATATCCTGGTTGGCTGGAAGTCCAATGGTGCCGTGCAACCGGCGAAGAACTTGATCAGATTGAAGAGAGACTGAAAAAGCTGAAACTGACCTTCCGCAATGTACCGAACGAGGCAGCAGCGGTGGACGGCAACTGTATTTTCACGGGTAAGCCAGCGGTCGAACGGATTCTTATCGGCAAAGCCTATTAATGGCGAAATCGTCCAAATCTCACAAGCCAAGACAGGTTCCGTCGCGCAAACAGATATTGGACTTTATCGAAAAGTCAGACCAACCCGCCGGTAAACGGGAAATCGCCAAGGCCTTTCGCTTGCGTGGGTCGGACAAAATTGCTCTCAAGGCTTTGCTGAAAGACATGGCCGACGAAGGCCTGATCGACAGCACACCTGGCCGGGCCTTTCACAAAATGGGCGGTATTCCCAAGGTCACGGTGCTGAAAATCGTCGAAATCGACGGCAATGAGGCGATTGGCATGCCCGAACGCTGGGAAGCCGAAGCCCCCGCACCCCGGCTGCGTATCAAGGAGCGTGGTCGCCGCGCGGCCTTGGCTGTCGGTGACCGTATTCTCGCGCGCACGGAAGAACGTGGTCAGGGCCATATCGCCTTCATCATGAAGAAAATTGCCCAAAGCAGTGATATGCTGATGGGCGTTGTCGAAAAGGACGAGCGCGACCGGTTCTGGCTGAAGCCTGTAGATCGAAAAATTAGACGCAGCACAGCTATATCCGATTTGGGTGGAGCGGAAGTAGGGAAACTGGTTCTTGCAGAGCCCGTCGGTCGCGGTAGTCAAGTAAAGGCACGCATTAAAGAAGTCCTAGGTGATCCTTTTGCACCCAAGTCATTCAGCCTGATCGCCATCCATAAATATGAAATTCCGCTAGAATTTCCGACAGATGTTTTGGATGAAGCCGCGCATGCCACCAAGCTGGAACTCAGCAAAGAGGACAGGGAAGATCTCACCGATCTGCCCATAGTTGCGATCGATCCTGCCGATGCGCGTGACCATGACGATGCTATCTGGGCGGCGCCCGATGATGATGCCAATAATGCGGGCGGTTTCAAGGCGATTGTCGCGATCGCCGATGTATCCTTCTATGTTCGCAGCGGCAGCAAGCTGGATCGTGAAGCATACAAGCGCGGCAATAGTGTCTATTTCCCTGACCGGGTTGTTCCAATGTTGCCCGAGGCGCTGTCTACGGATGTCTGTTCGCTCAAGCAGGATGTCGATCGGGCGGCATTGGCATGTCATCTCAAAATTGATGCCAAGGGCAAGGTTACTTCCTCGCGTTTCACGCGGGCGATTGTTCGGCTGACCGGCAATATTGCTTATGAAGACGCGCAGGCCGCAATGGACGGGAAACAGGATCATCCCATGAAGGCGAGCGCTCTTGAGCCGCTTTGGGCGTGCTGGAAATTACTTGCCAAAGCCAGAGATGGCAGAGAACCCCTCAATCTTGACCTGCCAGAAAAGCGGGTAGTCCTGGATGATCAAGGCCGGATTGCCGAGATTGCGACGCGGGAACGGCTCGATGCGCACCGCCTGGTAGAGGACTACATGATCGCGGCCAACGTCGCTGCGGCTAAAATGCTCGAATCCAATAAATCACCGCTCATTTACCGGGTTCACGAAGTACCCTCGCGCGAGAAGCTCATTGCGCTCAAAGACTATCTCAAGAGCTTTGATGTCAGTTTTGCAATGGGACAGGTGATCAAGCCATCGGTTTTCAATCGCCTGATTGAGCAGGTTGGCGAGGCGGAGATTTTACCGTTGGTCATGGAACAGATATTGCGCAGTCAGACGCAGGCTTATTATGGGTCCACCAACATGGGGCATTTCGGCCTTTCACTGGGCAGCTATGCGCACTTCACCAGCCCGATTCGGCGCTATGCCGACCTGATTGTGCACCGCGCTTTGGTGAGTGGTTGCAAATTGGAACAGCCGAAACCCAAGAATGATCTGATCCCTGCACAAAGTGGGTTGAGCAAGGACATGGCTGACAAGCTGGACCTGATATCCGAAAAGATCAGCCAACTGGAACGGCGCGCGATGATGGCCGAACGTGAGACGGTGGATCGTTATATCTCGGCCCATTTATCCGATCATGTTGGTCAGATACTGAAATGCCGGATCACCGGTGTCCAGAATTTCGGTTTTTTTGCCACTGTAGAGGAATTGGGCGGGGACGGCTTGGTTCCTGTCCGGACACTGGGTGTGGAACGGTTCGACTATGACGAGCAAAAACAACAATTCGAGGGTGTTGAAACAGGCGTAACCTATAATATCGGGCAAAAACTCGACCTGCGGTTGGTAGAAGCTAATGCTGCCACAGGTAGTCTGCTCTTTGAACTTGCGGAAGGAGCCGATCACATGCCGGGTCGCCATGAGCCCCGGCGCGGACGCAGTGGCCCCAAAGGAAAGCCGCATCGTAAGGGAAAACGCGGTCGTCCGGCAAATATTCGTCATCGCAGCCGATAATGTAACCGGATGAGCGCAGGGAACGAATAAGCAGGCACAATCATAAAAGGATATCCTGATGACGACCCTGATACCGACTCAAGCCGTTCCAGATTTCACTGTACCGATGACAGATGGCGGGCAGTTTCAACTCAGCCAACGTGCCGGTGATAACTTTACTCTGTTGTTATTCTATCGTGGTCTGCATTGCCCGATCTGCAAAGGGCAATTGCGCGACCTGCAAAGCAAGCTCGGTGATTTCGCCGAACGCGGCGTTACTGCTGTCGCCATCAGCATGGATGATCAGGAACGCGCCCAAAAGTCGGCCCATGATTGGGGCATTGATGAGCTGATGCTTGGCTATGGTCTGAGCGAAGACATAGCTCGTGAACTGGGTCTGTATATCTCTGCCGGACGACCAGACAGCCCGGAACCTTCGATTTTCTCTGAACCGGCTCTGTTTCTGGTCCGTCCAGACCAGACACTCTATTTTGCCAGCGTCCAAAGCATGCCATTTACACGGCCGCCACTAGATCAATTGATGATGGGTATAGACTACGCGCTGGCCAATGATTATCCGGCGCGCGGCGAACTGGGCTGAATTCCTAACTTAGGCGGTCAATCTCTTCCTTGCTCAGTGACCCGGGTACAACCATTACCGGGCAGGGGAGGGTACCCGCTTCCGTTGCCGCAAAGTGAGTCACCAACGGACCAGGCGAGCCATTACCAGCGGCACCCAGAACGAGGGCCGCCAATCCGTCAATCTCGCCCATCAATTTACGGACATCCTTGGCGCCTTTACCTTCCTTGACGGTGATAGAGGGCCTGATTCCGGTTTCGTCAAACAAAGTACCCGCAGCGCTTGAAACTAAAGCTTCGGCCCGGTTCTTGGCTTCTTCCTCTAACGTAGCCTGTACGCCGCCCCAGGCAACGAATCCTTCGCTCTCCACCAACGCCAATATGTGCAAAGCACCATTGGTTTTCATCGCCCGGCGTGAAGCGAAACGAAGCGCTATGCTTGCCTCCTCGGTTTCGTCAATAACCACTAGGTAAGTACGCATGAAAACTCCCCAACTGACAGCGCATTTCTACTATTAAAACCATGCTTGCGATAAAAGCCTGTGATATGCAAGATTTACACAGCTTGCGCTTTCCTGTGATTTGCGCATAAACGCGTGCAACGTTGATATAGAATAAGGGTTTCCTCTCCATGCCGATCAACCTTCAAATGCCCGCTTTGTCACCGACGATGGAAGAGGGGACGCTGGCCAAATGGCTAGTCAAAGAGGGCGATGAGGTCGCTTCAGGCGATCTATTGGCCGAGATCGAAACCGATAAGGCGACGATGGAGTTTGAGGCGGTTGACGAAGGCACGATTGCTAAGATTGTCGTTGCCGAAGGGACCGATAATGTCAAAGTCGGCGAAGTGATTGCTATCATTGCTGAAGAGGGCGAAGATGTTGCTGAGGCTTCGAAAGGTGGTGAAGGTTCCGCGGAGAAGCCCAAGAAGGAAGCACCCGCTCCGAAAGGTGAGGAAAAGCCTGCGAAACCGTCACGGGACGTTACTCCAAAGGTTACGGACCCGGCCCCGAAAGGTGACGCCCCGGCGTCTGAAGGAGAGCGGATCAAGGTCAGCCCGCTGGCCCGGCGTCTGGCCGAGCAGAAAGGCGTTGATCTCGGCGCGCTCAGCGGCTCCGGTCCCGGCGGACGGATTATCAAGGCGGATATTGATGCGGCCGAAGGCGGCACAGCGCCAGTTAAAAGCCAAGCCGCCGTGCCCGCACCAGCCCCTGCCGCAACGCCTGCATCTGCGGCCAGCGATTTCGATATTCCGCACACGTCGGAGAAACTGTCCGGCATGCGTAAGACCATTGCCCGCCGCCTGACCGAGGCGAAGCAGACCATTCCGCATATCTATCTGACCGTGGATATCCAGCTCGACAAGCTGCTCAAACTGCGTAGCGAACTCAATGCGACGCTGGAACCACGCGGCGTCAAACTGTCGGTCAATGATCTGCTGATCAAGGCGCTGGCGGTCTCGCTGATGCAAGTTCCGAAATGCAATGTCTCAATTGACGGCGATCAGCTCAAGACATTTGCCCGCACCGATATCTCGGTGGCCGTGAGTATTCCCGGCGGCTTGATCACGCCGATTATCACGAGCGCCGACACCAAGTCGCTCAGCACCATCTCCACCGAGATGAAAGATCTGGCTGGCCGCGCCAAGGACGGCAAGCTCAAGATGCATGAATATCAGGGCGGCACCGCCAGCATCTCCAATATGGGCATGTTCGGCATCAAGAATTTCGATGCGGTCATCAACCCGCCACAGGCGATGATCATGGCCATCGGGGCAGGACAGAAGCGCCCCCATGTCATTGACGACAGCCTGCAAATCGCCACCGTCATGAGCGCCACCGGCAGCTTCGACCACCGGGCCATTGACGGCGCCGACGGCGCGCAGTTGATGCAGGTGTTTAAAGAGCTGGTGGAGAACCCGTTGGGGATGCTGGCTTGAGTCCAGCAGGAAACATCATTCGTTATTTTTCTGTGGCTTTACTAGTTTCCCTTCAGACAGCAATTCTCGGAATTATGTATGAAGGCAATGCTGATACGACGTCTGTGATAAATGTTCTGAGTTATATTTTTTTCCTTTCCGCGCTGTATTTCCCGTTTGTTTTGGTGTGTAGTTTTTTGATCGGCATTCCCTCGCTGTTGTTTTTTAGGAAGGTGGGCTGGACCAACGGTCCATTTGTTTTGGGGGGATTAGGTGCAATTGTTGGCACATTCGCATGTTTGCTGGTTTTGAAGTTATTCGGCGCTAGCATAACTAATGTGTTTTCAATCGGTATTTTACTAGGAGGAACTGGGGGAGTTACCGCTGGAATTTTGTGGTGGCTATTGGTTGAACGAACTGAATTGAAAGAAAATTATGACTAAATCTTATGACCTCATCATCCTCGGTTCCGGCCCCGGCGGCTATGTTGCGGCTATCCGTGCCTCGCAACTCGGCCTGAAAACCGCGATTGTGGAACGCGAAAATCTGGGCGGTATCTGCCTCAACTGGGGCTGTATTCCGACCAAGGCACTCCTCCGCTCAGCGGAAGTGTTTCACAATATGAAACATGCTGCGGATTATGGTCTGGCGGCGGAGAAGATCAGTGCCGATCTCGACGCGGTGGTCAAACGCTCTCGCGGGGTGGCGAACCAGCTTAACAAAGGCGTCACCGGCCTGATGAAGAAGAACAAGATCGATGTGGTCATGGGCGACGGCAAGATAGTCGAAAAGGGCAAGGTCGCCGTCAAGACAGAGAAGGGCGACGAAGAACTCACCGCGAAGAATATCATCATCGCCACTGGTGCCCGCGCCCGCGATTTACCCTTTGCCAAGGCAGACGGCAAACGCATCTGGACCTATCGCCACGCCATGACGCCGCCGGAAATGCCCAAGAAACTGCTGGTTATCGGCTCTGGCGCGATCGGGATCGAATTTGCGAGCTTCTATAATGACATGGGCGCCGAGGTGACCGTGGTCGAGATGATGGACCGCATCGTGCCAGTGGAAGATGAGGAAATCTCCAAATTCCTTGAAAAGTCGCTGAAGAAGCAAGGCATGACCATCATGACCGGCGCCGGCGTCAAGAGCATCGAAACGTCAGCCAAGGGCGTCAAGGCGGAGATTGAAGACAGCAAGGGTAAGAAAGCCAGCCATGACTTCAGCCATGTCATTGTAGCGGTGGGTATCCAGCCCAATGTCGAAACCGTCGGTCTGGACGAACTAGGCATCGAACCGGACGAGCGCTTCCATATCAAGACGGACGCGATGTGCCGGACCAATGTCGAAGGTATTTACGCGATCGGTGACGTCACCGGCGGACCGTGGCTGGCGCACAAGGCCAGTCATGAAGGCGTTATCGCGGTGGAAGCGATAGCAGGCGGTCACCCGCATGCCATGGATGTAAACAATATCCCCGGCTGTACCTATTGCCATCCCCAGATTGCCAGCGTCGGCCTGACCGAGGCGAAGGCCAAAGCGGCGGGTCATGACGTCAAAGTCGGTAATTTCCCGTTTATCGGCAATGGTAAGGCCATCGCACTGGGCGAGACCGAAGGTTTCATCAAAACCGTGTTCGATGCGAAAACCGGCGAATTGCTGGGCGCGCATATGATCGGGGCCGAGGTTACCGAGTTGATCCAAGGCTATACCGTGGGCAAGACGCTGGAGACGACCGAAGCCGAATTGATGAACACCGTCTTCCCGCACCCGACTCTGAGCGAAATCATGCATGAAAGCGTGCTCGACGCGTATGAGCGCGTTTTGCACATGTGATTGGACGTTACCCCTCACCAACGTCGCCTAAGCAATAAATTGCTAAGGCTTTGGTATCCTCTCCCTCAAGGGGAGAGGAGGGTTGTTCTTTGCAGTTTCGGCCACTTTTCCTCTCCCCTTGAGGGAGAGGACAGATTTACTTACGAACTTGTTCGTTAGAAAATCTTGGTGAGGGGTCGAGGCAAAGCACCAATGACCGGTTATAAACCGCAAACTCTAAAACGCGCCAAACAGCTCCGTCGCGACATGACGCCTCAGGAACGCCTGCTTTGGAACCGGCTAAGAGACCGGCAATTAGGCGGATATAAATTTCGGAAACAACAACCGATAGGTCCTTATATTGTCGACTTCATATGCAACAAAAAAGAAACTGATTGTGGAAGCAGATGGATCGCAACATGATGATAATGATCATGATCTGGCGCGCGATCAATGGTTGAAGAAGCAAGGCTATTCTGTTCTTAGATTTTGGAATAATGAAATAGGCGAGAATTTAGAGGGCGTTTTGGAAGCTATTTTGGTTGCGCTTTCCCAAGACCCCTCACCAACGTCGCCTAAGCGCCCTCGGCGCTAAGGCTTTGGTGTCCTCTCCCTCAAGGGGAGAGGAGAAAAGAGGGAAACTATCGATGGCAAAAGGAACGCATGACTATGTCGAGGATGCTCGCAACGAAACGATCCTGATCAACGTCAACGGCACTATCACACCGCGGGCCGAGGCCATGGTGTCGGTGTTTGACAGCGGTTTCATGCTGGGGGATGGGGTCTGGGAAGGCTTGCGGGTCCACAAGGGCCGTATAGCGTTTCTCGGCGCGCATATGGATCGCTTGTTCGAAGGCGCCAAAGCCATCGCCATGGATATTGGCATCAGCCGGGAAGAGCTGGTCGCGCGGCTTTATGAGACGATAGAGGCTAATGGCATGACCGCTTGCCATATCCGCCTGATGGTGACACGCGGTATCCGCTCGACGCCCTATCAGGACCCGCGAGTGGTCATTTCACCGGCGACGATTGTGATCATTCCGGAATATAAGGAAGCCCTGCCAAGCATGGTGGCGAACGGCATCCGGTTGTTTACCGTCCATGTCCGGCGCGGCGATCCGGCGGTGCAGGACCCGAAATTGAACTCGCACAGCAAGCTGAACTGCATAACCGCCTGCATTCAGGCGACACAGGCCGGGGCAGACGAGGCATTGATGCTGGATCCGCAGGGCTTTGTGGCGACTTGCAACAGCACGCATTTCTTCATTGTCCGCAAAGGCGAAGTGTGGACATCCAGCGGTGACTATTGCCTGGGCGGGATCACGCGGAGCAATGTCATTCAGCTCTGCCGGGAGAATGACATTCCGGTCTATGAGAAGAATTTCTCCCTGACCGATGTTTATGGTGCCGATGAAGCCTTTGTAACCGGTACTTTTGCCGGTGTTGTGCCGGCAACAGAGGTGGATGGCCGCATATTGAGCAAGGGCAGGGGACCGATGGTAGAACGGCTGCAGGAACTTTATAAAGCCTTGATTGAACGCGACACGACGTCATGACGTCAGAGCCCATTCGCATCGCCATGTGGTCGGGCCCGCGCAACATCTCGACCGCTATGATGCGCAGCTTTGGCAGCCGCAGTGATTGTGCGGTTACCGATGAGCCCTTTTACGGCGCTTTCCTCAAAAAGACCGGTTTTCGGCAACCCATGGCTGACGAGATTATCGCATCGATGGATTGCGATTGGGATACCGTTACATCGGCAATGCGCGGGTCGGTTCCGGGCGACAAGGCGCTTTGGTATCAGAAACATATGCCGCATCACATGGTTGATAAGATTTCTATTGCCGACTTTCCGGAGCATCGACACGCCTTCCTGATCCGTGAACCGGAGCAGGTCGTCGCCAGCTATGCAGCCAAGCGCGTCGAAGTCACGCCCGATGATCTGGGATATCAGCGACAGGTTGAATATCTTGATCAGGCGGCTCAAATCACCGGCTCTGCGCCGATCGTGATGGACAGCGCGGATATATTGCACAATCCCGAAAGCCATTTGAAGGCGCTTTGCGGGGCTCTTGATATTCCTTGGGACGCGGCGATGCTGCGCTGGAACACAGGGATACGGGATACGGATGGGATATGGGCGTCCCACTGGTATAACCGGGTCATAGATACCACAACATTCGCACCGACAAAGGACAGCGAACCCGTGCTGTCCGATGCTCAGCGAAAAGTAGCGGATGCGTGCCGGCCATTTTATGACAGACTATCAGGCTATCGACTCAAGATTCTCTAATATTTGACAAAAAAGGCCAGTTTTTGTGAGTGAGGAAAATGCACCGTCATTGCTCCAGATACGCTTTTCGTAGCATTACACAGACATGTTGTGATATATACGAAGCATAGCTTTTAGGAGGATTTTATGTTCATGTTATCAACTGTCGCCCTCTTAAGTGCCGCTACTGCCGGTATGGCCGATGCGGAAACAAGCAGGGTCAATTACTCGAACTGTCTAACCGATTTCACCGTTACCCATCTTACCCAGAAGACCGCGCGCGGCCCGTTTAAAAAAGCCGTTAAGGACGCTTGCACAGATGAACGCAGCGCCATGATAGCAGCGATGAAAAAGGATGAACTGGAATTTGGCAGTACGGAACAGGAAGCCACAACTTATGCTACCGAAGAAGCGGACGGCGTTCTGTTTGCTTTCACTGACGGTTATGCGGGCTACATGAGTTCCGGTACCATGCCAGTAAAAGAAGAATAAAGCTTCCTTCTCTCCAGCCCGAATTGCCTCAATATGTCCGGGCAACAGGTTGGGCGCTGGTAAATAATGGCGCAAATCTCAGCTATTGCTCATAGTGCCGCATAGCGTTCGCATCCGGCGTTCGTTATCTTATGCATAACTTTCCTAAAAGCAGGCGGGCCCCGCAAGAAGGAAAAAATCATGTATAAGTTAATCGTTTCAGGCGCCGCGCTCCTGCTGTTGAGCGCGTGCGTGTCATCGAGTAAAGATGTCGAATCATCTTCCGATGAATTTATCCCGGAAGGCTATGATCCCGACGCCGGCCCGGCAGAGCCGAGCGACGAGCCTGAGGATGATTCCTATGTCCCTGAAAGAAGCGAGGAAGGCCCCAGAGGCGGTCTGGCGAACCACTAAAGACGCACAAATATAAGGTGAAATGGCTGGCGGACAGGGTGGGATTCGAACCCACGGTACGCTTGCACGCACGCCGGTTTTCAAGACCGGTGCATTCAACCACTCTGCCACCTGTCCGCTCTAGCCGAAAGCCTCCTAGCGCCCTCTTTTTAAAAGCGCAAAGATTATTATGGCAATTGCGTGTCCCGGCGAAAAAAGCCGGGATATAAAGATTATCCGGCGGGTCGTTGTTCGCGTGCGATATTTAGGGATTCCCCTGAGAGTCAGTTTGTGCGACAACATGTTGAAGAAGGGAAGTTTTCCATGCGTTTCACCTCTGCGATTGCCCTCAGCGCGCTTGCATTTTTCAGTTTACCCTATTCCCACAGCGACAATGCCGCGGTTGCGCAGTCCACGAGCGGCTTTGATAGCTATATGCAGCAAGTCGGTCGCAAGGCTTTGCAACAGGGAGTCAGTCAGCGCACCCTGGACAGGGTCTTGCCCAGCCTGACCTATAATCCCCGCGTCATTCAGCTTGACCAGTCGCAACCTGGCGGCCGGCCCAATAGCGCTATTCCGCCCTTCGCACCGTATAAACGCCGGCATGTTGATGCCGCGCGGATTAACGGCGGGAAAGCAAAATACAGGCAGCTCATTTCCAAACTGGCCGATGTCGAACGTGAATATGGCGTGCCGGGACCAATGATCATGGCAATTTACGGTCATGAGACCAATTACGGCCGCATCACTGGGAATTTCGATATCCCCCGGGCACTTGCAACACTCGCCTATGAAGGTCGGCGGCGCGCCTTGTTTGAAGCAGAGTTTCTGGCAGTCCTGAAAATGATCGATAATGGTGTTCCGCAGTCCGCCATGAAGGGCAGCTGGGCAGGGGCCATGGGCAAACCGCAATTCCTGCCCTCGGTTTATCTCCGGCTTGCCAAGGACGGCAGCGGAGACGGTTATGCGGACATCTGGAACAGCGAAGCCGATGCGGTTGCGTCAATCGCCAACTATTTCGTGAACGCCGGATGGCGGCGCGGAGAGCCGTGGGGCATAGCCGTTCGGGTTCCTGCATCACTCAACCGGGATGCAATAAAAAACAAAACCAAAGCCGTGCGCTGCCCCAGGGTCCATGAGCGCCACAGCCAGTGGAAAAGCATGGCCGAATGGCGCGCGTTGGGTGTCGCGCCTGTAACGGGACGGCGTTTGAGCAACGACACCATGGCAACACTGCTGGAGCCGGACGGGCAGGGAAAGACCGCATATTTACTAACCGGCAATTATCGTGTGATATTGGACTATAACTGTTCAAATTTTTACGCGTTATCAGTGGGGCTATTGGCAGATGAAATTCGCAGTTAGAATATTGAGTGCGAGCGCGCTTGCCGCTTTGCTCGGCAGTTGCGGCACGATTGATGGTGTGAATGACAATGCCGATGTCCGCGTTCCGACCCCGTCTTCCAGTTCCGCGTCGAGCGGGATAACCGATTATCCGGTCAAGATCGGCAAACCCTATCAGGTGCGCGGAAAAACCTATACGCCGGAAGATGTCTCTAGCTATGACAATGTCGGCTACGCCAGCTGGTATGGTGACGAACTCGCCGGCAATCCGACCGCCAATGGGGAGCGGTTTAACCCGAACGGCATCAGTGCAGCCCATAAAACGCTGCCACTGCCGAGTTATGTCGAAGTCACCGCTCTGGATACCGGACGGACAATATTGGTCAGGGTGAATGATCGCGGACCGTTTGCGAATGATCGACTGATTGATCTCTCCCATGGTGCCGCCAAACAGCTGGGTATCGATCAACAAGGCGTTGCAGGTGTACGGGTGCGCAAAGTCAATCCGAATGAGCAGGAACGTGTCGTCCTGCGCAACGGCGGAGCCGCCACCGAACGGATAGCGACGCCAGATTCCCTGTTGACCATTTTACGCAAAAATCTCGCTAAATTGCCAACACCGGATGCAGTAGTCCAGCGCGCCAGTGCTCCGGCACCAGGCAGGGCAGTCAATAATAGCGGCATCGGTGCTTCTTATGTCCCAACATCAAGTTCCGCACCGGTGCAAGCTGGTTCCCGGGATGGAAAATTCATTATCGAAGGCGCGGGACAGCAAACTAACCCGCCGAAGACCGCAAAGAAACGCACGGTGAAACAGGCGGCGAAAAGCAAAACCCCGATAGCAGCTGGCGGTTACACTGTTCAGGTCGCAGCTTTCGGAAACAAAAGCCGCGCAAATGCGATGGCTCGCAAAATCGGTGCAAAGGTTATATCCGATGGCAGCGGGCGGATCTGGCGTGTGCGCTATGGCCCCTACGCCACCGAAAATGATGCCAAAGCCGGGCTGGCACAGGCGCGAAAGCGCGGCTATAACGAAGCAAGAATCCTGCGTCCCGGAAAATAAAATCCGGTGTGCAGGTCCAATTGCTAACATCTGATCTGGAACCGGGAATTTAATGAACAGGACTTTTTGGGCGTCACTGCCGCTACTCGCCATTTCCTCTGCTGTCCTTGCGGCACCAGTTTATGAAACCGACGCACCGATTGCCTATATGACTGACCTGTCATCCGGCGCGATCCTGTTTGAAAAAAACGCGGACAAGCAAATACCGCCCGCATCGATGGCAAAGATGATGACCGTCTATGTCGCCTTTGACCAGATTGAAAAGGGCAAGCTGGCCCTCGACCAGAAAGTGAAAATCCAGCGGGCAACCTGGCAAAAATGGACTGGGCAGGGTTCCACGATGTTTCTGGGCGCAAATGACGAACCAACAGTCAAGGACCTGTTGCACGGTATCGTTACGCTATCCGGCAATGATGCCAGTGTTGTTCTGGCAGAGGCGATTGGCGGTACGGAAGAAAATTTCGCGGATTTGATGACCAAAACCGCCAAGCGCATTGGCATGAAAAACAGCCGCTTTGGTAACAGCACCGGATGGCCCGATGAAGGAAAAACCCTGGTAACCGCGCGCGATCTTGGCGTTTTGGGAACCCGGCTTTCTGCTGATTTTCCAAAACTCTACAAGGATTTCTTCGGACTCACCGAGTTTACCTGGGGCAAAACCAATAGCGGCGAGCCGATCACGCAACCCAATCGTAATCCCCTGCTCGGCAAAATTGACGGGGCAGATGGTCTGAAAACCGGACATACGGAGGAAGCGGGCTTTGGATTTACCGGCTCTGCGGAGCAAAAAGGGCGTCGCATCGTCTCCGTGCTGGCTGGCCTGGACAGCTATGGCGGCCGCAGCAATGAATCGGTGAAGTTCATGAACTGGGGCTTCAACGCCTGGGAAACCAAAAACCTGTTCAAAAAGGGCACAAAGGTTCAAACGGCGGAAGTCCAGCTGGGCGATAGCTCTTCTGTGGATCTGGTTGCGCCCAAAGACCTGTTTGCCACGCTACCAAAGGGTTCTGACGGACAGCTCTCGATGAAAGTGCGCTATAATGGTCCGATCAAGGCACCAATCGCGGCAGGGCAGCAGATTGCGACCCTGCTCGTATCAACCGATGATGCTGGCACCCAGTCTATGCCATTGGTTGCAGGTGAAGCGGTTGAGGAAGCCGGTTTCTTTGACCGAGTCTGGGCAGGACTTAAATCCCTGCTGGGTCTGGCGTGACCGGACGTTTTATCAGTCTGGAAGGCGGGGAGGGGACGGGCAAGTCCACACAGGCCAAGGCATTGGCGACCGCTCTTGAAGGCCGGGGACTTAAAGTCCATCTGACTCGCGAACCAGGTGGTACACCGGGTGCAGAGGTCATTCGCGAGCTTCTGCTAAGCGGCCATGATGAAAAATGGAATATGCGGACCGAGGCGCTTTTATTTGCTGCGGCAAGGTCCGAGCATTGTGGGTCGCTGATCAGACCCGCACTGGAACGCGGTGAATGGGTGATCAGCGACCGGTTTGTCGACAGCAGCCGCGCCTACCAGAGCGTCAGCGGACTGTTGAGCGACGAAGATATCATGGCTTTGCATGGTGTCGGCAGCGAGAACCTGATGCCTGACCGCACTTTCATCCTCGATTTACCGGAAGAAGTAGCCGCACGCCGTGCCGAGGCCCGGGATCGAGGGGACAGTGATCGCATAGGTGGCCGTGATAGCGACTATCATCGATCGGTCATGGCCAAATTCCGGCAATATGCCGACGAAGAACCAGATCGGGTAAAATTGGTCGATGCATCTCAATCACCAGAGGATGTAACAGCAAATTTGCTGCAAAACCTGACCGACCTGATAGGTTGACGGCATGACGTCATTTATCGGGCATGACAAAGCACAGCGTATTTTCCGGCAGTCTTTCGACAAGGGAACCTTGCATCACGCATGGATATTGGCCGGGCCTAAAGGTTTGGGCAAAGCAGGGTTTGCCAAACAGGCCGCGCAGTTTTTGCTGGATTCTGATATTCAGCGGCCATCGGATGGTGGCGGATTTGATCTGGATGATGAGAGCCAGGGCGCGAAACTGCTTGCCGCCCGAAGCCATCCGGACTTCCGGCTTGTCCAGCGAGGCGGCAAAACCGACAAGGAAGAAAAAAAAGCCCGGGAAGAGGGCGTAGATTCGCTGGAAGAGCATGAACTCAAGCGCAATATCTCGATCGCGCAAATCCGAGACCTGCAGTCATTATTCGCGACACAGGCTTCGATATCGACCTATCGGGTAGTCGTAATCGACGCGATTGATGATCTCGAAAGGGGTGGTGCCAACGCGCTGCTCAAAAATCTCGAAGAACCGCCCAAGCACACGGTGTTTCTGCTGGTAAGCCATGCTCCGGAACGGCTGTTGCCGACCATCCGGTCGCGCTGCCAGATATTGCGCTTTGATCCATTGGATGATGATCAGATGCGACAGGTGCTATCCAGCACAGCACCCGAGCTGGACGAGGCGGAATTAAACGCACTGGTCGCAGCAGGGGAAGGATCGCCGGGACGCTCTTTGCAATATGTGGATGCCGGATTGGCGGAACTTGAAAGTCTCGCCCGTGACATCATGCGCACCGGAGACAAAAGCAATCAGATCAAGAATGATCTGGCACGCAAACTATCCCTCAAAGCCGCAACACCGCGATATCAGGCCTTTCTGGCCCGTGCGCCCAGCCTGATGGCCCAGCACATAAAATCAACCGGTAACAAGCCCAGCGGCAATGCGATCGAGCTCTGGCGCGAAGCCAGCAATCTCGCCGCGATTGCCTCTCCCAAGGCGCTGGATAACCAGGCGGTTATATTTCGCCTCGGCAGCTTGATGGGATCGCTTGCCCAACGCGATGAGCGCGCATAAAGAGAAACGATAGACGTTAGGCCCTGTCAGGATTCGAGCCGGATTTTTGGGAAGGGATACAAGAAAGCAATTCATGTCCGATCCATTTTATATCACGACGGCGATCAGCTATCCCAACGGCCCGCCGCATATTGGCCATGCGTATGAAGCCATCGCAACCGATGCCATTGCGCGCTTTCAGCGTCTGTCGGGCCGCGACGTCCGCTTTCAGACCGGCACGGACGAGCATGGCCTGAAAATGGCGCAGGCAGCTGCTGCCAAAGCTATCGCTCCCCAGGAGCTTGCCGATGAAATGGCGAATCAATTCATAGTGATGTGCGACAAACTTAATGTTTGTTATGATCGTTTCATTCGTACCACGGAAGCGGATCATCACAAAGCCAGTCAGGCCATCTGGCAGGCCATGGAGGCCAATGGCGACCTGTATCTCGATAAATATGAAGGCTGGTACTCGGTTCGTGATGAAGCTTATTATGACGAAGACGAGCTGATCGAAGCCGAAGGTGAGGGCGGCACAAAGGAAAAGCTGTCCCCGCAAGGCACGCCGGTGGAATGGACGGTTGAGGAAAGCTGGTTTTTCCGTCTGTCCAGATATCAGGAACCGCTCTTAAAATTCTTCAGGGAAAATCCGGGATTTCTGAAACCGGACAGCCGCCGCAATGAGATGATCAAATTTATCGAAGGCGGCCTCAATGATCTGTCCATTTCACGCACCAGTTTTGACTGGGGTGTGAAAGTTCCAGGCAGTGAAAATCATGTGATGTATGTCTGGGTCGACGCCCTGACCAATTATCTCACCGGCCTGGGGTATCCTGAAAAAACAGACCTTTATCCAAAATACTGGACCGAAGGCGGAGATATTGCGCATATTATCGGCAAGGATATCGTGCGCTTCCACACCATTTACTGGCCCGCCTTTCTGATGAGCGCAAATTTGCCGCTTCCCAGGCAGGTATTCGGCCATGGCTTCCTGCTCAATCGCGGGCAGAAAATGTCAAAATCGGTTGGCAATGTGGTCGACCCTATTGCTTTGGCCGATGCATTCGGTGTCGATCAACTGCGCTATTTTCTGCTGTCCGAGGTGATTTTCGGCAAGGATGGCAGCTATTCTGCGGAAATGATCGTGACCAAGACCAATGCCGATCTTGCGAATAATTTTGGCAACCTCGCCCAACGCAGCCTGTCTATGATAGCAAAAAATTGTGATGGCAAGGTGCCTGAAGCGGGAGCGAAGATTGAAGCAGAAGAGCAGCTTATCAGCGATTTGAAAGCTTGTTTCACCGATATGACTGCGCTGATGGAGAACGGCGAATTTCCTATCCACGCGGCCATCGATCTGCTGCGGGAGCGGCTGAGTGCGACCAATCAGTATTTTGCTGACCAGGCGCCCTGGGCCTTGCGCAAGACTGATCCCGCGCGGGCTGACACGGTGCTGTATTATACCGCAGAATCCATTCGCCAGCTAGCAATCATGCTACGCTGGGTCATTCCGGAAAGTTGCGACAAAATGCTCGATCTTCTGGCCCAAAGTGACGATGAGCGGGCATTTGAGCATCTGACAAACGCCATCAACCCTGGCCTGACGCTACCGCAACCCAGCGGCATTTTCCCGCGTCTGGAAATGCCCGCAGCCGATGGAGAAGGGTAATCATGCTCGTCGATAGCCACTGTCATCTCAATTATAAGGGCCTGATCGAAGAGCAGGGCGCTGTACTCGATCGCGCTCGGGAGAGCGGCGTCACAGCCATGCTCAACATCTCGACACGGGAAAGCGAATGGCGCGATATCGTGGCAACCGCAGAGCGCGAAAGCGACGTCTGGTCGAGCATTGGCATTCATCCTCACGAAGCCGATGCCCATCCTGATATTGATCTGGCGAAACTGGTCAAGGAAGCCGAACATGAACGCGTTATCGCCATCGGCGAAACCGGCCTTGATTATTATTACGACCATAGCGACCGTGATCGCCAGCGACAGAGCTTTCGCACCCATATTCATGCCGCGCGCGAAACCGGCTTGCCGATTATTGTCCATACGCGCGATGCCGAGGACGATACCGCAGCGATCATGGCCGAAGAAATGGAGCAGGGCGCTTATACCGGCGTGATCCACTGTTTCACCGCGAGTGAAGATTTTGCCCATAAAGCACTGGATTTGGGCCTTTATATATCCATCTCGGGTATCGTGACGTTCAAAAACGCGAAGGATTTGCAGGCAACGGCGGCAAAATTGCCTACGGATCGACTGCTGGTAGAAACCGACGCACCGTTCCTCGCCCCGGTACCGCATCGTGGAAAGACTGGTGAGCCTGCTTTTGTTGCCAATACAGCAAGGTTTCTGGCCGAGTTGCGTGGTGAGAAATATTCTGAACTTTGCGAAACAACATCTCGAAATTTCTACAAACTGTTTAACAAGGCGCGTCCCTGACTTTGGTCGGGACAACCGTAATGAAACTCACGATTCTCGGTTGCGGTACATCCTCTGGAGTGCCCAGAATCGGAAATGATTGGGGTGATTGCGATCCGGATGAACCGAAAAACCGGCGGAGCAGGGTATCGATCATTGTCGAAAGCCCGACCACCCGGATATTGGTCGACACATCGCCAGATCTCCGCGCGCAGTTTCTGGCCTGCGACATTGATTATATCGACAATGTCATCTGGACCCATGATCATGCAGATCATTGCCATGGTATTGATGACTTGCGGCAGGTCTTTCACAGAAAACGGGAGCCAATACCGGCCTATGCACGGCCTTTTGCGCTGGAAAGCCTGAAACAGCGTTTCGCTTACGCTTTTGATGGCCATAAATATTATCCGTCGATCTGCGACGCTCGACCACTCGAAGAAAATATGAAAATTGGTGATGTTACTGTCAAATGCGTAGACCAACCCCATGGCGGTATTACGTCTGCCGGACTGCGTTTTGAATATGGCGGAAAGGCGATATGCTATGCCACTGACTTTGGCGAAGCCACTGAAGATATGCGGGGAATATTCAAAAAGAGTGATATATTCATAGTGGATGCGCTCCGTGAAAAACCGCACCCAACCCACGCACATCTCGACATGACGCGCGACCTGATAAAGTCCGTAAATCCGCGGTTAAGCCTGCTGACGCATATGGATAAATCGATGGATTATAACCATCTCTGCGCCATATTACCGAAAGATATCCGGCCCGCCTATGATGGATATGTGATAGAGATTTAGACGTGACCGAAGATCAGAATATCAATCTTGTATTTGCGATTGGCGCCTTAGTGCTGGTTGCCAGCGCGCTATTTTCCCGGCGTATCGGCTTGGGCGAGATTGTCCGCACCGCGTTGAGTTGGGTCGCGATATTCGCGATATTTATCGTCGCATTTTCTTATCAGAATGAAATCGTCGGTGTGTGGAACAAGGTGACCGGAGAACTGACCGGCGCGAACGAACAGCAAGTGGTCGGCGGGACGCTAAAAATACGGCGATCGGTAGATGGCCATTACTGGGCCGATGCTGAGGTAAACGGCATGCCAGTCCGGTTTTTGATCGACAGCGGCGCCACGACGACCGCCATGACACTCAAGACAGCTCGGGCGGCCAATATAGATATCAATGAAGGTGGTTTTCCAACATATCTGAACACCGCCAACGGAACTGTCGAGGCACAGCGCGGATCCATTCAGTCGTTGAAGGTCGGGCCAATGACGGCATTAGACCTGCCAGTGGTTGTGGCCGAAGCATTCGGCGATTCCAACGTTCTGGGAATGAATTTCCTGTCAGAAATGAAAAGCTGGCGGGTAGAGGGGCGTGAGATGATCCTGGAACCGTATAATGCAACGCCCATTCAATAATTTAACATAATATATATTATCAACCAATTATTGAAAATCTAGGAACGGGACTTTTTCTTTAGCCACGCCCTCTTCTAGCGGTTAGTTGAATCCAATGGCCTGAGCTTGAATGCAACTTCGGAGATTGCATTAGTTATCAAGAGCAAATCATCCACCCCTTTTGCGGCCAGAGAAACCTCTGGGAATTCGGCATTCGCATTCACAGTGATCAACCCATGCTTTTCAGCAATGGCCAGATATCGTTGCAGAACCTTTAGCGGCATCGCCAACTCGGTTGCCATGGAATCAATCGAGACGGTTCCCATATCAGAAACCTGCAAGGCCAAAAGCATATCGCAAACAGGATAAGCCGGAATACCATAATTCTTCTGGAAATGGCGTTCGACAAACTGACGGCAGGCGGCCAGCTTGGAAACATAACTCTCGTGCGCTTGGCCAGATAGTTTTTCGCCGATGTCCCGATCAAATATTTCCGGTAATCTTACGATCGAGTTCAGCTCTTGCTGCTTTTGGTGATTACTGTTTTTCATATCCTGTTGCTGGTATGTTAACCGTAGATTGAATCGTCTTTCAACCCTGATAGTTGCGATCAGAGGAATTAAATGAGACTCGGTATTTCATTCATCGATTCCATTTAAGAACTGGATATGTCCCGAGCCCCTTCGATTTTCATCAAAATTTCTCGCGCTTCGACTATTTTTACTGCGGCAAGGTGGAGACCCGCATCATCCAGCTCCCGCAATATCCCGTCAAGCGCATGGATGATCAATTGGCGGTTTTCCAGCTCTGTTATGGGTTTGGTCATTCAAAATATATGAACGATGGCGCTCGGTTGTGAAACCGACAAAACCAGGGTGATACCAGTAATTACAATTGTGAAAATATTGCTGAGAAGCAACCGTAATCGGGCTTCCCATTTTCGCCGTTCTACGCTAGCGAACAGCGATATTTCTTACGGAGCCAGCAATGGAATTTGACGAAGTTGTCCTCGGACGCCGAAGCATCCGGGGGTATAAGCCCGATCCGGTTTCACAGGAACTTATCGAAGAAATCATCGGCTTGGCGATGCGCGCACCGTCTTCCATGAATACACAACCCTGGAATTTCTATGTGATTACCGGCGAGCCGCTGGAACGGATTCGCAACGGTAATACCGAACGGATGCTCGCCGGCGTACCACAATCACGCGAGTTTCGAACGGGTGAGGCCTTTGCGGGACCTCATCGCGAAAGGCAAATCGGCGTCGCCAAGCAGTTATTTTCCGCCATGAAAATCGAACGCGATGACAAGGATGCGCGGCAGGACTGGGTTATGCGCGGGTTCCGTCAATTCGATGCGCCTGTGTGCGTGATTATCACTTATGACCGCGTTCTCAATGGCAGCGACGACACACCTTTCGACTGTGGCGCTGTAGCGACTGCACTGGTGAATGCAGCGTGGTCGCGCGGTCTTGGTACAGTCATCAACAGTCAGGGCATCATGCAATCGCCAGTCGTGCGTGAGCATGCAGGGATCGCTGATGATCAGGTTATAATGAAGAGTATCGCGCTAGGCTGGCCAGACGAGACTTTTCCGGCAAACGGCGTGGTTTCAACCCGAAAGTCGATTGATGAAGCCGCCACCTTTGTGGGATTCGATAACTAGGTACCAGACCACTAAGTCTGAAGCGATGCATACATGGCGGCTGCCAGTCCAAATCCACGCGGATCACCCAGAAGGCCGCTTTCCATCTTGTTCATGACATAAGAAAAACATAGCCGGGCATCCTGATCTATTATGACCGATGACCCGCCGTAACCGCCCCAGAAACAGGTGTTGGGGTTTGGGCTGATGGGTAAAAGGGCGCTGTTCAGCCCATAGCCCATGCCAAAGACCAGCGGCACGCCCAACACAAGATCGGTTCCCTCAGACTGCTTTTCGAAAACACGCCTGGTCCCTGCTTCCGACATTATAGTTTTGCCAAATGCTTTACCGCCATTTGCCATCGCTGTTTGCGCGCGAACTATGCTCCTTGCATTTCCCTGACCATTGGCTGCGGGTATTTCGGCCGCGCGCCATTCCCTTTTTCTGGGTTCAGTGGCATCGACTGCCGGATTTGCAAATGTCCGTCCGGCAATAGTCTCAGGATCAGGAGAAACCGTGTTTTCAGGCGGGACCAGATTGCCAATCCGTTCATCCAGTTCTTCGCCTGCACCGATATGAAAATCTGCATTGGTTGGTTCTGCAATTTCCTGCCGAAAAAAATTGCCAATCGACTGGCCAGTCACTCTTCTTACAATTTCGCCAATAAGATGCCCCTGGGTCAGCGCATGGTAACCGGACTGGGTTCCCGGTTCCCACCATGGTTCCTGACGTGCGAGCGCGCTGGTCATCCACTCCCAATCATAAAGCCTGTCGCCTTCAACAGGTTCAGTCATGCCGGACAGGCCCGCCATATGGCTCAGAAAATGTCGGACTTCGACTGTCTCCTTGCCGCCTTGTGAAAATTCCGGCCAATATTTTGCAGCAGGCGCATGGAGATCAACCTCCCCTTGATCAGCAAGAAGCAGCAGTGACATGGCCGCCATGGTTTTTGTGCTGGACCACACATTGACAAGCGTGTCTTCCTGCCAAGGCTTTGTCCGCTCTTCATCCAGATGCCCGCCCCACAGATCGACGACGAAGGCACCGTCAAACGTGATCGCAACAGAAGCGCCAATATCGCCATGTTCACAAAAGTTGGTCTCGAAAGCCGCCTTGACGGCTTCAAAGCGAGGATCGCAAAATCCGTTTACTGGGGCTGTCATTGAAACTCCGTTTGTTTTGTTAATCTGAAACCTCGCCAAGTTGTTGAACACAAAGTGACAAATCATGCAATGAGCAGCTTTGGTAACGCTCGTCTTTTCTGGATATCACTCGTTTCAGATCCAGCATTGGCAGCACTAAATATAGCCGATAAGAGGGGTGTTGCGCTGCCCTGCCCCAACTGCAGTCAGCCTGCTAGATCAGTTCAATGTTCGTGCGAGGATAGATAATCAGTGATTGAACCCCTTCTTGATGTCATGCGGCGGCTACGTGATCCAAAAACAGGATGCGAATGGGACACTGTCCAGACATTTGAAACCATAGCGCCTTACACAATCGAAGAAGCTTATGAAGTTGCAGATGCCATTCAGCGCGAAGATATGGATGGCCTAAAAGATGAACTGGGCGATCTTTTGTTGCAGGTCGTATTTCACAGCCAGATTGCATCGGATGAGGGCCATTTCTCTTTCGGTGATGTGGTCGATGTTATTTGCGAAAAGATGATCCGGCGCCATCCGCATATTTTTGGTGAAGCGGACAACAGCCCCGGCTGGGAACAGATAAAGGCCGAAGAACGGGCGGAGACTGGTAAATCCAGTGCACTGGACGGAGTTGCGATGGCCCTCCCTGCCCTGCTGCGGGCTCAAAAGATCCAGAAGCGGGCCGCCCGGGTCGGCTTTGACTGGCCGGACAAAGCGCCGGTCAAAGCAAAAATGCTGGAAGAACTTCAAGAGGTGGAGCAGGCCAACAGCCCGGAGGATATCCATGAGGAAATGGGAGATCTGCTCTTTTCAGCCGTGAATCTATCGCGTCACTATGGCGTAGATGCAGAGCAGGCTTTGGCCGATGCTACCCGCAAATTCTCCAAGCGATTCAACAAGGTAGAAAGCACAGCTCCCCGCAATATGAGAGAGATGTCGATCGAAGAGCTTGAAGAAGAATGGCAGAAAGCAAAATCCGCTCCCTAAAGCGCGTGAAACCGTCCCCAGTTGCGGTTTGACATTTGGACAGCCAAAATCAGGTCTTCATTTTCCTGCTCGGATTCCAGAACACGGCCATTTTCGTGCAACCACGCCAGACGTTTGCCGTCGGATACGGGCAATGTGACCGTTTCGATGTTGTGGTTACGCGACAAATTGGAAGTTACCATCTCGACAAGCGCATCAACGCCCTGCCCGGTTGCAGCAGATATTGGACAGACATTGTCGGGAATATGCTCCGGTAACTTTATGCTATCCGGATCATCGGAATCGATCAGATCAATCTTGTTCCAGGCTTCAATGATGGGAGCCCCCTCCCCCTCTTCCAGATCGACACCCAGTTCCAACAGAATTTGTTCGACATCGCGGGCCTGTCCATCACTGGAAGCATGAGAGATGTCCCTGACATGGATTATCACGTCTGCCGCTGTCACTTCTTCCAACGTCGCGCGAAAGGCGGCGACCAGCTGCGTCGGCAAGTCAGATACGAAGCCAACGGTGTCCGAGATGATCGCCTTGTCATATCCAGGCAGCGGAAATTGCCGCATGGTGGGATCAAGTGTCGCGAACAACAGATCTTCTGCGAACACTTCGGCACCCGTCAGGCGATTAAAAAGTGTTGATTTGCCGGCGTTTGTATAACCAACGAGCGCGATAACCGGCCACGGCGCCTTTTGGCGGCGCGAACGGTGGAGCGTCCGGGTTTTGCGAAGATGCGACAATTCCTTGCGTAGTTTCGCCATACGGTCGCGGATCATCCGGCGATCCGATTCAATCTGTGTCTCACCCGGGCCGCCGAGGAAGCCAAAACCACCGCGTTGCCGTTCAAGGTGAGTCCAGCTGCGAACCAAACGCCCCGCCTGATAGTCGAGATGGGCCAGTTCCACCTGCAGTCGTCCCTCGGCTGTCGCGGCCCTCGCGCCAAAAATCTCAAGAATCAGGCCAGTTCGGTCGATAACCTTGACCTTCAGCTCTTCTTCCAGATTGCGCTGCTGGATAGCGCTCAACGTACCATCAACAATCAGAATATTGGCATCGTCCTGCGCCAATATCGTCTTGATCTGATCGACTTGACCGGAACCGAACAACGTTCCGGGCTTTGGCGCACGAACACTGAAATATTGCGCAGAAGTTGTTTCCAATCCGATTGCCAGAGCGAGACCAATTGCCTCTTCCAGTCTATATTCCAGTGCATTTTGACCAAGCGATCCCAGGTCGGGGTGAACAATGACGGCTTTGTCTTCACCGCCGTCCAGTTCCTTTTTTTCAAATGGGATCAATGGGAGCCTTCATCTGCATTATTATAGTCTGCGAGATTGATGGCACCGTTCGGCTGAATGGTTGAAATTGCATGTTTGTAGACAAGCTGCGCCAAGCCTTCACGCTCCAGCAAAATACAGAACAGATCATAAGCCGCCACTTCGCCTTGCAGCATCACACCGTTTACCAGAAACATGGTGACGGGATCGTTGCTGTCACGCACGGCGGTCAGGAACACTTCCTGCAATACGCCATTGCGGCCTTTCGCCCGTTCCATGAGATCAGAAAATGGCTGCATATCAAGGCTTTGCGATGGCATGATGGTTGAAATTGCATGCTTGTAAACCAGTTGTGACTGGCCATCACGCCGCAGCAATACAGAGAAATTGTCGAACCAGGTCACAATACCCTGCAACTTTACGCCTTTGACCAGAAACATGGTCACTGGCATTTTCGATTTGCGGAGAGAGTTTAAGAAGAGGTCTTGCAAATTATTTGATTTATCGGTCATTTTTGACATCCGGTTTTTGGCGGCGCGATGGCCGCAGAGAGGGTTTTTGGCTGCGACTATAGCTATTGGGGGAGCCGCGCTTTCGACATATATGGATTCAACAGCGAAGCTACAACTGCAAACAGTTCATTGTTTACTCGGCAGCCTGCTTCTTTTTCGCCGCAAGGCCCAGAATTTTGAGCTTTCTGTGCAATGCAGAACGTTCCATTCCAATAAAATTGGCCGTTTTTGAAATATTGCCAGAAAATCTTCGAATCTGCACTTTAAGATATTCCCTTTCAAAACTTTCCCGTGCCTCGCGCAACGGGGAGCCCATCAAAGAGGCCACGCCCTGATCCAGATCATCGTCATTGCCCAATATCTCGGGCGGCAACATCTCTATCTCGATTTTCGAAAAATTATCCTTCGGTGCGAGGATGATGGTCCGTTCAATCACATTCCGCAACTGGCGAACATTGCCAGGCCAATCGCATGCTTGAAGCGCCGCCATCGCTTCTGCCGATATTTCTGGCGGGTTCAGCCTCTGGTCTGCCGCAAAACGCGCAGAATAATGTTCGACCAATGTCGGGATATCTTCGCGGCGTTGGTTTAGCGGCGGCAACTCAACCGGTACAACATTTAGCCGGTAGAAAAGGTCCTCACGAAAACGCTTTTCCTGAATTTCTTCGTCCAGATTGCGAGATGTTGCGGAAACCACTCTTACGTCAACTTTAACACGTTGATTTCCACCCAACCGCACAAAGCTCTGTTCCGTCAGTACACGCAATATCTTGCCTTGCGTATCAAGCGGCATGTCCGCCACTTCATCAATGAACAACGTACCGCCATGGGCCTCTTCCAGCAGACCGATTTTTTCCACAGTTCCGTTTTTCTCGGTTCCGAAAAGCTCTTCCTCAACACTTTCCGGCGACAAACGGGCTGCGCTTATCGTAACAAATGGTGCATTGGCCCGTGTGCTCCAGTTGTGCATGAGCCGCGCGGCGACTTCCTTTCCTACACCTGCTGGACCGGAAATAAGCAAACGGCTGCCAGTGCCGGCAACACGCTTTAAAGTCGCACGCACGGAGTTAACCGATGCGCTGTTACCCGTTAACTCGTCAGCAAAGCCGACCCGGGCTTTCAATGCCTCATTCTCGCGGCGCAGACTTTCCGTTTCAGTAGCCCTGGCCACCAGATGCATGAGATGTTCGGCTTCAAAGGGTTTTTCGATAAAGTCTACCGCACCCTGCGATATTGCTGCGACAGCCGTATCGATATTACCATGACCGGAAATCACGATTACCGGCAGCTTTGGATCGATATTTTTTATTTCAGTCAAAAGCTCCAGTCCGTCCAGACGGGACCCTCTCAACCAAACGTCCAGCAAGACAAGAGACGGTTTCCGTTCTTTAACAGCGGCAAGGGCTGAATCGCTGTCGGCTGCCACTCTTGTCTCATAGCCATCATCTTCCAGAACACCGGAAATCAGTTCCCGGATATCGGGTTCATCATCAACAATCAGGATATCTAATGCCATTATTTCGACCTTCTAAATTGGGGGTAGTTTATCAGTTTGTGGTAGACGTTCGCCATCAGGGCTGGTGCGCTTTTTCCCAACGCTATCCGGCATTTCCGTCTCTGTACTTCGTGCGGTAAAGCTCTCACTCAGGCGCGTCAGCTTTGCCGGATTGAAAGCTATGGTCACACGTGTACCGCTTCCCTGTTCCGCGGCGCATGAATCGGTAAAGGCGATGGTGCCGAAATGTTCCTCGATTATCTTTTTAACAATCGCCAGGCCCAGCCCGGTGCCCTTTTCCCTTGTCGTCATATAAGGTTCGACGATGCGTTCGCGCTCTGCCGGCAATCCGATACCATTGTCGTCCAGTTGAACTTCTACATCATCGTCTTTTCGATGAACGCTTACGCATATCTCACCATCTTCAAACGAGAAGTCATCCGCAGCATCCGCTTTTTGTTCAATCGCCTCTACGGCATTTTTGACGATGTTAGTTAGAGCTTGCCCCAGTTGTCTGCGATCACAAACCAAGGGCAGGTTCTGGTCATCCGATTCAAAACGGAATTTGATCGCGGAATGGGCGACTTCTTGCAAAAACACTGCTTGTTTAACGATATCAATCAGATTTTCCTCACGAAAAACCGGCTTCGGCATTCGTGCGAAAGAGGAAAATTCATCAACAATCTTACGCAAATCACCAACCTGGCGAACAATTGTTCCGGTCAATTGCGAAAATATTGATCCGCCTTCAGTAACGTTCTTGCCAAAGCGCCGCTGTAGCCGCTCTGCCGCCAATTGGATCGGTGTAAGAGGGTTTTTGATTTCATGCGCAATCCTGCGAGCCACATCGGACCACGCAGCCCGGCGCTGGTCCAGCAATCGTTGCGTAATATCTTCAAAAGTAATGACATGGCCTGACTGCCCGCCAACTATTTTCACCTCCAGGGTGCGGATTTCATTGCCGGACGAAAACTGGATAATGGTATTCTCAATCCCTTCGCCAATTAGGTCAGCGAATTCGGGCGCGACGTCCGATATTTGTTTATCCAGCAAATCCTGACTTTCCTTGGCCAGCAGTGCCTGCGCGCGAGAATTTATGAGCTGGACCTTTCCAGTCTGGTCCAAGCTGATGATCCCTGCCGTAACCGATTCCAGAACTGTTTCGATAAAAGCCCGCCTGCTTCCCAACTGTTCATTGGCGGTCAGTAATGCCGTGGTCTGGGTTTCCAACCGCTCTGTCATGCGATTAAAGGCCCTGCCCAGCGTACCAATTTCATCCTTTTCAAAAGGTGCAGGTACCCGGGACGCCAAGTCTCCTTCCGTAATCCGCTTGGCGGCATGGACCAGCTCGCCAACCGGCCTCACCATTCGATCCGCCACTGCCAGCGCGATCCAAAGTGCAAGACCAACAATGAAAAGGGATACAACAAAGAGGGCGATATTGAATTGCAATTGAAGACTGCGGGATCGGGTAAACAAATTATCATAATCTGCCAGAACAGATTGTGCCTTTTCCCACTGACTAAGGGCCAGCATATCTGAGTCACGGGCAGCATATAAAAAGATCTGAGAGTCCAGATCGAGAAGGGTCACGGCCTCGATCTTGTTAACTTTCGCGGTAACCACATAATTCTCACCGGCCATCAGTTGATTGATGACTTGTTCGGTTATCTTGATGTTTTCATCGCTATTATCTGGGTTAACCGCGGCGGCGGTGCGTGCGACACCATCCTCTCCAAATTGAATAATGGCAGATTCATTTAGTTTCCGGGTCACAACCTGAAACCAGTAATTTTCGGCAAATTCAGGATGATCAATTCCCTTTTCCGCCAAAAAACTGCGTAAATCGCTGGCCATTGTGATCGTCTCCGTACCGACATCCCGGCGATTTTGATCATAATATCCACGCGCCAGACTATTGGCATTTTCCAACATCCCACGGGCGCGATCAGAAAACCAGAACTCCACACCATATTGGAAAAGCAGTGACGCAAAGATCACCACCAGCAACATTGGCACACTGGCTACCAGCGAGAACAATGCGACCAGACGGACATGCAGACGACCACTGGTACCTGTGGCAGATTTTGCTGCCCTGCCTTTTGCAATGCGACGGCCGAGTAGGACCAGCAACGTAATTGCCGGGATAAGATTGGCCACCAGCAATGCCGCCGTGAGCGGAGGTGAGATGAAATCAGTCCGACCTGATTGGGAACTCAATAGAAAGTAGCTACCGCCTGCGGTAACCAGAAACAGAAAAATGGCAGCCCATTCTACACGCTTCATCGCTTTATCATCTTCAGAGAGAAGCGATAAACGGCGCAACCAAACAGGTGTTCGCTTTTCAATAGGGGCCTGCGGAGCGTTCATTGTGCCTCTAATACAACAGTTTCGTTGTAAAAACAGCACTAATGAAACAAATATGTCACGATTTGACGTGTGATCCGATCATTCTACCGCGATTGCGCTGGATCAATCTCATATTCCGTCAATTTTTTCCGCAACGTGTTGCGATTTATACCCAGTATATTGGCAGCTTTTATCTGATTGCCGTTGGCCTTGCGCAATATTTCCTCAAGCATTGGTCGCTCGAATTTTTCCAAGGCCTTGGTGTAAAGAGAATTGCCATCTTCTTTATCAAGCAACAGATCACCGACAATCGATTTCACCTGATCTGCAAAACTATGTTCAAGGGACTGGTTATGCTCCTCCCCCTGCTGTGACTGAAGAATCTGCCGTATCGCCGTTTCCGATAATTCTTCCTCGCGCGCTGTTACAACAAGTCGATAGATGAGGTTTTTCAGCTCCCGGACATTACCGCGCCAACCCTGACGGGAGAGTAGTTCCAAACCGTCGTCTGTCAGCACCTTCTTTGGCAGTCCTTCGGATGCTGCCAGATTAAGGAAATGTTTCGCCAATGCCGGAATATCGCTGGCACGGTCTCTTAGAGGTGGCAGCTCAATTGGGACAACATTGATCCGGTAGTAAAGGTCTTCACGGAATTTACCCTCCTCAATCAGATTTACAAAATCCTGATTGGTCGCCGCGACAATGCGAACATCCAGTTTAATCAGCCCCTTACCGCCGACGCGGTTAATTTCACCGGATTGCAGGGCGCGCAATAATCGTGTCTGCGCGTGCATCGGCATATCGCCAATTTCATCGAGAAATAACGTACCGCCCTGTGCCTGCTCGAACTTGCCGGCTGCGCTGCTAACCGCGCCGGTAAAAGCGCCTTTTTCATGACCGAACAGTTCGGCTTCAATCAGATCAGTGGGGATCGCCGCCATATTGACGGCTATGAAAGGCCCTGCCTTGCGATGACCCAGATTGTGGATCGCTTCTGCAACCAGTTCTTTGCCGGTGCCGGATTCTCCAAGTATCAAAACGGACAAGTCATTGCGTAACAAGCGCGCAATCATCCGGTATACTTCCTGCATCGCCTGGCTGCGCCCGACTAGGGGAAGGTTGTCCTCCTCCATGGTGTCGACAAGACGTCCCTCGCTGGGTGGCTTCATTGCCTGCTGTACAACTTCGACCAGTTCATCGAGATCGAAGGGTTTAGGGAAATACTCAAAAGCACCAGTTTCCGAGGCCCTGACAGCCGTATTTAGCGTATTCTGTGCAGATATAACAATGACCGGCAAGTCGGGATCACGGGCGCTGACTGCGTCCAGAGTAGCGATACCGTCTTCTTCACCCAAACCGACGTCGGTTATAAGCAGATCATATTTGCCACTGGCCAACAGTGCATCACGGTCGGACACAGTCTTGCAGCTGTCCACTGCCATACCTTCCGCCTTTAGTGCGGTTGAAATAATGTGACTGACGGAAGGGTCATCTTCAACGAGTAATACGGTTTGCTTGACCATCAGTTATCCTTCGGTGGCTATCGGCAAAAACAGAACGAATTGTGTATGCTTTGCACTACCCGAACGCTCATATCTAACACGTCCGTTCATATCGTTGATCAATTTGCGAACAAGAGCCAAGCCAAGTCCCTGCCCTTCCTTTTTTGTTGATACAAATGGTGAGAAAATATCACGTTCGAGTTCCGGGGGAACGCCAGGCCCGTTATCCCGGACAATGATTTCCACAGGAAGGCGCACCATCTGATTGGAGCCATGAACCGAGAGCGATGCGCCAAAACTATAGCGTGTGATAACCCGGATATCCGGCTGTTCCAGATCTTTGGTAGCGTCCACTGCATTGGCCAGAAGATTGGTTAGGATCTGCATCAATGCGTCCGGATCCACCAACACCTCCGGCAATGAGGGATCAAACTGGTCGCCAATTTTCAGATCGCCATTCCGTGCGGTCTCAATCGACTGACGAGCGCGATCAATCAGTGAATGAACGTTCACCGGCTCCAGTTTGGCAGGCTGGTTCGTCGAGAGACTTTGCATCCGGTCCAGCAGTTTGGCGATCCGTTCAACCTCGCCTTTTATCATGTGCGTCAATGTTCTTTGATCCTGGTCAATCGAACGATCGAGAAGTTGCGCCGCCCCCTTTATGGCAGCCAGCGGATTTTTGATCTCATGCCCCAATATATCTGGCGCTCGCACCGAGAATTGATCCTGCTCACCTTGTTGCTGTTCAATCACCGGTCCATCGGTCGGCAGCGGCGCAATGGAAACGATTCGCCAACGCTGGTCAGCAGGTATGCTATGAATATCAAAATTCACCAGTCCCGCCTGCCTCCCCTTCAGGGTAACAGCAACACGACGGGCCGCAACATTAGCATCCTTGTCCGTCAGGGCGTTGACCAAACGGTCATCTTCAAATTGAAGCTGGTTGGAGATATGATCGCCGATGAGATGCTTCGCGCTTTGCCCGAAAAAATGCTCCGCGACCGGGTTTACTTTGGCAATTTCATGATTTTCATCAATAATCAGCAGGGCGTCCGGCAGTGCGACAAAAATCTGTTCCGCCGACGGCAATCCAGTCATCAGGCCGCCGCTTTGTCGAGCCAGGGCGCATAAAAATCCTGCAGCATCGCAAGCACTTTTGACGCGTCCATTTCCTTGTTGGCCTGGTTCCGGAATTCAGCGGATCCGGGCAGGCCCTTGGTGTACCAACCGATATGCTTGCGCGCGACTTTGACGCCAATATCTTCGCCATAAAGGTCCAGCATGGCGCGGTAATGTTCCTCAAGGACCGCATATTGGGCTTGCAGATTGGGATCAGGCAGCGTTGTGCCATGCTCAAACCAGTGCATCACTTGCCCCAGCAGCCATGGCTTACCATAGGCACCGCGGCCGATCATCAGGCCGTCAGCCCCGCTTTGTGCGAGAGCTTGTTCGCAATCGTCAATGGTACAGATATCACCGTTGACGATTACAGGGACCGACACAGCCTCTTTAACCTGCCTGACAAAAGTCCAGTCCGCGCTGCCTTTGTACATCTGACACCGCGTCCGGCCATGAACTGTAATCATCTTCGCACCCAGGTCCTCGGCAATATGAGCCAGTTCCGGCGCATTCAGGCTGTTATGGTCCCAACCCATCCGCATTTTTACCGTGACCGGTACATTCACAGCTTTCACCGTGGCCTTAATCAGTGCAGCTGCAAGCGGCAGGTCCCTCATCAATGCAGAACCGGCATCCCCGTTCACGACCTTTTTGACTGGGCAGCCCATATTAATGTCGATAATCTGAGCGCCACGATCTTCATTAAGCTTGGCCGCTTCAGCCATCGCGTCGGGCGAGCAGCCTGCTAGCTGCATCGATACTGGTTCCTCAGTCGGGTCCCACGCACATTTCTGCAAAGATTGACGCGTTTCGCGGATCATCGCCTGGCTGGCAATCATTTCGGTCACGTTCAAACCAGACCCGAAACGCCGCACCAGCTTGCGGAACGGCAGATCAGTCACGCCGGTCATCGGCGCCAGCAATACCGGACTGTCAATCGTGATTTTATCAATCGAGATGGGTTTCAATGTCATGTCATATGCCTAAAATTTAAGCAGCCTTTATCGTCAAAGCGGCTGGCAGGCAAGAAAGGACTGGGCTAGGTCAATGATAATGAGTGATTCTAGCGTCTCCAGCCAACAAAACCATGCCCTGATTGTTGCAGCCGGCCAAGGCGCTCGATCAGGATTGGGACAGCCCAAGCAATATGCGCAGATCAATGGACAGCCAATGATCCGCTACAGCGTAGCCAGCTTTCTCGATCATCCGGATATCAGCAAAATATGGATCGTAATCGGCTCCGGCCAGGAACAACAACTGGATGAAGCAATGGTCGGCCTGTCCGGCTATGAAGTCGTTATTGGCGGTGCAACACGTCAAGACAGCGTCCGCAACGGCTTGTCGGCCATCGCTGCATCGGGTGGCGCAAAAAATGTGCTGATACACGACGCCGCCAGACCGTATCTATCCGATACCATAATAGACCGGCTACTCAGGTCGTTAACAGTTGAAGCTGCTGCGATTCCAGTGCTTCCCACGATTGACACAACGATAAATCTGGACGGTGAATATGCCGGAGATACTCTTGATCGCAGCCAGCTCTGGCGGGTGCAAACCCCGCAAGCGTTTGATTTTGATAAATTGGTGAAAGCTCACACAATATGGCCCGCTGGAAAAGGAGCGACCGACGATGCTCAGGTTTTTAGGGCTGCCGGCCATAAGATAGCTGTTGTCGAAGGCGACGAAGCACTGAAAAAATATACCACTGCATCTGACTTTGCTGCATCATCGGAAGAAAATATGGCACAAATTCGTACGGGAATGGGTTTTGACGTTCATCAATTGGCTTCCGGCGAAGAGCTTTGGCTTGGTGGTCTCAAAATCGATCATGATAAAGGCCTGGCCGGACATAGCGATGCAGACGTTCTTCTCCATGCTTTAACGGATGCGCTGCTAGGTGCAGCTGGAATGGGTGACGTTGGCGATCACTTTCCGCCCTCTGATCCGCAATGGCGCGGGGCCTCTTCTGACAAATTTGTCGAATTTGCAGCATCGGTCATCAAACAGAAAGGTGGCCGGATCAATAATGTTGATATGACTGTGATTTGTGAAGCACCAAAAATCAAACCCCACCGGGAAGCCATGCGTAAAAATATTGCCAAAATGCTTGATGTTTCTGTCGATCAGGTCAGCGTCAAGGCGACGACGACAGAACGCCTGGGCTTTACCGGTCGCAGAGAAGGCATTGCGGCACAGGCGATAGCTACAATAACGATGGAGTAGGAGTTATGTTCAGAAAAATTTCAGCCGCATCGGCTGCAATCGCGCTGTTAAGTGCAACCTCGGCGCAGGCCGCAGAGACAAAACAATGTATGCCAGCGGAAACGGCGGAGTCTCTCATAACTTACATATTGCCTGGTGCCTTGGGTGCGGTCAGAACCAAATGTGCAAACACCCTGCCCGCTTCTGCTGCATTGCTTCAGGTCGATTCTGAACAGATGCAAAGATATGAAACAGCTTCGCAAGAAGCTTGGCCCGAAGCAAGCGCAGCCATTGGGTTGATAGCGGGTCAGGATTTACCGGAAAATATCGAAATGGATGCCATGCGTCCGTTTGTAGATGCAATGATTCCCACAATGCTGGCACAGGAAGTCAAATCCAAAGACTGTGCCACAATCGACAAAGTTTATGGCTTGCTGGAACCCATGCCAGTTGCAAATCTGGCCAGTTTGACCGTGATGTTGGCGCAGCTGGGCAGCAATGATGACAAGGAAGGTAGAAAAGACCCCTTCAACATTTGCAAAGCACCTTCGGAATAGGCTAGCGGAACGCCATGCAAAATCTATTGCCAGAAGAACTCGTCACTTTGGCGAACCAGGTTGTTGATGCCAATCGCAAAGCTGGCCGGCGTATCGCCGTTGCGGAAAGCTGTACGGGCGGGCTTGTTGCGGCGGCCCTCACCGAAATCGCCGGAAGCAGTGACGTTTTCGACTGTGGTTTCAATACATATTCAAATGAAGCAAAGCAGAGTTTACTGGATGTCAGCGATGATTTGCTAGAGACATTTGGTGCGGTATCCATTGCCGTGGCCTGGGGCATGGCTAGAGGTGCACTGGAAAAATCCGGTTGTGATGTCGCTGTAGCGATCACCGGAGTAGCCGGTCCGGGCGGTGGAACAGAGAAAAAACCGGTTGGAACCGTTGTCTTTGCCAAGGCGGAAAAGGGAAAAAGCATTGATGATGTCGTCGCCGACCGCCACGATTTCGGTGCCGACAAAAGCCGTGCAGATATCCGCCTTCAAGCCGTGCTGGTTGCGCTGGAACTGTTGTTGCCGGACACATCTGAATAGTTACTACCGTAGACCTCTTCAGCACGTTCAACAAATGCGCTGGTCATTTTGTGCAAGGCTTTGGCAAACATCTGTCCGGCGAGCTTTTCAAACATCCTGTTTTTGAAAGTGAAGGCGACATAAAAGTCGACATAACTGCCGCCGCCGTCCCTTTCGCGAAAAACCCATTCATTGTGAAGCTGTTTCAACGGCCCATCGAGATAGTCCACTTCAATGGTCCGGTCAGTAGCGCTTTTGACCACGCGGGATGTAAATTGCTCGCGCAATCCTTTGAAACCGACAATCACATCAGCAACCATTTCGGTATCGCTGTCTGAACGAACCCGCGTGCCCACGACCCAGGGCAGAAATTCTTCATAACGCCCGACATCCGCCACCAGCGCGTACATCTGCGCGGCGCTGTGAGGAAGTTCGCGGGTCTCCCTATGCGCCGGCACGGGCTAGCTTTTCCTCACGCGCCTGACGCATTTTGGCAAAATCATCACCAGCATGGTAGCTGGAGCGGGTCAACGGGCTGGAAGCGACGAGCAGGAAGCCCTTGGCCCGGGCAATGGACGCATAGGCTTCAAAAGCCTGCGGCTTAATGAACTCATCCACCTTTACATGCTTGGGCGTTGGCTGCAGATATTGTCCCATGGTCAGAAAATCGATGTCTGCGGACCGCATATCATCCATGACCTGATGCACTTCCAGCCTTTGTTCACTCAGACCCAGCATGATCCCGGATTTGGTGAAGATAGAAGGATCCAGACGCTTGACCTGCTCAAGCAGGCGCAGCGAGGCATAATAGCGCGCGCCGGGACGGATATTGGGATAAAGCCGGGGTACCGTTTCCAGATTGTGGTTGTAGACGTCCGGCCGCGCAGCGACGATGGCTTCAACAGCAGCATCCGCCTTGTTGCGGAAATCCGGTGTCAAAATCTCTATCGTGGTATCCGGCGTTGTCCGGCGCAGCGCCTCTATGACTTTGACAAATTGACTGGCACCACCATCGGGCAGATCATCACGATCCACCGACGTGATCACAATATGCTCTAGCCCCAGTTTCGCTGCTGCATCAGCGGTATGCTGTGGTTCCAACGGATCAACCGGCATCGGCATGCCAGTCTTCACATTGCAAAAAGCACAGGCCCGCGTACAAACATCGCCCAGGATCATCACCGTCGCATGTTTCTTGGTCCAGCATTCGCCGATATTCGGGCAAGCGGCCTCTTCACAAACGGTGTTCAGCTTATGCTCCCGCATCAATTTGCGGGTTTCTTCAAAGCCTTTACCCATTGGTGCTTTGACGCGTATCCAGTCCGGCTTGCGCTGGCGAACGGGTTTTCCTGATGGCGGCGGGATTTTCGTAATTTCGTTCATTTCTATCAAATAGCGATGACGGACGCGCTTGCCAACAGCGATCAGACTGCTAATCGGTTAACAACTCAATTTGATAGTGAGCTGCAATGATTATCGAAACGCTGACCTCCCCGGTTATCCTGTTCTTCATTCTCGGTTTTTTTGCAGCTTTTATCCGATCCGATCTTTCCATCCCCGAAGCCTTTGCCAAAGCCATGTCCATTTATCTCATGGCAGCCATTGGCCTGAAAGGGGGCGTCGAAGTTGCTTCTACCGGCTTCTCGATTGATCTTGCTGCTGCCGCTGTTTCCGGCGTTCTGCTTGGTTTCACGCTTCCTGTCCTTGCTTTTATTCTGCTCCGGTCTTTCGCGAAACTCGGGGCGATTGATGCTGGCGCCGTCGCTGCCCATTATGGGTCGGTTAGCGTGGTGACTTTTGTGACCGCAGTTGAGCTGCTCACCGTCACCGGTTTGCGGCCGTATGGCTTCATGGTCGGTGTCATGGCCCTGATGGAAATCCCGGCGATCATTACCGGCCTGCTGTTGGCCCGGGCCTATTCGAAAAGGCTACAAGATACTGACAACCCAGCCAATGATACCAGCTCTAACCTGATGCATGAAGTTTTGACCAACGGATCAGTTATCTTGCTGCTCGGCGCTTTTTTAATTGGCTTTGTCGCTGGTGCAGAAGGATTTGCACCGATCGAGCCATTATTTGCTGTCGGCTTTAAAGGGGTTCTCTGCCTTTTCCTGCTGGACATGGGATTGATAGCTGCCCGAAGACTGCTGGAAACACGCAAGATTACGATACCTCTTGCAACACTAGGAATATTGCTGCCGATCATTAACGGAACAATTGGAACGGTAGTCGGAACCTTGGTCGGACTTGATCCCGGATCAGCGGCCATATTGGGCGTATTGTGCGCCAGTGCATCCTATATCGCGGTACCCGCGGCCATGCGCCTTGCCCTCCCTCAAGCCGATCCGGGCATTTATCTGGCCATGTCACTTGGTATAACCTTCCCATTCAACATCCTGTTCGGTATTTCTCTATTTGCCGCAATCGCAAAATTTCTGGGGTAAGACATGGTCGCTACAGTGCAACGGAAACGGATCGAGATATTGGTGGATAACCCGCTTATCCCCAAAATCATCAACTATGTGAAGCAGGTTGATATTTCGGGCTGGAGCGTGATCAAAATCGCATCTGGCGGCGGTCGGGATGGTCGCTGGCAACAGGACGAGGTTAGCGGGGCGGCTGCAAAATCTCTCATACTTATGATAGCGAACCAAGAAAAAGCTGCACAGTTGACGGATGCGCTGGCGCCGCTACTGGATAGTCACAGTTTATTATTGACCATCGCCAATGTGGAGGTCGTCCGGGGGGATCGTTTCTAATGCCAGAATTTCGTGCTTTACTGGAAGGATACAAACGCTTTCGGGAAGACGCTTATCCAAAGCAGCGCGCCCGCTATGACGCCCTTTCCAAAGAGGGGCAGGCCCCACCGATCATGGTCATTTCCTGCTGTGACAGCCGGGTCGATCCGGCAACCATCTTCGATACCGGACCAGGACAGATGTTCGCGCTACGCAATGTCGCCAATCTGGTTCCGCCCTATGACGACAGCGGCGGAATGCACGGAGCATCTGCGGCGATAGAATTTGGCGTTACCGGACTGAACGTGAAGCATATCGTGGTGCTTGGCCATGGCCAATGCGGGGGCATTAGTGCAGCGCTGAAGGGCGGCGAGTTGGGCGAACATGGTCACACGTTTGTTGATGAGTGGATGTCAATTATCACTGATGCCCGTGACGAAGTCATAACCGCTGACCCACCTGATCCACAAAGGGAACTGGAACTAGAAGCCATTAAGATCAGCCTTCAGAATCTGCGCAGCTTTCCATTCATCGCTGAACGCGAACAGCGCGGAGAATTAAAGCTGCACGGCGCATGGTATGCTATCGGAGAGGCAACACTCTTCAATCTCGATGAGGCTAGCGGTCTGTTTGAAGCGGTAGAGTAACTGGCCAAATGAACCAGCCTTTTCTGGACGATATAGCGCTCTCTCTGGAAGAAGCCTGGCGCCTGCTGATCGATGGATCGCAAAACCGCAAATCACCTTTGCATACTCCTGCTGTTGCGACAGTCAGGGACGACGGTCAACCAAGCCAGCGGATCATGGTGTTGCGGGAAGCGGTTCGTGAAGATCGCATGCTGCGATTCAATACCGACCATCGCGCCTCCAAGGTCGCTGATATTGGTAACAAAGGCATGGTTTCCATCCTCGGCTATCACCCCGAAGCAAAGGTACAATTGCGCCTCTCCGGCCGGGGACATATCGAACAGGACAGCCCTGCCTGCGATGCGGCCTGGAATGACGCGACACTCTATGGCAAGCGCTGCTATCTTGCGGCTCCTGCGCCGGGCAGCGCGGTAAATTTGCCAACGTCAGGCCTTGATCCAGATATTGAAGGCCGAAAACCCGAAGGCTTTGAAGTGGCCCCTGCCCGTGAAAATTTCGCGATTTTGCTGGTAGAAATTGAGCGCATCGAGTGGCTCTATCTGGCCCATACCGGTCACCGGCGCGCGATGTTCGACTGGGATTCTGGAAATAATAGCTGGAACGGTCATTGGCTTGTTCCTTAATGGCTTCAAAGGCGTTTTTCCTTGAAGGCGTGTCCTGCCGAGTTCATCAAGCTGGCCATGACAAAATCACATAATGACAATATCGCCCTGCTCATCGACGCCGACAATGCCAGCCATGCCGGTATTGATCCGGTGCTGACCGCACTGGCCGAACTCGGCACCGTCAATATCCGCCGCGCCTATGGCAATTGGCGCAAACAGTCGCTCAAGGGCTGGGTTGATATCCTGCATAAATATGGCATCGAACCGCAACAGCAATTTGACATGACCAAGGGCAAGAACGCGACCGACATGAAAATGACGATCGACGCGATGGACCTTTTGTTCCGCGGTAAAATTGGCGGATTCGGTATCATGAGCAGCGACAGCGACTTCATGCCGCTAGCCATGCGCATCCGCCAGGAAGGCATTGATGTCTATGGCTTCGGCAGCAGCAAGACGCCCGAGGCGTTCAAGCAGGCCTGCAGCCGGTTCATTGATGTCGATGCCCTGATCAAGGCGGACAAGGCCGATGAGCATGTCACCGCCGATGATGACCTGCTCAAGCTGCTGATCGATGCCTATCAGGCCAGCAAACGCGATGCAGAAGGCTATGCCAGTTTGAGCGAAGTCGGCAAGATAGCCGGAAACCGTTCCAGCTTTGATGTCCGCAACTACGGATTTTCACGTCTGTCCGATATGTTCGAAGAGGTCCCGAACTTTCAGACCAAACGGGATGATAATGGGCAGTTATTTGTGAAGCGATTGCGGTAACCGCTGAGATTTTTACTCCAAAAACTGCAGGGATATCAAAGTGCCAAGACTAAGTTCTTGGTCAGATAATATGAGGCGTGCCCTTTGGGGCGATCAGGTAACGTAGCAATATGCTCATAGCCATTTCTTTCATAAAATGGCCTTGCTTGCCAACTGGTTGTTTCGACGAAAGCTTTCTCACAATCTTGTTTCACTGCAAAACTTTCAGCTGAATCGATCAGTTGCTTGCCAATTCCCGTGCCGCGACTTTCTTCTGATAACCACAGAAGTTCAATATGCAGCGTATTCCAAAAGCATGTCGCCCTGATACCGCCAACGACGGTATCGGCCTCGTCCTTTGCAAAAACGAAAAACTTCACCTCGGCTTCATTGGGTTCCAGGTCAGGAATTTCCGATTTATTAAAGTCGGTTATTCCCTTGCTTAAAATATCCGAATCCCGTTTCGGTGGATCAGTGTTAACTTCAATATTCATTGCTTCAGCCCATCGTTTCGAGAAATTGCGAAACCTTCCCTCGTCCGACAACGATTTAGCGAACGAAACTAACCAATGCTGCCAACCCTCACCGCGTCAGTTTCTTATAAGCCACCCGTGTCGGCCGATCCGCTGCATCACCCAGACGGCGGCGCTTGTCCTCTTCATAGCTTTCAAAATTGCCTTCAAACCATTCGACATGACTGTCGCCTTCAAACGCAAGGATATGGGTCGCTAGACGGTCGAGGAAGAAGCGATCATGCGAGATGACCACGGCGCAGCCGGCATAGCTTTCCAGCGCGTCTTCAAGTGCACGTAGCGTTTCGACATCAAGATCGTTGGTCGGCTCATCGAGCAATAGCACGTTGCCGCCTTCCTTGAGCATCTTGGCAAGATGTACGCGATTGCGTTCACCGCCGGAAAGCTGACCGACTTTCTTTTGCTGATCAGTGCCTTTGAAATTAAACGCACCGACATAGGCGCGTGTCTGCACTTCATTCTTGCCAAACTGGAAATAATCCAATCCGTCAGATACTTCTTCCCAGATATTCTTGCTCGCATCGAGATGATCGCGGCTTTGGTCAACATAGCCAAGCTTGACCGTATCTCCCAGTTCAATGGAACCGCCATCGGGTTCTTCCTGTCCCGTAATCATTTTGAAAAGCGTGGTTTTACCCGCACCGTTAGGACCGATAATACCGACAATACCACCAGGTGGCAGTGTAAAGCTCAAATCTTCAAACAACAGCTTGTCGCCAAAGGCTTTGCTCAGATTTTTCGCTTCAATCACTTTGCTGCCCAAACGCTCTGGCGTCTGTATGAGTATCTGCGCCTTGCCAACTGTGCGACTTTCCTGCGCTTCGACCAGATCATCAAAGGCCTTAATACGCGCCTTGGACTTTGTCTGACGTGCTTTCGGAGATTGACGCATCCATTGCAGTTCATGTTCAATAGCTTTTTGGCGACTTTTATCTTCACGCTCTTCCTGCGCCATACGCTTGGCTTTCGCGTCGAGCCAGTTGGAATAATTCCCTTCAAACGGGATGCCTTTACCGCGATCAATTTCGAGGACCCAACCCACGACATTATCCAGAAAATAGCGGTCATGGGTGACGAGAATGACATTGCCGGCATAATCGATAAGATGCTTTTCAAGCCATGCGACACTCTCGGCATCAAGATGGTTCGTTGGCTCGTCGAGCATCAATATGTCGGGTTTGTCGAGTAGCAGTCGGCACAGAGCCACACGGCGCTTCTCACCGCCCGACAGGTCGGTCACTGGGCTGTCACCGGGCGGGCAGCGCAACGCTTCCATCGCTATTTCCAACTGGTTGTCGAGCGTCCAGCCATCTACAGCATCAATTTTTTCCTGCAGCGTGCCCATTTCTTCCATCAACGCATCAAAATCGGCGTCTTCCGGCGGGTCGCCCATGATGGTCGAAATTTCGTTGAAGCGATCCACCAGATCAGCCACCGGACGTACACCGTCCATGACATTTTCCTTCACGGTCTTGCTGTCGTCCAGCTCGGGTTCCTGAGCCAGATAACCGACGCGAATCCCCTCACCTGCCCAGGCTTCACCCTGAAACTCGGTATCCTGACCGGCCATGATTTTCATCAATGTCGATTTACCGGCGCCGTTCTTACCAATGATGGCGATTTTAGTACCAGGCAAAAACTGCAAGTGAATATTATCCAGTACTGGCTTTGCGGCACCGGGGAAGGTCTTGGTCAGACCCTTCATGACATAGCTATATTGGACGGCCATCTGGCGGTATCCTTCGATTTCAATGAGGTTAGATTTGCGCACCGCCTAGCGAAATGAACGCCAACTCGCAAGAGAGCATTGGCAAACGGCAAAAGGCAAGTTAGGCAGTGGGTCATGATAAAAACCACCTCATTGTTCACCCCTCTTGGAACCGCGGCAACGGCGCTCCTCTTTTCCACTGCAGCTTTGGCGGATTCGCATGATCCGGCGGACATTCAGGGCAAGGCGCTGAAGGATAGCCTCGCCTATGAAATAACTGAAGGCCTCACCACTGAAGTGGGCCCGCGTCAGGCCGGAACCGAGGCAGAAGCCCGGGCACGCGACTGGTCGGTAAAAAAGCTGAAAGCACTGGGCTTTCAGAATGTACGCAATGAACCCTTCATGATGCCTACTTGGGTGCGCGGTACGGAAGCAGCCGAAGTGACGGCCCCCTACCCTCAAAAATTTCACGTCACCGCACTGGGCAATAGCGCGAGCACGGGCGAGAATGGCATTGAAGCCGAAGTGGCTTATTTTGACTCCCTCGCCGCGATGCAGGCCGCACCAGATGGAAGCCTTGCCGGTAAAATTGCTTTTGTGACGCATGATATGCATCGCACACAGGATGGTTCCAGCTATGGCACCTATGGGCCAGTGCGCTGGATCGGTCCCAGTATTGCCTCGCAAAAAGGCGCCTTGGCCTATGTGATAAAATCCATCGGCACCGATTATCATCGCAATCCGCACACGGGTAATATGAATTTTCGGGAAGGTGTGAAGTCTATACCTGCAGGCGCGCTATCGCTGCCGGATGCCGATAATCTGGAGCGGATGATCAAACTCGGCAAGCCTGTTACCATGAAACTCCTGATGACACCGCAAAATATCGGACAACAGGAATCCGGCAATGTCATCGCGGAAGTGCCAGGCCGCGATCCTTCCAAGGGCATGATTCTGGTAGCATGTCACCTCGACAGCTGGGATCTTTCGACCGGCGCTTTTGACGATGCCGCCGGCTGCGGTATCGTGACCGCTGCCGCCAAGCACATTATGGATCACGGCAAACCGCTGCGCACGATCCGAATCTTGTGGGCCGGAGCGGAAGAAGTCGGCCTGTGGGGCGGAAAAGCCTATGCCAAGGCGCATACTGGCAGTAAACATGCTATCGCAATGGAGTCAGATTTCGGTGCTGACAATATATGGCGCGTAGAGTTCAATCTCCCGGACGCCGCAGAAGAGTTGGAAAAGAAAATCGCACAAGCGCTCCTGCCACTGGGTATCGGTGCACTTGGCCCTCCGGCCACTGGCGGTGCGGACATACGTGACATAATCGCCAGCAACAATCTTGCTGTGATTGATCTTCAGCAAAATGGTACACGCTATTTCGATCTGCATCACACGCCTGATGATACGCTGGACAAGATTGACCCGGAACAACTGCGTCAAAATGTCGCGGCCTGGAGCACCGTGCTGTCAATCATCGCCAATAGCGATGTCGATTTCACCATGCCACCCAAAGAATAGTGATGCGCAGACTGCCGCTCCTGGTTGCAATTTCCATCCTAACGGCTTGTTCAGAAGCGCCGCTTGAGGATCAGAGCGAAGAGGCCGTTACGGAAATTGAAAGGCAGATCGAAGGCGACGCCAAATCGCTGGAAGAAGCGGCAGATGAAGCCGTCAGAGTCCTGGAAGCGGAAATTGAGGAAGAATTGACAGCGGACGGATTTGCACGTCCCGTTCCAACAACACCGGGCGTTTCCGACGATCAAGAACAGTAACAAAGCATCTCTCTATCGGACCGTTAATGGTTAAAATCCGGTCGACCATATTAACTATATCCCGATAGCCGACTTTAGCTCGCATTCCGTATCTCCTGAATATCGGTCAAAGTGCCGGTACCAATCGCATGCCCCGAAATTTGCGATGATTGGAGAACAGGATATGATTTACGGCGATTCACTGCACATTGATGCACAGGTCAGACAGAGCAATTCGGGCAATATGCCCTGCGTGGTCAAAACCATATCGGACACCATCATAAAGATCGAATGCGCTGCACAGCTCAATCCCGATATCGCATTGACCCTCAAAATACCGAGCATGAACATATTGACCGCCAACCTTCTGTGGAAGAAGGACGAAGAATATGGCTGCCAAATCGATTATACATTTCACCCTGCAGTCATCAAAAGCATGATGGAACGGCTCGATCGCAAACGGGCAACTGCTCTGGTTTGATTTTATTCTCGACCAGCCAAGTGCTGTGTTAGCTTACAAACAACGACACCAACACGTTCCGGATTGTGCATCGGGAGCGATAACTGTTTTAAATGGCCGTTACTGTAGAGTCAGATCACCCTTCGCTTACGCTCGGGATTTTTTCGGTCGCCAATCCCCGGATCGGTTTTTGATCCGAAAAAATGGTCGGGGAGACAGGATTCGAACCTGCGACCCCCTGGTCCCAAACCAGGTGCGCTACCAGCCTGCGCCACTCCCCGACGCGCGCTTCCCCTAGCGATGATTCAGGGAAAAGCAAAGAGTTTTTACGTCTATTTCAAACCTAGCGTAAAAAGGACGACCTGTCGCCCTGTTTCACAAGAGGTTGGTGGGCCCGGAGGGACTCGAACCCCCGACCTAGCCGTTATGAGCGGCCAGCTCTAACCAACTGAGCTACAGGCCCCAGAACAACCTCATTTCCATAAATTCGGTTCTTCAAGGATCGCTCCGATAGCGGAAGCGCGGGCGATTTGGCAAGCAGCTAAACGAAATAATTGCGGGAGCCGGATTTGTCGGCTCACCAGGCAGAAACTATTTGTCCTTCAAACCGGCGGCGGCCATCAACTGATCGAGACTTATTGGTGATGCACCGCGTTCCAGCAAATGGTCAATCACCTCACGCCACCAGTCGTAAAACCGGTCCAGATCCTCATCTGTTTTCACATAAGGCGTGTGCCCTGCCGAAAGCGACGGTGAATGAAAGGAGAATACCAGCAATTTCAAATTATCATCAAAGGCAATATCAATAGCTTCTTTGGCTTCCCGTGCTGAAACGCCTTCTGGCGTTAGCGGAATGCGCTCCAGTACCTTGGACTTGGAGAACAGCGCGCCAGCCATTTTTGAACGGTTAAACAAAGCTGACAAAAAATCGCCCTGCTTTCTCAGAAGTCCTGAAAAAACCGTGGTCAATGGCAGTTCCAGCAAACCTTTTTCATGATCAAGCCAGAAGGGATCAGGGCCGATATGCGAAAAATCCGGCCCCGACTGATCCCGATAATCAAACCGCGATCGCACGCTGCTATCAATCAGGAAACCATGTTTTGCGAGAATTTCGATGCTATTGGGTCCCACACCATAGCGTCCTGCCCGATAGATTATTGGTCGCTTTCCTGTCCGGTCCTCTATCCCGTCACTCAGGGCGACAATTTTCGCCTCCTCCAACTCTTTCGGAAGATTGCCGGCATAGCTATTGTATGGACTGGTTTCCTCTTCAAAAGGTGGATTGATCCACGGGTGCAGGTGGACACCAACGGATGCATTATTTGACGCCGATACAGATTTCAGAAACGCCGCAGCCTCGTCATTCTCTATGATTGAATAATCGACGAAATATATGGGTTTTATATCATATTTCTCAACGAAGGATTGAAAGCGTTGGAGCTTTCCAACGGATAGAGTCGTGTGACCAGTTCGTTTAAATGGGCCGTCCCAGTCAAATTCCTCTTCAGTATCAACACTGATCAGAAAACGGCGGCCAAAATCTGCCGGAAGATGCAAATGTTTGTTCTTTTCAAGGCTGCCAGAGCCCTGTTGTGCATTTGAAAACATCACGGCCCCTTTTTTAGATCGCACTGCCTTATTCGACTATTCGAATTCCGTTTCCTTAACACCAATTTCGCTAGTCGTGGCGGCTGGCAGGGTCAAGGCTATCCTCTCATCCGATATGGTGAGCGTACCGTTGGCCGACTTTGCCAGATTACGCACCAGGCGGAGCGAAAATCCCAATCCCAAAAGCGGGGTATCGCTGCCATCACCCTCTATGCCGTGGGAAGGATCGAGTAATTGTTCTTCCGATACACCCTGAATACGGGAAGGACGAGAGAGGCTAAAATAGTTGACCGGCTGTGAACCTATCCGAGTCCGCAAATCCGCTCGTAATTCCTCGCCATTCTCACAGGCGATAATTGCTGCGGATAGCAATCGGGCAAAGATCCGTTCCACGGATTCACTTTCCAGAGCAAAGGGGCGGACCGGTTCGGCCTTGGTCATGTGCAGATCGACCGATTTACTCTCGGTCAAACTTTGCAGACGCTGGGCGAGACGTTCCATAAGCCAATCAGGTTCGGTTAGACCGGACTGGCTTTCCATCTGACCCGCATCGATTTTCGCCGCGATGTCCAGATCTTCAAAGCCGGTCAGCAGTCTCTGCGCTTCATCCATGATACTGCGTGACAACGTGCGATACTCAAAGGATGCGGGCCCGAACAGCTGCTGCTCGATGATTTCGCTAAAGCCAATAATCGCATTAAGTGGCGTACGTAGTTCATGAATAAGCTGCTGCAATTGCTCGCGCCGCTCTACATCAAGACTGTTCTGACGGGCATCTTCGGCGGCATTCGGGCGCCTCATGACACCGCGATACCCTTTGAAGCGACCGGTTTCGTCACCAAAATACGGAATGGCTGACATCCGCCAGTCCCCTGCTACAATCGGTGCACCGCATAAACGCATCCGTGCATTTTCCAGCGGCATTCTCTGGCGAAAGGCCGCTGCGCCATATGCATCAGGACCAGGTCCATCATCGAAGGTAGGTTCTGCAATTGTTACTCCCACGATAGCGCCTTTGGGTGGCCCCTCTGCCCAAATGATCGTACCGCTATCGTCGGTTTCAAAGTTAATCCCGTCTATAACGTCAACAAAATAGCTGCGATGCTCTGCATCGGTCATGGAGGATTGGGCTACTTTTGCTTCACGATTACGCTGATAGTCTTCTATTCTTGCAACCAATGTGCTGATTTGGGATGCATCATCCGTCTTTTTATCAGGTTCTCCGCTGTTCCGAACATCATCAGGTGCGGCATCCACTGCATCCACGTCTTCTAGCGTGTCGTCATTCGCCGATATCAGGGGACCCGGATTGTCCGTTCCTCCCCACGCGTCCCGATTCAATACATCTCTTGTAAGCGGTCCCAGATCAGAGCGGGTCCGCAAAATGTTGCTTCCCCGGGCTGACAATTGAGGGATTACATCAACCCATTCTTCATCCTGAAGATCTGCCGCAATTATCGCTGCATCACATACAGCATCATTATCGGCACAAAGATAAACCAGTAATGGTGCTGACCTTAAACGGCCGTTTAATGCCTGTACCGCCGCAATTCGGTCAGTTTCATCAACGCGCTCATGCAAATCACGCAGCCGCGTGAGACCAGACTGCACATCATCATTGACCAGGCGTCCGGGTTTTTGCGCCATCAGGTCAGCGACCTGACGCCATTGCAGCGCAGCGGCACTGCCTTCTGGCAGAGAGCCTTTGAGCACTGTTTTCAGACGATCATCGTAACGCAATGGCAATTCCGGAGTGAAGGGTTTAGATGGGCTTGTTAACAAGTTGATAACCCCAACATCCAGATACCGTAACCCCCGAATATGTCGCGTCACAATGTGGGACAAGTGGGCAGCTGTTGCTTGGTGCGCTAATTATATTATAAGAAGATATTGATTCGCGAACGGAAATTGCAGAGATATGCCCGACATAAATTTGGACGAAATTGACTTACAGATTCTGGAACGGCTGCAGAATGAAGGGCGTGTTACCAATGTCGAATTGGCCAACAGCGTCGGACTAACTGCTCCCCCCTGTCTGCGGCGAATGCGCGCGTTGGAAGACAGTGGGATCATCACAGCATATCATGCAGCGATTGATCCGGCAAAAATGGGCTTTACGATCACTGTCTTTGCCATGGTCAGCCTGAAAAGCCAGGCAGAATCAGATTTGAAGGCGTTTGAAGAGCATATCGAACAGCTTCCCGAAGTCCGCGAATGTTACATGCTGAACGGCGAGATCGATTTCATGCTCAAAGTTGTGGCAAAGGACCTTCAGGAATTTCAGGACTTCCTGACCAGCAAATTGACCTCCGCACCCAATGTGGCCAGCGTCAAAACGTCTCTGACCATCAGATCCGCGAAAAACCTGCCGGGCGTCCCGATCGGAGAGTAAAAGCAGCCGTAAAAAAAGGGCGTCAGAAGCGCCCTTTTCTTGATAAGAATTATATTGCTTAGCTAGCACTCGGCTCCACTGGAGCAGGCGCCGCACTGGCTGTACCCGCCGCTTGCTGATCAATCCACAATGACCAGAAATTGGCAATATCTTTGCGGGTGCCGGTGACGCCTGAAAATGCCTGCTTGGCGCCATCCCAATTTTTTTGCCCAACATGAGAAATACCAAGTCCCACTTGTGCCCGTGCGGTATCTACGCCGCCCTTGCTCATGGCAGATTCATAAAGCGACGCCGCTTTAGCATAGTCTCCGTATCCCAGCAGGGCATCGGCCGTTGCCAAGGCGATCTTGCCATTAGCCGATTTGGCAGCATCACGCTCGGACGCACCCAGGCTGGCTTTGTCGGCAGCGACCGAGCTACGCGCGGAAGCAAGTGTCTCTTTCACGTAAGAACTGGAAGATGACACATCGCCTTTTGCGAGCCCCTCTTCCAAGAGCGACACCACTTCACCGGGTAGTCGGCGCGGATCAGCGGCGTCGGCATATTCAAAATAATCCCGTTCGCTCGCCATCGCGTCGGCCTTTCGCATCAGCCGCATCAATTCAAGATTTTCCTGATTCGACAGTTTCGGGTTCGCAGAATCCCGATAAACAGACAGCGCGGCGCGCCAATTTTCTCCTGTTGGATAAGCTTCAACCAGTTTGTAGGTCCACTTGCCCGCAGCTCCGTTGACGTTGTTTTTCATCGCCATGCCTGCACCGCGACGATACCAGTCTTCTGGGGCCTTTGCGCCACCAGCCTTTTCCGCCTCTAACGCACGATCGAGCGCTGCAAGACCTTCCTGTGTCTTGTTCTGTTTAAAATAGGCTTCTGCTATCAACGCCCCAATATTGTTCTGACGATAACCTGCATCAAAGGCTTGCTCGAGCTTTTGCTGTGCCTCGGGATAGCGTCCGGCAGAGTAGGCAAAATTACCAGAGAAAAACAAGAAGGATGGCTGCTGTTCAGCAGATGTTCTGCCACTGGCGAGCGAGGCATTGATTCCTTTTTCCTGAAGAGGAGGTTCTTTCAGGGTCGTGCCCAATTGAATGGCAAGCTGTCCTGCCGCAAACTGGTCATCACCTGTTAAAGGCTCAGCCAAAAGCGCTTCCACCAGTGGCTTTGCCGAAGCAGGGTTTTCGCTCGCCATCGCCTCTTGAATAGCGGCAACTTTTGGGCGGACTTCTTTGCTGATTTCAATTTTGGCGGCCTTGTCCTTTTTCTTTTTCTGGGCATGCGCCTCTTGAGGTACAGTTGAAATGGCTAATGTTCCAGCAGCAGCCAGAGCAACGGCCATAGAAAAATGAGATAGAAAACGCATAAAATTCCTCCGAATAAAAACTTTGTGTCACCGAACCCGTATCGGATTTTCGAATATGGTTGCACCATAAACTGTCTTGGCTTTATTACCAAGTTTCACATGCTTTTATAGAGTGAATCCGCTGAATAGTTGTTGAACGGAGATACTTGTAACCGCCTCTGTGCACCGACAAAATGTATAAGGGTGTAAATTCCCCAACTATGAGGTTAGTTAAACGTGATTGCCATTATCTCACCTGCCAAGTCGCTCGATTTTGAAAGCGAACTCCCTCCTTATCAACCAACTGAAGTACGTTTTCCGGATGAGACAGCACGATTGGCCGGAGCGATCTCAAACCTGTCGAAAAAGAAACTGAAGTCGATCATGCCCGTTTCGGACAACCTGATCGATCTGAATTATGGGCGCTATAGCCGTTTCTTCGATCAACCCGAACGTGCAGCGATCTATGCCTATAGCGGCGATGTTTATACCGGCTTTGAGGCCCAGAGCCTAAGCAAAGAAGGATTGCACTTTGCTCAAAGCCATCTGCGAATCCTTTCGGGTCTGTATGGCTTGCTCCGTCCCCTTGACTCGATCAGGGCTCATCGCCTTGAAATGGGAACGAAATGGGCACCGCGATACAAAAAGTTGACCGACTTCTGGAAAGACAAAATCGCGAAAGAGCTTGCCGGAGATTTGGAAGGATCAGAAGAGCGCGTAATTGTAAATCTGGCCAGCAATGAATATTGGGCGGCAGTCAAACCGCATACGAGCAAACTGAACGCCCGGATTGTCGAAGTCGATTTCCGCAAAGACGGACCGGATGGACCGAAGTTTATCAGTTTTGAAGGCAAGCGTGCCAGAGGCATGATGGCGCGGTATATCTGTGAGCACCATCTGCAGGATACTGAAGCGCTTAAGGGCTTCGACAGCGATGGATACCAATTTGATGCCAAAAACAGCACCAAGGACAGTCTGCGCTTCGTGCGCTCATGAACAGCAAAACTGCGGTTGTAGTAGGAACCTCGGGTGGCATCGGGCGCGCCATGGCCGATGCGCTGGAACAGGAAGATGAATTTGATCGGATAGTTCGGTTTTCGCGTGGAACGGATAGCCCGGTAAAGCTTGATGTGACATCCGAGGATTCGATCCAATCGGCGGCTGACTGGCTGCAGGAACAGGATATCAAACCGCACCTGATATTTGTCGCAACTGGGCTGCTTCATAATAAGGAAAACGGGCCCGAAAAAAGCATGCGGGAGCTGAATACCGAATGGGCGCTGGAAAATTACCAGATCAATGCCATTGGCCCGGCCCTGATTGCCAAACATTTTTTGCCGTTAATGCCAAAGGGCGAGGTCACGAAATTTGCAGCCATATCCGCCCGTGTTGGGAGTATTTCTGATAACCGGCTAGGCGGATGGTATGGATATCGGGCTGCAAAGGCGGCATTGAATATGACCATCCGTAACCTTTCGATCGAATGGGCGCGCAAAAACAAGCGCAGCATCATCGTCGCTTTGCACCCCGGTACTGTTGATACCGGCCTCAGCAAGCCATATCAGAGCAATGTTCCGCCCGGCAAACTGTTTGACCCCGAACGCGCCGCTGTGCAGCTTCTGGACGTTCTCGACGGCCTGAAACCAGTCGATAGTGGCAAGATTTTCGCGTGGGACGGGGAAGAAATCAAACCCTGAATCGAACGGTTAGTTTTTCGTGTAAATTCGACCCGAAAAGCTGGCTTTTAGAAGCCGCTTCCCCTAGAAGAATCGACAGAAAAAATCCTATGAAAAAGGGCCGTTTGTGAACGAACAAACCACAGCACCAGAACCATCTGATATTGAACCAATTGATATCGTCGATGAAATGAAATCGAGCTACATGGACTATGCCATGTCGGTCATCGTCAGCCGCGCATTGCCCGATGTTCGCGATGGTCTGAAACCCGTCCACCGGCGGATTTTATTCTCTTCTCAGGAAGGGGGCTTCGTCGCCGGACGCCCCTATCGCAAATGCGCCAAAATCGTCGGTGACGTGATGGGGAACTATCACCCCCATGGCGACAGTGCCATTTACATGGCTCTGGCCCGAATGACGCAGGACTGGTCAATGCGGGTGCCGCTAATCGACGGTCAGGGCAATTTTGGCTCCATGGACCCGGATATGCCTGCGTCCATGCGCTATACCGAAGCGCGGCTCAACAAGGTTTCAAACAGCCTTCTCAACGATCTCGACAAGGATACGGTCGATTTCATCGACAATTATGACGGCAGTCGGCAGGAACCATCGGTTTTGCCCGCACGCTTCCCCAACCTGCTCGTTAACGGGGCAGGCGGTATCGCTGTCGGTATGGCAACCAACATACCGCCGCATAATCTTGGCGAAGTCATAAACGGTTGCCTTGCCTATATGGATAATTCGGGGATTACAGTCGATGAACTCATCGATATCATTCCCGGTCCCGACTTTCCGACAGCGCCCCTGATATTGGGGCAATCCGGCGCAAAATCGGCTTATAAGGAAGGGCGCGGCTCGATCATGATGCGTGCCCGGCACGAGATTGAGGAAGGTCGCGGCGACAAGCGATCAATTGTTCTGACATCCATTCCCTTTCAGGTCGGCAAGTCGGCACTGGTTGAAAAAATTGCCGAAGCAGCCAAAGACAAGCGCATTGAAGGCGTGTCCGACATTCGTGACGAGTCAAGCCGTGCCGGTGTGCGGGTGGTCATCGACCTCAAGCGCGACGCGACTGCTGACGTGGTATTGAACCAGATCTGGCGTTTCACCCCTGCTCAATCCAGCTTTCCGGCCAATATGCTGGCCATTCGCGGCGGGCGTCCAGAAGTACTCAACTTGCGCGATATTATCGAAGCATTTGTTAAATTCCGCGAAGAAGTCATTACCCGGCGAACAAAATTTGAATTGAACAAGGCGCGTGAGCGGGCTCATGTCTTGCTCGGCCTGGTCGTCGCCGTCACGAATATGGACGAAGTGGTCCGGATTATTCGTGGTTCATCGACACCGGCAGAGGCCCGCGAATCCTTGCTTGCCCGCGAATGGCCGATTGCTGAAATCGCCGGCTATATCAAGCTGGTTGAAGCCATAGAAACTGAGGTAGAAGGCGATATTTACAAGCTTTCCGCCGTTCAGGTAAAAGCCATACTGGATCTGCGCCTGCAGAAACTGACGGCTCTCGGCCGTGAAGAAATTGGCGATGAGTTAAAAGAGCTTGCAGCCGCTATTGAAGAATATCTCTCAATATTGGCTGATCGTGTAAAGCTTTATGCCGTGATGCGCGAAGAGCTGGAGACGGTGCGCGATGAATTTGCAACGCCGCGTATCAGCGGAATTACCGCTGCCTGGGATGGTCTGGAAGATGAAGACCTGATGGAACGCGCCGAAATGGTCGTTACGGTGACCCACGGCGGTTATATCAAACGGACGCCCCTCGATACGTTCCGTGCACAGCGACGCGGCGGTAAAGGCCGTGCCGGGATGGCTACCAAGGATGAGGACGCGATTACTGAATTATTCGTTACGTCCACCCATACGCCGGTGCTGTTCTTCTCCACCCATGGCAAGGTTTACCGCCTGAAGGTTTGGAAACTGCCAGAAGGCGGACCTCAGACCAAGGGGCGGCCGATGGTCAACCTGTTACCATTGGCGGATGGTGAAACAATTTCGACCGTCTTGCCACTGCCGGAAGATGAAGCCGAATGGGGCAAACTGCATGTCATGTTTGCGACTGCCAAGGGCGGCGTAAGACGTAACAGCATGGACAGTTTCACAAACGTTCCATCCAACGGCAAATTTGCGATGAAATTTGACGAGGATAGCGATGATCACCTGATCGGAGTGGAATTACTAACCGACGATGACGACGTGCTGCTGGCAACCAAGAATGGCAAGGCAATCCGCTTTGCCGGCGATGCCGTTCGCTCTTTCCAGAGCCGCACATCCACCGGCGTCCGGGGGATCGCGCTGAAAGGTGATGATGAGGTTATCTCCCTATCGGTATTGCGTGGGTTTGAAGCCACGACGGAGGAACGCGATGCTTATCTGAAAGCCGCGCCGTGGAAAGAGAATGAAAACACTTCAGAACTGCCGCCTGAACGTCTCGCAGAATTTTCGGAAACCGAGGATTTCATCCTTACCGTATGCGCCAACGGCTATGGCAAACGCTCGAGCGCCTTTGAATATCGCCAGTCCGGTCGCGGTGGTCAGGGCATCCTGAACATCGACAATATCAAGCGTAACGGTACCGTTGTCGCGAGCTTTGAGGCCAAGAATGAAGAGCAGATCATGCTGGTCACCGATCAGGCCAAGCTGATCCGCATGAAAGTCGCGGACATGCGCGTGATCGGCCGAAACAGCTCTGGCGTGAAGCTGTTTGACGTCTCACCGGGTGAAACAGTTGTTGGCGCGGCCAAGATCGATGAAGAAGATGAGCCAGAGAATGAAGCCGAGGAGCTGGTTGCCGAGGAATTGGGTGAAACTGATGGCTCGACAGAAACCGGCGCAGAAACCGAAACCGGGGATGATCCCGAAACATGACCGCCAGCGCACCGAGCTTTCTGGTTAAAGACGGTGCGCTGAGCTGGCCTGAAATATCGGATATGCGGCAATGTATTTATCCGCCCGAAAAGCTGATCCACACGCCGATGCACGGCATCGAATGGGCACACGCGCAAAGACGGGTGCTACTTTATGTGGAGGACGAGGTCAGAGCTGTCGCCGGCATCCACGAGCGCGAAGTCCTTTGTGATGGCCAGAAAACAAGAGTTGCCGGAATTGGCGGCGTCATGACCGAACCCGAGTTTCAGGGCCAGGGTTATGGAAAACAGGTGATGCTTCATCTCATGGAACTTTTAGAAACCGAAGCCAGTTGCGCACTCGGCCTCCTGTTCTGCGAAGATCATAATGTTGCCTTTTATGACAAACTGGGATGGAAATTATTCAAAGGCGATATGGTGGTTGAACAACACGGTATAACCGGGCCATTTGCTTTCAGGAACACGATGGTCTTACCCATAAACGGCCCCGCGAAAATGGACGGTCATATCGATTTATGCGGATTGCCGTGGTAGGCTCTTTGGCTATCGGGGAATTTGGGGAGAGGATTATATGTCGATTGTGGTCACGCCATCAGGTCAAGCTTGCGGAGCTGTTGTCACCGGACTGAACCTTTCCGCCCCGTTAAGTGACGAACAGGTGGCAGAAATCCGCACTGCCTGGTTGAAATATCACGTGTTATCGTTCCCGGAACAAAAAATGTCCGACGATGATCTGGAACGATTCACTCTCTATTTTGGCGGATTTGGACATGACCCGTTTTTCGATCCGATTAAAGGCCGGGAGCATATTGCGGCCATAAGGCGCAATGCCGATGAGACATCACCACTTTTTGCCGAAAACTGGCACAGCGACTGGAGTTTTCAGGAAAAACCGCCCGCCGGCACTTGCCTGCTTGCGGTCGAAATTCCACCTGTTGGCGGCGATACCCTGTTTGCTGACCAGCATGCGGCGCTTAATGCCATGCCCTCGGAGATGCGGGCAAAGCTGGAAGGCAAGACGGCCATCCACAGCGCCCGGATGGCCTACGCACCTGACGGCGCCTATGGTGAAAAAGACGAAGGGCGCAGCATGGATATTCGCCCTGACGAATCAGCACGAGAAACACAGGTTCACCCGTTGATCCGTGAACATCCCGAAACCGGGCAGCTCGGTCTGTTCAGCTGCATGGGCTACATAATTGGGTTTGACGGCATGACGCAACAAGAAGCCCTGCCCTTGCTCACGGAACTATATGCTTGGCAGAGCCGCGAGGAATTTGTCTATCGCCACAAATGGGAGCCTAACATGCTGGTCATGTGGGACAACCGCTCGGTATTGCACTGCGCAACGGGCGGCTATGAAGGCCATAATCGGCTTCTGCACCGGACAACAATTGCCGCCAGCGCCTGATTTTCAGGGGTTCGGTATTGCCATTTCTTTGCGCAATGTCCGGACCACGCCGGTAACGATCAGAAATTGCCCGACATAGTAGAGCGGCCAAATAGTCCAACCCGGAATGGCAGAATTCTGAAGAAAACCCATTTGCGCAAAAATAAACAGATCAGAGATGATGAATAGCAAAGCGCCAATCCCAACCCGATAGCGGGGAAAGCTGCTGGTCCACGCCATCGCCGCCATGACCGCCAAAAACAGGCTGTAAACCGCAAGTCCCAGAGCTTCTGAACGATCAAAGGGCAGCGACCAGGCGATGAACATCGTGATGGGAACCAACAATAGCGCAAAGGCTTTCTGGCTGAACGAGGTCTCGGGCCGCCGATGTCGCCAATAGAGCCCAATCGCTATGCAATGTCCGACAATGAATGCCCCTGCCCCGGCCATCAGGTCAAATTCGATCAACATATCGCCCAAAGCGCCAAAAGCCATGACCGCCGCGATCAACTTGCCTTCAAAATTATGCGCCCGCCGCAAGGCGTAAACGGCCAGAAACCCGACACCTGCCCCCTTCCAGAACATCAGATACATGCCCGGAATATTGCCATCTTTCACAAAGAAATAGCTGATACCGAACAGCAGGCTAAGCAGCAGATAGGGCCGGGACTCGATAATCGCGCGTTTCATACCGACGGCCTATCATGGTCGCTCCCTCTCTGCCAGATTGACTTTTGTAACTATCGGCAACACAGAGACGCCATGACAGATGTTCACATAGTTGGCGGCGGACTCGCCGGATCAGAAGCAGCATGGCAATTGGCAGAGGCTGGCATAAAAGTACGCCTTTCAGAAATGCGCGGAAGCGGCGACATGACGCCTGCGCATCAGACAGACGGACTTGCAGAACTGGTCTGTTCCAACAGCTTCCGCTCGGATGATGCGGAGAAAAACGCTGTGGGCTTGCTTCACGCTGAAATGCGGGATCTTGGATCCATCATCATGGGTGAAGGCGACAAGCACCGCTTGCCCGCAGGTTCTGCACTGGCCGTGGATCGTGATCATTTTTCCGACGGCGTCACCAAAGCACTGAGCGAACATCCGAATATCGAGATTGTCCGCGAACGGATTGACCAGCTGCCCGAAAGCGGTCTGACCGTCGTCGCAACCGGCCCGCTCACTGCCATGACGCTGGCAGAAAGCATTGGTGCAGCGACCGGAGAGGAATCCCTCGCCTTTTTCGATGCCATTGCACCGATTGTCTATAAAGACAGCATCAATATGGATATCGCGTGGATGCAGTCGCGATGGGACAAGGTCGGCCCCGAAGGTGATGGCAAGGATTATATCAATTGCCCGATGAGTAAGGAACAATATGAAGCCTTCATTCAGGGGCTGCTCGACGGCGAAAAGACAGATTTCAAGGAATGGGAGAAGAATACGCCCTATTTCGAAGGCTGTATGCCGATTGAAATCATGGCGTCACGTGGTCCTGAAACCCTGCGTTTTGGCCCGATGAAACCGGTTGGTCTCACCAATGAACATACCGGCGAGAGCGCTTATGCGGTGGTACAGCTGCGGCAGGATAATGCGCTCGGCACACTCTGGAACATGGTTGGTTTCCAGACGAAGCTAAAATATGGCGCGCAAGCCGAATTGCTGCGCACCATTCCCGGCCTTGAAAATGCCGAGTTTGCCCGCATGGGCGGGTTGCACCGGAACACGTTTATCAACGCGCCAAAATTGCTCGATAGAGAAATGCGTCTAAAGAAAGCGCCACATATTCGCTTTGCCGGTCAGATTACCGGTTGCGAAGGCTATGTCGAAAGCGCTGCAGTTGGCCTTATGGTCGGCCGCATGGTCGCGGCAGAGGTCAAAGGCGAAGCATTTGGCTATCCACCGCAGACGACTGCTTTCGGTGCTTTGCTCTCCCACATCACCGGCGGCGCCGATGCCCGGGACTATCAGCCAATGAACGTCAATTTTGGACTATTTCCGCCTTTCGAGCAGCGCGTAAAAAAGAAGGAACGGAAAGAAGCCTACACCGCCCGCGCCCGAAAAGATTTTGTAGACTGGCAGCAATCATTTCAAAATGAGCCGGAGGCCGCCTAGCATTTGCATCGAGATGCCGTTCGCTTGGGCCTGGTACTTCTGAACTCGGATCGCGTCAGCTGCCCGTTTCCGTTTGCGTCTGCACCTGCAAAACGATCACTTGTAGCAACCGCCCATTCTTCAAAGGTCAGCAGGTTGTTTCCGTCCTCATCCAACGCTTTGAAAGCCTTCGTGCGGCTGCTCATCAGTTCAAGCCGGGTTATAACCTCGTCACGATTACGATCATAGCGGTTGAACCGTCGCTCTTCACGGGATGCTTTATAGGCTCTAGGCGGCGTTGGCGGAGGTGGACCAAGTGCTGGCGCCATTTCGTCGGCTTCTGGCAAGCCCTCAGGTTCCGTCAGCTCTGGAGGCGGCGGCGCTTCCGGAATTACCACTTCCTGACCGCTCGCACCAATCCAGAGGAACATTCCTGCGGTCATCAACAGCATCATACTTCCGGCGCCAGCAACATATCTTTTCATGTGCCGCCTGCCCCTTCATGATGTTTTGCCTGGTGTTAACAGCCGGTCACGCCATGCCAGATGATCTTACTAGCGACCGCTGGACGATAAAGATCGGCTGTTAACGATCCTTTTTTTACATCACTTTGCGTCAATTTACAGAAAATTGAGAGCGGTCGACCGCTTCTGTCAAAACTCACCGGATCATCGCTACTATATAGTTGGATACATTTATTGAACGCCTGCTCTCGCATTTTTTCATCGGAACAATAGCGGGCAAAGTCCCAAAGGGCCCAAGCTTGTGCGGCTTTCCTTTGTTTCATGCTAAGGGGACTGGAACCGCCGCTCGCAAAAGAGAAAAGTCCTCCGCCCCGTTTCTCCGCATATTGATCGAACTGTCGATCGTCCCATGGAAAATCTTCGAGCAAATATTCCCACCCTTCCAAAAGATGCAGCAGTAGCGACAGATCAGCTCCCTTTTGCTCTGCCTGATTAATCAGTGCCACCAATGGCTCGCCGGTTGGGCGTTCAGTTACAGCCTTGGTTAAAATATCCCGCCACCAGGTTAACCGCATTTGTCCAATCAATGTTTCCGACGTTGACCGGATAACGTCGGCAAATCTAGCGTCCAATGCAAAAACAAGGGCATAGCGTTCGCGATCAGGCTTCTTTGCATAGGCCAAAACCAGTCGCCGCAAAGGATCAAGTTGTAAAACCGCGTCATTCATGCCGGTGCCGTCCACAGTTTTCCAACGAAAATCAAGGTAAAGATTGCTTTAACCATAGCCCTTGGTCAGCCGCTAACCCTTTTCTCTCTATCAGACACGCTGAATTCAAATCCACCGGCGTGAATTAATGGCGCATAGATCAGAGGCCAGGGGCATGGTTGACAAAAACGAGATGAAATCGCGAGTGTCATTTCTACAAAGGCTGCGCAAAGACGCCGCCGGTAATACATTGGCAATGGCGGCTGCGGCTCTTTTCCCTATTGCAGGTCTGGTCGGCGGCGGTGTCGACATCGGCCGCGCCTATATGGCGCAAGCGCGGCTCCAACAGGCATGTGACGCCGGCGTTCTTGCCGGGCGGCGTAACATGACCCAGGATACTTTGACGGCGGCCGATATAGCTGAGGCCAACAAGTTTTTTGATTTTAACTTTCCTGAGGGATCTTTTGGATCAACCGCTTTTGACGCAACCATCACGGACAGTGATGGAACCGAAGTTTCAAAAAATAAAATAGCCTTTACCGACGGTGCCGATCCCCGGGTTGTTAATGGCGAGGCGCGAACCACGATCCGAACCACGCTCATGCGCGTTTTTGGCTATGAGAACATGGTCATCGAAACAGACTGCAGTAGCCGCCTTGATGTCGGTAATGTTGACGTAATGATGGTACTCGACGTCACCGGTTCTATGGGTAACAACGTGTCGGATGGCGGCACCAGGCTGGACGCGTTGAAAGTCGCAGTTGAGGATTTTTACGGAATATTAGGTCCCGGCGGCGGTGTTTCAAACGAACAAATCCGTTACGGCTTTGTACCCTATTCCAGTACCGTCAACGTCGGTGAAATCCTGTATGATGCTGATCCAACCTGGCTTACCGGGGGCACTGCAGGTGATCGGGCGACTTATCAAACCCGTAAAGCGACTTTCGAAGTCGAGGATAAAACGGATCCCAGATACAGCATTACAGAGAATGAGTTTGTTGAATCACTCGCCCAGCTTGACGGACCAGAATGCACGGATCGATATGCGGAAAACCTGAATGTCGAGACCTATTTCGTCCCCGATCCATCAGGCAATCCCCTGATCATATCAGAGTCGAGGACCGGTGACCTAAAAACAGTCGTTTCCGACGTTTTTGAATACAGATCATGGGATGGTAGTACCGATGCGCCGCCAGCCGGAGCGGTTGGCAGCGCCTTTTGGCGTCAGTGTGAACGCACCCGGACCAGAACCACAGAAGTCATTCCCGTGATCCAGGTTGACAAATGGCAGCCGGGGGCAGTCCGCATTACAGACTGGTCTTATGATGCTGAGACGCATGGTGTCTATGATTATGTGCGTTCTATCAAACCCGCCAATCCCGCAGCACAAAATCCGACGACCGACGGTGAAGACCTGGAACGCTGGGACGGCTGCATCGTTGAGCGCAAATCCAATGCGTCCATAACCACGGCCACAACTGCCATCCCGACGGATGCGCTTGATCTGCAAATTGATCTGTTGCCAACGGATGCAGATTCCAGATGGGCTCCATTCTGGCGAGATTTAAAATATGATCGTGCAGATACAAATACAGCGACGTCAGGGTCAAAAATTTCTTTGAGCGGAGATTCAGCAGCCTGCCCGGCACCCGCCCGGAAACTGCAATCTTACGCGACCTATGATGATGGTTCGTCAAATGATCTGGAAAGCTATATCTCCGGATTGCAGGATGGTGGTTTCACCAACCATACCATCGGCATGATCTGGGGCGCTCGCTTGCTGTCAGAGGACGGATTGTTCAAGGCTGAGAATTCTACCGCACCAAATGGTTTCAGCATTGGCCGGCATGTTGTGTTCATGACCGACGGCAACATGGTAATCCGGCAGACCAATTATGGTGCCTATGGCTATCAAAAACTGGATAGCAGTATCGCGGCTGCAAATGCTGGCGATACAGAGTTGGCGGCGCGGCAAGCCCACAGGTTCCAGTTAATGTGCGCTGCAGTCCGCGCAAAGGGTTGGACCGTCTGGGTCGTTCAATTTGGTTCTTCCACCGTGTCGGCGAACATGTTGGCCTGTGCCAGCAGTCCCGGTAACGCCGCTGCGGCAACCGACAGAGCAACCCTTCAGGCTGCTTTCTCGAACATTGCACAGAAAATCGGCGGATTGAGGTTGTCAAACTGATGAATATACAATCGAGACTTTCTCGCCTGAACCGCGACCAAGAGGGCGCAACACTTATGGAATTCGGCCTGATCGCTGGCCCCCTGATCGTGTTGCTGCTCGGTATCATGGAGATTGGCTATCAAGGCTATATCGACACTTTGTCAAAATCCGTGATGCACAAGGTCGCGCGGCAAGCCTCGGTCGGTGGCAAAACCGAAGCCGACGTCAAGGCCGACGTTGTAAAGGGATTGGGCCCGCTTCTACTGAAAAATGCGACAGTCGATGTCAAAGTTCGCAGCTATTTTGAGTTTACCAATATCGGAAAACCGGAAAAGCTGACCACAGACGTCAATGGTGACGGTAACCTCGACAGCGGAGATTGCTATCTTGATGGTAATGGTAACGGCGTATTTGATGTGAACACCGGCAGAACCGGAACCGGTGGGCCCGACGATATTGTGAACTATGAAATCACTATCAATTCTCCGCGAATATTTCCGCTGGCCGGCATGTTTGGCGGCAGCAAAAGAATGACCAGCTACAACGCTACGGCCGTCCGGAACCAGCCTTATGGTTCCCAGGTTGCCGACCCAGAATTGTGTGAGCCGTGATATGAACAATATTTTGAAAAAATTTACGCCAAAGAAAATCGTGCCTGACAACCGGGCAACGCGGTTTCTCGGTAAACTCCATCAGGACAAGAGCGGCCTGGCGCTGATCGAATTTGCTTTTGTTGCGCCGTTCATGCTCACGATCGGCCTGACCGGAATGGAAACCGCCAATCTCGCTGTTGGACATTTGCAAGTCAGTCAGGTCGCTATGCTTGTCGCGGATAACGCGTCACGTGTCCGCAACAGTATTGATGAGGCTGACATTCGGGAAATTTTCACTGGTGCCCATCTGACTGGCAGCAGCATCGACTTTTCGCCCAATGCCAGAATTATCCTGTCAAATCTGGAGCATAATGGTTTGGCTGGTGCGGATGAAGGACAATGGATCCGTTGGCAACGCTGCTATGGCGGCAATACAAGCTATTCATCCAGTTTCGGCGCTGAAGGCGATGGAGAAACCGATGCGTCACTGGCTTCGGGTATAGGACCGACCGGCAAGAAAATCTCGGCTACGCCTGCGTCAGCTGTCAACTTTGTCGAGGTCATATACGACTACAAGCCTCTGATATCAGATCGCTTTTTTGGAAATATTGTCATCCGTTATGAAAGTGCTTTTGTGGCGCGTGAACGCAATGACCACGCGATGCGAAATGCCAGCAGTATTCCGAACGGACAGAAATGGCTGTGTAGTCGCTATGACGTCATAACCTGACCTAGATTTCTAACGGTAACATACCTTCTTCGCGGCCGCGATAATCCGGTCGCTATCGATCAACGCCGCTTTCTCCAGATTCGCGGCATAGGGTAGCGGTACGTCTTCATTGGTCACGCGCGCAACTGGTGCATCGAGATCGTCAAAACCCTCTTCCATACAGACAGCGATAATCTCGCTGGCGATGGAACAGGTCGGCCAGCCTTCCTCGGCAACCACCAGACGGTTGGTTTTTGCCAGACTCTGCAAAACTGTTTCCGTATCCAGCGGACGCAATGTACGCAGGTCGATGACCTCTGCATCAATGCCCTCACCTGCCAGCGTATCGGCAGCTTCAAGCGCCAGACCAACGCCTATCGAATAGCTGACAATCGTAACATCGGCGCCTTCCCTCATGATCCGCGCCTTACCGATTGGCAAAACATAGTCATCCAAATCCGGAATCTCGAAGGACCGTCCATAAAGCAGCTCGTTTTCAAGAAAAACCACCGGATCGGGGCAGCGGATCGCCGCCTTTAACAGCCCTTTGGCATCGGCCGCATCATATGGCGCCATCACGATCAGACCCGGAACACCGGCATACCAGGGCCCATAGTTCTGGCTATGCTGCGCGCCAACACGAGACGCAGCACCATTAGGGCCGCGGAAAACAATAGGACAGCGCATCTGTCCACCAGACATATAATTGGTTTTTGCTGCCGAGTTGATAATCTGATCGATAGCCTGCATCGCAAAGTTGAACGTCATAAATTCAACAATCGGTTTCAGCCCGCCCATAGCTGCACCAGCGCCAATGCCTGCAAAACCGTGCTCAGTAATCGGCGTATCGATCACACGCTTGCTACCAAATTCATCCAGCAGGCCTTGAGTGACCTTGTAGGCGCCCTGATATTCAGCGACCTCCTCACCCATCACAAAGACACTGTCATCCGTGCGCATTTCCTCTGCCATGGCATCACGAAGCGCTTCGCGAACAGTAATGCTGGTCATGGTTGTGCCTTCCGGAACGGCCGGATCATCGGCACGAGATACCGGCGCCGCTGGAACTGGCTGAGCTATTTCCGGTGATGGCTCTGGCTCAGGTTTTGGTGATGCTTCGGGGGCGGGAGACGGCACAGACGATGCAGCTTCCTCCTCATCCTCTCCGGTCATCTCGGCGATCACTGCACCAACCGCGACACCATCTGTACCCTCTGCCACAATAATCTTCGAAATCACGCCTTCATCGACTGCTTCAAATTCCATCGTCGCCTTGTCGGTTTCAATCTCTGCCAGAATGTCGCCAGAGCTGACCTCGTCACCTTCCTTAACCAGCCATTTGGCCAGTGTGCCTTCTTCCATTGTTGGCGAAAGGGCGGGCATTTTCAGTTCAATCGCCATCAATATTGTCCCACCAGGACGTCAGTATAGAGCTCGGACAATTCGGGTTCCGGCGATTCTTCGGCAAAATCTGCCGCCTCCAGCACAGTCTTACGCACCTTTTTGTCCAGCGCCTTCAAGTCTTCTTCTTTCACACCTTGCTTCATCAGCATGGCTTTCAGTCTTTCGATCGGGTCCGATTTTTCACGTACGTCCTGCACTTCGTCCCGGCTGCGATATTTTGCCGGATCTGACATGGAATGGCCGCGATAGCGATAGGTTTTGAGTTCCATCAATACCGGGCCTTTGCCGGCACGCACATATTTAAGCGCTTCTTCAACAGCACCGCGCACCGCAAGAACATCCATGCCATCCACTTGAACGCCCGGGATACGAAAGCTCTCACCACGACGATATAACTGGTCTTCGGAGGAGGAGCGATTGACACTGGTGCCCATCGCATATTGGTTGTTTTCGATAACGAATATGACAGGCAGTTTCCAAAGCTCCGCCATGTTGAAACTTTCGTAAACCTGCCCTTGGTTGGACGCACCATCCCCGAAATAGGCAAGACAGACACCGCCGTCTTCTTTATATTTATGACCAAAGGCCAGACCGGTACCAAGAGAAACCTGCGCGCCTACAATGCCGTGTCCGCCATAAAAGCCATGCTCGACAGAGAACATGTGCATAGAGCCGCCTTTGCCTTTCGATATGCCCGATGCCCGGCCCGTTAGTTCGGCCATGACAATATTCGGGTCGATACCGCATGCCAGCATGTGACCATGATCGCGATAGCCGGTGATGACGCTATCTTTACCCGGTTCAATAGCGGATTGCAGGCCTGTCACAACAGCCTCCTGGCCAATATAAAGATGGCAAAACCCGCCAATCAGACCAAGGCCGTAAAGCTGCCCGGCCTTTTCTTCAAACCGACGGATGAGCAGCATCTGCTCGTAGAAATCCATAAGCTCAGTCTTGCTGGCTTTGTAGATCGGTGTTTTGAGAACCGGTAAACGACTGCTGTTTCGTGCCGGGGCCTTTTTCGGCGTCACTTTCGACGTCCGTTTAATTGGGCGTTTGGCTGGGCGTTTTGCCGGAGCTTTTGCTTTTGATGAGGCTTTCTGGGGAGATTTTGCCACTCTTGCATCTTCCTGTATCTTGGGTTTGCGGCACCTTAAACAGATAAGACAAAATTCCCAAGCCCTATACGCTGGAAAACGCTACAAAAAATCCGACAAAGCTCAGAGTTTATTTTAGCGGAACGATAATCTCGTCCGGATGCACAAAATTACCCTCTTTGCGAAGCAATTCGCCCACCAGATCAGGATCGGCACCATTTGGGTCGAGCAGTTTCACACGGTTCTTCAATGCGTCCCGCTCCGATTCCAGAGCAGCAAGCTGTGTTCCGCGCTCATCAAGCGCAGCGCGATATTCGCCCCATGCCAGAACCCCCGTAGGACCAAGCACGGCGTAGCCAGCAATGGCGAGAAGAGTCAGCAGCGCAAAGCCCGGCCCAAGCGCCGCTTTGATCAAACCACCGATTTTCTCTTTATGAGCCATATTTCTCTTGAATCAGAATATTGATTCGCTGGCAAGCGCTTTTACACTTTTATTGCAGGCAGATTCCTTCAAACCGGCAAAGCGTCTCTAAACCGCGTCCAGTTCAGGAAAAAATGGAGCGACCTGCATAATGAGCAACCGTATCCAGTTCTTCCTCAATCCGGATCAACTGGTTATATTTCGCAAGCCGGTCAGAACGTGCGAGGCTGCCAGTTTTGATCTGCCCACAATTGGTTGCAACCGCGAGATCGGCAATGGTCGCATCTTCTGTTTCACCTGAGCGGTGCGACATTACGGCCGTGTAAGAGGCATTATGCGCCGTCCGCACGGCTTCCAGAGTTTCCGACAAGGTGCCAATCTGGTTGACCTTCACCAACAGGCTATTGGCAAGACCATCTTTAATACCCTGTGACAGGCGCGCCGGGTTCGTCACAAACAGATCATCGCCTACCAATTGTACTGTATCGCCCACTGCATCGGTCAAAAGTTTCCAGCCTTCAAAATCATCTTCTGCCATGCCGTCTTCGACCGACTTGATGGGATAGTCTTTGCACAGCTCTGCCAGATAGTTCGACATTTCCGCAGGCGACAATATCTTGTCCTCGCCTGAAATATGATATTTGCCATCTTTGAAAAACTCGGTTGCCGCGCAATCCAGCGCGAGCACCACTTCATCTCCTGCCTTGAAACCCGCCTTCTCGATAGACGCCATGACAAAATCCAGCGCATCGCGGGTTGATCCCAAATTGGGTGCAAAGCCGCCTTCATCGCCAACGGCCGTGGCCAGCCCTTTTTCCGACAGACCTGCTTTCAGTGTGTGGAAAATCTCTGATCCCCAACGCACCGCTTCCGCTAGGCTGCCAGCCCCTACAGGCATGATCATGAATTCCTGAAAGTCTATCGGGTTGTCAGCATGCTCGCCGCCATTGATGATATTCATCATTGGTACCGGCAAGACGCGGGCCGATACACCGCCGACATAACGATAAAGTGGCAATCCTCTTGCGTCAGCAGCGGCCTTGGCAGCGGCAAGGCTGACACCCAATAACGCGTTGGCACCCAAGCGGCTTTTATTTTCCGTTCCATCAAGCTTGATCATGATGGCATCAAGCTCTTCCTGATCTTCTGCATCGATGCCAAGCAACGCTTCGCTCAGTTCTCCGTTGACAGCCTCAATTGCCTTGAGCACGCCCTTGCCAAGATATTTGCTTTTGTCTCCGTCGCGCAGTTCGACAGCTTCGTAGGCTCCGGTGGATGCCCCCGATGGCACTGCTGCACGCCCGAAACTACCATCTTCCAAAAGTATATCGACCTCAACTGTCGGGTTGCCTCGACTGTCCAGAATCTGGCGAGCGTGAAGATCTAATATAGCGGTCATTTTTTGAGAAGACTCCTGCGGAAGGTTGCGTATCGCAAAGCCCTTATCCTTATGATAGGCTCGTGGCAATAATCAGCTGTTTGTATAACAGTGTCACTTCGGCAATTTACCCTTGAATCATAAGGATTAGACACCATTTAATTTTAAGGGAAAACCAGTCGATAGTTTATCGGCTGCATATTGTTGGCAAGGGTTTTGAGGAAGGAATTTTAAATATGGCCGTCGATCAGGAAAAGAAACCATCAGCGCGCAAGACACCTGCGAAAAAACCGGCTGCGAAGAAGCCAGCAACAAAAAAGCCTGCAAGTAAACGGGCAACCGCTAAAAAATCGACACCTGCAAAAGGTGTTGATGTCAAAAAAACGACAAAAGCAAAACCGTCGGCTCCTCTGAAGGCGGGAGCAACACGCGCAGCCTCTTCAGAAACCAGTGCGGCAACCGATTTGAAAGACCGTGCCATCAACAAAGCACGCTCGACCGCCAATGACGGGAAGGCCAAAGCTGGAGAAGCCATCGGCACATTGAGCGAAATGATCGAGAATAGCGCCAAGACGATCGACGAGAATGTCGGCGAAAAATATGGCGACTATGCCCGATCTGCAGCCGATTCTGTGTCCTCCTTTGCAGAGAAGGTCAATGCAAAAGACGTCGACGAGATGGTCGAGGACGCGCGCGAGTTCGTTCGCAAAAAACCCGCCGTCGCGATAGGTGCAGCAGCCGTTGTCGGCTTGCTTGTTGCCCGGCTGATTAAGTCAGGGATGGATGATCGCAGCTAAAGCGGTTATCGTCAAAAATCGGTTTGATCGGGACGGGTGATAAATATTGGACGACAAGGCGTTGGATAGTAAGACTGAGGCCATCGAAGATCCGCCGTCACCGCCTGACAAGGTGGCGGAACCGATAGACATGCCTGCCGCCGATGATCAATCGATTAAATCGCAGATTGACGGGTTGGTAGATGATGTCCGCAAACTGGCGGAAGCAGAGCTCGAATATTACCGGGTAAAGCTATCCGTCAACATGGAGGCGACCAGAACCGTTTTGATTCTGTTCAGCGTAGCCGCCATAGTGGGAATAACCGGCTTGGTTACGCTGATATTGGGCATATTGCTGATATTGTCACACTATTGGGGACCTGTCGCCGCAACAGGCCTGTTGACCGGAAGCGCTTTGCTTGTGACAACAATCTTGATGAACATGGCAATAAAACGGGCACGCAAACTACCTATTGATGAAAATGAAGAATGAAAATGACCAAAAAAAATGATGATATATTCAAGCTGCGCAACCTGGCGATTGAGAAAAAGGAAGCACGAGAGAATCTGAGCGAGGATCTTTCGGAAACTAAAGAACGTCTGCGGCCTGCCAACCTAATTCAGGAAGCGAAAGACAAAGCGCTGGACCGGGTTCAGAAAACCGGCGAAAGCGCTCTCCAGGGCGTGAAAGACAATCCCGGGAAAGTGGCCTCCGTGGCGGCCGCAGCAACATTGTTGGCGCTGCGCAAACCAATCACCAACTATATTACCAATCGCCGTGCCGATAATGATGGCGCGAAAACCAATGACGCTGAGGAATAAGCCATGAGCAGACTATCCGATAATATTGAAAAGGCGCGCGCCGCGTCCCGGGAACGGCTCGAAATAGCGAAGGAAAAAGCCGGCGAAGGCACTGGCATCGCTCTCGAAAAAATGTCCGAAAGCAAGGAGCGCGCAGCCGCACTGCTCGGAGACGGCAAAGCCAGGGCAGCCGAAGGTGTAGCCGCAACCAGGAAGATGGCCAAAACCGCCGCTGACAAGTCAGAAGAAACAATTACCAAAAGCCCATTGGCAGTCGTCGCCGGCGGCCTGGCGCTGGGCGCACTGGTTGGCTCTCTGCTTCCCAAGAGCAAGGCGGAAACTAAATATGTCGGCGGGGCCGGCAAAAAGATCAATGAAACCGCCAAAAAAGCCTATGGTGCGGCCAAGGAAGCCGGTCAGGAACAGATTGAAAATCTCGGCCTCGACAAAGACAGCGTTCAGGACCAGATTAAAGATCTGCTTGGCAAAGCCACTGAAGCTGCTAAGAGCGCCGCCGAAGCCGCAGGTGATGCGGTCAAATCGGAAAAATCTGGCAAATAGAAGTTGGGGCAAATATGAGCGATCGCAGCAAAATGCATCTGGTAATGGGCGGACGGGTCAAGGATCCGCGCGGACTGGACTATGAAAATCTCGATCAGGTTGACCTTGTCGGCGTCTATCCCAGCTATGAAGAAGCAGAAGACGTATGGCGTTCCAACGCCCAGCGCACCGTGGACGATGCGGAAATGAAATATGTGATCGTGCACCTGCACAAGTTGCTGGAACCGGAACTTCCCGCCGAAGACTGATTGCGATGATCAGGCGTTTTTAAAACGCCATTGCAACAGGGGCCGGGTGAGCATCAACCCGGCAACAAAACCGCCAATATGCGCAAAGATCGCAATGCCGTTCAGATTGCCGCGTGTTGCGACGCCAATCATCAGCTGAATACCGATCCACGCGAGTGTAAGCCAGGCAATTCGCACGACATGGCCGGGAAATGGCCCAACAGGTTTCACGTCGTTGCGCGCAAATAACAGCGCATAGGCGCCGATGACCGCTGATATCGCTCCGCTTGCGCCGACGACCGGAATGACAGAATCCCCGTTCACCGCAAACTCCGCCAGCGCCGCTGCATATGCGCCCACGACATAGAGAAGTGCCATAAGCTGTGGTCCCAGCGCTTGCTCAACAAACCGCCCGCAAAACAACAACATCAGCATATTGAATGCGATATGCATAAGTCCGCCATGCAGGAACGACGACGACACGGGCGTCAGCCAGGCCGGCACCATCCCGCTTATGCCGTCAAACTCAGGCAGCCCCTCGCCCAATCGTATGGGGAAAAAGCCGCCGCGCAGGATTGCATCCTGTTCCAAACCGGAAATCCAGAGGAACAGGAAGACCACGACATTGGCGATGATCAACCCGTTGGTCAGCTTTCCGTTTGGCAGGTTCATATCAAATCAGATAAACTCAATTTTCTCGAGCAGATAATATTTGTCGCCGGCTGGTACCGTAACTTCAATTTCGTCACCGATACTGCGGCCAATGAAAGCGCGTCCGATCGGACTGTTATAACTGATCTTGCCGACTTTGGCATCGGCTTCCGCCTGGCCAACAAGCTGATATTTCACCGGCTTGTCATCTTCGTCCAGCAAGGTCAAAGTCGCGCCAAATACCGCTTTATCGCCCGACAGGGTCGTTGGATCGATAACCTGCGCACGGCTCAACTTGTCTTCGATATCGGCAATGGTCGCCTCAACCTGGCCCTGACGCTCTTTTGCGGCGTGATATTCGGCATTTTCCGACAGATCACCATGGGCACGTGCTTCTTCAATCGCATCAACAATGCGTGGCCGCTCTTCTTTGAGCGCCTTCAGCTCGGCTTCCAATTTGGCATGGCCCTCGGCCAGCATCGGTACTTTTTCTACAGCCATTTTTGGCCTTTCTTCCTTCTATTCGCCGCGGTTTTCTGGGCCGCAGCGTCAAAAATAGTTTCCCGGCGCCCCTCCCTGTGAAGGCTCGCCCGCAGTGTGACAGATTGTCGGGAATTAAGTCTGCGAAGACTTATAATAAGACTGAAGCGCCCGAACTTCAAGAGTCTCGTCACGCATGGCCGATATTGCCTCCATCGCCGCAACACTTGCCGTCGCGGTCGTATAATAGGGAATCTTGCCGTTCAGCGCCCCTGCCCTGATCGATTTGGAGTCTTTCAACGACTGCCAACCCTCGGTCGTGTTGAAAATCAGATCAACGTCGCCGTCGATAATCCGATCAACAATATGCGGCCGCCCTTCGGCAACCTTGTTGACCTTCTCAACCGCTATGCCTTTGTCGGCCAGATAATCCGCCGTCCCGCTGGTAGCGATGATCCTGAAACCCAGTTTCTCGGCCAATCGTGCCGCTGGTTCGATCACTTTCTTGTCCGTTTCTTTTACGGAGACAAACAGCGTTCCGCCATCCGGCAGATGATTGTTCGCACCCAATTGCGCCTTGCCAAAGGCAATGGCAAAACTGTTATCAATGCCCATGACTTCACCGGTAGACTTCATTTCCGGTGACAATACGGGATCAATGCCGGGGAAACGATTGAACGGGAAGACCGCTTCTTTCACAGCAATATAATCGATATGCCTGTCAATCACTGGCAAGTCTTTCAGCTTCTCACCGGCCATTACGCGTGAGGCGATTTTGGCAATCGGTACGCCAATGGCTTTGGCGACAAAAGGCACCGTCCGGCTTGCACGCGGATTGACCTCGATCAGATAGACTTCGCCATCTTTCACCGCAAACTGGATGTTCATCAGTCCGCGTACTTTCAGACCAAGGGCCAATGCCTCTGCCTGGCGCTCCATCTCCGCAATAATTTCATCGCTGAGATTATAGGGGGGAATGGTGCAGGCACTGTCGCCGCTATGGACGCCTGCTTCCTCGATATGCTGAAGCACACCGCAAACAACGACCTGATCGCCGTCACAGATGGCATCGACATCGACTTCCACTGCATCGCGCAGATATTGGTCAACAAGAACAGGCTGATCGCCGGAAACCTGCACGGCAGTGTTAATGTAATCTTCGAGCTGCGCTGGCCCGTCGACAATCTCCATGGCACGGCCGCCAAGCACGAAACTCGGGCGGATGAGTACCGGATAACCGATGCGTTCGGCGATTTTCACCGCTTCCTCTTCCGTCCGTGCCATGCCGTTGTCCGGCTGTTTCAGCTTCAGATCATTGACCAGTTTTGCAAAGCGCTCGCGGTCCTCGGCCAGATCAATCGCATCGGGCGTTGTCCCCAATATCGGAATGCCGGCGTCTTCCAGCGCAGAAGCCAGTTTCAGCGGCGTCTGCCCACCAAACTGCACGATGACGCCGACCAGTTCGCCCTTGCTTTGCTCAACCGAAAGAATTTCAAGAACATCCTCGGCGGTCAGCGGCTCGAAATAAAGCCGGTCCGACGTATCATAGTCCGTCGAAACCGTTTCCGGATTGCAGTTGACCATGATGGTTTCGAAACCCGCGTCCGCCAGTGCGAAACAGGCGTGGCAGCAGCAATAGTCAAACTCGATCCCCTGCCCGATCCGGTTTGGTCCACCGCCCAAAATCACTACCTTCCGGCGGTCAGAAGGCTGCGCCTCATTCTCCGGCTCACCGAAAATCGGCGCTTCATAGGTAGAGTACATATAGGGCGTCTTGGCCTCAAACTCCGCCGCACAAGTGTCGATCCGCTTGAACACGGGCCGCACGCCCAGCTTGTGGCGCAGCTCGCGGACTTCCTTCTCGGTCGTTGCACCAGCCATGGCGGCGACGGCGTCATGAACCAGCCCGTGTCCGCCAGCAACTGCGCGCCCTGCCCCGCCCGCGACATGCACGGCATCGACCGCCAGCTTGGCAAGCCGCTCGTCGGAAAAGCCCATGGATTTCAGCTTGCGGAGCGCTTCCGCACCATTGGGCAGGCCGTTATCGAGAATATCCTGCTCGGCATCGATAATCTCGCGGATTCTTGCGAGGAACCACGGATCATAATGGGCGATCTCGTGGATTTCGGTATTGCTAAAGCCCTCACGCATCGCTTGCGCCGCGACCAGCAGCCGGTCTGGCGTTGGCCGAGCCAATTCCGCCGCAATCTCGTCACGCGAGGCGCCGATCAATTCCTGCACTTTGTTAAAGCCGTCCAGTCCGGTTTCCAGACCGCGCAGTGCCTTTTGCAGCGATTCATGGATATTGCGACCGATGGCCATGACTTCGCCGACGGATTTCATCGCCGTGGCGAGCAATGGCTCCGCTCCCTTGAACTTTTCAAAGGCGAAGCGCGGGATTTTGGTGACGACATAATCGATGGTCGGCTCAAATGATGCCGGGGTCGCGCCGGTAATATCGTTATCAATTTCATCGAGCGTATAGCCTACCGCCAGCTTCGCCGCGACTTTCGCAATCGGGAAGCCGGTGGCCTTGGACGCGAGGGCTGAACTGCGCGATACCCGCGGGTTCATCTCGATCACAACAAGACGCCCATCCTTCGGATTAACTGCGAACTGTACGTTGGAACCGCCTGTTTCGACTCCGATTTCTCGCAAGACGGCCAATGAGGCATTGCGCATGATCTGATATTCTTTGTCGGTCAGCGTCAGGGCCGGTGCCACCGTGATCGAGTCCCCGGTATGCACGCCCATTGGGTCCACATTTTCGATGGAACAGATGATGATGCAGTTATCCGCCTTGTCGCGAACAACCTCCATCTCATATTCTTTCCAGCCTATCAGGGACTCGTCGATCAGCACTTCGGTGGTTGGAGACGCCTCCAGCGATGTCCGCACATAATGGATAAATTCTTCGCGGTTATAGGCGACGCCGCCACCGGTTCCGCCCATGGTGAAGCTCGGCCGCATGATCGCCGGCAGACCAATATCTTCCAGGATTTCCAGAGCCTGCTCTTCACTATGCGCCACCGCCGAACGCGGGCTTTCCAGCCCGATCTTGTCCATCGCCGTCTTGAACTGCTCACGATCCTCGGCCTTGTCGATCGCCTTGGCATCGGCACCGATCATCTCGACGCCATATTTTTCGAGCACGCCCATTTTATTGAGCGACAGCGCCGTGTTTAGCGCCGTCTGTCCGCCCATGGTCGGCAGAATCGCATCGGGGCGTTCCTTCTCGATGATCTTCTCGACAATTTCCGGCGTAATCGGCTCGACATAGGTCGCGTCCGCCATCTCCGGATCGGTCATGATCGTCGCCGGATTGGAGTTGACCAGGATGATCCGGTAGCCCTCTTCTTTCAGAGCCTTGCACGCCTGTGTGCCCGAATAGTCAAACTCGCAAGCCTGCCCGATAATGATCGGTCCAGCGCCAACGATAAGGATGGATTTTATGTCAGTTCTTTTGGGCATCTTGTTCTTATTTCCAGCCTTTTGACCATTTTTCGCAAGGTAGTGGCTCGATTTGAATCATACCACTAGGGTCACGGAATTTTTTACAACGTTTCGTGCGCCCATTGAATTCAACCAACAATTGGTCTTTCCAAAAATCAGCAGCAGCAGGATAAGCTTGTGTATCCGTAGAGATTTCTCGGACGTAACTAAGCCGCTGCTTGTCCGTCAAAGCTGGGCAGTGGGTCTCAAAGAAACTGCTAAAACTTGTCATGGTCCAATTCCAAAAAGCAGGATTTGAGGGTTTCCCTCCGATACTGTCAGAAAAATCCGCTGATCTTCTACATGTAGAATCTGTTTCGTTTTGCTTGTAGTCAAAATTCAGCGACACCGTATAACCGTTGTCCAAAAGCGATATTTCAACTTTTTTGTCTGACGATAACCACTTTAATGAGACGTTTTTTCCGCTGTTTGGGGCGTGCGTTATTGGAGTATCATGGCTCCACCTTTCAATTGTAACATCGAAAGGGCCAATTTCATGTTTATCGACTTCCGTTCGAGCATCCGCTTCAGAAACAGAAAACATGAGCGCCAGACAAAATGACACCAGAAAAAATTGGTGTTGAATTGATTTCACCCTAATTTTCCAAATCACGCTGGATTCTCATCAGAAATATAGCACTCATTACTCCAATCCCCCGACAAACTTCTCGAACAGATAGAAACTGTCCTGCGGACCGGGGCTGGCTTCCGGGTGGTACTGCACACCAAAGGCGCGTTTGCCGGTGATGCTGATGCCGCAATTGCTGCCGTCGAACAGGCTTTTGTGGGTTTCCATGACCGTGTCGGGGAGCGTTTCGCTGTCGACCGCAAAGCCGTGGTTCATGCTGGTTATTTCAACCAGTCCTTCGCTGTCATCCCAGTCGCCGCCAACCCGCTGCACCGGGTGATTGGCGCCGCGATGGCCCTGATGCATTTTGACCGTTTTTGCGCCCGCTGCCAGCGCCAGCATCTGATGGCCCAGGCAGATGCCGAATAGCGGTATATCCTTCTCCAGCAGCGCCTTTATCACCGGAACCGCATAGTCCCCCGTCGCCGCCGGATCACCGGGGCCGTTGGAGAGAAATACGCCCACAGGCTCCAGCGCCATGATATCATCCAATGAAGTTTGCGCAGGAACAACAGTCACTTTTGCGCCAACTCTCACAAGGTTTCTGAAGATATTCCGCTTGGCACCAAAGTCCATCGCCACAACATGCGGTCTTGTCTCCATATCCTCCATCGGCGCATAGCCATGGCCAAGACGCCAGATACCGCTATCCCAGATCTTCGTCTGATGCCCGGTCACCTCAACCGCCAGATCCATGCCTTCCAGTCCGGCCCAGTCGCGGGCCTTGGCGAGCAGGTCATCTATATCAAACTGACCGTCCGGATCATGCGCGATCACCGCATTGGGCGCGCCGGCTTCCCTGATCCGGCGCGTCAATGCCCGTGTATCCACACCGGCCAGGCCGATCCGGCCATTGTCTGTCATCCACTGGTCAAACGGCTTGTTGTTGCGGAAACTGCTCGGCTCGGTCACATCTTCGCGAACAATGCAGCCCAGAGCATGGGGCGCATCCGCCTCGACATCCTCATCATTGGTGCCGACATTGCCGATATGGGGAAAGGTGAAGGTGACCATCTGTCCGGCATAGCTGGGGTCGGTCATCACTTCCTGATACCCGGTCATCGATGTGTTGAAACAGACTTCACCAACTGCAGAACCGGTCGCGCCAAAGCCGCGTCCCCAAATAATAGTGCCATCGGCCAATACCAATATCCCAGTGGCGCCCTTGGGAGCGGCGGGGATGCTGGTGTCGGTCATGGGCATTGTCCTTATCTATGGCGGGAGCCGCATGCTCCTGCGCTTCAAGCAAATTTCGCCGTGCCTAGGTGTAGTTTTTTACCGTCACAATCTATGAAAAAAAATAAGTTGCGGCTATGTTGGTAGCTTATTCCAAAATTACGGGGAACGCTATGATTCGCACTGGGATTCGCGACGCCGTGAAAGCGGCACAAATTGCGGCTATGAAAGCCGGCGACAAGGATCGCACGGCCGCCACACGCGCCATGCTGGCGAAGATCAAGGACAAGGATATCGAGCTGCGCACCAAAGACAGCAAGCTCGATGACGATGTCATGGTGACCGACGTGCTCCAGAAAATGGCGAAGCAACGCCGCGAATCGATAGAGATGTTCGAATCAGGTGGCCGCGATGAATTGGCCAAGGGCGAGAAGATGGAACTTGCCGTGATCGAGGAATTCTTGCCTGCGCAGCTGAGCGAAGCCGATACGGCGGCGTTGATTGACGGTATCAAGACAGAGCTTGGAGCGGAGTCCATGAAAGACATGGGCCGCGTAATGGCGGAGCTGAAATCCCGCCACGGCAGTGAAATCGACATGAGCAAGGCCAGCGGTCTGGTGAAGGCCGCACTTTCCTGATGAAGGAAAGCTTGTGGCAGCGCTATCTCAAATGGCGGCTGCGCAATGTTGAAATTGTGGAATGTGATGACAATGGCCTGACTCATCGTTTTCGGAAGAAAACGGCGCACTTGCGATGGGACGATATCGAAAAAGTCCATGCTTTCAAACGGGATCTGGTGACCGTCGACTGTGTATGTTTGGCTTTTACCACCAAAGATGGCATCATCGAGATAGCGGAGGATGCCGAGGGATATTCAGAAGTTTTGGAAAGGTTGGAAAATCACCTTGGCGTAACGCCTGAATGGATGTTGACCGTTATGTTCCCGGCATTTGAACCCAATCTCACGCAAATTTATCCGGTGGCCGACGCCTCATGACCCTCTCTCCCCAATGGCTTGATGAACTGCGCAGCCGGACGACCTTGTCCACGCTGATCGGCCGGACGGTGAAGGTCCAGAAGGCAGGACGCGAGTTTAAGGCCTGTTGCCCGTTTCATAACGAGAAAACACCAAGCTTCACGATCAACGACGAAAAAGGCTTCTACCATTGCTTTGGTTGCGGCGCGCATGGAGATGCCATCCGATGGATGACGGACCAGCGCGGCCTCAGCTTCATGGATGCGGTGAAGGATTTGGCGGCCGAGGCACAGATGGAAGTCCCTGCCCCCGATCCGCGGGCCGCACAGCGCCAGGAAGCCCGGGCGACGCTACATGACGTCATGGCGGCAGCACAGGACTGGTTTGTCACGCAGTTTAACGGGATTGAAGGCGCCGCCGCTCGTGAATATCTGAAAAATCGCGGTATCTCCGAGAACACCATCCGCGAATTTGGCTTTGGTTTTGCGCCAGATTCGCGTGGTCGGCTCAAGGAAGCCCTTTCGGTTCACGGGGTTGATCAGCTGGTTGAGGCCGGTTTGCTCATAAAGGTCGACGATCGTGATCCCTATGATCGCTTCCGCGGCCGACTGATGATCCCGATCCGCGATCCAAGGGGCCGTGTGATCGCCTTTGGCGGCCGGATATTGGGCGATGGTGAGCCCAAATATCTTAACTCCCCTGATACGCCTTTGTTCGACAAAGGCCGCACACTCTACAATCTCGACAAGGCGTCACCGGCATCCCGTCAAACCGGACGGATATTGGTCGTGGAAGGCTATATGGATGCCATTGCACTGGCCCAGGCCGGTTTCGAGGACGTCGTCGCACCGTTGGGCACCGCGCTGACAGAACATCAGATTGAACGGATATGGAAGATGGTGGAGGCCCCGACCCTCTGCTTTGACGGGGATAATGCGGGTCAAAAAGCCGCCATGCGGGCTGCCTTGCGGGCCTTGCCAATATTGCGGCCGTCCCACAGCCTGAATTTCATCGCGCTGCCGGCAGGGCAAGACCCTGATGATCTGCTGCGATCAGAAGGGCCACAAGCATTTGCAGCTTTAATCGACCAACCACAAATGCTCGGCGATAAGATATGGCAGGTGGAATTTGAGGCCGAACCGCTAAACACGCCGGAAACCAAGGCAGGCCTGAAAAAACGACTATCCGATCATGTCCGTGATATAGCCGATCAGGATATCGCGCAGCATTACCGCCAGGATTTTCAACAGCGATATGAAGAGGCCTTTTTCAGAAGGCGTGACAACGCCCCGGGTCAGAAACAGTTTGCACGTTCGAAAGGCGGTTTCAAATCTCAATATGTTTCGTTCAAGCCAATGGACGATACCAAGTCCGTTTTGATCGATGGCCATGACCTGCGTATTGCAAAAGCGATTTTGGGCGGTCTGATCCGCCATCCTTCCCAGATTTCCAAGCATTTTGAAGAACTAACCGTGCTGCGGTTGGCCGATTCGCAGATGCAGGCATTGCTATCGGAGTTGATACATGCGGCAATGAGCAAAGAAATGCTTGATATGCAGGGCCTTCTTACCATATTGGAACAGACAGATTGTTATAATGTCGCAAAAGGGCTGTTACGGGCCGATGCGCTGAATTTCACTTTCAACCGCAAACTGCCAGATAATGCCCCGTCGGACGATATCGAACGGGCGCAGAATGATTTGGCAGAAGCGATTAAGGTAATCACTGCGCGACCGGGACTGGAAGCGGCTTTGGCAGAGGCAACACGGCGGGTGCAGGATAATCTCGATGAAGAAAGCTATGCGGAGCAACAAAGATTGCGGCAGGCAAAACAGGAATTTCATGACAGATTAGTTGAACTCACCCAGGTCGATGACATCGTGTGAATTGTGTGAACTTTGAAGATTAGTTTTTAAAAATAAGGGCCCCGAGACTTGGCAAGCAAAGCAAAAAAACCAGCGGTAACAGAAGATGCGCCGCTCATTGACATGAATGAGTCCGGTATCAAAAAACTTCTCACGAAGGCAAAAAAACGGGGCTACCTGACCTATGATGAATTGAACGAAGCCATGCCGCAGGACCAGATGTCCAGCGAGCAAATCGAAGATGTGATGTCGTCAATTTCCGATATGGGCGTGAAGATTGTCGAAAATGATGACGAAGCTGCCGAGGAAATGGGCGGCGATGAAGTCGAGTCCATCGACGGTTCCGACAAGGATAAGAAAACAACCACCGCTGCCGCGCCGAAAAAAGCAGCTGGCGACCGCACGGATGATCCTGTGCGCATGTATCTGCGCGAAATGGGCGCTGTCGAACTACTCAGCCGCGAAGGTGAAATTGCCATTGCCAAGCGTATCGAGGCCGGCCGGGACACAATGATCTGGGGCCTTTGCGAAAGCCCGACAACCTTTAACGCGATTATTGAATGGTCCACCGCCCTTAATGATGGCGAGATGCAGCTGCGCGAAATACTCGACCTTGATGCGATGCTGTCAAAAGATCCTGTGCCGGAAAATCTTGAAGACGAAGATGATGATGACGGCGAAATCAGCGAAAAAACGGCTGGTCCATCTTTCAAGGATGATGATGAGGTTGAAGACGAACCGGAAGCAGCCGAAGGTGAAGGCGACGATGAAGACGAATTAACGGAACGTCGGACCAAACGCGTTGTCGAAGAAGAGGAAGAAGATAACACGCTTTCTCTAGCGCAGATGGAAGAAGCCCTAAAACCAGAGGCTCTCGAAAAATTCGCAACCATCACTTCCGTATTCAAGAAATTCTCGAAATTGCAGAACACCCGCATGGAAGCCTTTGCGGTTGGTGACGATTTTCCTGCGGCGTCAGAGAAAAAATATCACAACCTGCGTGAAGAACTCACCGCGTTGGTCGAAAGCGTTCAGTTTCATGCCAACAAGATCGAATTTCTGGTCGACCAGCTTTACTCGTTCAACCGCCGGTTGACGGCGCTTGGCGGCCAGATGTTGAGGCTTGCAGAGCGGCACAAAGTACCGCGCCGCGCCTTTTTGGAAGGTTATGTCGGCCACGAACTGGACGACGGCTGGCTGGCCAGCATGGCCAAAACCGACAAGAAATGGGCGGCCTTTGCAGAAAAGGAAGCAGTATCTGTTGAACGGATTCGCGCGGAAATCTCCGATATATCGGCCGCAACCGGAACATCGCTCGGCGAATTCCGCCGTATCGTCAACATGGTCCAAAAGGGTGAGCGCGAGGCGCGAATCGCCAAGAAAGAAATGGTCGAAGCCAATTTGCGGCTCGTTATTTCCATCGCTAAAAAATATACCAACCGCGGCCTGCAGTTTCTCGATCTTATCCAGGAAGGCAATATCGGCCTCATGAAAGCGGTTGATAAGTTTGAGTATCGCCGCGGATATAAATTCTCGACCTATGCAACCTGGTGGATTCGTCAGGCGATTACCCGATCAATTGCCGATCAGGCGCGGACGATTCGTATTCCGGTCCATATGATTGAAACGATCAACAAGCTGGTCCGCACCTCACGCCAGTTCCTCCACGAGCAGGGCCGTGAGCCGACTCCTGAAGAAATGGCAGAGCGTCTGTCCATGCCGCTTGAAAAAGTGCGCAAGGTCATGAAGATCGCGAAAGAACCGATCAGCCTGGAAACGCCAATTGGTGATGAAGAAGATTCGCATCTGGGCGATTTCATCGAAGATAAAAATGCGATCATTCCTGTGGATGCCGCCATTCAGGCGAATCTCAAAGAGACTGTGACACGGGTGTTGGCAAGCCTAACACCGCGTGAAGAGCGGGTTTTGCGGATGCGTTTCGGCATCGGCATGAATACCGACCACACTCTGGAAGAAGTCGGTCAGCAGTTTAGCGTGACGCGGGAACGTATTCGCCAAATTGAGGCTAAGGCGTTGCGGAAACTGAAACATCCAAGCCGTAGCCGGAAAATGCGCAGCTTCCTGGATCAATAAAACTCGGTTTTCCGGGGTTTTCGACCATTTCGATACTATGGTTTGCACTTAGCTAACGCGGCGTAAACCGGGTATTTAGGTTTTTGCGCTAATCACGAGTTGTAACGCGATTTGCCGGGCATCAAATGTCCGGCAGGTCACCGGGAACTCTAACGTGATGTGAGCGCAATGCCAGAAACCAGTTTAATACCATCCGCGCGACCATCTTTGGTGGACCATGTCGCCGAACATGGCACGCAATCTGCCAGCTATATTGAAACGATCGAGAGCGATTTCACGACGTTAAGCGGCGCGGATATTGCCGATATCGCTCATTTTCTTTGCGTTTTGCACGGCCGCCACCCCGGCGTGGTCGATCATGCCGCGACCAAGACCGCTGATGTTGTGGCCCGCGAATGGCTTGTGGAAGCGATGGACGGTTTTTCCGCCGAACGCGCTTTTCTGACAACTTTGACTGTCGCCGCCGGACCGATATCGGGCGTGCGCACTGAAGACCAGAGCAATGCAACGGTGCTCGCCCAGCGCAAAGCGCTCGAGATGCTTTCGCAGTCTGACCGTAACGGCTGTGCCTTGGGTGCGTCATTTGCCCTTGTTCTGGATTGGCAAGCTATCCGGCCATTGCTTGAAAAGGTCGCCATAAAACTGGGTATAGAACCCAGAAAAGCGATTCTACCTTCGGCGGAAGTAACGCATGTTCTAAATACTGAACTGTCGCAATCCAGTGCGGTTGAGCGCGCAATCAATTTTGGCGTAGATCAGATATTGACCCAACATCGCGGCCTTTGGCAGCTCCTTGAAGCCCGCAAGAATGCGCGTAACGCAAGCTGACCGGCAACATCACGCATTTGTTTGATTAACTAAATGATTAACTTGCCTCAAAACGGCCTTTTCCCTATCGCTATTCCATTGACGTTTACGGCAAGGGAATATGGAATATGCGTTTTGACGGTACCAAAGATTATGTAGCAACCGATGATTTGAAGGTTGCGGTCAACGCTGCCGTGACGCTTCGACGTCCTCTTTTAGTCAAGGGCGAACCCGGCACCGGTAAAACCGTTCTTGCGCATGAAATTGCCAAGGCTACTGGCGCGCCGCTGATCGAATGGAATGTAAAGTCCACCACGAAGGCTCATCAGGGTCTTTACGAATATGATGCGGTTGCACGGCTTCGCGATGGTCAGTTAGGCGACGAGCGTGTCCATGATATCTCCAACTACATCCGCCGAGGTAAACTCTGGGAAGCCTTTACCAGTAAGGAATTGCCGGTCCTGCTGATCGACGAGATTGACAAGGCGGACATCGAATTTCCCAACGATTTGTTGCAGGAACTCGATCGCATGGAATTCCATGTCTATGAAACGAAAGAAACTATCAAGGCCGCGGAACGGCCGATTGTGGTGATCACGTCCAACAATGAAAAAGAATTGCCCGACGCCTTCCTGCGCCGCTGCTTCTTCCACTATATCAAATTCCCGGATCGCGAGACGATGCAGGAAATTATCAACGTCCACTTCCCTGATATTCAAGGGGTTTTGGTCAAAAAGGCGATGGATATCTTTTACGATGTTCGGGAAGTTCCAGGCCTGAAAAAGAAACCGAGCACTTCGGAATTACTCGACTGGCTGAAGCTTTTGCTTTCCGAAGACATGCCTCTTGAAGTGTTGCAATCGCAGGACCCAAGCAAAGCCATTCCGCCACTGCACGGGGCCTTGCTCAAGAATGAGCAGGACGTCATGCTGTTCGAACGCTTGGCATTCATGGCGAAACGCGAAGCGCGTTAAACGGAGCGGACCAGATGTTCTTCAATTTCATGGACGAGCTAAGGGCTGCGGGAATCACCGCATCGCTCAAAGAACATCTGGTGCTTCTGGAGGCGCTGGACAAGGAAGTCATCCAAAGCCGTCCGGAAGAATTTTATTATCTGTCTCGAGCAACTTTTGTTAAAGATGAAGGACTTCTGGATCGCTTCGACCAAGTATTCTCGAAGGTTTTCAAGGGTATTGAAACCAGTTATGGGATGCAGGAAGAAGATATTCCGCTCGACTGGCTGAAAGCTGTTGCCGAAAAATATCTGTCCGAAGAAGAAATGGCCGAAGTCAAGAAACTTGGCAGCTGGGACGAGATTATGGAGACGCTGAAAGAGCGTCTTGCCGAGCAGGAAAAGCGTCATGAAGGCGGCAGCAAATGGATCGGCACCGGTGGTACTTCTCCTTACGGTAACAGCGGCTTTAACCCCGAAGGTGTCCGGATCGGTGGTGAAGGCGGTCAAAAGAAAGCCATCAAGGTTTGGGACAAGCGCGAGTTTCAGAATCTCGACAACACCAAGCAACTTGGCACACGGAACATCAAGGTCGCCCTGCGGCGGTTGCGGAGATTTGCCCGTGAAGGATCTGCCGATGAGCTGGATATCAACAGCACCATCAATGGAACCGCCAAAAAGGGCTGGCTCGACATCCATATGCGCCCTGAGCGGCACAATGCAGTGAAGCTGCTTTTGTTTCTTGATGTAGGCGGATCGATGGATCCTTTTATCAAGCTGTGCGAAGAACTTTTTTCTGCTGCGACTACCGAATTCAAGAATCTCGAATTTTTCTATTTTCATAACTGCGTTTATGAAGGTGTGTGGAAGGACAATCGCCGGCGTTTCTCAGAACGGACAAATACATGGGATATCCTCCATAAATATGGCCATGACTATAAGCTGATTTTTGTCGGTGACGCGTCAATGAGCCCTTATGAAATCACGCATCCCGGCGGTTCCGTCGAGCATTTTAACGAGGAAGCCGGCGTGACCTGGCTTAATCGGATGACCAATACATATCCCGCGACCGCTTGGTTAAATCCGGTACCGGAAAAGCAATGGGGTTATTCTCAGAGTGTCAAAATCGTCAAGGAATTGATGAATGACCGTATGTACCCGCTGACGCTGGAAGGTTTGAGCGACGCTATGAAGGAATTGACCCGCAAACACGGGTCATAAAGCGCTACGCTTCAACCGCCAGCAAGGTTGTTCCCTGGTATTTTTCAGCCGCTGCATCAAAAAGGTCCGATGGTTCAAACTGCCGATCTTCGACCACTACCTCTTTCAGGCCTGAAAGTTTGAACGTGCCTAATTTCAACTCGCGAGGCGGTTGCCCTTCCCTCTCGATCGTGACGGCATCAACATGCATCTCATCATGACGAGTATAGAGAATATGCGGCGCAAGGGTAACCTGCATTTTGTTATAAGTGGCAGTCACACATTTTTTCAGTGCAACGCCTTCCAAAAATTCTTTGTTTGGTAGCATGGCTGCAAGATATCAAAAATAGAGGACGACGCAACAGAAATGTTGCATTGCAACATTGCCTAAACCGGCCAACTCACTTTCGAATATCTCTTACATATGGTAAGATTTCCCAGAGGAGGTCCCCCATGCATAAAATATTCCTGCCCCTGACACTGCCGCTATTAGCCGCAACTAGCCCGGCAAATGCAGCTCCCAACCCCGCCAAATGTTTGGATATTGTCGAAAATATTGACGTCGACAAAACAGACAAGCCAAAGATGCGTACGCTCGACAGAGAAGCGCCCGCAGCAATAATTGCTGCGGTTGACCGGCGGGTGGATAATTGCCCAGTGCTTGTGGTGCTGGATGACCAACTGGCTGGCGAGCCGCGCTGGACCGCTCCGGAAACCCCGCCGATAGCAAAGAGGCTTCCGGCCTTAGGGCGTTAGGATATCAGTAAATCAGATGATCCTTTAACATCTGTCCCCACATCCGCTCCTCAGGAGCAGCTATGGCTTCCAGATCGTTGGCGATTGCCGATGGATTATCAATCCATTCGCGCAGCGCAGGGCCGCCATTGATTACATCAAAGGCTAGCTTCCCTTCCTCATATTCATAAGCAAAGTCCCGCCATAGTTCGTAGCCGAAGTAGAGCTTGCTGATGGCTTTCAGCGCCAGCGCCTGCAATCGCCATGGACGGAAAGCAGCGTGATCGTAAAATGGGCCCTCCGCATGAATCTGGACGCCATTACAAAGCAATCCGACATGTTTATGGAAAGTTGGTTCAAACCAGCATTCTCTTAACGCGCAGCCTTCCAGCCATTGCGGCGCCTTGCGCTGCATTTCGGCAATAACCGCTTTGGCATCGATGTCCGGTGCGCCAAAAAGCTCCAATGGACGCGTTGTTCCACGCCCTTCCGATAATGTCGTTCCCTCCAGCATGACGGTGCCGGCATAGGCCCGCGCCATTGACAGGTTCGGTGCATTGGGACTGGGATTGATCCAAACGCGATCGGTCGGCCAACCGAAGCCTGAGCCCTCTGGCTGCCATCCCTGCATTTCAATCACGCGATAGTCGACATCAAGATTGAAATGGCTGACAAACCAGGCGCCCATTTCTCCCAGAGTAAGGCCATGACGCATCGGCATTGGCGCAGCACCGACAAAGCTCTCCCAACCTTCTTCCAGCATCATGCCTTCTATGGGGCGACCGGCGGGATTGGGGCGATCAAGTACCCACACGGTTTTGTTCTGCTCCGCGGCTGCTTCCAGCATGTAGAGCAGAGTCGTAATGAAGGTATAAATCCGGCAACCCAAGTCTTGCAGATCGATGATCAGAACATCAAACGTACTCATCGCTTGGCCCGTTGGTCGGCGGGAATCTCCATACAGGCTGAACACTGGAATTTCGTGAACTGGATCCACATAGTCCGGCGATTCAATCATGTTGTCCTGCTTGTCACCACGCAGACCATGTTGCGGGCCAAAAGCGGCGGTCAGATTGATATCGTCACACCGCGCCAAGGCATCGAGCGAGTGAGTTAGGTCTTCGGTGACAGAGGCGGGATGAGCCAATAGAGCCACCCGTTTACCGGCAAGCGGCGCTCGCAATTCCGGCTCGGCGAGAAGTCGATCAATTCCAAATTTCATAAATTACCTGCTGCCTTCAGTTGATGTGAAAAGCAATCTTTGTGATGGAAATCCGGTTTTCCCGGAGGATGCGACAAAGCCCAATAGGATTTGGGGCCGCTATTCTCCGCAATCACGGCCGAAAAAGATGCGTTGAGAGGAACCTCCCCCCAGATATCCGGCAACCCCAGCGTGATTTCAACAGCAACATGAGAATCGCTTATATCCAGAGAGATATCTGGTGGCGTTGGCAATTGCAGATGCCTCATGCCATCGCGATAATTTGAAAACTGATAGGCGGCCCAACGACTGGAAGGCGAAAAGTTAAACTCGCAATATCTGTTGGCCAATGATTCTTGCAGGAATAGCTCGAAACAGGTGGTTTGCCACAGTCCGTCAGTGCGCCGTGCTTCTGTCCATTCCGGCAGGTCAAGATCATGAAGCAGGCCTTCGGCATGGTATCTCAGCCACAGGCTTTCGTGATCCTTCCATTCATAGGTCAGTGAAATTTCGTCCACCACAGAGACAGGCGTCAAAGGATGGCATTGCAGGTCTAAACGCATATTGCGAGTTTCCTCTGCTGCATGTAACGAACCACTCCATGACCAATTATCAATCTGACCTCCTCCGCTTACTGAATGATCGCGGCTATATCCACCAATTAACCGATGCAGACGGGCTGGATGCTGCTGCATCCAAGACGATTATACCTGGATATATCGGATTTGATGCGACGGCACCCTCTCTGCACGTCGGTAGTCTGGTCCAGATCATGATGCTGCGCCGTATGCAACAGGCTGGCCACAAACCAATTGTGGTCATGGGCGGCGGCACAACCAAAGTGGGTGATCCTTCTGGCAAAGACGAGAGCCGGAAGATGCTCAGTGCGGAAGATATTGATGAGAATATCGCGAGCATCAGGCGGATTTTCGACAACTTCCTGACATTTGGCGATGGTCCGACCGATGCAGTGATGATCAACAATGCTGATTGGCTTGATGCCCTGCAATATGTTGATTTTCTGCGCGATATCGGACCGCATTTCACGATCAACCGGATGTTGACATTCGACTCGGTAAAGCTCCGTCTCGACAGGGAGCAACCCCTCACCTTCCTGGAATTTAACTACATGATTCTTCAGGCATATGATTTTCTGGAACTGTCCCGGCGTAACAAGTGCCGGCTGCAGCTGGGCGGGTCTGACCAATGGGGCAATATTGTAAACGGCATTGAGCTCACGCGGCGTATTGACGGCAAACAATTATTTGGTCTGACAACACCGTTGATTACCACCGCCGATGGCGGAAAGATGGGCAAAACAGCCAGCGGAGCCGTGTGGCTGAATGCTGACCAGCTTGCTCCCTACGACTACTGGCAATTTTGGCGCAATACACAGGATGCGGATGTTGGCCGGTTTTTGAAACTTTTCACCGACATTGATCTTGATGAAATCGCCCGGCTCGAAGCCTTGCAAGGTTCCGAGATAAACGAGGCCAAGAAAATCCTTGCCGATGCAGCAACGGCGATGGCCCATGGCCAAGATGCGGCGAGAGATGCGGCGAGCACGGCCCAACAGACGTTCGAGCAAGGCAATGCTGGCGGCGATCTACCGGTTTTTGAAGTGGCCGACAGTGAAATTTCTATCCTCAACGCATTAGTGAGCATTGGTTTTTGTGCGTCCAAGGGCGAGGCTAAGCGGATGGTCGCAGGCGGCGGTGCGCGCATTGATGATGAACCCATCAAGGATGCGGGCGCGATGATCGCTATCTCAGACGGTGATATCAAAATTTCCGCCGGTAAGAAGAAGCACGGGCTTTTGCGACGCGCATTATAAAAGTACGGATTTTTGTTACGCTGGTTTACCTTTTATTGGGGAAATTAGGTTAATTAAGGGTTTCATCAATCGACGGAGCGTCCTTAATGCCAAGCGTATCGAACAAAAAAATGCCCGAATTACGCCGCGCAACGCGTTTTCCGGTTGATTTCGAAACGATTTGCGAAACGCGCAAAGATGGTGAGTTTTCTGTTAAACTGAGCAACATTTCCGCTCATGGCTGTCAGTTTATTCACGAGGTTGAACTCAACAAGGGTGACCGTGTTGTCGTTCGTCTTCCTATTGCGGGGCGCATTGAGGCGTTTCTGGTATGGTCCCATAGCGGCCGTTCCGGTTTTGAGTTTGAGCGCGTTATTCGCGAGCCAGATTTCGTCGCCCTGCTTGATCAGATCGGACATTCTGACCCGGGCCAAGCCTAGCCGCTACGGATCAGGCTGACCCCCCAATCTCTTTCAAACAGATATAGCGCGATACGAGCGGCCTGACCGCGCTCGCTGCTCAGTCCGCCGTCCCTGTCCAGCAACAGCCGCGCATCATCTGTCGCCGCCGAAATCAGTTGCGATATCTGATCCGGCGTGGCTATCCGAAAGCCCGCATCGCCGGATTGCCGCGTACCCAGTAATTCGCCGGCGCCGCGCAGCCTTAGATCTTCTTCGGCGATCTTGAAACCGTCATTGGTCTCGCGCAGCAAAGTCAATCGAGCCCGGGCCGTTTCGCTGAGCGTATCACCGCGCAGCAGCAGGCAGTTGGATTTGACATCCCCCCTTCCCACACGGCCGCGTAACTGATGCAATTGCGCCAAACCGAAGCGATCGGCAGCTTCGATGATCATCAGGCTGGCATTAGGCACATCCACGCCAACTTCAATGACGGTAGTCGCAACCAGGAGCCGGGTTTCGCCGCGCTGGAATTTTTCCATAACGGCATCTTTCTCAGGCCCTTTCATGCGCCCGTGAACAAGTCCGACCTGATCGCCAAATCGCAGTTTCAGGGCGGCCGCGCGCTCTTCTGCAGCAGCCAGATCGCTTTTCTCGCTCTCTTCCACCAAAGGACAGACCCAATAGGCCTGACCACCGCCCGCAATATGGCGACCGAGCCCGTCTACCACTTCCGGCAAGCGACCATCTGAAATGACCCGCGTTTCGATGGCCTGACGCCCTGGCGGCAGCTCATCAATCCGCGACACATCCATCCCGCCATATTGGCTGAGCGTTAGCGTCCGCGGTATCGGTGTGGCTGTCATGGCCAGAAGATGCGGTGTATTTTCCGCTTTTTGGGTGAGCATCAAACGCTGCGAAACGCCGAATTTATGCTGTTCATCAATTATCGCCACCGCGAGCTTTTTATACTGAACCTTCTCCTGAAAGATTGCATGTGTACCCACAAGGATGTCGATCGAACCATCGGCAAGCCCCATCAGGGTAGACTCTCGAACCTTTCCCTTGTCACGCCCCGTCAGGATCGCAAGATTAACAGGGAGCCCGGTGAGAAGCTTTTGCAGTCCTTCAAAATGCTGCCGCGCCAGGATTTCCGTCGGCGCCAGAAAGGCGCCCTGATAGCCGGCCTCAACCGCGCCCAGCAATGCCATCAACGCAACCAGTGTTTTCCCTGACCCCACATCACCCTGTAAAAGCCGAAGCATTGGCGACGATTGCGCTAGATCACCCTCAATTTCCGATATGCACCGCTTTTGCGCGCCGGTCAGCTCGAAAGGCAGCTTGATCTGATCCCGCAGGCGCCCGTCGCCTTGGATCGGAATGCCTTTCTTGCGGCGATTGCTTGCGCGGACAAGCATGAAAGCCAGTTGATTGGCAAAAATCTCATCATAGGCGAGTCGGTCGATATTTTTGACATCTTCCCGGCTGTGCAGAGATACAATGCTTTCCCGCCAACCTTCCCATTTCTTGGACTCGAGCAGGCTCGGCTCAATCCATTCAGCCAGCTGCGGAGCCATATCCACGGCTTGCGTGACCAGCTGCCCCATCCGCTTATTACCCAGACCATCAGACAGCGGATAAATCGGCTCAATCAGCGCAATGTCCTTTTCTTCCGCCAATTCCAGCACATCAGGATGCAGCATCTGCAGCTCGTCGCCATAGCGCTCCAGCTTGCCCGAGATGATCTTGCTTTCCCCGAGCGGCAGCAATTTCTTTGGCCAACCGGTGTTCCGTCCAAAAAAGGTCAGGCTGATATAATTACCGTGCGCGTCAGTCGCCTGCACACGAAACGGGCTTCGCGGTCCGCCGCTCCGATAGTCTGCCGGCGTCACTTCCGCGATAATCGTCAGGCCGACATCCGCATCGTCCAGCTCCTGCACCCGTTTGCGCCGCATCCAATAGCTCGGTTTATGATAGAGCAGGTCCTTCACACGCGTCAGGCGCAGTTTCTCCAGTGGTTTGGCAAGCGCTTTGCCAACACCTTTGAGTGACTGTGTTTCGCCAAATAATGGATTGAGTATCTCGGGCCGCATGTCTATCCGCCTTATACGCAAGCGGGATCAATATACCAGACACAGTCCCTGTGCATTGATGCAGTCACTAAGCAAAGATTCAGGAGCAGATATGGAACGCGAAGTCAGGCTCAAACGGCTCCATTTTCGCAGCTGGCACCGGGGCACGCGGGAAGCCGACAATATGATCGGCGGCTTTTTCGACAAATGGGGACAGAGCTGGTCCGATGCAGAAATCGACTGGTTTGAAAAGCTGCTTGAGGAAGAGGATGTAGATATCATGGCCTGGGCAATCGGAAAGCAGACGCCGCCAGAGCAGTTTCAGAATGATCAGATGACCGCGATGCAACAGCTAGATTACTTCGACTTCACCAAGTGAAACCTTCAAGTTAAGATTGATATAGATTCCATAAGTGTCTTATTTAGATAAATTATTATCCGCAAAAGACGGAATGACTCTTGCCGGCGTAACGGCGGGATATCGGCCCTATTGTCTGGCGGATATCGCCGTCCGGTCCGGCCAGCGAACCGTTTTTGTTGCGACCGATGATGCAGCGATGAGCGCCATGGCGGAAGCGGCGCGTTATTTTCAACCGGGTCTAGACATCATTGAATTCCCGGCCTGGGATTGCCTGCCCTACGACCGTGCATCGCCTGCTTTGCACACGACTTCGGAACGTTTGGCAGCCCTTTCCCGGCTAGCGTCCCCTTCCTCAGGCGGCCAGCTTGTGATCACGACTGCAAATGCCGTCACACAAAGGGTACTGGCCCCGGAGCGGGTAAAAGAACTGGTCACCCGACTGGCACCCGGTACCGTGATTGAGCAGGAAAAACTTGTTTCCTTTCTCTATGCCAATGGCTTTGTTCGGGTCGATACAGTTGCGGATAGCGGCGAATTTGCTGCGCGCGGAGGGCTGATTGATCTGTTTCCTCCGGGCGCCGACAAGCCGCTGCGTATCGATCTCTTTGGCGACGAGATTGACACGCTGCGCCAGTTTGATCCCGCCGATCAGCGCACTATCGGGAATATCGACGGCTTCGATCTGCTGCCTGTTTCAGAGATCTTACTGGACAAAGAGAGCATCACCCGTTTCCGAACCCGTTATCGGGAGCTGTTTGGTGCGGTTGCTACCAGTGATCCGCTCTATCAATCCCTTTCGGAAGGCCGGCGGCTGTCTGGGATGGAGCATTGGCTGCCATTGATCGAAGAAAATCTGGCGAGCTTCTTTGATTATCTTGCGGAGGACGCGCTGGTTTTTCGCGATGCAGCAGTTACTGCAGCTGCAGACGCGCAATTTTCTTCTATTCAGGATTATTACAAAAACCGGCAAGAAGCCGATAAGGCAAATTTATCGAGCTACCGCCCACTAGAGCCGGAAATGCTGTATCTGGAGCCCTCAGAATGGCAAGAACAACAGACCGACGGGCCCATTCACATCATGAGCGAGTTTGATGAACCGGAATCATCGACCGTTCTATCCCTCTCCGTGTCTTCGCCTCGCGACTTCTCACCCGAACGTGCGCGTAACGAGAATATTTACAAGGCTTTGGCTGTACATCTGAATACACTTACAAAAGCTGGTACAACTGCTGTTGTCGCAAGCTACAGCAAAGGCTCTCGCGCTCGGCTTTTTGACCTGCTGAAGGATCATGACGTCAAGACGGCAATGCTCTGTGATGACTGGAAATCCTGCAGTACTGCCGAAGCGGCGGTTGCCTTGACGATATTGCCACTGGCGGCTGGTTTTCGCACAGACAGTCTGGCTTTGCTCACCGAACAGGATATTTTCGGCGATCGGTTGGTGCGTAAGTCAAAACGGCGGAAAAGCGGTGACGCGTTCCTCGCGGAACTGTCAGCGCTCAGTCAGGGCGATCTGGTCGTTCATCTGGAGCACGGCATTGGCCTGTACGAGGGGATTGTATCTATCCCGGTGGGTGAAAGCCCCCATGACTGCGTCTCGCTAAAATATGCCGGTGGGGACAAGTTATTTGTTCCGGTGGAAAATATCGACGTTCTCAGCCGCTATGGCGAAGGCGGAGAAACGGTGGTGCTGGACCGTCTGGGTGGAGAAGGCTGGCAGCGACGAAAATCCAAACTTAAAGAACGCATCAGGGCGATTGCGCATGAATTGCTCAAGACCGCCGCCGCCCGGGCGTTGCAACCAGCGACACCGGCGCGGATTGAGGCCGGTGACATGGCCGGTTTTGTTGACCGCTTCCCCTATCAGGAAACGGATGACCAACAGCAGGCTATCGAAGAGGTCCTTGGCGATATGGGGTCGGGCAAGGCGATGGACCGTTTGGTTTGCGGCGATGTCGGCTTTGGCAAGACCGAAGTCGCCATGCGTGCGGCTTTTGCCGCAGCTATGGCCGGCATGCAGGTGGCCATTATTGCCCCTACGACCTTGCTTGCCCGTCAGCATTTTACGAATTTTGAAGAGCGCTTTCGCCCCTTCCCCCTCAATATTGGACGATTGTCCAGACTTGTACCGACTGCAGAGGCCAAGAAAACCAAAGAAAGTATGGCCAATGGTAATATCGATATCGTCATCGGCACCCATGCTTTGCTGGCCAAATCCGTGGAGTTTCAGCGCCTTGGGCTGATCATCGTAGATGAAGAACAAAGATTCGGTGTCACCCACAAAGAGCGATTGAAGGCGATGAAATCGGACGTCCATGTCTTGACCCTCACCGCAACGCCGATTCCCCGAACCTTGCAAATGGCGATGACCGGTTTGCGTGAACTATCGGTTATTCAGACACCGCCTGTAGATCGATTGGCGGTGCGCACATATGTCATGCCTTGGGACCCAATTCCTCTACGCGAAGCATTGATGCGCGAACATTATCGCGGCGGACAGAGCTTCATTGTAGTGCCGCGTATTGCTGACTTGCCGGAAATTCAGGAATTTCTGAAAGAATATGTGCCTGACATCACCTATGTTGTCGCCCATGGCCAGATGCCGCCAGCGCAGGTCGAAGAACGCATGTCGGCTTTTTACGACAAGAAATATGATGTTCTGCTGGCCACAACCATTGTCGAAAGTGGCCTCGACATTCCAAGCGCCAATACCCTGATCATCCATCGTGCCGATCGCTTCGGCCTTGCGCAACTTTACCAGCTTCGCGGGCGGGTTGGCCGGTCAAAGACGCGGGCCTATGCCTATATGGTCACACCAAAGGACAGGATCATCACCGAAAAGGCTGAAAAACGTCTGAAAATTCTCGGTGATCTCGACAGTCTGGGTGCGGGCTTTGAGTTGGCCAGTCATGATCTCGACATTCGCGGAGCCGGAAATCTGCTTGGCGACGAGCAATCCGGCCATATCCGGGAAGTAGGTTTCGAGCTCTATCAATCGATGCTGGAAGACGCCATTTTGGAAGCGAAGGCAAAGGGCGCCGGGCTAGATGCAGAAGCCGAGAGCTTCTCGCCACAGATAACTGTCGACGCACCCATCCTGATCCCCGAAAACTACGTCCCCGATCTATCGCTCCGCATGGGTCTGTATCGGCGTATGAACGGACTGGATAGTCATCAGGAAATTCAGGCCTTTGCAGCAGAAATGATCGATCGTTTCGGAGAATTGCCGGTCGAAACCGACAATCTGCTCAAGCTGATGGAAATCAAACTGAACTGCGTCAAAGCCCATATTGCCAAGATTGAAATGGGCCCGCGCGGCGCATTGGTGAGCTTTCATAACGACAAGTTTCCTAATGTTCCGGGGCTGCTGGCCTATGCCGAGCGCCTGAAAGGTACCGCCCGGATCAGGCCGGATAACAAGCTGTTTATCGAACGGCGATGGCGCGATCCCAAGTCGCGGCTCCATGGCCTCACACAGCTGACGACGGGATTGTCAAAACTGGCGCAGCAAAAAACAGGCTAGTTACTTCTTAGCGCAAATATCTCGAATTCCTCTTGCGATATAGGGCCAGACCGCAGGAATCCTTGGAAATATTCGCAACCTTCCCGGGCCAGGCTTTCCAGCTGTGCCTCGGTTTCTATACCTTCGGCAATGACCGCCAGATCAAGGCTGCGCGCCATGTTAATGATCGATTTCACGACGACCTGGTCTTTCGTGGATCCACTAATATCACTTGTTAGACCACTATCAATCTTCAGATAGTCCAGCGGCAGATTCTGCAAATAGGCCAAACTGCTATACCCGGTCCCGAAATCGTCGATGGCGATCCGGACCCCCTGCTCTCTCAGCACCGCAAGACGCTGTGCCGCGGTGGACAGATTGCCTATTAATTCAGACTCTGTGATTTCAAGTGTAGCCCGCTCCGCGGAAAAACCGGACGCAGCAATATTGTCCATAATATTTTGGGCAAAATCTGGGGCAGCTAGATCCCCTGCCGTGACATTGACCGACAGCCGCAGAAACGAAAGGCTATCCGGCCATCTGGCCGCTGTGGCGAAAGCGGCGGCATGAATGTGCGATGACAGGAGTTTCATCAAACCGGCCCGTTCGGCCACAGAAAACAGCGTAGCGGCACCCAAAAAACCCAGTTCAGGATGATTCCACCGGGCAAGTGCCTCGGCACCGATCAGCTGTCCGTCATCCACTTTAATCTGTGGTTGCAAGGCAATCGTTATCTCATCACGCTCCAGCGCGTGGGCCAGGTCACCTTCCAGCTTTTGCTCCAGCAAAATATTTTTTTCGGATGACCCACTGATTTTAACGGGCACAGCATCAGACACCATTGTCTCTGCCAGGGCCAGGGTCGCTCGTCTAACCAGCAGCGTTTCATCTGATGAATCTCGTCCAACCGCGACGCCCGCGCGCGCGACGAGTCCGATTTTACGGCCTTCAATAGAAATAGGCCCGAAATTGCGGGCTAAAAGCTGCTCTGCATAGCTAGTCAATTTTCCTGCCATATCACCTAGATCGCCATCCAGTGTCTTCGCGACGACAAAATTTTGGCCGTCCATTCTGGCAACCATGCATTTGTCGGATGGCTCGTCAATAGTCTCGGCAATCAACCGCTGACCGGTGCGGCGCATGATTTCATCGCCAATAGGTCGCCCATAGGCCGCATTGATCGTTCCGAAATTTTTGAGACCGATGATCATCAGGCCAAGATTTTCACCCCGCTCCAAACGATCTCGCATCCAGCTTCGCGCTGCTGATCCGTTGCGCAGGCCCGACAAAAGATCGCGATCGGTCCAGCTGTGGCTGGCCTCTTCTGCGGCGACACGTTCCAGACGGCCGTGAATATAATCACCGGAAACATGCAAATGATGGATAACCTTGTTACCATTCAACAAATGAGACACTGCGGCCTGTGGAGCTCCGGTGCGCAGCCGCCCAAAGGCTCCGCGAACTCTAAGCCGTTCATCCGGCGAGAGAATGCGGTAAATGCCGGTCGCGGGATAAGTATCAAAATCTACATTTTTCACATTTTCCCGCAGTTGATCGCTGACCCAGTTTTGCTGCAGTCCCGTTATGGAGAAAGCCCATTTCTCCTCAATCTGCGCGAGTAAGCTATTGAAATTCTGTGTAGCCTCCGAGCCGCCACGAATATTTTCTACATAGCGATAGGCAAAATTTATGGCCGGCCCGATGTCCGCGTGCGGGTTGGAAATATCGAGAAAATGGGTGGCCCCGGCGTCATGACACCTAGCCGCGATATGATTATGCATGGCTTGATCGGCAAAAGCGAGGATTGCGATACCGCTATCATCCACTAGTGCAGCAATATCCGAAATCGCTTTCAAGCCATCATCAACAGCTTCGCGCAGGTCGATAACGGCAATCAAGGCGTTCGAAGACAAAAAACGTCCCGCCAGTTCATCCCGTCGCCGAGCCGAACTGACGCGCCAACCCATCGCAGAAATTCTTGCTGCCATAGGGTCACGATCATGAAAGGACAGCAAGAATAAATGCTTGGCGTCCCTTTGACCGGAGATAGGTGAAGATTCCTGAATGACTTGCAATACCCTTTTATTCCGTAGTGGGGGCGCAAACCGATACCCAGTCCCCCTATTCTTTTCTATAGCGAGCAAACCTTTATAGCCCGTTGCCTGCTTCTAAACAAAACGCTAGGATTTAAGCCAAAGCTGCAATGGAAAAAACATAATGCTCGACGGATTTGGCCGCAAAATAGACTATCTGCGTATCTCGGTAACAGACCGATGCAATTTCCGCTGCCAATATTGCATGTCCGAAAAGATGACGTTCATGCCAAAGAGCGAGCTGCTGACTCTGGAAGAAATCACGCTGATAGCCGAACGGTTTATCGGCCATGGGGTTAAGAAAATTCGCCTGACCGGGGGAGAACCACTGGTCAGACGTGATATGAGCGATGTGATCCAAAGGCTTGGACGTAAAGTCAAATCAGGTAAACTGGAGGAACTTACGCTAACGACTAATGGGTCGTTGCTGGAAGAATATGCGGACCATTTGGCAGAACATAATGTGCGCCGGATAAATGTCAGCATGGACACGCTTGATCCCGACAAATTTGCGGAGATTACGCGCGGTGCCGATGTCCATCAGGTGCTTTCCGGCATTTCAGCCGCCCGGCAAGCGGGTATAAGCGTAAAGATCAACATGGTTGCCCTCAGGGACTTTAATCAGGACGCGCTGATGCCGATGGCGGAATATTGCGCGAAAAATGGTCATGACCTGACGGTTATCGAGACAATGCCCTTGGGTGACGTCGGCGCGGACCGGAAACTGGAGCATATTTCAGCAGAGGAATTTATCGCCCCTCTGTCGGATCAATATTCTGTCAGTCCGATAGCGCACAAGAGCGCTGGCCCTGCACGTTACATGGCGGTCGAACCTCTGGGATTGCGGCTTGGCATGATTACGCCGCTCAGCAATAATTTCTGCGATAACTGCAATCGTCTGCGTCTGACCACAGATGGCAAAATATTTATGTGCCTTGGTCACAACGCGCATGTTGATTTACGCGCCGCCGTGCGCAATGAAGGCATTGAGGCTGTTGACCGGTTGCTTCAGAAAGCTTTGAAGCTCAAACCGTTACGACATGATTTTAATGCGCAACTAGACGGGTCCGCAGAGATATTGGAGCGTCACATGAACGTCACGGGCGGATGAGCGAATCAAAATGGGCACTTGTCGTGTCCCCTACCCCGCAGGCACAAGAGGCGGGAAACAAACTGCAGCCTTTGATGGACTGGGTTCCGATTGAAGAAGCGGATCAAGCTGTCGTTCTTGGCGGTGATGGCTTCATGCTGCAGACATTGCATCAAATGCTCAACCGGCGGAAAATCATGCCGGTTTATGGAATGAATCTCGGCACGGTCGGTTTCCTGATGAACAACTGGCACGAAGATGACCTGGTCCGCCGCATTGAAGGCGCACGGCCGTTCAAGGTCCGCCCGCTCAAGATGGAAGTCGAAACAATTTCCGGCGCCAGCTTTGTGCTCCCGGCGATTAATGAGGTGTCCCTGCTAAGAGAGACGCGGCAAACCGCAAAACTCGAAATTCAGGTCAATAACCGAATCATGCTGGAAGAACTGGTTTGCGACGGCATATTGATCGCAACACCGGCGGGATCGACCGCCTATAATCTGTCAGCCAACGGACCAATATTGCCGCTTGGTTCAAATCTGCTGGCCCTCACGCCGATCAGCCCGTTTCGTCCACGACGCTGGAAAGGGGCGATTTTACCAGATAAAATGCCTATCAGCATCAAGGTACTGAACGCTGAAAAACGGCCAGTTAGTGCGGTTGGCGACCAGCAAGAGGTTCGTGATGTTGCCCAGGTAACCATCTCCATTGACCGCAACCAGACATTGACCATGCTGTTTGATCCAGAACATGCATTGGATGATCGGATAGCAATGGAACAATTTGTCGTTTGATGGCTTGCCGGGTGCGAATGACGTTGCTATAGCCGCGCTCGTTGTGATGCAAATCGCTTCTATTCCCCGGTAGCTCAGTGGTAGAGCAATCGACTGTTAATCGATTGGCCGATGGTTCGAATCCGTCCCGGGGAGCCATTTTTCTCTCAAAACAAGATCAAATATATATACGGGTACGGTCGCGTCGGATTGATCGTGTGCTGATTTTTGCGCCCACATGATTCCGAAAGCGAACCACGAGCATGCGCCTGTTGTTCACATGGAAAGCCAGTTTTGCTCTCGATATTCGTTACAAAAAATCTTTTAGTATCAATTAATTAATAATAGAATTGACTTAAGCGAGTGTGACCTTTCGAAAGTGCCCACCAAACCGCATCACCACCTCATATTTGCCAATGTCAAAAAACCAAGTCGAGCATAATCCATGAGACGGGTTGTAGGAAAATAGAGGGATGTCTGCCTTATCCCGAAAGCGGGCACACGCATCGTCAGAGGTTTCGCAAATGTCTTTGGATCATCTCTACATATTCTGGTAATATGGCATCGGAATAGTCTTCCTCATCGGCGGTAATGCATAGCCGAACAACTGCCCCCCAAAGATGACAAATGAGCATCGACGTTGCATGTACCTTTTTTGGATTGATACTCTCGCTCGCAAGCTCAGATATGCGCTTGGACAAAGCCGCGCTATTGCGTTTGGTATTGTCAAAATCAGCTTGCCGGATAACGGGGTTGGTTTCCGGGCTGGACCAAATCACAAACAGGCAAGGGCGTTGGCGAACAAGTTTAAGTGTGAGTTTCATTAGGGATTCGACACCTCGAACGATTTCATCGACCGAGTTGGCGTGTTTGAGGCCTTTTCTCAAAGCATCATCAATCGGTCCCATTTCAATCTCGAACAATCGCGAGAGTAACGAAGCGCGAGTCGGAAAAAACTGATATAGAGAGCCGACCGGTATTTCGGCTCTTCGAGCCAATTCAGTCATTTTCAAATCAGTCGAACCCAATTCTACAACGAGTTCTCTGGCGGCGTCCAGAATGGCCGCTACGCGCTTCTTTCCACGCGCCTGAACCGGCTCGCGCCAAGTAGTATTGTTGTCAAATTTTTCTTTTTCCGTGGGCATAGCTTGACAGTAACATGAATAATGTTCATTTATCAAATATGAACATTATTCATGTTATAAGTTAATTGTGATTGGCAAACGTAATGGAACTAAAGATTGGTGTAATTGGAGCGGGTCCAGCTGGTCTGGCTACCGCACGGGCAATGAAAGATGCAGGCTTTGAAACTATTGTCTTTGAAAGAAATCGAGATGTTGGTGGAATTTGGGACATCGAAGCGCCCGGTACGCCCATGTACCGGTCGGCCCATTTCATTTCGTCGAAGGGCCATGATATGTCTCATTTTGCGGGACATCCGTTTTCGACCGATATTCCGGAATATCCCAGCCATGCACAGGTGCATGATTATTTGCGGTCTTTTGCCGACCTGGAGGACCTCTACCCGCTGATCCGGTTTGAATCGGAAATAGAGCGATGTCGCCCCCTGGAAAATGGTGGATGGCGGATCGATGGTCAGGGGTTTTCGGAAGACTGCGATGCGATCATTGTGTGCAGTGGAACTTTGTGGGATGCTGTGACGCCGGAATTCGAGGGTTCATTCTCAGGTATGATCCGGCACAGCCAAACCTACCGGGATCCGGAGGAATTTCGCGACAAAAAGATACTGATACTTGGCTGCGGAAATTCGGGCGTGGACATCGCCTGCGACGCTGCTCGAACGGCAGACAAAGCTTATCTGAGCCTGCGCCGCGGATATTGGTTCTTGCCAAAATTTGTCATGGGCCATCCAACGGATGTCTTCTTTGCTCGAAACATGAAAATGCCTGATTGGCTTTCACCACCTGATTTTACCGCTTTTCTAGCGATGATGGTCGGAAATCCAAAGCGTTTCGGTTTGCCAGCACCGGATCATGAACCGCTGGCCAGCCACCCTATTATGAACAACGACATATTGCAGCACCTAGGGCATGGTCGCATTCAGCCAAGAGGAGATGTTGCGTGTCTGGAAGGTGAATCGGTATGTTTCAAGTCCGGGGAACTGGATGAAGTAGACGAGATTATCTGCGCCACCGGTTATCGGGCGACGATGAGCTTTTTGCCGGACAATCTACTGAACTATCAGGAGGGTACGCGGCCAAGCCTTAAAATGTCAGCTTTCCACCCGTCGGCGCAAAATATCTATTTCAATGGCATGATCGAAACAAATGGCGGCGTCTTCGGGCTGTTCGATCGTCTGGCCAAGATCATTGCCCGGCTCATTGCACAAAAAGCAGCAAAATCCTGCCGCGATTCTGCGTTCACCGAAATGGTCAATGAAGCGGATTTGAAAGCGCACACGACCGGCAAGATCAACTCATCTCGCCATGTCGGATATGTCGACAATGCAAATTATCTCTCGGCCCTTAAGCATTTGGAAGAACAACTAAATATCTAATCGCTCAACAAAGGATGGAAGTATGATGAATCAGAACAGAATAATTACCGCGTTCGGATTGGCCTTAGCCCTTACAATGACACCTGCAATTCATGCTGATGAGATAGAAGATCGGCATGATGACATTGAGGCCGAAAACTCTACGAGCCAGTTTCCCGAGACGCCAGCAATCCGGGCAACCGAGAGATTTGTAGAGGATTACAGCGGTGACATAATGGTCTCTCACGTCAAGAGGTCCTATCTGTTTGCTGCGGCCTTTGCAGAGGCCGAGGGTAAATCGTTCGATACAGAACTGGTTTATGTTTCCATGCTTTTGCATGATATTGGTTTGGAAGATCCATTTGATAAAGCGGGTGATTTTGAAACCAACGGCGGTGAAGCAGCGCAGGCATTTCTAACACAGCAAGGTTTTGCTGAACTCGGCCAGAAAGTAGCTCGAGCTATAAACCTCCATACCAATCCTGCCACAGCCAGGCACGATAACTATGAATTTGCCTTGGTAGCGCGCGGTGCGTTGGCCGATGTTGTGGGCGCGGGGTTGGATAGACTCGACCCGGACGTCATTGGCAATATCCTAAAGTCACATCCCAGGCACGGTACAAAATCGCTCTTGATTTCAATGCTCGAACGCCAAGCTCTTGCGAAACCAAATTCTCGGATCGGACAAACTTACAAACAGGTTCCGGTCAGCGACCTGATCCGAAACGCCCCTTTCGCCGAGTGAGCACAGAAAATTCCAGCTCACCGCATTTTCAAATCTTCTGAAAGGATATTCGGATGACCCCTCTCACGATATTATTGATCATCAAAATCGCCGTATCTCTCTTGACGGTTGTAACTCCATTCGTCGTTTTTTCCGGCGAAAAAATTGATGCAATCATGAACATGAAATCCAAATCCACAACCCTGTATAGAATTTATGGTATCGCGGTACTGGCCTTGCTGGTTGGGTACTCAGGTGGAATTTATCATATCACACAAGGCGAATTTCCAATTGGCGTGGTCTTTATGGGAATAGTCTCCAACCTTGGAGCTACCTCAGCTTTACTGGCCACCGGCGCATTTGAACGAAACAAGTTTCATACGTTTTTCTTTGGATCGATTGGTATTGGTCTCGTTCTGGCTATCCTGAGTCCCGATCTGGCGATGGCTGCCTTTTAATCGTTAGTCGCCCAAACCTAGCGTCCGCCTTTGCGTCCATAGCAGATATTAATTTTCATCCCCAGGTCACTCATCCAAATTGCTGCCAGAACATACGGCCAGCCACATAGAGGATCAACAATGCCGTCAGTCGGCGGATCCAGTGTTCCGGTAGTGCCTTGCTAGCCAGAAAACTGCCAATCTGCCCGCCCACCAGCACGCCAAGGAACAATGGCCAGTAGGACAAGACCATGTCGGTCCCCTGCCCTACCTGCCCCGACGCCGATTTCATCAGTTGCCCAAATAACCCGCTTGCTGAGTTAACGAGGATGAAGACACTGGCGGTCGCCGCTATTCTGCGGCTATCGGACCAGTTCATCAGCAAAAGGATCGGGGCGAGAAATATTCCGCCACCGATACCTACCATGCCGGACAGGAAACCTATGCCGCAACCAACAATTGGAGCGAACCAGCCGCCGTGCTCCTTTGGGGTCTGTGAACCAACCATTCTGCTTTTGAAAAAGGGTTCTGTGAGGAGCAACAGAGCGGCAACAGTCAAAGACAGACCCAGCAGGACGAGAAAACTGTCCTGATCTATGGCCAGACGCCCTCCTAGCCAGGCCGCAGGCACCGATAACAGCAGGATCGGCCAAATCCTCCGCCATTCAATCAATCCGCGCGCCTGAAAACGTAACGTTCCGCCCATGACGACGATGATATTGCAGATCAGCGCAACAATCGGCAGCAGTCGATAGTCTATATCGGCCAGAGCCAGCAGCGCGATATAGGTCGAACCACCGCCGAAGCCCACCGACGCATAGAGTGCTGCTGTCAGCAGGAAGAGTAAAGCAAGACCGGCAATGCCAACCGCCATATCAGGTCTCGCTCGGCATGCTGCTTACAATATCAATATTTGCCGTGACAATGCTTGTATTTTCGGCCCGAGCCGCACGGACATGGCGCATTTCGGCTCACCCCGTCAAAATTGATATCGGCGGGAGCCGCGCCACCGGACTGCCGTGGCGGCAGCGCAGTCGAGACCGTACCCAATGTGCCGCCGTCAATATCGTTGCTGTCATCTTCGCCGGTCAGCGGATCAATATGCGTGGTCAGGAAATCGGGCAGTTCCGGCAATTCCGGCACTTCAATTTCTTCCTGGCGATGGAACTGGCTGACGGCGATGGTTTTCGTCACGCTTTCACGGATAACTTCCAGCATGCGTTCGAAAAGACCAAAGGCTTCTTTCTTATACTCATCCAGTGGTTTCTTCTGGGCATAGGCGCGCAGGAAGACAACCTGCCGCAGCGCGTCAAGCGTCGCGAGATGTTCTTTCCAGTTATGATCAAGCGATTCCAGCAGAATTGATTTTTCAATCTGCACCCAGATTTCCGGATCAATCTGTTCCACTTTTGCGTTAAAATCGGCATCGGCCAATTCGGCGATCCGTGTTTCAAGGATCTCCGGCTCAACCGCATCTTCCTGCATCCAGGCATCGATATCCGGCGTAAGGCCAAATACCTCTTCGACGCGCTTCTTGAGCATGTCGATATCCCACTGCTCAGGATAGCTTCCGGGAGGACAGCTGTCGGCAACGACGGCATTGGCGGTCTCAAGCCGCATATCCTCGACCACATCGCCGACCGTCTCTGCATCCATGATTTCAGAGCGCTGCTCGTAAATCACCTTGCGCTGGTCATTCATCACGTCATCATATTCGACAACCTGTTTCCGCGCTTCGTAGTTACGTGCTTCAACCTTTTTCTGGGCCGTTTCAATGGCTTTGGAGAGCCATTTACCGCCAATGGCCTCGCCATCTTCGAGGTTTTTGTTCATCATCTTGGCGAACATCGTCTCGGTACCAAAAATCCGAAGCAGGTCGTCTTCCAGGCACAGATAGAAACGGCTGAGTCCTGGATCACCCTGACGACCCGAACGACCACGCAGCTGATTATCAATGCGGCGACTTTCATGCCGTTCCGTGCCCAGAACAAATAAACCGCCCGCTGCGCGCACTTCTTCACGCAACGCCCGGACTTCTTCTTCAATCTTGGCAACGGCCTTGTCCCGCTCTGGACCTTCCTCCATATCGGCGAGTTCCTGCTCGATACGAAAATCAATATTGCCACCCAATTGAATATCCGTGCCGCGGCCAGCCATGTTGGTCGCGATCGTCACCGCGCCCGGAGCACCCGCTTGTGCAACAATGTGCGCTTCCTGTTCATGAAAGCGGGCATTGAGAACATTGTGCGTCACGTCTTCCTTTTTCAGGAAGTCTGACAAAAGCTCTGATTTCTCGATCGATACCGTGCCCACCAGAACGGGTTGGCCCTTATCGCTATGTTCCTTGATTTTCTTGGCAATGGCCGCGAATTTATCGAGCGTATTCTTGTAAAATTCGTCATTTTCATCAAGTCGCAGAATTGGCTTGTTCGTCGGAATGGTTACGACGTTCATCTTGTAAATCTCGAAGAACTCGGCCGCCTCCGTTTCTGCAGTACCGGTCATGCCTGACAGCTTTGGATACATACGGAAATAGTTCTGGAACGTGATCGATGCCATTGTCTGGTTTTCAGGTTCAATCTGAACACCTTCCTTGGCTTCAACCGCCTGATGCAGTCCATTGGACCAACGCCGACCATCCATCATACGACCGGTAAATTCGTCGATAATGACAACCTTGCCATCCTTGACGATGTAATCGGTGTCCCGCTTACGCATGACATTGGCCATCAAGGCCTGATTGAGGTGATGGACAACCTGCGTATTTTCATAATCGTAGAGATTATTACCTTCTAGCAATCCCGCCTCTTCGAGCAGGCGTTCCGCTTTCTCCGTTCCATCTTCGGTTAACGATATCTGGCGACTTTTTTCGTCCTTTTCATAATCTTCTTCATCAATATGCTGAACAATCTCGTTCACCGAAATATAAAGATCTGACTTATCGTCCGTCGGGCCTGAAATAATTAGCGGCGTCCGGGCTTCATCGATCAGGATCGAATCCACCTCATCGACAATCGCAAAGTTGAAAGGCCGCTGGACCATCTGCCCGCGGTCATGTTTCATATTGTCGCGCAGATAGTCGAAACCAAACTCGTTATTCGTACCATAGGTAATATCGGCGGCATAAGCCTCACGCCGTTGTTCTTCACCGATGTTAGGAATGATCGTTCCGACGCTCATGCCCAGGAAGTTATAGACCTGACTCATCCACTCACCATCACGCCGGGCGAGATAGTCATTTACCGTAACGACGTGGACGCCTTTGCCTTCAATTGCATTGAGATAGCAAGCGAGCGTGGCAACGAGCGTTTTACCTTCACCCGTCCGCATCTCGGAGATTTCACCGCGATGCAGCACAATACCGCCGACCATCTGCACATCATAGTGGCGCTGGCCCAAGGTCCGTTTCGCAGCTTCACGCACGACCGCGAATGCCTCTGGCAGAATATCATCCAGCGTTTCTCCATTGGCGACCCGTTCGCGGAAATACGGTGTTTTCGCCTTTAGCTCATCATCGCTAAGCGGTTCGATTTCCGGTTCGAAAGCGTTGATTTTATCAACCACTTTCATGATGGATTTAACGTAACGGTCGTTAGAAGACCCGAATAGGGATTTGGCAAAGCCGCCGATCATGATGATTTCCGATATTTCTTTAGATATTGAGCGGGTTTAACGCTCATTCTTGACTGCATTTAGGGACGATTGGGGACAAATCAACGTAGGTGATCGTCCGAGCAGGCGACTAAGGCGCGCCTTCTTCATGCTCCAGCTTGTCGCCATTGGTCGACTGGACCGGCAATACTGGCCAGTCAGCTTTAGTATCGCCTCCGCCTCGTGAGCGCAGCGCAAGGGCCGTATCGCTGTAGATGAAGCCTTGCGTGGCGTTATCATGATCAGCTGGTGCCGCCAATTCCGTCTCAGAAGCAACCTCATTGCCGGCTGTTTCTGTTGCCATAGCAGCAGCCGGCGCATTAACGCCAACTGCATTGAAAAGCAGCAACATAAAACTTGCAATATAGACGTTCATCAATAAGCCCTGTGAGAAGAACTTCGCTTTAGCAAACCAATAGATAAAGGCAAGTTAAGTGTCAGAAACCAAATCACCCCTTGCCCCAGCACATACTCCAGAACTTCCAGAAATTTCGGGCGTCACCTGTCGCATCGCTCAAGCGCGATACAAGGAATGGGATCGCTGTGACCTGACCTATGTCGAACTGGCCGAGGGTACATCTGTCGCAGGCGTACTGACCCAGAGCAAATGTCCGTCAACAGAGGTGGAATGGTGTCGGAAAGCCTTGCCCGGTGGCAAGGCAAGAGCACTGGTCGTTAATGCTGGTAACGCCAATGCCTTTACAGGCGCGCGCGGCATGGAGGCAGTGCAACGGATATTGTCGCTCACCAGTGATTACTTGGACTGCACGGAGGAAGAGATATATGTGTCTTCTACCGGCGTCATTGGTGAACCATTACCAAAAGATCGCGCAGAGGCCGGCCTGAAGGCGGCTTTCACATCCGCACCTTGCGGCTGGGAAGATGCTGCGTCGACGATCATGACCACCGACACCTTTCCCAAAATGGCAACCACAAGCGCAATTGTCGGTGGGAAAACGGTATATTTGAATGGTATTGTCAAAGGCTCCGGCATGATCGCGCCGGATATGGCGACAATGCTCGGCTATATTTTCACTGATGCCGCAGTGGACGCCGGTTTTCTGCAGGAAATGCTAAACGCAGCAACGGCGAAAAGCTTCAACTGCGTCACGGTCGACAGCGATACATCGACCAGCGACACTGTTTTGGCCTTTGCCACAGGTCAAAGTGACACCCCTGCCCTGACATCGTTTGACGACGCCGGTGCTGATGCGTTTCAGGCAGCCCTGAGCGATCTATGTATGCAACTGGCCCATCTCGTGGTCCGCGATGGCGAAGGCGCCAGCAAGTTTATCGAAATTGCCGTTACGGGTGCGCAAAGCGACGAAAGCGCAAAACGTATCGCTTTGTCGGTCGCCAATTCCCCGCTCGTCAAAACCGCTATTGCCGGAGAAGACGCCAATTGGGGCCGGGTGGTTATGGCGGTTGGTAAAGCCGGCGAACCAGCAGATCGTGACAGGCTATCCATTGGGTTTGGCAGTATCACGGTTGCCCGCGACGGTCTGGTTGTACCCGATTATGACGAGGCTCCGGTCGCCGAGCACCTGAAAGGCGACGTAATTGACATCAGCGTCGATATCGGGATCGGTGACGGGAAGGCCACAGTATGGACCTGTGACCTGACCCACGGATATATCTCAATAAATGCCGACTACAGGAGCTAGAATGACCGAAATCATATTGCATCACTACGAAAACTCGCCTTTCGGGCAGGCGATGCGGCTCGCGCTCGGTCTGAAGGGCATCGACTGGAAGTCTGTCCAACAACCTGACATTTGCCCAAAACCGGATCTCAGCGCTCTGACGGGCGGATATGAGCGCATACCTGTGCTGCAATTCGGGTCGGAGATTTATTGCGACACGGCCGTCATCGTTGACGCGCTTGAGGCAGTTAAGCCTGAACCAAGCCTCTATCCCGAGCCACTTGGCTTCGCCGGTCGGATAATTGCTTTATGGTCGGGCGGCCAGTGGTTCATGCCTGCAGTCGGGGTCGCTCTGGGCACCAACCCTGAGATTGTCAGCGATGAATTTTGGGAAGATCGCGCTAAACGGTTCGGCATGGATCGCCGGAAATTCCTGCCGATGGTGCCGCATCTGACAGGGCAGTTTGAGGCAGGAGCGGCATTGGTGGCCGAAACCCTCGCAGATGGGAGAAACTATATCAGCGGCGACAAAGCCGGGCACGCAGATTTGATGCTCTATATGAACATCCGCTTTGCGAGCTTTGCAGGAAAAAAACCATCCGACTTCGGCAGCAATGTCGCGGCCTGGTATGATCGCATTGACGGCATTGGCTATGGTAATTTCGAGGAATGGACGGGACAGCAAGCGATCGACTATGCCAAGGCATCAGAACCGGTCAGCAGCGGTTCAGTGTATCCAGCATCCGGCTTTTCCGCTGGTGATAAGGTTTCCGTGAGAACCGAGACGCCTGATCCTGCAGCCGTTGTCGGAGAGTTGGTGGGTCTCAATGATAGAGAGATAATCATCAAACGAGAGGATGAACAAGTTGGCGCACTCCATGTTCATTTCCCGCGGTTGGGGCAGATATTGTCGCCCGCATGAGCCATTCCAGCCTTCATCTGCCGGTGCAGGATATCCTAAAGGATGTAGCGAAAGAGGTCGTACTCCCACATTATCAGAACCTCAAAACCGCCGATATTGAGGAAAAGGCACCCGGCGATCTGGTAACCGTGGCTGACAGGCTGAGCGAAGAGATGCTCAGCGAAAAATTGGGTACTCTCCTGCCCGATGCAGCTATTGTGGGTGAGGAAGCCAGCGCCGCCGACCCATCGGTCATGGATCATCTGGCTGACAAGCAGACCTGGATTATCGACCCGATTGATGGAACCGGAAATTTTGCAGCAGGTAAACCGCCTTTTGGAATGATTGTCGCGCTGTCGCAGGAAAATGAGACTGTCGCTGGCTGGCTCTATGATCCTCTGCAAGACCGGCTTTGCTATGCTGCGAAGGGGCAAGGTGCCTTTATCAATGGTGAAAAGCTTAGCGTATCAGTCGATCCAGACGGAAAACCCATAGCCGCTCTTGCCACTGGCTTCATGACGTCACAGCAACGTGACAAGCTTCTTCTCGCGGCTGACGGACATTATGAGATTGTCGATATTCCGCGCTGTGCGGCGGAACAATATCCCCGACTGGCGCTGGGTACGAACCACATTTCAACCTTTGAACGCAGCCTGCCCTGGGATCATGCGGCGGGGATATTGTTCCTGAATGAAGCGGGCGGGAAAGCGGCACGCTGGAACGGCGACGCCTATCGGCCTGCAGATCGCAAAACCGGTTTGCTCGGGGCCTCATCGCCCAAACTATGGGATGAGGCCGCCGAGCTTCTGGGGGATGTTTTTACCGATTGAGCTGACCAGTATTAAGCGGGTAGGCTTTCTTCCAGCCATGATTTCAGCTGACTCTTTGGCGCCGCACCGACTTTGGTTTCAACCGGTTCACCATTGTTGAACAGTATCATTGTCGGAATGCCGCGCACGCCGTATTTTCCGGGTGCATCCGGGCTGTCATCGATGTTGAGCTTGGCGATGGTCACTTGCTCGCCCAATTCGTCGCTGATTTCTTCCAGCGCTGGGCCGATCATCTTACAGGGGCCGCACCATTCTGCCCAGAAGTCAACAAGCACGGGGCCGTCGGCTTTCAGGACATCTTGTTCAAAACTCTCGTCAGTAATTGCTTTGGTAGCCATAGGGAATCTCCTTTGCTTGTTTGAATATAATCTAGGCCCGCACAGCCCATTGCTCAAGTCTCTGCCCGAAAAGGATTTTCATGGGCGCTCAAAGCTTGGCTTGTTGCTGGGCTTATGCCGTGCGATCAGATCGTCGGAAAGCTCCAGCAGGGTGGGACCATGCGTGTACAGCAGGGCGGCTTTAGTGGGGCGTCCGGGGAAAATCTTTTCAAGTGCAGTGAGATATGTAGCCATTTGGCGCAGATAAGACAAAGGCGCATTGGCAGGTTCTTTGGGCACTGCGCGCCCCGTTTTGAAATCAATGACGGTGATCAAATCATCAGTGATCAAAAGACGGTCAACGGTGCCCGAAATCACATGCTCGTCAACCACGGCCGCGATCGGGGCCTCGGCAAAGCTGCCGGGAGAGAACAGCTCTGACCATGCGGGATTGCCCAAGACTGACAACACCGTCTCAATAAGCGCCCGACGCTCTGCCGGATCACTGACCTGTTTTTGCTTGGCGAGCCAGCGGCCGGCGACATCCGCTCGGTTTTCAGGCGCAATATCGGGCAGTCGCTCGAACAGGCTATGGAGCAGTTTGCCGCGTTCGGCCGCATCGCGCATCGCCTTTGCCGGTGGCGGGTTCGCAGCATCGTCCGGGCCCATATCCGACGGCGTCAAAGGCCGCGGCGGCCGGGCCTCTTTTGGGGCTGGTGCAAATAACCATTCTGGCAAGGCGGCCTGCTCTTCATCTGGTAACGGCTCGGCGGCCTTGGTCCTTCGTCCGGCTTTGTCCGGTGCATCAGGCCCCGTATATGTTCGCTCGGCAATCCAGCGCACGGAATCCGTTTGCTCCGTTCCCAACGCAGTCAAGCCATGCTCCACAGCGTGATACCAACTGGACTCCGGCACGACACCTTTGGCTTTTGGTCCCAATATCCCGGTGACGACGAGATGTTCCTCCGCGCGGGTCATGGCGACATAGAGCAAACGCCAATGCTCTTCCCGTTCCCGGGCATCTGCCACAGTGGCATAGGCGTCCAGCAATCCGATACGTTCGGCTTTGCGAACCTGTACGACAGGATATTCGAGGTCATCATCCGGTCGCGTCGGGTCCGGGATATCAAAGCCGCCGCTTTTCTTGTTCGCCGGGTCAAATGTCGCGTTGGCAAGAATGACGAGAGGTGCTTGCAGACCCTTGGCCCCATGGACGGTCATCAGGCGGACTTCATTCCCGCCTTCCAGCTGATCCCGCTTGATTTCAACATCCCCGCGATCAAACCAGTCGAGAAAGCCCTGCAAGGTCGGAATATGGCCCTGCTCAAAGGCCAGCGCGGTATTGAGCAACTCCTCGAGTGGGTCGAGCGCCGCGTGACTAAGGCGTGCTGTCAGTTTCTTGCGTCCCTGCATCGGGCCGGAAACGATGGTTTCCAGAAACTGATAAGGCGTATTGAAATCCGCCATATTCAACAGCACGCGTAAAGGCTCGACATGCTGTTTCAGTCGGTCTTGAGTCCGCAGATATTCCCACAGGCTTTTGTCCTTATGTTCCTCTCCCCGGTAACCGCGTTCCAGCAGATCGTCCTGCGACCAGCCCAGAAGCGGAGACACCAGCAGTGATGCCAGATTTAGGTCATCTTCCGGTTGCAAGACAAAACGGATCGCGGCCAGCAGATCCTGCACCACCAGCGGTTGGTTGAGGCGGATCCGGTCGATACCCGCGACGGGAACATTTTCAGCAAAGAGCCGCGCCACGATTAGGGCGCTGAGGTCATCGCGCTTGCTGACCAGGATCATGATATCTTTGGGTTCAAGCGGTCGATTCTCGCGGTTCAGCCAAAGCGCTGTTTCCGGCGAGAGCCATTCCTTAAGCTGAATCGCAAGCCTTTGGGCAAAAACCCGTTTTTCATCACTTAGCCACGTTTCGTCATCATCCGTATTGCTAACCGCGCCATGGGCAACGGGCCTCCATGTCGTTACGCTTCCCGGCTCGCCCGCATAGTGGCTCTGATGGGATGGTATGGCCTTATCCAGACCAAGTTCCTTTTCCCCGACATGTTCCAGTACCTTGTCGACTACCTCCAGCACTGGCGGCGTGGATCGAAAACTGCGGTCCAGTGACAAGTCACTGAAGGGCCGTTCCGACGCCCCTGCCCGTGCAAAGAAATCGTCACGCGCTTTGACATAATTATGCGGGCTGGTTCCCTGAAAGCCAAAAATCGCCTGCTTGAAGTCGCCGACGGTAAACAATGTCCGAATTTTATCAGCATTCGCGCCCAGACCGGCGAAAAACTCTCCTGCCAGCGCCCGGACAATATCCCACTGGGCGAGATTGGTGTCCTGTGCTTCGTCGACCAGTATGTGGTCGGTGCGTTGGTCGAGCTTGTAGCGAATCCACTCGGCCATATTGCCCTGGTTGAGCAACTTGGCGGTCATCCGGATCATATCATCAAAATCAACCACGCCCTGCAGTTTCTTTGCATCCCGATAGCGATAATAAAAACCGCGACCAGCATTCAGCGCCCCTACAAACAGATCGGCATAATCAAACAGCACCTTCGTCTCGATCAACTGGCGGCAATGATCGTACATATCGACGCTAAGTTCATGATAATGCGGTGCGGCCTTATCCAACCCCTTTGGCACCGAGCGCCACTCGCCATCGGCCTTTGCCCAGATTTTATGGAGCTCGGGCAATGTTTCTGCCCGATCGACAGGACTGGCGGCGATCCATGTACGAATTTTTTCGATATACCCGGTCGCCGTCTTGGTGCCCCAACTGGCCAGTGCATCCGCCATGTTCTGCAACGCCGTGATATCAAAGGCCTCATCGCTGCACCGCTGCTCAAGCCAGCTTTGCGCATCGCCATCAACCGGCAGCCCCAGCAATCCGCGAACGAAAGGAAGCACGCCGCTCGGCAGGCTTTCCATAGCATCGGCCTTGGACGCGCAGGTCATCAGATATTTTTCGGCTTCCTCTTCACCCATCCGCACGCTGAGCGCCTGTATCGCCTGAATGATTGCGGTATTGCCCGCCGCCTCTTCGTCCAGCAGCAAATCGCCCAGCGCCTGGCGCGCCAATATCTTCTGGTCGCGTTCTTCAATCGGTTTGAACAGTGCCGGAATCTCGGCCTCTTCCGGAAAGCTCGCGAGCAACGTCTGGCAGAAGCTGTGGATGGTCATGATCCTGAGACCGCCACCGCGCGCGTCCAGCACACGGGCGAACAAGGTACGTGCATATTCCCGTGTCGCGGGGTCAACCGGCGCGCCGATGGCGGAAAGATCGGCGGCCAGTTTCGTATCATCAAGCCGCACCCAACTGGCCAGTTGCCGGTGGATCCGGTCCGCCATTTCAGCCGCCCCTGCCTTGGTGAAGGTCAGGCATAATATATGTTCCGGATTCACATTTTCGCGGAGCAAAAGCCGGAAAACCCGTGCGGTCAGCACCTGTGTTTTGCCAGTACCAGCAGATGCACTCAGCCAGATATTGTCATCCGGCTGCACCGCCTCATTCTGTTTGTCGGCCAGCGGAAAAAGCGTTGGCGTGTCACTCATGCTCGCCTCCCTGCTCCAACACGTCGGCGCGGCCGTACCACTCTTCAAACCGCATCAACTGATCATAGTCCGCGTAAGGCGCATATTCCGGATGGAGCTTTGCCACCATAGGCTCATCGCCATGGATATAGCTGTTCACCGCCTTGGTATATTCCGTCACAGCATGATCGACCATCTGATCAGCTTCTATCTTGTCGGGACTGCGCGGGTTGGTCGGCGTCGCAATATAACCAAAGCTGTTTTTGCCGCCCTGCTTTGCCAGTGACCAATATTCAAAGCCGCCTGTTTTGCCGGAAAGACCGCCAAAGTCGCCTTTTTCGGCGATAGCCCCCAGCAGGCCGAGTTGTAATGCGAACCCTTCTTTCACGGCTCTGTTGGACGGTGGGCCGCCGGTTTTATAGTCGACAATGGCAAGTCTGCTGTCGGCCATGCGATCGATACGGTCGGCTATTCCAAAAAGATCGACACCAGCTATGCGTGCAACACCCTTCTGTTCAGACTTCAGCGGCCCGCGCCCGCCTGCGCGCTGCTGCGCCACAGTATCGGCAATCCATAACAGACCTTCCATCAAACGCGGCGCCCATAAAGTGCGCATCAGGGGATGCGAAGAGCGCTCATTCAAGAAGCCTTCAGCGCGTCGTTTCAGAGCGTCAGGATCATAGCCATCCTCTTTCGCCCATTTGTCGAGAATGTCATGGATAATCGATCCGCGCCATGCCGGACTTGGCTCCGCATCGATCATATCGAGCGTGCCCAGGCGCATGATTTTGGCTGCGTAAAAAGCGAAGGGGTCAGCAATCAACCGGTCTACATCTGTGACCGATAACTTCACCAACCGCTGATCCGCAGTTGGCTCGGGTGCTGGCTGTTCGATCCGGATGTACTCCTCCGGCTGATCGATGCGCGTCGCCCATTGCCGAGCGACGGGATGCTCTTTCAGATTGGGGCCGCACATCGCTTTCAGGCGGAGCAGGAAGCGCGAGGCAATGGCCGGGCCAGACCCGTCACGCTGGGCCCGCGTGAGAATAACATTGCGCGCGCCCATCGCGCCAACCAGGTCATGCGCGGACAGACCAATTTGCCGTTCTTGCGCAGGCAGTCCCAGGGATTTCCGCACCATCGGTGCCAACCATGGATCGGGCGTTATCGCCTGAGGCCAACTGCCTTCGTTGAGACCACAGCAGATAACCAGATCCGCCTGTTGCAACCGCGCTTCGAGCAGGCCGTAGAGCGCGATGCGAGGATGTCCGCCATAAGGGGGACGCACGGGCATATCGGCCAAAAAGGTCTCAAAATATCCGGCAATCTCGGGTGCCTGGATCTTCATCGGTCCCAAGGCTGCGCGATCTTCCATATCGGAAAGAAAGTCAGCCAGTTGGCGGCCTGCCGGTCCGGCCCAGACCTGGCCGTTGGTCAGCAAGTCCGCCAATTGACGGACTTCTGCCAGCATCTCGGTCCAGTTCATGGCTCCACTCAAGGCTGTGGCCGCTGGTGCAAATATTGCCCGCACATCTGTCCACCACGGACGCAAATTGTCTCGCAGGCTTTTGGTGCGGCGATCTTCACTTTGGAACAGGCTGTCAATTCCAGCCAATCCCGGCGCTGGCCGGGGACCGCGCATTAACAGGTCCAGTTTACGAACCTGGGCAAGCCAGTCCAAACGTCCTTCCCCTGCCCGCACCAACGGATGTTTCAGCAATGCGAGAAACTCAGCCGGAGGAAATCCGTCTGTTGCGGCGGACAGCAAGGCCAGGAAGAATATGCCTTCCGGTTTTTTGGACAACGGCTGTCCCGCTGTATCGTCTGCCGCAATCATCCAGCGCTCGAGATGCGCCGAAATCCGGCCTGCCAATGCGCGATCCGGTGTAATTATCGCAACGCGGCGTTCCGGTGTCTCCAACGCCTCACGCGCCAACAGCGCAATAATCTGCGCCTCTTCGGCACTGTTGCGCGCTTCCGCTGTCTGCACACCGGCCAGACTGCGTTCATCACTATCCAGCGACTGCCAGCGCGATGTCAGCTTCGGGATAGCAAAGGCATTGCTGAGTGCCCGGCTGCGCTTTGCCGCCGCTCCGCTGGTCCCTGTCCTTGGCCAGCGCATGATCTCGCCGCGCGCAATCGACATGCGTTCGAGCAGCAGTTTCATGTGATATTGCGGATGGGTTTCCTGCGCACGTTCCACCTTGCCAGTCTCGGCATCGGGTTGAAACGGGCCAAGCATGCCCCATTCTTCATCGGCCATGACCATATCGAGGTCCGGCAGCACCACCATTCCTTCAGGCAGGAAAGCAATGGCCCTCAGGAAACGCGCAATGGCCGGAGCGGAGGTGGTGATACCAGCAGCGACCACAAAATGATTGGGTGGGGCCGTTTTCCATGCCTTCACAGTTTGATCGAACAGGGCATTGCGCCGCGCAGCTTCATCCACGGCGCCCATATCCGTCAGCTTTGCCTGCCATTTCTCGGTAATCACGCGAAAAAACGCGAGCGCATCCTGCCAATGACCGGACAGTTCTGGTTCCACATCAATATCAAAAAGATCCTTGAGTGCGATTTCCTCGACCGTCAGTTGATCCAGCGTCCGGGCAAATTCGCGCGCCAGCCGCAGTGCTTCCTTGGACAATAAAGCCCTGCCCTTCGCCGCACTTTCCCTTTCAATCAGCTGGGCCAGCACCAGCAGGCGATCCAGCGGATCCACTGCTGGTGCTATGTCGAGAGCCAGCTCGCCCCGATCCAGTGCAACTCCGATGGATTCGTCCAGCTCGAGATCACCAATCACCGCCATTTGCGGTAACAACAGCCCGTCTTCGCTGAGCCTAACGAAAGCATCATGGACGGCACGGCGCGCCCGATTATTGGGTAGGATTATGAGACCCCGTGCCAAACCTAATGGGTCTTTGGCAAACCGGTCAATCAAACCCTGTGCAAGGGCATCGGCAAAGCCGCCATGCGCGGCGATATTGTAAATGGCGGGCTGAAGCCGCTTGCTCATGCGGGACTATGCACGGCTCATCGCCTGTTCCGTTGGCGCGATTGCGTCAGGCGATCCGACTTCAAACCAGCTGCCTTCATGTACCAGTCCAAATAGTCGCCCTTCTTCGATCGCACGATCCCACAAAACATTGGTCGAAAACGGCCCCTCGGGTGCATCGCGGAGCAGACGTTTTGATAGAAGCTGGATGCCAGTGTAAATAAAAGGCGCCTGACGATCCGGCAGACGGCGGGACACCCGGCCATGGTCATCAAGCTTGAAATCCCCGGCGCCCTTATAATTGTGCGCAGACGTTTGCGGCACCAGGAGCAGCAGCGCGTCCATTTCCGCGTCATTCCACCGCTCTTCCAGCCGCTGCAGGCTGTTAGTAGGGCCATCGGTCCAAAGATTGTCGCTGTTGATCGCAAAGAACCGGTCCTCATCAATCAGAGGCTCGGCCTGCACCAGTCCTCCACCGGTTTCCATCAACTGCGCGCGTTCGTCGGAAATCCGGATGTCAAAGGGATAATTGACGGATTTGAGATGCGCTTCCAGCGCGTCGGGCAGATAGTGGGCGTTGACGACAACCTTCATCACTCCCGCTTCCCACAATTTGTCGAGGCAATGGTCGATCATCGCCTTGCCCGCCACTTTGACGAGCGGCTTGGGCCGTGTTGCGGTCAGCGGGCGCATGCGTTTGCCAAGGCCAGCCGCCATGACCATTGCCGTTTCAACCTTGCTCATGCCTGCGATGCCGCAATCGGTTTGTTGCGGATATCCGCCGGAATATTTCGGTCAAACCAGTCCGCGACCGGTGCAAGATCCGGATGCGCCAGATCTTTTTCAAGCAACCGCCACATGCGAGGCAGAAAATCGAGATAACGCGGCTTGCCATCACGAACAAAAAGCCGGGTAAATATGCCGATGATCTTGGTGTTCCGCTGCGCTCCCAAAATCGCATAGTGGCTACGAAATTGTTCGGCTTTATCTGATGATTGCCCGTCCAGATAATAGTCGATCATCGCCTTCTCCAAATCGTCCGAAACATCGCGGCGCGCGTCCTGCAACATCGACACCAGATCATAAGCAGCGTGCCCGGCCAGTGCATCCTGAAAATCGAGCAGGCCCAGACGATTGTCATCCAGCAACATGATGTTTTCGGCATGATAGTCGCGAAGGACTGTTACAGGCGATTTTTGGGATGCGATTACCGGCTGCAAAACTCCATGCCAGGCATCGACAAAACCCGCCGCGTCCACATCCAGTGCCTGCGCCGGGCAATACCAATCCGGAAGCAAGTTTACTTCCCTCAGATATTGATCCCAGTCGTAAGGCGCTATGTCGGCCGCCGGCTTCTCGTGCAGCGCCTTTATCAGGTCCACTGTTTGCCGATAGATTACTTCTTCGTCCTCAGGATGGTGATCAAGATGCTCCCGCATCCGGTGGTCGCCAAAATCCTCCAGCAGAACCAGTCCGTGGTCGAGATCTTCGCCGAAAATTTCCGGCGCGGCGAAATCCTGTGCTTTCAGGTGGCGTGCGATATGGATGAACGGGCGCGGGTCTTCATGCGGGGGTGGTGCGTCCATCAAAATCGCCTTGCGGTCACCGGCAACAACTCGAAAATACCGGCGAAAAGACGCATCGCCCGCCACGGGCAAAATCTCTGCGCCGCCCCAGCCATGATTGTTCAGAAAATCCTGCGCCGTTGCAGGCGGTGTCATGTTATTGGCCATCTGTCTTTCCAAGCGGGACCAGCCGTCCAAGTCAACTGGCGAGTGTCATCATTTTCGATTTCAAGGGTAAGCTGCAGCGCATCGCTCCAGAAAGAAGCCGGCATACGGTCCGGCCATTCCGCGATCATGGCACCATCCATCAGGATATCATCCAGGCCAAGTTCCTGAACTTCATCAGGCTCCTCGATACGATAGAAGTCCACATGCGCCACCGGAATCCTGACCTCCGGCAGATCATATTGCTGCACAATGGCAAAGGTCGGGCTCGGCACATCATCGCCGAAGCCAAGCCCCCGCAATATGCCGCGTGCCAGCGTGGTCTTCCCTGCCCCCAGCGTGCCGGTCAAAGCGATCTTGTCACCGGGCCGCAAGGCCTCCGCAAGCTTTTTTCCCAATGCCAACGTCGCGGCTTCATTATCCAGTATCAACGGCATGCCCTGTCTATTGCCCCACTGCTTATTGCCGCGGCAGGTGAATGGTGACCAGCGTTCCCTGACCCGGTTCAGAGGTCAATGTCAGTTCACCGCCGTGCGCCAGCATCAGCTGCCGGGCCAGCGGAAGCCCCAGCCCCCCGACATTCTCCCCAGTCTTGTTGCGCGACCGGGCGAAACTGTCGAATGCCTTCGATTGCTGGCCTGCGCTCATGCCTGGACCATCATCGGAAATATGGATGACCGCCTGTTTCACGTTGCCGCTGCCATTGATCAACAGACGCCCACCTTCACCGGTATAGCGAATGCTGTTGTCGATAATTTGCCCAATTGCCTGTGACAGTCTTTTCCTGTCGGCCAAGGCTGACCCCAGAGTGTCATCCAGCTGCAATTCCATTTCGATGGTCTTGGCCTGAGCATCATCGGCGAACTGCGCCGCGACATCCTCGACCAGCTTGTTCAGGTTCACCTTCTCCTTGGCAATAGGAAGGGCACCTGCTTCGCTTTGGCTAAGGTCCAGCACGTTATCAATCTGCATACCCAGACGTTTGACCGATTGCAGAATGGCGCGCGCATATTCATGCCCCTGCTCCGTCAACGGCCCGGCAACCTCGTTATCCAGCAATTCTGCAAACCCGCCAATCGACGTCAGCGGCGTGCGGAACTCATAACTCATGTTGGACAGGAAAGACGCCTTGATTGAATCCGCTTCGACCAGCGCTTCATTACGTTCGCGCAGGGCCAACTCAATGCGGCGACTGTCGGATATGTCGAGCATCGTAAACAGCGCATTGCCGTCCGGCAGCGGGATAGCAGCAAATTCAAAACGGCGCCCGTCGACAAAGGATATCTGCCCGCTCTGCTGTTCGCGCTCGGACGTGGCCGTACGCACCATCGCGCGCACCTCCGATATCCGGGCGGGCTGCTTCAGTTGCATGGCCATTTTCTGCATCAGGGAATCGACACGCGGATGCTTGCCGAGATCTTCTTCATCCAGATCCCAGGTACTCGCGAATTGATGGTTCCAGATATTCAGTTTTCCATCAGCAGAGAAGACTGCGACGGACTCAAACAGATTGTCGAAAGTCGCGGTGCGCACACGCAGCAAAGTGTCTCTGGCACTGGCCAGCTGTACCTGCTCGGTCCGGTCTTCTATGATCATCAACAGACCGCCATCAGGTGTCGGATTGGCGATCACACGCAAATGGGTGCCGTCCGCCAGTAACCAATTCTCCTCGATCGAACCGGTGGACTGGAACCATTGGGTCCGCTCCTCCCGCCATTCGGGAAAATCGCGAACTTCCGGAATCCGGTTCATCTCGCGCATCCGGTCCAGCACCCTTGGGAATTCCGGACGCTCGGCAATCCATTGTTGCCGCATAGAGAATATGCGCTGGAACGGCAGGTTACAAAATTGCAGGGACTTGTCCGCATCAAACTGCACCACGGCGGCCGATATCTTGTCGAGCATATCGCGCTGTGATTCATTAAACCGGCGCTGTTCCTTGCGCGAATCTATCAGCTCCTGAATATCGATCGCATAGCCGGCAATGCCCGACTTGCCGAGCGGCACGTCGACCACCTGCGTCGTCCGGCGCTGCCCGCCAATAGTGGTTGCAACAACCCGTTCATGCGGCTCGCCCTTCTCCCTCGCCTGAGTCGCCGCATCGGTTGGGCTCACACCGTTTATTGTCTCAATCAGCTCAATGCCTTCTTCGACCACCTGCGCGCCATCACTGGCGTCCACAGCCCTGACATAAGCGCTGTTCACCAGTGTGAGCTTCATATCGGGCGAACGATGCCACATCGGCATCGGCGCGGCCTCGATCAAAGCCGACAAGGCATCAAAAGCGGCATGGGCTTCTTCATTCTCTGCACGCAGTTCATCAATCTGGCTTTGACTCTCTGTGGCATCGAATATCCATAACAGGGCGCTGCCATTGGGTGCAATTTGCTGATCCGCCAGACCGCCCCGGATCAGCAGGGATTTGTCCGACCCGATAACCCTGATAGCGCGCGTGAAGCTGCTTCCCGATTTCTGGGCAAGGTTAACGTCCTGCGTGAGCGCTTCCATATCTTCCCGGCTCATCCCGGCATCCTGGCTGTATAATTCCGAAATATGTGATGGCAGATAATCAAAGCCCAACCAGTGCATCAGTCGCTGCGATGCCTCCAGTTTTCCGTCAGACCTGACCAATAATGGCAAGGCCGGCGATGTTTCCAGCAGCCGGCCCAAACGACCCGATTGCCGCAAGGTTGATTCCGCCTTTTTCTTCATCGCCAGACCGGTCCACACCGCCCATGCGGACGCAGCCAGCCATGCGGCGAGAATCAGGCCCAATATGACAGCGGTTAAGTCCGGAACGTTCGACATTATTACAAGCGATTAGACGGTTCGGGCAGCCGCGAAAAGCCCCTATTCTTTAAGGCTTATAAAAGTCGGATAATATGGGTTATAAAGCGGCCGAAAATTCATCGGAGAATCCTATGCCCATCGACGAAAGCCGCACGTTCAAAGCGATTAATATTGCCCTTTTGACGGTGTCTGACACCCGCTCTATCAAGGAGGACACATCAGGTGACATCCTTGCAGAGCGTATTGCGAGCAAAGGCCACACCCTGATTTATCGCAATCTGATCCGTGACGAGAAATCGAAAATTGTCGCGCAGCTGCACCAATGGATCGACGAAGAGGTGGTCGATGTAATCATTACCACCGGTGGCACCGGGTTAACTGGGCGCGACATCACACCTGAAGCACTCGATGCGGTGAAGGATAAGGATATTCCCGGCTTTGGCGAATTGTTCCGCTGGCTCAGCTATGACAAGATCGGGACATCCACGGTTCAGTCCCGCGCCTGCGCCGTGGTGTCGAGAGGCACGTATATTTTCGCACTGCCCGGCTCCAATGGTGCGGTAAAGGACGGTTGGGACGGCATATTGGATACGCAGCTCGACAGCCGCCACCGGCCCTGTAACTTCGTCGAACTGATCCCGCGATTGCTGGAGCAATAGTTATTTGTTCTATTTTTGTTCTCGTGCTATAAAAGATACATGGAACAGGAAAAAAGGCCGTCTTTGCCTGCGTTGAAAGGGCGCGGCGCGGTGACCAACAGCGACAGCAGCCGATTCAATTTGCCAAGCCGCGAAGCCGATGGCGACTGGTTGGACGAGCGTAAGGCACTGGGCGACGCGCCTGCCAAGCTGCGCACCGAGGTGACGGCTGAGGCACCCCGATCGATATTGAGCTTTAACACTTCACCGGATATCCCTTTTGACCGGTCGATCAATGCCTATCGCGGGTGCGAACATGGCTGCGTCTATTGTTACGCCCGCCCCACCCATGCCTATCATGACCTGTCACCGGGGCTGGATTTTGAAACCAAATTATTTGCCAAGCCTAATGCTGCGACCTTGCTGCGCGAGACCCTTGCCAAACCCACTTATCGCCCAGCTCCCATTGCCATCGGCACCAACACCGATCCCTATCAACCGATTGAAAAACGCTATCAGATTACGCGCCAGATATTGCAGGTCATGCTGGAAACACGGCACCCGGTCGGCATCACCACCAAGTCCAACCGCGTGATTGATGATATTGAGATACTGGCTGAATTGGCTCGCCTGAAGCTTACGGCCGTCGCTATTTCCGTCACGACATTGGATGGATCCCTGGCGCGCATATTAGAGCCGCGCGCGCCCTCCCCGGCCAAACGGCTGGAGGCGGTTCGCAGGCTGCGGGACCTCGGCATTCCCGTGCATGTCAACATCGCGCCGGTCATTCCCGCCATCACCGATCATGAAATTGAAGCGATAGTGGCCGCTGCCGCAGAACATGGCGCACAGAGCATTTCCATCATTCCGGTGCGCCTGCCGCATGAGGTCGCGCCCTTGTTCGAACAATGGCTCGAAGCGCATTTCCCTGACCGCAAACAAAAGGTCATGGGTATCATCGAGTCCCTGCGCAGCGGCAAGAAAAACGATCCCAATTTCCACAGCCGTATGAAAGGACAAGGCCCTTGGGCAGAATTGCTGCACCACCGCGCCTCTATCGCCGCTCGAAAAAATAGTCTGGGGAAAACGAAATTCGCTCTGAGGACAGATTTGTTCCGGCGGCCGATTGTCAAAGGCAGTCAGATGGAATTGTTTTGATCCTGCGGCAGATAGGAAAACCAAATCCTTTCCTTTGCCCTGCGCCAGGGTTACATTTCCCCATGATCAAAAAACAAAATGTTACTTACGCAAGCTATCTTGCTCTCGACACCTTGCTGTCGGCCCAGCACCCGAAGTCGGATAATGATGACGAGATGCTCTTCATCATTATCCACCAGACCAAGGAATTATGGCTGAAACAGATTATCCGCGAGATGCATCTGGCAATCACGCAAATTTCAAATGATGCATTGGTGCCTGCCTATAAGGCGCTGGCGCGGGTCAGCCGGATACAGGCAGTAATGACGCTGAGCTGGGATGTGCTCTCCACCATGACGCCAAGTGATTATAGCCGGTTTCGCCATGTGTTGGGGGAAAGTTCCGGATTTCAGTCCGACCAATTCCGGACGGTTGAATATCTGCTGGGGCTGAAAGACAGGGGCTTTCTGAAATATCAGGATGACCGGCCAGAGGCGCAGGCCGCGATGCAAAAGGCATTGGAAGCACCCAGCCTTTGGGACCATGCCATTGCCGCCCTCGCCCGCGCCGGTTTTGATATTCCATCCACCATTCTCGAACGCGATTTCAGCACATCGCACGTTCCCTCACCAGAGGTGGAAGCCGCTTTCCTCTCCGTCTATCGTGATACGCAGCGCTATTGGGAGCTTTACCAGCTAGCCGAAAAACTTGTTGATCTGGATGATGCCATGGCCACCTGGCGACACAAGCATGTGTTGACGGTCGAGCGCGTTATCGGCGGCAAAATGGGAACCGGCGGCACCGCCGGGGTTTCCTATCTGCAATCCACCTTGTCCAAGCGTGCCTTTCCCGAACTCTGGTCAGTGCGGACCGCCTTGTGAGTTGGAAAACACTCTTTTCCAAGGCCCTGACCGCCAATCCCCACCGGCTGCATTTTGCTGCACATAGCCATCATCTTTGGCCGGATGCGGCTTATGAAGGTCATATAGCGGCCTGCGATGACGCCATGAGATTGGCCGATCACAAATGGAACAAGATAATGGGCCCGGTCTGGGCGGAAGCACAGGGCCATGTCGCCGCAGAGCTCAACCTGCCTGATCCGGGGACCATTGCCTTTGCGCCCAATACGCATGATTTTCTGGTCCGCATCATATCAGCCATTCCAGCCCGTCCGGTCCGTGTCCTGACAACCGATGGTGAATTTCACAGCTTTCGGCGGCAAATGGATCGCTGGTCAGAAAGCGGAGATGTCGTTGTCGAGGCGGTCCCGGCAAATGCACTGGCGGAAAAAGCACAATCCGGCGGCCATGACCTGATCTTCGCCAGCCAGGTGCTGTTTAACTCCGGCACGGTGCTGAACGGCATCGATCAATTGGCCGCGCTGGCCCGCTCGGAAGGGCCGTGGGTGGTCATTGACGGCTATCACGGGTTTATGGCGCTCGACACTGACCTTTTCTCCGTTGCAGACCGGATATTCTACCTGTCCGGCGGCTATAAATATGCAATGTCAGGAGAAGGCGCCTGCTTCCTCCACTCCCCGCCCGGATACGCACCGCGGCCACCAGTGACTGGCTGGTATGCCGCCTTTGATGATCTCGCACTGCCGCCCGGCAAGGTCGGCTATGCCGCTGATGGCCGCCGGTTTCTGGGCAGCACTTTTGATCCGTCGGGCCTCTACCGGTTCAACGCCGTACGGGCGATGTTGTCTGATGCCGGACTGTCGACAGGCAAAATATCAAACCATGTCGTGGCATTGCAAAAGCAGTTTCTGAAACAGGATCCACTACCCAACATGCACCTGCTCAACCCCCTTGATGGCAGGCCTCATGCCCGATTTCTGGCGTTCAAGGGAGAAAGTGCAGCGGCCCTGTACGCGGCACTTGCCGAACGGAACATCGTGACCGACGTGCGCGGAGATGTCTTGCGTATCGGCTTTGGACTTTATCATGATGCGGATGATGTTGACCATCTGCTGCGGTTTCTTGCCCAAATTCAGGCGCTGGAATAGTTTGTGAATTTTCAGCTTGCGCCCGATCATCCTAACTGTATTATATTACCAATACAGTTAGGATGTGATTATGCGCTTGGTCTTGTCAGTTATCTGCCTATTCACGCTTGTTTCCCCTACGGCTGCCCAAACCATCAAGCTCAAAATCGATATTTCACAGGCTGAACGCCTGCTCGAAATTGCCTGTTCGAATGCGGAAATTGATGAAGCGGAATGGGCCGCATCAGAGCAGTTACAGGTACAATTGGTCCACCATAGGCAATTTGCTGAGCGCTTCTCGTTTGAAAATTATATGACCGGGTTGCGGCGCATTTCACACTGCGAAACTCCATCACCGGACCCGTTCCGGTTCTCTGCGCTTGTCGAACGCCGCGACAAAATGCGTGATGCCATCGATTTTCTGTCACGAAATCGCCAGCAACTAAGCGCACGTGTCACTGAACTCCTGAAACCCTATGTTCCCGAGGACTTTATATTTGAGGGCAAAGTCGTTCTCGCCGGAGCCAGCTTTTCCTGCGGCGGATTTCAAAAGGAGGGCATCTTCTTTATCGATATCCCTTGCTTGGCCGCGGATATCGAAGGCGAATATGATGCGATCATAAGGCTGATCGCCCATGAAACCTATCATTCCATGCAGAACAGCTTCGCCTATACCGCTTCACCGGAGTTGAGCGAGATTAAAACACAAGCAGGCGCCTATGACTTCATGTTCGAGCGTTTGGCCATAGAGGGATCCGCATCGCATATCGGCGACATGCGGGACATCAAGGGAGATGGCAGATACTCTGAATTTTCCCGCTCACTGGCCCGAAGAAACTTCCGTCATCTGGAATATAATTTCCAACTATTCGACTATATGATCGAAGCGATCGACCACAAACCGGCAGAAATTGAAAACCGGTTTCCGGAGATATACGGTCTGGCCTTTGACGGCTCCTTCGGCGAGCATTCCTATTTTGTCGGGCAACAGATGACAGCGGAAATCGAACATAGCTTCGGGGTGGCGGCCATAGCCTGTCTGTTAAAATTGCCTTTCGAGAATTATATCCTCGCCTACCAGCATGCGCTGGAAGATGGTGATAATCTTGAAAAATCAGCAAAATTTTCCACCGCGACAATGACAGTTGCGAATGACCGACGAACAGCCAGGTCCGGCGAGGCGGATTTTCGGAAATGTATTTCTGAGTAATGGGTTTTTGAAAACTTCTGCTTTGGCTGAAACGGCTGAAGAACCGATATGATTGATCTTGGTGGGAAGTATCTGACTTGCCCTGAAAACCTCAATGAATCGGAAGCAGCTGGACTTAAATATTTTCACTTTCCACCGTCAATTCAAGCCGTAACTAATCTGGCTCCGAGTATCTGTTCATGCTTCACAAAATAAGAACAAGTGAGCTTGAGTTGGGCATGTTTGTCCATTCGATGGATGCGTCGTGGCTTGAGAACCCGTTCTGGCGTCCACGATTTGTGCTGAGAGAAACCGAACAGATTGAAAGACTTGTCTCCAACGGTATCACTTGGGTAACAATCGATGATACCAAAGGCAAAAGCCCACAAAAGCCTTTGGAGCAGGAGGCAGCTTCCGTAAAAGCAACGGAGCCTGAACGCTCTCAAAAGCCCGCGACAGTTTCGAAACGATCAGCCGGGACCGCTCTAAGATCATATGTACCGCCAACGGAGGAACAGCGTTTCACACGCCTTTCACCACGTGAACGCGCAGCGGAGGTACGCAAGGCATCAGGCGCTATCAAGCGCTCAAGAACAGCGGTCATGAACCTTTTTGAAGATGCCCGTCTTGGAAATGCGGTCAAGTCCAAAAAACTGGCCCCGTTGGTGGAACAGATATCCAATTCGGTAAGCGTTGATCCGACAATCATCCTCAATATAGCGAGGCTGAAAACCAAGGACGAGTACACATATCTCCATTCGGTAGCAGTATCCGCGCTGATGATTAACCTAGCTCGCAAAATGCGCCTGCCGGAAGCCCAGATTAAGGATATTGGCATGGCCGGCATGCTTCACGATGTCGGCAAGATGGCCATTCCCGACAATATTTTATCCAAGCCCGGCAAGCTGGATGACAACGAATGGGAAACCGTTCGCAATCATCCGCAAAGAGGACATGAAATATTGTCCGCATCGGAAGGCGTATGCGATATCGCGTTGGAGGTCTGCCTCAGGCATCACGAAAAGATGGATGGGACGGGATATCCCGGGAAACTGCCCGCCGATGATCTGAGCATTATCACTCGCATGTCATCTATCTGCGACGTTTACGATGCGATCACGTCACAGCGTCCCTACAACACGCCTTTGTCGGCATCACAGGCTCTTGCAAAAATGCAGTCCTGGTCAGGACATTTCGATCAGCTCATCCTTCGTGATTTTGCAGACAGTCTTGGCGTTGTACCGATTGGAACCCTTGTCCGTCTAAGCCATGACGAATTGGCCATAGTGATTGGCGAATCGCCCTCAAACTATGCCGCGCCTGTCGTGCGCACGTTTCAGGCGCTGGATAAAGACCACGCCATCACTCCCCAGGACATCGACACCGGCAGCAAAAACACCCGAAAAATATTGGCGATTGAGGAACCTGAAGATTGGGGTTTTACCGATTGGCCGGTCTTCTCGGCAGAACTGCTGGCTGCAAAAGTCCCCGATTGACGGGTTTGATGAAGAGAAGTCTTTGTCACAACAAAGCGCTCCTGAACTCAAGCCTCCGCCAGACTTTTCAGCTTGTAATCCTTATACTCGTCACGCAGCGCCCGTTTCAGGATTTTACCGGTCGCTGTGTGCGGCAATTCGTCGATGAATTTCACTTCATCGGGCAGCCACCATTTTGCGACCTTGTCGGTCAGATAGGTGATTATCTCATCACCAGTCACATCGGCGTCAGGTTTTTTGACGACGAGCAGCAGAGGCCGCTCATCCCATTTCGGGTGATAGACGCCGACCGCAGCGGCTTCCGCGACGCCGGGACAGCCTACGGCCGCGTTTTCCAGTTCGATCGAACTGATCCACTCGCCGCCCGACTTTATCACGTCCTTGGCACGATCAGTAATCTGCATTGTCCCGTCAGGATGGAGCACGGCGACGTCACCGGTGTCGAACCACAGATCATCCTCAACCGCTTCTTCATCGGCGCGGTAGTAGCGCTGGATGATCCAGGGGCCTCGGATTTCCAAGGTCCCGCTCGACTCGCCATCGCGCGGCAGGACATTGCCCTCGTCATCCACCACCCGGAGTTCCACACCAAAGGGCGGCCGCCCCTGTTTGCAGATCACATCCACCTGTTCGTCAAAGCCGAGGTCGTCCCAGTTGGCGGGAAGCGAGCCTGCGGTGCCGATGGGCGAGGTTTCCGTCATCCCCCAGGCATGGGCCACCCGCATGCCGTTTTTCATCAGCCGCTCGATCATCGACCGTGGACAGGCCGAACCGCCGATCGTGATCACCTGCAGCTTGCCATAATCGCCGCCATTGGCGTCCATATCGGCAAACATCGACAGCCAGACGGTCGGTACGCCAGCGCTATGGGTAACGCCCTCTTCGCGGATCAGTTTCCACAGAACCGGCGCCTCGTTGCTGGCCGAAAAAACCATCTTCGCGCCAACCGCCGCACAGGCAAAAGGCAGTCCCCAGGCATTGGCGTGAAACATCGGCACGACGGGCAGCATCACGGAGCGCGTCGCGAGGTCCATAATATCAGGCTGCACCTCGGTCAGGGCATGCAGGACATTGGAGCGATGTTCATAGAGCACACCCTTGGGATTGCCGGTGGTGCCGCTGGTATAACAAAGGCCGCAGGGGTCATTCTCATCGACATCAACCCAGTCAAAATTTCCGTCTTCGGCATCAACCAGCTCACGGAAAGTTGGATAGTCGCCCTTTTCTCCGTCAAACTGGATATAATGTTCAACCGTCTTCAGCTGCGGTTTCAGCATTTCGATGATCGGAGTGAACATCTTGTCGAAAAGGAGGACCCGGTCTTCGGCATGATTGATGATATAGACCAGTTGTTCTTCAAAAAGCCGCGGGTTCACGGTGTGGAGAATGCCGCCAATACCCGCAGAGCCGTACCAGCTGATCAAATGATGGGCATGATTCATCGCGATAGTCGCGATCCGGTCGCCCTTTTTCATACCAAGCCGTTGCAGCGCCTGAGAAAATTTCCGCGATTCTTCACCAATTTCACCCCAATTGGTGCGGGTGAGCGAACCGTCGGCCCAATAGCTGACAATTTCTCGTGTGGAATGTTCACGCGCTGCATGGTCAATCAGATTGGTGATTTTGAGCGCACTGCCCTGCATAGCTCCAGCCATTGGTCTCTCCCGTTAGTTATTGGCTGTTTTTTTGACAGAAACGGCTCAGCTTACAAGTCTTAAATTGGGCCTTGAATTGGAATTGCGATGACGAACTGGCCGCGAACCGGTGGCAGGGCCCAAGCGGATATTCTCCAGTCCAGTAATATGGCTCAGTGTTTCAGCCGCTTGCGCATCCAGCTGAAAAGACCGGCCAAGGCAGATTTGCGCGACTTCTCCATCAAAGCTGGGAACCGTCGCGATCAACTCGCTCTTGCCGCCTGCCAATGGTGCGAGAAAATTCTTCAGCTCCTGCAGCGCGTCGAGATCAGCAACCTCCAGCTCCATCCGGGTCCGGGTGGTCTTTTCCAGACCGTCCATGGCCTGCGCCCGCCGGATCGCCACCCGCGGACTTTCGTCATCAGACCGCTGATCAAGTTCGACATTGAGCAGCGCACAGCTACCTTCCTTGGCCATATCAGCCAGCAATTCGCATTGCTCTTCCTCAAAACAGCTGCCGGAAAACTGCCCGCTGCTGTCCGACAGATCCACAAGCACGAACCGTTTGCCGCGCTTGCTCTCCCGCCAGCGCACGCCCTCGATCAGCGCTGCCATCACCGCAGGCTTGCGTTGCCCCTCGGCAATCGGCCCCTCTTCACACAAGGCTGCGTAGGTCATGGCCCCGTGAGAGGAGGTTACCGCCTGAAACTGTGTAACCGGGTGGGAGGCAAAGTAGAAGCCGTAAGCATCGCGCTCCCGCATCATGATTTCGCTGAGATTCCAGTTGCTGTTCGCTGGCAGCCGGATGGCCTGCATGTCACCCGCTCCGCCTTCGCCGAAAAGACCGCCCTGCCCGCTCGTCCGTGCCTCTGCCGCACTGTTGGCAACCGACAGCAACATGTCCGCCCCTTCATAAACGGCAGCGCGATTGGGTTCCATTTCATCAAAGGCGCCCGCGGCGGCAAGGCTTTCAATCTGTCTTTTGTTCATGCCGGACGGATCAACACGATTTGCAAAATCGTCCATCGACTGGAACTGCCCGCTCTCGGCACGTTCGGCGACCAACGACTGCATCGCCTTCTCGCCGACATTTTTGAGCCCTGCCAAAGCATAACGCACGGCGAGCAGCGATCCCTCCTGCTCTTCAACCGCAAAAGACGGTCGGCTTTTGTTGATCGATGGTGGCAATATCGTCACGCCAAGCCGCTTCATGTCATCAACAAAAATGCTGAGCTTGTCACTCTGATGCATATCGAAACACATGGAGGCTGCGTAAAACTCATGCGGATAATGCGCTTTGAGCCAGGCCGTCTGATAGGCCAGCAACGCATAAGCAGCCGCGTGGCTTTTGTTAAAGCCATAGCCGGCAAATTTGTCGATCAGGTCAAACAGTTCATTGGCCTGATCACTTTCAACATCGTTTTTGGCTGCGCCTTCGACAAAGATACTGCGCTGCGCATCCATTTCAGACTGGATCTTCTTGCCCATTGCACGCCGCAGCATATCGGCTTCACCAAGCGAATAGCCAGCAATGACCTGCGCGGCCTGCATCACCTGTTCCTGATAGACGATGATCCCGTAAGTCTCTTTCAGGATATCTTCGAGCAGCGGGTGCGGATAGGCCAGCTCCGCGCGTCCGTTCTTGCGATCTCCGAAGAGCGGGATATTGTCCATCGGGCCCGGTCGGTAGAGCGAAACGAGAGCGATAATATCCCCGAAATTCGTAGGTTTAACCGCCGCCAGCGTCCGCCGCATACCTTCCGATTCAAGCTGGAACACACCGACGGTATCGCCTCTTTGCAGCAGCTCGAACACCTTGGGGTCGTCCCAAGCCAATGTCGACAGATCAACTTCTATATCGCGCTCGGCGAGCAGCTCCACCGCCTTCTTCAGGACAGAGAGCGTTTTCAAACCCAAAAAGTCGAACTTTACCAGACCCGCCTGCTCGACAAATTTCATATCAAACTGGGTGACGGGCAAATCCGATCGTGGATCGCGATAGAGCGGGACCAACTGGTCCAGCGGCCTGTCACCAATGACGACACCGGCGGCGTGGGTCGAACTGTGGCGCGGCAAACCTTCCAGTTTCATCGCCAGATCGAACAGGCGCTTCACATCGGCCTGCTTATATTCTTGCGCCAGCTCAGAAATACCGTTCAGCGCCCTTTTCAGATCCCATGGATCCGTTGGATGATTGGGCACCAGTTTGGTCAACCGGTCGACCTGCCCATAAGGCATTTGCAGAACGCGGCCAACGTCGCGCAGAACCGCTCGCGCTTTCAGTTTACCAAAGGTGATAATCTGGGCGACCTGTCCCGTGCCATATTTCTCCTGCACATATCGGATCACTTCACCGCGGCGGGTTTCGCAGAAATCGATGTCGAAGTCAGGCATCGACACACGTTCCGGGTTCAGGAAACGTTCGAACAGCAGGCCCAGTTTGATCGGATCAAGGTCGGTGATCGTCAGCGCCCATGCGACCACCGAGCCAGCACCAGAGCCACGCCCCGGGCCTACTGGAATATCCTGATCCTTTGCCCATTTGATGAAGTCTGCAACGATCAGAAAATAGCCCGGAAAACCCATATTGACGATGACGTTGATTTCAAAATCAAGCCGGTCAAAATATTCCTGCCGATCTGATTCTTCCATTTCACCAGCATGGGCAAGGCGTTCCTCAAGCCCCGCTGTCGCGTCACGGCGCAACTGTTCAGCCTCACCAGCGAGATCGCCCGCCAGACTGGGCAAAATGGGATCTCGGCGTGGCGGTGAATAGGCGCAGCGCTTTGCTATCACAAGCGTGTTTTCAAGCGCTTCCGGAAGGTCGGAGAATAAATCCTCCATCACCATATCGCTCTTTATCCAAAGATGCGGAGACGGTTTATCGCGGTCATCATTCTCGACATAAGCGGACCCCGCAATGCATTTCATTGCATCATGGGCTTCGTGAAAACCGGGTTCGGCAAAACAGCTTGGATTGGTTGCGACGAGCGGGATATTCCTGTCCATTGCCAGTGTAATCAAACAGGACTCAGCTGCCATTTCAACTGGATCATCGCGGCGGGATAGTTCGATATACAGCCGGTCAGGGAAATATTGCTGAAGCCGCGACAAATAGGCCTCTGCCTCCGACTGCTGCTCTTCCGCAATCAGCCGGGCGACGGCCCCTTCCCCGCCACCGGTTAGTGCCAAAAGGCCGGCATTATGCTGTTCCAGCATCTCAAGCGGAATATGGGCATCGAGCTCTGCCGGGCGCTCCAGATGAGAAGCCGACACCAGTCTGCAGAGGTTTTGATAACCATCTTCATTCTGCGCATATAGCGCGATCCAGTCCAATGCCGGTTTATCGCCCGCACCGCTACCGGGCCGCGCTACCCTCAAAAAACAGCCGGTTATTGGTTGAATGCCATTGGCTCGACAGCCGTCATCAAAAGCCATCGAAGCGAAAAGACCTATGCGGTCCGTGAGCGCAATTGCCGGAAATCCACGGTCCTTGGCCACTGCACCCATCGCCTTTGGCTCCATCGCGCCGTCCAGAATGGTATAGGCCGAAAAAGCACGCAGATGAACGAACGGAGTCTTGGACATGTACTAAGCTCTAGCGTGGCAGAAGAGTTTTGACCACGACCAGATCGAATCAACGCGACCTATCGACTGGTTTTCCACAACTAGTTTGGATTTTTCCTAAAGGAGCGCTTCAATCTCGCTTTTAAGCTGCTCCGGCTTCACCGCTGGTCCGTGGCGAGCCACGACATTCCCGTCGCGATCAACGAGGAATTTGGTGAAATTCCATTTAATTCGTGAACCCAGCAGACCAGATTTCTCAGACTTCAGATAATTCCACAAGGGATCGGCATCCTTGCCGTTGACATCAATCTTTCCCATCAAAGGAAAGCTCACATCATAGTTCAGCGTACAGAAATTCTTGATTTCTTCTGCATCACCAGGTTCCTGATTGCCAAATTGATTGCATGGAAAGGCTAATATTTCCAATCCTTTATCTGCATATTCTTTGTGCAACACTTCCAAGCCTTCATATTGCGGCGTAAACCCGCATTTTGAAGCGGTATTTACGATCAGCAGCACTTTACCCCTATATTGGGAAAGGTCCGACATCGAACCGTCAGCTTGTTTGACTTCAAATTCTGTAATTTGCATCGATGCACCCCGTTCTTTGCAATTTTGTTCCCCGATACTAGGCGTCAGATTGGTAGTCGCTTGTCAAATGTCAAAGCCTATCTTGCTACGCTCTGAAAAAGCTAGCTTAATATCCCGTCATGAAGCCGAACGACACGGTCCATTTTTGCTGCCAGGCGCTCGTTATGCGTTGCGATCAACGCAGCACTACCCTCTTCGCGAACCAAAGCCATAAGTTCGGCCAGCACGATGTCCGCCGTTGTTTCATCAAGATTGCCGGTAGGCTCATCGGCCAAAACCAGTTTTGGGGCATTGGCCAAAGCTCTTGCCACCGCGACGCGTTGCTGTTCACCCCCTGACAGCTTGCTGGGTTTGTGATCCAACCGCTCACCAAGTCCTAAACTGCGAAGTAGAGATTCTGCCCGCTCTTCAGCGGCTGCTTGCGAAGTCCCGGCAATAAGTTGTGGCATGACCACATTTTCTTGAGCAGAAAAATCAGGCAGCAAATGGTGAAACTGATAGACAAAGCCAAGCAACTCCCGGCGGATCCGCGTATGGCCGCTGGCCGACATCTGTGCCGTTTCTTCGCCATCCAGCTTGATCGACCCTTCAAATCCGCCTTCAAGCAAACCAACAGCCTGCAACAAAGTTGATTTGCCTGAGCCAGACGGCCCCAGCAGCGCGACTATTTCGTTAGATCGGATATCGAGATCAACGCCCTTGAGCACGTCAATCTGCACATCGCCCTGCTTGAAGCTGCGTTTCACGTTGCGCAGTTCAACGACCTTGGCTCCCATATCATTCATAGCGAAGCACCTGTACAGGATCAGTGCTTGCTGCTTTGTAAGCTGGATATAATGTCGCCAGGAAACTGAAGAGGAGCGCCAGCATCGCGATACCGAACACCTCCATGGGATCCGTCCTCGCCGGTAGTTCTGTCAAAAACCGTATCGATGGATCCCACAGGTTCTGACCGGTTATCGTCTGGACAAAATTAATGACACTTTGCCGGAAATATATGGCGATAAAGCCCAATATTATCCCCGCTGCAATGCCAAGCGCCCCAATGGATGTACCAACAGTCACGAATATTCTTGTCAAAGATGCCCGTGATGCCCCCATCGTTCGCAATATCGCGATATCACGCGTTTTGGCGCGGACCAGCATGATCAATGATGACAGGATATTGAAAACCGCTACCAAGATAATGATCGAGAGGATTACGAACATGACAACGCGTTCGACCTGCAAAGTTTCGAACAGAGAGGCGTTCATGGATTGCCAATCTGTTATCTGCGCGCGCCCATCTATTTTTGGATATAAAGGAGCTATTATCTTTTGTACATTTTGCGCATCATTGGTTTGTATTTCAATCATGCCTACTTGATCGCCCAACAACATCAACGTCTGAGCGTCCTCCATAGGCATGATCACGAAAGCCTTGTCATAGTCGTAGACGCCCACTTCAAATATCGCGGCTACTTCATATGATATTTCCCGAGGCACGGTACCAAACGGGGTTGATCTTCCTTGAGGGTTCATCAGTGTTACACGGCTTCCGAGTTGGGCCCCAAGAGTTTGGGCCAATCTACTGCCGATTGCCACCCGCCCGCTATCTGGAGCCAAAGCAGCTAGGTCACCTGCAACCGTTTTTCCGTCAAGCGTGTCGTTGTTCAAAATATCGTCGACCAGCATCCCGCGGACCAACACGGCCTCTACCCGGCCATTGTGTATGCCTGCCAACGGCATCTCTATTAGTGGAGAAGCCGAAACCACCCCTTCCGTTTCGCGCACATCCTCTAACAAGTCACGCCAATCTGGAAGTCGCCCCCCATAGCCTTGAATCACGGCATGACCATTTAAACCTACAATCTTGTCGAACAATTCCGCGCGAAAACCGTTCATTACGCTCATCACGACAATCAAAGCGGCGACGCCCAGCATCACCGCGACAAGACTGATGCTCGCCACGAGAAAAATAAAGCCCTCGCCCTTGCCGGGCAGAAGATAGCGTTTTGCGATGACCCATTCATAACGGGATAGAAGCATAGGAGTTTGATCTTCCTGAAAAACTATTGTGGCTTTACGGTTGTGGAGCGGCGCAGGCAAGAGTGATGCTGGCTAAAATGCTGTTGCTATTATGACACAAGCCTGAACCAATATTGCACATTTGTGAAAATTTGCATGACAATAGCGGCCATCGCGATCAGAGTTAGTTACAGAATCAATCACCGCTTAATGGTCATGGTTCAGGGATCCTTTCTGGTTCCGCCGCATGTTGGGGGACAAACGGCGTTGAATAAGACAGGAAAACAGGGGGACGATATTATCGTCACCATTTTCGCCCGGAGTCAGAAATGGCTCCGGGCGTTTTTGATTCCGGTCTGCTTGCAAGCATCTTCAACCTCTTGAAATCGAAAAATATGACAATATCTTGGTCAGGCGAGATGCCTTTACGGATTTCGCACTACAGAACCGGACGCCATTTTGGGTCCACCATTTTAATTGCTCACAAGAGGATAAAGATATGAACCGTTTTGATTTTACCCCCTATCGCCGCTCAACCGTTGGTTTTGACCGGTTGTTTGATCTGCTCGAGAATAATGCTCGAGCCCAGCAATCTGAAAACTATCCCCCTTTTAATATCGAACGTAACGGCGATGATCATTATCGAATCACGCTGGCCGTTGCTGGTTTCAAAGATGATGAAATTGAAATTACCGCGCAGCAGAATCTTTTGCTCGTAGCTGGTAATAAAGGCAGCGACGAAAATGAAGGAAAGCAGTTTCTGCATATGGGAATTGCCAACCGCAACTTCGAGCGCCGCTTTGAACTTGCCGATTTCGTCCGTGTCGATAACGCCGTATTGAGCGATGGCTTGCTGGTCATTGATCTGGTGCGCGAAATTCCGGATGCAATGAAGCCGCAGAAAATCGCTATCAACACCGGTGACAATGTTACCAAGATTGATCACAAACCTGAAAAATCAGAGGATAAGGCTGCGTAAACCGGCGTTCCAAACAGTATCGAAGGCAGCCAATTATCTTTGGCTGCCTTTTTTATTTTGGATCAGAAACTTATGAAAATGGGGCAGCCGGATGAGGATCCGACTGCCCCTGACACCCGCGTGGTGTCACTCTTGACGAAATTAGCCCGGGTCGCAAATGGCCAACTTCATTCAAGAATCCGCATTGGCAATGTTGGAAAGGACGGCGTGATTCAATATTCGCACCTTTCCGCTTTCAACCGAAACAATGTCATCTTCTGACCAGGTTGAAAGTTGCCGATTAATATGTTCCCGCGACATCCCGGCAAAATTGCCCAACTCGCTTTGACTCAAATCCAGCTTTAAACGCCCCTCTTCTGCGCCGACGACTGACAATCTCAATAGGTAACGCGCCAACCGCGGTCCTGATGTGTAGGCACGGTCGCCCTCTATCATTGTATTGGCGGTCCTGATGCGGTTTGCCATTACCTTAAGTAACCGTAATGCCATATTTTTATGGTTTTTCAAAATTTCTTCAAAAGCCGCCCGCGTAATGGTCAAAGCCGTTGTCGGCTGAATAGCAGTTACACTGGCAGTTCTTTCACCGCCATCAAGCAAGGCGATTTCGCCCAGAACCTGACCTGGCTCGGCATAATCCAGGACAATTTCATGGCCGTTGCTGGCGATCATGCTGGTCCGCGCATTGCCCGATAATAATATCAGTAATGAGTTTCCAGGATCACCCTGCATGATCAATTCATCCCCTTTTTCATATTGCACGAAATGCCCGCGCAATATCAAATCCGCCAATTCCGCTTCATCACAATCAGCGAATAGACTATGTTCAGCCAGTATTTCTGCAAGGTCTTCGGCCTTCACTAAATTCGCTCCATCCCAGTGTCTTGCGTCTGTTAACTGTTTGATAACCAATTATCATGGCTTGAATGTGACAATAGTCACTTGGTGTAAAAAGGATTGGATAAATTAGACAAGTCGGCTTTGTTTTACCGCCGCTGCGATAAAGGACGCAAAAAGTGGATGCGGATCAAAGGGTTTGCTCTTTAGTTCCGGATGATATTGCACGCCGACAAACCAGCTATGGTCAGGACGCTCCACAATCTCGGGAAGCTCGCCATCTGGCGACATTCCAGAGAATATCAATCCGGTCTTTTCCAACCGCTCAACATAGCCCTTGTTGACCTCATAGCGGTGGCGATGCCGCTCGCTAATCACATTAGATCCATAAATCTCGCTGACTTTAGAACCTTGTTGCAAACGGGCCTCATAAGCACCTAGCCGCATGGTGCCACCAAGATCACCACCCGACTCGCGTTTTTGCAGGCCTTCTTCCGTCATCCACTCGGTAATCAGACCTACAATCGGTTCAGCCGTTTCGCCGAATTCTGTTGTCGAGGCCTCATCTATGCCGGCCTGATTGCGTGCTGCTTCGACACAGGCCATTTGCATCCCAAGGCAAATACCAAAAAATGGCACATCATGCTCACGCGCGAATCGCACGGAGCCAATTTTACCTTCGCTGCCCCGTTCACCAAACCCGCCGGGCACCAAAATCGCATGCAAAGGCTCCAGATTGGCAGCCAGATCACTCTCATCTTCAAAAAGCTCGGCATCAAGCCAGCGCACCTGCACTTTGACCCGGTTTGCCAATCCACCATGGAATAGCGCCTCTTGCAGTGACTTATAGGCATCCTGAAGTCCCACATATTTGCCGACGACGCCAACGATGACTTCACCTTCGGGATTCTCGATCCGCTCCATTACATCGGTCCAGCGGGTCAGATCCGGCTCCGGTGCATTAATGATCCCGAATGCGTTCAGGACTTCCCGGTCGAGGCCTTCTTCATGATATTGCAGCGGCACGTTATAAATACTGCTGGCATCAAGCGCCGGGATCACAGCTTCTTTTCGGACGTTACAGAATTGCGCAATTTTAGCGCGTTCACCGTCCGGCAAATCATGTTCACAGCGGCAAAGCAATATATCCGGCTGAATGCCCAGAGACGTCAGCTCACGCACGCTGTGCTGCGTTGGCTTGGTCTTAAGCTCTCCGGCGGCCGCGATATAGGGGACCAGCGTTACATGGACTGAAATCGCATTGGCCCGTCCCACCTTGTTGCGCAGTTGCCGAATCGCCTCAATAAACGGTAGGCTTTCAATATCGCCGACCGTGCCGCCAATCTCGCACAGCACGAAGTCGATGCCGTCGAGCTTATCCTGGGCAAATTCCTGAATAGCATCGGTAACATGCGGAATGACCTGTACGGTAGCGCCCAGATAATCGCCGCGGCGTTCCTTGGTAATGATCGACTGATAGATTCGCCCAGAGGTCACATTGTCCGATTGCAGCGAAGGTACGCCGGTGAACCGCTCATAGTGCCCCAGGTCCAGATCGGTCTCGGCACCGTCATCGGTCACATAAACTTCGCCATGCTGATAGGGCGACATCGTTCCGGGATCGACGTTCAGATACGGGTCCAGTTTGCGAATTCGCACCGAATATCCGCGTGCTTGAAGAAGCGTGCCGAGGCTCGCTGCCATGAGACCTTTGCCTAGTGAGGAAACCACACCGCCGGTAATAAAAATATATCGCGCCATGGGAGGAAAGGCTTAAGGCGTAACGAACCGAAATGGCAAGCGTGCGAATCCGAAAAAATGATATTTATTTTCAATCGGTACTAAAATTTACGTCCCGACACGCGCCATCATAAGACTATCTGATGGCAAACCACATTTTTTTGAAGAACAGGGTTTACTGGTCCAGAGGAACCGAACTCTCCGCAGGCGCTTCTTCTTCCGCCGCCTGTGCTGCCGCGGCCGCCAGCGGGTCATCACCGACCAGAGGTACCGCATCAGCAGGTGCAGCCGGAGCAACCGGTATGCTGGTATCACGCTCCAGAGTCTGGTCAATCGTCGAAGGCTGTCCTTCAGACGCAGCAAGAAAAGCTAACAAGATGGACAAAGCCACAAACAGAACCGCCAATACCGTGGTCGTCCTAGTCAACAAGTCAGCTGCGCCGCGTGCGGACATCATGCCTGACGGACTGCCGCCAACGCCCAAGCCGCCGCCTTCTGAGCGCTGCATCAATATAACGCCAACAAGAGCAGCTGCGACAATGGCCTGAACAACGGTGAGAAATAGAAACATGAATCAAATCCGAACGTAGTGATTTATCTTTGTGCAGCGCACATAGCGATTGGATGGTGCGAGTTCAAGCCGTGAAACAGCTTGTCTCGGTACTTGCCTGGACTGCTTGATCCGTCAGGCTGCGGCAGCGGCTTCAATGATCGGTCCGAATTTCTCGCCCGTCAGGCTCGCCCCTCCAACCAGGCCGCCATCTACGTTCGGAACAGCGAGCAATTCCGATGCATTGCCGCCGTTCATGGATCCGCCATAAAGAATGCGAACCGCATCCGCACCATCGCCCATCAGCGCACTCAGCTTGCTTCGAATGGCCGCGTGCATTTCTTCGACATCGGAGGCTTCCGGTACCCGGCCCGTGCCAATTGCCCAGACTGGTTCATAGGCAATAGTCAGCCATCCGGCGTCTGCATCATCGGGAAATGATCCTTCTAACTGACCGCAAACAACGTCAATCGCCTGCCCTGCATCGCGCTCTTCTTCAGTTTCACCGACACAGATGATGGCGCCCAGTCCGGCAGCATGAACCGCTTCGGCTTTAGCTTTAACATCGGCATCGATTTCATGTTGGTCGGCGCGGCGCTCGCTATGGCCCAATATCGTCATGGTGGCACCGGCCTCGCGGATCATTGCTGCTGACAGGCAACCGGTATGTGCACCATTACTGGCAAAATGGCAGTCCTGTGCACCAATCGCAAATCCAGGAACAGTCTCTGTCGCCAACGCAATCAAGGTTACGGGGGGGCAAATCGCGACATCAACATCTTTATGGTTTTCGGCAATGCTGGCAATATCTGCAACGTCCGACAATTGTTCACGCAGGCCATTCATCTTCCAATTGCCAACGATATATTTGCGATTTGCCATATTCTCTCCGCTCCTTTTCAATTCTGCTGCTGCGCTAACAAATTCTGATCGGCCTGCCAAACGCGTTTAAGCGAAATATCGTTTGCCCAGCTGCCTTTCGACTTGCCCCATGCCCTTTTGCTTGAACGAAAAACACAAGCCGCCTAAAGCATCAACAAATATATTTGCCCTAACAGAATTGCAGCATTTTCATGATCACATTTTTCCGCAATATTTTCTCGTCGAAAATCGGCCTGTTCCTCACCATGTGCTTCGTCGCCCTGATCGCGATTGCTTTTGCATCGGCCGATGTCACCGGCTCAGGCGCCTTTGGAGGCGTCACCGGCTCTGGCACCGCAGCGACAGTCGGCGATTCCAAACTGACAACCTCGGAGCTCAACCAGTCGGTAAACAATGCCTTTCGTGCAGAACAACGCGAAAATACGGGATTGGACCTAAAAACCTATGTTGAAGGCGGCGGATTTGACAGCATCCTGGACCGGTTAGTCAACAGCTTTGTTATTGCCGATTTCGGCAACAAATATGGCATGACCGCAGGCAAACGACTGGTCGATGGTGAAATTGCGAGTATACCTTCTTTTCAAGGTGCCGATGGTCAGTTTAGCGAAGAAAATTTCCGCCGTGCACTGCAACAACAAGGGATCAAAGAGCAGCAGCTTCGCGATGACTTTACCCGTAACTTGCTGGCGGACCAGCTGCTTCCGGTTGCGGGTTTTGGTGCGTCGGTACCCCAAAAACTGGTAACACCCTACGCCTCTTTGCTGCTGGAAGCTCGCCAGGGTCAGGTTGCCATCATTCCCTCAGCGGCTTTTGTAGAAAATGTGAAGCCTGCAGATGCTGCCCTTGCCGCTTTTTACAGCAAGAACGGATCGCGCTACACCATCCCCGAACGCCGGTCGATCAGCTATGCCTTGTTTTCCAAAGAGCGGTTTAACGAAACAGTAAAACCGACCGACAAGGAAATCGAGGGGCAATATAATCTCGACAAAGCCAAATATGCGGCCAGCGAAACCCGCAACATAGATCAGGTGATCTTGCCGACCGAGGCAGCAGCCAAAGCGCTTGCCGACAAGGTTGGCGGCGGCATGTCGATTAGCGCCGCTGCTGAATCTGTTGGACTGTCCTCCGCTGAAATGGGATCTGTCAGCAAAACCGAATTGGCGGGAACAACGTCGCAAGCCGTTGCCAATGCGGTTTTTTCAGCGCCTTCAGGTGATGTTACCGAACCAGCACAAAGCGCCTTGGGTTGGCACATTGCCAAGATTAACGACATCCGGACGGTGCCGGCTCAAAGCCTGGAACAAGTCCGTGCGCAAATTGTCGCTGAACTCAGCCGTGACAAGATTGATGAAGCGCTGGCTGAACTGACCGTTAAAATGGAAGATGAGCTTGCCGCAGGTTCATCATTAGCTGATGTTGCCGAAGCGGAAGAGCTGAAGATTGAATCAACTCCAATGCTGCTTGCCAATGGGCAAAATCCTCAAGACCCCAATTACAGGCCGATACCGGAGATGCAGCGCATATTGCCGGTCGCGTTCCAATTGGATGATGATTCCGACCCACAGGTCGTGGAAATCATACCGGGCCAACAATATGCAATCATGGCCGTGAGTGAGATTGCCGTTGCAGCTCCGCCACCTCTCAATTCCATCAAGGATCTGGTAGCGCGTGACTACATATTGGAACAGGGATCGCAGAAAGCCAAAGTGGTTGCTGACAATATCGTAAAACAGGTCAGTGATGGCACTTCGCTGTCCAAGGCTATGGCGGATGCAAAAGTGAGATTGCCAGCGATCGAGACTGTGAAAAGTACACGCGCTGAGCTGGCCCGGCAGAGCCAGCAAGGTAACGTTCCACCGCCCCTGACATTGATGTTCAGCATGGCGGAAGGTACCGCCAAGAGTTTGAAAGCTCCTCAGAACCAGGGCTGGTTTGTTGTTAACCTGAACAATATTGACCGCGGCGATGCGTCCGAGCGAGCAGATCTACTGAGCGCAACAAGCGGGCAGTTCAAGCAGGTATTCGGAAATGAATATACCGAACAGTTCATCAACGCGATGAAAGCCGATGTCGGTGTGGAAAAGAATGAGGATGCTCTGACGGCCCTCAGAAACCAGCTGACCGGCCGGACTAGATGATCCGTTCCCAGCCTTTTCCGGACTGATCATGCGCAGCTTAAACATCGCCGCCGCCCAAAATGCCTTGGACGCCGCAAAGCCTGCCCTCATCTGGCGCAAGCAGGTTGCGGATACAGAAACACCGGTATCCGCTGCATTGAAGCTGATGGAAGCCGAGCGCGGTGATTTCCTGCTCGAATCTGTGGAAGGCGGTGAAACCCGTGGGCGTCATAGCCTTATCGGGCTTGCCCCTGACCTTGTCTTTCGCGCGGATGGCGAAAAGGCGGCGATCAACCCAAACTGGCTGACTGATCGCGAAGCCTTTGAACCGGAAAAAACCTCCAGCCTTGATGCCTTGCGGACATTGGTCAAACGCTGCCAGATGGACGTGCCGGAAGGGTTGCCCCGGGCACTGGCCTGCCTTGTCGGCTATTTTGGCTATGAAACGATCGGCTTGGTGGAAAAGCTTCCCAGGGCCCCGCAGTCCGAACTGAACCTGCCCGACATGCTATTTGTGCGCCCGACCGTGATCGTGATTTTTGACCGGTTGGCAGACGAGATGTTCCTGGTCGCTCCCGTATGGCCGGAAACAGCGGGAGATGCGGGGGACAAGATATCCGCTGCCGAAGAACGGCTGGATGAAGTGGAACGGCAAATGGCCGCAAAGGTGCCGCCGCTGGCCTCCGAAACCCCAAATCTAGATCCGGAAGACATGGCCTTCGAACCGAAGCTGCAACCTCGGCAGTATGAAGACATGGTACTCAGCGCCAAAGACTATATCGAGGCCGGAGACATATTCCAGGTGGTATTGGCGCAACGTTTCACCGCGCCCTTTTCCCTGCCACCGGTTGAGCTTTACCGTGCATTGCGGCGGATAAACCCCTCGCCTTTCCTGTTCTTCCTCGACCTGCCAGGCTTTGCGCTGATCGGATCCAGCCCTGAAATATTGGTGCGTGCCCGGGACGGTGAAGTTACCATCCGCCCGATTGCCGGAACCCGGCCGCGCGGCAGCAACGCGGCAGAAGACAAAGCCAATCGTGACAGCCTGCTTGCCGATCCCAAGGAACGGGCGGAACATCTGATGCTGCTCGATCTTGGTCGCAATGATGTCGGACGCGTCAGTACGGCCAATAGCGTAGAAGTCACTGACAGCTATACGGTCGAATTTTACAGCCATGTCATGCATATCGTTTCTAACGTCGTCGGTGAACTGGCACCGGACAAGGACGCGCTCGACGCGCTGTTCGCTGGTTTCCCGGCCGGCACGGTCAGCGGTGCCCCGAAAGTCCGTGCCTGCCAGATTATCGCGGAACTGGAGCCTGAAACCCGCGGCGCATACGCAGGCGGCGTCGGTTATTTCTCTCCCGATGGCAGCATGGACAGCTGTATTGTCCTGCGCACCGGCATCGTAAAAGACGGCATACTGCACGTACAGGCCGGCGCTGGTATCGTAGCAGACAGCGATCCCGCCTATGAACAACGCGAATGCGAAGCGAAGTCGGGCGCTTTGCTGGCAGCCGCAAAAGAAGCGGTTCGCCGCTCGCAGGATATCGGATTCGGGCAGTAGCGCGAGCTGCTGACGGTATCGCAAGAAAATCCGTCATACTGGCGCCGTAAACAAAACTTCCGGCGCAAAACCGAACGCCGTTTTGTCAGGCTAACTATGAATTACCGCCATCCGTTTGGCTTTCCATTTCCTGAAAAGGTACGCCGCCATCAATACAGAGCCTAAAGTCAATAGAACCACCAACGGCCATCCCGCCCCCTTAATGCCATCATATCCGTATCGCCCAACATAAATGACCAGAACTGCAGTTAGGCCGGTAAGAATTGAGAGTTGTCCCCCAGTTACTACGAGCTCTTTACCCAACGAAAGCGCGGTTGCGATGGATAGCAACAAACCAATCCAGAACATGGCGACCAGACCGATACCGGTAATCTGACCGGTCAATGCGGCAGCAAGTGTAACAATCAGCATGACTGGCGTCCCCCAGATAACTGCTGACCATGCTGCCTCTAATCTTGGAGCTGGCTTGCCGCTGGACCGGCGTTTGGCAAAATAAATACTCAGTCCGCTGGCGATAATTGTACACAGGGCTATTCCGAAGATGAGATATGCGAGCTTAACTGGCAAGCCGCCCCAATTCCCAAAATGGACGTTGTAAACAGCTCCGGTAATCTGCTGGCCAGCCGTACCATCGGAAATTCCGGTGTTGCCTTGATAGTTCCCCGCTGCATCAAAATTATAATAGTCACCAAAAATCAAACGGTCCGGATGTTCGGCAATGACCTGCACATGCTGACCGGCAGTTCCGGGGTCGTGCAAGATGAAATAAGCGACATTCAAGTGCGGAAAATTATCCGCCATGTAGCGCAGGGGTTTGGCAATTGCGGCAACCGGTGCGACTGCTTCGTTGATCACCGGTTCCCCCCCGAATACCGGACTGAAGACCGCCTCTGTATCATTGTCAAAACCAGCCGCTGCAATGGCGAATGCCAATATACTGGCCAACCCCAATATCGCGCCGGTTAGCGCATTGGAAAAATGGAAGGGCAATGTCCATACACTCAAACGGTTATGCAGATCGACCTTGGTCAACCGGCCGGCACCTTTTCGAAACGTGAATGCATCGCGAAATATCCTCGGATGCGCGAGTAGACCGGATATCGAGAGCCCAAGAAGCATGACGCCCAGTGCGCCGACAACGGTCAATCCCAAAATCTGCGGCATGTGCAGATAATAATGAAGATCGAGCAGAAACTGTGTCCAAGGAAATGATTCTTTACCCGCTATTGTTCCGTCTTGGTTTGCAAAGAAAGCCTGAGTGTCAGTGGTGATGACTGTCCGTGGCACATCAGGTTTGGGAAAGTTGACATAGAGATGTGTCGTAGGTTTTGCTTCGCTGCTAAAGACTGCCAAGGCAGCTTTCTCCGCCGCCTCTGGCGAAACAGACTGCATTTCCGGTGCATCTGGCTGTTCCCACCTTTGCAGATCGTGATTGAATACAGACAATGTGCCAGTGACTGCTAATATATAGATCAGCGCACCAAAAATCACTGCAATCAAGCTATGGACTTCGAGCGATTTTGCTACGCGCTTTGCCGAGGATTTGGTTCTTTTTGGTTCAGCGTCCATGGTTCACCTATTGCAGCGCCGGAATGAGCAATGCTGGAACGAGAGCCAACGCGCACAGTACCGCTGATTTGACAAGCGGCCGACTAGCATAGCCAGTCACTACCGAGAAAATTGCCCACAAAATCGGAAACAGGAACATCGAGACGGTAAGATTGGCCGTATGTTCCGCGCCAAATGCTCGCCCCACCATGAATGCCGCAGTTGAAATCGACATTGCTGCGAGGCCAGAAACCAATAACAGCAAGATGAAATTATAGCTTCTCATTGCCCAGATTTTTAACCCGGAGCGAACTTCAATCGCTTGCGCTGGTTCTCGCTCTATGTTCCGTCGTTGTTTAACGGGACTGCGATAAGCAAGCACCGCCAGCACCGTTAAAACGATCAGAATGAACGCGACAATGGCCTTAGCCGGTCCTTTGTCGACTCCGCTAGTCTGTGACCAGCTGACAAGCGAAACTGTCGCTAAAAACCAGCCACCAAGAATAAGCTGCCGTGATCTGGAGCGTTTGCTCCAGGCCGCATAAAGCAAACCCACACTGCCAATGGCGGTCACTACTCCCAGCAAAGTCCAGATCATCTCGATCATGGCGATTAGAAATTAAATCCCAATCTCAGAACGACTGTACGCCCTTCGCCCGGGAAACAATCGCCGCGAGAGAGACAGGTGCCATAATATTCCGTATCAAAAATATTTCTGGCGTTGAGAGTGATTGAAAACGGATCGAAGTCGTAACCTATGACACCATCAAAAACGAAATAGCCATCTGTTTCCACCAGATTTGGTGTTGGCGCGAAACCATTGACTGCCAAAAACGCGGTTCCGGCGCTTTGATTACCCCCGGCATATCTTACGCCGCCGCCCATAAGCAGTCCCTCAAGCGAGCCCGATGATGGTTTCCACGCTCCCCAGGCTGATGCTTGCGTTTTTGGGACGCTAGGGAAACGAACGCCGTCCGGGTCTTCGGTATCCAGATAGCTGAATGCTGCATCAAAATGAAAATCGCCGAAAGCCGCTTGCGCCTCAATTTCAAAACCGTTGATCTTTGCCACGCCTTCCTGCTGAGAGGCTGCATTTGGCAATCCCGCAGGGTTTGCCAGATTGGATTGCTCGATATCAAAATAGGAGGCAGTGATATAAGTTCGCGTGCCGGGCGGCTGATATTTCAAACCAGCTTCATACTGCTTGCCCCGTTGCGGTTTGAGCGGCTGGTTGGTTGTTGGATCAACGCCAACCACTGCCTGAATTGATTCAGCATAGCTGGCATATATATTGAGCCCAATTCCAGTCTTGTAGAGAGCACCGAAGCTGAGACTGGTCGCGCTGTCATCCTGCGTTGTCAGTCCATTCCCGGATTTGATATCATCAAAGCGAACACCGGCGTTCAAAACAAGATTGCCGACTGTGATCTGATCATTGATGTAGAATCCCAGTGTTTCAGTTTCGCTCTCGCTAAAAGAGCGGGCCGCATCGAAAATGGCTTGTGCAGGTATTTCGCCACCGGAATAATCTGGATTGAACAGATTAAATGTCGTTGGAAGGGCATAGAGAAACGCAGCATCCAAAGTCGTATTCACGTCTTGGAAATTCATTCCTGCAAGCACTTCATGTCTGATGCCACCGGTGTTGAAATTTGCCCTGAAACGGGTGTCTACTGCGATCTGGTCAGAAGTCGCTGGTGCATCATACCAGCTGCGGCCAATCGCGGTACCATCCGGCAAGGTGCGAGGCGTTCCATCGCCGAGGAAAGACACCCAAGTTTGTTTATAGTCTGCTTCGTTCTCCCGGTATCGAGCCGTCGTTTCGAATGCCAGTGTGTCGTTAAACTGATGCTGCCCGAATAACGTGAAAGATAATGATTCTGTATCATATCGGTTGAAACCTGGATCTCCGACATAAAGAGAAGGATCGACTTCCTGATTGATCATCCCGGCACATACATTGGCTTCCGATATGGTCACATTGCCGCTCGGACATCCGGAAACGGCCAGAGGCAAGAATTGATGGGCAGTGTCACTATTCCGGTCGGTATAATTGGCCAAGAGTGTGATCGTAGTATCACCAGTGTCGAATGTAAGAGAGGGCGCTATGACAATGGCGTCGTCATCAACAAAATCCAACTGGGTGCCGCTGTCGCGATAAAGCGCGACCAATCGTCCGGTGAACTTGCCGTCGCCTGAAAGATCAACACCCAAATCGGTCGACACCTGTTTGCGATCGTGGGTTCCGTACTCAACGATAATCTCTCGCTTCAGATTATCAGGGCCCGCCCGTTTGCTGACCGTATTCAGGATACCGCCCGGTGAACCTTGACCATAAAGGACTGATGCAGGGCCTTTGAGAACCTCAACCTGCTCCAATGTGTAGATATCTGATCGGGCATTGTTGTAGGAACCAAACAGCACCTGGATATTATCCAGATATTCAGGGACATTCAGTCCTCGCACACGCGGAAAATCGCCACGAGTGGAAAAACCAAAAGTATCACCAACAACACCGGCAGTGTAGTTCAATGTGTCATCGAGCGTCAGTGCGCCTTTTTCGATAAATTCGTCAGACGTAATAACGGACACAGAGCGGGCCGTTTCCAGAATGGGTGTTTCCGATTTTGTTGCACCAAACGCGGCCAACTGCCCTGTGACAATAATGGTATTCGGGTCTTCATTTTCGTTTTGCACATCTTGGGCCGCAGCAAGAGTGGGGGCCGCCAGAAAGGTGGTGGCGAGCAAAAGCTTACGAATCATTATTGATACCCTCGTTAAATATCCATCAATCGAGGGCCTGCTAGCTGACGTGCTTATTAATGTAAATAAGAATCATTCTCATTATCAATAAAGACAAAACTACCTTAGAATCTGACTTTCTGTAGCTAGGAGAGGAATGCTGATGCTTGTCTTCAGGATTTGACGAGACGCCAGTATTTTTACCAGAAAACTCTCATAAACTCTGCTCAAACGCGAGCGAATGCCCCCTATTCCAGCATCTTTGGTGCTTCTTTCTGAAGTTTTTCCTTTAACTTGTTGGCGAACATGGCAAGCAAGGGCGGCAAATCAAAAATGGCGTAAACCTCGTCTTCGCGGACCTGCATCTCGCCGCCAATGCGCTGCCCCATCACTGCCAGTGTACAGTGCATCGTGTCCTCTTCCCAATGATGGTCCGTGACCGTCGCACCTGGCACGCTCTCGCCCAGCGTGTGCACGCCTGCACCAATGCGGCTGCGCGCTTCGGCTAGCCCCAATTTATGTGGAATGTTGACGGTTACCGGTTGGCCCATATTCTTGTCTCCCGAGCCTTGACCTTATCACGCCGATTTTGACCGTCAAACGATCTGCTTGATAAGTGCCAGAAAAACTTGGCCTGCGAGGTTTTTGGCATTAGGCAGCATCCATGATTTTGGTTATCGACAATTATGACAGCTTCACCTTCAACCTTGTCCATTATCTCATGGAACTGGGGGCCGAGGTTCAGGTCGAACGAAACGATGCGCTGAGCGCCACCGGGGCTCTTGCAACCGGGGCTGATGCGTTTCTGATTTCGCCCGGCCCATGTACACCCAATGAAGCCGGCATCTCGCTTGATCTGGTCGCAGCCTGTGCCGATGCGGAAAAACCGTTGCTCGGGGTCTGTCTTGGTCATCAAAGCATTGGTCAGCATTTCGGCGGGAAAGTGATCCGCGGCGGACTGATGCACGGCAAGACTTCACCGGTAAAGCATGACAATAGCGGCGTGTTCGCAGGATTACCCTCCCCTTATACGGCCACCCGCTATCACTCGCTAATTGTCGAGGATATTCCGACTTGCCTGCCGGTAAACGCCACCGCCGAAGACGGATCCGTCATGGGTTTTCGCCATGAAAGCCTGCCCATTCATGGTGTTCAGTTTCACCCTGAAAGCATCGCCACCGAATATGGCCATGACCTGCTCGCCAATTTCATGACATTGGCGGGGCTGACACCAAAACAGATCGCATGACCGAAAAGATTATCTTCACACCCACAGAGGACGACCTGCGCGCTGCCTATGGCCTGCACCTGAAGCAGATGGGCTGGAAGCGCCTTGGCTATCTGCTGCTCTTCGGTTTGGCGATTGGCTTGGCCATGGCGGCATATGATGGCTTCGAAAATCTGCCGGCAGCACTCGGTTTGATCGTCGGCATGACGATATGGGCCGGGATTGTTGCGCTAGCGATGACCATCCTGATCCCGATATGGTGGGTGCCGCGCCTGTCCAGGAAAATTTATAAACAGCAGAAAGACTTGCGTCTGGAAACGACCAGCTGGTGGGATGATGAAAAACTCTATTCCGGCAACGAACAGGGCCATGCCAACCTGACCTTTGCCGACATGGTCAAATGGCGGGCGGACGACAAAACCGTTCTGCTCTATCGTTCCGATCATATGTTCAATTTCCTGCCCGCCCGCATATTCAAGGATGAGGCGCACAGGAACGGCCTGATCCGGCGGCTGCAGGATGCCGGTGTACCGGGGGAGGAGCAATCATGACGACCTTACCTGATCCAGCCATCGCGCTATCCAGTGCAGACGCCCGGACCGCTTTTGCGGCGATACTGGACGGCAAAGTAGATGGCGAAGCGATTAGTAGTTTCCTGGTCCAACTGGCTGACCGCGGAGAGACGGCCACGGAAATTGCGGCGGCGGCGCAGGAAATGCGGGCTCGCATGATTATTGTTGACGCGCCTGCAAATGCAATCGACGTTTGCGGCACGGGCGGAGATGGCAGTCACAGCCTGAATATTTCCACCGCCACGGCTCTGGTGGTTGCCGCCTGCGACATACCGATGGCCAAACACGGGAACCGCGCTGCATCAAGCAAATCGGGAGCGGCAGACACGCTGGAAGCTCTGGGCCTCGATCTGGCCAAAGCGGCAACCGGCGGCGAGCAATCCCTGCGCGAGATCGGTATCGCCTTTTTCTTCGCCCCCAATCACCATCCCGCATTGGGGCCGCTGGCCCCCATTCGCAAGGCTATCGGGCGGCGAACGATTTTCAATCTGCTAGGTCCACTCTGCAATCCGGCGCGAGTCAAACGACAGCTTATCGGCGTCGCATCTCCCGATCTGGTGGAGACCTATGCCGAGGCTGCTGCGCAGCTCGGTTACGAAAAGGTGATGATCGTATCCGGCGAAGAGGGTCTGGACGAGCTTAGCATTTCCGGACCGTCCAGGCTGGCCATAGTCGAAGGGCAATCGATCACCCACAGCCGGATTACGCCGGAGGATATTGGCCTGTCCCGTCACGATGCCGATGCTATCAAGGGCGGTGACGCCGAATATAACGCCAAAGCGCTGAGAGCGCTGTTGCAGGGCGAACCTTCCGCTTATCGCGATGCCGTATTGCTGAACAGCGCCGCCGCTTTGATGGTCGCGGGTGAAGTCGATAGCTGGGAGGCGGGAGTCGAAGAGGCAGCTGAAGCACTCGACAAGGGTCTGGCCAATGCCTTGCTCAATTGCTGGATCGCCAATCAATGAGGTGCGGGCAATGAATAAACTGACCGAAATATGCGCAGCCAAACGCCTGCATGTGCGCAAGAGGCGGACTGACATCTCCTCGTCATCCATGCACGACCAGGTCAGGAATCAAGCGGCACCGCGCGGTTTTGTCCGCGCCATTGAAGAAAAGTCGGCAACCGGCTTCGCGCTGATTGCCGAGATCAAGAAAGCCAGTCCCTCGAAAGGCCTGATCCGTGAGGATTTTGATCCACCGACCCACGCACGCGCCTATGAGGCCGGTGGCGCCGCCTGTCTTTCGGTGCTGACCGACATGCCCTATTTTCAGGGCGCAGACGAATATCTTGTGGCCGCCCAGGCGGCATGCGCCCTGCCCTGCTTGCGCAAGGATTTCATGATTGATCCATGGCAGGTGGAAGAATCCCGTGCGCTGGGCGCCGATGCGATTCTGATTATCATGGCCGCTCTGGACGATGCTCTTGCCAGTGAAATCGAAGCGGCGGCACTGGAATATGATATGGACGCCCTGATTGAGGTGCATGACGAGGCGGAGCTGGAACGCGCGCTTAAACTGAAATCAAGGCTTTTGGGTATCAACAACCGCAACCTCAAGACCTTCGAAACCAGCCTGGAACAAACCGAGCGTCTATCAAAACTGGTTCCCGATGACCGGATCATGGTATCGGAAAGCGGCATTTTTACGCATGAGGATTGCCAGCGCCTGTCGCAATCAGGCGCGTGGGCCTTTCTGGTCGGGGAATCACTGATGCGGCAGGATGATGTGGAAGCGGCGACACGGTTGCTCCTGACTGGCAGCCCGGAAAAGAGATAAGGCACAATGAGCAAGCTTACTCATATTGATGGCGACGGCGCAGCGCATATGGTCGATATCTCGACCAAGAACGAAACGGTGCGCGAGGCCCATGCCGAAGGTTTTATCAGCATGAATCCGGATGTGCTGGAGGCCATCAGGGCCAACGGCATGAAAAAGGGCGATGTGCTGGCCACGGCCCGTATTGCCGGGATCATGGCGGCAAAGAAGACCAGCGACCTTATCCCGCTCTGTCACCCGCTGGCGCTCAGCAAAGTCGCGGTTGATTTTGAATATCAGGATGATGGTATAAAGGTTCGGGCAATGGCGCGCTTAACCGGCAAGACAGGGGTTGAAATGGAGGCTTTAACAGCTGCTTCAACCGCACTTTTAACAGTGTATGACATGTCCAAAGCGATGCAGAAAGACATGGTGATTAGCGATATTCGCCTGCTCTCCAAGTCAGGCGGAAAATCAGGAGACTGGACCGCAGAATGAAGCCGCTGCTGCCCCTGGAAGAAGCGCAAGAGCGTTTGATTGCCATGGCACAGCCTCTGCCTTCTGAAACCATTGCCATCGGCGATGCGCTGGGGCGCTATCTTGCGGAAGATGTCATCGCCAAGCGCAATCAACCGGCGGCCGATATGTCGGCAATGGACGGCTATGCCATCCGTTTTGAGGATCGTGATGGCCCTTGGCAACTGGTTGGTGAGTGCAAGGCTGGAAGCCCGCCCTGCCCGCGCATTCAAGCGGGTCAAGCGGCACGCATATTCACAGGCGCTCTGATGCCGGAGGGCGCCGATACGGTTGTCATGCAGGAGAATGTCCATCCGGAAGGCGACAATATTGTGCTCACCAGCGATCCTTCCCCGGTCAAAGGCCGCCATGTTCGTTTTCAAGGCGGCGACTTCAAGGCGGGGGATGTGGCGCTAAAAGCTGGCATTCAGCTTAATGCTGCCGCTCTGGGTCATGCCGTCATCGCCGGTTCCGGCAGCATCAGCGTGGGCCGCTGTCCCAAAGTCGCGATCCTCTCAACCGGCGACGAACTGGTCGCCCCCGGCACGGATGCACAGCCGCATCAGATACCGGCGAGCAATGATGTCATGGTTGCCGCCATGCTGTCGCAGCTGCCGGCAAAAACCCGTTCGATCAGCCGGATAAAGGATGATCTGGATAGCCTGTGTGAAGCGCTGGAAAGCGCCAGCGACCGCGATGTCATCGTTACCATCGGCGGGGCATCGGTTGGCGATCATGATCTGGTAGCTCCCGCCTTTCAACGGCTTGGCGGACAAACCGATTTCTGGAAAATCGCGATGAAACCGGGCAAGCCTCTCATGGCGGGAAAACTGGGTAACAGCCTTGTTCTCGCTCTGCCCGGCAATCCCGGTTCTGCTTTTGTCACCGCCACATTGTTTCTGTTGCCACTGATCCGCTATCTGGCGGGCGCGCAGGAATATATGCCTGTGATGCAAACTGCGGAGACGAGTACGGTGCTCCCCTCCACCAGCCAGCGCGCCGAATTTCTCCGCGCGCGCATTAATCACGACGGAATCACCGCCTTTGACAGCCAGGATAGCGCCAAGCTGTCGATACTGGCTGCCGCCAACGCCCTGCTCTATCGCTCCGCGCACAGCCCGGAACAACCTGTCGGCGCAGAGGTTTCGTATATCGCCATCTAAAATGCTTGACTTGGCACGGTTTGTTTCATAATTGTTCCGTATTCGTTCCCGATAAGGACATGAAACATGCTCACACCGAAACAACATGAACTGCTTTGCTTCATTCATAACAGTCTGGAGGAATCAGGCGTATCCCCATCTTTTGAAGAGATGAAGGATGCATTGGGCCTGAAGTCAAAATCAGGCGTTCATCGGTTGATCAGCGCGCTGGAAGAACGCGGCTTTTTGCGCCGCCTTCCCAACCGGGCACGGGCCTTGGAAGTGACCAAGCTGCCCGAAGGTGGAAATTTGAAACCGGCTGCTTCCAACGTGGTCAATATTGCGTCTGAGCAGGCCCCATCCGCACCGATGAAAGAAATTCCGGTTGCTGCCAATGACGTGATCGAAATTCCCCTTCATGGCAAGATTGCAGCAGGCGTCCCGATCGAAGCCCTTGAAGGTCAGTCTGCACTCAGTGTTCCAGCGGCGTTGCTGGGCTCCGGCGAGCATTATGCGTTGGAAGTTTCCGGCGATTCGATGATCGAAGCGGGTATATTGGACGGCGACTATGCGCTTATCCAACGCACGGAAACAGCACGTAACGGCGAAATCGTCGTTGCGCTGGTCCATGATGAAGATGCTACACTGAAATATCTGTTCAAGGATAATGGGCAGGTTCGCCTTGATCCCGCAAATCCAGCCTATGAGCCACAGATATTTGGCGCAGGTGAGGTGCGGATACAAGGCAAGATGGCCGGATTATTGCGACGCTATAACTAACGATAGCTGGGCGCAGTTTTATTCAGGGCTGCCTCTGATTTCTGTCGCTATTTTGGAAGTTTTCTCTATCGGCTGTGCACTTTTGGGCTCAGTGAAGCGCGTCCATTGATGACGCCCGGAACGGCCCAAAACGGTTGCAATCTTTTGGTTCTCTAAATCTATAGTCATGCCGCCAACCTGACCCAATAAAGTGCGGTCTGCCTTAAGCCAGCGTGGCTGACAACTGGCAGGGAGGCGCCGTTCGCTGATCACAATATCGGCACGCCGGCAGGCCGCTGACAGCGCCATGGCCGGAATATAGTAAGAGCTGCGCGTCGCAACGATGACCCAGTCCCTTTCGTCGACTTCCATGATGACGGTGCAACTGTCCGCATTACACTGCGCATTGGGCCAGTCCTCTAGGGCCGTGGCTTCCCCATCAATCCCAGCATTTTCCAGCAACATGTCGCGAATGAAGTCACCGCTGCGCGTGCGAAGCATCGCCAGCTCCCCCGCGTCATTGCGGATACCGACATGACGACCATCTCCGGTAATGTAGAGATCAGGAGCGCGGGTCGTGGCTATCATCAGGACACCGATTGCTATAGGTGCAAGACCGCAGATACGCCAAGACTGACTCCACAGGGCCATCCACAAGCCACCCGCAATCACTAACCCAAACGCGGCCAGCGGCATGGTCGGCAGCATGGTTACTGATCCCGGTCGACTGGATACATAGTGCGCCAACACCAGCAGACTGCTCAGCGCCTTTTCACATAACCACCAGAACGGTGCACCCAAACCAACCGTATCAAGTAGCAATGCCAATGCCTCCAGCGGCATAATCACAAATGTGGTCAGCGGAATAGCGATGATATTGGCCAGCGCTCCGTAGATTCCCGCTTTGTGGAAATGGAACAGAGCAATGGGCATCAATGCCAGCTCGACGACCAGACCGGTGAGGAAGAGCGCCAATATAATGCGACCTGATCGACGGACAATGCCTTCTTCCCGCCGGGCAAAAAGTGTCTGTATTTTGGGATGTTCGTGCATCGCAATGATCGCAGTGACAGCAGCGAAGCTAAGCTGAAAGCTCGGACCGACAAGAGATTCCGGCCAGATGATGAGCACAAACAGGGCCCCTGCCGCGACCATGCGCAGGGTGATGGCACTGCGCCCCATGACGAGAGCGATGAGAACCAGCAATGCTGCGACACATGCTCTTATCGTTGGCACCTGCGCGCCGGTCATTAAGGTATAGGCGAGCGCCGCCACTGCTGCGCAACCCGCAGCCACCAAGGGCAATCGGAAACGCAGTGCCAATGGTGGAAATAGCGCCAAAATACGCAAAACCAGCAGATAGACCGCACCGACAACCGCTGTCACATGCAGCCCGCTGATCGACAAAAGATGGGCCAGACCGCTGCGCCGCATCGCTTCTGCATCTTCATCGCTGATCGCCCCGCGATCACCAGTGGCAAGGGTCGCCCCTATCGCCGCTGCCCCGCCCGCCATGCGGGACTGGACGTGGCTGGATAGTGCCTGGCGATATTCCGGCATTGCCGATAATGGTCCCCATGACGGCTCCGCTGATCGAACAACCTCAATTTCTCCCAACAGCTGACCAGTGGCCCCCAACCCCATGAACCATGCACGGCGGGAAAAATCATAAGCGCCCGGCAGACTGGACATCGCGGGTGGCATTAACCGGGCGCGAAGCTGAATGATGGTACCCGGCTGCAGGTCGGCGACGGCCTTCTCCGTTCGTACATTCACGCGCACTCGAGGCGGTAGATTTTGTTTCTCATGCGTATCCAGCGTCAACCGCACGATGTCTCGCGCACTGATTGTCTCGGTTTTTTCAATTTCAGCATAGAAGGAAGAGACCATCGGCCGTTCGAGTACCGGCGACGCGACAGCCCATGAGCGAAACCACATGATCGCACAGCCAAGAGCCAGTAAAGCCGCGAACCAGAAAAACGCATTGCTGACCCGCCCGCCCATGTTCAGGGCTTTGACACTTAAGGCCAAACCACAAGAAAGCGCGATAAAGCTTATCCAGAGCGCCGCATTTGCCAGCTGAAACCAAATAGCGATTCCCGCGCCCACACCAACAGGCACCCATAAGGCTAACCGGTCGCGCTCTTTTTCAAGCTGCGTTTCCAGACGTTTGAAAATTTCCAAATTTCCAAGATATTCAGGCAATTGTCGTGCGCGAAACGGCATGCTAAGGGCCTTGCCATTCGAACCGGAAATGGCGGCCATACCGATATCATCGGGCGTTACGCCAGGGCTATTCGGATCAAAGCCACTCTGCATTATTTTTGCCTAACACAGGGAAACACCAAGCGTGAATCTTAATAAATCAGAACAAGTCGTCACGCGTTTCGCGCCCTCCCCCACCGGGTTTTTGCATATTGGCGGCGCACGTACGGCGATGTTCAACTGGCTATTCGCCCGGCATCATGGCGGCAAGGCGCTGCTCAGAATTGAAGATACCGACAAGGCGCGATCCACACAGGAAGCGATTGACGCAATTCTGGAAGGTCTCGACTGGCTGGGTCTCGACTGGGACGATGAACCGGTCTTCCAATCCGAACGCGCCGCGCGTCATGCAGAAGTCGCGCATGAACTGCTCGCTGCTGGCAATGCCTACAAATGCTTTGCAACGCCAGAAGAACTGGCCGCCATGCGAGAGCAGCAAAAGGCGGAAAAGAAGCCGATGCGCTATGACGGCCGCTGGCGGGACCGCGATCCGTCCGAAGCTGCCGCAGACGCGCCTTATGTGATCCGTCTGAAGACCGAAACCGGCGGCAAGATGACAATCGAGGACGCTGTTCAAGGTGAAGTGTCTGTGCAGAATAGCGAAATTGATGATTTCATCCTTTTGCGCTCCGATGGTACGCCGACTTATATGCTGGCAGTCGTGGTCGATGACCATGACATGGGTCTAACGCATCTGATTCGTGGCGATGACCATCTCAACAATGCATTCCGTCAGATGGCGATGATCCGCGCGATGGGCTGGGCCGAACCGACCTATGCCCACATTCCGCTCATCCACGGCAATGATGGCGCTAAGCTCTCCAAACGGCATGGCGCATTGGGTGTGGAAGCCTATCGGGATATGGGAGTCATGTCCGACGCGATGTTCAATTATCTGCTTCGTCTGGGCTGGGGGCACGGCGATAACGAGATTATTTCACGCGAACAGGCCATTAAATGGTTTGACCTGTCAGGGGTTGGCAAATCGCCTTCGCGCTTTGATGCCAAAAAACTGCAGAACCTGAATGGTCAATATATTCGCGAAGCCGATGACAAGGTGCTGGTAGCACTGACAACACCATGGATTGAAGAAGAACTGGGAGCAAAATTGACAGCGGCTGAAAGCGATTTGCTGGCCCAGGCCATGCCGGTTTTGAAAAGCCGCGCCAAAAACCTTATCGAATTGGCTAATAATAGCCTTTTTCTCTATAAAAAACGACCACTTGACCTCGACGAGAAGGCACAATCTCTGCTAGGTGCTGACGCACGGCAGCTGCTTGAATCGATTCATTCGACTTTGACCGACCTTGACGACTGGACGATCCAGGCAACCGAGGACCGGGTAAAGGCCATAGCAGAAGCCGCCGAATTGGGGTTAGGAAAGCTTGCACAACCTATGCGGGCCGCCTTAACGGGAAGTACCAGTTCACCCGGAATTTTTGACGTGCTGATACTCTTGGGCAAGGAAGAGTCATTGGATCGTCTTGCAGATCAAATAAAATAACCTGAATTCTCAGGAGCAGAAAGGACAATATTGTGGGCAACAATAGCGCATCATTTAACCTAGACGGCGAAAATTACGAATTCCCCGTCATGAAGGGTACCGAAGGACCGGATGTCGTGGATATTCGGAAACTTTACGGACAAACTGGTGCCTTCACCTACGATCCCGGATTTAAATCAACTGCAAGCTGTGAATCCGAATTGACCTTCATTGATGGCGGCGAAGGCATATTGCTCCACCGCGGTTACCCCATCGGTCAATTGGCCGAGCATAGCAGCTTCATGGAAGTGGCCCACCTGCTCTTGCGCGGAGAGCTTCCAACAGCAGACGAATATGCGCAGTTCACCAACACGATCACGCGCCACACGATGCTGCATGATCAGTTTTCGACCTTTTACAATGGTTTCCGCCGCGATGCTCACCCGATGGCGATCATGTGCGGCGTCGTAGGTGCCCTGTCTGCTTTCTATCACGACAGCACGGATATCAGTGATCCCGAACAGCGGATGATCGCAAGTCACCGGTTGATCGCCAAAATGCCGACCATTGCTGCGATGGCGTATAAATATGCCGTCGGCCAGCCTTTCATGCATCCGGATAACAGCTTGTCTTATACAGGTAATTTCCTGCGTATGACCTTTGGCGTTCCCGCCGAGCCCTATGAAGTTGTCCCAGCAGTTGAAAAGGCAATGGACCGGATTTTCATCCTTCATGCTGACCATGAGCAAAATGCTTCCACCTCAACCGTGCGGCTCGCCGGTTCTTCGGGAGCCAATCCTTTTGCCTGTATTGCTGCCGGCATTGCTTGCCTCTGGGGCCCTGCCCATGGCGGCGCCAATGAAGCGGCACTCAACATGCTCCATGAAATCGGTCACCCTGACCGGATTCCGGAATATATTGAACGTGCGAAAGATAAAAATGATCCATTCCGCCTTATGGGCTTTGGTCACCGGGTTTATAAAAATCATGACCCGCGTGCGACGGTCATGCAGAAAACCGTCCGTGAAGTCTTTGACGCATTGAAAGTCACCGATCCTGTCTTTGAGGTTGCTCTGCAACTAGAGGAAATGGCTCTGAACGATGACTATTTCAAAGAGAAGAAGCTCTTCCCGAACGTAGATTTCTATTCCGGCATCATCCTTTCCGCCATTGGTTTCCCGACCTCCATGTTTACCGCGCTCTTCGCGCTCGCACGGACCGTCGGCTGGGTTGCTCAGTGGAACGAGATGATTTCTGACCCCGGTCAGGTTATCGGGCGTCCGCGCCAGCTTTATACCGGCCCCACACAGCGCGATTATGTGGAAATTGGCAAACGGTAATCTGGGAAAATATGGAAAAAAGGGGGCTTCATAGCTCCCTTTTTTGTGCCTAAGCGGCGCGTGATGGCAGGCTGAGTTTAAAGGTAGAACCTTTGCCAACGGCGCTCTCGACTGTCAGGCTGCCGTCCATGGCATTGGCCAGACGACGGGAGATGAAAAGGCCCAATCCGCTGCCGCCGTCGCCAGAGCGCCCTAGTCTTTCGAACTTTTCAAATATGCGCTGCTGATCATCTTCGGCAATACCATCACCCTGGTCACGCACGGTAATCACTGAGAACTCGCCCTCTGAAACAACCTGCAACTTAATGACCGAACCATCGGGAGAGTAACGGATTGCATTCCCGATCAGGTTGACCAATATCTGTAAAACCCTACGAAACTCGCCCTTTACCGGCATTTCCAGGTCTTTGTCAGGCAAGTCAATTCGGATCTGGTGATCGGCTGCCTTAACCGCGAGCAGGCCAGCAGCCCGGTGTGCCAGATCAACAAGATCAATATCATCTGCGGCAACTGAAAAACTGGTTCGCTGTATTGCTTCGAGATCGGACAGGTCATTGACCAGATCCATCAAGTGGCGACCGGCGGAGGCGATATCCTTGGCATAATCGGAGTAATCTCCACGCAATGGCCCTTCCAACCGGCTGCCAATAGTCTCGGCATTGGCGATAATCTTGCCCAGTGGCTGACGCAAAGCCGGGCCCAATTGGGAACCGAAAAGGGAATCGCTGATCAGTTCGCTTTTTTTGATTGGCAGACTTGCCTCGTCTTCATTCGCTTTGGCTTCCCGTTCCTCATCCAGTTCCAGCGCGAAGCGATAGCCGGAAAACAGGCCATCATTGTCAATCAATGGCTGCCCGGACAGGTTGTAGAAGGACCTTTTTCCGTTTCTCTGGCGAACGTGCTGACCGCGCACCGGCTGGCGTTCAGATATTGATTCCACCAACACACTCTGTTTGGATGGCTCTACAAAGTCGAAAATATCCAGCAGGGATTGACCGATATATTTCTCAACCGCGTCCAGATCACCGGGCATAGACAAGGCCATGATACGCAGGGATGCATCGGTCCGGATCGACCCTCGCCCATTGAGCCGGTCAAAATCACGCTGCCGCCCAGATGCCTGACTGCTTGTCGAAGGCGCAGGCGTTTCTTTCCAGTCAACTATACTGATCCCGACATTGCCATACTGGTCACCGGGTTGAAGACGAATCTCAACCCACATGTTGATCAGGTTGTCTTCATCAGCCGCCTGCACTGGGCGCGACAGGTTCATGTTCAACTGCCTGCTCAGACGGCAGAGATTTGACAATTGTGGCACAGCAAGCGGCCCGCCCTCATAACCGCCACAGTGCAGGTGAAGGCGCAGCAATGGCGGGTCCGCCGAAACCAGACGGCCATCGCCATCCAGTTGTCCGCGAACCGGCTCAGCCAGATTGCCGGTAACCGGCATTAGTCAGAAAACCCCGGAAGGCCAGCATTTAGCTGGCGTTGTGCGTCCTGGAGAAGTTTATTGCCAGCCCATTTACTGACCAGTTCTGCGGCCTTCTCACCATCAATCTCGTTATAGGAAGCGGGGGTCAGTAATTGACCGCTACCGTCCAGCACACCGAAAATCGATATGGCATGGTCTGTCGGCAAATCAACTGCACGCATGGTCAGAACCAGTCGAACCATATTGGGTTCAGCGGTAAACAATATGAGTTGATCAACTGACAGTCCGGAGCGCTTTGCCAGGCGGGCAAGAAAAAGATCCAGCCCGTCATAAAGTGGATGAAGATGATGTTCATCCTCTGCCAACTGATCGACAAGTTGCGCCAGACGGCGTGCGCGGCTTTGCGTGCCAACGCTCTCATCATGTCCGCCCAGCAGTTTCTCTGCTGCTTTTTTCAGGTCCGGTCCATCATAGCCGGAAAGCTTTTGAATCGCAGCAACCACAGGCCACACAAGTGCAAACAATATTTCTGCAGGAAGACTGGCGATATGAGCATGAATGGAACCCGGCGCCGCATTGTCGCGGCTTTGCGCCACCAGCGATGCCATAGCGGCATCCGCAATCGCAGCATCTTCATTATCGAGATAACGCGTCAAAACAGCTTCCAGATCGGCCTGTGAAATTTTCTGCAAAAGCCGTGCGCCAAGCTCTACACGCTGCACGCTGATAAAAATATGGCCGAGCAGTGTTTTGGTTTCCAGCAAACCCGCATTTTGAAGCAACGGAAAACTATGTCCTCTGTCGCTGTTGCCGATCTCGATAATCGTGTCATGTGTCAGGCCAAAATCTTCGACAGCAATCATGCAGATTTCGGTCTCGATATCCTGGACTATAGACTGCAAATATTGGCGGCCGTTGGACAGCATGCGATCAGACAATATGATGTCCGATTTCGGAAAGAGCGCGGCAGCAAGGTCGTCAGACACAGCGGCGCTTGAACCGCTGATTGCGGCAGCCTGCTGAACAAGGCCAGGGCCCGTATTCTGGTCCATCAAAAAATCTCGCTTCACCATGGGTTTAGCCGTAGGCCAATGTGGTTAATATCTGGCTAAGTGCAATATTTTCTATTTTTGAGACGCAGCGCCAGATTCCGAAGAAAAATAGTCGCGTCGTTCTGCAACCAGATAAACCAAACAGAACAAGGCAGCGGTGTAGAGACCAAGGGAGAATGCGCCAAGAGCAGCAGCGATCAATAAAATCAATAGAATCAAAGGGGTATCAGGCCTTATCCAGTTCAATCCGATATCATCCTCCGCCGCGTGAACGAGCCACAAATTACCAATTAGTAGCAGCAATATTGATATGTCAGCGAACAAGGTTGCCGAAGACACCGTCCGCAGGACCGTAATTGTCAAAACGATTGCGGCCATCAAATAGAATATTGGTGCGGTCCAGTCAGGCTTGTTCAATTCGGTCGAAAACATGGAAATCCGTTTGTGGAGTACCAAAACCAGAGAACCAAGAAACAGAAAGCCCAGCGAAGCCGCGGGCCATATGATAAGACCAAGTCCGAGGGCGATAATCGAGCAGGCAATACTGGCCATCCCAAAATATTTCTTCGCATCGGGGGCCTGCCAAAGTACCGGCATCAGTTTGCGCATCAACGGCCAAACGACATATCGATCGAGGAAATTCTGTTTGGGAATTCGCACCGCACCGAGCCGCCGGTCGGCATAAGCCAAACTCCTCTCGGCATCGATCAGCTGGGACACTGCATCGGACTGTATATCCTCGTCAGAAACCAACTCTCGCTCACATTCCGATTGCACTGCGGTACGAAGCAACGCGGAGCCAACGTCCCAATCATCGGGGATATTCGATATCTCCCCGAGGCGTGTGGCTTTTAAAAGAGCTATGCCGAGCCATCGGTGGCTGAGATCAATCCGCTCAAAACTGTCGTAATTATCTGCATTTGTTACGACATAGATTGATTCAACGGATTTCCCGCTCAATTTATCTTCAATCGGCTTTGCGGGGAGAATACCATCTCCAAGAAAAATAAGGTCGTCATTTTCTGACGCATGTTGCCCCAGATCGCTGGTATCGCGGATAATCTCGGCATCAATATTCTGACGCTTCAAGGCATCAACATATTGCAGCAAAGCCCCGGGCATAGTTGGGCTCAGCAATATAATCTTCTCTGCACCCATATTTCGGACAGCTCTTACTTGTTGTTCAATGACATTACCATCGAACAGCGGCAGCATGCCAGCAGGCCCATGCCCCACTTCATGCTCGGTCGATACGGAGATAAGGGCCAGTCTCAAAAATAAATCCCAATTTGCCAGTCAACAGACGTGAGCATCATATAGGATTTACCGCTATTGCATCAAAGCGATATCTTCATCTTTTAATGCGGATAAACGGGGTGGTTAGTCGCGATGATCTTCGATTGCGGCGATAGCCCGTTCGAGCTTTTTCAGCACCGTCGGTTCACCCGGAGCAGACATAACCGCTTCTTCCGCCAGATCCAGTACATGAGTCGCACCGAAACTGGCCGCCAACCCCTTCAGGCGCAAAGCAGCATATTCCCAATTGGCATCACAACGTGCGCGGTGAAGCAAGTCGACCTGCCGTTTTGCACTGTCCAGAAAAGCGGTACGCAATTCCGCGATGAGTGACTGATCGTCACCAACTGCGGCGGTTAAAGCCGCGTCGAGCGCTCCATAATCGAATGACATGGGCATTTCTTACGGTGCCATGGTTAACTTATAGTTTCTCTGGCCGATTTTTATGGTAAAACCGACTCATGACAGGTGGATCGAAAATTATCGGAATCAGGCGTGACCGGGGTGAAGAACCTCATATGGAGCATGTCGAGTTTGACGAAACAGATGGCAGTGATGCCCTTGAGCTGAGCGAAGACGATGGCAGCGATGCCGTTGAAAGCGAAGCGGATCAGGAGCTTGACGAGGTCAGCAGCGATGAAGAATGGAGTCACTATGCCGATGACGATGTCGTTCGGCCATCACGATCTCATTACATTGCGCCGGTACTGTTGGGTCTATCCATAGCATTATGGACCGCCTTCTTCGCGTGGGCCAATCGCGACATATTTACCACAATCCCGACGATGAAGGGCGGAATTGACCTATTGTCTCAATATTGCCTGCCAATTGCGACCTTCGCTATTCTCTATCTGCTCTACATGCGCAACAGCACCCGGGAAGCCAAGCGATTTGATGACGTTGCATCATCTTTACGAATGGAATCCGAGCAGCTGGAATTCCGTTTGAAGACGGTGAACAACGAGCTGGCGATGGCGCGTGAATTCCTTGCCGGTGAAACGAAAGAACTGGAAACGCTGGGCTCTCAATCGTCGACAAAACTCAACGAAGCGGCCAGCAATATCAAATCGGCCTTGAGCGATGGCCTGTCCAAGATGAAGAAATTGGATACGGTGGGCGATACCGCTTACAAGAATCTCGAACAATTGCGCGTGCATCTCCCCTTCGTTATCAACACAGCAAAAGATGTGACCAATCAAATTGGGAATTCCGGTCGGGCCGCTCAGGCGGAGATGGCTGCCATGGTCAATACATTGAGCCGGGTTGGCGATGTTGGAACGGCGGCGAAAGCCAGTCTTGATGAACTGACCAAACGTTCGGAAGATTCGCTGTCCAATCTCGAAACAACCGCTGAGGCAATAAAAGACAAATTGACCAAGCAACTAACGGAAACGGAAACAGGGTCGACCCGGATTGCTGACATTTTGAAAAATACTTCCGCAGACGTGATCGCCGCTTTGCATAAGACCCGATCCGAACTGGCAGCGGAAACATCTGAAAGCTCTGAGGCAATCAGGACCGATCTGGCGAGCATAGAAGAAACCCTGACCCTGGTAGGCAAAACGGCTGATGATGAAGAAGCGCGGTTAAAGGAACTCGTGGCCGAACTCCATCAAAGCGTTGCGGAAATCTCGACCAAAGTGGAAACGCTCGACAATGAAAGCGGCGAAAAAACCGCCAAGCTGGCCTTTGCGATGACTGCGCTCGAGCAGAATAGTGATGCACTCAAGAAATCCATCGAAGAGGGCCATGGTACTGCTGATCAGATGATCGAGCGCGTCGAACAGCTGCTTGTCGCTCTTGATAGCGGCGCGCGGGAGCTGGACGAAACATTACCCGCCGCGTTTGACCGGATGAACGAAAAATCCGAAGCCAGTTCTGCCCTGTTCAGCCGCATGACTGAAGAAGCCGAAAAGGTCGGTACGGTAACCGATGAAGTGACCGCCAAAATTGAAAAATCGGATGAGGCCATTGAGGAGCAGCGCGCGAAACTTGCCAAGCTCAGCGATGATGGCATTATTGCGACCGACAATGTTCTCGGCAAGATCGAAGGACTCGCGAAAGAATTGCAGGAAGTCCGTGACCAGAACGAAGCTCTGGCCGAAAGCGCTGGCGAGAAGCTGGTCAGCGCCCTGCTGCGCGTAAAAGAGACTGCTCGCCAGGCATCGGAACATTCGCGCGAGGCATTGGAAAAATCTATTTCAGGATCTGCCGAGACCTTTGAAAAAGTCAGCGAAGAAGCGCTCACCAAGATTGTGGATGAAAAAATCTCTTCCATCGCGCCGAAACTGGAATCGGCAGTGTCCAAGGCAGTGGCGACCACGGAGTCTACCGCTGGCCATTTGACGGAGCAACTTGCCGCCATCGAAGACATGACCACGAAATTGGAACAGCGCATATTGTTTGCCAAGGAAAAGGCGGAGCAAAGCAGCGACGAGAATTTCACGCGCCGTGTCGCTTTGCTCACCGAATCCCTCAATTCCACGGCGATCGACGTCACGAAATTGCTATCCAATGAAGTAACCGATACGGAATGGGCGGCTTACCTGAAAGGTGACCGCGGTATATTTACCCGCCGCGCCGTGCGCCTGCTTGATACCGGAGAAGTGCGCGAAATTCTGGTGGAATATGACAATAATTCAGAATTCCGTGAGCATGTGAACCGCTATATCCATGATTTCGAAACAATGCTGCGCGGCGTACTTGCGACCCGCGATGGTAGCGCAATCAGCGTGACGCTGTTGTCATCGGATATCGGCAAACTCTATGTTGCCTTGGCTCAAGCTATCGAACGGCTTCGCAACTAAAAGTTCATCACTTTCGGGTTACTGCTGTTCCAGTCTGTCACGGCTGCCGAAAAAATCTATGTCATCAACGGTGATCCATTGATTGGTGTAGTTGAAATAAAACAGGATAAAGGCAAACGTCGCCAGTAATGTTGTAAAGGCCAATGTCCGGCCCGGTCTGAAATTGACCGGCGCTCCATCTGCCTGCCCCTTCACCATTTCTGTGCCCGTTTCCGAATGGCTGCGTATGCCAAAGGGCAATATAATAAAAGCCGATAGCACCCAGAACAGCACATAAATGGCGAGAATCGAAGTCCAGTCCATTGACGTTACGCCTCAATAACCAGAACCGAAACAACCGGTTTTTTGCCAGTCCATTCAGTTGCGCTGCGTCTGACCAACAAACGTAACTCTTCTGAAAATCTGTCGATATCACCTACAGGTTTTTTGAATTTCTTCATTATCGTCTCATACATCTCGTCGAGAAAATCTTCCTCATCTTCTTCCAGCGGGACACCATGTAAACGCAGCATGGGTTGGCCCATGATCTTGCCCCGTTCATCCAGACCGACGGCCACCGATATGCTACCATTATAAGCAATTTTCCGACGTTCGTTAAGTGTCTTGCCATCGGCCGGTATGATCACATCGCCATCAAGAACCAGACGCCCTGTCCTCTCCTGACTTATGATTTTCGGACCTTCTGGTGCAAGCCGTACGACGTCGCCATTTTGCTGAAAGATGTTCTGCGGAACGCCCTGCTCTTGTGCAAAGCGTGCCTGTTCTTTCATGTGGCGGATTTCGCCGTGCACCGGAACCAGTATCTCTGGCCGGATCCATTCATACATGCTGGCCAGTTCGGGACGCCCGGGATGCCCCGAGACATGAATATGCTCCTGCCGGTCCGTGATCATCACAACGCCCTTGGCGGCAAGCTGGTTCTGGATGCGGCCGATAGCAATCTCGTTGCCGGGAATTTGCTTGGAGGAAAACAGGACATGGTCGCCTTCGGTCAGTTTGATCTTATGACTGTCGCCAGCAATCCGCCCCAATGCCGCTCTCGCTTCACCCTGCCCGCCCGTCGCGATGATCATGATTTCATCGCGCGGAATGTTCATGGCTTCATCGAAATCCACCGTTGGCGGAAAATCCTTTAGATAACCGTTCTCGCGAGAGTTTTCGATCATCCGGTCGAGCGAGCGCCCGGCGACGCACAGCTGGCGACCGCTATGTTTTGCAACTTCGCCAAGCGTCTGGAGGCGTGCTGCATTCGATGCAAAGGTCGTTACCAATACCCGGTTTTCCAGGCCTTCAACGACCCGCATCAGGTTGCGATAAACATCGCCCTCCGACCCGGACGGTGCATCGTTAAAGACATTGGTGGAATCGCACACCATTGCCAATATACCCTCATCACCGACCGCTTTTAACTGCTCCGTTGTCGAGGGGACGCCAAGCATTGGTTCATCATCCAGCTTCCAGTCGCCGGTATGGAAAACCTTGCCATATGGCGTGTCAATCAGCAGCGCATTGCCTTCTGCGATGCTGTGCGCAATTGGCAGATAGCGGAAACCGAAGGGCCCCAGATCAAAGCTGCCTTCATTGGGAATGATGTTCAGCTCTACATCATCCTCTAGGCCAGCTTCTGCTAGTTTCCGGCGGATCAAACCCGCGGTAAACGGTGTCGCATAGAGCGGAACATCCAGCTCTCCAGCAAAATAGGGAATGGCGCCGATATGATCCTCATGGCCATGCGTCAAGACAATGCCCAGCAGGTTCTTGGATTGCTTTTCAATAAATTCAAGATCGGGCAAGACGAGGTCGATGCCCGGATAGCCGGGATCAGCGAAAGTCATGCCCAGATCGACCATCACCCATTTCCCGTCACAGCCATAAAGGTTGACGTTCATGCCAATCTCCGCTGACCCGCCGAGAGCCAGGAAGAGAAGTTCGTTTTTTGGTTTTATCATTAGGTGCTGGTTGCTCTCTGATAGAGGATTAAGAGTCCGCGCAAGGTAAGGTCGGACTCCAGATGGTCAAATACGTCTGTATGTGCATCAAATAAAACAGACAATCCGCCAGTGGCGATAACTGTGGTAGGACGGCCGATCTGTGCCTTGGTCCGTTCGACGAGACCTTCAATCATTGCGACATAACCCCAGAAAATGCCGATCAGCATCTGGCTTTCGGTCGTCCGCCCGATAACATTGTCATCTTCCGGTGCTTCAAGAGCGATACGCGGAAGCTGAGCGGTTTTCCCGACAAGAGCATCCAGTGACAGGTTTATACCCGGCGCGATGACGCCGCCTTTATACGCTCCGTCATAATCTGCGACATCAAAAGTGGTGGCGGTGCCGAAATCAATGATTATTACGTCCTGCTTGTACTTTTCATGAGCCGCAATGATATTGAGAACCCGGTCTGCGCCAACCGTGTCGGGCTGTGCCACATCCAGCGCCACACCCCATCCAGCATCACCACGCCCGGCCACCAACGGTGTTACACCGAAATATTTTTCCGATAATACGGTCAGGTTATGCAGCGCTCTTGGTACAACAGTGCCAATTATGACGGCATCAATGGCGTCGATACCCAACCCTTCAAGATCCAGCAATTGCCGAAGCCATACAACATATTCATCCGCAGTGCGCCGCGGATCGGTTGCAATACGCCAGCGCGCCTTAACCTCGTCTCCGTCAAAAAGCGCAAATACGACATTGGTGTTGCCGGCATCTATCGCGAGCAGCATGATTGATCCTTCCTTTTAGCCGACATCAACATCACCGGCATGTATCTCGATAAGCGCTCCGTCGGCCTTTCTCAAGCGCAGCGCTCCCTGATCGGACAAGCCTGCATATTCGCCTTCCACACGCCCGCCCTTTTCATCACTTGTTGAGAAGCGCGTTCCCAAAGGATGCGCTCGTTCTTGCCATGCTGTAAGAATTGCGGGCAAACCTGATTGTCTCCATTCGTTCACAGCATCAGCAAAATATTGCGCCAGCGTCTCCAGAAAGCTTGCGGCCGTCAGACCAGCCTCGGCTCCTTCTTTGTGGAGGCTCGTAACAATACGCCCTTCGACCTGTGGAGCGACTGCGATGTTCACGCCTATGCCAACAACGACAGCCTCACCCGACCGTTCCAGCAAAATACCGCATATCTTATGACCAGACACCAGTATGTCGTTGGGCCATTTCAGCCTGATATCGTCGTGCGGTACGTGAGCGCTGATCGCCTTGTGCACCGCCACAGCGGCGACAAACGACAAGGTTGATGGTTGAGGATCTTCGGCACGGCACACAACCATGGTGCTGCAATAGAGATTGCCTTCCGGGCTTTCCCATTTGCGGCCGAGACGTCCAATTCCGCCACTTTGTTTTTCCGCGCGAAGCCAGAAACCTTCATCAGCACCATTCAAGGCGCGTGCCTTCATATCCGCATTGGTCGATGCGGTCTCGGCTACTGTTTCTATATGAAAGGTCAGAATAAAGCCTGAGCCGCCGTTGCTGTAACCGGTGCCAGCAGCGGAATGGTGAGATATCCCAAAGGCGACACAGCCAGAGCCATCAATCCGATCAATCCATTCTCGGTCTTGTGGCCTGTTTTGGCAATCTGACCGGCTGGATCATCGAAATAGATGATTTTGACGACCTTGATGTAGTAGAAAGCACCGATCACCGATGCCGCAATACCGATTACCGCCAGCGGCAACATGCCCGCTGCAACGGCTGCATCAAAGACCAGGAACTTGCCCCAGAAGCCGAATAGTGGCGGAATGCCGGCTAGCGAGAACATGAACACGGCAAAAGCAGCGGCCAGTCCCGGTCGTGTTTGTGACAGGCCGGCAAGGCTGGATAATGATTCCAATGGTTTGCCTTCCGCGTCACGCATTTCCATGACGCAGATGAAGCTACCAAGTGTCATCGCGACGTAGATGATCAGATAGAAGAGCATCGCAGAGATACCCTGAGCCGTACCTGCAGCCAGACCAATAAGCAGGAAACCGACATTATTGATCGAGCTATAGGCAAGCAGGCGTTTGATATTCTGCTGACCAATGGCCGCGACTGCGCCGAGCACAATGGACGCGAGTGCGACAAAGACAATGATCTGCTGCCACGTCGATGTCTGGCTGCCAAAGGCGTCAATAATCACCCGAACCGTCAGTGCGATGGCCGCTACTTTGGGTGCGCTGGCGAAAAAGGCGGTTACCGGTGTCGGAGCGCCCTCGTAAACATCCGGCGTCCACATATGGAACGGGACGGCACTGATCTTGAACGCCAGACCCGCCAGCACCAGAACGACGCCGATGAGCGGTCCGGTCGACAGATCGCCAGTCAACGTATCCGCGATAACCGAAAAATTGGTCGATCCGGCAAAACCGTAAACCAGTGAAATGCCGAACAGCAGCATGCCGCTGGCCAGTGATCCCAGTACGAAATATTTCAAACCGGCTTCAGAGGACCGGACGTCATTGCGGATGATACTTGCCAAAACATAAGCGGACAGGCTGTTAAGCTCGAGTCCGATGTAGAGTGTCAACATATCCACGGCCGATACCATCATGCCCATCCCGACGGTCGCGAACAGGATCAGAACCGGATATTCGGGCCGATAGATACCGCTATCTTTAAAGAAACGCGGCGCGATGATCAGCGAGACAATCGCTGCAAAGTAGATCAATAACTTCGAAAAACTGCCAAACCCGTCCATCCGATAGAGCCCGTAAAACGCATCACCGCCAAATTCAAAGGATGGATTGGTCAGGAATTCGAGCGCGTAGGCCGAAGAACCAAATAGCGCGGCAACCGCCAATATGCTGATGAGCCGCGCCGACTTGACGCCGCCCCACGCAGCGACAAGCAGCAATATCATGCCGCTCACCGACAAAATGATCTCGGGCAGCGTGAAAATCAGTGAAAGTTTGTGATCCATCAGTGCGACTCCCCGTGGCCGGCTTCGGCTTCATGGCCCTTGGGTACCGCGGTTGCTTGCCCCATTTTCAAATGCGCATCCCCTTCTGGCGCTGCGCGGTCAATACGGGCGACAAGCGTCCCGACATCCCCGCGAATTGGCGCCATGAAGCTCTCCGGATAAACGCCCATCCACATAACCACCGCAGCGATCGGTGCGAGTAAGGCCATCTCACGAGCGGACAGGTCCGGCATCGCCTTGACGTCCTCATGAACGAGTTCGCCAAAGGCCACGCGGCGATAAAGATACAGCATATAACCGGCGCCTAGAATGATGCCCGTTGTTGCCACCAACGTGACCCAGCTATTCACTTTATAGAGCCCTACAAGCGACAGGAATTCACCTACAAACCCGCTGGTTCCGGGCAGACCGATGGATGCCATTGTGAACAGCATGAACAATAGCGCATATTTCGGCATGTTGATCGAAAGGCCGCCATAGCGGTCGATTTCCCTCGTGTGCAGACGATCATAGATCACGCCAACACACAGGAAGAGCGCGCCGGACACCAGACCATGGCTCAGCATAACGATGATTGCGCCTTCAATACCCTGACGGTTGAAAGCGAAAAGCCCCAGTGTCACGATCGCCATATGGGCCACTGATGAATAGGCGATCAGCTTCTTCATGTCCTGCTGCACCAAAGCGACGAGCGAGGTGTAGACGACTGCCACCATAGACAGCGCGAAGACCAACCAGATAAATTGCTCTGATGCTTCCGGGAACATCGGTAGTGAGAAACGCAGGAAGCCATAACCACCCATTTTCAGCAACACGCCCGCCAATATCACAGAGCCTGCAGTCGGCGCCTGAACGTGCGCATCGGGCAGCCAGGTATGAACCGGCCACATCGGCATCTTCACCGCAAAGCTGGCAAAGAAGGCCAGCCAGAGCCATGTCTGGGCCTCAGGCGCAAAGTCATAATTCAGCAGCGTCGGAATATCGCTGGTACCGGCATCCTGAACCATCCACAGCATGGCGATCAGCATCACAACGGAGCCAAGCAACGTGTAAAGGAAAAATTTGTAACTCGCGTAAATCCGGTTTGCGCCGCCCCAGATTCCGATGATCAGATACATCGGGATCAGGCCAGCCTCGAACAGGATGTAGAACAGGAAGATATCCTGCGCCGCAAACACGCCTATCATCAGCACTTCCATGAACAGGAAGGCCGCCATATATTCGCCAACGCGTTCCTTGATCGACTCCCAGCTCGCGCCGATACATATCGGCATCAGGAACACGGTCAGCATGATCAGCATCATCGAAATGCCGTCTATGCCCAATGCCCAGGCGAAATTGCCAAACAGCTCAACCCGCTCGACATATTGCCATTGCGGACCGCCAATATCATAATTGACCCACAGGACGATACCAAGCGCAAATAGCGTCAGGGTCGTGACAAGCGCCAGCAACCGCGCCGCTTGCGCATTCAGGAACAGACAGATGATCGCCGCCAGCATCGGCAAGCCCAACATCAGCGACAGGATCGGGAAATCAAGCTGGTTCATCAGTTTGCTCCCCGCACGATAAGCCACGTCACCGCAGCCGCCAATCCAAGCAGCATGACCAGCGCATAGCTATAGAGATATCCGGTCTGGAATTTCTTCGCGACTCCCGCACCGCTAGCCACTACTGCCGCGACGCCATTCGGGCCAAAGCGATCAATCGTACCTTCGTCGCCGGTTTTCCAGAACAGCCGTCCAAACCAGAAAGCAGGACGTACAAAGAGCAGGTCATACAATTCGTCAAAATACCATTTGTTGAAGAAGAAATTATAGACCGGCTGAAAGGTCGCGGCCAGACGCGCTGGACGATCTTTGCCGCGGAAATACATCAGATAGGCCGTCGTCAGACCGATGAGCATCGCGACTGTCGAAGCGAGTTTTACCCACAGCGGTACCTCGTGAATTTCATGCATCAAATGGCGATCAAACGCCAGACTACCTGCCCAGAAGCGGAAGCCCTCGGTCGCATCGATAAACTGATTGTGGAACAGAAAGCCTGCCGCAATCGCACCAAAGCCGAGAACACCCAATGGGATCAACATAGAGAATGGGCTTTCATGCGGATGATAACCGCCGGTGGAGTCTTCTGCCGTTTCAGGTGTCTTGTGAACGCTATGCTGAATATGCTCGGACTGGATCCAGCGCGGCGTGCCCCAGAAGGTCAGGAACATCAGGCGCCAGCTGTAAAAACTGGTCAGCAACGCCGCGAGAACGCCAATAGCAAAGGCAAACTGGCCGGTACTTGAACCACTCGCAAAAGCAGCCTCGATAATCGCGTCTTTCGAATAGAAACCGGCAAAACCGCCGAGACCGACAATACCAACACCGGTAATCGCCAGCGTCCCGGCCATCATCGCCCAGAATGTAATCGGGATTTCTTTCCGCAAGCCGCCATAATAACGCATGTCCTGTTCGTGGTGCATTGCATGGATTACCGAACCGGCACCAAGGAACAACAGTGCCTTAAAGAAAGCGTGCGTAAACAGGTGGAACATCGCCGCACTATAGGCACCAACACCGGCAGCAAAGAACATATAACCGAGCTGTGAACAGGTCGAATAGGCAATCACACGCTTGATATCATGCTGGACCAAACCGACCGTCGCCGCAAAAATCGCCGTGCACGCACCAACCACCGTTACAACCGCCAAAGCCACTTCGCTGGTTTCAAACATGGGCGAAAGACGGCAGACCATGAACACACCCGCAGTAACCATCGTTGCCGCGTGGATAAGCGCGGACACTGGTGTCGGCCCTTCCATCGCGTCGGGGAGCCAGGTGTGCAGTCCCAATTGCGCAGACTTGCCCATCGCACCGATAAACAGCAACAGACACAATATGGTCATCGTATCAAGTCGCATGCCCGCAAATGTAATTGTCGATCCTGCCATCGCAGGCGCCGCTTCCAGAATTTCCGGAATCGATACAGTGCCAAATACGAGGAAGGTACCGAAGATACCCAGCATGAAACCAAGGTCACCGACCCGGTTGACAACAAAGGCTTTGATCGCGGCGGCACTGGCTGTCGGTTTCTTGAACCAGAAACCGATCAGCAAGTAAGAGGCTAGCCCCACACCTTCCCAGCCAAAGAACATCTGCACCAGATTGTCGGCCGTAACCAGCATCAACATGGCGAAAGTAAACAGCGACAAATAAGCGAAAAAGCGCGGTTGATCGGGGTCTTCGTCCATATAGCCCCAGCTATAGAGGTGAACGAGAGCCGAAACCGTGGTCACAACAACCAGCATGACGGCGGTCAGCGCATCAACCCGCAAAGACCATTCAAAATTGAGATCGCCCGACTGCACCCAAGTCAGCACGGGCACAACTTCGGCGGCCCGGGACAGAAGGACATAGTCGATAAAGATCGGCCAGCTCAGCGCGCAAGACACGAACAGAGCGGCGGTGGTCACGAATTTCGCCGGAACATTGCCAATCACCCGATTGCCAAAGCCTGCGACGATTGCTGCCAGCAAGGGCAGGAAAACGATAAGCTGGATCGTCAAGTCCTTAACCCTTCATCCGGTTGACATCATCAACGGCAATCGTGCCGCGCTGACGGAAGTAAATAACCAATATCGCAAGACCGATAGCCGCTTCACCCGCAGCGACCGTAAGCACAAACATCGCAAATATCTGCCCGGTCATGTCACCCAGAAAGGCGCTGAACGCGACCAGGTTCAGGTTGACCGAGAGCAAAATCAATTCGATCGCCATCAGGATGATGATGATATTCTTGCGGTTCAGAAAGATGCCCAGCATGCCCATCACAAACAGGATGGAACTGACCACCAGATAATGTTCAATGCCGATCATAGTTCGACCCCCTTGCCGACTTCTGGCTGCTCGTTGCGTGTTGCGTCTTGCGGACGCCTTGCGACCTGCTCCTGAATATTCTGGATCCTGACACCGCCGCGTTTGCGGTTGGTCAGAACAATCGCACCGACCATAGCGACCAGCAGAACAAGACCCGCAGCTTCAAATATAAACACATATTTGGTGTAAAGCAGCGTGCCCAAAGCTTCGATATTGGAAGGTCCGCCTGCCGGAGGTCCAACAACAGCCGTTGCTTCGCCCATCCCGCCAGCACTCCATGCTCCGATACCAAATATGATTTCTGCCAGTAATACGAGAGCCAGCAACAGCCCTAAAGGCAGGTTTTTCATGAAACCGGCTCGCAACTCGGCAAAATCAATATCGAGCATCATCACGACAAACAGGAACAAAACCGCCACCGCGCCGACATATACAATGACCAGCAGGGCCGCGATAAACTCGGCACCTACCAGCAGCATCAGGCCGGCAGCATTGAAAAACGCCAAAATCAGCCACAAAACGCTATGCACGGGATTACGCGCAAAGATGCAGAACGCACCACTGGCGATGACGATGGATGCGAATAGATAGAAAGCAAATATTTGCATTATAACGGTTTCCGTAACCCCCTTAGAATCCTGTCAGCGCCTTAACGATAGGGCGCGTCGGCGGCAAGGTTGGATGCGATGGCTCGCTCCCATTTGTCACCATTTTCAAGCAGTTTTGCCTTGTCGTAGATAAGTTCTTCACGTGTCTCGGTCGAATATTCGAAATTCGGTCCTTCAACCACGGCATCAACCGGACAGGCCTCCTGACAGAAGCCGCAGTAAATACACTTGGTCATATCGATATCATAGCGCGTTGTGCGGCGGCTGCCATCCTCGCGCGGTTCCGCCTCGATGGTAATCGCCTGTGCCGGACAAACCGCTTCGCACAGCTTGCAGGCAATGCAGCGCTCTTCCCCATTGGGATAGCGGCGCAGCACATGCTCGCCCCGGAACCGCGGCGAAATCGGGTTCTTCTCGTAGGGATAGTTGATCGTCTTTTTCTTTTTGAAGAAATATTTCAGCGTCAAAGCATGCGCCAAAACGATCTCGTACAGAGAGAAGGCTTTTATGACTTGTGATATTCTCATAGCGGCCATCCAAATTTATCAATCATTACATATCCGCTGACCAAGAATACCCAGAATATGCTGATCGGCAGGAACACTTTCCAACCCAGACGCATGAGTTGATCATAGCGATAGCGCGGAACCGTGGCCCAGGCCCAGCTGAAGATGAAGAAGATCATGAACATCTTCAAGAACAGCCAGATGATCCCCGGCACAGCATAAAGCGGTTCCCAGTCAACTGGTGGCAGCCATCCGCCCCAGAAAAGAATGACGTTGAGCGCACACATCAGCAAGATATTGGCATATTCCCCGAGCCAGAACAGCGCGAAAGACATGGACGAATATTCGGTCTGATAGCCGGCGACCAGCTCACTCTCCGCTTCGGTAAGGTCGAAAGGCGCGCGCGCCGTCTCTGCCATTGAACTGATCAGGAACATCACCGCCATCGGAAAGAGCAACGGATTGAGGCCATATGCGCTGACGGCGCCAAAGATATGGCCTTCCTGCGCTTTGATAATCTCGTTGAGATTGAATGTGCCGGCAAACAGCACGACCGAAATCAGGATGAACCCGATGGAGACTTCATAAGAAATCATCTGCGCCGCCGCACGCATGGCCGAGAAAAACGGATATTTGGAGTTACTCGCCCAACCGGAGATCACTACACCATAGACACCAAGCGAACTGATCGCGAGAATGTAAAGCACACCGATATTGATGTTCGCGAGGACCATTTCCTCGCTGAATGGAATGACCGCCCAGGCCAGCAAAGCCACGGTAAAGGTAATAATCGGCGCCAGCAGGAACAGGCCTTTATTGGCTCCAGACGGAATGATCGTTTCCTGAAGGAATACCTTCAAACCATCGGCAAAACTCTGCAACAGACCGAATGGCCCGACCACATTGGGGCCGCGGCGCAAAGCCACGGCCGCAATAATCTTGCGATCAACATAGATGATCATCGCCACGGCCAGCATCAGCGGCAGCGCGATCAGCAGGATCAGCGCGAGTGTGGCAACAAGCCAGCCAAGCTCAGGGCCAAGGAAAGTCGATTGGAGATATTCGGTCATTCCGCAGCCTCCAGCATATCGTCACCATGAAGCAATTCTGCCGAACAACGCTGCATCGTCGCGCTGGCCCGGGCGATGCTGTTGGTCAGGTAGAAATCCTTGATCGGATGGACGCCCTGCCCTGTCGGTTTATCGGGCAATCCGGATGGCGGTGCCCAATCAAAGGACACCAGGCCTTCTTCCGCCATTTCCGGATGATCCTTGAACATCTTGCCGCGCAGCTCTTCAAAGCTGTCAAACGGCAGCGTCTTGCCCATCACGTCGGACAGAGCCCGCAAAATGCTCCAGTCTTCGCGTGCGTCGCCGGGAGCGAAAATCGCTTTGTTGGAGCGCTGCACGCGACCTTCGAGATTCACGTAAGTTCCATTTTTCTCGGTATAGGCAGCCGCTGGCAGGATCACGTCTGCCGCATGCGCACCCGCGTCACCATGATGTCCGATATAGACTTTAAAGCTCTTATCAAACGCCGCATAATCCATCTCGTCCGCGCCGAGCGAAAAGAGCAGTTTGGGCTTCTTCCCTGCAATGGCCTTGATCCCGCCATCATAGGCATAGCCGAGCATCAACCCGCCCGTGCGCGAAGCACCGATATGCAGCACATTGAAACCATTCCAGTCATCCCGGACCAGCTTGTATTTTGCTGCCAGTTTCAATGCTGCGCCATGTGCACCTTCGACGCTCAATGCACCGCCACCCAGTATAAGCGCTGGTTTTTCGGCATTTTTCAAGGCATCAGCCGCTGCTTTGGGAAGCTTGGCCAGCAAGCTCATATCATCACCCAGCCACTCAACCGGATAGGTTTGATCCGCTTCCGGACCGATACCAAAGACTTTCGCGCCGCCTTTACGGACAGCCTTGCGGATACGCGTGTTGACCAGCGATGCTTCCCAGCGCGGGTTGGTCGAGACCAGCACGATCACATCGGCTTCTTCAATGCCAGTTATGGTCGTGTTGAAATTGACTGACGCCAGATTGGACACATCATAAGACAAGCCGGTCTGACGCCCTTCGAGCATATCGGACCGCATGGATTTCAGCAGCCGCTTGGTCGCATACATCGTTTCGCAATCAACCAGATCACCGGCGATGGCCGCAACCGAACTGCCTGCTTTTACTGCCGCAATGGCTTCAAAGGCTTCGTTCCAGCTGGCCGGAACCAATTTGCCATTCTGCCGAATATAAGGCTGGTCGAGACGGCGTTTCATCAGGCCATCAATCGCATGACGGGTCTTGTCGGTTGCCCATTCCTCATTCACATCATCATTGACGCGAGGCAGAGCGCGCAGCACTTCGCGGCCGCGGCTATCGATGCGGATATTGGTGCCGACGCCGTCCATGACGTCAATGCCCATGGTCTTGGTCAGCTCCCAAGGGCGAGCCTCAAACGCATAAGGCTTGCTGGTAAGCGCACCAACCGGACATAGGTCAACGACATTGCCGCTCAATTCGCTATGCACGGCGCCTTCAAGATAGGATGTGATCTCCATCCCCTCGCCGCGTCCAATCGCACCGATTTCTTCTACGCCAGCTACTTCTTCGGCAAAGCGGACACAGCGGGTGCAATGGATACAGCGGGTCATGATCGTCTTGACCACCGGCCCCATATATTTCTCGGTAACGGCGCGCTTATTCTCGTCATAGCGCGAGCCGCCCTTGCCATAAGCCATGGCCTGATCCTGCAGATCGCACTCGCCGCCCTGATCGCAAATCGGGCAATCCAGCGGATGGTTGATGAGCAGAAATTCCATCACCCCTTCACGCGCTTTTTTGACCATTTCGCTGTCGGTACGGATTTCCTGACCATCAGCAGCGGGCAGTGCGCAACTCGCCTGCGGTTTGGGTGGTCCAGGCTTCACCTCAACCAGACACATTCGACAATTGCCTGCGATGCTCAGGCGCTCATGATAGCAGAAGCGCGGAATTTCCTTACCGGCAAGCTCGGCGGCCTGCAGCACGGTTGCGCCCTGTGGAACCTCGAGTTCGACGCCATCTACGGTGACTTTAGGCATTAGCTTTCAGCCCCTGTTTCTTCTTTAATTGGAACGGCTTGGGCAGCAACATACCGCATTTCTATGTCATAAGCAGCTTCCGCCATAAGCCCGCGCAACGACATGGCCGTGAACTTGACCTGGTCACCGTTTTCGACCGGCAAGCATGCCCCCATATATGGTTGAAGTTGACCAAAAATCGCCGTTTCCTGTTTGCCAGTGGGTTTGCTCGCAAACAGATTAAATGCCAAAGCCGTTTGCGTGCGCACCACGCATTCCGCAAAGGCGCGAATCATAAATTGCGCCCGCTCCGATTTCGTTCCCAACGCATCAAATGCCGTTTTGGTATATGTCGTCGGCATTGAGCCATAAGCCGGCACTGGTTGCTTCTTATATTTTTGATTCAGATATGCTGCTGCTAACGATCCGCGAAATAACTCCGCCTGAAAACGCATCTGTGATCCATTAGGCAGACAACTGCGATATTTCTTTGTGAAAGCGGTGACGTGCTCATCCATTTTTTCGTCCCACTCGCGATTCTCCAACAACACGCGTGCGCCGTCCATGCTTCGCTTCGCAGAACAGTTGGAAAAGCGCCAAAACTCGCGTGCCGCTGCTTCTGGCGAAACAGATGTACGATCATCCGGGAGGTGCGACCCAGTCTTGGCTTGCGCTGGTAACGCGGCAAGCAAAGGTGTAACCAATACTATGGCAACAAAGGACTTCACTCCGCCGCCTCCATCACCGGTTCTGCACCGGCATTTTCGCGAATACGCCGCTCCAGCTCTGGTCGGAAATGGCGGATCAGGCCCTGAATTGGCCAGGCCGCCGCATCACCGAGCGCGCAAATGGTATGGCCTTCGACCTGTTTCGTGACTTCGTGCAGCGTATCGATTTCCTCGATCGTCGCATCGCCGTCGCGCAGGCGTTCCATAACGCGCCACATCCAGCCCGTGCCTTCGCGGCACGGCGTGCACTGGCCGCAACTTTCATGTTTGTAGAAATAGCTCAGCCGTGAAATCGCGCGGACGATATCGGTGCTCTTGTCCATCACGATGACCGCTGCGGTGCCCAGACCGGATTTGAGCGCGCTCAAGCCGTCAAAATCCATCGGCGCATCCATTATCTCGTGGGCCGGCACCAGTGGCACCGATGACCCGCCGGGAATCACCGCCAGCAGATTGTCCCACCCGCCAGTAATGCCGCCGCAATGCTTCTCGATCATATCCTTGAACGGGATCGACATGGCTTCTTCGAAGACAGCGGGCTTTTCGACATGGCCGGAAACCTGAAACAGTTTCGTGCCGTGGTTATTTTCGCGTCCGAAGCTCGCAAACCAGCTCGCTCCGCGTCTCAAGATAGTCGGAACAACCGCGATGGATTCCACATTATTCACCGTTGTCGGGCAGCCATAAAGCCCTGCCCCGGCAGGAAATGGCGGCTTCAGGCGCGGCTGGCCTTTTTTGCCCTCGAGGCTTTCGATCATTGCGGTTTCTTCACCGCAAATATAGGCGCCCGCGCCGCGATGGACGAAGACGTCGAAGTCATAGCCGGATTTGGCCGCGTTCTTGCCAATCAGCCCAGCGTCATAGGCTTCCTTGACGGCCGCTTCCATGACCTTGGCTTCGGCAATATATTCGCCGCGTATATATATGTACGCCGCCCGCGCGCGCATGGCGAAACCGGCAATCAGTGCGCCTTCGATCAGCTTGTGCGGATCATTGCGCAGGATTTCGCGGTCTTTGCAGCTGCCGGGTTCGGACTCATCGGCATTGATGACCAGAAAGCTTGGCCGACCGTCGGGTGACTCTTTCGGCATGAAGGACCATTTCAGACCGGTCGGAAAACCCGCACCGCCGCGACCGCGCAGGCCGCTTGCCTTCATCTCTTCGATAATCTTGTCATTACCGCGCTTGATAATATCGGCCGTATTGTCCCAATCGCCGCGCTTCTGCGCAGCTTTCAAATCCCATGACTGAAAGCCATAGACGTTGGTGAATATCCGGTCCTTGTCCTGGAGAAAGTCAAAAGCCATTATTTCTTACTCCTGCGGCCCCAGAGGCCACCTGCAACCGCAATCGCCACAACCGCCAGCGCAACCCATCCTGCATATCCGTCGAGCAGCATCCTACCACTCCTTCCGGTAATCGTGATTGGCCTTGACCATATCTTTCAGAATAACCGGACCGCCTTTTGGTTCACTGGTCTTGCGACCAATTTGTGAACCGACCGAAATTTCTTTGCCGTCGGCCAGATCTTCCAAAATACGCGTCATGATATCGTAGTCGAGATCTTCGTAATTATCGTCGTTAATCTGGACCATCGGCGCGTTGGAGCAATTGCCCATGCACTCGACTTCGGTCAGCGTGAACAGGCCATCCGGTGTCGTCTTGCCCTTGGCCATGCCTTTATTCTTGCAGGCCGCCATAACGTCGTCACTGCCCCGCAGCATACATGGTGTCGTGCCACAGACCTGCACATGGAAACGGCCGACAGGTGCCAAATTATACATGGTGTAGAAGGTCGCGACTTCATAAGCGCGCATATAGGGCATGTCCAAATAAGCTGCGACATATTCGATCACCGGAACCGGTAGCCAGCCCTGTGTTTCGGTATCCGCGCCAACCTGACGCTGGGCCAGATCGAGCAAGGCCATAACCGCAGATTTCTGGCGACCTTCCGGATATTTCGCGATCTGCCATTTGGCGAGTTTTTCATTCGCCGGCGTGAATTTGAAATCGCCCCACTTGGCGCGCACTTCAAGTTCATCAGGTATGTTTGGAGCTTCAGCCATCTACATCACTTTTGTTTCGCGTATCAAAACGCGCTTCCCCGATTTCGTCCCAATGCTTTGAGAAATATATGTTGAGCCAGAAACCACCGACAACCAGACCCACCATCATGGTCAGCAAGATGATGTTCCAGATCATATTTTCAGGCCGCCACAATTCCCAAAGCAGCATGATCGCCACAATCACAAAGACCGTTGCACCGCCGCCGAGCCGCCATCTTTTCGATGTGTCGGGAGCGTCAGCCATGGTGCAATCTCCGTTCGAGATAACGCCCGGCATATAGTCCAACAACCGCCGCGAAGGCGGTCGAAAGCGTTTCCTTAAGGCTCACCTCTCCGTGAAACGCCATAAGATAACCCGCCACCAGCGAAGCGAAGCCAGCGAAAGCGGCAATAAAAATGATGATCTCGCGACCGATCACCGGTCACACTCCCCGAACACGACATCCATCGCGCCCAATATAGCGGTGGCGTCAGGCAGCATATGGCCCTTGGTCATGAAATCCATTGCCTGCAAATGCGAGAAGGCGGTTGGCCTGATCTTGCAGCGATAGGGCTTGTTGCTGCCATCGCTGACCAGATAGACACCAAACTCGCCCTTCGGGCTTTCGGTCGCGACATAGACCTCGCCAGCAGGAACGTGGAAGCCTTCGGTATAAAGCTTGAAGTGATGGATCAAGGCTTCCATCGATTGCTTCATCTCGCCGCGTTTGGGCGGGACCACCTTGCGGTCGCTGCTTGCGACAGGACCGTCCGGCATTTCATTCAGGCACTGGCGCATGATCCGTGCAGACTGGCGTACTTCCTCAACCCGGACCATGAACCGGTCATAGCAATCGCCACGCGTTCCCACCGGTACGTCAAATTCCATGCGGTCATAAACGTCATAAGGCTGCGACTTGCGGAGATCCCAGGCGATGCCGCTGCCGCGGATCATCGGGCCGGAAAAGCCCCAGCGCACCGCGTCGTCCTTGGACACGGTGGCAATATCGACATTGCGCTGTTTAAAAATACGGTTGTCGATGACGAGGCTCATCGCGTCTTCAAAGAAAGACGGGAACTCGTCCAGCCAGTCGGCAATGTCGGTGAGCAGTTTCAGCGGTACATCCTGATGCACGCCGCCGGGCCGGAACCAGGCACTGTGCATACGCGCGCCGCTGGCACGTTCAAAAAAGGCGAGACATTGCTCACGAATTTCGAATACCCAGATATTGGGTGTCATCGCCCCTACATCCATCACATGCGCACCGATGTTGAGCATATGGTTACAGATGCGTGTCAGTTCCGCGAACAAAACTCTCAGATATTGACCGCGCAAAGGCACTTCGATGTCGAGCAGCTTCTCGATCGCCAGCACATAGCTATATTCCATCGCCAGCGGAGAGCAGTAATCCAGCCGGTCAAAATAAGGCAAAGCCTGCAAATAGGTTTTATGCTCGATCAGCTTTTCGGTGCCGCGGTGGAGCAGGCCGACATGGGGATCGACCCGTTCGACAACCTCGCCGTCAAGCTCCATCACCAGCCGCAAAACGCCGTGCGCCGCGGGATGCTGAGGACCAAAGTTGATCGTGTAATTCTGGATTTCCAGATCACCAACCGTGGGATCAGCCTCGTCTGCAATACCATCCATTTCGTCGAGATAGTCAGCCATTATTCCTTGGCCCCCTTATCATCACCATCTTCAGACTTTTCATCGCTTTTTTCATCACCGGGCAGGATGTAATCCGCACCTTCCCAGGGCGACATGAAGTCGAAGCTGCGGAAATCCTGTGCCAGCTTTACCGGCTCGTAAACCACACGCTTGGCTTCTTCGGAATAGCGCATCTCGACATAGCCAGTCAGCGGGAAATCCTTGCGGAACGGATGGCCCTGAAAGCCATAGTCGGTCAGGATCCGACGCAGGTCCGTATTACCGTCGAACAGCACGCCGTAAAGGTCAAACACTTCACGTTCGAGCCAGCCAGCCACTTCCCAGATATGGGTTACTGTTGGCACTGGCATGTCTTCGTCGGTTGTAACTTTCACCCGGACACGATGGTTCTTGGTCAGGCTGAGCAGATGATAGCAGACCTCGAAACGCTCGGGGCGATCCGGATAGTCAACACCGGCAATTTCGACAAGCTGTTGATATTCATGCTTGGTCCGCAATTTTTCCATCACATCGGGCAGCTTCTTGCGGTCAACGGTGAAGCTGATTTCATCATAGGCTTCGACCGTATCAAGCACAGCCGCGCCCAAGGATTTCGCGAGAGCGGCAGCAACGCCTTCGTTGCTGGACATGGTTGGGGCCCCGTTTGCCATATTAACGCTCTAATGTCCCGATGCGGCGAATTTTCCGCTGCAATTGCATCACGCCGTAAAGCAGCGCTTCCGCCGTTGGCGGGCATCCCGGCACGTAAATATCAACCGGCACGATCCGGTCACAGCCGCGCACCACAGAATAGCTGTAATGATAATAGCCGCCGCCATTGGCACAGCTGCCCATGGAAATCACATATTTGGGCTCCGACATCTGGTCATAAACCTTGCGCAGCGCCGGTGCCATCTTGTTGCAAAGTGTACCGGCCACGATCATCACATCAGACTGGCGCGGACTGGCACGCGGTGCGGCGCCAAAACGTTCCATGTCATAACGCGGCATGTTGACGTGGATCATCTCTACCGCACAACAGGCGAGACCAAAGGTCATCCACCAGAGCGAACCGGTGCGCGCCCATTGGAACAGGTCTTCAGTGGACGTGACAAGAAAACCCTTGTCATTCACCTCTGAATTCAGGTCTTTGAAAAATGCCTCATCCGGCTGCGTATTTGGGGCCATTGGCGTACCATCAGCATTCAGAATAACGTTGCTGCCAGTTTCTACTCCCAATCGAGCGCTCCCATTTTCCATTCGTAAATAAAGCCGACCGTCAGGATGAACAGGAAGATCATCATCGATGACCAGCCGGTCCAGCCAATCTGGTCGAGTGATACCGCCCAGGGGAACAGGAATGCTGCTTCCAGATCAAAAATGATAAACAGGATGGCGACGAGATAAAAGCGCACATCAAACTGGCTGCGTGAATCTTCAAAGGCAGGAAAACCGCATTCATATTCGGACAGTTTTTCAGGATCCGGACTATGCGTGCCCGTTAGTCGGGACACCCCCATGGGCAGAAAAACAAACAGGGCAGAAAGGCCAAGAGCCACTGCAAGAAAAAGCAGTATTGGCGCATATTCGGTTAGATCGACCACAAAAGACTCGTTTCTCTAAAATTCAGGGCCGCTTTTAGGGATAGGCTCACCAAGCTGCAAGGGCCAAATGGCTCGAATTGGCGCTATCTATTGCTGTTTACATTGTTACAGCAGCGACCTCGCCAGAATTTTGTGCAACTTGCTGTGCAGTGCCTCGTTCGCGGCCAATATTTCACGCTGCCCGATCGGTTGGTCGCCGCCGGTATAATCGCTCACGAAACCGCCGGCTTCACGGACCATCAATATGCCCGCCGCGACATCCCAAACCTGCAGGTCGGCTTCCCAGAAACCGTCATAACGGCCAGCAGCCAACCAGGCGAGATCGAGCGAAGCTGCACCATTGCGGCGGATACCCGCCACTTGCGGTGCAATGGAACCGAAAATGCGCGACCATTCGGCCAAGTCGCCATGCCCCTTGAAAGGAATGCCCGTGGCGATCAGCGCCTCGGACAGGTCACGCCGAGCCGAAACCCGCAAGCGCTTGTCACCGAGATAGGCCCCCTTGTCCATTTCCGCCCACCATGTCTGGTCGGAAACCGGCTCGTAAATCAGACCGCTGGTAATCTTGCCCCAGCCCTGTCCATCATAGGACCGTTCTTGCACAGCGATGGAAATCGCAAAATGCGGTATGCCGTGAAGGAAGTTGCTGGTGCCGTCGAGTGGATCAACAATCCAGCGCGGTTTGCCTTCTTCAGCTTCAATCATGCCGCCTTCTTCAAGCACAAAGCCCCAGCCCGGGCGCACCTTCATCAGCTCATCATAGAGAATGCGTTCGGATCGCATATCGGCTTTGGATACAAAATCAGCCGGGCCTTTTTTGGACACCTGAAGATGCTCTACTTCACCAAAATCGCGGCGCAGGCGTGATCCCGCCTTGCGCGCGGCGCGTTCCATGACGGTTATAAGGGCGGAATGTGCTGGCATGTAATCCTCTTGCTATGCCTTGCCGACATATTCGCGGGCATAGACATCAACAATGATCCGCGTCCCGGCCGAGATAAATGGCGGAACCATGACACGTACGCCATTGTCGAGAACCGCAGGTTTGTAGCTCGACGAAGCGGTCTGGCCTTTGACCACCGCATCGGCCTCCACAATTTCGGCTTCAATCTGGTCCGGCAACTGCACGGAAATCGGTTTCTCTTCGTAAAGCTCAAGCTGAACATCCATACCGTCCTGCAAAAACTCAACCGCATCACCAAGCAAATCTGCAGGTAATGTAATCTGCTCGTAATTTTCCTTGTCCATGAAAGTCAGCATATCATCATCGGCAAAAAGATACTGAAACGTCTTGGTATCCAGCCGAACCTTCTCGACTGTATCAGCGCTGCGAAAACGGACATTGGTCTTGCGGCCATCCACCAGGTTCTTCATTTCCACCTGCATATATGCACCGCCTTTGCCGGGCTGGGTGTGCTGAATCTTCGCGACCTTCCACAGGCCGTTTTCATAGTCCAATATATTGCCGGGACGGATATCTACACCGCTGATCTTCATGGAACGTCTCGCTTTCGGAAATCTTGTGTTGCGGCCCTCTATAACGGCGAACGAAGATAGGCAAGCATAGCGAAGACCGGATATGGCGATTTCATACAATACATTCCCCTAAGCACAATCTACGCGCCAGTTAATGGAAAATGTCCCGGATCCGGTGTCGCCCGAAGAAACAACTGCTCCTGCTGCTGGTTTATTCAGCGGGACCGAAGCACCTGTGCCCACTTCGTCACCGGCATGCCATGACGGCTTTTTGAGCGAAATCGAACGCATGCCGCATTTCGGAATTCCTTCGGAAGAGAGTTTCATGAGAAATTTCCTGAGAGGACGTAAGGGACTTTTTGTCATCAGACCCTGAACGATTGCGGCTTGATATCTGCCAGCATGTCTTTTTCATACAATACCGCGCACTGACATCAATGTAACTAACGGATATGGCGCAAGCAGAAATCCTGAAACCCGATCGAAACAAACCCGCAGAAGAAACGGACCCATGCGATCCGGTTGCGTCTGGCCTTTTCGGCTATTCCATTAGTGATGGCATGGTGCGTTCCACTGTACCGCTCCCTGAATATGTTAGAGATCTGGAACAACTGCCAAATTTTGCACCACCTTCCAAAGACCAGTTTTTGGAACAATATGTTGAATCGAATATCGGGGTGAACGAAAGCTCTTCCTGAGCGCTGTCCGTTCGATGGCTTAGCCTGCCAATATTTCATTGAAACGTTTGACCGCGTATGTCGGACCCTCCGGATCATTCCATACCGAACCGCTTACCGCCAGAAAATCGGCACCTGCATCAACCAGCGGCTGACAGTTATCCGGTGTAATCCCCCCAATGGCAACGCACGGTATCTCCATTATCGTCGACCACCATTCTAGTATATCGACTTCTGGTCGATGACGGGTTTCCTTAGTCGTGGTGGGAAAAAACGCACCAAAAGCAACATAATTGGCACCGCCCTCCCCGGCCTCCATCGCCAGATGCCGGCTGTCGTGGCAGGTTATGCCGATTTGCATCTGATCGCCCAATTCAACCCGAGCATCTTTCAGGTCGCCATCGCCCTGCCCCAAATGGACACCATCGGCTGCGAGACGCTTGGCCAAATCAACATCGTCATTCACAATGAAAGCGACATCATGCGCATCGCAGATCTCTTTAAGTGGTTCGGCCAAACGTTCCGCTTCGCCCTGCTCGACATCCTTCACGCGAAACTGGAAAGCAGCCACAGGCCCCGCTTCCAACGCCTGTTGCAACCGCTCCGGAAAGTCACCACCGACATCAAGCGGTGAAATCAGGTACAGTTGGCAGGATGGTATAGTCATGGTTGTTACCCCTCAATTATCCCGAACAATGCCGAGTAGAAACCCGTCCCATTTTTTTGAACCGACCGTTTGGATAGCCGTGGCATCGACGAGAGGGTGGTTTTGCAAAGCGCTGTACAACGCCCGTGTGCCGGGCACTTTGGGATCAGAACTATCGGCATTGATAACCTCACCCTCTCGAACGACATTGTCAAAAACCAGCATGGCTCCGGGGCGGGAAAGACGAATTGCATGTTCCAGATAGGTCGCATAATTTTCTTTGTCCGCGTCAACAAAAACAAAGTCGAACCGGGATGCATCACTCGCCTCCAACGCTGCGAGTGATTTCACCGCCTCACCGGCTATTATTTCGACCTTGGGCGCCAGCCCGGCTTTCTCGATATTGCTTCTGGCCAGCGCGGCATATTCAGGCTCCAGTTCCAGCGAAACAAGATGACCATCCTCCGGCAACGCACGTGCCAGCGAGATGGCTGAATATCCGCCCAGGGTTCCGATTTCCAATATGCGCTTTGCGCCTACGCCGCGCGCAAGCAGCTCCAGCATCCGCCCCTGAGTGGTCGAAACATCTATGGCAGGAAGGCCTTCACGTGCATTGGCAGCCAGACAGGCGTCGAGCGCCGGATCGTTACCGATCAAATGCTCGACGATATAGTCATCCACATCTGACCAACTTGGATCGGACTTTGCCAAATGCTGTTCCCTTATACTTTGACGGTCGAAGCCTTGTGAATCTGATCAATGGCGCTGCCCAGCGACTGGTCAAATTCTTCGTCGGTCATGGAATGACGCAGATCCTGCAGCAAAGCACGAGAGAAACTTGCTATCATACCGCGGTTTTTGGCCAGTTCGGTGCAGGCCTCATCGCGTGAAAACCCGCCAGAAAGGGCAACTACACGGGCCACCCGGGGATGGTCGACAAGCGGCGCATAGAGATTGGCTTCGGTCGGGATCGACAGTTTCAGCATGACTTTGCGATCTTCTGGCAGCGCATCAAGCTGCTTCGTGATCTCTTCCAGCAAGATGGCGTCGCATTGGGCGCGCTCGGCGCTCTGTATGTTCACCTCAGGCTCAATCATCGGCATCAGGCCGTGATCCAGAATCTGGCTGGCGACGTCAAACTGCTGTTTTACAATCGCTGCGATTCCGGTTGGTGAAGCGAGATTGATAACCGAACGCATCTTTGTACCAAACACATCTTTTGTTTTGGCACGTTCGAGCAATTCGCCAAGACCGGGATTAGGTTTCATCATTTGAACACCGTCGGCCTCATCTTCCAGACCTTTGTCCACTTTCAGGAACGGTACGACGCCGCGTTCCCAGAGCAAAGTGGGCACCGGTTTTCCATCCGCCTGGCCGTCCATGGTTTTTTCAAACAGGATCGCGCCGATAACTTTTCCGCCACCAAAGCTTGGTGCAGTCACGATACGGCTGCGCATGCCATGGATCAGAGCAAACATCTCATCATCGTTGGAATAAGCATCTTCGCTGACGCCATAGCCTTTCAGCGCTTTTGGCGTAGACCCTCCGCTCTGGTCCAAAGCCGCAATAAATCCTGCGCCATTTTCGATTTTGTCCATCATCTTCGGATCATGCATGAAATTCGTCCTCGTTCAGTTAGATTGTTCGACGAGGATATCGATATCCCGCCATATTATACGTTCATTGGGAACCATGGTCCCATAAAGGTCTTTGTCTTCAATTCCGTCCGGAGCCCCGCCCAAACGGGTATACAGGCTGCGGGCACGGTCATTGCCGACTACCACATGCAACCATATTGCTTTGCGGCCATTTGCCTTGGCTGCACGGGCAGCTGCGGCAAGCAGTTTGCGACCAATGCCCTTGGACCGACCCTCGCTGCGAACATGGAGATTATCGATATAGGGCATCTCGTCATCCCAGACCGCAACAAAGCCTTGGACCCGATCATCTTCGGCTACCAGAACGATGTCCTGTCGACCAATCTCGGCATTGCGCCAACGCTCTGCCATCATTCCGGAAAGTTGATTGTCCAGCAGGTCTTCACACAAATAATCCCGATAATTTTCCTGCCAGCTGCGCGCATGGATTTCCGCGATTACCGGCCTGTCTCTATCTTCTGCAGGCCGGATATTCATCGTTGCAGGGCCTTTACGCCCGGCAATTCCTTGCCTTCCATCCATTCCAGGAATGCGCCGCCAGCGGTGGATACAAAACTGAAATCATCGGCAACGCCAGCATGATTAAGCGCAGCAACCGTATCGCCCCCACCGGCAACGGAAAGCAAGGAGCCTTCCTTGGTCAGTGCCGCGGCCGTTTGCGCCAGCGCAACGGTTGCCATGTCAAAAGGCGGTGTTTCAAACGCGCCCATTGGTCCGTTCCAGACCAGGGTTTTACAGGTTTTCAGGACATCGGACAGGGCTTCGACAGCTGCTGGCCCGACATCAAGGATCATTTCATCCTCGGCAACCTCATGCACATTGACGGTGCGGGTGGGCGGATTGGGAGCAAATTCCTTTGCGACAACCACATCATAGGGCAGATGGACCGTGCAATCGGCCTCGTCCGCCGCTTCCAGTATCTCATTGGCTGTGTCGGTAAGATCATGCTCGCACAGCGATTTGCCGACATTGACCCCGCGCGCCGCCAAAAATGTGTTGGCCATGCCGCCGCCGATGATCAGATGGTCCACTTTCTCAACCATTTGCCGCAAAACATCGAGCTTGCTGGAAACCTTCGCCCCGCCAACAACAGCGACCACCGGATGCTCGGGATCGCCGAGCGCCTTATCAAGCGCGCTTAACTCCCGTTCCATCGAGCGTCCTGCATAAGCTGGTAGATGTTCGGCCAGACCGGCGGTTGTCACATGTGCCCGGTGGGCAGCAGAAAAAGCATCATTGACGTAAAATGTGCCAAAAGAAGCAATTGCCTTGGCCATGCCCGGGTCATTTTTCTCTTCACCCGGCGCGAAACGGCTGTTTTCGACCACCACAATGCTGCCATTGGGCAACGCATCAATGGTATCGCGATCTGGCATTTGCATGAAGCCGACGTCGCGGCCCAGCACCTTGGCCAGAGGCGCGACCACGGGTTCCAGCGAATATTTCATATCCGCCTTGCCCTTGGGTCGCCCGAAATGGGCCAGCAACAACACTTTGGCACCGCGATCGGCCAGCTCTGTCACGGTCGGCACAACGGCTTTCAGCCGCGTATCATCCGTAACCTTGCCGTCCGCCATCGGGACGTTCAGATCCACCCGGACCAGTCCGGGTTGCCCAGACACGTCACCAAGATCATCGAGTGTTTTAAAGCTATTACCAGCCATTGCTCAGAACCTTTCTGTTTAGAGCAACTTTGCCATAACGGTTGCGGTATCGATCATCCGGTTGGAGAAACCCCACTCATTGTCATACCAGCTCACCACGCGGGCCAGCTTGCCGTCCATGACCGAGGTTTCCAGGCTGTCGACCGAGGAACTGGCCGGCTGATGGTTGAAATCGCTGGAAACCAGCGGCTTGTCCTCAAAGACGAGAACACCGTTCATAGGACCGTCAGCTGCGGCTTTCAGCGCTCCGTTGATTTCCTCAACGCTGGTGTCGCGACCTGGCGTGAAGACCAGATCGACCAGACTTACATTGGGCGTTGGTACACGAACCGAGGAACCATCGAGCTTGCCGTTGAGTTCCGGCAATACCAGACCCACCGCACGAGCAGCGCCTGTTGTCGTCGGGATCATGTTAACCGCACCAGCGCGGGCCCGGCGCATGTCGCTGTGCATCTGATCGAGCATGCGCTGGTCATTCGTGTAGCTGTGAATCGTGGTCATGAAACCGCGCTCAATGCCGATCGCGTCGTTCAGCACCTTGGCAACGGGCGCAAGGCAGTTTGTCGTACAAGAGGCATTGGAAACAATGACATCCGATGACGTCAATACGTCATGGTTCACGCCATAGACGACTGTTTTCAGGTCACCTTTAGCCGGTGCAGAGATCAAAACGCGTTTGGCGCCTGCATCAATATGAGGCTGCGCCGCTTCCACCGACTGGAAGAAGCCTGTGCACTCCAGAACGATATCAATACCCATTTCGCCATGGGGCAGCTTGCCCGGCTCGCGTTCCGACGTGACAGCGATTTTCTTACCATTCACTGAAATGCTGTCGCCGTCGGCGGTCACTTCGCCCGGAAAACGGCCGTGGACGCTGTCATATCCGAACAAAAGCGCGTTGGCGTTCGCATCAGCAAGGTCATTAATCGCAACCAGTTCAAGGCCGCAGTCCGGGCGCTCCAATATAGCACGAGCGACCAAACGGCCGATGCGGCCAAATCCGTTAATTGCTACTTTTGTCATAAATGTTGCTCCTTTGAATTCCAGTTTCTTGCTGTTTTCAGCCCAGTTTTGCCATTATTTGTGGTGTAATCGCCTCTGCGGTGAGACCAAAATGTTCGAACAGGTCATTAATCGGTGCGGATGCGCCAAAACTGTCTATGCCGAAGCGCAGGCCGTCCAGTCCGGTGTAACGCTCCCATCCAAAAGTCGTTCCGGCTTCAATGGAAACCCGTAATGTTCCGGACCCGCCGAGCAGCTCCGCTTTATAATCATCGGATTGCGCATCGAACAATTCGGTACAAGGCATCGACACGACATCTGCACCAACGCCATTTGCCTCCAGTTTGGCCGCAACATCCATCGCTAGCGATACTTCAGACCCCGTGGCGATCAGCACAACGCGTTTAGCGTTCTCCGCCGGTTTCATTAAATAAGCGCCTTTTTCACAATGGTTTACGCTGACGTCATGGCGTAACGGCGGCAGCCCCTGACGGGTCAAAGCCAGCGTCGAAGGCCCTTCCGACCGCTTGATCGCCAGGGCCCAGCATTCCGCTGTCTCGATTGCATCTGCTGGGCGGAACACTTGCATATTCGGCATGGCCCGCAGGCTTTGAATATGCTCAATCGGTTGGTGGGTGGGCCCATCTTCACCCAAACCAATACTGTCATGGGTCATCACATAGATCGCGCGTGTATTTTGAATGGCGGAAAGCCGCATTGCACCACGGCAATAGTCGGTAAAGACCAGAAATGTGCCGCCATAAGGGATGATACCGCCATGCAGCGCCATACCGTTCATGGCCGCCGCCATGCCAAATTCGCGGATGCCGTAATAGATATAACGCCCAGAATAATCATCCTTGGTCAAAGGCTTGGTCGAATCTGTCTTGGTATTGTTTGAACCGGTCAAATCGGCGCTACCGCCCACCATTTCCGGCAAAGCAGCGGTAATCGCGCCCAATGCCATTTCCGACGCCTTGCGCGTTGCTACCTTCGGTGGGTCTTGGGCCAGGCCTTCAAGATAGTCTTGCATCGCACCATTATCGGGCAAAGCACCCGACATGCGCCGCTCAAATTCTTCAGAAAGACTGTGAGCTTTTAGACGCGCTTCCCATTCAGCGCGTTTCCCGGCTCCTTTTTCGCCAATCTTACGCCATGACGCCAATATATCATCTTGAATTTCAAAGGGTTTATCATTCCAGCCCAAATATTGCCGGGTTGCTGCAACTTCGTCTTCACCAAGTGCTGCTCCATGGGTAGCGGAGGTTCCCTGCTTGTTGGGAGAGCCATAGCCAATCACGGTTTTACAAGCGATAAGCGAAGGCCGCGGATCGGCTTCGGCTTCTTTCAGTGCTTTGCGGATATCGTCAAAATCATGCCCGTCACAGGACACCACATGCCAGCCTGAAGCCCGGTAACGCGCCGGAATATCTTCGCTGGTGGACAAATCCGTGCCGCCATCAATGGTTATACCATTATCGTCCCACAAAACGTTGAGGCGGCCGAGCTGTAGATGTCCGGCCAAACCAACCGCTTCATGGTTGATTGCCTCCATCAGACAGCCATCACCCGCGATAACCCAGGTTTTGTGATCCACCAGGTCATCGCTGAAATGAGCGTTCAAATGCCGTTCGGCAATTGCCATGCCGACCGCCATGGCAAAGCCCTGCCCCAAAGGTCCGGTGGTTGCCTCAACGCCTTCCAGTTTGAAATTTTCAGGATGGCCCGCACAAGGTGACGATAATTGCCTGAAATCCTTGATATCCTGTAATGTGGGACGCTCGTAACCGGTCAGGTGTAGAAGCGAATAGATCAGCATGGACCCATGACCCGCAGACAGGACAAACCGGTCGCGATCCGCCCATTTTGGCGCTTTCGGGTCGAATTTCAGGAAATCGCTGAACAATACGGTCGCTACGTCTGCCATGCCCATAGGCATGCCCGGATGACCGCTATTGGCCGCTTGCACTGCATCCATCGACAATGCGCGAATGGCATTTGCCATGGTTTTTTCGGAAATTTTATCAGAAACGGCCATGTTTTTCGGATCCCCCAGCAGTGATCAAATTATGGCAACGATGGAATATTGGAAATCTACCGATTCGCCATTTTGACACACCCTTTGATGGCCTGCGCTCATATCGTCAAGGCTGCGCTTCACCGATCTAGTGTTTACGCAGCGGCCCGAGATTGTTACCAATGAAACACAATAACTTATAAGTCGGAACCAAGTCATGGAAAACGAACGAGTGATCCTCGCGATCGGCCGCATAGAGCGGGCGCTCAGTCGCATAGAAACGGTCAAGGCAGCCACAACAGCCCCACAGGTCGATCCAGAGCTGGAAAAACGGCACGCGGCCCTGAAAGAAGAAATGAAACAGGCCATTCATACGATTGACGGGCTGATTGCCCGGCAGGAGCGCTAATATGGCACAGGTAAAGCTGGAAATCGGCGGTCGTTCGTTCATGGTCACCTGCCAGGATGGCGAGGAAGAGCATCTTGGCAAATTAGGAGCCATGGTTGACGCGAAAGCAGGAGAAGCTGGCGATCCTGCTGGTCTGACAGAAAGCCGGATGCTGTTGTTCACATCCCTTTTGCTGGCGGACGAACTTCATGCCACAAAAAATGCCGACCGCAATGAACCGGCACCACAACCTGCAATTCCGCCCGCTGGTAAGCCGCAGAAAACCAACGATGCCGAAGATGAACGCGTGCTCCTTGCGCTGGAAAAACTGGCAGATCGCGCAGAAGCCTTTGCGAACAGCCTTGAGCAGACCGCCAATGTTCCCTAGATAGCTGTTGACGGGTACTGCCTGGCACGAGCCAGAAGCGAACATCCCTGAGGCGATATAACATCCAAGGGAGCTGTCCCTGCTCGGATTGCGGACTTTTCGGAAGTCGGGTTCGAAGCATATGGCGCCCACCTGACGTAATTGGCGTCAGAGGATTTTCCGGCAAACGACCCTGGTGGTCCCGTCACCTTTCTCCAAGAAAGATTTATCTTTGAATAATTTATCAGATGAAAAGAAGAAATTACGTGAAGAGTATCGGCGGCGACGCGATGCTTTTTACAGCCAGTTGGATGCTGCGACAAAAGGTCTGGCGTTCCGACGCCCTCCCTCGCCTTTGGCCAAACTGATTGAACAGAGCAATATCGTCGCCATGTACAGCGCAATGGGCCCTGAAGCTCCTACCGCCAGGCTCGCTGAATATTGTATCGAGATAGGAAAAATCATCGCGTTTCCGGCAGTTACAGGAGATTCCCCCTTGGAGTTCCGGCAAGTCGACACCATGGAACTGCTAGAAGCCGGATATCAGAATATTGCGGAGCCCAAGGCCGATTGTCCAGTCGTGGTACCGGATCTCATAATAACCCCGATGATTGCTTTTGATCGATCAATGGGCCGACTCGGTCAAGGCAAAGGGCACTATGACCGGACCTTCGCAAAACACCCTGACGCAACTCGAATTGGCCTTGCTTGGTCGGTACAGGAAGCTGATAATATCCCGATGCAGCCTCATGACGTCACTTTGGAGATGATCGTGACAGAATCTGAGATAATTCAACGAGTTAATATGACGTCATGACGACAAATCCGGACAAGAAACCGCCTTACAATCCGCCAGATGCACCCAATTGGCGCGCTCCTGTTGGTGTGATTTTGATGCTGGTCTTCATTTTGATCTGGAGCGGTATTGTTGTTAGCCTGATCGACTGGATCAGCGATCTGAATTTCTGGTTGCAGCTGCCGATCTACGTGATCGCCGGGATAATCTGGATATATCCCATCAAACCGCTACTGCTATGGATAAATACCGGGAAATTCCGTTCCTGAACCGCCAATAACCTCTTTTTGAGGCAATGGCGCGAGTGACGAGACTTGAACTCGCGACCTCCGGCGTGACAGGCCGGCGCTCTAACCAACTGAGCTACACCCGCTTATGCACCGGCATGTTCGCCGGGATATGCAGTGGAGAAGCGCAAGTATAAGAGCTCTGCCTGACTGTCAACAACACTCTTGCAAAGATTCAAAGAAAATTTGCTTCCCGCTTATTGGGTCGCTGATTTGATTGCGAAATTCCGGCAAGCCCGAAGACCGATCTGGCGTCAACTTGACCCAATAGGCCAATTTAAAACCACGGTTTTGCGAAGCCCCCATTTCGGATGAAAGTGTTACACAGTTTAACATATGTTACAAATCGTTACAGTTAAAATGGCATTAAGCAAACGTTACATTCCTTGCTGAAACATATATTAAATATCTGTTTTTTATGGATTTTATTTGAAATGACGGCAACGACTTTTTGACGTCATCTTTACGAAATATTTGCCTTTCTCCTGCATATCAAGTTCATGAATTATGTAGGAAAATCATGTTTGACGGGCTGTCTTCAGCCTGTTGGCGCGATAGCAAAACGCGGTGCCATGACGCTGGCCGCCACGCTGTCCGTCATGACGCTGGGGACAGTGGGCATGTCTGCGGCCAACGCCGCTGGCACGATAGCCGGCACGGATATTCTCAACACCGCCCAAGCGTCCTACGATGGCCCCGGCGGTCCTGTCGTGATCGATTCAAATACCGTAACCATTACCGTGGACGAACTGCTTGATGTAACAGTCGCATCAGCCGACCCGGGTGACATTGCTGTAGATAGCGGTGCCACACAGCAAGTTACAACCTATCAAGTCACCAACACTGGCAACGGCAATGAAGCCTTTACGCTCACAGCCGATACAGCCAAGGGCGGCGACGATTTCGATACCAGCAACGCCGTTATCTATCTGGATACCGACGACAATGGTGTTTTTGATCCCGGTGTTGATACGATTTATTCGCCCGGCTCAAATGATCCGGTATTGGCACCAGATGCTAGCGTAAACGTCTTTATATTGTCGGATATCCCGGTGTCCGCAACAGACGGGCAACGCGCAGAAGTCGAATTGTCCGCCGTGGCTATTACAGGAAGCGGCACGCCTGGTACCAGCTTTGCCGGTCAAGGTGATGGCGGCGGTGACGCTGTTGTCGGTTCAACCGGCGCCGACGGCGAAGCAAGCAGCTTCTTCTTGATACAGGCGGCGCAGGTCGCGCTGGTAAAAAGTGCGACTGTGACCGATCAATTTGGCGGAAATCAGCCGGTTCCAGGTGCGACTATTACCTATCAGCTCGTTGCTACAATCACGGGATCAGGCAGCCTGACCAACCTGAATATCACCGACGATATACCCACTGACACCACCTACACGGCAGAAAGCATCACTCTGGAAGGCGCAAACCTGACAGACAGCGATGCCGATGCTGACGCCGGGTCATTTGACGGCAGCGAGATTGCAGTCAGCCTGGGCACGGTTCCCGGCGGCCAGACCCGCACCATCACTTTCCAAGTAACGATAGATTGAGGAAAATCGGATGAAAATCAATCTTTTGAAACGTTTAGCAATGCTTGCAGCCTTAGCAATCCCGGGGATCACACCCGGAGCGGCCATGGCTGCCAACAATGTCGCACTTTCCAGCGATGTTTTTGTCGAACGCAAGATCGAGAACGCGGACGGACAAACCGCCGTCATGTTGGAAGAGCCCAAAACGGTCATTCCAGGCGATAATCTCGTCTTCGTTGTCAAATATAAGAATGTTGGCAGCACGCCAGCTACCGATTTCTCTGTCACCAACCCGCTCCCCAAAGCGGTCGCGTTCAACGGAACGTCTGATGGCACCGAAATTGTCTCCGTTGACGGAGGCAAAAACTGGGGGCCGCTTTCGGCTCTTACCTATACGCGCGCAAACGGGGAGGTTCGCCCTGCCCTGATGAGCGACGTAACGCATATCAAGTGGAAATTTAATCGTTCTCTTTCAGTGGGTTCGGAAGGAAAACTTGTATTTCGCGGGACAGTAAAATGACCGCAAACCGTATCGGATCGCCGCGGGGGTAAGGCGATCCACAATAGAGTGAAACAGGAGTACAGTAATGACCAGTAAACTGAAACTTCTCGTTGCCACAGGCACTGTTACTGCCGCAATGCTGGGTGCAAACCCGGCATTTGCTGCAGGAACGACCGCAGGCGACGCGATTACCAACAACGTCACCGTAAACTATCAGGTTGGTGGCGTATCCCAGACGGCTGAAACCGATTCAGACACGTTCACAGTCGACCGTAAGCTCGACCTGACCGTTTCGGAAGCCAATGGTGCTGCCCAATCGGTTACGCCAGGCCAGACGGCAGGCGCGCCTAATCCGGCCTTCCTGACCTACACGGTGACCAACGATTCAAACGATGTCGTCGACTTTGAACTGAGCGCTACACAGCAAACAACCGGAGCCGCGACGCCATTTAGCGGCACCGACGACTTTGATGTGACCGGGCTTCTCATCTTCGTCGAATCCGGCGCAACTCCTGGCTATCAGCCAGCGGAAGATACCGCGACATTCATTGACGAGCTGGCTGAAGACGCCAACGCAACCGTCTATATTGTCGGTGATATCCCGCTTGGTCTTGCAACCGGTGACGCCGCAGGTATTACGCTAACCGCGACCATCAAAGAGGGTGCTACAGGCGGAAGCCTTGGTGGAGACTACACCGTCAACGCGGGCGCAAATACCGAAGATGGTACTGTTAACGCAGCGAATATCGACAACGTCTATGTCAATGCATCGGCATCGGACACGGATAACTTCGTGATTTCCGCCGCTAATGTCAGCGTTGTGAAATCCAGTTCCGTATTGTGGGATCCGGTAAACGGTAGCACTAACCCGAAATCCATTCCGGGTGCGGTGATCGAATATTGTATCGCCGTGACCAACGCGACGGGCAGTGCAACCGCTACCAGCGTCAGCATTTCGGATGATATTTCCGCTCTGGATCTGTCATTCTATGCAACGGCGCCGGTATCCGGACCAGCCACCATTCCGGCGGCTAACGGTGTTCGTTCTGCCCTTGCCTGCGATGGCACGGGTACAAATGCCGATGCGGGTACTTTGTCAGAATCATCCGGTGTCATCACCGGTGATCTCGGCGATGTCGCTGCCGGCGTTACCGAAACGCTGCTCTTCCGGGCAACGGTCGACTAAAGGTCAAGGATTGCGGCGGCTTTCCGGTCATTCGGGAAGCCGCCGCCTCCCCCTTTTTGGATGCGTTGGTTAACCAATCTTATTAAGCCAGTCAGCCTGGCATTTGCTGCAGGGGCGATGATCGCACCTGCCTCTATGATTCCTGCGCACGCCCAAAGCTTTCCCCTTATTACCAATGTCGCAGAGGCCGAATGGGACGTTGGCAGTACGCGCTTGCAAACCCCGTCCAATCGCGTCGATATTCAGGTTGTCGCACCCCCAACTGTGCCGCCTGAGATCACTTTATATCGTTTTGATGATCCGCCAGGCGCGGAACAGCTTAATCTTCCGGGAACAATCTGCAGAGGCTCTGGCGGCAATGTCCCGGTTGAGCTACGCGGCGCGTTCGCTGGAACCAATACCAGTCCGGCTGCTATCGCCCCAACGAGCAGCATCCGCGCTGGAGAGCCCCTGATTGTTTCAGTTCTTGCCCCAAACAAGAATCTGAACAGTGCCGCTATCGATAGTTTCGATGTTGTCCTCACGACGCCTTCTGGCGACCGTGAGACGATCAACATCATCGAAACCGAGATTAATAGCGGTCGTTTCGTTGGCATGATCAATACCGCAGCGATACCGCCCGCGCCGGTACAGAGCGATTGCGTTCTGTCTGTGCAGCCCGGCGATATGCTCAACGTTGGTATTGACGAGGTCAGCGGTAGTGCCATTGGCACAGTCGAAGTCGGGATATTGATTGATCCCTTTGGTGAAACCTTTGACAGCGGCGATGGTGCCCCTGTCGATGGCACACGGGTAACGCTCATAGACGTTGCCACGGGCCTGCCAGCTGAAGTTTTCGGTGATGACGGCGTTTCTGTGTTCCCCAGCACAGTGATTTCCGGCGGATCCGTGACCGATAGCGGCGGCAACGTGTATAATTTTACCGAGGGCTTCTATCGCTTCCCGTTTGCCCGTCCCGGCCAGTACAGGCTGCTGATCGAGCCGCCAGCGCCCTATACGGCGCCCTCGTCGGCCACGCCTGAGGAGCTTGACGGCTTCCGGCGAACGGACGGCCTGCCCTTCACCATTGTGGATGGCTCTTATGGCGGGATCATCACGCTGGATGACCCGGCGCCGGTGCGCGTCGACGTCCCGCTCGACAGACCGGGCGTGCCGATTACCCTCACCAAGGAGGTATCCACCGCGATTGCCGTCCCGGGTGATGCCCTCCAGTACCGGGTGACCGTGCAAAACAGCGATCCGGTGCGCACAACCGGCGCAGTTACGATTGAGGACCAGTTGCCGAACGCGATGCGCCTGCGCATCGATACTGTTCGCTATAACGGCGCTCTTGTAACGCCCATTGTGCAGCCCAACGGACAGAATTTCTCTGTCATTGTCCCTGCTTTGCCCCCAGCAGGCAGCGGATTACTCACCTATTTGGCTGAAATCCGTCAGGATGCCAGCCCCGGAGATGCGATCAACACGGCCCAGGCGCGCGACAATCGCGGCGCCGAAAGCCCTGTCGCCAGTGTGCCCGTGCGTATTGAAAGGGACGGCATCTCCGAAAGATTCACGATTATCGGCCGTATTACCGACGGCGGATGCAGCGTTGACCCGCGCAAAGCCGCAGGAATTGGCGGTATTCGTGTCATGCTGCAGGACGGAACCTATACCGTCACCGATGAAGACGGGCGCTATCATTTTGAGGGCATCAGACCCGGATTGCACGTTGTTCAGGTCGATCCATCGACTTTCCCGGCTGATATGGCTCCGATTAACTGCGCGCAAAACACGCGCGCCGCCGGCAGCGACATTTCTCGCTTTGTCGAAGGTCGTGGCGGCGCGCTGAAACGCGCAGATTTCCGGGCTAAAAAGGTAGCTGCACGCGAAGTAACGACTGCCAAAAAATACGAAAAACCTAAAATACTCTCCGATCAGGAAGCTGCGGGTGCCGAGCGTAACTGGCTAGCCGGACAGGCACCGGGCATCGGCTTTGTTTTCCCTGAAACCGGCTATAATCCGCGGGTTAAGTCCCTGCGAGCAGCAGTAAAGCATCGCAAGGGCCAACGAGTCGAACTCTCTTTGAACGGCGAAAAGGTCAATCCGCTATCATATGAGGGCAAAGAGAAAAGCGCCAATGGATCGGTACAGATCAGCATTTGGCGCGGCCTGGATATCAAAAACCGCAAAAACACGCTCGTTGCGCGGGTTTTGGACAAAAACGGCAAGCTGGTCGAGTTATTGACCCGCGAAGTCCATTATTCGGCGAGCCCTCTCAATGCTGAACTGCTGAAAGATAAATCCGTTCTGATCGCAGACGGCGTAACCCGGCCCATTCTGGCCGTGCGCCTGACCGACCGTGACGGCCGCCCTGCCCATCACGGCGCAACCGGCGACTTCAGCGTCCCTGCCCCTTACGCCCCCGCCATTGAGGTGGATGCGCAGCAGGCAAACCAGCTTTCCGGCCTGGAACGCGGTGCCCCGGTGTGGCGCGTGGAAGGCGATGAGGGCATTGCCTATATCGAATTGGCTCCAACGACCGCTTCTGGCTCTGTCAGCGTCACATTCCCGTTCCGCGATGGCGAAGTATCGCGCGAACAACGCATTGAAACCTGGCTTGATCCCGGTGATCGTCCGTGGACCGTGGTCGGCTTTGCCGCAGGAACCGTGGGTTTCAACACCCTCGACGAGCGTCTGGAAGATCTGACCGAGGATGATGACAATATCAATCTCGATGGCCGTGTCGCGCTCTACGCCAAAGGCCGGGTTACAGGCAAATGGCTGATGACGCTGTCTTATGACACCGACAAAGAGGAAGATGAAACACGCTTTGCGGGCGTCATTGATCCGCGCCGTTATTACACCGTTTATGCCGATCGGTCCGAGCAACGCTACGACGCCGCATCGGTGCGCCGACTCTATCTAAAACTTGAACGGCCGCAATTTTATGCACTGTTCGGTGATTATGAAACCGGCATCAACGAACCGGAACTGGCCCGTTACCAACGCGCGTTTAACGGCGTAAAAGCCGAATATCGCAGCGATCAGGTCAGCGCGCTGGCCTTTGGCGCGGACGCCGCCAATCGTTTCCGCCGTGAGGAAATTCAGGGCAATGGCCTGTCTGGCCCTTATGCCCTCTCCACCCGTGATATCATCGCGAACAGCGAGCGTATCACGCTGGAAACCCGCGATCGACTGCGCTCTGACCGTATCGTCGAGCGGAAAGAACTAACGCGTCATATCGATTATGATATCGACTATCTCGCTGGCACCTTGCGTTTCCGTGAACCTGTTCTCAGCCGCAGCAGCGGTCTCGATCCGCAATTCATCATCGCCGAATATGAGGTGCTTGGTGTCGGTGGCCGCGATCTCAACGCTGGTGGCCGTCTGACTTACGAGTCCAAGGACAAGAAATTCAAAATCGGCGCAACCGCGATCCATGACGAGAATGAAAGCGTCAAAAGCGATCTTGTCGGCGTGGATGTCCGCTACCGGCCCAATCTGAAAACGGAATTCCGCGCTGAGGTGGCTTCCAGTGACAGCGAAGACAAAACCGCCGATGTGCTGAACGGTGAGCCGCGCGGTGCGGATAGCGCCGTCGCGTGGCTGGTCGAGGCCGAGCATCATGGCTCCAATTTCGATGTACTCGCCTATGTGCGTCAGCAATCCGCAGGCTTTGGTCTGGGTCAGCTCAATGCGGCCGAGAGCGGTACACGCAAATTCGGTATCGACACGCGGGTGCGCTTGAGTGACAAGCTTTCGCTCGCGGCCAGCGGGTATCAGGAAAACTTCCTGACCACCGATGCCCGTCGGCGCTCTGGCACAGCAGAAATCGAATATCGAAGCGATGATACGGCCCTGCGCGCCGGTGTGGTCCACGCCGAAGACAGATTGTCGGACGGCAGCGTCAATCGCTCTACACTTGCACGGCTTGGTGCGACGCAAAGACTGTTTGACGGCAAGCTGGAGCTGGATGCGCAAACCGAATTCGCGCTTGGCGGACAGGATGAAAGTATCGACTTCCCGGCCCGTCATTCTGTCACCGCGCGCTACGCGATCACCAACGATATCAAGCTGGTCGGTACTTATGAAATTGCCGATGGCGAAAATATCGATGCGCGCACGGCACGCATTGGTGTCGATGTTGCACCATGGGACGGAGCGCGAGCGGTCGTTAGCGCCAATCAACAGGAAATTACCGAATTTGGCCCGCGCACCTTTGCCGCCTACGGCCTGACTCAGTCTATTCCGCTCGACGACAAGTGGACGATCGATTTCTCACTCGATGGCAACGAAACCTTGGGGGGTTTTGACCGCAGCGATGTGATTAACGACGAACAGCCTGTCGCTTCCGGTGGTTTCCTGGGCAATGATGGCTCGTTGACAGAGGATTTCGTCGCCGTCACCGCCGGCGCGACCTTCCGAACCGACGATTGGAGCTGGGTATCGCGCGCCGAATATCGTGATGGCGATATTTCGGAACGCTATGGCTTCACCTCTGCGGTATTGAAACAGATCGGTGAAGGCAGTGCTCTGGGGGCATTGGGCAGCATCTTTGTTGCCGAAGATGAAACCGGCACCAGTACAAGGGTGATAGAAGCGGAAGCCAGCTGGGCCCATCGCCCGGCAGATAGCCGCTGGTCGTGGCTCGAAAAACTCGAGTTTCGCGAAGACCGGGTGCGCAATGCGACGGCAGGCACGGCCGGACCGATTGGCGGCGCGCCGCTTCTGGTCAACGGGGACGTAACTTCTCGTAGAATTATCAATAGTTTAAGCGTCAATTATACGCCGATTGACGCGGATGACGGCATCTTTACCGAAGCCGGAGAATATAGTTTCTTTTGGGGAAGCCGCTATGTTTTCGATAAATTTGGTGAAGATGATGTCAAAGGCTGGAGCAATGTGGTCGGGGCGGACGTCAAGTTCGACCTTTCCGACACCATTGACATCGGCGGACAGGCGACTGCGCGAATAGGCACGGATTTCGACACGATTGCCTATAGCGGGGGACCGAGTATCGGGATAACGCCGTTTAAGAACGGCTATATCTCGCTCGGCTATAATGTGGTGGGTTTTGAAGACCGCGACTTTGAAGAAAGCCGCTATACCAGAGATGGGCCTTTCATCACCTTCCGCCTGAAATTTGACCAGCAAACCTTAGGAAGTTTGGGGCTTTAAGGGGTGAGTTGCGTCTAAAATCCGCTGCCTTTCAGTCGGCGGATTATTATAGAGTTGTGCTCCGCACTTGATGCGGAGGCGATTGGTATTGTGCTCCGCACTTGATGCGGAGCCTAGGGTTAGCTGTTGCGCCCTGTCAACCTAGGCTCCGCATCAAGTGCGGAGCACGTTGCTCTGTGTCCGTTTTGTTGGCCGATTATCGCAAAACCAGCACTTTTGGGGAGTGCCGGAAACCGCGACAATCAATCAGCGAACAACAATACAGGTGTTTCGAGCAAATGCTTGAGCGCTTGCACATAACTGGCGGCATCATAGCCGTCCACGACCCTGTGATCACACGAGATCGACAGATTCATCAGCTTGCGCGCCTGAATCTCGCCGTCAATGATCATGGGGCGCTCAACGATCTTGTTAGGACCGATAATCGCGACCTGCGGGCGCTGAATCACCGGTGTGGTCGCAATACCGCCCAAAGGCCCCAGAGACGTCAATGTTAGCGTCGATCCCGACAATTCGTCAGCCTTTGCGCTGCCATCGCGCGCAGCAGCCGATAAACGGCCGATTTCTGCCGCCAATTGCCAGATATTCTTATCCTGCGCGTCCCGTATAACGGGCACCATGAGGCCTTGTTCGGTCTGTGTGGCCATGCCCAGATGCACAGCGCCATGACGCGTCACAAGGCCTGCCTCGTCGTCATAAGTGGCATTGAGCATCGGAAATTGCGGCAATGATTTGCAAATGGCGACGATCATCAGGGGCAACATGGTCAGCTTTGGCCGGTCGCCGCGATTGGCATTGAGGTCCGCGCGCATGTCTTCCAGCGCCGTCATATCAATTTCATCGACATAGGAGAAATGCGGAATATGGCGTTTTGATTCCGCCATGTTCTGCGCGATCTTGCGGCGCATGCCGATGACCTTGATCGTCTCGTTATCACGCTTCTGGGAAGCGCCTGCAGGACGATAGCCCTGCCCACTGCCATAGCTGAGATAGGCATCGAGATCGCTGTGGCGGATATGCTCACCCTGCGCCTTCACAAGGCTCAGATCGACGCCCAGATCCGCAGCGCGTTTGCGCACGGCGGGGGTTGCAAGAACCTTTGCCGATGGTGCATTTTCTGCTGTCATGGCGTCACTTTTGGTTGGTTCCGCAACGGTTTTGTCAACTGCGGGTGTTGGCGCGGGAACTTCGGCCTCGGGCTCACTTTCTTCTTTTATTTCAATCTCTTGAGGCGGCGTCATAGCGTCGCTTTCGGCCTCCGCGTTACTTTCGGAAGGCACCGCATCCGCGGCACTTCCGTCACCTTCCGCTTCGATCTCAACCAGCATCGAACCAATCGCAATGATATCACCCTCATCCCCGGCAACAGCCACAATCGTTCCCGATACAGGCGCTTCCATTTCAACGGTTGCCTTGTCAGTCATCATATCGGCAATCTGGTCATCTTCCTCGACCCGATCCCCAACCTTCACATGCCACGCAACGATCTCCGCCTCGGCAATGCCCTCGCCGATATCCGGCAGGTTAAAAGTGTAAATGCTCATGATGTCAGCTCCCCGACTATCTTATCCAAAGCTTCCCCGATCCGGACCGGTCCCGGGAAGTAAGCCCATTCCAGTGAATGGGGGTAAGGCGTATCAAATCCCGTAACCCGCTCAATCGGCGCCTCAAGGTGATAGAAACATCGTTCCTGCACCAAAGCCGACAGTTCAGCCCCAAATCCGCTGGTGCGGGTCGCCTCATGAACGATCAGGCAGCGCCCTGTTTTCTTCACTGACGCTTCAATCGTCTCGATATCCAGCGGGACGAGCGTGCGCAAATCGATGACCTCTGCGTCGATGCCATGTTCTTCAACCACTGCATTGGCGACATGCACCATCGTACCATAAGCCAGAACCGTAACAGCATCGCCTTCCCGCACGATGTTCGCCTTGCCAATCGGAATCTTGTAGTAGTCCTCGGGAACCTCTGAAGATTCAAATTTCGACCAAGGCTCGACCGGCTTGTCATAATAGCCGGTGAATGGGCCATTATATATCCGCTTGGGCTCAAAGAACATCACCGGATCATTGTCTTCAATAGCCGAAATCAGCAGCCCCTTGGCATCGTAAGGGGTAGACGGAATCACCGTCTTCAAGCCACAAACATGCGTAAACATGCTCTCCGGCGACTGACTATGCGTCTGTCCCCCAAAAATGCCGCCACCAAAGGGCGAGCGCACCGTAATCGCGCTGGTGAACTCAGCCGCAGACCGATAACGCAAACGGGCCGCTTCGGACACAAGCTGGTCCAGCCCGGGATAGATATAGTCTGCAAACTGGATCTCTGGCACAGGCCGCATCCCATAAGCTGCCATGCCGACGGCCACACCGATAATACCGCATTCGCTGATAGGCGTATCGAAGCACCGCGTCTTGCCATGCTTTTCCTGAAGTCCTGCTGTGGCCCGGAAAACGCCACCAAAATAGCCGACATCTTCGCCCATGATGACAACATCATCATCGCGCGCCATCATATTGTCCAGGCCACTGTTAATGGCTTCTATCATGTTCATAGTTGTCATTATCTAGATGCCTCCGCATCAGGCCATTTGATTTCCCGTTCTTTGTTCGCTTGCTCACTCTGTTCTCTCAAATGCCAGGGCATTTCTTCAAAGACATCCTGGAACATGGTTTCAAACGGCTGGTGCAGACCATGACCCAAAATGCCGTTTTTCTCGGCTTCCTTGGTCGCCACTTTCACGGCTTCAATACATTCTTTGTCGAGCGCTTCATGCTGCTCCTTGCTCCAAACACCGCGATGGATCAAATGGCGCTTCAATCGGGTAATCGGATCGCCCAATGGCCATTCTTCCCGCTCCTGCGCGCTGCGATAAGCACTAGGATCGTCAGAAGTACTATGTGCCTCGGCGCGATAGGTGAAATGCTCGATCAATGTAGGGCCGTTATTGGTACGCGCCCTTTCCGCTGCCCATTGCGTTGCCGCATAAACGGCCAACGGATCATTGCCATCCACCCGCAACCCGGCAATGCCATAGCCAGCTGCCCGCGCCGCAAAGGTCGTCCGCTCTCCGCCGGCGAAGCCAGAAAATGATGAGATCGCCCATTGGTTGTTCACGACATTCATAATGATTGGCGCGTTATACACCGTCGCAAAGGTCATCGCGCTGTGGAAGTCGCCTTCCGCGGTGGACCCCTCCCCACACCAAGTCGCCGCGATACGCGTATCCCCTTTGGCCGCACTTGCCATCGCCCAACCAACAGCTTGCGGATATTGGGTCGCGAGATTGCCGGAAATGGAAAAGAATCCCAGTCGGCGCGAACAATACATGATCGGTAGCTGACGGCCCTTCAACTTGTCTTCTCGATTGGAGAAAATCTGGTTGATCATGTCCACCATCGGATAGCCGCGGACAAAAAGTATCCCCTGCTGCCTGTAACTAGGAAAACACATATCATCGCTGTGCAGCGCCATGGCTGCCGCAACTGAAGTCGCCTCTTCACCCGTGGATTTCATATAGAAGCTGGTCTTGCCCTGTCGCTGCATGCGGTGCAGCCGGTCGTCAAACGCTCGAACTTGTGCCATGGTTTTCAGCATCTTGAGCAGCGTGTCATCAGAAAGCTTCGGATCCCATGGCCCAACTGCTTTATAGTCTTCATCCAGCACCCGGACCATATCATACACCATTTCACGCATGATTGCCGGATCACTACTGACATCGGGACGCGGTTGATCACCTGCGCTTGGTATGTCTACATCGCTATAATCAACTGTATCACCCGGGCGATATTTCGGTTCAGGAACATGCAGGGATAATGGCGGTAAATTGGTTTTGCTATTGTCGTCAGCCATCCAAAATCTCCTGCTTTGCCACATTGTTGCAGCGCAATATTTGTTTCAATTGATTGTTATATTATTTCATCTTCCCAAAAAGGTCAATATATCTGTCCTATACCGTTCGACAAAAAAGGGGAGCAGATATCTGCTCCCCTTTTCCACGTTATCCTCGGCGATGTCTATATTCAGAAGCGCACAGCCATGTTTACGACTGCCCGATCATCCCGGAAGACCTGTTCACCTAACCGGGTTTCAATCGCCGCACCAAAGCTCAAGGGGCCATTGGTGAAGTTAAACCCACCTTTCATCTCCCCATAAGACGCATCCTGCAATCCGATAGGCAATGCGAACGGTAGATTTTCTGCATCCAGGAAACGCACACTAAAGTTGGTGTCATTTCCGGAAATCCGGTTAACAAAGTCCAGCTTCATCTCAGGCTGAAATGACCATCCCGAGGCAAAACCCATTTTGGTGATGCCAGATATTTTCAAACCTATCTTGGCTTCCAAGCCGGCACGACTAATTTCATCAACAGCCATTGCGAGACTACCGGCACTGTCGCGGAACCCATCAACATTATAGGATGAATAGCCGATGCTGGCACGTGGTGTCAGCAGCAAGCCATCTACATCGACATTGTAACCAGCTTCAATCTCACTGGCAAATGCCAAGGAGTTAGTGTCCAGCCTGTTGAGCGCTGTTCCGCCGGATATCCTACTGTCGGAACCGATACGGGAATGAGACATGGACGCTTGTCCACCGATATAGAAGTTACCGCCAAGACGATAGTTGCCATAGACCGACGCCTGATTGGTCTCAACATTCGCCAGACTTCCGCTAACTTGCTGGGCACCATCAGCATAGCCAAAGGCAGTGCCAAGAGTAGTGCGGTCGTCCAAGCCAAATTCCAGGCCCATGGCAATATGCCAGCTTCCTTGTTTGTCTTGCGCACCATTACCACCAAATGCCAATGCAGACTGATCATATCCAGCCGACATAAAGCCACTCATGTTCTCAGGTAGTTGCACTGCATTCCAGTCGGAAGACTGGTAGTTTCCGGCAAAGCTTAGCTGTGAAGCCGAGCTATTGGTGAGTTCGCGACTGTTCAGGACTCCCGGAGCACCGATGATCCTGATCTTGCCTTTCACACCTTCTTTGGCACCAAGCAACGACAGACGATCGGATACCAGATTACGCATGGCGGTGCCTTGTTGCTGATCGAGTGTCGTCGTCCGCCCGGCTTGAGATGCCGAGAGATTTTGGAAGGTCGCACTTAACTGACTGGCTTCCATAACATCAATCAAACCGAAGACGTCGGACAGATCGTTGTAAGAGCTGCTTCGAGCGCCGTCTAGCGCACTGGCAAATGCCAATGAAAATGGGTTGATAATGCCATTTCCGCTGAAGAAATCAGAGAAACGGATAGCCCGCATTCTCGCGGTTACGTTATTGGGGCCATAAATCAGCTCCGGATAAAGTACACCAATCCTTCCAACAACGTCGTCAAAGGTGTTTTCGACACCACCTTCGGCTGTGACAATTTCAAAGGTTTGACCAAACCTCGCACTGTTGCGGCCGAAGGCATTGACTACCGCGGCGGTACCTCCCAAGGAAATGATACCAAGATTGTCGGCATCACCAAGTACAGCCAGCTTGTCATTGCCTGACCGGTTAACATCAAAAATTGACAAGGTGCCGGATGCCAGGATGACATCGCCAGCTATCGTCAGCGTGCCGGTATCACCAAAGTTACGGCCAGGTGCTATCGAACCATTGACAGAAGTCAGAAATGTTGGATCAAAAAGCCCGTTCCCGGTTAATAGCCCTACACCAAGAAAAGCCTCACCCGTGGTAAGAGTACCACGAAGATCAAGCCAACCGCCTGTCTGTGTATAATCTCCCCAGACTTTCAGGCTCCCTCGCCTGCGGATATCAAGCCGCGCTGCGCCCTCTATATTCAGACGATCAATTGTTACGTCATCACGTAGCCTTGTTGCACCGCTGGCGGCCAATGTAACTTCATAATAACGTGCACGAACGCCGGCTGATGGATCAGCGACCACGTTGTTCGGGACGAAGTTACGACTTCCCGGACCACCTTCAATAAAGACACTATTCGGAGTGCCTTCATCAAACTCGACGCTTAAGGTTGAGAGGTCCAGGCAATCATCCAGGAAACAAACATTACCGAATTTCGGTGTGTCGCCTGTAACGCCCGGCGCTTCGAAGCCAGGTAGTGCATTGACCAATTCACCATCGACATTAATGCCATAGTTCGGATCCATATCCTGCACCCAATGGCGCGGGTTCATCCAGTTGCGTGTTCCAGCGCGGCTGGAGGCATAAACATAACTGTTGTTCGCAACGATCTGATCCCAGAACAGATAAAGTGGCTGATAGAAGCTTTGCGTGCCATAGGATGAGAATGGTTGGAATGTCAGTTCCGGATTGGGGTCATCCTCGCTTCCGAAAAACCTCGAACCACCAGACAACACGGATGTAATGACCGGTTTGTCGAAAAGCTCGTCAGCAACCAATGCGCTCCCAGAATCCCCGCCTGCTGTTGTTCCTTCGCGCGGCAAGGCAGCTCCGTCATATAGATCGAAATCGAACAAGCCATTTTCCGGATCAAAAACCGCTTCTCCCGCCGGACTATCAAAATCCGTATTATAAAGGGTCTGTGGCAATGCCGGATCATCGGGACCAAAGAGGAAGTTATTCCTGTCATCGAGCGAGCTGGCGGATGAGATCATGTTCTCCGCAATACGGCGCCGGAAATCAATGCCGAGATTGGATCCATCGGGACCCAATCCTCTTGCCCCGTAACCGTTGATAACACCGTGTGTCTCTTCTCTCAATGGTGAGAAAAGCAGTGTCCAGGTTGGGACACCATCTGCATGTGTATCAAGCGTGGCAAGCGCTACATCTGCCTCTAAAAATCCGGTGGGTATGGAACGCTCATCATACCAGACCTGCTCAACATTATAGATGTTGAAATCCACGTCCGTCTGATTTGCGGTGCCACCATCAAGTCCAACCCAGCGGCGTACGGCAGGACGATTGTCCGCGCTAAAACCAAATGCAATTGCCGTTCCACCTGAGGCAAAGCCATAGCTCTCGGCAGACTGATCGTTCACACAGTGTGCCGCGAATATAACGGTGCGAGGGTTAATCAAAGTGCCGGTGCATAAACCTAAGCCAGTTGTATTTTGATCAGGCCGTACCGTCATCTGTCCCACGCCTGTCACATCAACAATATTGTCAAAAACACCTACCGGGGGCGGGTCGTCCAACGTGAGATCATCCCGAATGACGATACTGGGAGCATTCTCAACCATTATGGGACGAGATTGAGCGGAAGTGTCCGCGATACTTGGTCCCGTCTGCGCCTGGGCCGGCACGGCCAATCCGGCGAGACACGCTGTTGAAGATGCAGTTACAAATAAAGAACGGCTAAAGACAGAAAACGACATTCAAGCTCTCCCTAAGAGTTGGTTGAACTAATCGAAACTACTGTTTTAGGAACCCCTACGACTCGCTAAGACAGTACGAATATCATATTTTATTGTAAAATTGAATTGCAGCGATGCAATAAAGTTGCGCGGCGTTATGCCGCAGTAACCAGCTGCAGCAATATTGCACTGTAGTTTGGGATTGCCGCCTAAACGGCAACAGGCGCAGGAATATGAGGTTGCGGGGCATAATCCAGGACATCAAAGTCAGTAATCATATAGTCGAAAACAGATTCTGGTTTCCGCAATATTTTAAATTTGGGAGAGCCAACCGGCTCGCGCGACAATTGTTCTTCCACAAGCTCTGAATGGTTCAAGTAAATATGCACATCGCCGCCATTCCAAACCAGTTGCCCTGGTTCCAGATCACACTGCTGGGCGATCATGCGGACCAGCAACGCCGCAGAGAACACATTAAATGCAAATCCCAGTCCAAGGTCACAACTGCGTTGATACAGTATCGCTGACAATCTGCCTCCCGATACGTAGAACTGATACGTTTTATGGCAAGGCGGCAAAGCCATTTGATCCAATTCAGCGACGTTCCAGCCAGTAAATATATGGCGACGAGAACCGGGATTGTTTTTCAGCCCGTCAACGAGCAATTTTATCTGGTTGATACCTTTTTCTTCAAGACGATAGAGCCCCTCACCGGCCGGTGTGTAGCGCGGCCAATCAACCCATTGTTTGCCGTAGACCGGGCCCAAGTCACCCCATTGCTTAGCAAACGCATCATCCTCGATGATCCGCTGTTCAAATGCATCTCGGTCGATTTTTTCACCGGTTTCTCTCCGGTACTTGTCCAGCGGCCAGTCGGTCCAGATATGAACTTTTTGTTCTACCAGCGAACGGATGTTCGTATCTCCGGTCAGGAACCAGAGCATTTCTCTAGCTGCGGTTTTCCAGAACACCCGCTTGGTAGTCAGCAGCGGAATCGCATCGTCAGCCAGATCAAAACGCATTGTCGCACCAAAAATTGCCTTTGTTCCCACACCGGTACGGTCCACTCGTTCATCGCCGTGCGTCCAGATATGCCGCATCAGATCGAGATATTGCTGTTCATAATGCTCGCTGGGAATCACACGCTTACTCCATGTCAGTAGCGATCGATGCTATACAGCTCCACGGTTATCCTCAACCGGACAAATCATAATAAATTGGAACACTTCCATGACCATAGGCTTCAACCAGCATGCCGCCCATCGCACATCTCATAATCTTTAAAATTGTTATAGTTGCTGCCTCGCCCAAGCTTTAAAATCACCGATAATCTCTTTTTTGGGCGCCTCAAGGCAGTTAAACACACCGTTTAGAATGGCGGCGAGGAACTGACGCAAATCAATCAACGCATAAGGAGAACGATGGGCATCCAAGCCGTCGCTGGACAGGATTTGCATCATATCCTGATGAGACAGCAGTTTTACGATCTGGCTCCAGTCGGCTTCTTCTTTTAAAGACATAAGGTTAGACAATTCAACAATCAGGAAACATTTAAAGTCCCGGCTATCCTCTTCCTGAGCACCCAGCCCAACACCGGCAATTGCCGACAAGAAAACGTCTTCAAATTTCACAATTTCGTTTACACTTCGATCTGGTGTGGATCCGATTTCCAGGCAATCCAATGCCAAACCAATCAAGAAAAGCTCACGCCATGAATAGGCAACCCCCTTACCTTTTCCGGTATTAGCACCTGCAGGAAATCCAAGTCGTTGAAAATGTTGCAATCGCCCACGAAAGGCCACTTTTTTGGCGCTGGCAACATTATGTTTGGTGGATAAGATATCCAGTATCTCGGCATAGGTAAATTCCACTATTTCCCCCTTGAACAACAGCTGCGGATATATCTTACAATGATGAACATCATTGTTCTTGTTTTAACCTTGTGATCGCAATGCTGAATTGGAGTTCCGGTGGCAAGAAGCATCACAACCAAAATGGTTCAATCCAATGTCAGGCGCAACCTGCTTTGAAATCAGGTAAGATAGAATTGGGGACAAAATATTCGCATCTGGTCGCTTAAAAGCAATATCTCCCAAAAAAAAACGTGATTTGCCGGACTTAAGGGTGATTTTCTTCATTCTTTACTCCCTCTGGACAAAGATGATCATTCGCAGAACCACTGCGCGAGCCGAGGGTAAACTCGACTCTGTACTCAAAAAACACAATTTTTGGCCGATTTCCAAAGGTTGGCCAACAAAGATACAACCCGATACAATACCAATGACGCGTTAACCTTATTTTGATTATCGCCTCTTATTGCGACTATATGACCACGCGCGTTCTAATCGTCGATGACCGGCCTACAAATCTCAGGATTTATGCCCAGTTTGTGACCATGATGGGGGAAGAATATTCCTCCGTCACATTTGCTGATCCATTGGAAGCGCTTGAATGGCTAAATAGCAACAACGCAGAGCTGTTGGTTGTTGACTACAGAATGCCTCAGATGAACGGCGCAGAGTTCATCAAAAAAGTCCGCAAAATGTCTAAATGTGGTGATGTGCCAGCAATCGTGATAACCGCTCATCAGGACCGCGAATGCCGACTTTCCGCGCTGGATGCCGGTGCCACTGATTTTCTGCAGAGCCCGGTATCGCATGTGGAATTTTGCCGGCGCGCGACATCGCTTCTGACAAAAAGCCAAAAAAGCGATAATCTTAGAAAACGGGCGTCTGAAATCGAAAGGAAACATGCCGCACTTTCCGATTTACCGGATAGTAACGCACCAGCAAACAAGAGTATGCTGGAACAGATCATCGATACAATACCCATCATGATCAATGCCACCGATCGGGCCGGTCGCTGCTTGTTCACTAATGCCTATCAATCGGCACTTTTTGACAAAACACCTGACGAGATGGTCGGCCGAGATTTTGGCGAAATACTGGGCCCTGGCCTAGCAACAAATTCAAATCGCAGAAACGAGATAGTGCTGAAGTCGGAACAACCGATCCCACATTATGAGGAAAAATTCTCCAGCGATGGCGTTGAGCTTATTTTTCACTGCAACAAGTCTCCGCTGCTGAATCATAAGGGTGAGACAATCGGTGTATTGACCACTGCGGTCGACATCACGGCTCGCAAGTTTGCCGAAGAACATCGCACGCATCTGGCCTTGCACGACATGCTGACCGGGCTGCCCAATCGTGCGCTGCTGGCGGAAAAAGTACGCAAAACAATCGACACCTGTCAAAAGACCGGTCAGGAATCAGCTCTACTGCTGCTGGATCTCGACCGGTTCAAAGTCATCAATGATACACGCGGCCACCACAGCGGTGATACATTGCTGCGGGAAGTTGCAGAACGGTTGCTCGATATTATCGGACCGGACGATTTCGCGGCACGTATTGGCGGTGATGAATTCGCCATTATTCTTGGTAAAGTCAGCGGACCTGATGCGATCAACTCCCGCTGCACAAAAATACTGAAAGCAATTAATGAGCCGTACTCCATCAGCGGAATCGAGCAGGTCATCGGAGCCAGTATCGGCGTTAGCTTGATTCCGAATGATGGCGACGAATATGAAGAATTGCTGAGGCTCGCTGACCTCGCGATGTACGATGCGAAAGCGAATGGCCGCAACTGTCATCGTTTCTTCTCTGAGGGCATGAACCAGATTGCCCAGGCAGATGCATCGCTCGAGATTGAATTGCGTGATGCCTTAAGTCAGGATCAGTTCGCACTTGAATATCAACCAATAGTCGATGCCAAAACATTAGAATATGTAGGTTTGGAAGCACTACTCCGCTGGGATCATCCAACGCGTGGACGCCTGCTGCCGGTGCAGTTTATTCGCGTTGCAGACGATACGGGAATAATGGACTCCGTCGGCAAATGGGTAATAGCCGAAGTATGCAGCCAAATAAGGCGATCAGCGGATGAAGGTGTTGATCTTCCGCGTGTTGCTATCAATGTATCCCCGCGTCAGTTTCAGAATCAGAAAATCTGCGAAGAAGTGTTGAAGAACATTGAGTTGAACCAGATTGATCCTTCGAAGATTGTGATTGAGATTACCGAAGAATTGCTGCTGAATAATAATGATCATGTCAGCGATTCTTTAATCAGATTGCGTGAGGTTGGGGTCGGAATTTCGATAGATGACTTTGGAACCGGCTATTCCTCGCTACAATATCTAAGAGATTTGCCAGCCAATTGTTTGAAGATTGACCGTACTTTCATATCGCGGATTGAACATTCTGCAGCAGACCGTGCGATTATCGGTACAATTTCCCATCTCGCTCACGCGTTGGATATGCGGGTTATAGCTGAGGGCGTCGAAAATGATGCCCAGCTTGAACTCCTCCAAGCGTCAGGATGTGACGAGATTCAAGGCTTCAAAATAGCGCGTCCACAGCGTGCGACAGACTTGTCGAAATTGTTCGGAGTACAACGGCAACAAGTTACCGGTTCGGCGGAAGGATAGCGGCATGCTACCTTTCTTGCAAAGCAAGCGCTCCACGAAGCAGCATAATACGCACAGACACGCTCATCATCATCGTCACTCACATCACAGCGACGCTACCGAGCGGGGTCGTGATCGCGAGAGAGAGATGATCATAAACCGACTGGTTTTGATCGTGATCGCGCTAACCGTCACCTATTTCCTTGACGGGAATGCAGACCTGATGCTTGGCTTTCAACTGCACCTTTTAGGCAGCCTGGCGATCTTTATCGCTTATCGCTTAAAGCCTGGGCCAAGCAACAGTCGACGATTGGCGGGCTTGGTGGTTGACTTCGGTGTGTCGACCTATTTGTTTGAAATTGGCGGCGGAGCAGTTGCTGCGCTCTACCCATTATATCTGTGGGTGATATTAGGCTATGGCTTCCGCTTTGGTATCAAATGGCTCGGTATCGCGGCTGCGCTAGGAACAATGTCATTCGGTTGGACCATATATTCCGTGCCCTATTGGCATCACAATTTATCCCTGTCTTTAGGCCTCTTGGGTGGTTTGATCGTCGTTCCTGCATATTGTTCGACCCTGATTATCAAAATATCCAAGGCAACGAAAGAAGCTGAAAGCGCAAACAAGGCGAAGAGCCTGTTTTTAGCGAGCATAAGCCATGAATTGCGTACACCGCTAAATGCCATTATCGGGTACGGCACACATCTGCTCGACATGAAACTGCCTGAAGCACAACAACAGATGGTGAGTACCAGCGTATCCGCCGGTCAGCATCTGTTACATCTGATCAACCAGCTATTGACCTTTGCAAGATCGGATACACAGGAAGAACTGCCGGAACCGAAGGAATTCAGTATCGTCGATGTGCTCACAGATGTGCGTGACATCTTGCAGTTGGCGGCGGCCGAAAAAGGTTTGAAAATTCACCTCGAAGCCGAAGCTCTGAGCGATCAAGCTGTTACGGGGCAACTCGATCATATCCGCAATATCCTGATCAACCTGACCAGCAACGCTGTGAAGTTCACCGAAACGGGTACAATAACATTGAAGTGCGGAATAGATGATGATGTCTCCGAAGCTCCAGTGTTATGGTGCTCTGTAACCGATACTGGGCCGGGCATACCAGCCGAAGCACATGAGAAAATATTTGGCGTTTTCCAGCAAGCAGATGACAGTATTATTGATAACTTTGGCGGCACGGGTTTGGGCCTTGCTATCTGTAAGCAACTGGCGATCCAGATGGGCGGCGATATTGCGTTGGAGAGTACTGTGGGAAAGGGCAGCACGTTTACCCTTGCTTGCCCAGTTGAACCGGTCGTCGACGTCGAGGTTGTTCCCAATCCCGAAAGCTATCGAATATTGTCGTTGGGATTTGGTCTGAACGGCCCGGACATTGAGCAAGAGGACGAAGGATCTGTTGTCATTGAGCATATTCAATGTGCCCCAAATGACCGCTTGGAATCGATCCTCAAAAACCGCCCGCTTTCTTCATACGACATGGCTCTTCTCGATGAAGAAATCGCAGAGCAACACAGAGATGACTCCATATTCTGGAGTCATTTTCGTGAGGCCAAACTGCCACCTGTCCTGCTCTCTAAAAGTGGCAGCAAGAGCCTAGACGAGATCAAATTACGGGCCGCTTTCGCATCAGTGCTACCAGCATCTGCGGACTTTGATACTGTGCGCAGCGTTGTTCAAATTGGCTGTTCTTTCAATCGCACCGGCAAGAAACTGGAAGACAATCCTAACCGTATCATTCGAACATCTGCTTCGCTCAAAATATTGGTTGCTGATGATAATCGTACCAACCAGATGGTCTTGCAAACGATCCTTATAAATGCTGGCCATGAAGTAGTTGTTGTTTCCGACGGTGAGCAAGCTCTTGATGAACTTGAGCAATATTCTTTCGACATAGTATTTCTCGACGTCAACATGCCAAATATTGGTGGCATAGAATGCTGCAAGCTATGGCGTCAGATCGAAGGGCCTCGCCACCATATTCCGATTATTGGCCTGACAGCGGATTCCACGTCAGAAACAGAGAAAAAATGCCTTGATGCCGGCATGGATTTACGGCTCACAAAACCAATAGAAGCAAGCGTTTTGCTTGACACCGTTGCAGAACAGACAGGCAATTTCCATAAGGCAAATGAAGTGCAAGAATCGCTGCGTCATGATCCATTTAATGTTGTTCAAGTCATCGGATCAGAGTTGACAGATGACCCTCAACCACCAATTGACGCGGGGCAGATGGATTATTTGAAATCCATAGGCGACGAGGCGTTCGTTCAGTCAATCATAGATGCATATGTTGAAGACGCGTCGGACATTATGAGAGCCTTCAAAAAGTCGGTTGAAGACGGCAAGGTAGAAGATTTTCGTTTCCATGCTCACGCTTTTAAGAGCGGTGCCAACAATGTCGGCGCAAAAAAATTATCTCAAATCTGCAGCCACCTGGAAATCATAACGGAATCAGAGTTCACGCAAAAGCGATTTGAATATCTCGTACAAGTCGAACTAGAAGTGTCACTCATCAAAGCTTTCTTGAACGGTCCGGAAATGGCTGAAGACGGCAAGACCGATAATGGGTATAGCGCAGCAGGCTAAGCTTGTAGCTAAACAGTCTTGAGCGAGCGGGCAATTCGACGCTCTTGCGCATTCGCAAGGCGCTCCATTTTTCTTACATCGACTTCATCAAGGTAAAGTGCCGTTTCTGCCCACATCTCCGTAATTTCGAGCAATTCATCGATCGTTACGGGATTGGCGAGGCGACGCGCTTTGTAGACAGCACGTTCAGCGTGGAACCGCTTCCGGTTTTGCTTGGTATATTCAATAATGGCTTGCTCGCCCTTACCGTCCTCCGCGAGGATATCAATCACGCCCATCTCATAGAGCTGTTCGGCTGTGAATAATTTTCCTTCGAGAATAAACTGTTCTGTCTCTTTGCGGCCGAGACGCTGACGTAAATAACTGTAGGCACCCATACCGGGGAAGAGATTGAATAAAATTTCGGGCAGGCCCAGCCTTGCACTTCTCTCGGCCACCAGAATGTCAAAAGCCAAAGCATGTTCAAAACCGCCGCCCAACGCATCACCCTGCACCAAAGCCATGGTAATAATTGGGGCGCCAAAACCTGTGCTGTTCGCATATTGCATATGCACGCAGGTACGGGCGTATTTCTTTAAAGCACCCAAGTCGCGACGCCGAATACAGTCCGCAAAATGTTTCAGGTCGCCGCCGAGATTGTAAATGCCAGGGGTACGCGATCCACAAACAAAATAGCGCATTGGGTCCTCGGTATGGGTTCCATCCATGGCATAATTTGTATGAATCCAGTCTTGGACCATCTGGATTTCATCGCCCAATTCATATGTGTAGCTGGGGCGAGATTTCTGGTTCATATAGCACCAGAAAATTTCATCCGTTTTGTCGAACCGCAAATCAATTTCATTGAAGTTCTGTTTGAATATATCATAGCCAAGACCACGGTGCGGTGTGATCAGTGTTTCTGTCGCGTCGAATACGAGATCAGTCTCAGCATCGTTTACGGCTTGGCTTCGTAAATCCATATACATACTCTCCACATAATCGGGGCTACGTCGAAACTCTGACGTAACAATTTCCGAAGTGCTTGAGAGATATTTTTATGGCACGCCCCAAAAAGAAGCAAGCAAAAGTCCTTAGCTTAAACTTCATCCTTAATGGACCAAAAAAAATACCAGTCTTTGGTGACGCTTAGTGGTAAATAAGCTTTTGTAAAATCTAGTAAATTTTCAACTTGAAATGACCGGTTTTGACAAAACGGCTTGACGTTTTCGGCCAATTCTTTCTGGATAAATTACAGTTTCTTTCGATACTATCTATCCGGCATCAGCCTCTGAGCCTGCAGATGCACTGATCAGACCGCGATAAGCACGGACAGCCGAACGCGTTCCTTTTGTTACTTCAAACACGTCTTCTGCAATCGGCATTGCAACACTATACTTTTTGGCCAAAGCCATGACCGTCGGCGCACTTTTGACACCTTCAGCAACCATCAGCATTTCTTCGATAATATCATCAATTTTGCGCCCCTTGCCCAGCTCGACACCGACATGCCGGTTTCGGCTCAACGGGCTCGTGCACGTGGCGATCATATCCCCCATTCCCGTCAGGCCGGCAAAAGTCTCGGGTCGGCCACCCATAGCCACTCCTAATCGCGTAATCTCTGCCAAACCGCGAGTGATCAGAGCGGATCGAGTATTGTCCCCTGCCCCTAATCCATCCCCCATGCCAACGGCAATGGCGATGATATTCTTCAGGACTCCGCCCAACTCGCAGCCCAGCAAATCGGTATTGGTATAGACACGAAACATTCCGGAGTGGAAAAGCTGCTGGAGTTGCTTGACGATAATCTCGTCTTCCATTGAGATCACGCTGGCGGCCGCCTGCCCGGCCATGATTTCCCGCGCCAGATTGGGTCCGGTCAGGACCCCAACAGGATGGCCAGGTAAAACATCTTCGATGACTTCAGTCATACGTTTGCCAGTGGAGAGCTCCAAACCCTTTGTCAGGCTGATGACAGGAACCCATGGTCGCAAATAGGATTTGGCTTCTTCTAGCACATTGCGGAAATTGCTGGACGGAATTCCCATAACGAGTACGTCAGCGTCAGAGACAGCCTCACCGATATCGCCCGTGGCTTCCAGTGCTTCCGGCAACGCGGCATCAGGCAAATATTTGCTGTTTCGGTGATTGTTATTAATATCGTCGACAGTGTCGCTGTCTCGGGCCCATATCTTGATCGGGGCATTGCGCGAAACCAGTGATGCCACGGTTGTCCCCCAGGACCCTCCACCCAATAGCCCGACGCGCAATTTCATAGCTTTTCCCCAAATTTTACTGCGACTCCCCTCTTGAGGAGTTCTATGTCGCTAAACTGGCTGGAAATTTAGTGTTTTGCAAGAAATGCCCGGTGCACAGTAGCAGTCTCTTTGGGTCTCTCGATCATCGGAATATGCCCGGTCTCTTCGAAAATAACCGCTTCACTATCCTTGATACCTGCATCCAGCACCGCAACACAGCTAACATCAATCAACCGATCATGGCGCCCCCAGATGATCAGGCTTGGCGCCACTACCTCGCCGAGGCGATCATTGAGAGGATGATTGATACCGGCACCGGCAATTTGCCAGAATACTTTGTCGAGAACTTCTCTATGGGCTTCGGCCTCTGCAAAGAATATTTTCTTGAAGTTCTTTGGCATCGGCACTGGTTTATAAGAAACAAAAGCCATTAGCCGATCAACATCGGAGACGTCGCTCAGCGCCAGGGAATTTTCACCTTTTTCTGCCGCAATTGCCAATTCGCTCTTCACGTCGCCCATGACGCCAGCATTGTTAAACAAGGTCAATGATGCAACTTTGTCCGGATATTCCATTGCAAATTGCAAAGCGATAAATCCGCCCATGCTATTGCCGCCGATATGACATTTGGGGACATTGATAGCGTCCAGGAACGCACTCAATCGATGGACCTGTGAGACGATATCATAGTCACGATCCAGAGATCGGTTGTTCTCACCAAAGCCTGGCAGGTCCGGTGCAATCAAACGATGATCCTTGGTGATATGCGGTGCGTAAATTGACCAGTTATCCTTGTCACCACCAAAACCATGCAACAAAACGAGTGGCACACCCTCCCCTCGTCCACCTTCCAGATACGGCCAGACATTGTCACCGACTTTGATGAATTTTTGGCGCATTCCTCCCCGGAGGCGCAGCGAAGCGGTCATGAGATCATAAAGCGCCTTCGGAAACACGAAATAGGCGATCAACACCGCCATTATTATGGTGCATAAAATATATAGAATGATCATCATTGCGAAATTCCCCCGTTCGCACTTCTGGTCGCTATTTTGTCAATATGCGATCCATCCAGTCAGTCATATCCGTCAGCACCGCATCTTTTTCCGGTTCATTAAAAATCTCGTGAAAAAGTTCCGGATAGATTTTCAACATTTTTTCGCCGGAGCCAATATTCTCATTGAGAAACATCGACCCTTCGGGTGCTGTCAGGCTGTCTTTTCCACCGTGCAACAGCAAGATCGGTAATGTTATTTTGGCAGCGTGGCTTTGCACCAATTCCATATTAGCCATCATTTCAGCTGCCAGCCGGGCACTGATCTTGGTACCGGAGACCAACGGATCGGCCAAATAATCCGCGACAACCTTCGGATCGCGGCTGACTCCATTCGCATCCAATGCCAAAACGCCCATTGTGGGCGCCAATTTCGAGAGAAGTTTGCTGAGCCCTTTCATGACTGCAGAAGGCTCTTCCGTCGCTTTAATCGCTGGACCAGACAACACCGCTGCCGTGAAACGAGACGGATTTTTGAGCAGGTAGGTCGCACCAATTAAACCGCCCAAACTATGTCCAACCAATATCAGTGGAAGGCCTTTTTGTTCCGCAGGCAATTGTTTGATCAGGCTATCCAAACCATCATGATAAACTGAAAAGTCAGGGACGAAACCATTTGCTCCGTCTGACCTTCCATGTCCCCAATGATCAAGGGTTTGAACGGCAAATCCGTGTTTAGTGCAATGATCCGCGAAATATCCGTATCGCCCGCTATGTTCATCATAGCCATGAACCAATATAATGACCGCTTTCGTAGCAGTTTCCGGCGTCCAGCTTTGGCAATAAAGCGATGCACCCGCGGCCGCCGATGGCGCGACCAGGGTCAAACTCGCCTCTTCATGCCTCAAGCGATTTTCCTTTTCATCACAAGTTCGTGATCATGGGCCAGTTCATTTTCATATTCAAACAATATGCGGTCCAATGTCTGGCTGATTTTGGTCTGGGTTCGCACCATTTCAATTTTCGGCCAAGTCGTCCGCTCGCCAAGTTGTATCAGCTCACTAATTTCTTCCACCGACAAATCGCTTAGTATTTTTGCCGGGCTCCAGAACATCGTCGGACGGATGATGTTGATATCGCCTGTATAGTCCTGATTAATGACGGATAGTGTCATATTGGCCATGCTGTTCAGTCGCGGAAAATAGGATAGCGGCTTCTGCATAATTTCGACATTGGCGTTGAGCCAAGCCTTCATCGTCGAAGTCGTTGCGTTCCGGATCGCGGAAATCGGAGTCCTCTGCTGCTTCACATCAGTCGCAAAGGGCGTGATTAGCGGATTTGCTTGACTGACAATATGGTGATTAACCCCATAAAGCCGCCCCAACCGTTTTGCCGGCAAGTCATGGGTTACAGAACCGTCAACCCATTTGCGATTGGGCAGATAAGGTTTACGTTCTCCTTTGTGATCCTTGGCTGCCAATGTCACAGGAGGATAAACGCCCGGTACGGCGCAAGAAGCCATAACTGCTTCCCGTATATAGACATTGGGTGACGCAATAGCGTTCAAAAGGCGTGATGTTTGGTGCTTCTCCGCTGGAGCGATCGAAACATTCAAATGCCGCCCGGTCAGTTCATAAGCCTCCTGAAACGTCAGATCCGGGATCATATTGCTGATACGCTCTCGGATCTCATCTATTTTCAGGCGCCTTGTGCCACCGAATATGCTCAACCCGGTCTGCGAGGCTATTTCATCACTGCCTTCAGTGACTAGGTTTTCGGGTTCAAAAAATGGGGGAATCTCATGATCCACATGCGTGCTGATCAAAGCGCCAACGATAGAACCGCCACTGGAACCCGACATGATGTGCGGCAATAGCCCTTCCGACCACAAAGCTTTCACCACGCCCATATGGAAATACAGAAAGGCGCCTGAGCCGCTCATTAAAAAGGCAGAGCGACCGTAGCAATGTTGCGCCCGACGAAAGAAATCGAGTTTCTCTTCAAAGGGAATATCATCAACCTTATCACTCGCCAGATATTCCAGCGAATTGACAATGGCATCCACATAATCCTGAATCAGTTGCTTGGTGCCAAATTTGGCTTTTTGGTGCAGGCGGTCATTGCCCATACCATCCATATTGCCGTGGATACCTTCATTCAGTGCATAAAGCAGGCCCGCATTATCCTGGGCTTTCCAAAGCTTTGACAGGCGTTTCAAACGTCTGCGAATAGAGGCATTATCAAAATGCTTGCTATCGTCAGAGGCCTTCCACTTGTCGACGCCAGTGGAGCGATCGTGGGCGGCTGCGGCATCAGACCAGTCGGAATAATTTTCCGCTTGGGCCATCGCCTTTTCCATCTTCAAAGTTGTATTCAAAATCATAATTTACTCGCTTACTGTCAGACCGAATACACGCATTGCTGAGGAAAAACACCCGTTAACGGGAAAATTAGGTAGTTATCCACTACTTATTTGACCTTATTCTTTGGTGCTCGTCTCGGCGTCTTGGATACCCGGCGATACATGACCGAAGCATCTTTGGGTTGCGGTGCCTTTTTGGCAGGCGTGGTCCTTGCCTTCCGTCTGCCCGCCGCTGGCTTTGCATCCCTCAGTTGGACAAAGGCGGCCTCAACGCATTCGCGAAAAAATTCAATGTCAGGCATGATTTTTCTGTCGGTTGTAACCGCAAAGGACATCGTTCCATTGTAGCTGGGTGTCGCGATAAACAAGCCCATTCCATTACCAAGCGGCGCCATGCCATATTGATGCGTAAGTTTCGCACCGTTCATATACATCGGCATTTGCGGTCCAGGCACATTGGAAATGAAGACGTTGCTCATCTTGGGAGCGAAACGCTCACTGGTTAGGATTTTGGCGACGCCAGCCATAGTCGCACCGGGAATATGCTGGGTAAGGTCCGTCATGATCCGTGCACTCAAACCAGATTTGGCGGCTTTTGTTTCCCTTGTCGTATTGCGCACTGCTTCCAGTCGTTCCAGCGGATTGGCAATATTGGTCCACAGATTGACTGTCATCGCGGTAATCTTGTTACCGGGTGTATTTTCCTGACCATCCCGCTTTCGTGCATTGACCGGGGCTACACCCACCAGCGTTTCTTTTGGCAGTTCCTTATGTTTCATCAGATATTTACGCAGTGCGCCGCTACAAATGGTCAGTACGACATCGTTAATTGTCGCACCCTCCACTTTGGTCCGCATCGCCTTTAGCTCGTTCAAATCGAAACTGACAGCATCGAACATTTTGTGCGGTGAAACTGCACCGTTGAACCGGGTCTCGGGAACAGTGAGTCCACCCACCCCCCCATCACTGGACATATTTTTCTGCGCTGCATCCCAAAGGGTAGGAGTTAGCTTTAATACAGCGTTGGCCAGCTTAACGGGTGACGACAGATTGCTGGAAAGGGCACGGTTCATGACATCCGACGAAGACGGCACATCACCATAGTCCCAATCCGAAGCCGGTACTTCTATCGCCGGTGTCCCCTTTGTATCCATGTCGCTGAGCGCCGTAAAAAAATAAGCAGCCGAGGCACCGTCAATCGCGGCATGGTGCACCCGTGTCAAAATTGCATAGCTACCCTTGCCATAGCCTTTGACCCGATCGAGCCCTTCCACGACATACATATCCCACAGGGGTCGGTTCATATCCATCGGCTTGCTAAAATGGCGAGCCACATGAATGCAAAACTGCCGCCAATCGCCTGGCTCCGGCAATCGACCATGGGAAATATGCGCTTCGATATCGAAATGCTGGTCTTCTACCCAATAGGGATGATCAATATCAAAAGGCAGCCGGTAAAGCTTACGTTTGAATACCGGGGATATATGAAGCCGACTGCGGACATGATCGATAATGTCCTTAAATCGCACCTTTTTGGTAGGCACAGTCGATGGATCATAGACGTAGACCGCCATAACATGAGTCAAATTTTCCGGTGTCTGGATATAAAGGAACTGGGCGTCTTGGGCACTAAGCTGATGCAACATATATCGTTCCTCTAAACCTAAATATCTTAGTCAAAAATCTTGTCAGCCAGGCTAAGCACCTCAAGCCTCGATTTTTCCATTCGGCGCGACAATGCTCGGAATTTGCGGAGCAAAGCCTTTCGTTTCGCTATGGTTTCTTCGGTTGTTTCGCCGGTTAAATCCTGACTGGCAGCCATCTTAAAACCATTTTCAAACAGAATCTTGCCAATGGACGCTTCGCTGGTGATGCGCCGCAGCAAATATGCCTGCCGCCCCTCTTTCAGAGCCTCTTCGACACAATGCTTCTTGTCAATGACCTGCCCTGGCTCCAACCGGGACAATATATCTAGCACTACTGTGTAAGATTCCACGAATGGCAAGAACACTGCGTGACCAATAAGCGGTTGAAACCGGTTCGTCAGACTCTTGAGCATAACGCCGCCCTGATCGAGCTTCATCTTCCAATCCGGGCAAGCACGGGTCAATTCTGCTTTGAGGTTTTCGCGATATTCGTCCTTCGGTGGATAGAAAAACTCAAACTTAAACAGGTCTCGTAACCTGTCTGTTTCATCCCAAAAAACGTCCGCAGCAACTTTATCCTTATCTTCCCTAGCCTTAAGCAAAGACATTTCGATAATTGCCTTGTCCAGGAAATGATGGACGATTGAATTGCGATAATAGCTTGCCAGTGGATGTTTTTCGGGCTGGATAGCGTAGACGGTACTCGAACCCTGATCGTAACGCACAAACAGGCCACTATTGACCAAGGTATCGACAACCCTTTGAATGCCTTCCAGATTTTGCCTGGTCAGATCATCGCTGAACCGGATATTGCGTTCCTGTGCCCATTCCACGAAGAAGTTAATCACGGCGCGCAATTCATCGGCCGTCATAGCGCGGGGGGCAGTACCCAGCAGACTGAGGCACATGAGTGAAGTCAGCGTTAGCGGCGTGGCCCGGTTGGCCTCCACTGCCACTTCAAAGGCAATTTTGGATAACCCAATACGATCATCAGGCTCCGGGGCATTGCCAACAACAACCGGCTTGCCAAAATCCACATAGACCTTGCCCATAGGTTCTCGCAGGCTACGTAGATAACCCACAAACCAGCTCAGCGACTCTGCCTTTTTGACCCGCCCTGTTTGCTCGGTCGCATATTCCTCGACATCACGAATCAAGTCGAAACTGGTCACGACCGGGATGATATGGACATTTTCAATGTCATTCAGATTGGCGCTGTCCATGACATATTTGAGCAAGCCGTAGCGTGGCGGCATCAGCTTTCCGAGCCGCGAGCGCGTACCTTCAAAAGCCCAGGTCATCGGGAAGCGCTTTTCCAATAAATAGCTGACATAGTGGCGGAGGACGAGCTTGTAGACCGGGTTATTTTCAAAGCTGCGGCGAATAAAAATCGTGCCGGCGCGTCGCAAGACAAACCCAAGCCCAAAGAAATCAAGATTAATCCCGCCAAAAACATGCACCATCGGCAAGTCATTTTGGTACGCCAGATCAGTGGGCGTCACGCCATCAATATAGGTTTTGTGTGTGAAGAGCAGCAAGGTGGGATGGTCGCGCATCGTCTTGCGCAGGCGCGCAAGCTCATTTTTGTCAAACACGATTTCATCTTCATAGCCCTGCGACAGCATGAAGCGATCCAGCCGGGCCTTCATATCGATGAAAAAGGCGCTGGGCCGGGCTATGAGCTCCTTCATATACTTACCGGCTTCTTCGTAAAGAGCCGATTCCGGCTTATCCAGATCGGTGGCGAGCTCTGTCATAGCCGCACGAAATTTTGAGCTGGTGCGCAATCCATCAGCCACAAAACGGGGTACTTTATACCGTCGCCCACGAAGGCCGCGTTCTTCTATGTCGAGAACCAAACCAGCCTGACGCGCCACAAATCCGGCAAACTCATTCTCATCGTCGCCCTCGGCATGCAGCGCATTTTGATGTTCAAATCGCTCTCGTAATTCGCCGATAGTGGCCGGTTGCCCAGTCAAGCAATGGGCGCGGCGCTTGTTGCGGACCAGTATCATGCGAGCCCGAAAGCTGCCGGGCGTCCGGGGATCGCCAAAAAGAGCATGCCGTTTTTTGAGAGCCCGGCTCTTCTCGAAATTCGGTATGCGCCAGGCAATACGGACAGGTATCACCATTGTATCAGGATCAGCATCCAGTTTTCGGTCCAACTCCTTCAACCGCAATCGGGCGCGCTCATCGGATATTGGAAGGCTGACCCAGTTTATCTCCCGGTCCGGACCGCCTTCAGCCAGCGACGTATGAAGCCAATCCAGCAGATGACGTCGCTCCACCCGGTTACGGGCATCAATGACAAATAGTTTGGGCCCCTGTGTGAGTAGAGGTACCGCCTTTGCTATTGCCTTCGATTCATCCATTCCGGCTCCCTATTTTTTCGTTTTTGTCGGCTTTTTGGCGGGTGTCTTTTTGGGTGTAGGTTTTCTCGCTGATGTGCCGCCGGCCGTTGCTTTTTTAACAGATGGCTTTTTGACCACAGGCTTGCGCGTTGCAGATTTCGGTGCTGTTTTTCTAGCAGCAGGTCGAGGAGCTGCTTTTGCGGCAGTCGCTGCTTTTCCGACCGTCGGCTTTCGGGTCGATCCAACCTTCTTCGCAGCCGAAGCCGCTTTCTTGGGAACAGCCTTTGCTTTTGACTTGCCGCGACCAACCGTCTTTGCAGTGGATGTTCGCTTCGACGCTGTCTTGACGGGTGCGGCCCTCGTTTTGACGGGCGCGTGCACAGACTCATCATCATCTTGCCCCAAGGCTTCCAGGAACATGCCTCGCACCTCGGCAACATGAGCATCAAGCGTTGATTTTTTCCACTTACTGGTGTCGACAGGCGGTAAGATATCGACCTTCACCGTGGCCGGCCGCATTACAAATTCATTTTTGGGAGCCACATCGCCGGCATTGTGGATAACAATCGGTACCATCGGAACACCCGCCTGCATCGCCAAGTGGAAAGCACCTTTCTTGAATGGCCCCACTTTCGGCGATAATGTCCGGGTCCCCTCGGGAGCAATACAAATTGATTTACCGTCAATTTTGATCGCATCGATCAATGGCTCCATCGCTTTGATCGCATTGCGACCATCGGCCCGGTCCACAAACACGGTTCCGGCCATTTCCATGACCTTGCCGATAATTGGCGTATCCTTCACCTCTTTCTTGGCAATGCCGCCAACATCTTTACGCACCAGCTTTGCCATGATCATCACATCGGCCTTGCTCTGGTGGTTAAAGACAAAGATGCACGGCCGATTGACCCAGAGATTTTCTTCGCCAGTGATATCCAGTTCCACGCCGGTCAGTGCCGTGGCGATGTCACCAAATAATCCGGTCGAAAAATTGGTCGCCTCCCGCTGAGATCCGGTTAAGGCCCAAATCGGCAGTCCAGCAACAAAAGACGTAACTAGCGAACCTGTGGCATATATCGTTCTGAGATAATCAACCGGCTTGCCTTGCCCGCGGCTGTCAAATTTCTGCAGAGGCCAACCACGTTCCTTGGAAATTTCAGTAAGCTTGCCGTTGGGATTCAACGGCCGTGGTTTACCGACCCGCTCCAATAACTCCAGATCATCATCACTATCTGAATAGAAATAACTCTTGCTCAAATCCAGCTTGTGCTCTTTCGCAAGCCTTTCCGCAGCGATGACCTTGCCTTCACCAAAACAAAGTGGGCGAACTATATTCCCGGTAAATTCTCCATTTTCGACTTCATATTGCGAGCATAAGACATGCTCGATATTCAGATCACGCGCAGTGGGTTCAATCTGGTAAATGGTGGCAGAAGAAACGATAGCAACGGTATGGCCCTTCGCAATATGCGCTTCAATAAGTTCACGGGATTCCGGATAAACTTTGCGCGCGATGTGTTTTTCATAGAGCTCTTCGCCAAATTCGAAATAGCTGTCTTCGGTTACGCCTTTCATGAATTTCGAAGCAGCTGACATCAAACCTGAAAAGCCCATGCTCCCCATGCTGTATTGGGCCATTACATTAGCAGTTTCGACCAGCTCTTCCGCGGTCATCTCCCGGCGCTTGATCTTTTCCCATAACATGGCTGTGGCAGAGTAGCCGGCGATAATTGTGCCATCAAAATCAAACAACGCACCAATATGCGGCCCGTCAGGCGCCTTTAGCACGTCCTGCAAATGGGAATCCCGATCAGCCATATTAACCCTCAAATAATCCAGACCCACCCGGCCTTAAATCATCCTGCCAAAAAAATACTGCGTTTCCCAGTCTTTATTGGTCAAAATGGATATTAGACGACAGAGCAGACCACTTTGTCCGGATATGAGGCAACTAGCAGAATCCACACACCGACGTCGAATGCTAGGCTCTCGCGCTTTTAGTGATCCAGTTTGGCGGAGAGACAGGGATTCGAACCCTGGGTACGATCGCTCGCACAACGGTTTTCGAGACCGCCCCATTCGACCACTCTGGCACCTCTCCGCACTTGGTTGGAAACCATGGCCTGAGCAGCCATAAGCGTCGAATCTGCGGCGCGCTTAGACCATGATTTGTGATTTGCCAAGCGAGAAACCGCGATGATAAGCAAATGACCGGTGCTTGCATCTGTACCGGAACTGACTAGATTAGAGCTATGGCTCAAACCAAATATCTTGCGTCCACCAATCCGCTGCCAAAAGGCACACCACCCGTGTTAAATGCGAATTTCACGATAGGTGACGTGGTAAAGCATCGCTTGTTTGATTTTCGCGGCGTGATTTATGACATTGATCCGGTCTTCGCTAACAGCGATGAATGGTATGATGCTATTCCCAAAGATCTGCAGCCGTCAAAGGATCAACCTTTTTACCATCTTCTGGCCGAAAACGCGGATAGCAGTTATGTAGCCTATGTCAGTCAACAAAATCTGCTCGAAGACGATAGCGGGGAGCCCGTTATGCATCCCGAAGTCGGAAGGATGTTCAAAGCCGAAGATGATGGCAAGTACAAGCTACACCGGATTCACCGGCACTAACGCTGTCGAGCCACTAGGATTTAATCTTCCAGCCTTTTGAGAGCAGAACGTAGCAAAGTGCGGTCAGCCCGACATTAATCCCCAACAGAACAAAAGAACCGACAATTATCGGAGAATCGGCTGCACCCAGAAATCCATAGCGAAAACCGGAAATCGCGTAGAAAAACGGATTGAAGTGACTGACTGCCTGAAATGTGGGGGCCAGCCTGTCAATCGAATAGAATGTCCCTGATAGTAAGGCTGCGGGAGCCACAACAAAATTGGTCACAGCCGCCGCATGATCGAATTTTTCCGCCCAAATCGATGTGAGAACACCAAGCAGCGCTAGCATTGCTGAGCCCATAAAACCGAACCAGAGCACGGCCCACCAATGATTTACGCTGACATTAACGCCCGGCCAAAGTGCCATGGCCAGCCAGACAGCGAACCCAACCAGTGCTGCCCGGGTTATTGCAGCTCCGACGAGGCCTGCGAGCAATTCGCCGACAGACAATGGCGGCATAAGATAATCTACAATTGTACCTTGAATTTTCCCGACCAAAAGCGAAAAACTGCTGTTAGCGAAGGCGTTCTGAATCATCCCCATGCAGATCAGGCCCGGTGCAATGAAATCAGCAAACGGTACCCCCAGGACAGTGCGATCGCCCCTGCCCAATGCTACGGTAAAAATCACTAAAAATAGCAAGGTAGTAATCGACGGCGCCCAGACAGTTTGAAGCTGTACCTTAAAAAAGCGGCGTACTTCCTTCCAGTAAAGCGCCAGGAAACCTCCCCAGTTGACGCCACGTATGGCCGGCACACCGGGCTCGGCATAAGTTTGTGGAATAAACTCGGATTGGTCAGAATTGTTATTTTTAGGCTGGTCTAACATAGGCTTTTCGCCTATCTGCTCCGGGCAGCAATCACAACCCATATTATCTTGGCCATTCGCGTATGATTGAATATGCGGCGACAAGACTTATATTGGGCGCAGTAGTGGAACAGATTAGGATTTTGCATGGCTTGGACCGACGAACGTATCGATCATTTGAAACAAATGTGGGAAAAAGGCCTGACAGCGAGCCAGATCGCCGAAGAATTGGGCGGCGTTAGCAGGAATGCAGTAATCGGCAAGGCGCATCGCCTCGGCCTGAAATCCCGCCCATCACCAGTAAAAGCCAAAGCGAAGACGGCAAAGGGCGATAAACCGGCGCCCAAGCCGAAAAAGGCAGCGGTCAAAGCGACAAAGAAACCCAAGCAGAAAGAAGAACATGTCGCTCGCCGCGCGATGCCGCCACCAACGCCCGCTGCTCGCACACATGCTGCGCAACAATCCAAAATGCCGAAGCCTGACGGACCCAAAATCGTTTCCGTTGGACCTGGCGGCTTTTTGCGTCAGGGCCCTGGTGATCAGCAGGCACCCATTCCACCCGCACCGCCGCGGCGTCTGGTTCCTGCCAAACCCAGTGAGGAGATTGCTGACAAAACCAGTCTGTTGGACTTGAACGATAAAATTTGCCGCTGGCCGATGAACCATCCTGGTGAACCGGACTTTCATTTCTGCGGTGAAGAGGTCAATCCGGGCTTCCCATATTGTGTGGAGCATTGCGGCAGAGCATTTCAGGCACAGTTGCCACGCGGCGCACGGCGTGCACCGCCGCCACTGCCCTTTGGTGGCCCCAGAGTTCGCTGAATCAGGCAATAAGACGTTATTTTACAGACCATTTGGCAAGAGGCTCAACAAGCCTCTTGCCAGTCTGACTCTCACACTCTTATAGGATCATTATGTCTGATGATCTTTTTGGCGGTGACCCGCCAACCACTTCAAAGTCCGGTGACTATGACGCCTCTGCGATCGAGGTACTGGAAGGGCTAGAGCCTGTCCGCAAACGTCCTGGCATGTATATCGGAGGCGTTGATGAGCGCGCGCTGCATCACCTGGCAGCAGAAGTCATCGACAACAGCATGGACGAAGCGGTGGCTGGTCATGCTAGCCGCATCGAGATCACACTTGATAGCGACAACCGTTTGACTGTCACTGACAATGGCCGCGGTATCCCGGTTGATCCCCATCCCAAATTTCCGGATAAGTCAGCGCTGGAAGTCATTATGACTACCTTGCACTCAGGTGGTAAGTTTTCGGATAAAGCCTATGCCACGTCAGGTGGCCTGCATGGCGTTGGTGTATCCGTTGTCAACGCCCTGTCCTCTGACACTGTCGTAGAAGTGGCGCGCAACAAAACCATTTATCGCCAATCCTTTTCACAAGGCAATGCTGTTTCAAAGCTGGAAAAAGTCGGCAGCACACCAAATCGGCGCGGCACCAGTATTTCCTTTGTTCCAGACACCGAAATTTTTGGGGAAGGCAATAAATTCAAGCCGTCCCGCCTGTTCAAGATGGCTAGGTCCAAAGCCTATCTCTACGCGGGTGTGGAAATCCGCTGGAAATGTAATCCAGAACAGGCCAGCGAAGAGATTCCCGCAGAAGCCGTATTCCAGTTCCCCGGGGGGCTTTCCGACCACTTGCGCGAGCAACTGAGCGGGCGGGAGTGCGTCACGACAGATTTCTTTGCCGGCAATCAGGAATTTCCGGACAGCGCTGGTCGGGTCGAATGGGCGATCACTTGGCCGATCTGGACCGATGGCAGCTATAGCTGGTATTGCAACACCATTCCGACACCCAATGGCGGCACCCATGAAACCGGGCTGCGCAACGCGTTGGTCAAGGGTATGCGTGCCTTTGGTGAACTGGTGCAGGTTAAGAAAGCTGCGCAACTCACGGCCGATGATATCATTTCAGGTGGCGAGATGATGTTATCTGTATTTATCCGCGAACCACAATTCCAGAGTCAGACCAAAGACCGGCTCACCTCTCCCGAAGCGGCAAAATATGTCGAAAATGCAGTACGTGATCATTTCGATCATTTCCTGACGGACAATATGGACCGCGGCAAGGCGCTGCTCGGCTTCGTCATGGAGCGCATGGAAGAGCGTTTGAAACGCAAGGCCGAGCGCGAAGTTAAGCGCAAGACCGCTACCAGCGGGCGCAAAGTCCGCCTGCCCGGCAAGCTTACCGATTGCTCTGGCAATGACCCGGCCGGAACCGAATTGTTTATCGTCGAGGGCGACAGTGCTGGCGGTTCTGCCAAACAGGCACGCAACCGAAAAACGCAGGCGATCCTGCCGATACGCGGCAAAATCCTCAACGTTGCTTCTGCCGCTAGTGCCAAGATTTTTGCCAACTCGGAAATTGCCGACCTGACGCTGGCATTGGGCTGCGGCACCCGCAAAGACTGTGATCCGGACAATTTACGCTATGAGCGCGTGATCATCATGACCGACGCCGATGTCGATGGCGCGCATATCGCAACGCTTTTGATGACTTACTTCTTTCAAGAGATGCCAGAGCTCGTACGCCAAGGGCACTTGTTTCTTGCCCGACCGCCGCTCTATCGCCTGACCGCTGGTGGCAAGAGCCTCTATGCGCAAGATGACGAAGCGCGAACCGAAATCGAGAATGGTCCATTCAAGGGCAAAAAGGTTGAAGTGAGCCGGTTCAAGGGGCTTGGAGAAATGAACCCGGGTCAGCTTAAAGAGACCACCATGGATCCTGATACGCGTTCTTTATATCGCGTGACTTTACCGCAAGAATATGAAAACCGGGCGGTAGTTAAGGATCTTGTCGACCGCCTGATGGGCAAAAACCCGGAACACAGGTTCAACTTCATCCAGCAAAATGCAGCCAGCCTTGATGAGGAAGCCATTGATGCCTGACCGGTTTGTCCGGTTCTGGCTTTTCGCAGCACTTGTCGTTATTTTTTCTACAGGGGTCCCCTCTCCAGCAAGGGCGGAGCAAATGACAGTTGTTTCTTCTGAATATCAGGACCGCGCATCCGAACTCCTCGAAATTCTTAAAGGATCACAGAAAGAAGACAGCTTTTTCGCAAGTTCGTTTCTGGACACGATACCTGTAACGCAGTTTCGCGCCCTGGTGACACAGCTCCAAAATCAATATGGCGAGCCATTGTCCATCGCCCGCATAATCCCGGCGAGTAAACAGGATGGTACCGTCGAGATTGCTTATGCCAAAGCCACTTTGGCACTGCGCATGGTTTTGGACAGTGCCGCGCCTTACCCGGTAATCGGGCTGCAAGTAACCGGTGCCAATATGACAGGCGACAGCATCGACAAGATCAAGCGCGAGATGGAAACACTCCCAGGCACTGCTGGGTTCGAGATCGCCGAGATCGGTGCAGATCAAGCAAGCATCATAGAATCTATGAACGCGGATCGGCAATTTGCTATCGGCTCCGCATTTAAACTCTATGTCCTTGCCGCACTCTCGACCAAAATAGCCGATAGCGACCGGAGTTGGAGCGACGTTGTTCCTCTTTATAGAAAATCTCTACCGTCCGGAATTTTGCAAGATTGGCCGGATCGAACACCGATGACACTGCAAGCCCTGGCGACACTGATGATTTCCGTGAGCGACAATACAGCAACGGATATATTGATGACCGAACTGGGTAGTAAGGCGATCGATGATCTGGTCTATAAAAGCGGTCACAGCGCGCCGGAAAAAATGCTTCCGATGTTGAGCACGGCCGAATTTTTTGATCTCAAGATGCCCGGTAATGCCGATGTTCGTAAGCTCTATATTGGCGCAAGCGATGGTGAGCAACGGGACCTGCTGAACAGATATAATATCGGCCTTTCACCGGAATCGATTGAAATCAGCAACCTTGCCAATAAACCACAGCATATCGATACGATTGAATGGTTTGCGTCGCCTTCCGATACAACAGGCCTATTGGAAAAGATCGATAATATCGAGGATCCGGTCGTGAAGAAAATCCTCAAAATCAACCCTCTGATTCCACCGGGAGATGCTTTGCGCTGGGACTACATTGGCGGCAAAGGCGGTTCGGAGCCGGGCGTCATATCCTTCGCCTTTTTGACCAAGTCGAAATCGGGCAAGACCTATGCGGTTTCAGGAAGCTGGAACAACAGTGAAGCGCCTGTCGACAATGACCAATTCACTCTGATGATGAACCGATTGTTGAATCTCGTCGCCGCTCGTTAGATTTTCGGATCGACGTTTAGCCAATCATCACGCAGCAATCCAAAAATCAAACTGTCTCGGATGCCGATATGCGTTTCCCATTCCTGCCGCAAATGAGCTTCCTTTTGAAAGCCCAGAGCCTTCAGCAGTTTGATTGAAGGCAGATTGTCAGGATCGACATCGGCGCAGATACGTCGGAGGCCAAGTTCTTCAAAGCCATATTGGATTACCCTGTTAACAGCTTCTCGCGCTATTCCCGTTCCCCAAGCAGAACGGTTCAGAATATAACCAATTTCTCTAACATTCGGTCGGTCTTCCGATCTTACAAGGACAACCCAACCCAGCGCCGTATCGTCTTGGACTGTAGTGATCGCCCAAGTTCGCCAGCGCGTGCCTTCGCAATTCTGGGCCACATAGTCCCGCGTTTCCGCGACTGTTTCATGCGGTCCGCTAGACCACCAGCGCATCAGTTCTTCATCCGCAAAAACGGGATGAAGGACCTCAGCATCATCGACACGCAAAGGACGCAAACGCAGCCGCTCCGTCGGCAAAGTAGGGAAGGTCATGCTGTTAGCGCAGCGACCAGTGCCTTGACCTTTTTCTGCCGCCATTGGGGAAGCGGGGCCACCAGCCAATAGCCGCGAGAGGATTTGCTGTCCTCTCCGATAACTTCTACCCGTCCCGCCGCAATATCCTGTTGCACCAGCATCTTGGGGACCCAGGCGTGGCCAAATCCGTTGGCAGCGGCCTCTATTGCCAAACCACCATCTGCCACGCGCATCAAGGTTTCTTCACCTTCCGAGATAGGGCAGCCGGGCCAGTCAATTTTCTGGCCAGCCTTCCCGCCGGGAGCAGCCACTTTGACAAACATCGTGTCGCCGATGATAACACCCTCGTTATCACCTGGACCATCTGTCAATCCGATCGCCACATCCAGATTGGCTTCGGTAAAATCCGCGCCGCCTTCTGATGCAACCAGTGCGAAGCTGACATCTTTGTTATCCTGTGAAAAGCTTGCAAGCCGTTCATTCAACCACTTAGCGGTCAAATCACGTGGAGCAGCAATAGTTAGCTTATGGGAAGATTGACCGGCCTGCATAGCCCGCACGGCATCTTCAAATTCCAGAAAACCGGATCGCAGCGCATCCAGACCGGCGGCAGCTTCATCTGTCAGTTCCAACCCCTTTGGAGTGCGCCGAAACATGACAACCCCAAGCATATCCTCAAGCGCCCTGATTTGTTGCCCGACAGCGGCAGGTGTGACTGCCAATTCGTCGGCTGCCCGTGTAAAGCTGAGATGCCGAGCTGCGGCATCGAGCACGCGAAGCCCGTTGAGCGGCAAATGCGTACGCTTCATTGCTCTACAGTAGGTGCAGTAAGAGGGAAATGAGGAATGCGAACTTCAAAAGCTTCTGGTTCTTCTCCTACGAACATGAAGTGTCCCGCCATCGCGCCGCTTGGCGTGTTGAGCGGACAACCTGATACATAATCGTGCGACTTGCCGGGCTGGATAATCGGCTGCTCGCCAATAACACCATCGCCATCGACCCGGTGCAGGGCACCCCGGGCATCGGAAATTCGCCAATGTCTGGTCATCAATTGAACCGCGCTATCGCGTTCATTCTCTATGCGAATATGATAGGCCCAGAACCAGCGCAAACCGTCAATGTCCGATTGTTCCGGTAAAAATGTCACCGACACCCGAACGGTCACACCGTCGGTAGTTTCTGAAAATGGGAAGAACGCCTGCATCATCTTCTTACAATAGCGTCAAAGACCAATAGACGAAAGGGCCTGATCCAAATCTTCAACCAAATCGGCGGGATCTTCCAGACCGACATTGATCCGCAGCATGTCTTCGCTAATCCCGATTTCCAATCTCGCGTCTTCACCCAAGCCATGATGGGTGGTGGATGCCGGGTGACACATTAGCGATCGACTGTCCCCAATATTGTTCGAAATATCTATCAAATTCAATGCATTAAGAAGCCCATGGGCCTGTTTTCGACCACCACCCACGTACAGCGAGAAGATCGGTCCTGTCGCTTCCATCTGGCTCATCGCCAGATTATGCTGCGGGTGGCTGGGCAGACCGGGATGCAATATTTTCTCTATCCGCTGCTCCAAAAACTTGCCCACCTCAATGGCGTTATTGCTTTGTTTGCGAATCCTCAAGTCGAGCGTCTCGAGTCCCTTCAGCACGACCCAGGCATTGAAGGCACTGAGTGTGGGGCCCGTATTTCGGGTAAACGCGAGCAAGGTTTCCTCGATAAACTCTTCGCTGCCACATATCGCACCGGCCAGCACACGCCCCTGCCCATCCATCATCTTGGTGGCGCTATAGGCAACAACGTCAGCGCCGAATTCCATCGGTCGTTGCAGCACATTGGTGGCAAAAGCATTGTCGACAACGCTGGTAATGCCTTTGGCGCGCGCCAAATCACAGACTGTCCGTAAATCAATAACATCCATGGTCGGATTGGCTGGCGTCTCAAAGAAGAAAACCTTGGTCTTGGGCGTGATCGCCTTTTCCCAATTTTCGATTTCGCGGCCATCGATGACGGTGGTGTCGATACCGAATTTCGGAAGTAGCGAGTCCGTTAACCAGCGACAGGAACCAAAAAGCGCGCGACTGGCCACTACATGATCGCCAGCCTGTAACTGACATAGCAAGGCGGCCGTCATTGCCGCCATGCCAGAAGCCGTGGCCCGACAGGCCTCTGCGCCTTCCATCAATGCGATGCGTTCTTCCAACATCTGCACAGTCGGGTTTTGCAGGCGGCTGTAGGTCATGCCTGATTGTTCACCGTTGAACCGTGCAGCGGCGTCTTCGGCACAATCATAAGTATAGCCAGAGGTCAGGAACATCGCCTCCGACGTCTCCCCAAATTCGCTGCGCATGGTGCCGCTGCGGATGGCTTTGGTCGCGGGGCGCCAGTTCTTCGTAATCTCTCTATTTTGGCCGGTATCTCTTTTCATGTCTTTTCCTAAGCCTGTTGACGCTTAACTGGCAAGCTGCGCGACGACGGCATCGCCAATTTCCCTCGTAGAAGCACTGCCGCCCAGATCATGCCCCAATATTCCCTGCTGCAATACGTCAGCGACAGCCTGCTCGATCCGTACCGCGTCTTCCTCCATCCCGAAGCTGTGGCGCAGCATCATCGCAGCGGACAATATCATGGCAGAGGGATTGGCAAAGCCCTGCCCCGCAATATCAGGCGCGCTGCCATGAATCGGTTCATAAAGGCCTTTCGTTCCAGTACCCAGGGAGGCTGATGCCAGCAGACCGATCGAACCGACACACATACTCGCCTGGTCAGACAGGATGTCACCAAAAATATTGCCTGTGAGCATTACATCAAACTGCCCTGGATTTCGCACAAGCTGCATTGCGGCATTGTCGACATACATATGACTAAGTTCAACATCGGGATAATCGGCACTGACTTCGTTGACAACTTCGCGCCAGAGCACCGATGTTTGCAGTACGTTGGCTTTGTCTACGGAGCATAGTTTTTTGCGGCGTCCTTGAGCCGCCTTGAAAGCGACATGAGCGATGCGGCTAATCTCTTCCTCGTCATAGGCCATGATATCATAGCCTTCCCGCAAGCCGGCATCTGTCGTCCGCCGGCCCTTCTCACCAAAGTAAATATCACCGGTCAATTCCCGCAAGATCAGCAGATCGATCGCGCCGGCAATATCCGGTTTCAATGCTGACAGGTTTTCAAGACCGGCAAAGGCCTTGGCCGGGCGCAGGTTCGCAAATGTCTGCATTTCCTTGCGCAACCCCAGCACCGCTTGCTCAGGACGCAGGTGACGGTCCAGATCGTCACAGTCGGGATCACCAACAGCCCCGAACAAGACGGCATCGGTGGCCATCACCAATTCGAGTGTCGCCGGCGGCAATGGATGACCGTGGTTTTTGTAAGCCACTCCGCCGACATCGGCTTGATCCAGCTGCAGATCGGGCAGCCCCATCGCTTCTAACACGCGCAAGGCTTCCGTCATGATTTCCTGACCTATGCCGTCGCCGGCGAGTACCGCAATATGCATGCTTTTTCCTCAACTCTTTGCGCGCATCCCTGCCGCGCCTGAAGAGATTAGGCAACCACCCTTTTTAAGCGATCCACCAAAACCGTGCGGGACGCCATGACGTCATTGCGACGATCCTCGAAAAAATGGCGCTTGAGGAAAAATCCTGTGACTTTCAAACCGTCAAAAATATCGTTCCAGTCCGGGGTAGCGGGTTCCTTCAAAAAAGTGGGCAGTGGCAGAAGCTTGTCCTTGTAAACTTGTCCCGCCCCCAGACTAACCGCCGTCGCACTTTTGGGACTGATGAACACCAGGTCATCTGTACGCTCCGTCACGGTACATTTTTCCAGTGACAGCCCAAATCCCAGTTCGGACAGCAGAAGTAACTCATAACGCACAAGAGCTACTACCCATCCCTTAGCAGATGGCGCACCGCATATAGCGTCCAGCAACGCTGAAAGCGCACTGTGCAGCTGCGGGTAACTATGCTCTTCAGGAAGGATTGCCGCTGTTAACGCCGTAACCCATTCGAGCGCAGCGCTAGCGAGCGGCTCACCAAGATAAGCGCCACGGCTTTGCTGCAGTTCAGCAGTCATCGACGCCAGTTGATCCTCTGTTCGTGCACGATAGTCGGCCTGAACGATGTTCGACGGAATGAGAATGGGCCGCATTGTCCGCGACCTCGCGCCCCTGACATATCCCGCCATCAAGCCGTTTTCGGGCGTCAAAGACCGCACGACCGCGCCATGCTCGCCATGCTGGCGGACTGAACAGATGATCGCAGAAGTGCGCAGACTAGCCATGGAAATAGTCATACACTTTCTGCGCCACAGTCGCCGAAACCCCAGGCGCGCCTTGCAGATCTTCCAGCGACGCGTTTTTCACCGCTCGTGCCGTGCCGAAATGCAGCAACATCGCGCGCTTTCGCGCAGGACCAATACCTGGAACGTCATCCAGAGAACTATGGCCAATGGACTTCGCGCGCTTCTGGCGATGGGCGCCGATCGCATAGCGATGTGCTTCATCCCGCAGCCGCTGAAGATAGAATAGAACGGGGCTGTTTATTGGTAGGTTCAACTCGCGCCCATCCATGAAGTGGAACGTTTCGCGCCCAGCGTTGCGATCCGGTCCCTTGGACACGCCAATCATGTTGACGTCTTCAACACCGATTTCTGCAAGTGCATCCTTGGCAGCGCTCATCTGCCCCTTGCCGCCGTCGATCAGCACGAGATCCGGCCATTCGCCCTTTTCGCGATCAGGATCCTCTTTCTGTGCCCGAGCGAAGCGGCGCTCCAGTACTTCGCGCATCATCGCAAAATCGTCACCTGGTTTGGTATCGGGGTTTTTAATGTTGAACTTGCGATAGGCACTCTTGCGAAAACCTTCCGGGCCAGCGACCACCATGCCACCGACCATATTCGTGCCTTGAATATGACTGTTATCGTAGATTTCGATGCGATCCGGTACTGTATCAAGCTCAAGCAAATCGACCATCTCGCGCATAATCTTCGCCTGTGTCGATGATTCTGCAAGCCGCCGATCGAGCGCTTCTTCTGCATTGCGACTTGCTTGTTTGAGCAGCTTTAAACGATCCCCGCGCTGGGGTCGGGATACGCTGACTTTATAGTCAGCTCGTGTTCCCAAAGCCTCTGCCAGTAACCCCTCATCGGGCAAATCCCGGTCTAGCAACACGAGCTTCGGCGGTGGCATACGATCATAAAATTGCATCAGAAAACTGGAGAGAACTTCCCCAATCTCAACATTATTGGTGTGCGCCGGGAAGAAACTGCGGTGCCCCCAATTCTGACCCCCACGAATGAAGAAAGCCTGTATGCAAACCGTCGATCCTTTGGCCGCCAGCGCGAATATATCAGCATCTGGAAGACCAGCTGCATTCACCGCTTGATTGCCCTGAATGAAGGTGAGCGCCTTTAATCGGTCACGATATAGAGCCGCCATCTCGAAATCGAGTTGCTCAGAGGCCTGTTCCATCTGGGCGCCGAGCTTTTGTTGCACCTCAGTCGATTTGCCAGAGAGAAAATTCCGAGAATCCTCAACCAATTCGGCATAATCTTCCTTGGTGATCCGATCGACACATGGCGCCGAACAGCGCTTGATCTGATAGAGCAAACAGGGCCGCGAGCGGTTGTTGAAAAAGCTGTCTGTACAGGATCGAAGCAGGAATAGCTTTTGCAGGGCGTTCAGCGTTTGGTTTACCGAACCGGCACTGGCAAAGGGACCAAAATACTTGCCCTTGGTTTTCTGTGCCCCGCGATGTTTCTGGATACGCGGAAAATCATGATCTTCGCGCAACAGGATGAACGGAAAGCTCTTATCGTCGCGCAACAGAACGTTGTAAGCTGGTCGAAATTTCTTGATCAGCTGCGCTTCAAGAAGCAGCGCTTCGGCTTCACTGCCCGTCGTCACAATCGTCATCGACCGGGTCTGCGCAACCATCCGTAACAATCGATGCGGCAAGCGATTCATCTGGACGTAGGAACCAACCCGGTTTTTCAGTGATCGCGCTTTGCCGACATACAGCACGTCGCCGCGACTGTCCTGCATCCGGTAAACACCGGGCCGCGTTGGCAATGTATTCAGCGTTTCACGTATGGCTTCCATGCCGGTTTCGAGATCCGGTGTCTCGTTACCGCGCACTGAGTAGGTGGCTTTTTCTTCGTTAAAACGGTCGGGAGATTGCGGGCCGGACATAGAATATATCTAGGCGCTGGCGCTGATGATTACCAGCACCCAGTCCAAACCAAAATTACCTTAGTTTAGTTGAGTTTCGTACCGAGATCACTGATCGTTTTATCGATCATTGACTTGTCTGCTGCCGCATCATGTTTAGCAGCGATCAGGTTCCGGGCTGCGATTGTTGCCGCTCCAGCAGCCTTGGCACGAACGTCGGCAATCGCCGAACGTTCTGCAGCAGCGATCTTGTCTTCCGCCATCTTCTTCCGACGTGCAATCAGGTCTGTAGTCGCTTTCTTCGCGTCTGCGACAACCAGTTCTGCTTCGCTTTCGGCTTGTGCCAAAATTTCAGCTGCTTCGTCATCGGCCGCCCGCAAACGAGACTCGTATTTCGCACGGAGCTTTTCGGATTCTTCACGCAGCTTCTTGGCTTCATCGAGCTGTTCGCGAATATCGGCGATTTTCTTGTCCAACGATGCGCCAATGAGAGCTGGCACTTTCTTCCAAAGCACCAGCGCAACAACAACCAACATTGATAGTGACACAAATACCGTTGCGTCAAACACACCCAAGACAGAAGGGTTCTCGTGGCCACCTTCTACAGGCTGGATCTCCAGCGCTTCGACACCGGTGACGGGGAGGCCCTCATTATCCAAGGGCGATTCCAAACGCTCTCTGACAGCCTCTGAAGCGGCGGGCAATTCTTCTGAATTAGATGCAGCAGCCTGCTGGTTTTGTTCGTTAGCCATGTTTCAAAGCCGCCTTTGTTTCCTTCAAAGCTGCCGCTTTGGTCACTTTCGCGCCAGAGATTTTGGCAACCATATCTTGTGCAACTTCCGCTGAAACGCCTTCAATTTCTTTCAGGGCTTCGTCGGAGCGTGCCTTGATATCCGATTCTGCCGCTGCCAGTTTCGCGGCAATATCGGCATTAGCCTTGGTTTTGCGCTTCTCGGCAGCTGCATTGGCTTTCGCCTTGCTGGCTTCCACCACAGCTTGGGCCTCGCTACGGTCTTTTTCCATTTTGACCCGATAGCTTTCTTCAAGCTCGTCAGCCTTGGAATTGGCCGTGCGTGCCGCTTCCAGATCGTCTGCAATCCGCTTATCCCGAGCATCAACCGTGCCCTGGATTTTCGGAAACATGCCTAAACCGATAACAAGGAAGGTGAACCCGAAAGTCAGCAAAAGCCAGAAAATCTGAGATCCATAGGTTGCGGCAATTTGATCAATTTGTGGCATCGAACCAGAGGCTCCAATAGTTTGAAACAGCGGAGCGGCGTTTCTGCCACCCCGCCGGTTTCATATCATATGTTAGGCAACGAAAATCAGGATCATTGCGACAACAAATGCCAGCAGACCCAAAAGCTCAGCAGCCGCAAAGCCGATGAACAAACGGCCCTGTTGGCCGTCAGCAGCGGATGGATTGCGCAGTGCGCTTTCCAAGAAGCTTCCGAATACGTTACCCACACCTACGGCGGCTACACCGGCACCAATTGCTGCCAGACCTGCGCCCAATAATTTTGCTGCTTCTGCGTCCATGATAGTTACTCCTGTTCAAAAATATCGTTTGGAAATAAAGTCTTGTTTCAAATCAATGCAGGTTTTCTGCATCATTTATGTAAAGCGATGTCAGCAATGCAAAAACATAGGCCTGCACAACCGCCACCAGCAATTCGAGAGCGCTGATACCAATCATCAGCGCAAAGCTTGGGATACCAACCAGCACGCCATAACCTGCACCAGCGTTGGTACTGTTGATCACGAAACCAGCTAGAACCTTTAGCAAGATATGACCCGCGGTCATTGCGACAAAAAGACGCAGTGCGAGGCTGAAAGGACGAACCAGAAAGGACAATAGCTCAACGATGAAGATGAAAGGTATCATCGGAAGCGGCGTCCCGTGCGGGATGAACAGCGAAAAGAAATGGAGCTTATGTTTGGCGAAGCCAACAATCAGCACGATTGAGAAACTCATGATCGCCAATACGCCGGTCACGGTCAGATGGCTTGTAACGGTAAAGGGATGCAATCCCAAGACGCCTACCGGGAGCAGGCCGAAAACGTTCGAAAACAGGATAAACATGAATAGGGAAAACACATAAGGCGCATATTTGCGGCCAGCGGGACCGATATTGGCCTCCATCATATTGTCGATAAAGCCTGTAAAGTCCTCAACCATCATCTGCCAGCGACCGGGAACCAATTCTCGCTTCATACCGCCCAGCATGAATATCCACAGACCAGCAACCGCAACCAGCATCCAGACTGCGCTATTGGTAAACGCAATCTGCTGTCCGCCTAGTGAAAAGCCTTCCAAAATCGTCTGTACCTCAAATTGGTACATTGGATCGATTTTACCTTCTTCAGTCGCCACGCAAGGGACCCCTGTTTTCTAAACGGTGCGCAAAAGTCATTTATGCTTCTTTGCGCTCTCGTTTGAGAGTTTAATAATATTCCTGAATGCCACGATGATCCCCAGAAACAGGAAAACCAAAAGAAGCCATGGCGAGGTCCCGATAAAATGATCGAGCACCCACCCGACCAATGCACCGCCACCAATGCCTGCAATCAAATCCGCCAAAACCCGATTTCCGAGCCGATAATTATCATCGACCCCTTTTTGGGTTTTGCCTGATCTGACCGCCTCTTCTGATGTTGCCTGATCGATCCGCTTTTTCAGCGCCTCTATCTTTGCATCATCGTCCATCAGATTTACCAGGTCCATTCTCTGCCGTGATTCTTTGTAAAACTATTGAAAATCAGCGGAAAAGCCGATTAATCTGGTTCTACTCACGACAGCGAGCAGCCCCGCTAACCGCGCCCGTTTAGAAAAGCGGGTGCGCCAAGTCAACAGCGATGCTGCACTGCAGAAAATTCGATAAAAAATCAGTGATTTGAAACGAAAAAGGGCACGCCGATTTTGGCGGCGCGCCCTTTGTAATAATAATATCTCCAAATGACCTTACGGGCAGCGCGAGTCACGCGTTGGCGCGGCCGAAGTTCTGGTCTGCCAGCTGCCATTGGGTGCCTGATATTTCTCACCAGCCACCGTGCGCATGATCAGATTGCATCCCGAGGTAAAAGCAAACTGCTCCACCGTCGAGTTGGTTTCCTGAGCCTTGCGGGTATAGGCCGCCTTGCGCTTGATGTTCAAATCTTCGACCATGGCTTTCACCGATGCCGATGGAGAGTTCACATAGCCGAGATAGCCATCAGGCTTCTCACCAATCGCGCCCGAAGCACGCGCCGCTGCATAGGCTGGATCACGCTGTGCCATGACCGGCGTCGCAACAATTGCGGTCAAAGCCAAGCCGCCAACGATGGCAGCCGCCTTATTTTTCCGTATAAACTCAAACATCAGAAAATCTCCGCTTCACTGTTAATCAAATCCTTCGCATCGCCATCCAGACGATACACGACCTCTTGCTTAATATTGATATTCAGGTTGATCACTATGGGTTTGTCCGGTGCAGAAACCTGCACACATCCTGCCAGAACGGCACTTAGCCCCAAGGCGACACCAGATATCAGGCCGGTTGTCTTCCTATTCCTCATAATTGATCGAATCGCATTTCCAGACCGATCCGTCAATTGGCATATCTTATGGCTCATTATCGCTTTCCCGTGGCTGAACAGTTGATTCAGAATTACTTTCTAACGCTTTTGCGGCCTCTGCAGCCCGCTCTTCCTGTGCCCTTAACAGCGCTGGCAAGTTCTGGCCGACCAGTATTTCCGGCTCGTAAAAAGCTTTCGCACTGCTCAATAGCTGCATGAAAGGTGCCTGGATGCGGACGTTGAATTCAAGGGGCACCTTGGCGATCTGTTTCGTAAAGAAATTTTTGCTCGCACTATCACCTTGTTGCAGCCCGGCAAATTTCACTTCGGTGATGATCTCTCCATCAATAGCGCCGTCCATGCCGATCGTTAGCTGCTCATATTTGAGAGATTTCAAGGCGTTAAAGGCGAAGTTTGCGAAGGTTCCCATATCTTCATAGGTCAATTCGCCAATATAGGATAGCGAGCCACCGCCTTTGCGCGCAACCAGGTACCCACCGGCAATCCGGCCGCCATCCTGATCAAAGACCATTGGCAATTTCCCATCAAAAACACCCGAAGCCGTGATATTCTCAAAATCAAATTGTGTGAGAAACTGTGCAGCATCAACACCAACAACGGTGAATTCCAACCGCCGTTCCGCGTCCTCGCCCAAATCAAGGATGGTCGGTTCAAGATAAAGCATCCCGCCGGCAAATGGCCATTGGCCGCCTTCCACCTGCATTTTATAGTCAGGCAACAGCCGATAGAAAAGCTGGCCATTAAAGGCCGCAACACCGGGATTGACCTCAGCCATGCGAACGAGTTGACCTTCCGTGGTTTCGAGACCAAGCAAATCTGAGAATTCTATTACCCCGGACAGCCCGGTAACCGGTCCAAAGGCTGCAGCCAGATTGATAGAATCCGTCCGAAAACTGCCCGTACTGCGGACGCCGTCACCGGCTGCATCCCAATTGATTCTTCCCTTACCCGTCACGGTACCGTCGACATTGGCAACTACACCAAGCGTTAAAGGCGTCAGCAATTCTGGCTGCAACCGGTCGTCAAAGGTTAACCCGGAAACCTCGATCACAGCTTCGCCCGTACTGTTTTCCAGCACATGAAGGATGTTGACTGTCGCTACCGCACGCTCTGTAGTTGGTTCCCGCAACAAGCCTTCAGCGATAATTTGTCCATCAGCAAATTTGATCTGGACATTTTTGCTGATCAGCGGGCGAAAGCGTTCAACCTGCTCTTCGTCCCGCACACGCAGCTGTGCGTCAGCCAGGAACGCGCCATCGAGATAGCTCCAGTCACCCTCTACATCATTTAATAGCAAGGGAACGTTCGCGATCTGCCCCTCTGCGCCGGTGATTTTGCCGGTGATCGTCTGCCCGAAAGCGGCACTGAGGCGCGCCATATCAAATTTCGTCATGCTGTCGGCTGTGCCCATGCGAAGGGAAACATCCTGTGCTGTAACACCCTTGGTCATTGAAAAACCAAGCGCACCGCTGGACAGGACAAGTGCTGTTCCACCAACATTACCGGTAAGGTCAAAAGACGGCGCGCGGGCCGCGACATTGAGGTCGCCGCCCTGGCTGGACACGATGCCGCGACTGTTCTCAGGACAAAGCCGTGTGCGGGTCGGCCCAGCGACAAAAGACGCTGAGCGCAAACTGGCAAATTGCAAATCGACACATTCGCGGAACAGGGAAAAGCCCCCTCGCCCACCAAAACTGCCGTTAACCGGTACCTGAAGACCTGTAATCCGGCCGTCTGGTAGTGGGCCGGACAGGATCAAGCGACCATCGAAATTCGTTCCGCCGCCGGGCGCAGGCGCAAAGCTGAGGCTTGGAATATTGAGTTTCGCTGTTCCGGCCTGATAAGCGGCCATATTTACGCTGCCGGCAAAACCGCGTGAGAGGCTGCCGTCATTCAAATCTATTCTGGCGTCGGGGAAACCGCCGCCATTGAGCAGGAGATCGCCTTGCGCGAGCATCCTCACATCATCGCCGACAAAAGTAAGCAAGATCGCGTCATCCAACGCCATCTCTCCACCGGACCGGGAAGTTGCATTTAGCGCATTAATCGCCAATTTGGTTCCCGCCGCTCCTGTATCAAATCGGATATCACCGGTTAGATTGAGAGAATTGCCCGCGTTACGAATCGCTGTAGCCAGCTTTGCCGCAATGGGTCCGATCGGCGTCCCATCCGTCGACGTTGCCAACCCTGCCGTTTGTCCGAGCATGCTGGTGGATATTTTTGCTGACCGAATTTCAGGCGCGCCCTCAAACCGCGCTGTTATCGGATCATCGCCATAGCCAATTTGAAAAGGTCCACTAACCCGCGCAATGTCCGCGCGACCATAAGGTGAAGCCACTTTATTTGTTGTCAGATCGATATTGCCACTGCTGCGGTCTAGATCACCGTTAAAGCCAATTGTCGATTTTACTGCCTTGGCACTATAGTCGGCGTAAACCAGTGGCCCGCCCGATATACCTGCATCGCCTGACCAGCTTGTAAAATCCTGACCCAGTTCCAATGCAATCTGAACGCCTATATCTTTCGCTGACAATTCCAGGTCGGGACATTGCACATCGGGAAGGCGCAGTGGACCATTCAAACGGGGTTTGCGCTGGCTGATCGCAATCTCCCCAAAATAACTGGGATCAGAAATAGAACAGCCGCCCAAATTCAGGCTTTTACTCAATGCGGCGAGCTCACCTTCAAAGCCGTCATGCAAGTTGCCAGCGCCGTTTAGGGCCAACCCAACCGCGCCAAAGTCACTATCGATCCGCAATTGGGCCGTTTCAACGGTCAGTGCAATATCGGGCAGAGCCAGAGGACTATCATCTTCCGGATCCGAAAACTTGTCGAGTGCTCCAAGGGACAGTTTGCCGTCTTGTAAACGACCAAATGCCTTGACCCCTGTTGCTCGGACCCAGTTTATTCCGGCCCCGCCTGTCCCCACACTATTTCCGATTTCCACCAGGTCCGCTGTCAAATCAGGCTGCTGGGGATCGCCAATTACCAAATTGCGGATGACCTGCTTCCGCAAACCGATATCTTCAATCTCGTAACTCGCCTCTATGTCCAGATCATTGAGCTGCGAGCGGACGAAATTATCGGCAATAGTGATCCGACTGAACCACAAGATGAGAAAGCCGACCAGCAACAGAAACAGGACCAGATAGACAAATAGCCGTCGCCCCAATCGGCGCCCTATCGGACCTTGGTCGGTTTCTTCCTCCATGGCGATTGAAATGCAGAAGTCTAGCTTAAGTTGCAATGTACAAGTGCGCAGGACGAATAGTTTTTACGTCATTTTTTTGGAATTGGACATATTCGGCCAATTCAGCAGGTTAATGGGCTTTCTTATCTCATTTCCCGACAAACAATCTATAGTTCGGCCATGCCCGCTCTGGATAACGCCCAAAAATCCAAACGAAACACAAAAGGCCATCACGGCGAAGGCCATCGCGCCCGACTGCGTGAACGCTTGCTAAACGGTGGCAGCGAAGCACTTCTGGACCACGAGCTCGTCGAGTATCTGCTTGCTCTAGCCATCAGGCGACAAGACACGAAACCGTTGGCAAAGGACCTTATCGATACATTTGGTAGTCTGTCAGCACTACTGACAGCCGATGGGGAATCGATCAGGAAGGTAACGGGAATGGGCGAAAACAGCACGGCGGCGATCAAGATTGTACAGGCGGCCGCGCTACGCATGGTTTCCGAGCCCGTCCGTGAGCAACCGGTTCTGACGAGCTGGCAAGCGCTACTTGACTATCTTCGCGCGGATATGGCGCATCTTGTCCACGAAAGGGTCCGGGTATTGCATCTTAACAGCAAAAACCGGCTGATCCGTGACGAACTGATCAGCGAAGGCTCAATCGATCAGGCGGCGATCTATACACGAGAAGTCATCAAACGAGCGCTGGAACTCGGGTCTGCGGCGATAATATTGGTTCACAATCATCCAAGTGGTGATAGCACGCCCAGCCGTCAGGACATCGCCGTTACCAAGGATATATGCGACGCCGGCAGAAAACTAGGCATCGCGGTGCATGACCATATCATTATCGGCATGGACGGCCACACATCCTTTCGATCAAAAGGTTTGATCTAAGTACCGCTTTAAGCACCGCTATCCTTGCCGGTGATTAGGCGAATGCCGAGTTGCAGCGTGAAATAGGACCATATCCAGTTCACTAGTACCGCTATCCGGTTTCGCATCCCGGAGAGAAAACCGACATGCACCGCGCCCCACAACCACCAGGCCAAAGCGCCATGCAGTTTCATAAAGCCGAAATCTGCAACGGCGCTTTTGCGACCGATGGTCGCAAGGCTGCCTTGGTGCTTGTACTGGAAGGGCGCAATCTGCTTGTCGTCCAGAAGCTGTTTTTGGATATAGTCGGCCACATAGACCCCCGCTTGCTTGGCGGCAGGAGCCAGTCCCGGAACCGGATTGCCGTCCCACGCATTGCTACCTGCCGTATCGCCAATCGCGAAGACATTCTCGTGGCCTGTAATTCGCAAATAGTCATCCACAGCGACCCGCCCTGCCCGATCGGTTTCGGCATCCAGCCATTTACCGGCAGGAGAGGCAATCACTCCTGCGGCCCAGAGCACCGTTTCGGTCGCAATTTCCATATCATCGCCGATTTTCACACGATCAGCGGCAATATCTGTCACGCGCGACTTCAGGTGGATGTCCACACCCAGGTTGCCAAGCGAAGCTGCTGCGTGCGCCGACAAATCTTCAGGAAAGGCTGGTAATATCCGATCGCCTGATTGCACCAATATGATCTGTGCTTGAGCTGGGTCAATTCTGCTAAACTCATCCTTCAACCCCTGATGGGCCAGTTCGGCAATCGCGCCGGCCAGTTCCACACCAGTAGGCCCAGCTCCCACAATGACGAAGGTCAGCAGTCGTTTCACCCGTTCAGGATCATTGGACGATTCTGCCCTTTCAAAAGCGCGTAGCACGTGAGCACGGACCGATACGCCATCTTCGATGGTTTTCAGGCCAGGTGCATAGGGGGCCCACTCATCTTTGCCGAAATAGCTATGGGATGCACCGGTGGCCAGAACGAGATGGTCATAGTCCAGGCTGTTCCGCCCATAAGTCAACGTCTTCGTCTTGCTGTCGACGTTGCTAACCTCACCCAATAGCACCCGCACGTTACCGTCATTGCGGAACAATCCCCGGATCGGTGTAGCAACATCGGCAGGTGACAGCGCGGCTGTTGCAATTTGATAAAGCAGTGGCTGGAACAAATGATAGTTATGTCGATCAATAAGCGTGATCCGCACAGGCAGGTTTTTTAATTTGGCTACGCAGGCCAAGCCACCAAAACCGGCACCCACAACGACAATATGCGGCCAATGTTCGGGTACATCCTCATATTTGCGATCAAACAAAATATTATGTTCCAGCCAGTTTGAGGTCATCCGGTCGACAGATAGATAGCCAGCACCAAATATGATCATCAATCCAAAGAGCAACATGGGATAAAGCGTCAAATCCGGATGCAGACCCATTACGGCCAATGTGCTGAGGGCGACTATCAACGCAAGGCCAGTTAGCGGAATAACCATTCCGAGAACCAGCAGCAGAGCCAATCCAATGACTATGATTGGATCAATGCCAGCAAAGCTCTTCACGGGCAGGAAAAGCTCCGCCTCTGTCATGCTTGTCATACCGGCAACAACGAGCAAGGTTACCGCCAGCCATATCCGAATGATCAGCAGCCAGGCCAACGCAGCCTTGTCCGTCAAATATTCAAAAAAGCGCATGATGGGATCAGCAAATGGCAGAGCGCTGCCGCTCAATCCTCCGGCCACGGCGCGATCGAAGGAAAAACCTTTTGCCCCGCGCAACACAAACCAACCCAAAATAGCGATCAGCCACAAATTGAGATCGGTCGGAACATACTCAACCTGACTCACCACGAGCAGCATCAATATGGCGAGCGCGGCTTCCCGTGTTAACAGGCCGATCAGGAGCAATATCGGCGCTACGATTTCGATGGTCACGCCAATCACCGCTGCAGTCTCTGGCGCCATCCACGAAACGGGATATTCGAACCGTGCAAGGCTCAGCGCCGTATCCCAGTCCGATAGTTTCACGACACCAGAACGAAATATCGCCTGCGCGACAAAAAACCGGACAAGCAGATCGAAGACCGGGCTGATCAAGCCGATTATGGAACGATAGGTCTTCACCCATATACGGAGCGTTACCCGCAAAAAAGGTGACAGGCGTTCTTCTTGCAGCATGGATTGATCGACAGTCATTTCATGATCCCCTCATCACCTTATTCGCGCGATGCCTGTTTAAGTTACACCACCTCAACACGCTCAAATATCGTCTTAATATAGAAACATCGGCATACCTTCTATCTGCACGAGATTGGCCCGATATTCGCGCGCATCGTAAAGACCAGATACGTTAACACCTTTGGTTCCGCCCAGCAGCGTCCCAATAGGCACGACACCGTAGTTGCCATCTTCAAGGCAAACCATGTTCGATGTGCGACCTTCCTCGATCAGTTGCACCGCCAAGGCGCCAAATGCGAATCCAACCATCCGATCCATTGCATCCGGCTCACCAGCCCGCATCAGGTAGGCGAGTTCCTGAACAATTGTCCGCTCGGGCGACCGTGCCTCAATTTCTCTCGCCAATCGGGTGCCTATATTCACGCCGATCCGGTTGGTGTTGGATTTGCTTATCTCACCATCATCCGTATCACTACCTGCCAATTGAGCTCCTTCGGACACAAGGCAGATGGCATAGCTTTCCGGATTATTCGCCTTGTCTTTCAGCAACAAGGGCAAGAGCACATCAATATCCGCAGGCACTTCGGCGATCACGGTGCGATCAGCCTGAGACAAAAAGCCGGACAGCAGAGCAGTTTCGCCAGAACGCCGGCCAAACAGTTCGATCACCGCGATCCGTTCGTGGCTGGCCACCGTTGTTCTGAGTGCATTTATCGCAGCGACGGACCGGGTGACAGCGGTTGAAAAACCGATACAATAATCGGTACCGAACACATCATTGTCCATCGTCTTGGGGATAGAAATGACATCGCGCCCTAGACTGGCGAGATGCGCTGAGAAACGCAATGTTCCATCGCCGCCCATGGTGATCAGCGCATCCACCTTCAGCGCATCCAGTATATCAAGTACTTTTTGTGTTTGGTCACCCTCACTGGTGTTTCGAGGGTCGCAGCGCGAGCTGTGTAAAATGGTTCCACCTTGCCGATCAATACCCCGCACTGCGTCTCTATCCAGCACCATCGCTGAGTTTTCCAGCGACCAGGGATCGGTTGGATCGGTTTCCAGTACCCCTTCCCAGCCGCGGCGCAGTCCAATGACATCCCAACCGCGCTGCCAGGCAGCCATGGCAATCGATCGGATACACGGGTTAAGGCCAGGAACATCGCCGCCGCCGGTTAATACTGCCAGACGCATATTTTTCTCCCCAATGAACCACGTTGCCGACTCATAATGTAGCTGCTAGCGGGTCCGCAAATCTCTGGTCATGCTATGATTGGATTAAACCAGCTTTTTCAGTTTCAAGGAAAGAAAAAATGATCCCGCGCTATTCTCGCCCCGATATGGTTGCCATTTGGGAACCTGAATCCAAATTCCAGATATGGTTCGAGATAGAGGCGCACGCGACCGATGCTCTTGCCGAACTGGGCGTTGTGCCGAAGGAAGCGGCGGCTGCGATTTGGGCCAAAGGTAAATTTGATGTCGCGCGAATTGACGAGATTGAACGCGAAGTAAAACATGACGTCATCGCCTTCCTGACCAATGTTGCTGAAAATGTCGGTGAAGAGGCCCGCTTCATGCACCAGGGCATGACATCAAGCGATGTACTCGACACCTGTGTGGCCGTCCAACTGACCCGCGCGACGGACATATTGCTCGATGATATGGACAAGTTGCTCGCGGCGATCAAAACCCGTGCTTACGGGCATAAGCTGACCCCGACCATTGGCCGCAGCCACGGGATTCATGGCGAGCCGGTGACTTTCGGTATGAAATTGGCGCAAGCTTATGCCGAGTTTGAACGGAACCGTGAACGACTGGTTTTGGCGCGCAAGGAAATTGCGACCTGTGCAATATCAGGCGCGGTGGGTACCTTCGCCAATATCGACCCGAAAGTCGAAGCGCATGTCGCGGAAAAAATGGGGTTAGAAATAGAGCCCGTTTCTACACAGGTTATTCCGCGCGATCGCCATGCCCAATATTTTGCGACTTTGGCTGTTGTCGCGTCATCTGTGGAACGCCTTGCCGTTGAAATTCGCCACTTGCAGCGGACCGAGGTTCTGGAAGCGGAAGAGTATTTCTCACCCGGACAAAAAGGTTCGAGCGCGATGCCACACAAACGCAACCCGATCCTAACCGAAAACCTGACCGGACTTGCACGGATGGTACGGAGCTATGCCCTGCCCGCGATGGAGAATGTTGCTCTATGGCATGAGCGGGATATCTCCCACAGCTCAGTCGAACGGATGATTGGTCCTGACGCCACAATCACTTTGGACTTCGCCCTCGCGCGTTTAACCGGTGTGGTCGAAAAACTCCTCATCTATCCGGAGCGCATGCAGAAAAATCTCGACCGGATGGGCGGGCTTGTGCACTCCCAGCGCGTACTGCTGGCGCTTACACAAGCAGGTATCAGCCGGGAAGACAGCTACCGCATCGTTCAGCGTAACGCTATGAAGGTCTGGGAATCAGATGGCGAAGTGGCTTTGCTTGACCTGCTGAAAGCTGATCCCGACGTAACGGCAAAACTGTCGCATGAGGAATTGGAAGAGAGCTTTAATCTAGATTATCATTTCAAGCATATCGACACGATTTTCGATCGAGTTTTTGGCGACTGAAGTCCGAGACAAAAAATCCGCCATGTGATCCAGAACGGCAACACTCTGGTCACTGGTCGAAATTACGGGTAATGTGCATGAAATGGGTAATTGAGGGTTCCGAATGCAATTCATAAAAACACTTTTCTGGGTTATATTGGCCGTCATTTTGGTGGTGTTTGCTGTTAATAACTGGTCGCCAACGTCGGTGCTGATTTGGCAAGATATCCGCATAGACACGAAACTGCCTGTTCTCGTTATCGGCGCGTTCCTGTTGGGTTTCGTCCCTATGTGGATACTTCACCGTACATCAAAATGGCGCCTCAATCGCCGTATCAAGACGCTTGAAGCGGCTGCTCGACCGGTACCGGTGTCCAGTACGGCGGCAAGTAATGCAACCAAACCCTCGCCGGCACCAACAAAGCCAGCAGCGACTCCGCTGGACTTGGGCAAGGAACAAATCTCTGAGCCTGCTGCAGTTTCACCGATCACAGGCGACGACAAGGCTGCCGGCACATGAGTAATCCCATATATGTTGCGCTCGATACGCCCATATTGGACAATGCGGTTGCACTCGCCAAATCGATCAACGGTCATGTCGGCGGATTGAAACTCGGCCTCGAGTTTTTCTGCGCCAATGGCCATCACGGAGTACATGAGATCCAGAAAATCGGATTGCCGATTTTTCTCGATCTGAAACTCCATGATATCCCGAACACGGTCGCAAAAGCGATGCAGGCGATTAATGTCCTCGAGCCCGCGATAGTGACGGTGCATGCATCCGGCGGACGGGCGATGATGGAAGATGCCAAAGCAGCGGCAGGCAGCAACACCAAGGTTGTCGGCGTTACCTTGCTAACCTCTCTTGACCAAAATGACATGGGCAAGATCGGTTATAGCGGCACCCCGCATGATCAGGTTGAGCGCCTGGCCAACCTCGCCGCCGAGGCCGGGCTGGACGGCATTGTCTGTTCCGGCAATGAAGTGGGTGCAGCGCATAAAATCTGGAAAGAGGGCTATTTTGTTGTACCCGGTCTGCGCCCTGCCAACGGTAAGGCTGGCGATCAAAAACGCACGGTAACGCCGCGCGCTGCACGCGATAGTGGCGCCAGTGTCCTGGTCATTGGCCGCCCGATCACAGCGGCGGAAAATCCAAATGCCGCGGCGCGATCGATTGAAGCCACGCTCTAAGCGAACCCATGAAAACCCAGATTAAAATTTGCGGCTTGTCCGACATCACGACGATCAACGCCGCCGCTGACGCCGGTGCTGACTATATCGGCCTTGTGCACTTCGAGAAAAGCCCGCGTCATGTGTCGCTGGAGCGCGCAGCCGAACTGCGTGAAGCTGCTCCGGAGTCGTTAAAAATAGTATTGTTGCTGGTCAACGCAGACCCGAAACTGACCGGGCATGTGATCAACTTTGTCCGCCCCGATGTGATTCAGTTTCATGGCAGTGAAACCCCCGAATGGATCAAACTGGTGCGCGATCAAAGCAATGTCGAGGTCTGGAAAGCACTCGGCCTGCGCGACAAGGCGACACTCGCCAAGAGCGCTCGGTTCGATGATGCCGCTAATCGTCTGTTGTTCGATGCTCCGGCAAAGGCCCTACCAGGCGGCACGGGAACGAGCTTTGACTGGTCTGTCCTGAAGGGGCATGATCACAAATTGCCATGGGGTCTTGCCGGCGGTTTGGATGCCGATAATGTCGTGAGTGCGATGGAAGCGACGAGTCCTCCACTCGTCGATGTTTCCTCTGGCGTTGAATCCGCGCCGGGCGTCAAAGATGTGGACAGAATCGCTGCCTTTTGCCAAGCGGTTCGCACATATGACCAAACACGATAAACTCTCGAACAGCTTCCGCAATCAGCCCGATGAACGCGGTCATTTTGGCCAATTTGGCGGGCGTTATGTAGCCGAGACGCTGATGCCGCTGGTCCTTGATCTGGAAAAGCATTATCGCGCGGCGCAGGCTGATCCGACTTTTGCCGAAGAATTTGATGACCTGCTGGAACATTATGTCGGTCGTCCGAGCCCGCTCTATTTTGCCGAGCGCCTGACCGAGCATGTCCGGAAAGACGCACCAGAGGGTAAAGGCGCACAAATCTGGTTCAAGCGTGATGAGCTCAACCATACCGGCGCGCATAAGATCAACAATTGCATTGGCCAGATTTTGCTCGCCAAGCGCATGGTTAAGACCCGGATCATCGCTGAAACCGGCGCGGGTCAGCATGGCGTGGCCACGGCCACCGTCTGCGCCCGCTTTGGTCTGCCATGTGTCATCTATATGGGCGCCACCGATATTGAGCGGCAGAAGCCGAATATCTTCCGGATGCGGTTACTGGGTGCAGAAGTTGTGCCCGTAACCAGTGGTTCAGCGACGCTCAAGGACGCAATGAATGACGCTTTGCGCGACTGGGTCGCCAATGTGCATGACACGTTCTACATCATCGGCACCGCCGCTGGCCCGCATCCCTATCCCGAGCTGGTGCGCGATTTCCAAAGCGTGATCGGTCGCGAAGCACGGGCACAGCTGCTCGAGCGCACCGGTCGCCTGCCCGATCTTTTGGTGGCGGCTATTGGTGGCGGTTCTAATGCCATTGGTCTGTTTCATCCGTTCCTTGATGATCCCGACGTCGAAATGCTGGGTATTGAAGCGGCGGGCCATGGATTGGAAAAAGAACATGCCGCATCGCTGGCGGGCGGCAAGCCCGGCATTTTGCACGGCAACAAGACCTATCTGCTGCAGGACGAAGACGGCCAGATTGACGAAGCACATTCGATCAGCGCTGGCCTCGACTATCCTGGCATTGGACCAGAACATAGCTGGCTGAAGGAATCCGGCCGGGTGCGTTATGACAGCGTGACCGATACGGAAGCGCTGGAAGCGTTCCAGCTGCTCTGCGGCACCGAAGGGATTATCCCGGCGCTGGAGCCGAGCCATGCAATTGCAGCCGTGGCGCGCGAAGCCGTGAAGATGGACAAGGACCAGATCATTCTCGCCAATCTCTGCGGGCGCGGCGACAAGGATATTTTCACAGTCGCCGAGGCTTTGGGGACGGAGATATGACCCGCCTTTCCTCAGTCTTCCCAACCAACCGCGCGGCCCTCGTCACCTTCGTCACCGGCGGTGACCCAAGCGCTGCCGACACTGGCGCTGTTCTTGACGCACTTGTCGAAGGCGGTGCCGACATTATCGAACTTGGCATGCCGTTCACCGACCCTATGGCTGACGGCCCTTCTATTCAGGCCGCGAATATCCGCAGCCTCGGCGCAGGTACAAAAACCGCGGACATATTGAATATCGCGACAGCCTTTCGCCAACGCCATCCCACGGTTCCGCTAGTCCTGATGGGCTATGCCAATCCGATGACCATCCGTGGGGCCGACTGGTTTGCCGATGCTTGTGTTGATGCGGGGGTTGATGGCGTGATCTGCGTTGATATTCCGGTAGAGGAAGATGACAGCTTGGGCGACGCGCTGCGCGCCAAGGATGTTGCCGTGATCCGTCTCGCTACACCGACGACCGATGCCGAACGCTTGCCGGAGATATTGAACAACGCTTCAGGCTTCCTCTATTACGTCTCGGTCGCAGGCATCACGGGATTACAACAGGCGGCACAGGCCAGCATCGAGGAAGCGATTACACGCCTAAAAGCGGGTACAGATCTACCCGTCGCCGTGGGTTTCGGCGTTCGCACACCGGAACAGGCCGCCGATATCGCTCGCGTTGCCGATGGCGTTGTCGTTGGCTCGGCGATTGTCGAGATTATCGCCGAACATGGAGCCGACGCTGCGCCGCATGTCAAAGACTATGTAAAATCGCTTTCTGATGCTATCAGAAGCGCGCGCTAAAAAATCTGAGGAATTGACGCATGTCTTGGCTTAGCAATGTCCGTAACAAGATCGCTTCGATCACCAAAAAAGAATCACCGGATAACCTCTGGCACAAATGCAAGAAATGCGATGCGATGGTGTTCCTCAAGGAATATGAGGACAATATGCATATCTGTCCGAAATGCGAGCATCATGGCCGGATCGGGCCGATGACCCGTTTTGAGCAGATCATGGATGAGAATAGCTGGAAGATAATACCCTTTTCAGCGGTCCCGGAAGATCCGCTGAAATTCAAGGATCAGAAAAAATATACCGAACGCCTGAAAGCCGCGCGCGCCAAAACCGAGGAACAGGACGCTTGGGTGAATGTTACTGGTACAATCGAAGGACATAAGTGCGTAGTTGGTGTTCAGGATTTTGCTTTTCTAGGCGGCTCCATGGGGCTCGCCGTTGGACAGGCTTTTGTCGATGCAGCCAATCGTGCCATTGAAGATCAATGCCCACTTATCTGTTTTACCGCTTCAGGTGGTGCGCGGATGCAGGAAGGCACCCTGTCTTTGATGCAGATGCCTAAAACAACAGTCGCTATTTCAATGATGAAAGAAGCCGGCATCCCTTATATTGTTGTTTTGACAGATCCAACTTCGGGCGGCGTTATGGCAGCTTATGCAATGCTTGGAGATGTTCAGATTGCAGAACCTGACGCTACGTTAGCATTTACGGGGCGACGCGTGATTGAGAATACTATCCGTGAAAAATTACCTGACGATTTCCAAACTTCGGAATATTATTTCGATCACGGTATGTTGGACATGGTTGTTCACCGCAAGGAACTGCGCGCCGAACTGGCCCGCGTTATGAGCTATCTCATGGCATGGAAAACAGCGGCTTAACTCAGCCGCACCCATTCATGGCAGACGGCGCAAGATCCGACCATCCGGCGGTTCAGAAACAACTCGACCGGCTTTCGCTGCTGTCACCCGGACGCGATGTACTGGGGCTGGAGCGGATCAGAGCGGTCATGGAGCGCGTGGGCAATCCGCATCTGAGTCTGCCGCCGGTTTTTCATGTTGCGGGGACCAACGGCAAAGGCTCTACCTGCGCCTTTTTGCGCGCAGCGATAGAGGCCGAAGGCCTGAAAGCGCATGTCTATTCCAGTCCGCATCTGGTGCGTTTCAATGAACGGATCAGGCTTGCCGGAGCATTGATCGAAGACGAATATCTTGCGGCGTTGCTGGCGCATGTCCTCGACGCCAGCGAGGACATTAATCCTAGTTTTTTTGAAGCGACCACGGCGGCGGCTATGCTTGCGTTTGCCGAAACATCGGCTGATGCCTGCATTTTGGAAGTCGGCCTGGGCGGGCGGCTCGATGCAACAAATATTGTGCCTGCACCTGCAGCGACGGGCATGGCAGCACTTGGCATCGATCATGAGGCTTTTCTTCTTTCTCCCGAAGGCGGAACCCCAGCCGATCCGATGGTGCGCATTGCATGGGAGAAGGCAGGCATTGCCAAATCCGATGTCCCGCTGCTCACTCAAAAATACCGTGATGATATGGCGAAAGTCGTGGCGGAACATGCCGCGGCCACCCACGCAAAATATCTGCCGCGAGGCGAAAATTGGGACGCTGCGGTCTATGATGACCAGCTGCATTATCGCGATGAGAGGGGCAAACTGACCCTGCCCTTACCGGCCTTGCCCGGCCCTCATCAGGCGGACAATGCAGCTCTTGCGATCGCCATGTTGCGCCATCAACACGAAATAGAGGTTTCCGAAGCAGCCTTTCGCGCCGCGATGGGCTGGGCGCAATGGCCTGCGCGCTTGCAAAAGCTATCATCGGGCCCGTTGCGGGACATTCTGCCAAGGGACACCGAAACGTGGCTCGATGGAGGGCATAATGTAAATGCCGGCGAGGCTTTGGCGGCTCATTTCGACAGCTGCGCCGACGGTTCCATCCACCTGGTTCTCGGCATGCTCGCTAACAAAGACCCTGCCGCGATTGTCGGACCGTTAAAACCCAAAATCGCCAGTATCACCGTTGTGCCTGTCGAGGGCCACGAAGCGCATGAGATGGCGGATTTCGTGGGCTCTGAAGTGCCTGTTTCAGATGCTCCCAATGCTATGGAAGCATTGAAGGTCATCGCTACGCAGAAGCCCGAAACCGTTATGATTGCGGGATCTCTCTATCTCGCTGGCACGGTTTTGGAGGCTAATCGGCAATTGCCGGATTAAGTTGTCTTCGGAGCTTCCTCCTCAATCGCATGTTCGGTACCCGCAGTACCTAAGGACCGGTCCACCAATCCCGACCGGATCATCAGCCAGAACATGATAACCCCGGGTAAGGCGGCAAGCGTCGTCAAAAGGTAGAAGTTGACATAGCCCATCCACTCAATCAACGACCCAGCCGTCGTTCCGGTTAGGAATCGTCCCAGAATACTGGCAGCCGCCGAAAGCAAAGCGAACTGGGTTGCCGTAAAGCTCAAATTGCAAAGTGCAGACAGATAGGCGACCACGGCGACGCCGCCGATACCACTGGCAAAATTCTCAAAACCAATGGCCGCTGCCATAGCCCAGTTGTTGTGGCCGCTTGCCGCCAGTCCGGCGAACGAGAGGTTGCTGACGGCCATTAAAATGAGACTCAGCATAACCGCCTTTTTCATACCCAGCCGGGAATAGACGATACCGCCTACGAATATACCGATCAGAAAGGCGATGAAACCAAGACTGACATCATAAAAGGCAATCTCGTCATTGGTGAAACCGAGGTCCTCAAACAACAGCCGGAAAGTCAAGTTTGCTAAAGTGTCGCCAATTTTATGGACCAGTACGAACAGCAAAACGACAGGCGCGCCGGAGCGTTTGAAAAATTCTACCAGCGGACTGACATACGCAATCGCCGCTTGTATCGGTCCTTTGAGTGGCTGCGGTTCCTGACGCCGAGCAGGTTCGCGCATGATCAGCCCGACAAACACAGCAAACAGCGCGAACAACGAACAGACATAATATGCGATCGACCAGTTGCTGCGCGCTGCAATGACAAGCGCAACCGCACCCGCCGTGGCTGCGCCAATGCGCCAGCCATATTGCGACATCCCTGAGCCGACACCCAATTGTTCGGGCTCCAGCAATTCGATGCGATAGGCATCAATCACGACGTCAAAGGTTGCCCCCGCAACACCAACCAAAGTCGCGGCCACGGCGACCGCGATTATATCGGCTTTGGGATCCAGTGATCCAAGATAGATGATCGCGGCCATTGCCAGAGCCGCAGTCAGGATCAGCCAGGACAAGCGCTGGCCCATTCGGCCGATGATCGGAAGTTTCACTACGTCGATAATCGGAGCCCAGAGCCATTTGAAATTATAGGCAAGAAACGTCAGGGCAAAGGCCGTAACAGTGGATTTCTCGATCCCCGCCTGCGCCAGGCGTGTTGTAAGAGTTGCTGCTATCATCGTCAGCGGCAGCGCCGAAGAAATGCCGAGGAAGAAGGCCGATAACGGTGCCGCTTCACTATAGGGTCTGACACCAGCGGGTAATATTTTACGCCATCCGATGTCTGCTGTTTGTTCACTCACGCCATACTCTCCCTCGAACTGAGAGAAACACTAGCGGCAAATGCTTCGAATGCCAGTCAGATTTTTTGAGACAGCTTAAATATCGAGCAACTTGGCGCCCACAATCGTACCTGCGCCGGGGCGCTGAACGATGATCGCATATTTATCGGCCCCGGTGACATTCAGATCCGCATTTGACAGCTTGACCTGCATCGAGGTGCCGTCCCAGCTGCCCAGGCTACGCTCACTTTTTACTACATTTGTGTAATGCAGCTTGCGTCCGCCATTTTCGCCGCGACCGACTTGTACGGTTTCAGAGGAGCTGAGCGCGATCAAAGAAACCCCAGCCATGTAGCGAGATTGCCCTCTGATGGTAACGGTCACATCACCATTGTCATCGCGATTGGTCACGATCACAGGACCGGCGCTGTTTTTCGCCAAACGGACCAGCGATCGTACATCGCCTTCACGGGAGCCGACGGCTCCGCCACCGCCATTGACAACCATCTGAGGTGTATAAACACCGGAACCAGCCTTACCTTTGGCGGCATAGGTTCGCTGCAGCCGGGTGTTTTCTTCCCGCGCCAGCGTATCTTTCCAACCAAGGCGATCCCAATAGGTTACAGGCCGCGAAATCACCAGCAGGGAGTCATCTTTTGCTAGTCGGGATGCTAACATGTCCGCAGGAGGACAGGATGAACATCCCTGACTGGTGAAGAGTTCGACGACGACCGGGGTAGGGGGAACCGTTTCGTCGTCAAAAGTTTTCGCGGGTGTAGTTGCCTGCGCAGATGCCTCACTTGACGACTGGGCGATTTGGGCACCCATAAAGCCCGCAAAAGCAGCAGCTGCAATCATTGCTGGCAATATTACTTTACGCATCGAGAGACCTTCCTAACAAGTAACTATTCTGTCATTCGCGCCCACCATCCTGCAGGTTACAGATTGCGACAAAGTTTTTTTTCCGCCATGCGCAAAATCATGACCGATAAAGAATCAGGTAAAATCTATAAGGCCAAACCAACGCGCGGCGAAAAGCAGCAGCCAGCAAAGGCCAAGCCTGTCGAAGCACCCGTGCGTGAGGGACAGCGCATAGCCAAATTGCTGGCTCGTGCCGGTGTTGCATCGCGCAGGGAAATCGAACGGATGATTGGTGACGAACGGATTGCCCTCAACGGCGTGACTGTCGAGCACCCTTCCCTGCTGCTCAAAAACCTGACCGGGATTACCGTCGACGGCAATCCCGTGGCGGAACCTGCGCCTGCCAAGCTGTTCCGTTTTCATAAACCCAATGGATATATCACCGCCGAACGCGATGCCTCGGGCAAGAAAACCATTTATGATGTGCTGCCCAAGGATATGGAACGGATCATGCCAATCGGCCGACTCGACCTCAACACCGAAGGCTTGCTGCTGATGACTACAGATGGCGAGTTCAAGCGTGAGATGGAGCTCCCCAAAACCGGCGTTGAACGAACCTATCGCGCACGGACATTTGGCGACATCACGCAAAATCAGCTTGAGGAATTATATCGCGGCATCACCATTGAAGGCATGCATTATGGCCCGATCGAAGCCAATCTGGAGCGCCGCACCGGTCGTAATCAATGGATTGAAATGACACTGACCGAGGGAAAAAACCGCGAAGTCCGGCGGGTGCTTGAACATCTCGGTCTCAAAGTATCGCGTCTGATCCGCACCCGCTACGGCCCATTCATTCTTGGCAATCTGGCCAAAGGCGAAATTGAGGCCGTGCGTCGCCATGATCTGGTCAAGTTTCGACGGACTTTAAAATGAGGATTGGGAAGTAATGCGAATTATCGCAGGCGAGTGGCGCGGGCGCAAACTTGTAGCACCCAAGGGTGATACCACCCGTCCCACCGCCGACCGCACGCGCGAGCGGCTATTTTCCATGCTTACCAGTCGCTTGGGCGATTTTGCCGACCTGCAAGTGCTGGATCTGTTTTCCGGGTCTGGTGCGCTTGGGCTAGAGGCTTTGTCACGCGGTGCAGCCTATTGCACATTTGTCGAGCAAGACCGTGAAACTCTGAAAGCGTTAGAGAAGAACATCGAGACGCTTGGTGCAAAGGCCGACGTTCGCATAGGCTCCGTCCTTGCGCTTGGTCCGGCGCGAAAGCCTTATGATCTTGTCCTGATGGACCCGCCTTATGAAACGGGGGCCGGTGCAGTGGCACTCGACAAGCTTAGTCGCCATGGATGGTTCGCCCCATCAAGCTGGATTGCTATTGAAACGTCTCGCAAGGAAGAGGTCGACGTCAAAGGTTTCACGTTGGAAAGTCAACGCGATAGCGGCAAGGCTAGGCTCCATATTTTGCGACCCACCTAGTTGCCTTGCCGCCTCAAGAGGTAAGCTATTCGCTGCCTCAAAAGCAGATGCAGTTTCCTGCTCTTGATTTTGTGCGTGGGTATAAAAGGTCGTCGTCGCCATCAAAGCGGTCGCGAGGATCGCACTAAACATCAGTCTTTTACTCATTATCGATTCCAATTCTTGGGAGGATTTTCTGTTGATCGCTATTTGGTGCGCCGCAACATGAATTACAACCTGCACCTTGGGTCATGTCAAAAGTGATATTGGCCTTGCCGCCGCTTACGATGTTCCCTAACTGTTCACCTGTGACCGATGCTTCGAATATACCCGCCGAGAGCGATCCACCCTATGTCAGGGGCTTGAATGCGCCGCAGCGCGATGCTGTACTGACAACCGAGGGACCGGTTCTGGTACTGGCTGGTGCGGGCACAGGAAAGACTGCTGCTCTCACGCGGCGGCTGGCGCATCTGGTTTATTCTCGCAAGGCCTGGCCGTCCGAAATTCTGGCGGTGACCTTTACCAATAAAGCGGCACGGGAAATGAAGGAGCGGATTGGCACCATCGTCGGCGATGCCGTCGAAGGCATGCCGTGGCTGGGAACCTTCCACAGCATCGGCGCCAAAATGCTGCGCCGCCATGCCGAACTGGTCGGACTGCAGAGCAATTTTACGATTCTCGACACAGATGATCAGTTGCGCCTGCTCAAACAGTTGATTCAAGCCGAAGAACTGGACGAGAAACGCTGGCCTGCACGCGCACTTGCCGGACTGATCGATCAATGGAAAAATCGCGGACTAAACCCCGCTGATCTCGATGCCAATGAAAATGAACGCTATGCCAATGGCCGCGGTCAGGAATTTTATGCCGCCTATCAGGCGCGGCTAAAAGCTCTCAATGCCTGCGATTTTGGTGACTTGTTGCTCCATATTCTCAACCTACTTAAAACCGATCGGGAAATATTGAAGCTCTACCAAGAACGCTTCAAATATATTCTGGTCGATGAGTATCAGGACACGAATAGCAGTCAATATCTCTGGCTTAGGCTGCTCGCGCAGGAACGCAAGAATATCTGCTGTGTTGGCGATGATGATCAAAGCATATATTCATGGCGCGGCGCGGAAGTGGCCAATATCCTGCGCTTCGAAAAGGATTTCCCCGACGCCAAGGTCGTCAAGCTGGAGCAAAATTATCGCTCTACGCCGCACATATTGGCTGCTGCCTCTGCGCTGATCGCTAACAATAGCGGACGCCTTGGTAAGACCCTGTGGACCGAGGAAGAGGACGGTGACAAGGTGCAGGTCACCGGCGTTTGGGATGGTCCTGAAGAAGCAAGGCGCACCGGTGAGGAAATGGAAAGCCTACAGAACAAGGGCGTTTCCCTCAACGACATGGCGATTCTGGTCCGTGCACAATTCCAGACACGGGAATTTGAGGACCGGTTTATCTCCATCGGTATGCCGTACAAGATCATCGGTGGTTTTCGCTTTTACGAACGCGCCGAAATTCGCGATGCCCTCGCCTATCTGCGTGTAATAGCCCAGCCGGCAGATGATCTGGCCTTTGAACGGATCGTCAATGTGCCCAAACGCGGGCTTGGGGATAAAACTGTGGAAAAAGTCCATCGGTTAGCCCGAGCGCAAGGGATTCCGCTGGCAGCAGCAGCTCTCAGCATTTGCGATACGGACGAATTGCCAGCGCGGGCGAGAACCACGCTTCAGGAATTAATGCGCAGTTTCGCCAGATGGCGCACCAATGCCGATGAAGTGCCGCATGCAGAATTGGCACGGATTGTTCTGGATGAGTGTGGCTATACCACCATGCTGCAAGCTGATCGCACACCGGAAGCAGCCGGGCGGTTGGAAAACCTCACCGAGCTGACTCGCGCGATGGAAGAATATGAAACTCTCGGCGATTTTCTGGAACATGTCAGCCTGGTCATGGACAATGATGCAACCGATCATGAAGCCAAGGTCACGATCATGACCATGCACGGCGCCAAGGGCCTGGAATATGACCATGTCTTTTGTGCCGGCTGGGAAGAAGGCGTGTTTCCGTCCCAGCGCAGCCTGGACGAAGGCGGGATTGCCAGCCTCGAAGAAGAACGTCGTCTCGCCTATGTCGCGATCACGCGAGCGAAGAAAAAATGCACCATTTTCCATGCAGCTAACCGGCGGATCTATGGGCAGTGGACCAGCTCCATCCCTTCCCGCTTCATCGGTGAACTGCCACCGGAACATGTCGAAGAAGAAACCAGTATGATGGGCGGCGAAAGCCTGTGGCGCGCCAACTGGTCGGAACGTGCCGATCCCTTCGCCGATGCCGCGCGCGGATCAACACGAGGACCCGGTTGGAAACGGGCACGCAATACCGGCAGCTTTGACAGCAAGCCGCAAAATATCAAGGAAGCCAGGCGAAGCGCGGTCTCTCTGGGCAATAAGGGCCGCGATGATGTTACCGTTGGCATGCGCGTTTTCCACTCCAAATTCGGCTATGGCGAAGTGATGGAAAAAGAAGGCAACAAGCTGGAAATCGAATTTGAAAAGAGTGGTCAAAAACGTGTGCTTGATAGCTTTGTAGAAGTCGCCTGAAGGCCGTCCGTGCAAGCGCTGATCGCCCGGCGGACTAGACTGGCGCTTTTCGCCATTCACCGGATGACAAATCATCCAGAATCCACTCCCCGATACGCCAGCGCACCAACCGCAACGTCGGAAGTCCCACAGCGGCCGTCATTCGGCGCACCTGCCGGTTTCGCCCTTCGCGGATCGTGAGTTGAAGCCAGCAATCGGGGACGGTTTTGCGATAACGGACCGGCGGATCGCGCGGCCAGAGGTCCGGCGGATCAATGCGCTGTACGTCAGCAGGCCGCGTCAAACCATCTTTCAAGCGCACACCTTGTCGCAACTGATCAAGGCTTCCTACATCAGCTTCCCCCTCAATCTGCACCAGATAGGTTTTCGGCATCTTATATTTGGGATCGGCAATCCGCGATTGCAGCTTCCCGTCATCCGTAAGCAACAACAACCCCTCACTATCCCGGTCCAGCCGCCCGGCGGGATAAACGCCAGGTACATCTATATAAGTAGATAGGGTCGGCCGGGTCGTTTGCGTGCCGCGGTCAGTGAATTGCGACAGCACTCCAAAAGGTTTGTTGAACAGGATCAGTTGCGACATGGCACGTCTTTGGCACTGAGCGCGCCCATCGGCAAATGAATAGATGTTTGTCCGTGACTCTTTATATCAACACGAACATCACGGCTTACTAGCCAATGGCACCATCCTGCCAATCCAATACAGTCAGATAATTGGCCAGCCGGTTTTGTTCCAGTTTCGCGATGAGGGGATTGTCGTGAAACGGGACGAGCAAATCACTCAACTGACCGGCCCAGGGTGCATCAACGTCAAATAATATGCCCAAACCAAAGACTGCCGGAATTTCGGCATAGGCCATGGCACGTCCATTGGCTTCCGCTTCGTTGATAAAGTCAACAACAGCGCATTTCACGCCATTGCGCTCTCCGCCTTCGTGCAGGGCCCAGCCAAAATGACCCATTCCCCGCATGCCTTGTTCGCGGAGCAATCCCGACTGTCCGGGTTTCGCGCCGCTATCCATGCAGTAGTTGTGGCGATATTCGTCCGGAATGGCATCCGGGGCATAATACATGTCGCGATGGGCGGCGGGCCAGCAGACATCGTGCATAATTGCAAAGAAGGGTTTCTTGTCCCGCGTGCTTGCCTCCTCAATGGCTTTCAGTTCGTGATAGACCGTAAACCAGTTATGGTCTCCATCCACCAGCCAGAGATCGATATTCTTGAGTTTAGCAAAAGCGTCCAGACTTGGTTTTGCAATATGAGTCACCTTTTTATGAGCAGCAACCCAATCCAGAAATTCCCGCTTTGGCGCCGGGTCTATGCTGTAAAGATGACCATCATTCGCCTCGACATAATCAGCCAATATGCTTGTCATTCCGCCATATTCCGCTCCGATTTCGGCAATTTCCGAAACGTTGGCGATGTTCATCGCATTGACAATGATGTCGGAAAATTCGGACATTGAATGAATCAGAAGATCAGGCATGTTCAGGCGACCTTTCGCGCAGCAATTTGGGGGGAACTACTCAATATCGTTGGCCGGAAAACCAGATTCAGCATGAGTGCTTCACCAGTGGTGATAGTTGGGGCTGGGACGAACATGAATGCATCCTTCCTGCCGCAACGGTGGAGGCCGGGTGCATTTTCCGTCATTCCTTCATAGACCGGGTGAGCCGCAATCGCGTCATCATCGATTTTCTTGGCCATGAAATTTTCGATTTCTTGGAAATTCACTTCTTCCACCTGCAACCATTCACAGACTTGTCCTAGCATGATCGCAATATTGAACCGGCCATTGCCGGCCGGAATCAGGGCTTGATAGTAGCCATCACCCGTCGGGTAGGCATCAATTTCTACCTGAATATGCTCTTGGTCGTCGGCGAGCATAACCGGGATTTTCATGCCCCCGCTCTGGAAATCGTTTTGCCGCAAATCAAGCCCGAAACGATTGCCGGTAAACAGGGGTAGCAAAGCTTCCATCCCTCTCTGCTTTAACTCTCCAGGCAAATAAATCCGGGAGATGTTTTTGGTATAGAATAATCCGCGCCGTCTTATTCCCTGTTCCGCCGATTCCGGATCGATAAATTTGAGCATGTCTTTCGTGCCCAGGTTTACGTCATGATTGAAATTTTCAAAGATCCCGATCTCCCGTTCAACAGGCAAGAACAAGAGTCGTGAAAGACAAGCAGTCGCCATTTGACGGGCGCAATCGCTGTCCCATGAGCGCGGCGTTGTTGCCCAACCATGGCCGATTTTCTCAATATAGCTTAAACAAGCCGCTTGCGCCTGATCGCGCTCTTCACTCTGCTTGCCCTTGATATCGGCCGTGTCGCGCTTTGGCTCTCCTGCCTCACTATATCCAAGAACGGAACCATTGGATTGCGTGCTGAGCTGCTCCAGAACTGCAATAGACTCGCATAGAGCGTTGAGTGCACTATTGTCATAGTGACGGATATCAATGAGACCTTTTTTGTCGAGATCAGTGATCATCAACTCACGAAGGAGCAGATAACGACCCGATATATCAAGGCCCATTTCAGAATTGAGCACCGGTTCAATCACATTCTGGACCGACCCGTTATATCCCAGATCAACAAAAACAACGGAATCTCCGTTTTCCACGCCATTATTTTTAAGATGCGCGACCAGTCCGGCCCTGAACTTTCTGGAACGGGCAACGATCTTTTTGACGTTTTTCTGCTTTAGAACTTCACGGATAAAGGCCTCGGGTGTTCTAATACCAGCCAGCTTCGGTATTTCATCTTTGCCGAAAAGCAGCTGCCGACAATAAGCTGCTTGCCGCTGGTTTGAATAGGCATCTTTCTTGTTGCTCGTTGCTTCCGCCATTAAAAAGGATTTGATCGCATCCTTGTTCGAGAAACTTGCTGCATTGGCGGTGAAGCGACTAAGTTCGACCATCGCAACCTGGTCAGCATATTCCGGATAGATTTTCGTGAAAGCCTGTGCCGGCAGATAGCCATCTCTCAACAGGAAAAGGAGCTTGGGTTTCTTCCCGGTTTTAGCTTCAATTTCGTCGGCTTCTTCTGCGATCCAGCGAGAAAAACCCTGAGATATCGGGCCCAATACATCATGACCAAATTGAAAGGTTGGGTCATCTTCTTGTCGCAAGGAAATCTGTGCGCGATGCGGCTGTAAAGCCGGAGAGACCTTACGGATATCTTTATCCATTATGGTCGCAGCCACTGCTTCCAGCCGCAGGCGTTCGAAAGCTTCATCATCAAACTGCTCAAAGTGGACACCATGAATTCCCAGCTTTCCAGGTGCCTTGAAATCAGCTTCGAGATTATCACCCAAATGAAGAACTTTGCCCGGCGATATTCCAAGGTCTACCAACACAGGTTTGAAAAGGCCGCCTGCCTTGCCCATACCATACTCGCAGGAACAGAAAATCCGGTCGATTTTATCAGCGATTTCTGAACCGGCTGCGTCTGTTATCAGCCGGCGAAGCAGCGGTTCCGGTAAATATGTATCCGAGACAATGATGACTTTCAGGCCGCGACTCTTGGCACGCTCTATCAAAGCGCTGACTGGCTGAAAGGCAAAGCAATGCCGGGCTTCCGCCAACAGCTCTGCTTCGATACATTGCGAGATACGCGCGTCATCGGCATCGAGAAACATCTTCTGATAAATTTCGTCGATCGTGACGTCATTTTTGTTCTTATTGAGAATGAGCGCCTTGCGCGCACGCTTCTCCGCCAGAACACGCAATTCCATGTTACAATCCGGGATATCCAGGTCATGAAAAACGTCCGTCGGCCGGTTCACGTCTCGCCAGATCAGCGTATCAAAACAGTCCAGTGACAATATTTCTATGTCTTCATCGAGATCGTCCAGAAGTGTTTCGATTTCCCAGGCAGCAACGGTTTTCTTCATAGGTTTCGGTCCTCTTTTGCGGATCTGACCATCACGGCAATCCTGCGCCGCCGCGATGCAAACACCGGCGGAAGCGCTATATTTCGATATCTTGAGCCGAACAGAGCAAAGCCTGTGCCAGTTTTGGCTGCAGGTATCGGAATGGGCCATTTGCCAGCTTTCGCCCGGTTCAAAGGTCGACAAGGCATCTGTTTCGGCAAAAAATTGCCACCCACCGGAAAATATTTGCCGCTTTCATGTGACGGGCGCGGTCGGCATCGACCTCTAATTGTTGGTGATTATTCTCCCCGCTTTTGTATAGGGCAGATATGCAATTGACCGATTTCAATCCCGACACTTTTCTGCAGGACTATTGGCAAAAGAAACCTTTGCTGATCAAAAATCCATGGCGGTCCTGGGAAGACCCGCTGGAGCCTGATGATCTGGCCGGATTGGCATGCGAAGAAGGTGTCGAATCGCGCTTGATCACACAGACAGATGCAGCGGGTGGTTGGGCACTTGAACAAGGCCCGTTCCCTGAAACTCGGTTCGGAGAACTTGGTGAAGAACAGTGGACGCTGCTGGTTCAGGCCGTCGATCACTATGTACCGGAAGTAGCCGCGCTGATCGAACCGTTTCGCTTCATCCCCAACTGGCGCATCGATGACGTAATGGTCAGCTACGCAACCGAAGGCGGTGGCGTTGGCCCGCATTTTGATCAATATGATGTTTTTCTGATCCAGGGCTTGGGCCAACGCAGGTGGCAAGTAGGCGTTTCCTGTGACGAGGACACCAATTTAATGCCGCATGATGATTTGCGGCTCCTCGCAAATTTCGACGCAACTGATGAATGGATTTGCGAGCCCGGCGACATAGTTTATATCCCACCCGGTGTGGCGCATAATGGCGTTGCCGTTGACCAGCACTGCATGACCTATTCGATCGGCTTTCGCGCGCCGTCGCGCAGCGAACTTATCGGCTATTGGATCGATGACCTGCTAGCGGATATGAAGGACGATGACCGTTACGGCGACCCCGTCATGAAGCCACAGGAAAATCCCGGCGAGATACAACCGGAAGCAATCCAACGTCTCCACAATATGATCATGGAAAAAATCGGTGACCGAGAAGCATTCGCACGCTGGTTTGGCCAATATAGCAGCACACCAAAATATCCCGATGTCGACTGGCGCACCGAAGAGGCCATTGGCGTGCTGCAGATCAGGAAAAACCTCGCCAGTGGTTTGCCCCTCTACCGCAATCCCGCCAGCCGCTTTTCCTATATCCGGCAATCGGCCGGCTCGGTTCTGCTCTTTGTCGATGGTGCATGCTACACCTGTGCCGATCAAACCAGCGCTTTCGCGGAACAATTATGTGTGCAGGATCGTGTAGAACTGGATGAGAAATTTGTCGGATCGGATGACGTCATAACCCTGATTTCGGAACTATACGACCGAGGCAGCCTGATCTTTGATAATAACCGTTAAGAAGCCCATTTTTTGAAAGGCGTTTTCCTGTTCAAACAGTGATTTAGGTCACAGCAGAGTAGCAGATGAAAGCTTAACATTATCGGCCAATACATATTTTTTTTTGCCGAGCTCACGGAAAGCGCTATAAATGGCCGTGGTAGGGTCATCTTCCGTGTTGCGGAGCACGGAAACTGTTTGTTTGAGGCAGCCTAGTGATTATTGACCTGAGGAAGTCCGATCCCTCGACGCGGTTCGAAACGGATGTTTGTATTGTTGGAGCAGGCGCAGCGGGCATCACGCTGGCGCGCCGACTGGATAAGTTGGGCAAGAAAGTTTTGCTGCTGGAAAGCGGCGGCATTGATTTTGAACCTGATGTTCAGGCGTTGGCTGAGGGACCATCAACCGGCCATGACTATTATCCTTTGGTGGATTCACGGCTGCGGTTTTTTGGCGGAACCACTGCCATATGGGGTGGGCGCTGTGCGGAGTTTAACCCGATTGATCTCGAACGCCGGGACTGGATACCCCATAGCGGTTGGCCGATCTCGTTTGATGACCTCAAACCTTATTATGATAGCGCGCGGGCACTACTTGATTTGCCGGCGAATCAATCGCCTGAGGATCTTTGGGAGCAGTTCGGACAACAGCCCCCTGCTTTCGAAAAAGAGGGCCTGACAACGGATTTCTGGCAATTTACACCGCAAACTGAACGCTTTACATTGCGCAAATGTCAAGATCTGGTGGACAGTCAAAATGTGCACATCCTGTTACACGCGACCGTCACGGCCATTGAAACGGGCAACGACGGTCAACAGGTCAACGGACTGTCCGTTACTGACATTTCCGGGAAAACCGCCGCCGTCTGCGCACAGCAATATGTGCTCGCGGCAGGCGGGATAGACAATGCGCGGCTGCTTCTTAACGCCGATATCGGCAATGGTTATGATCAGGTCGGTCGCTATTTCATGGAACATCCCCATGCGCGCGGCGGTCAAGTCAAAAAGGGGCAGTTTTGGCAGCTGCTGAAACTACTCAACGGACGGATGCGCGACTCCGGCGGAGATGTTCATGCAGCGCTGATACGTCCCTCCGACGCCATGCAGCGGCGCGAAGGAATACTTAACAGCGCCTTCTCACTTGCCGTCAGACAGCAGGCAAAGGCGGACATGATCGCGACGATGAAAGCTTATCATGGCCTGAAACATTCCCTCTCCCCTACCCAGTCGAACCGGACGCTGTGGCTCAATATCAAAAGAGCCGCCATGCGCGCCCATGAAGTTGTGGATCCGCTTCGTCCGTGGATGCTTTTGGGTTTTGGCTGGCGTCTCAGCGCCGTGGTCCGGGCGGAGCAGGCCCCTAATCCCGCAAGTCGGGTAAAACTGGCCACGGAGCGCGACGCGCTGGGCATGCCGCTGGCAGAACTTGACTGGCGTTTTAGCGATATCGACAAGCATAGTATCAAAGTCATGATGCAGGAATTTGCCAAAGAGCTCGAACGGCTTGGTATCGGAAAATTTGATCCGGCCCCTTGGCTGGAAGATACCGAAACACTTTGGACCACCGACCGGCTTATCTCTACTCATGCCCATGGCGGTTATCATCATATGGGAACGACCCGGATGTCAGGATCACCGCGCACCGGTGTTGTCGATGCGGATTGCCGTGTGCATGGTTTGCATAACCTTTATGTCGCTGGCAGCTCGGTTTTTGCAACGTCAGGATGGGCCAATCCGACACTGGGTATCATGGCGCTTAGCCTCAGATTGGCAGACCACTTGATTCATCGAGAGGCAAAGGCAAGCTCAAGCATTTCGATGGCAAACGTGTGAACCGGATCAACCCGCAACAATTGGCTCGCCAAGATCCAGCATCTTGCCATTGGTGACGATCACCCGGTCACCGAGCTTGACCTGCTCAAACAGCAACCGAGCAAATTCATGGGGCACGCCAATGCAGCCGCGTGTCCCATATCCCCATTTCACCTCAGCGGCATGAATGGCGATACCGTCATTGGTTAGGCGCAGCATATAGGGCATCGGGACATGATAGATGTTGGAGACATGATCCTTGCTTTTTTGGGTAATCGGAAAAACACCGGTTGGCGTCGGTTTCAGAGCATCGCCGAATTTTATTACGGTCGCCCCAATTTCATAGCCGTCCCTGAAAACAGAGAGCGATTCGGCCTTTAGATCGACGGTGATCACAATCTCACCGTCTGGCACACCTTCATCGTCCCATTTGTAATACCCATGCACAAATGGCTCATCAATCTGCAGGATACGCTTGACGACAAAAGGCGATGCCGGTTTCGACTGTATCGCAGAAACCGTATCCACAGCATTTGCCACCGGTGGAATATCTATTGCAACATCCGTAGGCGGAACAGTTGCGGCTATAGAGGTATCAAGCGGTTTCTCGGGCGACTTGCTGGACAGTTCGCTTGTAGACTGAGTAGCCGGAGTCTCAACGATAATAGCCCGGGTAGCTCCCAGAGTCAGGAGTGCAGCAAGTCCAATTCCTGCCAAAAACAGTATCGTCTTGCTGATCCGCATTGCGATATCATGAGTCATGTCCAAAGCCCCTCAAACGTTAAGAAGCTGTTTACCAAAACCAAAAACACGCAACCATCACGGAATTCGGCCTGTACCGCTGGGAGACGGAGAAATGACAAAGATTAAAAAGCATCGTTAAAGCAGCGCCGACGGGATAGCGACCTAACCAAAGCGCATGCTGAATTCGCCTGTGGGAAACACCTGACAGAAGCAGTTGCACAAGACTTTTGATCCGATATAGCAAAACCATGACCTTATCAGCAGCAGATGCCCAGACGCTTTTACAGGATAGCGTGACCGCCTTGCGAGCCGGAAACGCTGCAAAAGCGCGCTCGCTATTGGAAGAATTGCAGCAGGCTGGCGATGCAATAAATCCGCAGTGGTTGTTGATGGCCCATGCATGCCGCATGATGGACGATGACGAGGCGGAAGAAGCGGCTCTCCAAAAATTACTCGCGATAGACAAACGCCATCTGGCGGCTTTGCTTTTGATGGGCGAACTAAAAGCCCGTCAAAATGATGACCGTGCGGCTAATGGTTTTTATAAAGCCGCTCTGAATATGGTCAGCGTTGGTGCCAAAGTAACCGATGACCTCCGACCCAAACTAAAACAGGCTGAAGATTTTCTCGCTGGCGCACATGGCCGCTTTGAGGATTTTCTCCTGCGAAAACTCGGTGAAGCTGGTCTTCAGGGTGATGATACGCCAAAGCCGGTGAGTAATGCCATTGACATGTTGATGGGCAGACGGGAGATTTTTCACCAGAAACCATCAATGTTCCATTATCCCGGAATGCCGCAGCGCGAATTCTATGAACGACGTGAGTTTCCTTGGCTGGAACATCTGGAAGCGGCCATTCCCGATATGAAAGACGAACTGGCTGCTGTACTCGCAAAGACACAAAAATTCTCGCCCTATGTCGAGTCGATTGCCAATCGCCCTCGCCCCAACAATCCTTTGCTGGATGATTCAAATTGGGGAGCTTTTTATTTCTGGAAAAGCGGTGAAGAGATTACCGAAAATACCGCGCAATGCCCAAAAACCGTATCAGCGCTGGGCGCTGCGCCTATCCCGATCATAAAAGAGCGTTCCCCAATGGCACTCTATTCAGTGCTGGAAGCAGACACCCATATCGCGCCACATTATGGTCTGCTCAATACGCGTTTAATCTGTCACATACCGCTGATTCTTCCCGCGGATTGTGCACTGCGTGTGGGCGGAGAAACACGGCCATGGAAAGACGGTGAGGCACTTATCTTCGATGATTCTTTCGAGCATGAAGCCTGGAATCATAGCAAAGAGCGGCGTGTAATATTGCTGTTCGAAGTCTGGCGGCCGGAAACTTCCGAAGCCGAACGGTCCGCGCTAACCACCATATTCGAAGCGATCAATGAATATCAAAAACCAGTGAATATCTGATCCACTTCGAACAGTAGCGGTAACGATCATCTGGATACAATGAGCGGTTGTTGCCGGCTGTGCTTGCTTCGCGATCCAAATAAACCTTCGGTTTGTCACTCCATGCAAACGGTTCAGCCGAATTCCACACCCGATTTGCATACAAATTGTCATCTTTGCAAAGAAACAACAGCTAATTTGTGTGATCAAATAAAAATTTGCTGTTCTCGCATGCTTACGCTGCGTAAAGTCATCCAAAGCAATTGATCTTCAAAGAAATTCAGTACCATCGCCCAAACCGCACCCCATCCCTTTGCAATAACCAATTACCGCTATTTGTGGTTCTCACGACTGGCATCCATGTTCGCGCTCTATGCGATGATGCTGATCCTCGGCTGGCAAGCCTATAATCTGGCCCGAGAAGATATGGGCATAGGCGCATCGGCTGGCATATTGGGCCTGCTCGGTTTGCTACAATTTGTGCCTCTGTTCATTCTTACTCCTGTAGTCGGATGGGTCGCTGACCATATGGATCGGCGCTGGATTGCACGAATTGTGCTGGGCGCTCAGGCCGCCATTGCGTTTGTCCTCGGATTGCTTACAGTTTCCGAACAGATTACTCTCTGGTCGATTTATATCATCGCCGTTTTGCTGGGAGTATGCAGAGCTTTCCTTGGACCAGCGGTCACGTCGCTTGCGCCTAACCTGGTACCAAAGGAGTCTTTGCCCCGCGCTATCGCCCTTTCGACCATCGCATGGCAGGTTGGCGTTATCGCCGGTCCGGGCATGGCAGGGCCGCTCTACAAAATTGCGCCCGCCCTGCCCTATTTTGTCTGCGCTGCGCTTTATGCGCTGGCGACGCTGGCGATCTTCATGATCGGTCCGGTTACGCGTAGCGCAATCGACCGCACCAAAGGCCCGCTCCGTCAGGTGATGGACGGCATGTCCTATGTCTGGACCAACAAGCTGGTTCTGGGGGCAATTACACTCGACCTGCTGGTGATGTTTCTCGCCGGTGCGACAGCAATGATACCGGTTTTTGCCAAAGACATATTGGGGGCTGGCGAGATTGGCCTGTCACTCCTGGCGGCGTCTCCCGCAGTTGGCGCGGTTATTGTCGCCGGCATATTTTCCTTTGCTCCGCTGTCACGCAATGTCGGCAACATGATGTTGATAGCCATGGCGGTCTTTGGCATTGGAACGATCGGTTTCGGGCTCAGCACGTCCCTGCCCCTTTCGATGGCCTGCCTCGCTCTGTGCGGAGCGGCTGATATGTTCGGCGTTTATGTACGCAGTTCCCTGATACAACTGCACACGCCCGATGATCGGCGGGGCCGGGTCAATGCCGTCAGCCAGATGACAATCAGCGCATCCAATGAACTGGGTGATGCCTTGTCTGGCGGGCTCGCTGTTTTATTTGGCCCTATTGCAGCCATTGTCGCAGGCGGCGCAGGTGCTATAGTAGTGACAGGAATTTGGTCGCGCCTGTTTCCACAACTGGGTGCGGCTAAGACTTTTGATCCCCCGGAGGATTTGGAGAAAGACCAAAACCAGACGGCTAGTGCCACATGAACATGTCTAGGAGAACATACCAATGATCGCCGATAATATTCTCGAAACCATCGGAAATACGCCGCATATCAAGATGCAGCGCCTGTTTGGTGATGCCAATGTCTGGATCAAGTCAGAGCGATCCAATCCGGGCGGATCGATCAAGGACCGGATTGCGCTGGCGATGATCGAGGATGCCGAAAAGTCCGGAGCATTGAAAGCTGGCGGCACGATTATCGAACCGACATCCGGTAATACCGGGGTCGGCCTGGCCATGGTCGCCGCAGTGAAAGGGTATAAACTGGTTCTGGTAATGCCGGAATCAATGTCGCTTGAACGGCGCCGCCTGATGCTGGCTTATGGTGCCAGCTTTGATCTCAGCCCAAAAGAAAAGGGCATGAAAGGTGCTATCGAACGCGCACAGGAATTGATCGAATCCACGCCCGGAGCCTGGATGCCACAGCAATTTGAGAATCCTGCGAATTTCGAGATTCACAAACAGACCACAGCGCAGGAAATACTGGCGGATTTCAAAGATGACCCGCTAGATGCGATTATTACCGGTGTTGGCACCGGAGGTCATATTACCGGTGTAGCCGAAGTGCTGAAACAGGAATGGAGCGGATTGAAAGTCTATGCCGTCGAACCAGCCGGTTCACCCGTCATCAGCGGCGGCCAGCCCGGCCCCCACCCCATTCAGGGCATTGGTGCCGGTTTCATTCCGGGCAACCTGCATACACAGAGCATTGACGGGGCCATTCAGGTGGAACCGGCAGATGCAAAAGCCATGGCGCTTCGCGCCGCAAAAGAAGAAGGCATGCTGGTCGGCATAAGTTCCGGCGCGACAATGGCTGCCATTGCTCAGAAGCTGCCGGAACTTGGTGACGGGGCCAATATACTGGGCTTCAACTACGATACCGGTGAGCGCTATCTGTCTGTGCCAGAGTTTCTGCCCGAAGAATGAGCTCCATCGAAGTCAACACATTCACCTATCATCATGGTGATCTGGAACTCGCGGGCTATATGGCCCAGCCGAGCCGCTATCCGCGCGCCGGCATATTGATTGTTCCGACCATCGCCGGTCCGAACAAGATCATGTTCGAACGCGCACGCTGGCTTGCCTCACAAGGCTATGCCGCGATGGTCTGCGACCTTTATGGTCAGGGTGAAATCACCGACCACCGCGCGGCTTCGTCCATGGCCAATGCGCTTCGGGCGGATCCCGAAAATTATCGGGAACGATTTCGCTGCGCACTGGACGAACTCCGCACACGGTCCAAGCTTGCGAACCATCGCATCGCTGCGATCGGCTATTGTATGGGTGGAGAAATCGTCCTGGAGATGGCACGCGGCGGCGAAGACTTGGCTCTGGTGGTCAGCTTTCACGGGTTACTGGCGACGCCGCTTCCGGCAAAAAGGGGAGCGATCAAGGCACGGATACTGGTCTGCCATGGCAGAGCGGACCCTCTTGTTCCGCCAAAACAGGTAAGGGCTTTCCTGGAAGAAATGGATATCGCCGGTGCCGACTGTCACATGCACACATATACGGGAGTAGTGCATGGCTTTACCGACCCCTTAAGTGACAGCAAGCCACTCGATGCGGTTGCCTATAACAAGTCGGCAGATCAGCAAAGCAAGGCTGCAATGTTGAGTATGTTCGAAGAGCTTTTTTAAAAAAACGCCGGGCAAAGTGCGACCCAGCCCGACGTTTTAAGGTAGACTGATATTAATCGGGTTTGCCGTCGCCATCGTCATCCAACAGATCGGGTTTACCGTCACCATCAGTATCCCAGGCGTCTGGCTTGCCGTCGCCGCTGCGGTCCCATGCATCCATCGTGCCATCACCATCGGTATCAATTGTTGGCGCAGGAATTTCGGATTCCATTGGCTCTTCTTGCGTATCCTGGGCGGCAATCGCGCCAGTGGCCATGGAGAAACCGACACCAACAGTTATCAAGTAAGGTGTCATCCTTCGCACTGGCTTCAAAGTCTTTTTGGAAGTCATTGCATCTACTCCTAATGCAGATCATTCCCCTGTCTCGCGCAGTAATGTCCCGCCGCCACCCGCAAAACAAGCGGGCAGCGGCTAGACGAGACAAAAACAAGACTTTGCGGCGGTTTTTGAAAACTGCCCGATATCCAGCACTATCTGCCGCTAAGCAAAACAGGCCTAGGCGACTGCGAACATCTCAGGTTCGAGGCCCATTATTGCTTCGCTTCCACCTTCGATTTTGCGGCGCAGCGAACCAGTGTCAGGGAAAAAGCGTTCGGAGAAATATTGAGCGGTCACCAGCTTGCTTTCATAAAACTGTGCATTGTCTTCACCCGAAGCCAACGCTTCCGAAGCTGCTTTTGCCATTCTGAGCCACATCAGACCCAGAGCAACAATGCCCATGATATGCATGTAGTGATGGGCGCCTGCCCCGGCATTATTCGGGTTGGCCATAGCATTTTGCATAAACCACATCGTCGCTTTCTGAAGCTCGCCATTGGCTTTTTCGAGACCTTCGGCAAAGCTTTTCAGTTTGTCGTCACCCTTGGCTTCTTCGACCTCTTTGGCGATCACAGCAAATAATGCCTGCACACCGCGGCCACCATTTTGCGCCAGCTTGCGGCCAACCAGGTCCATCGCCTGAATACCGTTGGTGCCTTCATAGATCATGGCAATACGGGCATCACGGACATATTGTTCCATACCCCATTCGCCAATATAGCCATGCCCGCCATAGACTTGTTGAGCATTGGTCGCGACCTCATAGCCCTTGTCGGTGCCATAGCCTTTGATGACAGGCGTCAGCAACGACAACAGGTCATCCGCCGACTGGCGTTCTTCTTCGGTCTGTGCCTTGTGAATCAGATCCGCCTGAAGTGCACCCCACAAGCACAAGGCCCGCATGCCTTCGGTAAAGGCTTTTCCATCCAGCAGCATCCGGCGCACATCGGGATGAACAAACAAAGTGTCCGCTTTTTCGTCGAGATCTTCTGGCCCGGTTAACGCCCGTCCCTGACGCCGGTCGTTGGCATAATGAACGGCATTTTGATAAGCGACCTCCGCAATACCCAAGCCTTGCTGACCTACGCCCAGACGCGCGACATTCATCATGATGAACATGGCCGCAAGACCTTTATTCTCTTCACCAACCAGATATCCGGTCGCGCCGTCATAGTTCATCACACAGGTCGAGTTTCCGTGAATGCCCATTTTATGTTCAATAGATCCGCAGGACACCGCATTCCTGTCACCAAGCGAACCATCTTCGTTGACGATGAACTTCGGCACGATAAACAGAGAAATACCCTTAACACTGTCCGGTGCGTCCGGTGTCTTTGCGAGCACCAGATGAATGATATTATCAGACATGTCATGTTCACCAGACGAGATAAATATCTTGGTCCCGGTGATTGCATGAGAACCGTCGGCATTCGGCTCGGCCTTGGTTCGGATCAGCCCCAGATCTGTACCACAATGCGGTTCGGTCAGGTTCATTGTGCCAGTCCATTCACCCGACAGCATTTTGGGAACAAACTTTGCTTTCTGTTCGTCACTGCCTTTGGCCAAAATGGACGAGATCGCGCCGTGAGTGAGCCCAGGATACATTGCAAAAGCCATATTGCCGCTGGCCATATATTCTTCAAATGCCATCGAAACGATATGTGGCAGGCCTTGGCCACCAAATTCTTCTGGCCCGGACAAAGTACCCCAGCCTGCCTCGCGATATTGCTTGTAGGCATCCTTGAAACCGGTGGGTGTCGTCACACTGCCATCTTCGTGCCGCGTACAACCTTCTTGGTCACCGACCTGATTGAGCGGGAACAGCACGTTTTCAATAAACTTGCTGCCTTCAGTCAAAATGGCATCAATCATTTCAGGCGTGGCATTTTCGAAACCCGGAAGGTTTGAAAAGCGTTCAATTCCAAGAACGTTGTTGATGATGAATTGCGTATCCCGGACGGGCGCTTGATAATTTGGCACTTTTTATGACTTTCTCTTAAATGGGAATAGCCAGATAACGCTGGCAAATTGTCCTCTAACTTTGTTGTACTTTGGCGTCTTTCACAGCCTCTTGCACAATCTTTATAAACTCGGTCAGTTCTTTAATCGAACTGTCTATGTCGCTTCGCTGTTGCTTGAGCAGGTCTACTTTTTCCTGGCATCGATCAATCGTCACCTTCATTTGCGTAATTCGCCCGTCACCAAGATCATAAAGATCAATCATCTCACGAATCTCGGTCAGGCTAAAGCCGACGTTTTTAGCGCGCATGATCCATGCAAGACGTGCCCGATCACGTTTTGTGTAGATACGAGTCAGACCTTTGCGATGTGGTGCGATAAGGCCTTCGTCTTCATAAAAACGGAGCGCACGAGCCGTGACTCCAAATTCCTCGGACAGATCGGAAATCGTAAAGGTTTCGCGATTCTTTAAGTCAGGCGTATCAATCTCGGCATGGTTAAGCGATTTCGACATGCCTCCTTGTAGCTTACGCTAACGTAAACGTCAATACTAACCGCTGGGACATAAGCTATCGATTTCACGACCGCGGGTTGATCGTGCTACCGCATCCCCTTCTCCCACCAAGTAGAAACTAACGCCGTCGAGAACTGCCCGTGGCGTGCAATAGCTCGCACAAGTTTCTGGCAAATTGCCCGGAAAGCGAAGGGAAACGCCATCAAAACTTGCGGTAAAACCACATCTTTGTTCGCTGTCCAAAATTATCTCAATGTCTTCGCCCAACCGTCTAGCAGCCCCCAACCCTTCGCATTTGCTGTCTGGGCCAAAAACCGCGAGTAGGCCAATCTGATAACCGGCTTCATCATTACCAACTGCGCAAAATCGATCTTCTCCCAGATCACTTTGTCTCTCAAAGGCTCCCGAAAGACTGACATTGCGAACATCTGGAATTACACCTGCTTCGATCGCCGCCTTTTCCAGTCCAGAAGGCTGCTCTTTTGAAACTGCTAGAGATTCGTCTGATTGTGTACCGGACTGATTGCAAGCAGCTAACAAGCAGGCTGTCAGTGCAATAATCCGCGGTTTCATTCGATATTCTCCAATCGATCCTTCCCCACTATGCGATAAAAGCAACTTGTGGCTCCGGTATGGCAGGTCGGCCCAGCTGGCCTAGCCTTGATCCATATAGCATCTTGATCACAGTCGATGCGCATCTCGACCAAGTTCAAAATATTCCCCGACGTTTCACCTTTCTTCCAAAGCTTCTGCCGACTGCGCGAATAAAAATGCGCGATGCCAGTTTCTAAAGTCAGGTCTAGCGCCTCAGCATCCATAAATGCCACCATCAGAACATCGCCCGACGAATCATCGGTGACTACAGCGGTTATCAAACCGTTCGAATCATATTTGGGATTGAGCTGCAAACCGGACTCGCGGTCGTTATTTTGATCATCGGTCATTCGTTTGAACTAGGGTTGCGGAGCACAACACGCAACGCAAAACCGCTCTTTCCGCTATCAAGTCAACGAAACGCGACAAATATGATATTTTTATGACCAAGGGGGAAGACAAACCCGGGAATCAAATCTATATCCCTGCCATCCCCTGCTGGCGTCATAAAGACGCATATATTTTGGGCAGCAAACAAGGTGCGATATGCTTACAACCCACCCGTTTGAAGATGACAAACTACGTGAAGAATGCGGTGTATTTGGTGTCGCCGGAGTTGAAGACGCCGCCGCGATGGTTGCTCTGGGCCTTCACGCCTTACAACATCGCGGACAGGAGGCAGCCGGAATCACATGCCGCAATGGCCGCGAATTCTATAGTCATCGTGCCCTTGGCCCCGTGGCAGGCAATTTCGATAGCCAGGAAGTCATGGACAAGCTGCGCGGCGACTATGCTTGCGGCCATGTCCGCTATTCCACTACCGGTGCTGGGACATTGCGTAACATTCAGCCGCTGGAAGCAGATCTTGCTTCTGGCGGTTTTGCTATCGCTCATAACGGAAATATTTCCAATGCACTGAAATTACGGCACGAGTTAGTGCAGAATGGATCGATATTTCAGTCAACCAGCGATACCGAAGTGATTATTCACCTGCTGGCGACATCAAAATACCGGACACTTCTGGACAAGTTTATCGATGCCCTCAGAAAAGTGGAGGGCGCCTATTCGCTAATTTGCATGACACCTGAAGGTATGATTGCTTGCCGTGATCCTCTCGGTATCCGCCCCCTGGTCATTGGCAAAATTGGCGATGCTTATGTTTTCGCATCAGAGACAGTGGCTCTCGACCTTGTCGGTGCAGACTATGTCCGAAGCGTTGATGCCGGCGAGCTGATCGTAGTCTCCAATGGAGAAATGCGTTCGCATCGACCATTTGGGCAAACAAACGCTCGCCCCTGCATTTTCGAGCATGTCTATTTCTCGCGTCCGGATTCCATCGTCGATGGCTCATCAGTTTATAGCGTACGAAAAGAAATCGGTGCCCAACTGGCCATTGAAAATCCGGTCGACGCAGATTATGTCATACCCGTTCCAGACAGCGGAACACCCGCTGCCATCGGTTACGCAGAACAGTCAGGCATCCCATTTGAACTGGGCATCATTCGGTCCCACTATGTCGGCCGCACTTTCATTCAACCCGGTGACGGTGTCCGCCATCTTGGCGTAAAACTTAAGCACAATGCCAACAGACCATTGGTAAACGGCAAAAAAATTGTCTTGATCGATGACAGTATCGTGCGTGGAACCACCAGTCTGAAAATCGTCCAGATGATGCGCGAAGCTGGTGCCGCAGAAGTGCATATGCGTATCGCCAGCCCCCCGACCATGCATAGCTGCTTTTATGGTGTGAACACGCCAACACGGGAAAAATTGCTGGCCGCAATGAAATCGGTCGACCAAATGTGCGAGTATATTCAAGCAGACAGCCTCTCCTTCATTTCCATAGATGGACTTTACAAAGCCGTTGGTGAGGAATCACGTCAGGAAGTGGAGCCACAATATTGTGATGCCTGCTTCACTGGCGCGTACCCAACACCGCTCACAGATCAGGAGGGTGGGCAGCAGCCTGATCAGCTTACCTTGTTAAATGAGAAGGTGGCGGCAAAAGAAGCACCTATATTGGTCGAGCAAGTTGGATAGGTTTGAAATTTAACAATGAGTTTTGAAAATCAACTGGCGCTGGTCACCGGCGCAAGCCGTGGTATTGGCGCTGCTACTGCGATCGCGTTAGCGGCGAAAGGTGCCCATGTCATATTGACGGCTCGCACTGCAAAAGACCTGGAAGAGGTAGAAGAGAAGATTCACCAGGCCGGCGGACATGCTACTATCGCGCCTCTTGATCTGACCGATGGCGATAGCATCGGTCGCCTTGCTCACGCCATCTCGGATCGCTGGGAAGCGCTTGATATTATGGTCCTCAATGCCGCCATGCTTGGGACGTTAACACCCGTTCCAGCCATTGACGGGAAGGAATTCAATAGTCTTTTGACACTCAACCTGATCGCGCAACAAGCATTGATCGCTGCGTTCGATCCGATGATGCGCAAAAGCGAAGATGCCCGCCTACTCGCCATAACCAGCGGCGTCGGCCGATCTCCCCGTGCCTTTTGGGGCGCGTATGGAGCCTCCAAAGCCGCGCTCGAAACGCTGGTCATCAGCTATGGCGAAGAGATGCGTAACCTTGGAAAATTACGCACCGCTATAATCAACCCGGGCCGCACTCGAACCAATATGCGAGCAAGCGCCTATCCCGGCGAAGACCCGCAATCGGTCAAACCGCCTGAGGTCGTGGCAGATCGCATGGTTGAAATTCTCGCCAGCGATTTTGAAACCGGCGAGCGTTTCGATATCAGTTAACAGCAGCCGTTTCGGTTGCTTCTCCATTCTCTGAATCCAGATAGGCTTTCACCGCATTGAAAAAGGCGATGCGTTGAGCGCCCTGCTCTTCCGGGGTTGCACTTGGCCAATTGCTGTTACTGGCGACAACCAATTTACGAGCCGGATCGATGAATATCCCCTGCCCGAAAATACCCTGACCGGCAAAGCTGCCGTCATCAAAAGTCCACCATTGATAGCCATAACCGCGGCCGGGAATATCGATATCGGCCTGTTTGGTTCCAGCCTTGGCAAACCACCCTTCAGGTACGATCGACTCGTCACCAATCATACCGCCATTCATTGCGAGTTGACCAAAGAGCGCATAGTCCCTCACGGTCGCGGAAATACAACAACCGCCGATTTCCTTGCCTCCTTCATTGAGCAGCCATTCCCCGTCCTGTGACATGCCATAAGGCGCCCAGACCTTTTCGGAGAGATATTCAGATATCGTCTTGCCCGTCGCTTTGGCTACCAGCACTCCAATGAGATTGGTTTCACCTGTATTATATTGCCAACGTGTGCCGGGTTCTGCTTCGCTTTCCAGCGTCTTCATATACACGATAATCGGATCAACACCGTCAACCGGCTTGGTATTATTGAACAGCGCTACATCGGATTTGGGATCGGCATAATCCTCGTTCCATTTGACGCCGGAAGTCATGGTCAAAAGCTGCTCGACAGTCACCCCGTCATAGCCGCTACCTTTTAGCTCCGGGATATAATCTGTCAGCGGATCATCGATTGACTTGATGAAGCCGTCTTTGATGGCCGCGCCGACCATTGTTGACACCAAGGATTTCGCTACAGAAAAAGATGTCCAGCGATCATCCTTGCCGAATTCCATCCGATATTCTTCCAACCGGATTTTACCATCCTGCAATATCACAATGCCAGCCGAACGCTGATCAGCCATATACTGATCTACAGATAGCATCTTCCCATCCACCTCAAATTCTTTCGGGAACGCTTCGCCCTGCTCCAGCACTTTCGGTGCATCGCCAGCCGCGATCGTGTTTGATGGAACGAGCGTATCCATCATACGAAAGGCTTTGTTGCGCTGATCGTCTGTCCAGAACAGAATGTTCTTGTCTGTAGGCAGTCCAGCTGCATCAGCAGCTACTTCCTTGACCTTCTCACAACCCGGCAGCGCCAGACATAGTCCAACACCCGTCATTGCCAATGTCAGTTTTTTCCCCAAACTCATGGTCCACTCCTGTTTTTCATTTTTCTTTTGTTAAAGTAACTTGCGAGACATTGATACCGCCGCCCCTGAAGCCGCCTTCACAATATGTAAGATAATAGCGCCAAAGCCGAACAAAATGCTCATCAAATCCGGCTGGTAAGTTGCCTTGATCGACGACCTTATCGAAACGCTCGCGCCAGATTTTCAGCGTTTCCGCGTAGTCAGGACCAAAGTCGCGGTGATCCGACCATGCCAGTCCGCGCTCTTCTGCAAGCGCTCGAAACCGCCTTTCCGAAAGCAACATTCCGCCGGGAAATATATAGGTCTGAATAAAGTCAGCACTGGCGGCATATTGTTCGAAAATATCATCGGCGATGCTGATATATTGAATGGCAGCGTGTCCGCCGGGTTTCAGATTGCGCGCCACGCAATCCAGAAAGTCCGGCCAGTATTTCTGCCCGACCGCTTCGACCATCTCAACGCTGGCAATCGCGTCATATTGTCCATCTACGTCACGATAATCCTGAATCAGGAAATTGGCCTCCGGATATTGCTTGCGCGCCCATTCGGTTTGCTCGTCGGATAAAGAAATACCGGTTACGTCCAGCCCGTGGTCTCGCGCCAGTGTTCCCGACAAATATCCCCAACCGCATCCGATCTCTAAGACCTTCTGACCGGGCTTGGTATCGAGACGGCTGGCTATCGCCGCAACCTTCTTCGCCTGCGCTTCGTCTAGCGCTTCTGCTTTTCCTTCCGCATCTTCGAACAATGCGCTGGAATAGCTCATGCTTTCGTCGAGCCACAGGCGGTAGAAGTCATTGCCCAGATCATAGTGATATTGGATATTCTGCCGAGCGCGTGTTTTGTCGTTATGCCGCCGCGAATGGCGCATTTTGGCAATAAATCGAAATATACCGGCAGCCCGCCCGGTGTCTTTCAATCCAGCACGGTTCCGCGTGAATAGATCAAACACCGGCACCAAGTCCGGACTTTCCCACTCGCCGAGTTCCCAGGCGCGATACCAGCCAACTGAACCGCTATTCACCAGACGCAACAAAGCTGTCCAGCTATGGAGCGTGATTTCCGCCATTGGCCCTTCGCCACGTCCACCAACAATGCGAGTGGTGCCATCGGGCAATTTGCCTTCAAACGTGCCATGATCCATGCCGGCGTCGATCCGGTCCAATATCCGGTGAAAGCCCGGCGCGGTCAGGCGCGCGAACAATCCGCCCCCTGTCCCGAAGCGCTTACGCGCGTCAAGCAGGTGCTTGCCTCGTTTTGGTGCCTCCGCATTCATGATGCAAATATGGACCAGTGGTAACTGCTTGGCAATGCGTTACTATCCCTATCTATGGCCATCACCTCAAGAACCGGGTGCGGCAGCGGAGCCAGCTAAAATGCCGCCATCGATCGTCATCTCGGTACCAGTGATGTAGCTCGCCTCGTCCGAAGCCAACAGCACAGCAACCGCCGCCACCTCTTCAGCCTCACCAAAACGCTGCATCGGCGTATCTTTTACCATCGCGGCCATCGCGACCTCGCGATACTCACCCTCTCCTAACATGGGTTCCCACATCGGGCTCATGATCGCTGCCGGATGGATGGAGTTGCAGCGAACATTTAATCCTAATTGTGCACAATAGAGGGCGACCGATTTACTGTGGTTGCGGATCGCCGCCTTGGATGACGCATAGGCAGCAGCGCTTGGTATGCCAACCATGCCGGAACGGGAAGAGATATTGATGATCGAGCCCGCTCCCTTTTCCTTCATCGCGCGAATAGCATAGCGACATCCCATGAATGTGCCATCGAGATTGACTCGGTGTACCGCCCGCCAGTCTTCCAGCGACGCATCTTCCGGATCATGGGGCGCTACGCCCGCTTCAAATCCGGTAATGCCAGCATTGTTGACGACGACGTCCGCCGTGGGATGCAGCTCGGCCAGATGCTCCCAATCCGCTTCCTTTTCGACATCGAGGGCAAGGGTGGGACTTCCCAATTCTTGTCCAGTCTGCGCCAATGTTTCGGCGTCCTTATCGGTCAAAAGGACCGTTGCCCCCTCGTCGATAAAGGCCTTGGCAATGGCTTTACCAATGCCGCGAGCAGCACCGGTGATAACGCAAAATTTTCCTGATAGTCTGTGCATAAAAGATCCTGAATGAAGGTGTCAAAATATCCAGTCCAGCCCAGCGGACTGAAGGGTTTCATTTTGATTTGCCCGAAGGCAACCTACTTATTCATCGACCTGATATCCTCTTTTCGATTGTTCGGATGAATAAGCATATATCTCAGCCATTTCAATCCTTTCCCTCACTTCACTTGCGCATAGGCATCCAGCGCCCGTTCGCGCGCCTCTTTGTGCGCAATGATTTTTGAACGATAGCTCGGCGGTTTAGCCCCGCTTTCCTCGGGATCATGGATATAGGGATCGCTGATATCCGCCAGTTCCGGCACCCATTTGCGAATATAGTCTCCTGCATTGAATTTTTCCGATTGGGTAAGCGGTGCCATGATGCGAACAAACATATTGCTGTCGACACCGGTTCCGGACGTCCACTGCCAATTGACGCTATTCGACGCAAAATCGGCATCGACCAAAGTGTCCCAAAACCATTTCTCGCCTTCGCGCCAGTCGATCAGCAAATGCTTGATCAAGAAGCTGGCCGTGATCATGCGCACGCGGTTGTGCATCCATCCGGTCGCCCACAATTCCCGCATACCGGCATCGACAATCGGATAGCCGGTCTGACCGCGACACCAGGCGTCATAGTCCTTGCGGACCTTGGGCTCAGACATGTCGCGCCACGGGAACCCGCGGAATTTTTCACGATAGCTTTCCCCGCCATATTGCGGGAATTGCTGAATGACATTTTGCGCATAGTCGCGCCAGACCAACTCTTTAAGATAAGTCTCGACTTTCGTCCCCTGCCCGGCAACCCTGTTCCAGATGGTTGCGGGACTGATTTCCCCAAAATGCAGATACGGAGAGAGGCGCGATACCAGTAGCTCCGACGGCAGGTTACGCCCTTCATTATACTCCTCGGCTTTATCGACAAAAGATTCAAGATTGTCCTGCGCACCTTCTTCACCGGGCGTCCAATGGTCTGAAAACCCCTTTGCCCAATCAGGCTTGGTAGGCAGCAGGTTCCAGTCATCCAAAGCTTCGCTGTCCGGCCAGGCGTCAGGCGCGTTCAGGGCATTTGGAGGGGCAATCGCTGCCGCTGGCGGCATGCGCTCGCGCAGGGACTTCCAGAATGGCGTATAGATTTTGTAAGGACCACCACTACCGGTTTTCAGTGTTCCGGGCGGCAGTAGATAATTGCCATGGTGCAGGACGAGTTCGACATTGCCGTTCAATTTTGCTCGCAAGTCCTTCTGCGCATTAAGCCACCAAGGTTCATAATGATGCAGTGCATGAATTTCTTGGGCGCCGCTCTCCTGAGCCAGTTGAGCCAATATGTTGGCCGCACTACCGCGACGTAAGATCAGCCGCGATCCTCTAGCCCGCAGATCCGTGTCGAGAGATGTCAGGCTATGATACAACCACCAGCGCGAAGCTCCGCCCATAATTCGGTGCTTGGGTGTTTCGTCGTCGAGGACATAAACCGGGATGACGGAGCCTTTGGCAGAGGCTGCTGCAACCGCGGCCTGGTCCGAAAGGCGGAGGTCCCGGCGCAACCAGAGGATCGTAGGCGAGGTCATTGACCACCTATAGCGGTTTCTCCTGCACTGGGATTTTCATCATTCGATGTTACAGTGCTAACTGCAAAACGATCCTGAACCAGAGGGTTGCGAAACCGCATGTCGGAAATGTTCAAGGTCACCCCTTCTTCAGATGTACCATCCTTGTCCTTCTGCAAAACTGGCATTCTCGACCAAAACAGAAATGCGTCTACATCTGGATCTGATCTTTTGGCTTTCTCAACCATCGCTTGGGTTGCATCATTCTCTATCCATTCACCTTTCCAATAAAAAGGCTCCGGATTGATAAGATCAAACATCGCTTCACCATATCTGGCATTAACACCTGTGCCCATTTGCCAAAGCATTTCACGCCGCCAGAAAGTGACCGGTACGGGATTCGCAACTACCTGATCCGGTTTTTGTCCTACATGCTGGGTAACCGCCAGTTCAGTATCTGTTTCGGCCTTGCCGGTAATCAACCCATTGGCAAAAATATACGCGCAGATCACGGTAAAACTCACCCATGCCGGCCGTTGCCAGTCATCCCTGCCCTTTTTCTCGCGTCGCCGTGATATCCAGACGCCGGCAATCAGCGCAGCCCAGATCCAGATATCGATGATGAAGATGCTGTCGCCATAATACCATTGCGAGGAAAAAGGTTCGAGCAGGCGGACACCATAGCTGTTGAGCCAATCCAGCGCAGGATGGCTGAGGCAGCCAATATAGGCCAAAGCCAACAGCCAGCCCTTGTGAATCGGCAAGCGATCGGCAGGCCGTTTGCCGCGCCTCGTTTGCCAGCGATCGAACCACAGCATGAAGCCGGTCAGCAGTAACGGCAATATCACCATTGCAATCGGCCCGTGCGTAATACCGCGACGAATGGCGAGATGTTGATGGCCGCCGAGCAGTGTCGCAAACGCGTCAATATCGGGAATATTAGCCGCAATTATCAATGTGGCCATGCCCAGACCGGTTTTCTTTTTCAAGCCGAGTTGACCGAGAACGGCGCCGGCAAGACTATGGGTCAGATTATCCATGTAACCGAAAGCCGCCTAAACCGGATCGACAAATTATACATTTTATACGCAAAACGGCCGTCATCTTCGGTTAAGCTGTTTCATATGAGTGACGTAATTTCCGTGCAGAATCGCCCCACCCCATAGTGTGGCGAAAAGGACCGCAACCCTGGCAGCATGCTGGCAAAGCAAATCTTACTTTGCAAGCATCAAGTGCTGGAAAAGGCCGCTAAAGTTCCGGCCCGTCCTCGGTCACAGTCCAGGTTTGCCCTTTGTTAAGCAGCGCCTGCAGATCCGCCTTCTTGCCTTCTGCCGCCTGCGCATTTTGCTCAACGACAGCTGTTTCGAATGTCGGACGCGGATCATCATAGAGCACACCGATAGCCATCGGGAATTCCCCGAACGGCATTTCAATGAGCATATGTGCGACCGAACGATTGGTAACATCATGGACAATCACATTGGCGGCCTGCCAGTCACCATCGACCACATCAACCACTTTCAACGACAGGGTTTCACGATCCAGCGTAATGCCCTTTTCGCCTTTTTCAAACAGCATCGGCTCACCATCGGCGAGCAGGAGTTGGGTAGAAGCGGCGGTTTTCTTAGCCGCAAATTCCTCGAATACGTCTTTGTTGTAGACGATACAGTTTTGAAAAATCTCGATAAAAGCGGCACCCTTGTGCGCATGGGCGGCTTTCAGAACATTGGTCAAATCCTTGTGGACATCGATACCACGCGCAATGAACCGTGCACCGGAACCCAGCGCAAAGGCGCAGGGACTGGCAGGACGATCGACGGAACCATAAGGTGTGGACGGCGTATTGGTTCCCACCCGAGATGTCGGAGAATATTGCCCCTTGGTCAGGCCATAAATTTCATTGTTGAACAGCATGATCTGGCAATCCAGATTTCGCCGTAACAGATGCATCGTATGATTGCCGCCGATGGACAACGCATCGCCATCACCAGTGATGATCCAGACATCAAGTTCCGGATTGGCCAACTTTGCACCCGTCGCCACTGCAGGTGCGCGGCCGTGGATCGTGTGAAAACCGTAAGTTTCCATATAATAAGGAAAGCGAGAAGAACAGCCGATCCCACTGATAAACAACGTATCTTCCGGACGCACGCCGAGATCCGGCATCGTCCGCTGCACCGCTTTCAGGATCGCATAGTCACCGCAACCCGGGCACCAGCGTACCTCCTGATCGGTTTCCCAGTCTTTCAGCGTCGTGATTTTCGTCATCTCGTTCATGACAGATTCTCCTCAATTGCCGCTTCAATTTCGGCAATGGTAAAGGGCTGGCCCGATACTTTGTTTACAGGCTTTGCATCGATCAGATATTGATCGCGCAAGACCGTTTTCAGCTGCCCGGTATTCATTTCCGGTACGATCACCCGGTCATAGCTTTTCAGTAATTCACCCATATTCTTCGGCATCGGCCAAACGTTCCTGATGTGAATATGACTGACGTCTTTTCCAGCCTCCACAGCGCGGCGCACCGCCTGATGGATCGGTCCAAAGGTTGACCCCCAACCTACAACAGCCAGCTTGCCGCCTGCTTTGCCCAGCGCAACATCCTGATCGGGGATGCTATCGGCAACACCCAAAACCTTGTCGCGGCGGATTTCAGTCATCTGCTGGTGATTGGCCGCACCATAGTCAATATGGCCGGTATCAATGCCTTTTTCGATGCCGCCAATCCGGTGCATCAGCTCCGGCGTACCCGGTTTAATCCATGGTCGTGCGAGTTTTTCATCCCGCGCATAGGGTTTCAAGCCGTCTTCCGGCATCGTGTCGAGGAACGTGGTCGGGAAAGGTTCCAGGCCATCAACATCTGGAATTTTCCACGGCTCTGCCGCGTTGGCGATATAGCCGTCTGTGAGTAGCATGACTGGTGTCATATATTGCACTGCTATCCGTACCGCTTCAATCGCACATTCAAATGCATCGCCCGGCGAACGCGCCGCGATGACCGGCATTGGCGCATCACCATTGCGGCCATAAATGGCTTGATAAAGATCCGATTGCTCGGTCTTGGTTGGCAGCCCGGTAGAAGGTCCGCCGCGCTGTGAATTGACAATCACCAGCGGAAGTTCGGTCATGATCGCAAGTCCCATGGCCTCGCCCTTCAGCGCGATACCCGGGCCGGATGAGGATGTGATACCCAATTTGCCAGCGTAGCTTGCGCCGATAGCGGCCGCGATCGCGGCAATCTCATCTTCAGCCTGAAAAGTCGTGACGCCAAATTCTTTCAAGCGCGATAAGTGATGCAGAATGGCGGAGGCCGGTGTGATCGGATAACCGCCAAAGAACATCGGTAAGTCAGCGAGCTGCGCACCAGCAACCAAACCGAGCGACAGCGCTTCCGCACCGGTCACCGTGCGATATTCACCAGGTGCAGATGGCGCCGCACCCACTTTCCGCGTGGTCAGATGACCGCTGCCCAGACCGTCACCGGAAAGCTCGGCGGTTTCGCCGTAAGCATGACCCGCATTCAACGCAGCAATGTTGGAATCAGCCACATCGGGCAATTTCGCAAACTTGGTCTTGAGCCAGTCAATAATTGGCCCCCGCTCGCGCTCGAACATCCAGAGCGCCAGACCCAGCGTCCACATGTTTTTACAGCGCAGGGCTTCCTTATTGCCGAGCCCAAAAGGTTTCACCGCTTCCAGCGTCAGCGCGGAAATATCCAGTTTAAGTAGCTGCCATTTAGCCAGCGAGCCATCTTCCAGCGGATTATTCTCATATTTGGCTTTGTCGAGATTACGTTTCCCGAATTCGCCTTCGTCAGCAATGATCAAACCGCCCTTGCGCAGCGCATCAACATTGGTTTTCAATGCAGCGGGGTTCATTGCAATCAGGACATCAGGCTGGTCGCCCGCGGTCTCAATGGCTCGGCTGCCAAAGTTAATCTGGAAAGCGGAAACACCGAAAAGCGTTCCCTGTGGTGCCCGGATTTCAGCCGGAAAATCTGGGAAAGTCGCGAGGTCGCTGCCTGCCAATGCCGTCGACAAGGTAAACTGCCCGCCGGTAAGCTGCATGCCATCGCCGCTATCACCAGCAAAGCGAACGACGACATTCTCCGCATTCGCCGGCTGGTTATTGTCTGAATCGTCCTGTTTAAGCGCCGTAGCCATATATAATTTCCGTACCCAAAACTCTTTAGAAGTTGCGGTAAAGCACTTCTCCCCTCTGCTTCAAACCATAAAAACTACTAGGGATAAAGTTTTTGTTTGAAACGGGAGACATAGATTACATCTTGCGTAGTGAACCCCGGCTGATCTACTCGCCACAGGATCAGTAGCAAATCAATATGCAACAATACGGAGATAAGAGGATGACAACGGCTTTTGTGCGACCCGATGCCCAGGCAATGCTGGCGATGCTGGAAACGGCCATGGAGGTTCCGATGGACCAGATGGAACCGGTTGCCGCGCGCGAAGCCTATGTCGGCATGCGTTTTCTGGTCGACGCAGAACCCACGGAACTCGCGGTCATCAAAGACCTGACCTGTCCGGGGCCCGCTGGCGATATCAAGCTGCGCTACTATGACAAACGGGCAACGCGGGAAAAAGGGCCGGCAATCATCTTCTACCATGGCGGCGGTTTTGTGATTGGCGATCTGGAAAGCCATCATCCCTATTGCACCGAAATGGCGGCACAAATGGATTTGCCCTTGATTGCAGTAGACTATCGGCTAGCCCCGGAAGCTCCCTTTCCAGCTGCTCCGGATGATTGTGAAGCGGCTACCCGATGGATAGTCGAAAATGCCAGTAGCGCTCTTGGCATCGAAATAGACGGCCTGATCCCCTGCGGCGACAGCGCGGGGGGTAATCTGGCGATTGTGGTGGCACAAGACTTGGCCAAAAAACCGGCCGCAGTGCCGGTTATTGCACAGGTTCCGATCTATCCTGTTGTTGATAGCACGGCATCCGAAGGCTCAATGCAGGAATTTGCGGAAGGCTTTTTATTGACCAAGGATTCAATGGACTATTTCATGGGTCATTATGCCGGGGTCACCGGCGACGTGCGCTGCGATCCTATCCATGGAGATCTGGCAAGCAGTCCGCCTACGGTGCTGATCACCGGCGGTCTAGACCAGCTCCGGGATCAAGGCCGCGCCTATGCTGCCAAGCTGATTGAAGCCGGTGTTCCGGTGACCTTCATGGAAGCCAAAGGCAATATTCATGGGCTAATTTGCCTGCGCAAGGGCATTCCCTCCTCGCAACAAGATGTTGATGACATCTGCAACGCTCTGAAAGCGACACTGGCCGCTCTATGATCGATTTCAGCCACCTTCCTTATCGGCTTTGCGCCGGCATCATGCTTGCCAACACAGATGGCAAAGTCTTTGTCGGGCAGCGACTGGATGCGCAGGACAGCAAATATCCTGATGCCTGGCAAATGCCGCAGGGTGGAATTGACAAGGGTGAGGAAAGCGAGGCGGCTGCAATACGCGAGCTTGAAGAAGAAACCGGCATCTCTGCCAATCTTGTTCAGATCATAGCCCGCAGTGCAGAGGAATATCTATATGATCTGCCCGACGAATTGTTGGGAAAAATCTGGAAGGGAAAATACCGGGGCCAGCGTCAATACTGGTTCCTGATGCGGTTTACAGGCGAAGACAAGCATGTCAATATCGCTACGGACCATGCGGAATTCTCGGATTGGCGGTGGGCCGATCCATCAGATTTGCCCGAAATGATCGTGCCATTTAAACGAGATCTTTATCGCGCAATATTAAAGGAATTTGGACCGCTGATCTGAGTGTAAACTGGAATAGTTACGGGAATATAGTATGTTGCAGAAGATAGTTTGGCCGTTTTCACTAGCGGCTGCTGGCATGGTATCGCCAGCGCAAGCAGCTCTTCCTGAACCGGTAAAGGCCATGATTGAGGCAGCCATTGCGTCCGGCAAAGACGCGGAGGTAAGATCCGTTGTTAAGTTTGCCAAAGTCGCGAATCCCGATGATGTTGCCGAAATTGATGCAATGTTCGCAGCATATACCGCAAAGAAAACACAGCTCGCAGCAGCCGAAAAAAAGGCAAAAATGGAAGCGCCCTTTTTCGAAAACTGGACGGGTGAAGGAGAGCTCGGCGGCTTTCGCAACACCGGTAACTCCAGCAATGTTGGCATAAGTGGCGGAATCAAACTGGCGAAGGATGCCGTCGATTGGCGCCTGAAATTTCGTGCACGCGCCGATTATCAACGCAGCAACGGCGTGACCAGTAGAGAGCAATATGCAGCCGCGCTGGAACCAGAGTATAAGATTGATGACCGCCTCTTCATCTATGGATTGGCACAGTATGATCGAGACCGGTTTCAGGGCTTTTCTTCACGCTACACGGTCTCTGGCGGGATCGGCTATACCGTGATCAAAGAGAAAGACATTTTCCTAGATGTGAAAGCCGGACCTGCCTGGCGGCTCACCGAATTTACCGAAGGCGGGTCGGATAGCAGTATCGCCGGCTTGATCGGTCTTGATCTGGGCTGGCAAATCGCCAAAAATCTGAAACTGACTCAGGGCGCAGGCGCAACATTAGCTTCGGATGCGCAAAGCCTGACGAGCGCCAATGTGATATTTTCCTCCGGTACAAATACGCTGACAGCCACGACGGGACTGGATGCCAAGATTAATGGAAAGCTGTCCGCGCGCCTTTCCTATGCGATTGAACACGAGACAAATCCGCCAGACGGACGCGAAAAAACGGACACGCTTAGCCGCGCTACCTTAGTTTACGATTTTTGAAACAGATCAGTTAGGTTTAACGTCATCGGCTTTCTCATCGCCGACTTTCGGTTTCGGTGTCACCGCCTGAGCAGAGAGAACCGGGGTCTTTTGAGAGGCGGTAATAGCAGAAGACAATTGCGCTGTTTGCGGGCAACGGGTCCGACACAATGTTTCGATCCGTGACAGATTGATTTTCGCTTTCTCAACCGCACCGCGCTGAACCAGCGCTTCGCCCTGTCCAGCCAATGCATCCAGATTGTTTGGATCGAGAATCAGTGCCTCACGGTAGAATCTTATGGCTTTACCCGGCAGTTTTTGAGCTCGTGCGATCTGGGCCATAGCGATAAAGGCAGACCCGTTTCGTGGATCAACAGCCAAGGCGGTCTCATAGAGGTCTGTGGCCAGCTCCAGATTACCTTTTTTCTGCGCGGCTTCTCCCTGCTGCATATAGGCTACCGAACGAGCCTTGATCTCCACATCTGCTGACTGGCCAAAACTGGCACTGGAAACAGTGGCTAAAACCAGGGACATCGCAAGGGCGGCGGGTGAAAAACGCATAATTAGCTCCAATAAAGACTCAGGCTTTCTAACAGAGCCACCTGCACGTTCGGTGAACATGCCGGTGCCTGTCATGATCTGCTATCACAATTTTTCGAGGCAGGTAAAATAAAAGCCATCCGTTCCGTCTTGATACGGGGTGAGTAGAGTTCCTTTACGATATGGCCGCCCTATCGGCAAATCAACCTCTATATCCCGCCATTCTGGATGGTTTTTGACGAAATTCTCCGTTTGGTCGCCGCCTTCAGCATCCAGAAGCGAACAAACCGCATAGACCAGCTGGCCGCCCGGAGCGACCATTGCACCAGCCAGTTCCAGCAATCGCGCTTGCAATTTTACCGTTTGATCAAGTCTCTTTGGCGTCATCCGCCAGCGCAGTTCAGGATTCCGCCGCCACGTACCAGTTCCCGTGCAGGGCGCGTCAACAAGTACGAGATCGCATTTACCCTTGAACGGAGCCAGCATTTCACCCTCTTTGTTCGGCGACAGCAGCAGAGTTTCGATATTATTGGCGCCGGACCGGCGCAAGCGCGGCTCAATGCGGCTCAGACGCCCGCGATCCGTATCGGCCGCAATGATGCGGGTCTGATCCGGCAACTGCGCCGCCAACCCCAGAGTTTTACCCCCTGCCCCCGCACACATATCCAAAACCAGCTTGGGTTCCTCTAGCAGGCAGGCTGCTACTATTGCCTGACTGCCCAAATCCTGAATTTCGATCTGGCCGCTGTTATAAGCCTTGCTATTCTCGACGCTTGTCCCGGTCGGCAAGCGATAGGCGTTAGGCAAAGGCAATGTTTCGATTTCCGGCCATGCGCCCTTAATCGCCTTAGCATCGCCCTTTTTGGGATTCAGCCGGATATCGAGTGGCGCGCGGTCAAACAACACGGCCTTCTCTTTATCGTCGATCAACGCAGCAAACCGATCCGAAAGCCAATTTGCTATAGAAACTCCACCGGCTCGTGCTTCATTTTCCGTAAGCGCAGCCGGTCCATAAGCTGAGCCATCGAACAAATCCCGCAATTCGGATTGTTCCTCCGCCAATCCAGCCATAGCGGCCCGCCCACTCTCCGGTCGATCGCCAAAGCGTCTAATAACCGCGTAGATATGCTCACGGACAGCTCGACGATCTTTTGAGCCCGCATATCGGCGTGCTTTGAAGAATTTCTTGGTAATATTGTCGGCTGATGCACCACTATCCCGTGCTGCAACGATGATCTCGTCGAGCAGTTCAATAGCGGCTTGCAGGCGTGCCGAAGGGGTCATTCGGCGATACGGCTGTCTTTGTTCAAGCAATGATACTGCGTTTGAATATCAGCGCCGTATTTCTTCGTCGCATCCTCTATGGCTATAGCGGCATAGTCCTTACAGGCGGCCACGTTCTCGAAGGTTTCCATAGTCCATAAGGGTTCGGCCTGATCCTGCCCATCGGGCCAAACCAGTAACAAAAAAAAGACTTTCAGTTCGACCATCAACCGGCCCTTTTAACGCGTCGGATAATTGGGTGCTTCCCGAGTAATAGAGACATCATGCACATGGCTTTCTTGCAGACCAGCATTGGTAATCCGCACAAACTCGGCATTTTCCCGCAAATGCTGCAATGTTTCGGAGCCAGTATAGCCCATGGCTGCTTTCACACCGCCGACCAGTTGATGTACCACATCGCCGGCAGGCCCCTTGAATGGCACCTGACCTTCAATCCCCTCAGGTACCAGTTTCATATGGTCTTTGATATCTTGTTGGAAATAGCGATCCGCAGATCCGCGCGCCATCGCCCCAACGGACCCCATGCCGCGATAACTCTTGTAGGCACGCCCCTGATAAAGGAACGTCTCGCCCGGTGCCTCTTCGGTACCGGCCAGCAGCGAACCGACCATGACCGATGATGCGCCAGCAGCCAGCGCTTTGGCGACATCGCCCGATGTTCTGAGGCCGCCATCTGCGACAATGGGTACACCGGATTTGGCCGCTTCTTCGGCGCAATCCATAATCGCGGTCAATTGCGGCACGCCCACTCCAGCAACCACACGGGTCGTACAAATGGACCCCGGACCGATACCCACCTTAATGCCATCTGCGCCAGCGTCAATCAGCGCCCGTGTTGCAGCAGCGGTGGCAACGTTTCCGGCAATAACCTGCGTCTGGTTGGAGCGCTTCTTGACCTCTTCCACCGCTTTCGAAACCATTTTGCTATGGCCGTGCGCTGTATCGATAACGACCAGATCACATTCCGCATCAATTAGCGCTTCGGTCCGCTCCAGACCGGCATCGCCAACCGTTGAAGCGGCGGCGACCCGCAAACGCCCCGAACTATCTTTGGTAGCATCGGGATAGGTCACCGCTTTTTCAATGTCCTTGACGGTGATTAGTCCCACACACCGATAGCCGTCATCAACCACCAACAGTTTTTCAATGCGCCTCTGGTGGAGCATTCTACGGGCTTCTTCCTGACTGACTCCGACCGGAACCGTGACCAGGTCATCCTTCGTCATCAGTTCGGAGACAGGCTGCCGCGGATTTTCTGCAAAGCGGACATCACGGTTGGTCAATATGCCAACCAGTTTCCCGCTCGCTTCCACCACAGGAATACCTGATATCTTGTTTTGCGACATGGTGGCTTCGGCGTCTGCCAAGGTCGCATCCGGGGCTGTGGTGATCGGATTGACAACCATACCGGATTCAAATCGTTTTACCTGCCGTACCGCAGCAATTTGTTGCTCCAGCGTCAAATTGCGGTGAAGCACACCAATGCCGCCCATCTGAGCCATGACAATCGCCATGTCAGCCTCTGTCACGGTATCCATCGCCGAAGACAGAACCGGAATATTAAGCCCGATTTCCTTGGTCAGCCAAGTGTGGGTATTGGCCTGGCTCGGAACGATATCGGACGCACCGGGCTGCAACAGAACATCGTCAAATGTTAGTCCGGTTCGGATTTCTCTGCTGCTCATGGAAGGCCACTTTCTGATATGCTGAATTCGATTCTGTGGCGGCCCATGTAATCAGTTCTGAAACTATTCGCCAGCACTATTCGTCCCAAGATTCCCGCCATCTTTCAAAGGATAGGTGTCGACACTGCCGAAATAGCGACCCAACGCAACATGGAAGTTCGCATCGTCTGCGGCACCGCCTAACAAAAGTGTTTCATCCACTTCGTCATCAACACCGTGATAGCGACCGTTCAAAAAGCTATCGAGACGCTCCTGATCTGAAAAAGCGCTGGTGATCATAAAGGCCGGAATGTCTTTCTCCAGGAAAACATAACCGTCCTGACGCTTCAGAAAAGCATTAGCTTTGTCCGTTTTGTCTATTTCCCGATCTTCAGCAGCAGCGACTTTTTCAAGATCCTTATCCAAATCTGTTTTACCGCGCCCAACAACCGCCAGCAGCTTGCCATCTGGTGCCAAAGCCACGGTGTCCACATTGAACACAGCGACGAGATCTTCCAATGGGAAGCTAGGATCAGCGGCAAAGGCCCGGGCGCCAAGCAATCCGCTTTCCTCCGCCGTGGTCGCGAGAAAATAGATATCCCGATCCGGGCGATCCTTCACCAGCCGCTTAGCAGTTTCGATCAACAGCGAGATACCGCTGGCATTATCGACCGCGCCATTGCAGATTCGGTCTACGGCGGGCTCCCGGCGACATTCACCAAGATGATCCCAATGACCAAGAAACAGCACGGCACCGCTGCCTAGTTTGCGTCCGGGAATTTTTCCAATGACATTGTGGGATTGATAAGATCGCACCCGGGTACTGGACGTCAGATCTGCATAGACACCTGTTTCCACCGGACTAAACGCGCCCGAGGCCGCATCCTTGGCCAGTTGTTTGTAGTCGATACCAGCTTTGCGCAGCAGCTTTTCCGCCGCCGCCTCGGTGATAATGCCTTCCATACCGGCATGATATCCATCAGCGTTGATATTGGTGCTGGCGCGGCGAAAGCGTCTGGCCAGGCGGGGATAGCGTGCTTCACTACCCGCAATTGAGATGACTCCCCATGCACCAGCGGCCAGGACTTTGGCTTTGCGTTCACGATAGCTCGGAAAATCCTCGGCTCCAATTGGCGAACTCACGAAGATGAAAGCCAATTTGGTCGACACGGCTTTTGCCAGCGCATCAGCGCTTTGGTTGCCATAACCGACATGTACGACAGGAACATTGGTCGATCGGCCCGACTGCATGGCAGAGCGCAGCATGATCTGATCGTCATCAATCCGAATAGTCTTTTCCCGCTCGCCCTTAAACCGCGAGAAACGCACGGTCTGTTCCAATGGCGTCCTGTCCACCAGAGCTACCGGCGCGTACCAGGATGACGATCCGGCTGCGGGTACCAGTCCGGCCTGCTGCCACTGCGTCGCGATATATTGAAGGGTCTTGTTTTCCCCTTCGGTCCCCGGCTTCCGGCCACCGAAATCATCGCTCGCCAATATCTCGATATGAGCGCGCAAATCCGTTTCTGAAATATCTTCCGCATGGGCCGTCATTGAGAACGAAGAAATCAGAGCGGCGACGGCAAAACAAAAACGCATGGAATATGGTAACCTTGTTCTTGAGGGGAATATTCGCTTTTTCCTTGGCATTATGGAGAGAATAATCAATGATGTTGTAAATTTTTGGAGGCCAGCAAGACATGGAATTTCTTTTATTGCTCGTTCTGATCGTCGTGATCGTCTATCTTTTTGCAAGCATAAAGATCGTCCGACAAGGCTATGAATATACGATTGAATATTTTGGCCGCTTCACGACTATCGCCAAGCCGGGCTTTAACTTCTTTCCTGCGTTTCTTTATCGCGTTGGCCGCAAAGTCAATATGATGGAACAGGTTCTGGATATACCTGGACAGGAAATCATTACTAAAGACAACGCGATGATCTCCACTGACGGTGTGGTGTTTTTCCAGGTGCTCGAAGCGGCGAAAGCGGCTTATGAAGTGAATGACCTGTATAACGCGATCCTCAACTTGGTAACGACCAATCTACGGACCGTGATGGGGTCCATGGATCTTGATGAGACGCTGTCCAAACGCGACGAGATTAACGCCCGCCTGCTGACCGTGATTGATGATGCAACCACACCGTGGGGGATCAAAATCACTCGAGTGGAAATTAAAGATATTCGTCCGCCCCAAGATATAGTCAATGCTATGGCCACACAGATGAAAGCCGAACGTGAAAAACGAGCGAATATCCTCGATGCCGAAGGCGCGCGCGCTTCTGAAATCCTGCGCTCCGAAGGTGAAAAACAGGCCCAAATCCTACAAGCAGAAGGCCGCCGTGAATCTGCTTTCCGGGATGCCGAGGCACGTGAACGCGAAGCAGAAGCCGAGGCCAAAGCAACGCAAATGGTTTCCGAGGCTATCGCGTCCGGCAATGCGCAGGCGGTCAACTATTTTGTGGCACAAGACTATGTCAAGGCGGTTGAGAAATTCGCCACTTCACCCAATGCGAAAACCATCCTGTTCCCGGTTGAGGCTACACAGCTGATCGGCGCATTGGGCGGTATTGGCGAACTTGCCAAGGAAGCACTGGGCGACCAGGCTCCATCAACACCGCCAGCGAAGCCAAAACGCAAGGGCCCGTTTGAGCAGTAATCAAAGTACAGGCACGATATGACCGACTTGCTATCTACTGACCCCGCTTATGTCTGGCTGGCACTGGCAGCTTTGCTTGCGCTGGCCGAGATTTTCGTGCCCGGTGTTTTCCTGATCTGGGTTGCGGCGGCAGCGGCAGTGACCGGCATTGCCAGCACATTCATTGAACTGACCGTCGCCGGTCAACTCACGTTATTTGGTCTTTCTACTATCGCCAGTGTGTTACTGGGTCGCCGCTGGTATCTGACCAATGTCGTGAAAAGCGAGGACCCGTTGCTCAATGACCGCGCCGCGCGACTTATTGGTACGACAGTAACAGTCGTTAAGCCGGTTAACGCAACATCTGGGCGTGTCAAAGTGGCTGACGGTATATGGTCTGCCCGCGGCCCTGCCCTGAAAAAGGGCGAGACCGCGCGCATTGTTGATGTCGAAAACGGCGTCTTGATCCTGGAAGAAATGCCCGATCAGATCACTTGAACGCCGCACATCCCGGTTGGGCTTTATTTCTTAAAGAAACCCTTGGCCATGTCCGTGATGTCATTCAGCGGATTGCCATCGCCATCCCGGTCGAGGAAACCGCTGACTTTACCAAGGATGCCGTCTTCTCCTCCGAGTTTTTCCATCAGACCACCTTCGCCATCCAGACCCGCTTTTTCAGCCATGGCGGGCATCAGGCCTTTTAACTTCTCTGCATCGACACCGGCTTCTGCCGCAGCTTCCTTGATCGCAGTTGCTTTATCAACGCTGCCATCTTGCAGTTTCGTGAAAAGCGCTTCTCCGCTGGATTTTAATTCATCGGCCGACATGCCAACTTTCTCGGCCAAGCTGTCCAAATTCACATTGTCGGGCAACATGCCCAGTGCATTGTCCAAAAGTCCCATTGATCGTCTCCTTCGTTGATATTAGCGGGTCAGCTTACCGGCCATGCCGATAATGTCGTCGAGAGGGTTTCCGTCTCCGTCCAGATCAAGCAATGATCCCAACCCGCCAAGTCCGCCGGAAGAGGCTTTGGAACCACCACGCAAAAGCCCCCCAATAAGGCCGCCCAAGCCGCCTCCATTACCGGAACTGTCTCCGCTTTGCTTTGCCATATAGCCGGCAACCATCATCGCAACGATGGGAAGCATTTTCTTGAGCAAATCACTACTAATACCGGTTTGCTGTTCTGCACCGGCAGCAACTGTACGGCTGACTTCTTTCGATCCAAAAATCTGACCGAGAATTTCATTGCCCTGGCTCACCGGTGTAGGCTGGCTGCCTAGCACACTGTCGAGCAGTCCGCCACCGCCTAGCTGTCCCAGCAGACCGCCCAGTCCATCCAAACCCGTGGGTTGTGCCTGCGTTGTTTTCTTGAATCCCCCCAAAATAGATGGAAGCAGTGCCGCAGCCCCCGCTTGAGCGACACTTTCATTGACACCCAGTTCGCGCGCCATTGTTTCGATGCCACCAGATTGCTGCAAAACATCCAAAATATTCATCACCGGTCTCCTTTAATCCCAAAAATTTCTGCTTTGATTCTGTTCTCAGGGGCCCTTTGTACCAGATTTTTCCCCGCCTAAACGCGCAACGGGAAAGCTTTACCAGTGTTTACACTCGGGAAACCTATAAATCGGCCGAAATTCGGCTTCCGGTATTTGACTCTGCGGGCTGTAACACCGAAGAAACCATCGAAGGGGCGAATGACAAGACCCAAGGAAACCAAAGAGGAGCACATCATGAGCATATTTGGAAAAATCAAAAACGCAATTTTCGGTGGTGAAGCAAAAGCCGCTGAGCCAGAAGCTGCCCCGGCGGCAGAAGCAGCGCCAGCGGCTCGCGCAGCCATTACCGAAGTGGATGTTACTGCAAGGCTCGACAATATTCCAGGATCAGACAAGCTGAACTGGCGCACATCGATTGTGGACCTGATGAAGCTCGTCCAGATTGACGCGAGCTATGAAAACCGTAAGGCGCTGGCACAGGAACTCGGCAATGCGGGCTATAGTGGATCGGCAGAAGACAATATCGCGCTGCACAAGCGCGTCATGTCCGAAATTGCAGCCAATGGCGGCATTGTTCCGGCTGAATTGAAAGACTGATTATTCAGTAGTTTGCTGGACGTGATGTCCAAATGATTTTAGGCGGGGGCTATGAGTGATCATAGCCCCCTTCCTTTTGCCGAGGCACCCAAAAACTGCCGTCGCTGTCCAAGGCTTGTGGGTCTGCGCAAATCCCTCCGAAAAGATCAACCGGAATGGTGGAATGCACCTGTCCCGGCCTTTGGTGATCCCAACGCGTGGCTAGCGATTGTTGGTCTCGCGCCAGGTAAGGAGGGCGCAAACCGGACCGGTAGAGCCTTTACCGGTGATGCATCCGGTGATCTGTTGTTCGCTACGTTGGACAAGGTCGGCCTGTCCGACGGCGAGTTTCAATCCCGCGCCGATGACGGTGTGACTTTAAGCGGCACAATGATCCTAAACGCCGTCAAATGCCTGCCGCCGGAAAACAAACCCAATGGTGCAGAGATTAACAACTGCCGCCCCTATCTGATTAAGGCTCTGGATGGCTTACCCAACTTAAAAGTCATCCTCGCCCTCGGCAAAATCGCCCATGACAGCGTGATAAGAATGACCGGCGGCAGACTGACAGACCATAAATTCGCACACGGTGCGGTGCATAGCTTGCCCGGCAATCGCATCCTGATCGACAGCTATCATTGCAGCCGGTATAATGTGAACACCAGGCGGTTGACCGAGAACATGTTCCAAGAGGTTTTTGAACAGACTTTGCGCGTTAAACCCAAGTCTCTTTAAATACCCGCAAAAAGTTACCACCCAAGATCTTTTCAACGGTCATCTCCGAATAGCCATTTTTAAGCAATTTTTCGGCAATCAGATAAGTGCGCTCCGGCACATTCAATTCCTCAACAAATGGTGGCGGCCCTTCGCCCGGTGCAGCAATGCCGACTTCTTTCCTTTCCACTATGCTCTGGTTCCAGGACTTCATTGCTTTCGAAGACGTATCAAATTGCAGCATGAAGGCGTCACTTCCGATACCAACATGATCCTCACCACAAACGTTCAGAGCATGTATCAGATGCTGCATATAATTGTTCAAATTTTGCTGCTCTAGGCCAGGTGTAAGATAGGCTAACTCATATAGCCCGAATACCCCGCCCTGATCGGCAACAGCCTTCAATATCGCATCACTTTTATTGCGCGGATGGGGGTTTATCTTGTCACAACCACCATGGGAAATCATCACAGGTCTGCTGGATTGATCAATGATGCTCAGCGTCGATTTGTCATCCGAATGACTGACATCAACCGTAACTCCGGCTGCGTTCATCGTCACAACCGCATGTCGCCCGATATCGGTTAACCCCTGTGATGGTCGGGGCGACATTACCCCGGATGCAAAGGGCGAGACACCGTTATAAGATAGCTGCATTGAACGGACGCCCAAATCACGAAAATAATTGATCCGTTCTACCTTTCCTTCCAGCATTCCCGCATCTTCAAAGGCGTAAAATATTCCTACTTTTCCGGTTCGTTTGGCAGCGATCAGATCGTCCAGGTTCCTGACCCACATATAGACATCATGATGTTCGGAGATTGCTTTATTGAGATGGCCGATATGATTTACAGTATCGGCAAACTGTGCCTTACCGCCTCCGACGCTCAGCTTTACTGCCGTAATCCCGGTTGCTTTCACATTGGCGACGAATTTGGGGTCATCGACCGGGTCAGAGAAACGAGGCAGCATATTGCCATTGATGACCATAGACCCTTCAACAAGCCGGTTTGCTCGTTCTTTCACGCTTCCCTGCCCGGCTGCAAAGACCGGAGCGGTGGCGGTGGCTGCGATGACCGAACTGGTGGCAAGAAAAGATCGACGGGTGGAACAAAATTGCATAAGTTTTCCTATTGCTATAACCGACGGAGTCAAATAGGTAGGCACCTACTGATAAGTCAAGTGAGAATTTGGTGAAAAAGAATTCCAGCGATTATACAGGTAGTTTGCATGGTGCAGCATTGGGTGCACGGTTGCGCCGACTGTCCGAAGCGATGGACCGCGATGCCAGCTCGACGTATCGGCTTGTCGGTATCGAGTTTGAGCAACGCTGGTTTGGCGTTCTAAATCAGATCATCTTAAACGGGCCGATGTCGGTCAACGAAATTGCCGGTGCTCTTGGTATCACGCATGTGTCGGTGAGCCAGTCCCGCCAGGCGCTTCAGAAAGCAGGCTATGTCACCTCTCGCCAGGACAGGAATGACGGTCGCCGCAGGGAAATAATCCTGACCAAGAAAGGACGCGATCTGACAGAAAAGCTCAAACCACTCTGGCATGCACTGGAAAAGGCTGCTGCCGAACTTAACGAGCAAGCAGGTGATCTCGTTACCTTAATCAACAAAGCGGAAGCGGCGCTTGAAAACAGAACCATCTACGAGCGGGTCCAAGATTATTTATCCTCTACCAGCCGCCCGTAAAGTTCCGGCCGACGATCTCGGAAGAACCCCATGCCTGCACGATGCTTACGTGCCTGTTCCAGATCAAATGTCGCTACAAGCACACCGCTCTCGTCTGCGCCATATTCCAGCACCAGATCACCCCATTCATTGGCGATGAAGCTGTGGCCATAAAAGCTTTGCCCCTCTTCCTCACCAATGCGATTGCTCGCGACCACGGGCAAACAATTACTGACCGCATGCCCCTGCATCGCGCGCCGCCACATCCGGCTGGTATCGAGGTCGGCATCATAGGGCTCTGAACCAATGGCGGTCGGATAAAACAGTATCTCCGCTCCCATGAGTGCCATCGCCCGCGCGGTTTCAGGGTACCATTGATCCCAACATATCCCGACGCCGATTGTAGTACCGAACACGTCCCAGACCTTGAAACCGCTATTGCCAGGGCGGAAATAGAATTTCTCTTCATAGCCTGGGCCGTCGGGAATATGGCTTTTGCGATAGACGCCTATGATCTCACCATCAGGATCGATCATCGCGATGCTGTTATAATAATGCTGACCATCCCGTTCGAAGAAGCTCGCCGGGATCGCTGCGCCCAAACGCTTTGCCAGTTTTTGCATGGCCTGCACCGGCGCGCTGTCTTGCGCCGACTTGGCTAGCGCGAACTGCGCTTCATCTTCGGTCTTGCAGAAATAGGGACCGGAAAAAAGTTCCGGCGGCAATATGATCTGTGCGCCCTGCTCTGCTGCTTCAGCTACGTGCGCGCTGACAGCCTCGATATTTTCCGCTTCGCTGCCGTTCAAGGACAGCTGCAAAGCGGCAACAGTGATATTCTGTGTCATTGTGTGCTCATAGCTTGATGCCGAAACGAGCCGCAATCGGAATTGTCGCGAGATAGAGGATTATCGTCACCAATATGCCGGCAGACAGAGAAGCCCAGAAATTTATCCCCTGACGCAACATGACGGGGATAATGAGAAACATGGGGAGGCTGGGAATGACGTAAAAAAAAGTCGCCTGCACATGACCAGCAAGCAATTCGGTATTGCCAGTATCCCGCCACAGCCAGATCATCGCCAATATGGAAATAAGCGGCAGCGACGCGATCAGCGCGCCCATGGCGGGATAGCGGCGGGCGATGATCGCGACGATAGCCACAATCACGCCCGAAACTATCGCCCGGACCGCAAATTCACCCATATTTCAACATGACGTCATGGCAGCTTTTTGAACAGCAGCGTCATACGATCAGACTCGCCAATTTCAGTATATTTGGCTTTGTCCGTATCGCCTTCGGCATAGCGTGGCGGCAGAGTCCAGACGCCTTTGGGATAGTCCGCCGTATCTTTGGGGTTCGCGTTGACTTCGGACTGCTTGACCAGTTCAAAGCCATGCGCCTCCATGAATTTCACCACGGTATCAGTGCGCAAATAGCCTTTATTGCCATCGGCATAGCTAAACGGTGTGCCGTCCTTCGCGCGATGCTGAACAATACCAACCATGCCGCCATCTTTCAGCATATTGCGCATCACCTTGATTTCGCTGTCCGCCAGGTTCCAGCGCATCAGATTGTGCATCATCCGCGGAATGATAACGTAGTCTGCGGTGCCATTGGCCTCTTCAGGAACCTTGTCGGTTGTGTAGGCAGAAAATTTCGCGGCCGGCATGCCGGTCCATTCGGCTACATCATTGGGAAATTTAGTTGGGAAGCCGCGAATACGTTCTTTTGCCTCGTCTCCAAATGGCAGGGGACCCGGCGCAAAGGTCAGTCCGATAAATTTGCCCTTTTCTGCGACATAAGGTGCCAATATCCTGGAGTACCAGCCTCCACCGGGAACATATTCGACGACCGTGTGGTCGGGTTGGATATCAAAGAAACTGATGGTCTGGGCCGGGTTCCGATACTTGTCACGAGCCTTGTCCTCTGCACGGCGTTCATGCGTGATGACAGTACGCAAATTGGTTTCACCTGACGCACCATCTTTTGCATGATTTTTTGCGGAAGCCGGAGCAAGGGTCAGTGCTCCAAGCGCTGTAACTGCGCCTATCATAATCCATTTCTTTTTGGTCATCATTCCTCTCCTTCGGCAATCATTCAATGAGTTGAGGCGATACAGATTATCGCCTCTCCCAAAGATTAAGATCGTTTCTTGAATAGCAAGGTCATTCGGTCGGATTCGCCAATGGCCTGATATTTCGCTCTGTCTTGATCCTTGTTCGTAAGGACCGGCGGCAATGTCCACACGCCTTTCTCATAGTCTTTTGTATCTTTCGGATTGGCATTAATCTCGGACGAGGCCACCAATTCAAAGCCATTCAGTTCGAACAGCGCGATAACCGAATCCTGCTTGAGATACCCCTTTGTTCCGTTGGACATTGCATAAGATGCATCAGCATTTGCACGATGCTGGACAACGCCGATCATACCATCATCAGCAAGAATGTCTCGCAAAGCGCGTAATTCGGAATCGGCACGCTTGCCGTTGAGCATTCCGTGCAGTGAGCGAAAGATCACCACCCGGTCAATCTTGCCTTTCATCTCATCCGGAACTTCGTCGCTTTCAAAAGCGGCAATTTGATCGGCAGGAATGCCGGTCCATCCTGATGCAGCGTCAGGGAAACGCTCCGGCCAGCTTTTAGAGCGACCTTCGCGTGCACGGCTGGTGAAGTTAATACTGTCGCTGTTGCCATTCACCGCGACATATTTTCCATTGGCGCTGAGATAGGGCAATAATATCCGTGTGTACCACCCCCCTCCCGGGCCATATTCCGCAACGGTATGTGTCGGTTTTACCTGAAAGAAAGCGAGAGTCTTAGCCGGATTACGATAAATATCGCGGGCTTTGTCATCCTTACGCCGATCATGGTTGATCACCGCCATCAGGTTAGCATCACTTTGCGTCGTGCCAGCTTTGGCATCATCTTCCGCCAGCGCAGGCACTCCTGCAGCTGCCAATAATGCGGTTGCTACACCAGCGAATAAGAGCTTATTTGTCATTCTTTCCGGCCTTTCAGTTGGGGATTATCTCTCTGATAGACGACATAAATCAGCTGCACAGACATGCAAAGCAGTTTATCCAGAGACGTCTTCTATCATCTTGAATTTCTTTGCAACCTCTGGCCGCGGATATAGCTCATCCAGCGCAATGGACTTGCCCGTGTCCTGTACGATACGGACATGTTTGCGGCCCAATTGACGTGGCTCATCAACGCCGCAGCTATGGGCCAGCACTTCAACTTCGTGAACAAGACTTTTGCAATAATTGGCGACCTTGACCTTTTTGTCCGACGGATCAAGCCCTCGCTGCAACCTAGGATCATGGGTTGTGATGCCGGTAGGGCATGTATTCTTGTTGCATTTCATCGCCTGAATACATCCTAGCGAAAACATGAAACCGCGCGCGCTGTTCACGAAATCCGCGCCCGCACATATAGCCCAGGCCACCTCGCTGGGCGTAATCCTTTTGCCCGATGCGATAATCCGGACGCGCTGCCGCAAATCATACTTGTGCAGGATATCAGAAAGCATCGGTAGACTCTCATCCAGCTGCAGACCGACATTGTCCATCAACGGCATCGGCGCGGCACCGGTCCCGCCATCACCGCCATCAAGCGTGAAGAAATCCGGTGCACTCTCTATACCGCGACGATGAATTTCCTCGCAAAGGCTCTCTATCCAGCCATAGGCGCCGACCACCGCTTTAATGCCGGTCGGCTTGCCAGTGACTTTGCGGACGTGATCAACAAAATCGAGCATGTCTTCCACGCTGTTGATTTCTGGATGGCGATTGGGAGAAATGGAGGCCTCGCCTTCCGGGATGCCGCGTACTTTTGCAATTGTCTCGGTGACCTTCGCGGCGGGCAGGATACCGCCCTTTCCTGGTTTCGCACCTTGCGACATTTTAATCTCGAACATACGGACTTGCTCGTGATCCGCTATCGCTCGCAGTTTATCGTCGTTCAAACTGCCGTCATCATTGCGCACGCCATATTTGGCGGTACCAATCTGAAAAACGATGTCACAACCTCCCTCAAGATGATAAGGAGACAAACCGCCCTCACCGGTGTTCATCCAGCATCCCGCCATTTTGGCTCCATGGGACAGAGCTCTTACCGCCGGTACAGACAGCGCACCGAAACTCATCGCGGAGATGTTGAACAGTGATTTGGCTTCAAAGGGTTTCTCGCAATAGGGTCCCAATGTACATGTCGCGGTTTCCGCAGCATCTTTCTCTAGCGTCGGAAACGGGCAATTGACGAAAATCGGGGTGCCGGCCGGATCAAGGTTTTTTGTAGAGCCAAAAGCAATCGTATTGCCCGTACCCTTTGCCGCGCGACCAACCCATTCCCGTTCCGCCCGGTTAAAGGGCATTTCCTCTCGATCCATGGCAAAGAAATACTGCCGGAAAAATTCGCCCAGGCTGCTGAACAGATGACGGAACCGGCCGATGACAGGATAGTTGCGGCGCACGGCATCCTGTTTTTGGGTTATGTCGATGACGAACAGGACGATCACACCGGCCAGACCAAGGCCGAGCAAAAAAACCAGTATATATGTGAGCGTGCTCAAAACACTCAAAATTCCATCAGCCATCGGCGATCCCCTCAATCATACAGAAAGAGGTTAGCATTTTGCTCCCCTCAAACATAGTTCGTTTGAATCGGGTTGAGGTTACAGAAAATCAGGTCTGGGGGATTTGCTGCGAGATACAGTGAAAGCTCCCGCCGCCATGCAGCAACGCTTTGCTGGAAAGGCCGATGGCTTTGCGATCAGGAAATAAATCCGCAATAGAGTCGACAGCAGCCGCGTCAGAATCGGCTCCATATTGCGGCACCACAACAACGGTGTTTCCGATATAGAAATTCATGTAGCTGGCAGGCGCAATGTCACCGTTGATTTCATACATGCCAACCGAAGGGATGCGGATCACGTCAAGACCAGCCGCAGTTGCACGACTGGCCGCTTCGTCAAAAATATCAGCATTGGGATCATCAGCGTCACTGGTTTGCGGAATCGCGACTTTCCCCGGTGCTACAAAGCGCGCCAGATTATCGACATGGCCATCGGTATGATCAGCGATCAACCCATCACCAAGCCAGAAAATATGCTCAATATTCAACGCTTGCCGTAACTTCTGGCGCGCCTCATCCTTGTTCATATTATGATTGCGATTGGGATTGAGCAGGCACTGTTCGGTGGTGATGAGCTGGCCAGCACCATCTCCATCAATGGCACCGCCTTCCAATATCCAATCATGCTGGCAAACGGACAGTCCTGCAGCGGTCGCAAGGCGCTGCCCGATATCCTGATCGCCCGCCATTTCAAACTTCCGACCCCAGCCATTAAAGCCAAAGTCATGGGCCTGTCTACCCATGCCAACCGTCACTATCGGCCCGGTATCACGCAACCAAATATCGCCAAAAGGTTGGAGCATGATTTCGATATTATGATGAACCAGTTTGGACGCTCGTGTGGCATCGCCGGAGTCGCGGCAAACAAGCCTGACCTGCTCGCCATTGCCATTATCACAAACGGCATTGGCGAAGGCGGCAACTTCATGCTGCGCCTCCGCCAATTGCTCAGCCCATTCATTCGGATTGCCCGGAAAGCCGATCCAGACCGCTTCATGCGGCTCCCATTCGGCTGGCCATCTCATCATATATGCAAGCGGTTAGAGATCAGACCCCGGCGCGACTCTTGTCACGGATATCACGAAATTCGTCGCCTTCATTCCAGTTCGGCCAGTCTTCGGTCATCGCCAGCATTCTAGCAACGGTATAATAGACCTTCAGATCACCCATCACGCCGTCCCAGTTCCAGTTCGGATCAAATTCGTCTTTCGGTCCATGGTACTTGTTCTCGGTATAATCCTGGCTGATCGCTTCACCAGCGGCCCGGCCACCTTCAACAAGGTCTTCACCGCCTTCGAAATAAATCATCGGCACGCCGAGTTTCGCGAAGCTGAAGTGGTCGGAACGATAGTAAAAGCCTTTTTCAGGCGTTGGCTCAGCTTCGGCAGTTCGCCCGTCAACGGTCAACGCACCTTCCAGATAGCGATCGAGTTGCGATTTGCCTTTGCCAACCACTACGACATTTTTTGCAGGGCCAGCCATGCCAAAGGCGTCCATGTTCACACCACCAACCGTCTTGTTGAGCGGATAGATTGGATTCTCGGCATAATATTTTGATCCGAGCAGGCCGGATTCTTCCGCCGTCACCGCCAGAAACAATATGCTGCGATCCGGCGCGCCTGCTTTGACATGCGCCTCGGCGAGAGCCACCAGGGCAGCCGTTCCCGTCGCATTATCCACTGCGCCGTTGCAGATATCATCACCGTCCGGGGCGGGTTTGCAGCGCCCCAGATGATCCCAATGCGCTGTATAAAGTACATATTCATCAGGTCGGGTCTTACCCTTGATCATGCCGATGACATTCTTGCTGTTCATTCTACTGATATCGTTTTCAAAAGACATGGATGCGGTCACGCCCAACGGTACGGCCTTGAAATCCTTGTTCTTCGCGGCAGCCATCATCGCGTCGAGATCCTGTCCGGCACTGGCAAAAATCTCTGCAGCTACATCCTTCTGAACCCAACCATTGGCCTTTGTCTGATCAGCGCCACCATTGGCTGACTGCGCATAAAATTGCGGTCCACTCCAACTTGATTCCACAACATTCCAGCCATAAGCCGCCGGAGCCGTGTCATGAATGATCAAAGCTGCAGCCGCGCCCTGACGCGCCGCTTCCTCATATTTATAGGTCCAGCGTCCATAATAGGTCATCGCCCGGCCGCCAAAATCACCTTCCAGGCTTTCGGTACCGAAGTCGGGATCATTCACCAAAATGACGACCGTTTTCCCTTTTACATCCACGCCTTCATAGTCATTCCACTCGCGCTCAGGCGCGTTAATGCCGTAGCCGACAAAAACCATCTCGCTATCCGACAACTCAATTTTCGGCTGTTCCTGATAGGAGGTGATGACCATCTCGGGACCATATTTGAAGCTGATGTCGCTAGTGCCGCCCTTGATCGTCAGGTCGGATACGTTTTTCGCTTCTATCTCGACCAACGGAACATCCTGAAACCAGCTATCACCGTTGCCTGGCTTCAAACCGGCTTCGGCAAATTCTTTGGTCAACAAAGCAAGCGTTTTTTCTTCACCAATAGTGCCCGGTGCACGTCCTTCAAAGGCATCAGAGGAAAGCTCCCGCGTAATGTCGCGCATCGTATCGACCGATAATTCCGGTGCAGCGACCTCTGGCAGTGGGGCAGCGTTTTCGGCGTCATCTACCTGTATTACGCAAGACGCCAAAGCCAGCGCCGGTATCAGCGCAAGGGCAAACCATTTCTTTTGCATTTCAGATCCTCATCCAAATTTAATCATCAAACTAATGTCTATTGTTACTACTGGCAGCGTCCTTGATCTGGCGCAAGGTTTTGCCGGCGCTTAAATAAAAAAGGCGGCCTTCTCAGACCGCCTTTTTTGAAAACCTCTTGGAAACAGTTAGCGTGAGTAAAACTCGACAACCAGATTTGGTTCCATCGTCACCGGATAAGGCACTTCGTCCAGCGTTGGCACGCGAACATAGGTTACTTTGTCAGTGCCGTCCGGCGTGACATATTCAGGAATTTCGCGCTCTGGCAGGCTCTGTGCCTCGATAACCAGCAGCATTTCTTTTGCTTTATCGCTCAGCGAAACAACATCATTTGGCTGCACTTTGCGCGAAGCAACATTACATTTAACGTCGTTGACGCGAATGTGGCCATGGCTAACCAGTTGGCGAGCAGCAAAGATGGTTGGAGCGAATTTGGCGCGGTAAACAACCATGTCCAAACGCTGTTCCAGCAGGCCGATCAGGTTCTGGCTGGTATCGCCTTTCATGCTCGATGCTTCTTTATAAGCACGCTTGAACTGTTTCTCGGTTACGTCGCCATAATAGCCTTTCAGCTTTTGCTTGGCGCGCAGTTGAATGCCGTAGTCAGACAGTTTGCCTTTGCGGCGCTGACCATGCTGACCAGGGCCGTAGTCGCGGCGATTGACGGGTGATTTGGGGCGACCCCAAATATTTTCGCCCATACGGCGATCAAGTTTATATTTCGAGCTGGTACGCTTTGTCATTTCACTGACTCCTAATTTGCTGTTTCAATTCGTCCCGGAATGCACCGAAAATCCGCTTGGATTCACGCGGCTACCGCTTCACCGGGGTGCGGAGCCAATTGCAAGACGCGGCCTATGACGATCTAGTGCGCGATTGTCAAGCATCTGCAGCCCTAAAAATCGCTCCAAAATCCCCATCATTACTCGACTTGGGTGGTCGCAGTGATTAAAGGCGCTGACATGACAGAAACGACGACGCTTCCTCCAATGGAAACCATGACAGATGTCCGCGAACAAGTGGACCGAATTGACGGCGAACTTATCGCCCTGATGACCCAGCGCTTTGCCTGCATGGACGCCGCTGCGCGGATCAAACAGGATCGCACCGCTGTGCGTGACGAGGGACGAAAAGCAAAGGTTCTGGAAAATGTGAAACAGCTTGCCATTAGCGCAGGCATTCCGGTTCCGACCATGGCCGCGATTTGGGAAATGCTGATAGAAACGTCGATCAGCTATGAGCTCGAAAAATGGGATCAGATGCGAGACAGCTGATCAGTCAAAACCTCATTTTTTCACAAATGGCTTTTCCAGAGAGCTGATAACGCCGCGCCAGGTTTGCACTTCTTCATTGGTCCACGCCGGCTTGGTGATCATATTGCGGAGCGTCACCTTCGTCGCTGGTGCACGATCAGGCGGATAGAAATACCCGGCCTCTTCCAGCGCCCGTTCCAGATGTTCGTAAAAGCGGTCCAGTTCGATTTGCGGGGCCGGTTCGCGCTTTTTTGTCTCAATTGTCGGCTGCACGGTTTCGCCGTCACCCAGTTTCGACAACTCATAGGCGACTAAAATAACCGCTTGAGCCAGATTGAGCGATCCGAATTCCGGGTTTATCGGCACGGTGATGATCTTGCGGGCGAGTTCGACATCGACCAGTTCCAGACCGGACCGTTCCGGGCCGAATAATATCGCGCATTTACCACTGGCGAATGCTATGTCTTCCGCCGCCGCTGCAGGGGTCAGCACTTCTTTGGTCATACCGCGTTTACGAACCGTAGTGGCATAGACATGCGAACAATCCGCCACCGCTTCGGCGGTAGTCTCGAAAACCTGAGCGGCCTCCAACACACTGTCTGCGCCCGCAGCAGTGGGTCCAGCTGATGGATTGGGCCAGCCGTCACGAGGATCCACGATCCGCATGTCGGTGAGCCCGAAATTCAGCATAGCCCGGGCCGCCTTGCCAATATTCTCACCCAGCTGTGGCTTCACCAGAATGATGATCGGCTTGCCGGTACTCATTTGCCGCTGGTATCGCCGATACCCACATCTTTCACGCTGCCGGCGAATTCCTCAAAATCCTTGGCCTCGGTAAAGTCCTTATAGACCGATGCAAAGCGGATATAGGCAACGCTATCGAGTCCCTTAAGGCCTTCCATGACCATCTCGCCGATGCGTTTGGAAGGGATTTCATTCTCTCCGCTAGTTTCTAACTGTCGCTGAATACCTGACACCAGTTGATCCATCTGCTCCTGCGCAATCCCGCGCTTGCGGCAAGCCAGAGACACGGACAAATCGATCTTGGACCGGTCAAACGTCTCGCGGCGGTCTTCGCTTTTTACCACTGTGATCTCGCGAAGCTGTATCCGTTCAAATGTTGTAAAACGGGCGCCGCACCCCTCGCATTGCCGCCGCCGCCGGATGGTCGTACCATCTTCGGTGGGCCGGCTATCTTTTACCTGACTGTCATCATGGGCACAAAAGGGACAACGCATAACGGTCCGTTTCGCCTATTCAGGGTAAATTGGAAAACGAGAGCATAGCTCTTCAACGCGCTGACGGACATCGGCTTCAACAGCCGGATCACCGCCTTCTCCTTTTTCACGCAAGCTATCAAGTACGTCAGCAACCATGTCACCAATCATCTGGAACTCCGCCGGGCCAAAGCCTCGGGTTGTACCTGCCGGTGAACCAACACGAATGCCGCTGGTTTTCATCGGCGGCTGCGGGTCGTTGGGAATGCTGTTCTTATTGCAGGTAATACCAGAACGCTCCAGTGCTTCATCGGCATCGCGGCCGGTGATACCAAGCGGTGAGAGATCAATAAGAGCAAGGTGCGTATCTGTACCGCCAGCAACCAGATTGGCGCCGCGTTCCTTTAAGCGCGCCGCCAATATTTTGGCATTTTCGATGACAGCGGAAGAATAGCTGGCAAATTCAGGGCGCAACGCTTCGCCAAATGCGACCGCTTTGGCGGCGATGACATGCATTAGCGGACCACCTTGCAGACCCGGGAAAACCGCCGAGTTTATTTTCTTCGCAATGGCTTCATCATTGGTGAGTACCAGACCGCCACGTGGACCACGCAAAGTCTTGTGCGTGGTGGTCGTGACCACATCTGCAAATTCTAGTGGGCTAGGATGATAGCCAGCTGCGACCAAGCCAGCGAAATGGGCCATATCGACCATGAAGATCGCGCCGACCGCATCTGCAATCTCACGGAACCTGGCAAAATCGATTTGGCGCGGATAGGCAGAACCACCAGCGATAATCAGCTTCGGCTGATGCTCTTTGGCCAGCGCTTCGACTTCCGCATAGTTGATCAGATGATCGTCCTCGTTGACGCCATATTGGACAGCATTGAACCATTTGCCCGATTGCGCGGGCTTCGCGCCATGCGTCAAATGGCCACCCGCATCGAGAGACATACCAAGAATGGTATCGCCCGGTTTGGTCAACGCGAGCATCACAGCGCCGTTTGCTTGTGCCCCTGAATGCGGCTGAACATTGGCAAAGCCACAATTGAACAGCTGTTTCGCCCGCTCGATGGCAAGTGTTTCAACATCATCAGATGGCGCACAGCCCTGATAATAGCGGCGTCCCGGATAGCCTTCTGCATATTTGTTGGTGAATACGGAGCCTTGTGCCTGCAAAACGGCCTTGGAAACGATGTTCTCAGAAGCAATCAACTCGATCTGATTTTGCTGGCGCGACAATTCCGCATTGATTGCACCGGCGACCGCGGGATCACTCTCATCCACCGAAAAATCGAAAAACCCGGTCGGACGGATATCCTGTATATCTGCGACATTACTCATTACGCTGCTCCTTCGGTCTGTGGTGCGGACAATTTGTCGACGCGGCGTTGATGCCTGTCTCCGCCAAATTCGGTGTTCAAGAAATTGCTTAGACAGTCTTTTGCCATCTCGATACCAACCAGACGCGCACCCATGGCGATAACATTCGCGTCATTATGCTCGCGAGACAGTTTCGCTGAGAGGCCTTCAGAGACCAGAGCGCAGCGGCAAGCCGGATTACGATTGACGGCAATGGATATGCCGATCCCGGAACCACACAAGGCAACACCGCGCTCCGCACTTCCCGATGCAATGGCATCGGCGAGTTTATAGCCATAATCAGGATAATCGACGCTGTCCGTCGTCATTGGACCCAGATCGTCAACTTCATGCCCGGCCTCAGCAAGCCACTCCACCAAAGCGACTTTCATGTCGATAGCTGCATGATCAGAAGCAATGGCAATACGCATAAGCTTTGTCCTCAATATCCAGACAAGAATCGAATGCCCGCTATCTAGTAGACGTTATCCTTATGCGCCACCAAATATTGCCCTTGCTGGCGATTAATTTACGATGGACAAGGGCGGCGGTTCACAAGAGACTGTCATATATGAAAAACTGTGTTGTTAGCGGCACCGAAGGCTATGCCAAACAGGCTCCTTTTCTCCTGGAGCAATATGAAAGACTCTCGTTTGAAGAGAGTTATGCAACGGCCATCGATCACTTCCCTCGGATACCCAGTAAAATATTGGATATTGGTTCGGGCACCGGACGAGACGCAGCCTGGTTTGATAAGAAGGGACATGACGTCGTAGCGGCCGAACCAACCAAAGAAATGCGAGAAGGAGCCATCAGACTTCATCGCTCGCCGACAATCCGATGGTTGGACGACAGCTTGCCCGATCTCCAGAATGTCAGGAAACTGGGCGAGACATTCAATTTCATAATGATCAACGCCGTGTGGATGCACTTGGATGAAGATCAGAGGGAAGTGGCGATGAAAGCAGTCGCTGCACTACTTAGTAAAAATGCCCGCCTTTTTATTTCCGTGAGGCACGGCCCTGTCCCCGACGGCAGGAGAATGTTTGCGGTCTCGGCCGAAGAGACAATTAGACTAGCTGCACATAATCAGCTTGTTCCGCTTTACAACGAACACTCTGAATCCATTCAGGCAACCAATAAAGCCGCAGGTGTCTGGTGGACAAATTTGATTTTCGAACTTCGAGCCTAGAGTCAGATTTCCATCTGACTACCCAGCTCTACCACTCGGTTGCTGGGAAGCTTGAAAAATTCCATAGCGGTTGCCGCATTGCGCAGCATCCATGCGAATATTTTTTCTCGCCAGATCATCATCTTTGGCCTCTCTGAAGGCAACAATGTCTGCCGCGAAAGGAAGAAACTGGTGGTCATCATGTCGAAGTCCATACCGCATTCCTTGACCTTTTTAAGAGCCGCCGGGACATCCGTTTCCTGCATGAAACCATAGTTCAGAATGAGTCGATAAAAACCATCGCCGAGATCTTTAACCTCTATGCGTTTTTCCGATTCCACATAGGGCACATCTTTGATGTTGACGGTCAAAATTACCACCCGTTCGTGAACCACTTTATTATGTTTGATATTGTGGAGCAAAGCGGACGGAACACCGACCGATGCCGAAGCCATGAAGATTGCCGTTCCGGGAACCCGGGTTGCGCTGTTCTTGGCAGACTTGGTGAAGATTTCAATCGGCATCGCCGCCTCTGCCATATTTTCCCGCATAATCTTGCGTCCCTTGGCCCAGGTCGTCAGCAACAGGAAGGCGAAACCACCGACCATTAGCGGGAACCAGCCGCCCTGCGGAACCTTGGTCAGGTTTGCGGCAAAATAGGCACCATCAACAAGGAAGAACAGGGCAAGCAGAGGAACGGCATACCACCATTTCCACTTCCACAAGGTGAAGACCAGAACAGCGAGCAAGCAGGTATCAATAAGCATCGCGCCGGTCACCGCGATCCCGTAGGCAGACGCGAGACTGCTTGAACTCTGGAACGTAAGCACCAAGATCAAAACTGCGATCATGATAGTCCAGTTGATCACTGGAATATAAATCTGCCCCGCTTCGGAAGCACTGGTATGCTTGACTGTAAGCCGTGGGATGAAGCCCAGTTGGATCGCTTGATGCGTGACCGAAAATGCTCCGGAAATCACTGCCTGACTGGCAATGAAAGTCGCCATGGTCGCCAATATGACCAATGGCAAGCGCAGCATTTCAGGAGCAAGCAGAAAAAACGGGTTCTGGATTGCCGCCTCGGCGCCTGCCTGATCCAATCCGATAATCATCGCGCCTTGGCCGAAATAGTTGCACAACAAGGCCGGCATCACGAAGCCAAACCACGCAATACGCATAGGTTTGCGGCCGAAATGCCCCATATCCGCAAATAATGCCGCAGAACCAGTCACGGCCAACACAACCGAGCCCAAAGCCAGAAAAGCCTTGAAACCATCGATCAAGAAGAATTGAACAGCATACCAAGGGTTCAACGCGAGCAGTATTTCGGGTGTATGGAATATTTGCGTCAGTCCCAAAATCGCGATGACGGTGAAATAAACGAACATCACGGGTGCAAATAGAGCGCCGATTTTTGCGGTTCCCCGTGACTGAATGACAAACAGGAAGACCAGCAATCCCACCGCAATCGGAATAACCATGGGCTGCAGGCCGCTATTGACCACCGTCAGCCCTTCAACAGCTGACAAAACCGAAATCGCCGGTGTGATCATGCTGTCGCCGTAAAATAACGAGGTGGCGAAAACGCCCAGCAGTATCGCTACCCAGCCGAATTTTGATCGTCGTAACGCCCCGGACAGCAAGGCAACCACAGCCAGACTGCCGCCCTGCCCCTTGTTGTCTGCGCGCATCAATATGGTTACATATTGTATCGCAACGACCAGCGTCATCGACCAGAAAATCAGGCTAACCACACCCAACACGTGGATCTTGTCCAGCTCAAGCGGGTGGGCACCGACAAATGTTTCGCGAAAAGCATAGAGCGGACTGGTACCGATATCGCCGAACACAATACCGATCGCGCCAGCAGCCAGCTTTGCAACTGCGCTGCCCTCTTGGCGTGACCCGTGAGGCTGGATTACGCGATTGCGTTTCCGTTTCGGTTGTGACGTCGATTCAGACATTGATTGCCGTTTTGGCGGTCCCCTGATTGGGTCGAAATGGTTGCGCTAGCCCCGCACATCTGTTTCGACAAGCGCGCGCGACTAGCATGGGCCTCTATAGCACGCAACCAGAGCCGCAGATATGCCAATCAACCTCCTGATATAACTATATTTTAGTTACCAGCAGGCGGGTTTTGAGTCATCGGCAGCGCGGGTTGCATTTTCTCCATAGCCGCCAAACGCGACTCGAGATCCTTGCGCCATGGCGCATCTTCGGCACTACGTTCTAACAACTCTGTCCATATCGTACGTGCCTGGTCAATCTTGCCAGATTGCGCATAGGCCATGCCGAGAAAGAACGGCGGGCCGGGGTGCTCGGGAGAGATATCGGCTGCTCTCTGAAACGCAAATTGAGCCGCCGGAGTAATCACTCCATCTGCATGAACGACTATGGCGTTGCCCAGTCCGACCCACAGGTCCGGATCATTGGGATGTTCCTTAACCCCGTTGCGCAGATAGTTGGCCGCTGCGCCATGCCGGCCACTGCGGTTCAAGGCATCTGAGAATACCAGCCATTCTCTCGCTGTGCCAAAACGCTGACCCATTTCCTCACGCGATGTAATACTGGCTTCATCGAAGCTATTCGGCTTTTCGGTTGGTTCGACCGATACACCGGCCATCCCTGGATTGGCCTGCCAAGCATAGCCCGCAACGCCGAATAAGAGAGCAGCACCGGTCAATTCAAAAGCGGTCCGCGGTAGTTTGCCCAAGAATACAAGCGCACCGAAAAGTGCGATTATCATGGCGAGTAGAATGAGCCAGCCCATCAGCCTGCATCCTTCTGATCAGTTTTGCGCCGGCGAAAAAGCCCGCGTGCGAGCCATATGGCAAGTATCAATAATACCCCTGGCGCAATCCAGAGTGGCCAAGTTACCGCATTTACCGGGGGATTGTAGGTTACCCAATCACCATAGCGCTCAATGAGCCAGCTGCGCACCTCCTCTGGCGTGGCACCAGCAGCAATGCGTTCTCTCACCTGACTGCGCATATCGCCCGCCATCGGGGCATCACTGTCCGCAATCGACTGGCTCTGGCATTTCAGGCAGCGCAATTCTTCCATCAACGAGCGCGCTTTTTCCTCCTGTGCCGGGTCATCCAGCTGTCGATGGGCATAAGGGGACGCCGGGAGCGCGTTTTGAGCCATAACAGGTGCCGTGAACAGCAAGGCGAGCAGGCAAAGGAATCTGGTCATCCCGCTTTCTCCAATATTTCAAGCAGTTCCGGAACATCTTCCTTGCGGATATCACCGATATGCTGGTGCACAATCACGCCATTGCCATCGATCACGAATGTCTCCGGAACACCCGATGAACCGAGTTCCAGTTGCACCGCGCTGCGCACATCTGTCCCAATCCGGACATAAGGATTGCCCCATCGGTTGAGGAAATTCGCGATATCCTCTGGCGTATCGCGGCTGGCGATGCCGTTGATCGATACGCCTGCCTGCTCCAGCGCAAGCAGCTGCGGTGCCTCTGCAATACAGGGCACACACCAGCTTGCGAAAATGTTGAGTAATTGCGGTTTGCCGGTAGCCAGATCAGTAGTGGTCAAAGCCGGGCGCTGCGCAATCGCAGCAGGCAGCGCAAATTCCGGGATCGGTTTACCGATCATTTTCGATTCGATGATGTTGTCCTTGGGCCGCATTAAACCGCCTGCGACGATCGCAAAAAACAGGCTGAACAACACCAACGGAATCCAGAGCAGCCAGCGGTTCATATCACGGCCTCAGCATAGGCTCTCTGCTGCTTCTGACGGACCGCGCGGCGCAAACGGCCGACCATCGCCAGCAACCCGCCCAAAGCAATCAGCACGCCGCCATACCAGATTAGCGTCACAAACGGTTTCCACCAGATACGCAACTGCCATCGCCCTTGCTCGTCGCTGTCACCGAGAACAACATAAAGCTGTCCGTTCCAACGGGTCAGCAGAGCCGCCTCGCTAGTCTGCATCTGTGCAGAGGCAAACATCCGGTTTTGCGGTGCGATCTCATGAATCGCTTCGTCTTCATATTGCGCTGTCACGCGCGCTTCGAGTGCAGTCCAGTTGGGACCGGCCACGGGTTCAATAGCCTGGAACTTGATCTTCCAGTTGTTGACGATGATTTCGTCACCGGGCGTCGCAGCCACCAGTTTTTCTTCAGTGAAGCTGGTTTCTGACGCCATCCCGACCAGTGCAACAGCCACACCAAAATGCGCCAGAACCATGCCATAAACATGCATCGGCGTGCGGCGCAGGTTACGTTTCCATAGCGGCGCAAAACTCGCCACGGCGATACCTGCTGCCAACGCGAGACCTAGCAAGGGCAGAACTGACATTGATGAGGTGAATATGACCAGCGCAAACAGCGCTGCTGCCGTCAAAAAGACTGGAATCGAAATCCGGTTAAGCAACGCTTTCGCCTGATCACGACGCCATCGCAGGAGCGGCCCGGCAGCCATTATCGCCACCAGAACGAGAGCCAGTGGCCCTGTTGCCAGATTAAAATAAGGCGGGCCGACCGAGATCATCTCATCGCTAAATCCTTCAACAACCAGGGGATAGAGCGTGCCGATAAAAACAATGCCCAATATGGCCGATAGCAAAAGGTTATTTGCCACCAGAGCGCCCTCCCGGCTGACGGGTTCAAATTGGGAACCTTCTTTGACAGTACCAACGCGCAGCGCAAACAAAGCCATGGCTCCACCAATATAAATGGCCAGCAGGGCGAGAATGAAGCTACCACGTTCCGGATCAACCGCAAAGGCGTGAACGCTGGTAAGAACACCGGAACGTACGAGGAAAGTACCGATCATCGACATAGAGAAAGCGACAACTGCGAGCATCAGCGTCCATGCGCGCAAACCATCACGTGTCGCCAATACCGTAACCGAATGCAGCAAAGCTGTGGCAGCGAGCCAAGGCATCAACGAAGCGTTTTCAACCGGATCCCAGAACCACCAGCCGCCCCAGCCCAGCTCATAATAAGCCCAGTAACTGCCGGCTGTAATGCCCAGTGTCAGGAATACCCATGCGCCGAGCACCCATGGCCGCATGGCCTTGGCAAATTCCGGCCCGACATCTCGCGTGATCATGGCTCCCACAGCAAAAGAGAACGCGATCGATAGACCAACATAACCGATATAAAGCGTCGGCGGATGCAGAGCGAGCCCAATGTCTTGCAATAGCGGGTTAAGCCCCTGCCCGTCTGCCGGAACCGGGTATATCCGTTCGAACGGATTGGAAGCAATCAACAGATAGGCATAAAAACCAATGCTGATAAACGCTTGCGCGCCCAAGGTCGTCACCAAAGTCTTTGTTTTGAGATTGCGTTCAAAAATACCAATACATGCGCCGGCAAGTCCCATGATGGCGACCCAGAGAAGCATCGATCCTTCGTGATTACCCCATGCGCCAGAAATCTTGTAGATTAACGGCTTGATCGCAACGCTATTGGCGACGACGAGCTTCACCGACATGTCGGACCGCACAAACAGCCAGACCAGCAGCAGAAAAGACAGGGCAACCAGCACGCCCTGGGCGATGGCCACGGGCCTGATTGCTGCAAAAAACTCGTCCTGCCCCTTCACCAGGCCAATGGTGCACAAAGCAAATTGCAAAAACGCCATGCTGGCGGCGAGCCAGAGCGCGATAAGACCTGCCTCGGCAATCATTCGACCAGCGTATCCGTTTTCGTCATATTGCCTGTCATATCAATGCCTTCCAGCTCTCGTGGAATATAATTTTCATCATGTTTGGCCAGCAATGTATCGGCAACAAATAAGCCATCGGCAGTCAGCTTTCCGTCCGCCACGACTCCGGACCCTTCGACAAACAGATCTGGAGTAATGCCAGTATAGGTTGCAGGCTGAAATGAAGCACCGTCGTGAACCGTGAATGTTACGGTTACACCATCATCGGCGCGTTGGATGGAGCCTTTCTGAACCATACCGCCAAGACGAATTGCCTGACCCACCTCAGGTTGCTTTTGAACGATATCTGAAGGCGTATAAAAATAATTCGCCTGATCCTGAAGCGCGAAAGCCGCCAGCAGACCCGCGCCGACCAAAGCGACCAGCGCAAGCACCGCCAATGCAAGTCTTTGATGTTTTGCCTTCATTTACGTTTACTCAATTTTTTCGCCTTTGCTTCTGCCCTGCGCATGGCTGCATAGCTGCCCCAAATGACGATTGCCGTGCCGAGCAGCACTATCGCATAGGATGCGATTACAAAAGGCCAGTGGTTCATTCTGCAGCCATCCTTTTCAGCCGCGCTTCGACTTTGGTTTCCGCCAAAATTCCGCGCATACGCATCAATACGATTGCCCCGAACAAAAGGCTGAATCCAATAACATTTACAAGTAGTGGCCATAGAAAAGCACTATCAATGGAAGACCCTCCCACGGTAATACTGGCTGGCTGATGCAGGCTGTTCCACCAGACGACCGACCGGTTGATTATGGGAATGTTGATAGCGCCAACGATACCAAAAATTGCGGTTACCCGTGATACACCGCCTTTTTCGCTACTTGCAAAGGCCAGCGCAATATAGGCGAGATACAGAAAAAACAGCACCAATACTGATGTCACACGGCCATCCCAGACCCACCAGGTACCCCAGGTCGGTCGCGCCCAGATTGATCCGGTAATCAACCCCAAGGCGGTAAACAAAGCACCCGGAACAGCCACCGCACGCGCTGCAACTGCTGCCAGTGGATGCCGCCACGCGATTTGCACAATACTGGCGATCGCAATAGCAGTCCAGCCGCCCATAGCCAGCCACACGGTCGGAACATGGATATAAAGAATACGAACGCTGTCACCCATCAAACGGTCGGCAGGAGCGTAGAATAAGCCATAGGCTGAGCCAATAGTAATCAATGCCAGGCCAAGGATCAAAAACCAAAGCGTCAGCGGTCTGGCAAGCGACAGAAAGCGGGTAGGATTTGCGTAAGCGTGCATTTAAAAAACGGTCATTGCCTCTTGCTACTGTGCGACCAGTAGAATCTGATTTTTTGATGGCAGAACTGTAGCAAAGCGACAAGTGTTTTTCTGGTCAGTTCGCGATCCACCAACTCCCTCCGAATTGATGATCCAGAAAACAAAAGTTAAATAACTGCCGTTAGCGCTATCGTAACCATGTGCCATTAAACCTGAAACCTCAAAACCGGAATTAACTTATCAGTGGGGCTGAGGTTAAAGAATATCTATGGCAGTCAAAGGTTTACTCAAGGCGTTTTCCAATGGTTCATCGGATGAATCAATATCCGTCATTACATCTAAAAACCATTCCAGACGCCTGGAAGTCCTGGATGACTTTGAACAAGCAGGGATAAACTGGCTGTGGGCGACCGATGCAGAGGGCCGTTTTGTCTATCTTTCCGAAAAAGCAGCGGAAAACCTGAACAAACCGGTTGAGGAGATATTGGCACAGCCTTTAACGGCGCTTTTCGAGAATGATCCGGACAATCCAGATGAGAAATCAGATCGTCCGCTTCACTACCAACTCAGCAGGCGCAGCAAACTTCGCGACCTCGTCGTCCGGCGGGTGCCAGCGACATTGAGTCAGGACGACCATCCAACCTGGTGGATGATATCAGCCCATCCAAAGTTTGATGATTCAGGCGAGTTTCAGGGATATCGCGGGAGCGCCAAGGATATTACGGTCGAGTATCAGCGCAAGCTTGAAGATTCACGGCTAGCAGAATTCGACTCCCTGACCGGCCTTGCCAATCGCCATCGCATGGACACTCAGCTCACCGGAATCCTGGGCGCATTTAAGGCTGCCAACCGCAGCTGCGCGATCATGATGCTTGATCTGGACCGGTTTAAACAAGTCAATGATACAATGGGTCATCCAGCCGGTGACGAGTTGCTTAAGCAAGTTGCCAAAAGGATGCGTACCATCATCGGTGATCGCGGTGAGATCGGACGATTGGGCGGTGATGAATTTCAGGTCATTTTACCGGACCTGGATGATCGCGGGAAGCTCGGTGAAATCGCTGAAAAGATAGTGAAGATTGTTTCGCAACCCTATCCCATTGAAGACAAAAGCGCAGTTATCGGTACATCCATCGGGATCGCCGTTGCCCCCTATGATGGTGTTGAAAAGGACGAACTGGTCCGCAGTTCGGATCTTGCGCTATATTCTGCGAAAAATTCAGGACGTGGCCAGTTCCGCTTTTACTCCGCAGATCTGAAGGATGAAGAGGAAGAACGCCGGCTGCTGGTTGAAGACTTACGCGATGCTCTCGATAATGACCAACTGGAACTGCATTATCAACCGGTGGTCCGCACCGATGATCATATGGTGGTCGGATTCGAAGGGTTGATGCGCTGGGTCCATCCTGAGCGGGGTGCAGTTAGCCCAGGCGTTTTCATTCCAATTGCGGAAGAACTTAATCTTATCAATCAACTGGGCGAATGGGCGCTGCGCAAAGCTTGTACAGATGCACTGCAATGGCCCAAATCGGTCCGCATTGCGGTCAATGTATCAGCTGTTCAATTTGCCAATAGCGGCTTCCCGGAAATTGTAATGAATGCCCTTGCATCCAGCGGGCTCGAGCCTGAACGTCTGGAACTGGAACTGACCGAGAGCGTGTTCATGGGCGATAGTGAAACCATCGACAATACGTTCAAAATTTTGAAGGAGCTGGGCGTCCGGCTGGCGCTTGACGATTTTGGTACTGGCTATTCATCGCTCAGCTATCTGCGATCGGCACCATTTGACAAAATCAAGGTCGACAAGAGTTTCGTCGATTCCTGTACCCAGAAGGACAAGAACAGCGCCAAGATCATTGCCGCCATTGTCAGCCTGTCCGAAGCGCTGGGCATGGAAACCACGGTCGAAGGTGTCGAGGCTTTTGATCAGTTTGACCTCGTATGCTCAAAGGGCGCTCGCTATATTCAAGGCTGGATCTACTCCAAGGCTCTCAAGCTTGAAGAAATCGAGGAAAATCTGGGAACCGGGCTTTTCAAAATTGAGCCCGATGGTCCCGACTTATACCGGCCCGACAGGCGCACGGTGTTCCGCCGAATTGGCGCCATTCATGAAGATCACAGATATGATGTTGTCATGCGCGATCTTTCCAAAACCGGTGCCCGGTTTGAAGGTTTGCTCGGCGTTCCTATCGGTACCCAGTTGGTACTTGACCTAGGCGGCGGGCAATTGGTTATCAGCACCGTCATAAGGGTAAAAGAAGCAACGGTCGCGACCGAGTTTGAAACACCATTGGTTAGCGATGGCGCGGGCGGCTTGTGCACCCGTCACCGGGTCTCGCCCTATGACCTTGCAGCAGCAGGAATGCCGCTGGCGGCTTTGCCACCAGGCAATTATCCACTCGCCCAAAGCGCGTCAGAGCAGGCGAGCAAACCCAAGTTCATGCAAGTCGCGGTATAGGATCGAGGCTACCTACTGTCGCTGTAAAGGCATCAACCTCGTAAAAAAAGCCTTAACGACCTATAAGCGCCCGAGCCATATTGTCGGCGACTTCTGCTGACGGCAGCTTACTCGTTGCGCTTTCTTTCCAGATTTCTGTTAGTCGTGCAGGGATTTTGGCGACCCGCCTATTGACCTCATTAACGTCGCTATCGCCTAGATATTCAAGGCCAACGCTGATGATGCCTCCGGAGTTGATGACGTAATCGGGTGCAAAAAGAATATCGCGATCAAAAATCCGCTGTCCATCTTCCGGTGTCGCGAGCTGATTATTGGCACCACCAGCAACGATTGGAACGTTAAGCTGGGCAATTGAGACCTTGTCTAGAACTGCACCCAAGGCATTGGGACTGAAAACATCTGCTTCAAGACGCATCACATCGTTCAGACCGACGACGGTCGCACCAATCTCCGCAGCTAAACTGGCCGCATGATCCTTGTTGATGTCCGCAATGCTCAGCCGCGCACCATCTTCGGCCAGCAAGCGCGCCAATCCCCCGCCGACACTGCCAACCCCCTGAATCGCAACATGGATATCTTCCATGCTGTCGCGGCCCAACTTGTGCTTCACCGCAGCCTTAACACCAAGGTAAACACCCATAGCCGTAAACGGTCCCGGATCTCCGCCAGCGTCACTTTGATCACTCACCGGCAGACCAGAGACATATTGTGTCTGCTTGGAAACCTCGACCATATCGGCGGTACTGATGCCAACATCTTCCGCCGTTACGTAACGGCCACTCAGAGAATCGATCATCCGCCCGAAAGCGGCCATCATTTCTGGCGATTTGGTACGATTGCGATCCGCTAATATGACTGCTTTACCGCCGCCAAGAGGCAGTCCAGCCATCGCGTTCTTGAAACTCATCCCGCGCGACAGGCGCAGAGCGTCAGTTACAGCGGTTTCGCGATTCTCATAATGCCAAAAGCGTGTGCCGCCAGCGCCGGGACCCAAGTGGGTGGAATGAAGGGCAATAATCGCACTGAGACCAGTTTCAACATCGTGAAAAAAATGGACAGCTTCATGGCCGTCAAAATCTGGCAAATCCCACATTACCGACATTGGCAAAACCCCTCAATTGATGAGCAACATAATTTGGTATAAACGTAATAATATTACAAAACACTTTTGTCACCCCAAGATATCCTCGGAACCCCTAACCATTTGAATATATGGGATATGTGATTTTGAAAATGGGGCGACCGAGGGGTCTCGAACCCCCGACCTCCGGTACCACAAACCGGCGCTCTAACCAACTGAGCTACGATCGCCATAATCGCAATGCATGCAAACTAGCTGCTGCGCCGGGCTGCATAGGGATGCATAGGGGCAGACGTCAAGTATTTAGCGCAGCAAAACGACATGAAACAATCATCATAGTGCATCACCCCGCTGACGGTGGACCAGACGCGCCGGCTGGCGGGCCGCATCGACCAGAGCCCGTTCCTCCACCAGAGCGCTTTGCATTTCGACAGCCATGTCCAGCCTGAACCAGCGTGTTTTCAATTTCACTTGCCCCTGCACCTGCGATGGCGCCAGGAAGCCCGCGGGCAACGGTTCTGCCCAAAAGTCATTGAGACTGCCATAACCGGTCTCCGGCCGCCGGCCAAGAAACTGCCGGGTTTGCACAATATCAGGATTGTTGGACAGCATGGCCAGCAAGACAGCCTGTTCCGGGCGGAGTGTGTTAATATTGATTGGCGACAAGTCAGTCGTCGGCAACGCACAGAGCCAGGGCGCCAGACGAGCGTAAACATCACTTGTCACGCCTTTTACCGTGCGCAGCTCGCTGACATCAACCATAATTGCATTAGCGGTGCGATAGGGTGTTTCCAGTTGGATATAATATTCATCCTCTGCACCGCGCGGAAATGGAACCGTATCGCTATCAATCCAGTCGGTAACAGACTCTGCAATATCCGCCGCCTGCCCTTGCGGAATTTCCAGTAACTCCATCAAGCGGACAAATTGCGTTTGTCCTTCCGGTCGAGCCGAAAGCACCGCGTCAGTCTGGCTCACCAGACTGTTGATGTTAAAACAGTTTCCGCCATCGGTGAGCGCTGCGATGATCAATCCACCAGGAACCGGAAACTTACGTTCCTGACCGTTCCAGCCGCCAAGGTTGGTCGTCCGGCCGGGTGAAAGGCTAACGATTTGTTCGGCCGATTGCATGCCGATGGATTCCGCCGCAATCAGATAGGCCTTGGCTTGACTGAGCTCACGCGCGTTGGCCGCCAGTTTGGTCGCGCCCGCCAGCCGGTCAATCCCATGGGCGGCCAGTACGGCAATGACCGCAACCAAAAGCAGAACAGTCAGCAGCGCGGCACCGCGTTCGCTTTTTTTGGCGACGTAAACCGGCTTCATAAATAACCGGTCCCGATCAGAAAGACATGACGATAGTTTCGCCCATTCTGATCAAATCGCATTTCGACCGCGCGCGGTAAATCGCTGAGCCTTTCCGTCTGCCAACGACTAACCCACTGCCCTCTCTTGTCGCGAAAACGCAATTGAAGCGCGCTTATACCATCCAGCAAGACAGCAGGCTCGCTCACTGCACCGCCATCGGTTGTTTCATATTGCAGGCGTTCCAGCCGGCCGTCATTCAATTGATAGGACACACGCTGCATATTGGAGCGCGGCTTATTGTTGATATTGCTCTGTCCGCCGCGGGAGAAGGATAAAAACCTGCGGCCCTGCGACCCGGTTTCGCTCACAAAGGCGGCAACCCGATCCCCCTCTTCATTGCGATGCGGCCGTGGGAGCGCCTGACTCAAATCCGCCTCCATCAACGATACGAGCCGCTGCATCTGCGCCATGTCGCTGAGCTTGGCGTCGGTAACTTCATTACTGTTCACTGCACCGCGCAAAAGGACGACACCGGCAACAGACAGCAGCGAAAAAATGAACAGGGCCACCATCATTTCCACCAACGTGAAACCGCGCTCTGCACCAGTACTATCGCCGTGATCGAGATTTGTGTCTGCCATGGTTAGCTTTTCTATATCCCGATTCTGCCGGACCGCAAAGAGCGGTTGCAGCATGCGAATTTTCATTTAGTCTGAGCACCATATTAGGAATGAGTTCGGACCGTTTGATGACAGATCAAAACACCACCTCTGCCGACTATCTGGTCGCGTTGGGCAAGGTACAGCGCTATCCCAGCAAAAGCGTTGAACTTTGCATGCTGAAAAATTTTATCGGTCGAAGCGAATGCGAGGAGCTTATCCAGCGCATTGACGAAAAGCGCCGCCCGTCAACAATTGCCGATGCCAACGGCGATGATTATTTTCGCACCAGCGAGACCTGCGATCTGGATCATGATGACCCATTTGTGTCGGCAATGGATGAAAAAATCTGCAACTTTGCCAATATTGACCCTGCCTTTGGTGAACCGTTGCAGGGACAACGTTATGCGGAGGGACAGGAATTCAAGGCCCATACAGACTATTTTGATCCCAATGGCCAGGACTTCGAAAAATTCTGCGCTGAATCTGGACAACGCACCTGGACATTCATGATCTATTTGAATGAACCGAGCGCCGGCGGGGCCACGCGCTTCGTCAAACTGAACAAGAAGTTTGTGCCAAAGACTGGCAGCATATTGTGCTGGAACAACATTGGCGCCGATGGCAGCGCCAATGATCTGACCCTGCATCACGGAATGAAAGTGCGTAGCGGCACCAAATATGTCATTACAAAATGGTTCAGGGAACGGCCCTGGCCGTGGGCGAATTAGGTCATCAGTAATGATTAGATTGCAGCATATTTCATGAAGATAACCCGTTATCGCCCTGGCCCGGGGATGTTGGTTTCCGCCGCCTTTATCGGTCCTGGTACGGTTACCGCTTGCACCCTGGCCGGCGCGAATTTCGGCTTTGCATTGATATGGGCGCTGGCCTTTGCCACCGTGACCACCATCATTTTACAATCGATTGCCGTTAGGGTCGCGCTAGTTTCTCGTATGGGTCTCGCGGAGGCAATGATGCAAACGGTCGCTTCACCGCCCCTTCGGTGGCTGGCGGCTTTGCTGCTTATCGCTGCCTTGGCTCTTGGCAATGCGGCTTACGAGGCCGGCAATATATCTGGCGCACTGTTGGGTCTCGAAGCGCTTAACGGCAGCTTTTCTAACAACCGCAACCTTGCAATTGGATCTATCGCCTTGCTTGCCGGGGCACTCATCCTGTTTTCCAAACCGCGCTGGGTAGAACGGATATTGATAGCGATGGTGCTGTTCATGTGCCTGTCTTTCTTGCTGACATTCCTGATCACCCGCCCCGATATGGTGGCAATTTTTAACGGCTTCATTCCCTCCGTTCCCCAAGGCGGGCTGTTAACAGCCATTGCGCTGATTGGCACAACAATCGTCCCATATAATTTGTTCCTCCATGCCGCGAGTGTACGGGAACGCTGGAAACAGGAGGGTGATCTAGCCGAAGCACAGACGGACAGCGCTTTTTCCATCGGTCTCGGCGGGCTTGTTTCCATTACAATATTGGCAACAGCGGCGGCCAGCCTGTTCGGAAGCGGCAAAGAGATTTCCAACGCAGTTGATATGGCTGAGCAGCTCAATCCGCTGTTCGGCAGTTTTGCCAGCGCTACGCTAGGTGCCGGACTGTTTGCCGCAGGATTGACTTCCGCTATTACGGCGCCACTTGCTACCGGATATATTGTGCAGGAGATTTTTGGCAAATCCAGCACTGGTGCATCACGTATCCCGTTCAGGATCGGCGCGTTGCTTGTCATCTTGTCCGGTACTTTCGGTGCATTGCTGAACTACAAACCGGTGGAGATCATCTTCGTTGCGCAGATAGCCAACGGATTGCTCCTCCCTATCATCGCGTTTTTCCTTATCAAACTGGCCAATGACAGGGCCTTACTGGGCGGTCACGTTAATGGCTGGAAAGGCAATATTGCCGGAGCGATTATATTGGTGGTCACGACCATGTTGGGCGTCCGGCTCATCGCCCGGGCCTTGGGATGGTGGCCATGACTTTCTCAATCGACCTCAATGCTGATCTGGGAGAGGACGACAGCGTCGAAGCCATGGCGCGCGATATTGCCATTATGGACGTTGTTTCCAGCTGCAACATTGCCTGCGGTGGTCATGCCGGATCGGCAAAAACGATGCGAGCCATGCTGGTTGCCGCGAAAGAAAAAGGCGTGTCAGCTGGTGCCCATCCCTCTTATCCCGACCGAACCAATTTCGGTCGGCAGAGCATGACTATTAAACCTGCCACATTGAAAGCCAGTTTGCTGGAGCAGGTAGAGGCAATCAAGGCTGTAGCGAAAGACGTAGCGGCAGATATCACGCATCTGAAACCGCATGGTGCACTTTATAATGATGCGCAGGACGATGAAATACTAGCGGACATCCTGGTCGAGATCACCCACATGGAAAAACTGGCGCTGGTCAGTATGGCAGAATCTGCAATACATGAAAAAGCCGTCAAAAACGGCGTTCGCTTTATTGCCGAGGCATTTATTGACCGGCAATATACGCAGCATTCTCGCCTCGTTGCTCGCACGGAAGAAGGAGCCATTATCGCCAATGATGCCGAGCGCGTGAAACAGGGACTGGCTTTGGTCAAAGGACAACCCATCACGACGGCCGGAAATGCATCAAAGATAATCCCTGCCGAAACATTATGCCTTCATTCCGACAGCGACGGCGCCTTGGAAACCGCAAAGGCAATGCGGCGCGTACTGGAGCTTGAAGGCATATCCATTGCGGCACCGGAAGCGTGAATATTGTCGACATTCACATATGCGATGACACGCTTTTTTGCCAATTGGGCGACCTCGACGCCGTTCAAGCCGCGAGCTCTGCCTTAAGGCAGCAAACCATGTGGCGGGAGATTGTTCCCGGACTAGAAAGTGTTGCCGTACAGTTTGACCCTGCTCAGATCACACCGGATAAAGCGTCCGACCTGCTTCGCGAACAACTGCTGCAACCGCTGGCCGCTGCAGTGCCGCAAATGGAGCCCATCACAGTTCCGGTTTGTTACGACAAAATATTCGCACCCGACCAGGAATGGATAGCCGACAAATTGGGAATGTCCCCTGCAACATTGATTGCATGGCATAACAATTTGTCATTCACTGTGACGATGCTCGGTTTCATGCCCGGTTTTGCTTATCTGCGATGCCAGGAGGAAATTGCCAAGATCGGCAGATTGCCAAAACCCCGACAGAAAGTGGGGGCTGGTTCGATCGGTATCATTGGCGACCAAAGCTGTATCTATTCTTTCAGCAGTCCTGGTGGCTGGCCGATCATTGGCCGCACACCTGTTCACCTTTTTCGTCCCGAGAACAACCAACCCGCACTCTTGTCTGCCAATCAAGTCGTATCATTCCGATCGATTGATAAAGCCGAATTTGAAAAGATTGCCGAGGAACAATATTCCAGAGAACTGGGCGAATGAGTCTCACCGTTGTCAAACCCGGTTTGCAAACGACTTTGCAAGGTTCCCCATTCTCCGGCCATAGGCACTTAGGTATGCCTGCAGCCGGAGCGGCAGATTACCTGTCCCTCGCCTTGGCCAATCATCTGGTCGGCGAAGCTGCAGGCGCGATTGCGATCGAAATCACTCTGGATGATGCCAAATTTGTGGCCGAAAAACATAGTGCTATGGCTTTAACAGGCGCCGCCTCATTTTTCCGCATCAACGGCGAAGATCAGCCATTGCACAAACGGATCCATATGAAGCCCGGCGACGACATTCATATCGGTCCGGCAGATCAAGGTTGCCGATCCTATCTCGCTGTTGCGGGAAAAATAGACGCCCAGTCTCTTTTGGGCGGTCAATCCACCTATCTCGGTGCCGGATTGGGAGGTTTTCATGGTCGCGCCGTGAAGGCCGGTGACGAAATCCAGTGGACAGGGAATTCTGAACCTGATCCGACGGATACGGAAACACCCATTGGGTTGCGCCCCAATCTGTCCGGAAAATATATCATACGGATGACCACAGGACCCGAAATTTCGGCCTTAACCTCCTATTCTCAAAGTAAATTATTTGAAGAAAAGTTTCAGGCCGGACGAAGAGCTAATCGGATGGGGCTCAATTTGCATGGCATTATTCTCGAAATGGAGAATGACGAAGAGATGCAAAGCGCACCGGTGTTTCCAGGCACAATCCAGTGCCCACCGGACGGAGAACCTTTTTTGCTCGGACCAGATGCGCAAACAACCGGAGGCTATCCGCGAATAGCACAAGTGATAAGGGCCGATCGCCACCTGATCGGGCAACTGCGCCCAGGCTCGGAAATCCAATTCGTAAAAATCTCAAGTCTGCGGGCAGCGGAAATTTATCGCCAGAAGCTGTCGCTTCTCACGCCATGGCTTGGTGCCGTTAGCTTGTGGTGAGCAGAGGCCCTAAACCTCTGCAAACGCAGCTTAATTTTTCTTGAGTGACAAACCGCCGAAACGCTTGTTGAAACGTGCAACCTGACCGCCAGCATCCATAAGGCGCTGGTTGCCGCCAGTCCAAGCTGGATGCGATGTCGGATCAATATCAAGCTGCAAAGTTTCGCCCTCTTTGCCCCAGGTAGAGCGGGTTTCAAACACAGTGCCATCGGTCATCTGGACCTTGATCATGTGATAGTCGGGATGCGTATCTTTTTTCATTTTTTGCTCCAAAGCGGGCTGGTTTCCGACCAGTTCCCTAAGCGTATAATAGAATGCGAAGCGGCGCATTAACTGCCGCCGCTCCAAAGTGCAAGATTCTTTTGTCGTCTATCCTGCCAATTATGAACTGGGCGGATCAGCAATCATGGCTGTAAAGCTGGCCTCAGCGGCCAATTTGTCGCCAATCATCGCTTTCCCTGAAAATTTACAGACCCGTGGACGTTTCTGCACAAATTCAACATTGAGCGACAACAAGCAGCCTGGCTCCACGGGATTGCGGAACTTTGCCCCGTCAATGGCCATGAAATAAACGAGCTTGCCAGAACCAACCAGTCCAAAGCTTTCCATCGCCAAAACGCCGGCAGCCTGGGCCAAAGCCTCGACAATCATAACGCCTGGCATGATCGGTCGTCCGGGGAAATGCCCCTGGAAGAAGCCTTCATTCATCGTGACGGCTTTCACCGCACGAATCGACTCGTCCTTGACCAATTCTTCCACACGATCGACCAGCAACATGGGATAGCGGTGCGGCAACACCGCCATCACCTTTGTTACGTCATAATCCAGCGATTCAGACATAGCGGTTATTAACGACCGGAAGGTTGTTCAGTTGCGGCCGGCTGCTGTGCCTGACCAGGCTTCCATCCAGCTGGCGGTGTAATTGTCGCGGAAGGAACCAGCTTGTTGAGTTCCGCTACGATGGATTCGGTTATGTCAACATAAGGCTCACGTGCGACAACAGCTTGGGGTTGCAGCACAAGATCAACATTTTTGGCTTTCATCGCCGCCTTGATCGCGTCATTGAGTTTCATGCCGACCTGCTCTTCCACATAAGCCGTGGCCAATGTGACACGCTGTTGCAGGCGAGCAAGTTCTTGCTGACCGGATTGACGCTTCTGTTGCAAGGCCTGTGCCTGTGGTTGCACCGTCTGTGCTGTAGCACCTGGCTGCTGAACCGCTGCGTTGTAGGCATCGACCAGAGGTTTCAGTTCTGTCTGTAAAGCCGTTGCACGCGCGTTGGTCGCATCAATATCTGCCTTATAGGTTGTTTTCATCTGCTCCACGGCCGTCCGGTAAGCTTGTGACCGAACAACTGCCGCTTCATAATTCGCGACGCCGATGCTGGTTCTGGATTGCGCAGCCGCCGGCGAGGCGACAACCGCTGGGACAGACAAGGTTGCAACGGCCAATGCCGCTGATTTCAAAAGTGTCTTAGTTGAAAATGTCATTAGAATTGTGTTCCTACATTGAAAGTAAATAGCTTAGTATCATCGCCGGGCTCTTTCAGCAAAGCGCGGGCGACATCAATCCTGAATGGACCGAATGGGGAATTCCAGTTGACACCTATGCCAACGGAAACACGGGGACTGGCAGTATCGCCAAAGAAGCTTTCTGTGAATGTGGTCGCGACCGGAAATGGATTACCGTTGGCGTCAGTGGCTTGCGGTGTAATAATAGCGTTGCCATTAGGATCTGTTCTCAAGAAACCCAGAGCATTATCAACAAAGACCGGATCCTGAATCTGCACATCATTCTCATCGAGAACCGGCATACCGGCGTCATCAACACGCCCGATTGTTACACCAGCACCATTCGCGTCGCGTTCCTGAAGTCTTCCGACAAACTGAGGGTTTTGTAAAATCGGAGTAGTGACCTTAAACACCGCACCGGCATCAACAAAGATCGAAGGCCTCAAACCCAACTCACGGGCTCCAGAACCAAGGGGAATCTCCAATTCAGCCCGCGCCAAATAGTATGCCCGCCCGCCGATAGCGTCATCCGTGCGTTGATTTTCGTTGATGATGATCTGGTTAAATGGATTGCCATCATCATCCAGCGCCGGCTGCGTGAAGTTCCGAACAACCCGAGGGCCAACCCCACGAATGCCAAAGCCACGAATTTGCGGTTCGCCTAGGAAGAACCGGTCGGTCAATCGAACATCATCAATGCCATCTGCGGCACTGCCGCGATTTTCCAGCGGATGAATATACCCGGCCTCGCCGCTTATCGAGAAAATGAACTGACCAAATGGACGCCAATATTTCGCCGCATTAAGGCGTCCCCTCAAATATTTGACGCTGCCTCCCAAACCGGCAAAATCGAGACTGCCGACGATAGTTTGACCGCGCGTCGGGCGGACCCGGTTGTCGCGATCATCATAGATCAGCGACGCGCCGATTGAGGAGGTGGTACGCTTACCGAGCGCATCGCATAGAAAACGGCCGGCAACCAGAGGGTCACAGGTATCTTCTGGGCTGTTGCCACGATCGCCATCACTATTAGAGTCAGTGAAAAACAAATCCCTGTCCAGCGTCACGTCATCAAAGCTCAGGCCGTAGCGTAGTGAAGCAGATAGATATTCGGTGATCGGTACGCCCGCACGAACCTGGAAACCGGTTGTCAGCTGCTCAAATGTCGTCTCACGGTCATTGCCGACAAAGTTGAAGCTGTTCAAATCACGGCGGAAGACATCGACACCAACGGCAATATTCCGGTCGAACAGATATGGTTCGGTGAATCCGAATTCGATCGATTGAGAGAAGCTGGAATAGCTGACACTTGCACGCAATTCCTGGCCTTTGCCGCGGAAGTTACGTTGGCGGACAGAGGCCTGAAGAATGAAGTTCTCAACACTGGAGAAACCGGCTGACAGCTGTAATTCACCGGTTGCTCGTTCTTCTACATTGGCTTCCAATATGATCCGGTCGGGTGCACTGCCCTGTTTCTGTTCAATTTCCAGTTCATCCTGGAAAAAGCCAAGAGACTTGATCCGGTTGGCCGAGCGTTTGACTTGAAAACTGTTAAACGCATCGCCTTCATTCAAGCGGAATTCGCGCCGTACCACTTTATCGACGGTCAGCGTATTACCATTGATATCAATACGCTCGACATAGACACGATCACTCTCGGCAACCTGAAAGTTGATCCCCATGGTCAGGGTTTCTTTATCGCGCGTAAATTCCGGGCGGACATCGGCAAAGGCATAGCCAAACAAACCAGCAGTCTCGGACAGGCTTTCCACTGTGTCCTCCACTTGCTTCGCGTTGTAAAAGTCGCCTTCTTTCATCGGTAAAAGCGGGGTCAACGTTTCTGAAGTGAAATCTCGAATTTCGCTTTCAACTGTAACGTCGCCAAATTTGTAGCGATCGCCCTCTTCCACAACATAGGTGATGATGAAGTCTTTTTTGTCCGGTGTTAGTTCCGCCACAGCCGAAATCACGCGAAAATCTGCATAGCCTTCGGTCAAATAGAATTGACGTAACTTCTGCTGGTCAAAAGCTAACCGGTCCGGGTCATAAGTATCGCTCGAACTGAAAAAACGATAAAAACGGGCCTGTTTTGTAGCCATTTCGCCGCGCAGCTTGCCATCCGAAAACACTTCATTTCCGATGATGTTGATCTGCTGAACCTTGGATTTCGGGCCTTCATTGACTTCAAAAACAATATCAACACGGTTCTGGTCAAGTTGAACCATTTTTGGCTCGACACTGGCCGCAAACCGCCCCTTGCGTTTGTATAGCTCGACGATCCGGGCCACGTCGGCGCGCACTTTGGAACGAGTGAAAATCTGTCGCGGTGCCAAGCGGATTTCCGGACGGATTTTGTCCTCTTTGATCCGCTTATTGCCTTCCAGCAATATCCGGTTGATCACAGGATTTTCAACAACTTCGATAACAACCGCACCGGCATTATTACGGATGCTGACATCCTTGAACAATTCTGTTTCGAACAGGTCCTTGAGGGCCTGGTCGGCAGCTTCCTGCGTGTAGGTCTGCCCAACCCGCAGCTTCATGTAAGAAAGGACAGTTCCTGATTCCAGCCGCTGAGAGCCATTTACCACGATAGATCTGATCGTGTTGTCGACAGGCAGGACAGGCTCAACCGCCGGCGCTTCCTGTGCATAGGCTGGCACCGAAATGCCTGCCAATATGGTACCACTCAACAACATGGGCAGGAGCCGTTTTTTATGCTTCACAGACAAACTCGCTTTCACGCCTAAAACTCAAAAATACTAACCAGTGCATAAATGCATCAAGTTTTGCGAAACCCCCTGCCCCAACCGGAGCGATCAATCAATGGTCAATCAACAGGCTGTTAACCAGAGATTGCCCTGAATAATCCAAAAGAGGCCAAATCATTAAACGTCACCACCAACATGAACATTACCACCAGTGCAAAACCCGATCGAAACGCCCATTCCTGAACCATAGGATTAGCAGGCTTTCGCCGGACCGCTTCTATGGCATAGAACATCAAATGCCCACCATCGAGCATGGGGATTGGCAGGAGGTTGATGAACCCTAAGTTAATTGAGATTAACGCTACAAAGAATATGAACTGGCTCAGCCCAGCAACAAATTGTTCACCTGAAACCTGTGCAATTTTAAGCGGTCCACCTAATTCTGTAACCGACCTTCGGCCGCTGATCACCTGTCCCAATGTTGTCACGATGAGATCCACAATCTCGCCGGTCTGACGCGTTGCGACAATAGGCGCCTCCCATAGCGGGACATCCCGTCGTTCGACGCTACCCGGCGATATCCCCAGCAGGCCAATCCGGTATTCATTTCCGAACCGATCTTTCTCAATACGCACGCCGATTTTGGCTTCTTTTGCGATGACCGTACCATCCCGCTCGAAGGCGATCTCCACAGTTTCATCAGGAATGATAGAAATTTCGCGCGATAAATCAGTAAAACGGCCAATAGAATCACCATCAATAGAGACGATTTTATCGCCTTCCTTCAAACCGATACCGTCGGCGGTCGAATTTTCTGCAACCGTTCCAACCACCGGTGGTGTCACGCTCTCTCCAAAAGTCAGGGCGAAGCCCGCTAAAATCAAAATGGCGAAAAGGAAATTAATCGCTGGCCCTGCAAAAACAATCGCAGCCCTTTGCCATAAGGATTTAGATTGAAAGGTTTGATTGCGTTCTTCCGGAGGCAACTTCAGCCAATCGTCGCCGGGTGTACTGGCGGGATCCATATCTCCAGCAAACTGGACATAGCCGCCAAGTGGCAATGCGCAGATTTTCCATCTGGTGCCGCGCTTGTCATTCCAGCCGACCAGTTCCTTGCCAAAACCGATGGCGAACGTATCGGCCTTTACACCGCACCAGCGTCCAACCAGATAGTGCCCCATTTCATGGATGAAGACGAGCACACCGATAGTAAGCAAAAAAGCAAATAAAGTCAGCAATATGCCTGGATTTTCAGTCAAACTCTAACATCCTCAATCATGGTTGCGGTTCGTTCCCGCACTTCTCTATCAATCCCAAAAATATCCACAAGATCATTGGGTACCGGCGGGCTATAGCTGTCAATAATGCGCGATACAATCTCAGTGATTTCCAGAAACTGAACATCTTCCTTCAGGAAGGCTGCAACCGCAATTTCGTTGGCTGCATTCAATATGGCCGGAACCGCACCACCAGCCTCTATGGCGTCACGCGACAGCTTTATCGCCGGGAAGCGATCATGATCAGGCGTTTCAAAGTCCAAGCGAGTGATTTTGGCCAGATCAAGCGGCAAACAGTCAGTTGTCATGCGTTCTGGCCAGGCCAGCGCGCTGGCGATGGGAATGCGCATATCCGGCGACCCCAACTGCGCCAATGTGGACCGGTCCTTATATTCCACCATGGAATGAATAACCGATTGTGGATGGACCAATATGTCAATATTCTCCAAACCAACCGGAAACAGATGATGGGCCTCAATCAGCTCAAGCCCCTTGTTCATCATGGTGGCACTATCGACAGATATCTTGGCACCCATGTCCCAATTGGGATGCGCCACGGCCTGCTCTGGTGTGACCGACGCCATCTGTTCTCTGGACCATGTTCGGAAGGGTCCGCCGCTGGCCGTCAGCGTAATCTTGCGAACCTGATCAACGCGCCCGCCCTGTAAGGACTGGAAGATTGCATTATGTTCTGAATCTACCGGTAGCAACGTTGCGCCGGCCGCCCTGGCCTGCGCCATCATCAGCGCGCCGGCGGAAACCAGAGCCTCTTTATTAGCCAGCGCGACTGTCTTTCCGCACTTCAAGGCCGCCAGTGTTGGCGGCAAACCGGCACAGCCAACGATTGCAGCCATTGTCCAGTCAGCACCCAGCGCGGCAGCGTCAACCAGCCGTTCCGGCCCGGCGGCAACTTCGGTTTTTGTGCCGGTTAGCAGGTTTTTGAGGGCTTCATATTGATTGCTATCAGCGATAACGGCGATCTCAGCGTCAAATTCAATGGCCAGCTTCGCCAGTTCTTCAGCATTGCTATTCGCGGTCAGTGCAAGAATGCGATATTTGTCACGCTCCAGACGAACAAGGTCGAGCGTGGATGTACCTACCGAACCAGTGGCCCCGAATATGGAAATAGTTCTGGGTGATGCGTGGTTCATTGGCCGCCAAATAATATGATGATCGCAACAACAGGTGCGACCGGAATCAGGCCATCCAGCCTGTCCATGACTCCGCCGTGGCCGGGGAATATGGTGCCGCTATCCTTGACCCCTGCCTGCCGTTTCATCTGGCTCTCAAACAAGTCGCCCATTTGAGCGAGCACAGCCAGCGGAATGCTCAGCAGGACCAGACGGAACGGCAGTTGAAAGTAAACGTGCAGGGCAAAACTGAACAAGGCTGTCACAATCACGCCCCCGATCAATCCCGCCCAGGTTTTGTTTGGGCTATAGGTCGGTGCCAGCTTTGGTCCGCCGATCGCACGGCCTGAAAAATAGGCACCGATATCCGTCGCCCAGACCAGTGCCAGCGTCCAGAACAAAATAAGCAACCCATTATCAGTGCCTCGCAGATACAGGACGGAAAGCGCTGGTAATCCAGCATAAATTATCCCCAGAGACAATTTTATCGAGCGGTCAAAAACCGCGATGAACATCGCCGCGCCGAGTAATAGTCCCAGTGCAAGAAACGACGGTCCGGCGGCCAGATATGACATGATCGCAAGTGGGACTGACAGGGCATAAAGGGCAAGGCGCTTATTCTCCAGTCGCCCCGTCAGTTCAGCCCATTCAGACATTATGCCCAGTGACATTAGTATCACCAAAAACCACAAAGCGTGCCTGCCAATTTCATGGTCGCCCACTACAAGCGTAACGACCGTTACTGCCACCAGTGCAACGCCGACAATGATCCGGGTCAACAGTTCATTCGGCGGCTTTTTTACAGGACTGGCGGGATCGTTCATGACTCAACGTCCGCCGAAACGGCGTTCCCGGTCCCCAAATGATTTCAAAGCGCTCTGCAGCTCTCTTTTATCAAAGTCTGGCCATAGGGCATCGGTAAAATAGAGCTCGGAATAGGCCGCCTGCCAAAGCAGGAAATTGGAAAGACGCAATTCGCCAGATGTACGGATCAAAAGATCAAGCGGTGGCAGTCCGGCGGTATCCAGGGCTCCAGACATATGGCTAATGTTAATCTGATCTGGCTCTACATCACCACGCTTCACAGCCTCAGCAATATTCTGCACCGCCCTCAGCATTTCGTCCTGTGCACCGTAGTTCAAAGCAATGGCGAGCGTCATCTTGTTGTTGTCAGCCGTCCGCTCCAGAGCATTGTCGATCAATTGCACAATATCACTGTCGAGTGCCTTGTAGTTTCCAATGACCTTCAGGCGAATGCCGTTTTCGTCAAATTCATCAATGTCCGACTGAATATATTGGCGGAGCAAACCCATCAAATCAGTGATTTCATCAGCTGGCCTGCTCCAGTTTTCTGAAGAGAAAGCATAGAGGGTCAGCGCCTCGATACCCATTTCTCCTGCAACCCGAACAATGCTGCGAACAGTCTCGACACCCTTTTTATGGCCCATTGCCCGCGGCAAATGTTTCTTTTTTGCCCAGCGACCATTGCCGTCCATAATGATCGCGACGTGACGCGCGCCATAGGTCAGGTCAGCTACGTGTGATCCCTGCGTATCTGGATCGATCGATCCTTTCTTGGATGGCGCCAGCCTCACTGCGTGAGGATTTCCTGTTCTTTGGCAGATGACAGCTTGTCTGCTTCTTCGATCATCTGGTCGGTCAGTTTTTGAACCTCTGTCTCCAACCGTTTCTTGTCATCTTCACCGATTTCCTTCTTATTCTCATCGGCTTTGATGTCATCCATGCCGTCGCGCCGGACATTGCGGATTGCAATCCGTGCTTTTTCAGCAAACTGACCAGTCATCTTGGCCAGCTCCTTACGGCGCTCTTCGGTCAGGTCGGGAATGGGCAGCCGGATATTGGGACCATCAACCATAGGATTAAGACCCAATCCCGCGGACCGTACGGCTTTTTCCACCGGCTGAATATTGCCCTTGTCCCAGACTTGAATAGACAGCATGCGGGGCTCTGGCACGGACACTGTTGCCACCTGGTTGAGCGGCATCTTTGCGCCATAAACTTCTACCGTTATGCTATCGAGCAACGCCGTGTTGGCACGCCCTGTCCGTAGTCCGCTCAGATCATGCTTCAAAGCCTCAAGAGAAGCACTCATCCGCTTTTCAAGGCTGCCTTTATCATATTGTGCCATCGCTCAATTCTCCCAATATCTATTCTGTTGCACCGACGATGGTCGCCGTACCGCCACCGCCAAGGACAGTCGCCAGATTGCCTTGCTCACGGATGGTAAAAACAACAATCGGAATATTATTTTCACGGCACAGCGCTACAGCACTGGCATCCATAACCTTCAAATTATCGGTCAGCACCTGATCGAAGCTCAGCGCATCATAGCGCGTCGCATCCGGATTGGTTTTCGGATCAGCGTCATAGACACCGTCCACGCTAGTCCCTTTAAACAGAGCTTCACAGCCCATTTCCGCCGCGCGCAAGGCCGCGGCTGTATCGGTCGTAAAATACGGGTTGCCGGTGCCGGCCGCGAATATAACGATTCGGCCTTTTTCGAGATGCCGGACTGCTTTGCGGCGAATATAGGGCTCGCAAACGCTTGCCATTGGAATGGCTGACAAAACCCGTGTGTCACACCCCATTTGTTCGAGCGCATTTTGCACGGCAAGCGCATTCATTACTGTGGCCAGCATGCCCATATAGTCCGCGCTGGTCCTATCGAAACCTTTAGCCGCTGCCGCCAGTCCGCGGAATATGTTCCCGCCGCCGACGACCAGACATAACTCATAACCCGCTTCTTTCGCAGACTTCACTTCGGCCGCGATCCGATTCACCGTTTCCGGATCGATTCCGAATTCTCCGGACCCCATCAACGCCTCGCCAGAAAGCTTCAGCAAAATGCGCTTAAACGCTGGTCTTTTCATGCAAACTCCATCCCGCTAACTGTCATGTATCAGCACCAAATACGACAATGGCGCAGACCATAGATAGTCCGCGCCATTGCGCCAAGTGTTAATGCGTCCAACTGATATTTGGACGCAAATTTGGTTGTTTAGCTTCCGAGCGTTGCAGCCACTTCCGCTGCAAAATCTTCTTCTTTCTTCTCGATACCTTCGCCAAGCTGGAAGCGAACATATTCGATCAGCTTGATTTCAGCGCCAGCATCCTTGCCAGCTTGCTCGACGACCTGAGCGATTGGCGTTTTATTGTCCATGACGAAAATCTGGCTGAGCAGCGCGTTTTCTTTAGCAAATTTCGCCATCGCGCCGTCGACCATTTTCTCGACGATATTCGCTGGCTTGCCGGATTCAGCGGCTTTTTCAGCGGCAATTGCGCGCTCGCGCTCCAGCATGTCCTGATCCAGACCATCAGCGTTCAACGCCAATGGGAAGGCCGCAGCAATATGCATGGCGATCTGTTTACCGAGCGGCTCCAGAACGTCAGCGCCGGCGGTGCTTTCCAGCGCGACCAGCACGCCGATTTTGCCCATTGTAGGCGTCACGGCATTATGGACATAAGGCACAACGGTACCGCTGCTGACCGCAACGGTTTTCATCCGGCGGATCGCCTGGTTTTCACCGATGGTTGCGATATTGTTGGTCAGAGTGTCCTGAACCGTACCGCCAGCAGGATAGTCTGCTGCTGCCAGAGCTTCGACATCATCGCTGCCCAGACCCAATGCAACTTCGGTCACGCCGGTTACAAAGGCTTGGAACTGGTCATTCTTGGCAACAAAGTCGGTTTCACTGTTCACTTCAACAGCAACGCCTTTGGTACCGGATACGGCCACGCCGACAAGGCCTTCAGCCGCGGTACGGCTAGATTTCTTCTGAGCGGCAGCAAGGCCCTTGGTGCGCAGCAAATCAACCGCTGCTTCCACGTCACCATTTGTTTCGTTCAATGCTTTTTTGCAATCCATCATGCCAGCGCCGGTGCGCTCACGCAGTTCTTTCACTGCTGCTGCTGTAATAGCCATGTTCCTAGTTCCTCAATTTCGTGTGTGAGAATGTAATGCTTCTAATAAAATGAAGGGGCAGCACCTATGCCGCCCCGCCATTTTCCTATGCGGTCAATATATGACCGCACCAAGACGCTTCAAGCTTAGGCCTTTTCGTCGGCTTTCTTGTCGTCGTCCTTTTTAGCGGCAGCTTTTTTAGCTGGCGCTTTCTTGGCTGGTGCCTTTTTTGCAGCTGCTTTCTTGGCTGGTGCCTTTTTGGCAGCTGGTTTTTTGGCAGGAGCTTTTGCTTCTTCAGCAGGCTTTTCTTCTGCCGGTTTTTCTGCTGCAGCAGGAGCTTCTTCAGCCGCAGGCGCTTCAGCCGGTGCCGCTTCCATCTCTGCAACTGCAGCCGCTTCACCAGCGGCCATTGCACTTGCATTGGCTTCGCTGGAAACAATGGCTTCTACCGGAGGAGCCACTTCGGCGCCCAAATCCTTACCAGATGCCACAGCCGCTTCCTGGCCGCCTTTGGTCGCAGCTGCAGCCACGGATTCGCAGTAAAGACGAATGGCGCGCGCCGCGTCATCATTGCCCGGTACCGGGAAAGCGATGTTGCTGGGGTCGACGTTAGAATCGAGGATCGCCACAACCGGAATACCAAGAACATTGGCTTCTTTAATCGCGAGCTCTTCCTTGTTGGCGTCAATCACGAACATCACGTCGGGAATACCGCCCATGTCGCGGATACCGCCCAAAGACAGTTCCAGCTTGTCGCGCTCACGCGTCATCTGCAGGGCTTCTTTCTTGGTGAAGCCAGCCATGTCACCGGAAAGCTGCTCTTCGAGCGTCTTCATCCGGCGGATCGAGTTGGAAATGGTTTTCCAGTTGGTCAGCATGCCGCCGAGCCAGCGATGGTTGACGAAATGTTGTCCGCTTGCACGGGCTGCTTCTGCGATAGGCTCTTGTGCCTGACGCTTGGTACCAACGAAAAGGACCTTGCCGCCGGAAGACACTGCATTTGCAATGAAATCAAGCGCGCGAGCGAACAAAGGAACGCTCTGCGAAAGGTCAAGAATGTGGACGCCGTTACGGGCTCCAAAGATGTACGGTTTCATCTTTGGATTCCAGCGGTGGGTCTGGTGGCCGAAATGCGATCCGGCTTCAATCAATTGCTGTAGGGTGACGACAGGGGCCGCCATAATATTTCTCCTTATCCGGTTATGCCTCTGGAAAGCTGAGAACCTCAAACGACCTGAAAGGCCGGTATCAGCACCGGTATGAGCGCTTTCCATGTGGAATGAGCGTGCCGTTAGAGCGATGCGGCGCGAAATGCAAGCCTAAACTTCGGAAACGCGGCAGGACTGGACAGATTGATCTATCTTCGCTGTTAAGCGTTCCTGATCAGCTGTCCGGGCCTTGCGCCCGTTGATTCATCAAATCGACGGATCACTTCCCCTGAAACAATGGTAGCATCATAACCGGTCGCGCGCTGATGAAGGCGTTGACCACCCGCCGGCAGATCACGTACGATTTCAGGCAGGTGTAGTTTCAAGCCGTCCAGGTTGATGACATTGATATCAGCCTTGGCCCCCGGCTTCAGCAAGCCACGCTCCGGCAGCCCGACCGCTTTGGCCGCTTTGTGCGACAGCATATGTACCGCCTCGGCAAGGTCAAAACGCAGATCTCCCGGATTTTGAACAAATTGCGTCAGCAAAAAGGTTGAATAGCTCGCATCGCAGATTGCGCCATAATGCGCGCCGCCATCGCCAAGGCCTGGGATACAATGCGGATGACTGAGCATTTCATGCGCGCTATCGAGCGTCGCATCCTCATAATTGCCCAGCGCAGCAAGAAACAACCCTTTGCCCTCGGTTTCCAACAGCCGGTCATAGGCGATTTCCTGAGGCGAGCAGCCTTTCGCCTTTGCCTGCCCAGCCATGCTCATTTCCTTTGGCGGGGCATAATCTGGCGGATCGTCCAGCGGGAACAGCCAGTTCCAGTCCCGGGCGAGCTCGTTAAACGGGTGGCCTTTTTCAAAGTCTTCAGTGATCAGGGCTTCCCGCAACTCCGGATCGCGCATCGCAGCGACCTGCTCCTCAACAGACAAGTCGGCAATTTTGGACCAACTCGGGCAAAGCACGAACGGATGCACCGTCAGTTCCAGGCCCGCGATCAAGCCAATCGGACGGGGCATGATCTGCGCCGTGGCTTTGCCGCCGCTGGCATTGGTTTGATCGATCATGTCGAGCACCTTGCGCCAGCGTGGCGGGCCATCATTCCCCGAGGCCAATGTAAAGGTGGCAGGTCGGCCGCTCGCCTCGACCACCCGCTCGATCACCTTATACTCTTTGTCCCAGCCAACAAAGGCATCGAGCACGACCTGAAATGTACCTGCCCCGGCATCGGCCATTCCGCCACAAATCGCTTCCAGCTCCTGAACATCAGCTTCAAATGTCGGAATACTTCCGCCATCCGCCGTTTTGTGTATCGACAATCGTGAAGTGGCAAAACCCAGCGCGCCGGCTTCAATTGCTTCCTTAGACAGCTTGCGCATAAGCGCCAGATCGTCGTCATTGGCCGGTTCTCGCGAAGCGCCGCGCTCGGCCATGGCATAAACCCGGAGCGGCGAATGCGGCAGATAAGCGGCGACATCAATATCGCGTTTGCCCTTCGCCACAGTATCCAGATATTCCGGAAATGTTTCCCAGTTCCATGGCAAGCCATCCGCCATCACGACACCGGGTATATCCTCCACCCCTTCCATGACATTGATCAGCAGATCATGGTCGTCTTTTCGGCAAGGAGCGAACCCGACACCGCAATTACCCATTACCGCGGTTGTTACGCCGTGCGAGGATGAAGGACTTAATTCTTCCGCCCAGATGCACTGGCCATCATAATGGGTATGCACATCGATAAAACCCGGCGTCACAATCCGGTCAGTGGCATCAATTTCTTCGCGGCCACTACCGGTTACCTCTCCTATGGCAGAGATTTTACCATCGGAAACAGCTATGTCACCTTCAATAAGCGCGCCGCCACTGCCATCGGCAATAGTACCTCCCCGGATCACCAGATCATGTTCCATAGTCATCTCTCTCATCCTCAGATTGCCTGCATCAGGCCGCCGATAAGCGAGCCCAGAACAAAAATGTATATGGGCGGCATGCTGAGGTAAATCCACAGCAACCGCTTTTCCGATGCCCTATGATAACCCAAGGCATAGCCCACGCGCATGACGGGCCAGACTAGTCCAATCCCGGCAGCCCAGACCGGGTTGACCGCGTAAGCGAAGAGCCACAACCCGGGCAGGAACAGAACCAGATGCTCAAGTGTATTATGATGGGCACGAACATAGCGTTCATATTCCGGAGGGCCGCTGTGCGATGGCGCTTCAATTTTGAACCTGCCCCGCGCCAAACCAGCCATCAGCAGAGTGAAATAGTAAGCCAGCAGCGCGAGCGCGCTGACGATAACTACATAGATATAAGGGTCTACCGGCATTCACACTCTCTCTCTTTCGACCGGCCGATCATAGAGGGGATGAAACGGAAGACCATTATGTAATTGGATAAGATCGGACCTTTGAAAACAGGCTAAGCCTGACCATCGTACAACTTGAAAGGTCGTGAGCTACCCTGGCTCCGAGACTTCCGCATCAGCAGCAGGATGTAACCTTTTCGCCACTTGATGCGTATTTCAAGCACGTTTCAGATAATATTTGACAAGAGAACATATTTAGAACATTAAAGGTTCATAGAAAGAACATACGGGATTTTGACATGCTGACATTCGCTATTGCCACCTTTTTTGCCCTCGCCTTGATTGGCGCAGTTCTGACCATCGGGATGATGTTTCATACTTATCAGGACAAGATAATGGCCGTGATAGTTGCGGAACTTGGTGAGAAGAACGTCGGTGCGCTGGCTGTCTCGCAGCGCAATCGTGGGCCAGCGAACAAGGCTTGCCGGACTAGCCCGCGCCGCCGGACTGTTCGAACAGTTCCTTTGCGCGCTGCCGCTTGACCTTTGCGTAGCCACGGATGCTGAACGGAATCAGAACGATATAGCCGATACTGATCACACTTAATGTTATCCACGGATTGTTAATAAGCGCGACACCGAGCAGAGCGAAGCCTGCAAGAGCCTCCAGACGGATATTCTTACGCAACCGAAGTGAGGACCAACTGTATGTGGCTGTGTTGGAGATCATGAGGAAGGCGATGAGCACAATCCATGGTCCGACCACAAAATAATGGCGAAACAGCTCCTGATCAGTAATCACCCAGAGATATAAGGGCAGCATGGCGAGACCGGCAGCGACCGGAGCTGGAATGCCGGTTAAAAACCCGGCCGACTTGTGCGGCTGATCCTCGTCATCAATATGGGCGTTGAACCGGGCCAGCCGTAACGCACAACCCACGGCCATGGTCAGGGATATCACCCAGCCAAATTGCGGCATATGCTGCAGTGACCAGAAAAACATGACAAGCGCTGGCGTTACGCCAAAAGCAATCACGTCGGAAAGCGAATCGAGTTCCGCACCAAAACGGCTTTGAGCATTCAATAACCGGGCGATGCGCCCGTCCAATCCGTCCAATATGCCGGCCAGGACAACGGCGCCGGCAGCCAGTACCCAATTTTCCAGAAATGCAAAGCGCACACCGCTGAGACCGACGCAAAGCGCCAATGCAGTCACCGCGTTCGGTGTAAAGGCTCGCAGCGATATACCCCGTTCCGGTCGTTTGGTGTGCTCATTATCTGCCATTAACTAGAGCGGGTCCTGAACAGTTGCCTTGGTCGTCATTGACCAATGCCTTCAATTTCTTTCACTTGCCCGATTTCAGCAATAACCGTTTCTCCGGCAATGGTCCGCTGTCCCAAAACCACATTGGGTGTTGTGCCCTTGGGCAGGTAAACATCGACGCGGCTACCAAAACGAATCAGGCCAATACGCTGCCCGACCGCAACGAAATCGCCTTCTTTCACGAAGGACATGATCCGCCGTGCGACCAGTCCAGCTATCTGGGTAAAGCCAACCTTCAGACCATCATTGCGTTCGACCATGAAATGCTGGCGCTCGTTTTCGTCGCTAGCTTTATCAAGATCAGCGTTCAGGAACTTGCCTGATATATAGGCCTGCCGTTTCACAGTACCTTCAATGGGCGTGCGATTGATGTGCACGTCAAAAACGCTCATGAAGATTGAGACGCGGATCAGTTCCTCGTCCCCGAGACCGCCCTCACCCTGTAATTCCAGCGGTGGTACCACCGGCATGATCAAATTGACCAGCCCGTCCGCCGGTGCAACAATATATTTATCATCCAGAGGCGTGACCCGTTTCGGATCACGGAAAAAGGCCAGCACCCAGATGGTAACACCGGCCATAGGCCATGCGAGCGTTTCCCATGCGAAAAAAGCAAAGACTGCAGTAATGGCCGCCGAGATGACCGCAAATTTGCGGCCTTCGGGGTGGACCGGTGGAAAAGACCATTTGGCTTCGCCAAGGCCTTTGTTTGAATATTTTTCTATCGCCATGGATGTTCCTTAGAAGCAGTGTCCTGCTCTGACAATACTCCTGCAGCAGTTTTGCAGGATCAATGACGAGAGTTTTGAACAGATGGTTGAACATATTGCGATCTTTGCTAAGAGATCGTCATCTTGGATTCCTCCCACCGAATGCTTCGATAAACATTGCTTGCAGGAAAGAATAATTTCTATGTCTAAAATTAAGGTCAAAAACCCGGTCGTCGAACTTGATGGCGATGAGATGACACGGATCATCTGGCAATGGATTCGCGAAAAGCTGATCGAACCTTATCTGGACATTGACCTGCATTATTATGATCTCGCCATACAGGTGCGCGATGATACCAATGACAAAATCACGGTTGATGCCGCCAATGCAATCAACAAACATGGTGTTGGCGTAAAATGTGCAACCATCACGCCAGACGAAGCACGGGTCGAGGAATTCGACCTCAAGCGGATGTGGAAATCACCAAATGGCACCATCCGTAATATTCTTGGCGGTGTTGTTTTCCGTGAGCCAATCGTAATTGATAATGTGCCCCGGCTCGTACCGGGCTGGACTGACCCAATCGTGGTTGGCCGTCACGCTTTTGGCGACCAGTATCGCGCAACTGACTTTAAAGTCCCTGGCCCGGGTAAGCTTCGTCTGGTTTTTGACGGTGACGATGGCACCAAGATCGATGAGGAAGTGTTCCAGTTCCCATCTCCTGGCGTTGCGATGGCTATGTATAATCTGGATGATTCCATCCGCGACTTTGCCCGTGCTTCCATGAATTATGGCCTTAATCGCAACTGGCCTGTCTATCTCTCCACCAAGAACACGATCATGAAAGCCTATGACGGACGCTTCAAAGACCTGTTCGAGGAAGTGTTCGAAACCGAGTTTAAGGATAAGTTTGAAAAAGCGAACATCCTCTACGAACATCGCCTGATCGACGACATGGTCGCCGCCGCAATGAAATGGAGCGGCAAATTTGTCTGGGCCTGTAAAAATTATGATGGTGACGTTCAGTCCGACACGGTTGCACAGGGCTTTGGTTCACTTGGTTTGATGACGTCAGTGTTGATGACTCCAACTGGCAATACCGTGGAAGCAGAAGCGGCCCATGGCACGGTTACGCGCCACTATCGCCAGCATCAGGAAGGCAAAGCGACCTCTACCAATCCTATCGCCTCCATCTTCGCATGGACCCGCGGCCTTATTTATCGTGGCAAGTTCGACGATACGCCAGAAGTCACGCGCTTTGCCGAAACGCTTGAGAAAGTCTGTATCCAGACCGTGGAGAGCGGCAGCATGACAAAGGATTTGGCGATCCTCATCGGTCCGGATCAGAGCTGGATGACAACCGAACAATTCTTTGAAGCGGTTCGCTCCAATCTCGAAACGGAAATGCAAAACTGGAAATAATCAGGCTTTCGGCGACTGGATATCCTCTCGCCCCAGTCCCATTCCAATGACCGCGCCAGGAATCCGTCGCAATACAGGCACACGGTTCAATATCCGTAACGGCAGAAACGGTTTTTCAATAGCTTCATTGCGCGCAAGTAATGGGGCAATGAATCGGTCTTGCGCAAGTTTTTGAACGGCCTGCATACGTTTGACCGGTTTTATCCGGCGTCGATAGATCTGCTCCAATAACATATCAGGATTCTTTCCTTGCGCCATGGGTGCAGCAAGAACATTTGCGGCCGTGACGGCGTCTTGGACAGCAACATTAATTCCGACACCGCCAATAGGCGACATAGCATGCGCTGCATCGCCAATGACCAGCAAGCCAGGTCTATGCCACCTCAGCAGCCTATCAAGAGAAACTTCCAATATCTTGACCTGCGCCCAGTCTTCAATCTGATCAAATGCGTTGGCTAGATCGGGTACCAAGGTCTTAAGGCTGGCTCGGAATTTCTCGATACCTTCTTGACGTACCGCATCAGCCTTTCCTTTTGCGAACAGATAAGCGCATTGAAGATATTCACCGCGGTCAATCATTACCATGAATCGTCCAGCGCTGATGGTTCCGGCCAGATCGCCAGCATAGTCATGCGGTTTGTCGACCCGGAACCAAAATACATCCATCGGTGCTCCAATATTCTCTATTGGAAACTCCGCTTTTTCGCGCAGAACAGAGCGTCGCCCATCAGCCGCAATCACCAGTTTCGACCGCAGAATTTCGCCCGAAGAGGTCAGCACGCCGCTTACCCGGTCTTCACTGTCATAGTCTAGGTCGGTGGCTTCGGTTTTCATGCGAAGTTCAAATCCCGGATAAACGGAAGCCTGAGTCGCAATAAAGTTGAGCAAGTCCCATTGTGGCATCATCGCGATGTACGGCGCGGCAACCGGAAGGTGCTGCATATCAGCGATCCGCATGATCCTGCCAGCAACCCGAACAGAAAAACTGTCCAGTCTGCTGTGCGGTATCTTCAGCAGTTCATCGAGCAATCCCAATTGGTGGAACAGTTCAAGTGTCGAAGGGTGTACCGTGTCACCGCGAAAATCTCTCAGGAAATCAGCATGCTTCTCTAGAACTGTCACTGTCAAACCGGCCCTGGCGAACAGCAAGCCCGCCATCATCCCCGCCGGACCGCCACCAACGATCAATATATCAGTGCTGGCTTCATTCATGATGGCATTTGCTCAATTGATAGTGCTGACAAATACCATCTTTCGCGTATAGATGGCGCCATGTCCACTCCACTCGACAATCCCGCATTTATTGACGCTATAGTCATATTGGGAGCGGCAGGGCTTGTCATTCCCGCCTTCGCGCGTTTCAGGATCACGCCGATTATCGGTTTCATTCTGGTCGGAATCTTGCTTGGCCCTTCGGGACTCGGCGCTCTGTCAGGCCAATATGACTGGCTCAAATTTGTCACCATCAATGATCGAGAGGCGATAGAGCCCTTTGCCGAGTTCGGGATAATCCTGCTGCTATTTTCCATCGGCCTGGAACTTTCATTCAAACGGCTTTGGTCCATGCGGCAACTCGTATTCGGTGTGGGCGCTGCAGAGTTGACCATTTCAGGCCTGATAATCGGCTTTGTCCTTTATCTGATCGGACAGAATCCCGCAGGTGCACTTGGCCTGGGCCTGGCTCTGGCCTTATCGTCCACGGCTCTCGTGTTGCCAATGTCCGGCACCAAAACTCCGGTTGGTCGCGCTGCCCTGGCTATGCTCCTGTTCGAAGATGTTGCCATCGTGCCCATCATTTTTCTGCTTGGTGCCCTCGCTCCTTCCTATGCCAGCGGATCGTCATGGGAAGAGTTGGTCAATACCCTTATTATTGGCGGTGCGGTGATAATCGGAATGCTGGTGCTCGGACGACTATTGCTCCCGCGGATTTTCGCTCAAGCGGCACGGACAAAAAGCCCTGAGCTCTTTTTATCCGTCAGCCTGTTGGTCATCATCCTCGCCAGCCTTGCGACGGCCGCGACCGGTCTCTCACCGATAGTGGGCGCGCTTTTGGCGGGGCTACTTATCGCCGAGACCGAATATCATGGAGAGGTGGAGGTTATCACTGCTCCCTTTAAGGGGCTAGCGCTCGGTGTGTTTCTGATCACCGTCGGGATGCAGATCGACATTCGCGTAATTCTCGAAAACTGGGCCAGCCTTATTACCGCTGTTGTCGGAGTGGTGCTGGTCAAGGCAATCGTAACCGGCGGTCTGCTGCGGTTTGCCGGTGCACGGCCAGGCACAGCCACTGAGGCTGGCGTATTGATGTCCAGTCCATCGGAAACCACCCTGATCGTTCTTGCCGCCGCCACCCAAGCACAACTTATTCAGCCACAAACCGCTGCCTTCTGGCAGATTGTTACAGCAATTGGTCTTACCATCACGCCCCTATTGGCCAGGTTTGGCCATGATATGGCCAGGCGCATTGAGCTGCGAGGCGAAAATATTGAAGCCACCGACGATCAGGTCATCGATGCCGAGAAAACGATAATCATTGGCTTTGGCAGAGTTGGGCGTTTGGTGGCGGACATGATGCGGGCACATGACCAGAACTATCTGGCGATAGAGTCGAATATTGATGTAGTGGCTGACGCCCGGCGGGACGGTTATCCGATTATCTTTGGGAATGTAGCGCGCAATGAAATGCTGGATCGGCTGCGGCTTGGGCACGCTAAGGCGCTCGTATTGACGATGGACGAACCGGTTCTCTCCGTCCAGGTTGTGAAGAAGGTTCGCGCATGGGTTCCCAATTTGCCAATTATTGTACGCGCCCGGGACACAGAGCACGCGGCCGAGCTTTATCAGGCCGGCGCCACCAATGCGGTACCTGAGGCACTGGAAGGGTCACTGCAATTATCAGAGGCGATACTGGTGGAAAACGGCGTCGCCATGGGCCCCGTCATTGCGTCCATCCATGAGAAACGGGATCAGATTCGGCACCAGATCCAAAAAGACGGTGATCTGGAAGTTGGACCAAAGCTTAAATCATCGGCTTTGGACGATAGCGCCGTTCCTGCGACAAAACTCAGCCCGCAAGAATAGCCTTTATCGCAGCAATAGCATCATCGGCTTTGGGCCCTTCAGGTCCGCCGCCTTGCGCCATGTCAGGGCGACCACCACCACCTTTTCCGCCGACAGCTGCGACAGCAGACTGAACCAGATCAACTGCATTATGAGAGCCGGTCAGATCATCCGTGACGCCGACAGCCACTGTGGCGCGGCCATCGTTGACCGCGATCAGGGCGCTGATACCGCTGCCCATTTTCTTTTTTTCTTCATCAATCAGGCCGCGAAGCTCTTTGGGGTTTAGGCCATTTATCACCTGGCCGCTAAACGAAACATCGCCAATGACTTCCACTTCGTTCTTTGCGGAGCCGCCACCATCTCCGGCCAGTGCCAAAGCCTTTTTCGCTTCCGTCAACTCGCGGTCGAGCTTCTTACGCTCTTCCACCAACGCGGACACCCGCTCGGCCGCCTCCTCGGGAGACGCTTTCAAGGCAGCGGCAATGAATTTCAGCTTGCTGTCCCGTTCGCCTAACCACAATCGGGCTGCTTCGCCGGTCAATGCCTCGATGCGACGAACACCGCTCGATACTGCCGATTCAGAGACGATCACCATCAAACCGATATCACCCAGCGCATTGACATGGGTTCCGCCACAAAGCTCAACCGAATAGTCGGTATCATCTTCGACACCCATGGAAAGAACGCGAACTTCATCGCCATATTTCTCACCAAACAGGGCCAGCGCACCAGCGGCAACCGCATCGTCCGGGCTCATCAAGCGGGTCACTACCGTGCTATTACCCCTCACCTGCGCATTCACATCCGCTTCAACAGCCTTGATTTCGGCATCGGTCAAGGCAGTGGGGTGAGAGAAGTCAAATCGCAGACGGTCTGGCGCCACCAGACTGCCCTTTTGTGTCACATGATCGCCCAGATGGTGTCGCAGCGCCTTATGCAGCAAATGGGTCGCGCTATGATTGGCGCGAAGTTCCGTCCGGCGTTTTGAATCGACCACCAGATGGACGGTATCACCGACGGCAACCGCTCCGTTATCTATTTTCATCTGATGTGCGTGAAGGCGACCAAGCGGTTTGCTTGTATCGGCAACACTGGCCGAGAACCCGTCCTGCCCAGACACCATACCGCTGTCACCCATCTGACCACCGCTTTCACCATAGAACGGTGTCTGATTCGTCAGCATCATGACTTCATCACCGGTGTTGGCAGACTGAATTTCTTCGCCGTCCTTGACCAGCGCAATGACAACACCATCACCGGATTCCGCGCTATAGCCCGTGAATTCCGTGCTCCCGTCGCGCTCAGCGATGTTGAACCACACGGTCTCCGATGCCTGATCTCCAGATCCCTTCCAAGCGGCACGGGCAGCGGTCTTTTGTTCTGCCATGGCAGCATCGAAACCATCGCGGTCGACACCCAACGATTTGGCCCGCAAAGCGTCCTCGGTCAGATCATAGGGGAAACCATATGTGTCGTAGAGTTTGAAAGCGGTAGCGCCGGGCAAAACATCGCCGTCCCCCATATCGGCAATCTCGGCATCCAGTAGTTTGAGGCCCTTGTCGAGCGTCCGGCGGAAATTGGTTTCTTCCCGCAACAAGGTCTCCTCGATAAGCGGTTTCGCACGGATCAGCTCTGGAAATGCATTGCCCATTTCACCGGTTAACGCACCGACCATCCGATGCATCAGCGGGTCCTGGGCACCCAGCAAGTGCGCATGGCGCATGGCCCGCCGCATGATCCGCCGCAGTACATAGCCGCGACCTTCATTGGCCGGCAGCACGCCATCTGCCACCAGAAAAGATGAAGCGCGCAAATGATCAGCGATAACGCGGTGACTGGCCTGGTTATCCCCTGTCGTTTCGGTACCGGTTAGAGAACCGGATTGGGCAATCAGTGCCTTGAACAGGTCAATTTCATAATTGTCATGCGTGCCCTGCATCACGGCCGCAACACGCTCTAACCCCATACCGGTATCAATTGATGGCTTTGGCAAATCGATACGATCGCCACCGACATGCTGTTCATATTGCATGAACACCAGATTCCAGATTTCCACAAAGCGATCGCCGTCCTCATCCGGGCTACCGGGAGGGCCACCCAAAATATGATCGCCATGATCGTAAAATATCTCGCTGCAAGGACCGCAGGGACCAGTGTCACCCATGGACCAGAAGTTATCATTGGTCGCGATCCGGATGATCCGTTCTTCCGGTAGTCTTGATATTTTACGCCACAAATCAAAGGCTTCGTCATCAGTATGATAGACGGTCACCGTTAGTCGATCGGCGGAAATTCCCCACGTCTTGGTAATTAATTCCCAAGCGTTGTGGATCGCCTGTTCCTTGAAATAATCGCCAAAGGAGAAGTTACCGAGCATTTCAAAAAACGTATGGTGGCGGGCAGTGTAGCCGACATTATCAAGGTCATTATGCTTGCCGCCGGCACGAACGCATTTCTGGCTTGATGTCGCCGTCGGGAATTTGCTCTTCTCAGCGCCCGTGAAGATATTCTTGAACGGCACCATACCGGCGTTGATGAACATCAACGTCGGGTCATTGTGCGGAATCAGCGGAGACGAAGGAACAACTTCGTGCCCCTGCGCCGCAAAATATTCCAGAAAAGAGCGTCTTATATCGTTGGTGGTAATCATGAAATCGACTTAGGCGAGGCCCGGCCTGTTTACAATCCCGTCAATCGATCGATCAGCAAATTCTGATGCACGATCACGCATAGGCATAAGGACCGCCTTTTTCGAGCGCAGTTTTATATTGCGGCCGTTCATGAATGCGTTTGAGCCATGCCTGCAAATTCGGGAAACGGTCATCCAGACCAGCGCGTGCCTGGCTCGCCTCCAGCGGAAAGCTCATCATCACATCGGCCGCGGTCAGTTCACTACCCGCAAAGTAAGGGCGCGATGCGAGTTCGGTCTCAAGCCATGAGAGCAAGTCCTCTACCATGCCCATTATCGGTTTCTTTGCCGGCCAGCCCAGAAATCCTAGGCGGTTAATAACAAGTGTGCCGAATAGCGGCGGCATCATCGATCCTTCGGCAAAGTGCAGATATTGGGTGTAAAGCTGCGCCCCGGTCCTGTCCTCCGGCGCCCCCAATGTGCCACCCGCTTTCCTGACAAGATATTCGACAATAGCGGCCGTCTCGATAATCACCTGACCATCATCTTCGATCATCGGTGATTTGCCCAGCGGATGGATGGCTTTCAAACTGTCCGGTGCGCGTTGTGTCTTTGGGTGCCGTTCATAGCGCTTGATTTCATAGGGAAGCGCCAATTCTTCCAGCAACCAGAGGATGCGTTGGGACCGGCTGTTTTCGAGATGATGGACAATGATGGTCATGAATTCCCCTTTTGAAGTGATCGCAAATTTACCAGCTCGGTGCTCTACTGCACCCAAAGTTCACACAAATCACACCAGGAAGACCGCAAAAAACATGAACCCGTCAGGTTTTTCCAACTTTTGACAGGAAATTGTTGGATAGCAAATGAAAAGGGCCGTCCTGACTATCGGGGGACAGAAGGACGGCCCGGATGCCAAGGTCCGTCTCGGGGAAAACGGACCGGCAAAACTTGAATTTTGGAGAGAAGGGTAGAGGCGGACCTAGCCCGCCCCTGCACCTATTTTATTCGGTCTCGGCTTCAGCGTCGCCATCGGCTCCGACAGGCCCGGTCATCATCTCATCGGCAATTTCTTCTTCATTGCCGCGAATTTGATTTTCCAGCTTGGCCATCATTTCCGGGTTTTCCAGCAGGAAGCGCTTTGAATTTTCGCGCCCCTGGCCGATCCGTACTGAGTCATAGGAGAACCATGCCCCGGATTTTTCGACCACACCGGCTTTGACCCCGAGATCGATTATCTCACCGACCTTGGAAATACCCTGCCCGTACATGATGTCGAACTCGACCTGCTTGAACGGCGGAGCCACCTTGTTCTTGACCACCTTGACGCGCGTCGAGTTACCGACAATTTCATCGCGTTCTTTGATCTGACCGGTGCGGCGAATGTCAAGACGAACCGACGCATAGAATTTCAGCGCATTACCGCCAGATGTCGTTTCAGGGTTACCGTACATAACACCAATTTTCATGCGCACCTGGTTGATGAAGATCACCATGCATTTGGAACGATTGATTGAGCCGGTCAGCTTGCGTAGCGCCTGACTCATCAAACGAGCTTGGAGGCCAACATGGCTATCACCCATCTCGCCCTCAATTTCAGCCCGCGGGACCAGCGCCGCAACCGAGTCCACGACCAGTACGTCAATCGCATTGGACCGCACCAGCGTATCGGTGATTTCAAGTGCCTGCTCACCCGTATCCGGCTGAGAAACAATCAGCTCATCAATATTCACGCCCAGTGCATTGGCATAGACAGGATCCAGTGCATGCTCGGCATCAACAAAAGCAGCGGTACCACCGGCTTTTTGCGCTTCGGCAATAGCATGCAGCGCCAGAGTAGTTTTACCAGAGCTTTCCGGACCATAAATTTCGATTACACGACCTTTTGGCAATCCCCCGATGCCAAGCGCGATATCCAGCCCCAAGGAACCGGTAGAGATCGACTCGACCTCCATCGCCTTGCGGGAACCCAGCTTCATAGCCGAGCCTTTACCAAAAGCGCGATCAATCTGCGCCAACGCGGCGTCAAGCGCCTTCTGTCTGTCTGATGAGTTCAATTGATTATCCGATTCTACGACTTTTAAATTGCCGGCCATTTGCCTGTCCCCTTCGCTAAATGCTTGTACCTTATCAATCAATGATGGATATGATGTACCGCATTTGTTCTACCAGAACAAGAGTGGAACAGAATTTTTTTGAAATTGTATAAAACACAATTTCTTTAAGCACTTATGCGCAATAGTAAATGCTATTTGGCATGTTCGGCCAAAACTTCTCCTACGGCCTCGGCGATTTGGGCGACGGAAAATGGCTTGGGCAGGAATGCAACATTGTCGAGATCAATGGACTTGCGCAATTGCTCCTCGGCATAGCCCGACATAAACAGGATTGGCATATCGGGATATTGCGTGCGCACCTCTTTGGCCATGGCCGGTCCATCCATGTTTGGCATGACCACATCCGATACGATCATATCGAAAATCTCCTCGCCCTCGCCCAGCGCTTCGATATGCTGTAGTCCCTCTTCTCCATCACTGGCCGTAACAACTGTATAACCTTGCCGGGTCAACGCCCGTTCAGCGACAGCACGGACCATATCTTCGTCCTCAACCAGCAGGATGTGACCGCTACCCCATAGCTCTTTCTTCGCCACGGCCTTCAGCGGCTCTGACGACGGCAATGTTTCCTGGTCAGAAACCTGGTGTACGGGGAAGTAGATGGAGAAAGTCGCACCTTCGCCCGGTTTGGAATCGGCAAAGATATAACCGCCTGACTGTTTGACGATCCCGTACACGGTGGACAATCCGAGCCCGGTGCCCTTACCGACTTCCTTGGTTGTAAAAAACGGTTCAAAAATCTTGCCGATCACCGCTGGAGGAATACCGTTGCCCGTATCCGTAACAAAAAGCGCCGTATAGTCACCGACCGGAAGGATATCGCGCTTCATTGCCCGGACGTCGGACGGGGCGATCATTTGTGTCGTGATCGATATCTTGCCGCCATTGGCACCACTGGCATTGATGGCATCGCGCGCATTAACGCCGAGATTGATGATCACCTGTTCCAGCTGCCCCGGGTCGGCGCGAACCAGGCCAAGATTGCGGCCATGCTTCACTTCCAGTTCGATGCTGTCGTCCAGCAATCGTTTCAACAGATTGGACACGTCAGCAACCACATCGGGCAACTGCAGAATTTGAGGCCGCAATGTCTGCTGCCGCGAAAAGGCGAGCAATTGCCGCGTCAGACCGGCGGCGCGATTGCTGTTATTCTTGACCTGCTGAATATCATCATAGTCACTATCGCCCGGTGCGTGGCGGAGCAGCATCAGATCACAATGACCAATAATCGCGGTCAGGATATTATTGAAGTCATGCGCCACACCGCCTGCCAGCTGACCAACCGCCTGCATCTTGGTCGCCTGCGCTACCTGACTCTTCAATTTGGTCTCTTCACTATTATCCTTGATCGATAGCAGGACTGCTGCATCACCCAGCCCGCGAATCCCGGCCATGCCCAAAGCGACCGGATCTTCCCCACCATTGCGCAGCCGGACCGCGAGATCACCGGACATGGAAGGACCGCTGGCATAGCGCCGAACCGCGTCTGCCACCGCCGACTTGTCATCCCGGATCATCAGATCCCCCGGATAGAGCGGTTTCTCTCCCTCCTGGACACCAGCCACTCTGCCAAAGGCATTGTTGAAAAACAAAAAACGCCCATCACGGTCGGTCAGAGCCAATCCTAGCGGGAGCAAGGACAGCATCGATTCGACTTGCTCCAGTGCCTGACCGCGCTCGACTGCGCCGCCGTCATCGTCAATGAGCAGGATCAGCGCCGGACCTTTTTCCTGTTCGCGGTCCAGCGGGATATGGAACAGGCGAACCGGTGTGCCATGTCGGCCATCACGCTCGAAAAAGATCGTGCCCTTGTCATCAGACCGCAGGAAATTGATGAAGTTGCGGCCGGATATGTTGGCTTCTTCACGGCCGGTAGCTCTCAAGGCGAAACCCTGGTTGGAAGCCCTGATCCGGCCCTCGCCACCAATAACCGTCGCCAGCACACCCGCTCCGGACAGCGCCCGGCCTGTCGCTCCGCCAACCATACGGATCGTATCGTCCAGCACGTCGTTGCGGCGCTGCGGCTTGAATTGCCACAGCAGATATTCATCGCCCTGCCCCGCACGCACAACCTTGGCATTATATTCCGCCACCCCGCGCTTCAGCCCTTCGGCATAACCGCGGCCATCTCGCCACGCATTCCGCCCAGCGGTGGTCAGCAACTCGTTTCCACCATCCTGTAACGGCAGTTCCGGCGGAATCGCCGGACCGTTAAACCATTTCGTGAACAGTTCATTGGCGCAAACCAGACGGCCCGCTCGATCTGTGATGGCCAGACCAATTTCGGATTGATCGGCAACCAGCCGGGTGACTGCCCAATCCGCAATTGATGCTGTTTCTTCGTCTGCTGCGGCATTTTTCGGACGCAGGAAATAGACCACTGCACCAATCGTCATTGCCAGTGCCAGGAAAGCCAAAAGCAGTGCCGTATTCTGAACCTGCCAGTATAACAGCCCGAGCGACACCGATATCGCAACCACCAGAATAACGATACGCATCCGTACATCATTGGCCGTCTTGCGCGTGCTGGGGTTCAATAAACCGATATTATCGCGGGCTTCACTTGCCATCAAAATCTCTATCCAGGCCGAGCTTCTCTATCCGCCTCTTCCACTTACGGGCCGTCCACCATCGCCAGCCAAAAGAGCTGATCACATAACCAATCCCGCCAAATATGATCCCGAGCAAGACAAAGCCAAAAAAGGTCACGCCGACTTCCCGAATGATCCATGTCGTCCATTCAACCAGACCATTGACCTGGCCATCCCCTGATATGCCGCTGGCAATACCATCCATGCGTAGGACAAACCGGCCCAACTGGTTCGCAATTGCCAACCAGAACGGATAGGTAAAGGGATTGGTGATGAATGTCGTCACGGCCGCGATCGGAACGTTTGCACGGATCGGCAAAGCCAGGAACAATGCCACGAATGTCTGGCCGCCCAGTGGAACCACAAATCCGGTCAGCAGACCCAACGCAACTCCGCGCGGTACCGACCGCCGCGTAAAACGCCACAGATCAGATCGCAGAAACCGATGGGCAATCGGCTTGAGATAGCGGTTATTGGCCATCCCGGCGCGGGTCGGCATTTTTTCTGCGAACCAGCGGTAAAACCGCTTGATCGTGCGCGCGCCCCAATCTTTGTCTGGTGAATTCGGATCAGCCATGTTCGCGTAACAACCGCCCCTGTTGACGTTTCCAGTCGCGGTCCTTTTCAGTCGCCCGCTTATCGGGGGCCTTTTTACCTTTGGCCAATGCCAGCTCAATCTTGGCTCGCCCCTTCCCGTTAAAATAGATCGACAGCGGCACTATGGTCATGCCTTTACGCATCACCGCACCATAAAATTTATTAATTTGCCGCCGGTTCAACAGCAATTTGCGCGGCCGCTTGGGTTCGTGATTATGACGGTTCCCGTGACTCCATTCCGGGATATTGGCGTTGATCAGCCAGACCTCGTCATCTTTCACCTCGGCATAGCTTTCGGCAATAGTCCCAGAGCCGAAACGTAAGGACTTCACCTCTGTCCCTGTCAGCATGATGCCCGCTTCAAACTTCTCATCCAGATGATAGTCATAGCGCGCACGCCGATTTTCGGCGACGATCTTTTGTTTGTCGAATTCAAGAGGACGAGGCTTCGCCATCAGATCAAACCAGCTCCCTCCAGCGCGGCGTCCACGGCTTTGCGGGCGGCATCGGAAGGCGGCGTCATCGGCAAGCGCAAATCAACCGGAAAATCGTCAACGACCCGGGACAAGGCATATTTCACTGGCCCGGGCGATGCATCGGCGAACATCGCCTTGTGAAGCGGATAGAGCTTGTCATTCAACTCACGCGCTTTTTCATAGTCGCCGGCAGCGCAAGCCGCCTGAAATTCGGCGCACAGTTTTGGCGCAACATTGGCGGTCACGGAAATACATCCGGCACCACCTGATGCGTTAAAGGCGAGAGACAATTCATCCACACCGGACAACAGGCAGAAATCATCATCACAGGCAAGCCGGTGATCGGTCACCCGGTCAATTTCGCCGCTAGCATCCTTGATTGCTATGACACTCGGCAATTTGGCCAAGGCCGCCACCGTTTCCGGTAATATATCCGTCACGGTGCGCGCAGGCACATTATATAGCACCAGCGGCAAATCATTTTTGGTCGTCAGCGTCTCAAAATGAGCGTAAATGCCTTCTTGGTTGGGCCGATTGTAATAAGGCGCCACGACCAGTCCGGCCGCTGCACCGCATTTCTTGGAAAAATTCAAATGGAGCAAGGCGTTGGTAGTGTCATTGGAACCGCAACCGGCAATGACAGGCACTCGGCCGGCGGCCTGTTCGATGCACACTTCGATAACACGATGATGCTCGGCATTGGACAAAGTCGAGGATTCACCGGTTGTCCCGCAGGGGACCAGGCCGCTGCTACCTTGCTCGATTTGCCAGTCTACCAAGGCCCGAAATTCGCCTTCCGCAAACGATCCGTCGCGAAAGGGAGTCACCAGGGCCGGAATTGAGCCGGAAAACATGGAAATACTCCTTTAAATTTGGCTAAGAAATTGCCAAGGCTTACTCAAGCTTAACAATGATATAGTTCTTCGTTCAGCGCCTGATAAGGAGCCTACCCCCAAAATGTCCAGTATGGTATCAAGAATTATTCTCGCAAGCCTGCTTTTAACACCAGTAACATGCATGGCTGCAGAGCAAAGTGGCGGTGCGACACTGTCTGACCCGACTGGTGGAAATGCCGTACTCGGCCTGCAACGCTGGCGTGTTTTGACGCAATCCGACAATTATTCTTTTGAAGATTATGCCGGTTTTCTTGTCACTTATCCTGACTGGCCAGACGGCGCGCGTATGCAGCGCAATGCAGAGCAGGCAATTGATATCAACAATTTCTCCGCTGGCCGGGTGATTGCCTTTTTTGACCGCTTCGCACCGCTAACCAATGCCGGGGCGGCAAAATATGCCGTTGCCCTGCAATCCAGGGGAGAAACGCTGAAAGCCAATGCGATGGCGCAGCAGGCCTGGCGTGGCGGCACGTTAACCGACGAAGATGAAGCAGCCCTGCTCAGCCGGTTTAGCTCCGCCCTTACAGTGGATGATCATGATGCGAGGATGGATGCGCTTTTATGGGTACGGGCGACGCAAGACGCAGCCCGGCAGCTCGGTTTTGCATCATCCGGGCGTCGCGCGGTTTTTGCCGCCCGTCTGGCGCAACTGACCAACGCACCGGATGCCAATGCGAAAGCCGCAACAGTCAATAGCTTGGGCCAGTATGATGCTGGCTATATCGCCGACCGCGCACGCTATTTGCGTAACAAAGGACAGAGCTACAATGCGCGTCAGCTTATGGCCAATCGGCCGGTATTGCGGATTCGCCCCACTAGCGATTCCCAGATCGCGACCTGGTATGATGCGAATCTGATCAACGCGCGAGCGGCATATAACGACCGGCAATGGACAATAGCTTATAATATCGCATCGAAAGTCGATGATGCCTATGCCGGGCCAGCGGATATTGCAGCGCAGAGCAGCCGGATCCGTGACAAATATTCCGACCTCACCTGGCTGGCCGGCAATGCCGCCCTCTGGGGTCAGCGTAATCCGGCCAAGGCGGTCGCCATGTTTGACCGCTATGCGCGTTCCTATAACAGTCCCAACATCCGCTCAAAAGGCTACTATTGGGCCGGCCGTGCAGCTGCCGAAGCGGGGCAAACCGCTGAAGCGACAAGCTTTTTTGAGAAGGCTGCGGCCTTCCCCGATCATTTTTACGGTCAACTGTCGCTGGAACGATTGGGCCGGCCCCTTCCCAAATTTAACCGGAAACCGGCCATCGAGATCACCGACGAAGACCGGCGCACCTATGACCAGAATCCTCTGGTCATCGCCACAAAGGCCTCCACACGGACTGGTCCATGGAAAGAACAAATTCGTTTCCACCGCGCCTTGGCCTATGAGGCCGACAGTTCAAAAGACTATTTGTTGATCAGTGACTTATCAAAGCGTATCGGTGCCCGTGATCTTGGCGTGATCAAGGGAATTAGCGCGCTTGGCGCAGGCGTCGGCCCGATTGATGAAACCTCTTTCCCGACCATGCCGGTTCCTTCCGGTCATCAGAGCAGATGGACCATCATTCACGCGGTCACGCGGCAAGAAAGCCAGTTTGCACAAGGCGCGATCAGCCATGCCGGTGCGCGCGGTCTGATGCAGCTGATGCCCGGCACTGCGCGAGAACAATCCGGCAAAATAGGATTGTCCTATAATCTGTCCGGTCTGACCGGCGACCCCCAATATAACATCCGGCTAGGAAGCAGTTATTTCCAGCGGATGCTGAGCTATTATGGCGGCAGCTATCCACTGGCCGCTGCGGCTTATAATGCAGGGCCCGGCAATGTGAACAAATGGCTGCGGCGCAATGGCGACCCGCGGCAAGGCGGTATCGACTGGCTGAAATGGATTGAAGACATCCCGATTTCCGAAACCCGCAATTACGTCAAACGCGTGCTGGAAAATGCAGTCGTCTACGACACAATGAATCCGCGTGGTCCGACGATCAAAAGCGATACGCCGCTGACCCGCTATATCGGGAAAAATTATAGAGGTTGATGGGAAGGTCCGCTTTGTTGCGGAAGTAGACACTAAAGAGACATCGCTTCAGCCAATGTTTCATGAAACCATCTGATCGGTTCCTCTGCACCCGGTCCTTCGGCCAGCGCACCGATTTCAAACGCAGGCGATTCCAGTCCGCGTTGGTTGCGCTCACAAATCCAAACGTCTTCCGTCTGGAAATCTCCGGTTTCAAGCGGATGCTGCTTCCAGTTGTCGGATGAGATAATGTCACTGTCACCATTGTAACCGGGAATAAATTTGCGTTCGTCCCGTGCTTGTTCTGTGCCAGCCCAATGGCGGACATGAAGGAGAGAACGTGAAGTAGAAACGGGTTCAAGCCATGACAGGCTAAAACTATAGGGCGTCGCGGTAATCAGTATGTTTGGGAAAAGGAAATAGACACCGCCAAATTCAATATTTTCAGCTGATTTCACCGGTTTTGACCACCAATCAGCAAATTCCTTACGTATTTTGGCGGGTAGTGAGTGGCGGACGCCTTCTTCATCCATCGCATACCAGATCATGTGGTCGCCATGCCGCTTCCAGATATTTTCATCAGGCGTTGGCCCGCCAAGCGTATTCTCATGCAGATAGGCCAGATGATAGCCGTCAATGGCGTTCTCGACGAACACCTTCCAGTTGCACTTCATGTCGTAGGTAAGCGATTTGCTTTCCCGCAGATCGCTTGCACTCAAATCATGAGGCCAGGCTTTATCGGCGATAGGTGCGATCCAGCTTTCAAAATCTGCCTGGGGATCGGGGTGGACAAAAATCATATCCTGAAACACACCAACAGATGCAGGCTTCAATCCCATCTTTGAGCGATCCATATCCGGAAAGCATGATGACATGTTCGGTGCTCCACGGAGTTGACCGTTCAGACTGTAGGTCCAGCGATGATATGGACAGATCATGGCTTTACCGATATTCCCTTTGCCTCCTTCCACCAACAGTGTCCCGCGGTGACGGCAGATATTTTGATATCCCGCCAAGGAACCATCGGCCAGCCGGAGCACCAGAAGCGGATAGTCTCCGCACATAAGCGCTCGAAAATCGCCTTCTTCTGGCAGATCACTGTCCAGTGCCACAAAGGACCAGCTGTCGGAAAAAATTTTCGATTTCTCACGCTTCTGCCAACTCATTTCGACATAGGCCTCGCGAGGCAGCAAAATCATCGGTTCACTCCCTTTTCAAGATTGTCTACCAAAGTCAGGGCGGCGGCCCTGGATGCACCGCGCAGACGGGACATATCACCGATCAGGGCAAAGCTATCGACATTGAAATAGATGCCCAGGATTCCCGCAGCGCAGGCTTCCACCCTGTCTGACGCCGCTTCTTGGAAATCCTGCCTTATTATGTCTGCAATCACGTCAAGAGATTGATCGATCCAGTCGCGCAGTCGCTTCGCAAGTTGCTTGTCCTGCGCTCCTCCGGCAATCAGCGCCTCCGTTATCAGAACCTGTTGGGAGTCGCTATAACGGGAATCGAACAGATATTCGATCAGCGCTTTGGTTTTGTTCTTTTCGGGAAGAGCCTCAGTCAGTGCCGCCCATTGGTTATCCGAATGCGCAAAAAACCGCTCAATCAAGGCCAGCACAAGATCGTCCCGATTGCCGACATTGTGACGGATTAGCGCCCGTGCCAAGCTCGCTTCTTCGGCAATCCTCTCCAGAGTTGCACCTTCTATCCCATAACGGGCCACACAGCGCTCAAAGGCCTGCAGGATTTGTTCGCGGCGTTCTTCTTTCAGTGCAGGGCGCGGCATGGAATCTCCATTAAATTATCAACATTGACAATTTAATATAACTCTCTATTTCAATATTATCAAGTCTGATAATTTATGATTCGGAGCAAAAATTTGGATTTCCTGTTTGAGAGCATCGACCCCTCTTGGGTTGAATATTGGGATGCCGTGATCAACGACTGGTTTTTCGTCGGCGCGTTAATCTTCCTCGCGCTGGAATTCGTCCGCTATCGTCTGAAAGGACGTCTCAACTGGGATATCATCAGCGACACGATTACCAACTACATCACCCTGGCCATGTTCATTGGCATCAATTTTCTGGTTCTGGGCGGGCTTTACTATGTCTTTGTGTACGGATCGCAGGATTTTGCGCTGTTCGATATTGATACCAACCTCGGCACCATCGCTATCTGCATCATTGTCGCCGATCTACTATACTATTGGGAACATCGCTGCATGCACCGGTTCAACTTTGCCTGGGCAACACACAGCGTCCATCATAGCTCACCGCATTTTAACATTTCCGTGGCCTATCGCTTTGGTCCGATGGATGGGCTTTGGCCGATATTCGGGACCGTGATCATGGTTTTGCTCGGGTTCCATCCGATTGTTGTCGCTTTTGCCGAGATCATGGTGCAACTCTATCAAACAGCTTTGCACACAGAGACGATCAAGAAACTGCCACGCCCGGTTGAACTGATCTTCAACACACCTTCCCATCATCGCGTCCATCATGGCTCAAACCCTGAATATCTGGACACCAACTATGGGGGAATATTCATTGTCTGGGACCGGATGTTTGGCACCTTTGCCGAAGAAAAAGCGCCCGTCGTTTATGGTCTTGTCAAGCCGATCAACAGCAACAATCCGTTGGTCGCCTTCTTCCATGGCATCTATCGCGTCGGTAAAAATGTCGTCACAGCAAAGGAGTGGCGCAACAAGCTCGGCTATTTCTTCGGCCCACCGGAATTTGAACCGGCGAAAGTCCCACAAGACCGATCATCGAACTAACAAATCTGGAAAACGGATATCCTCATGCCGACGAATAAACAACGTATCGCTGCCCTTGCTGCAACCGCAACCATCGTCCTTGGAGGAGGTTGGCTTGCCAGTCTGATATCGCCTGCCAACGCCAGCGGTACGGATGCTATCGAGGTGGGGAACATTACACCAACCTCATCTCAGACCAAGCCGCGAGAACCATCGAGCAAACCGGTTCGGGTTTCACAGAAAGAAGCGCAAGTACAGGCACGTTCCGGCAAGACAATGCAAGTGTCGATTAACGGCATTCGCAATAATCGCGGAAAAATCTATATCGCGCTATTTGACAATGCAGATGCGTTCAATAGCCATGATTATGATCGAGCTGTCGGATTTGTGGAACTGCCGGCGAAGGAGGGCTCCTTGAACGTCAATTTTCCAGACCTTGCCGGAAAGCCCTATGCCATGTCAGTATTCCATGATGAAAATGGCAATCAAAATTTTGACCTGTCAGGTGGATATCCTTCTGAAGGCTACGGCACTTCGCACGCAAAAAGCGCCTATGATGAACCAAAATTTCATCAAGCCAGCCTTAAGCCAGGTTCAATAGGTATCAGGCTGCACTATTTGCGTTAGAAGTGATGTCCGTTTCTGCACCCAAAGCGGACATCGGCAGTCCAAGAACCGCGTTTAACCGCATTTACGATCCCGACATCCATTAACCCCATTGCCCCCGTCGCATCCCTCGCCTAAATCTTTCGACATGAGTATTTTTACTGGCAATCATTTCTTTCTTCCCGTCATTGCAATCGCTGCATTGGCGGCCACCACTCCGTTGGCAGGGTGCAAACGAATACCCGATGCTGATGCCAACCGTCCGGAAACCGCGCTGGCCTATCCGCCGGCGTCTCGGCCGGTATCCGAACTTGCTGGCAATCAATGGTCGACCGAAACCGCACGCGACAAGGTTGGTGAAGCGGAAGAGATCATGAAAGCAGCGGGACTGGAACCCGGTATGACAGTGGCCGATATTGGCGCCGGTGAGGGTTATTATACTGTCCGGTTGGCTGAAAGAGTCGGTGCCGAGGGACGGGTATTGGCACAGGATATCGACAAGGACGCAATAAAACGGCTCGCCGATCGAGTCGCTCGCGATGCGCTGGACAATGTCTCCATAAAGCTGGGTGCGCCAGATGATCCGCGCCTCCCCGAAGACAGCTTTGACCGTATTTTTCTGGTCCACATGTACCATGAGGTGCGGGAACCTTACGCTTTTCTGTCACGCCTGCGTCCTTCCATCCGCCGGGATGCAAATGGTGGCAGCTATGATGGCGGCGAAGTGATTGTTGTCGATGTCGATCGCCCCTTTGTCCAGCATGGTATTCGGCCCAAACAGCTATTCTGCGAATTTGAAGCGGTTGGTTATCAACTGATCGGCTTTATGGAGCGACCGGAACTTGGCGGCTATTTCGCACGCTTTCGCCCGGTAGGCAAAGCGCTGCTGCCAGGCAAGATCAAGGCTTGCGAGTTAGAAAAGTAAAAAGCTTCGTATATGTATTTGAGCCCTCAAGCCCTGCACCCCGGGCATTATGCGTGTTCAATAATATATACTATAGGCGCTTAGCTAGCTTTCATCACCCATTTTCAGAGCTGCAATAAACGCCTCTTGCGGGATACTGACATTGCCATATTCACGCATTTTGGCCTTACCCTTTTTCTGCTTGTCGAGCAGCTTCTTCTTTCGGCTGATATCACCGCCATAGCATTTGGCGGTCACATCTTTGCGCATCGCTGCGATTGTCTCGCGCGCTATGACCTTGCCGCCTATCGCCGCTTGCACCGGGATCTTGAAAAGATGACGCGGGATCAGGTCTTTGAGCCGCTCGCACATATGGCGGCCGCGCGATTCCGCTGCATCGCGGTGGACAATCATGCTGAGCGCATCAACCGGGTCGCCGTTGACCAGAATGTTCATCTTGACCAGATCACCCGTCCGCAGACCAACCTGATGATAGTCAAAGCTCGCATAGCCGCGTGATATGCTTTTCAGTCTATCGTAAAAATCGAATACGACCTCGTTGAGCGGCAACTCGTACACAACCTGTGCGCGGTCCCCGACATAGGTCAGGTTCTTCTGCACACCGCGCCGGTCCTGACAGAGTTTGAGGATACCGCCGAGATATTCGTCCGGGCAATAGATGGTTGCCTCAATCCACGGCTCGCCAATATTGGATATCTTTACGACGTCCGGCATGTCGGCAGGGTTGTGGAGAAATTGTTCGGTCCCGTCGTTCATCACCATCCGGTAAACAACAGATGGGGCCGTTGTGATCAGGTCGAGGTCATATTCACGGGTCAGGCGTTCCTGAATAATCTCCAGATGCAAAAGGCCAAGGAAACCGCAACGGAACCCCTGTCCCAGCGCGGCACTGGTTTCCATTTCAAAGGTAAAGCTGGCGTCATTAAGCCGCAGTTTGCTGATGCTTTCACGCAGCTTTTCAAAATCCGCGGCATCGACCGGGAAGAGGCCGCAGAACACGACGGATTGCACTTCCTTGAAGCCCGGCAATGCTTCTTCCGCTCCGCCTTTAACGGTAGTAATCGTGTCACCAACTGCTGTCTGGGATACTTCCTTGATCTGCGCTGTGATAAAACCGATCTCACCCGCAGCCAATTCCGGCAATTGCTCAATCTTCGGCCGCATACAACCAACCCGGTCAACCAGATGCTCGGTGCCCTGCGCCATGAACTTGATCCGCTGCCCCTTAGTCAGCACACCGTCAATCACACGGACAAGAATGACAACGCCCAGATAAGGGTCATACCAGCTATCGACCAGCATGGCCTTCAACGGCGCATCGCGGTCGCCGCCGGGTGCCGGTATCTTCTCGACGACCTGTTCCAATATGTCTTCGATACCAATGCCGGACTTGGCGGATGCCAGCACCGCTTCGGAAGCATCAAGACCGATAATCTCTTCAATCTCGGTACGGACCCGCTCCGGCTCCGCTGCAGGCAGATCGACTTTGTTCAGCACCGGAACAATCTCGTGATCATGTTCGATCGACTGATACACGTTGGCGAGCGTCTGCGCTTCCACGCCCTGTGCCGCATCAACCACCAGCAACGCGCCTTCACAGGCGGCCAGGCTGCGCGATACCTCATAGGCAAAATCGACATGACCCGGTGTGTCCATCAGGTTCAGCTCATAGGCCTCGCCATTTTTGGCGGTGTAGTTGAGCCGCACCGTCTGCGCCTTGATCGTAATACCGCGTTCCCGCTCGATATCCATATTGTCGAGCACTTGTTCGCTCATCTCGCGCTCGGTCAAACCGCCAGTATATTGGATCAGGCGATCCGCAAGCGTGGATTTGCCATGGTCAATATGCGCGATGATCGAGAAATTACGAATATGGGAACGTTCAGTCATGTCCGCGCCGATAGCAGGGGTTTTCGCCGCTGTCAGCAGGGAAACGCGTAAAATGCGCGCCGCCTGAACATAGTCGTTCGGACGGCGCGCATATTTCTATATTATCGGGGAAATATCACCCGGAACTAGTTCCCGCCGCCAAGAGGAATGCGGAAGCCGACATTGAACAATGATTGCTCACTCTTCACGCCCAAAGTCGCGGGCAACAGATTGACATCATAGTCGCCGCGATCCGTGGCACGATAAGTATATTGACCGAAAAGCTCGAAGGACGGGCTCAGTCTGTAAGTCACACCAGCTATACCCTGATAGGCGAACCGGGTCTTCTTATCATCAACCACATCGATTCCCGATGGCGCATATTCGACATCCTGTCTGGTAAAGCCAACGCCCGCGCCCACATAAGGCACGAGACTTTCACTGATCTTGAAATCATAGAGAGCATTGGCAAACAGACCATAGTTTTTGATCTGGCCGTCATCGGTACTCAATACCGCGCCTACGGTCGGATTGGCCGCATTGGCGGCACCGCGGGTCAGTATCGCGGAATCTAAGCCGTCAATCACGGTTCCACCAACGGCTAAATCCCGATGCAAATCAACATTGGCCTTGTTGTAAAAGCCTTGCAGTTCCACCCGGAAGCCATTGTCAAAACGATAGCCAGCCAACAGATTCAGATCGAGGCCGTTATTGAGCTCTGTCGTCCAATCGAGATCAGTACCCGATGGAATAGCGTCAAAGTCAGCCGTTGCTGCTACATCGCCCTCAAATTCTCCGCGATTTTTTGAATCACTTGGTAAATTCAGTCCTGCCGATGCACCTACATAAGGCTCTCCGGCATGTGCGGCGCCGCTGAACGCAAGAGACGTTCCTGCGGCAAGGACTGCAAATAGTTTATACGAACTACGCATATTCAACTCCAAACCCCTGTTCGGTGTTGCCCCGCTCGCGTGAATTGGGCATGCGCCTGATTATTTCAAGAAGATGGCAACTCGGCCCATCGCAAAATGGGCCGATTTTGGGTGATTCTATCACCGTTCGTCGTAAATTGTGGCACCGGTGCATCACCAGCTCTGCGGGTTCGCGGACTGCCGCTGCTAGTAGATTCCGCCCTCATCTTGAAGGAAGTCAGCATCATTTTGTGCTGGCCGGTTGCGGTTGTTGGCATCACGTTCGCGTGCTGCAAGTTTCGCGGCTCTTATTTGTGCCTTTTGGGCTTCCAGACGTGCCAGCAGTTCTTCCTTGCGGATGGATCGCCTTGGTTCGGTTTCCGGTTTGAATACGTCCCAAATCACGGCCGACCTGGGGTCATCGGACGGCCAGCCGCCAAAGACCCGCTTGCCACTCTTTCGGTCCACCCTGACCATACGGATACCGCGCGGCGCAACAAACGGCGTTTTTGGCATTCCGGCCATGGCTTTTTGAGCAAATTCCTTGAAAATCGGTGCGGCCAAAGTACCGCCCTGGGCATAGCCGCCCATATTAGCAGGCTGGTCAAAGCCCATATAGACACCAGCGACCATATCTGGGGAGCCACCGACAAACCACACGTTGGTCGGACCACTTGCTGTTCCGGTCTTGCCAAACAGCGGACGGTTCAGGCTTTTCAGATTCTGCGCGGTACCGCGGGTGATCACACCTTCAAGAATATTGACCATCTGATAAGCCGTCATTGGATCCATAAGCTGTTTCCCGGCCGGACGCGGACGCGGCATTGCCTCGCCGTCCCAATCATCCCGATTACAATCTTCACAAATCCTTTTATCGGCACGGAAAATGACCTTGCCCTGACGGTCCTGCACAAAGTCAATGACAGTCGGCTGCAACTCCCGTCCATGATTTACCAGCATGGAATAGGCATTGGTCAGTTTTTCAACGGTCGTATCACCGGCGCCAAGCGCAAAAGCCAGATAGGGTTTATAATCGCCTATACCCATTGTCTTGATGGTCTTTACCACGTTGTCCATTCCCGCATCATTCGCGGCGCGTACGGTCATCAGGTTACGGGATTGCTCCACTCCCCAACGCAGCGTTTGCTCACCTGCACCGCGAGAACCGCCGAAATTGCGGAAACATTTGCGGCCCAACGCAGCCGATTGATAAACACAAAAGGGACTATCAACGATAATCGTAGCTGGTGTCATGCCTTGGTCTAGCGCGGTGGCATAAACAAACGGCTTGATTGTGGAACCCGGTTGGCGCTCTGCCTGCGTTGCGCGGTTAAACGAACTCATCCGGTCATCAAACCCGCCCTGCATTGCCCATATCCGGCCGTTGCGAGGGTTTTGCACTACCATTCCGCCCGAAACCTTGGGAACATTACGCAGCACATAGCTGCTGCCACCTGCCGGGCTTACCGCGATAATATCACCTGCGGCCAGCTTACTCGGCGCGTTCCCGATGCGCCCGGTTGTCCCGTCGGTAAATCCGATTTCAGCACCATTGCCCGAACGGTTCAAAGCGACTGCTATGCGCCAGTCAGCGTGGTCGGTATTGATGAAAGTTGAGGCCAGGCGCTGCGCCCATTTATCATCCATCTCGATCTTGTTGATCGGTCCGCTCCAGCTTTTGCCGCGGCTATAACGCAGCAAGCCGTTGCGCAGAGCATCTTTGGTATAATCTTGCAACTCAGGGTTCAGCGAAGTGCGAACCCACAGGCCTCCGGAATAGACACTATAAGGCCCGGCTTCTTCATTCTCGCCAAATTGCTCAATCAACTGGCGCCGGACTTCCTCGATAAAATAGCCACCCACACGCTGAAAGCGCGCACCGCGGGACCGGATCGCACCCAAAGGTTGAGCAACCGCCAGATCATGCTGTTCCTGAGTGATCCAGTCATTGTCCAGCATCCGACCCAATGCCCAATCGCGCCGATTGATAGCCCGCTGTTCGTTATTTTCAGGCCGATAGTTGGAGGGCCCCTTGGGCAGGATCGCCAGATACGCCATTTCATGCAGTGCCAGTTCATCTACGTCCTTGCCAAAATAAGCCTGGGCAGCGGCCTGCACACCATAAGCGTTCCGGCCAAGAAATATCTGGTTGAGATAGAGCTCCAGAATCTCTTGCTTGGTCAGAACCTCTTCGATCCGGTAAGCCAGCAAGGCTTCCCGTACCTTGCGGCGATAGGAAACCTCATTGGTCAAAAGCAGGTTCTTGGCAACTTGTTGTGTGATCGTGGATGCACCGACCGGCCGTCCGCTGCTTGAGATATTGGTCACAATCGCTGTTGCGATGCCGGGATAGTCGAGACCGCCATGTTCAAAAAATGTCCGGTCTTCTGCGGCCAGATAAGCGCGTATCAATAGCGCAGGATATTCGGCATATTCCAACTGTACTCGGCGTTCACGGGCATAGCTGTGAACCGGTTCGCCATCATAAGCGCGCACCATTGTAGGCAATGGCGGCTCATATTGCTGAAGGGTCTTCGCATCAGGCAGGTCGCGAGCGAAAATAACCCAGATCAGCAACCAGCCCAGCAAGCATAATGCGATAAAGGCCAGAAAAAGCCGAAACCAGCGATTTTGCCACAGTTTTTCAACGCGATTGAGAAAACCGCCAGTGTTGCGTTCCAGCTTGTAGGCAAGGCTTTCGGGCGCGCTAGTGCCTTGATTATCGGGTGTATTTTCGACCATATACTGCGCTATCTAGCAGTATCAGGAGCATTTTCCAGAGAATATCGACGAAAAACTTTACCGACACATGATGTTACAAAAGTCAGTGTTACGATATCCGCTATTTGGACCCCGCACCAGAGCTTTGCGATCCGCGCTGTGCCAGTTTCCGCGCGAAATGCGCTTCGATTGCGTTGGCGATACCAATGGCAACCTTCGACTGGCCGGCACGGGAGCTCAGCAGTTCGACATCCTCTTTATTGGTCAGATAGCCACTTTCAAACAAAACCGACGGTGTGTCAGGCGCTTTCAATACCACCAGAGACGCGAAGCGATGGGGATTGGCGCGGAACTTTATCATCCGCTGCCCTTCGCGGATCAGCAATTTTGCAAAATCGGCGGATACATTCATCGTCTCGCGCTGCGTCAGGTCGATCAATATCGATGATACGTCGCGATTGGATCCGCCAAGATTGACGCCATTGATGATATTCGACCGATTTTCACGTGCGGCCAATTTGGCCGCTTCCCGGTCCGACGCCACTTCGGAAAGGGTATATACGGTAGCGCCGGCGGCTGATTCATTGCCTGCAGCATCGGCATGGATAGAGATGAACAGATCCGCATCCAGCCTGCGGGCAATGCCGTAACGCTCCTCGAGCACAAGATATTTGTCACTGTCGCGTGTCATCGCCACACGCACCCGGCCACTGGCGACCAGCTGATCGCGAACAGCGCGTGAAATGGCGAGAGTGATGTTCTTTTCGCGCTGACTTCCATGCGGAGAAATCGCGCCAGGGTCATGGCCGCCATGGCCGGCATCAATAACAACCAGCGGCCGGCTGGGATCATCAGAACCACTGATTTTCGGGAGATCCACAGTGTCTTGCGGTTTTCCGAGGGGCACCTTCACGCTGTAGGCTTTCTTCGGAGGTTCCGCCCGGAATTTAACCGGCGGAAAGAAGGTCTTACGCCCCTTCTTGATCGCAGCACCGCCAACTGATTGCATGCTAAGTTTCAGGCTTTTTCCATCGGCGGAAAAACCGCCCCCGGTAATGACTGCAGGACGATCGAGATCGAAAACGATCCGCGCCGTATTGGGGTCATACTGCCCCTGACGCACGGATTTTACCATCCCTTCAGCGTGACCGCCACGCCCGGCTTTGCCGCCCTTGATGTCTACGGCAATGCGATCGGGACCAACTAGAGAGAATGTCGACGCACCCTCCACCAGACCGTCGAAAGAAACAGTTATCTGACCATCGCTGCTATGTATGCGGCTTACAGAGCCCGCATCTGCAGGGTTCAGGGCCAATAGCGAGGATGCTAAAATTGCTGCGAATGGCATGGCCGCCTTATGCAATGTGCCAGCCATGTCGGTCCAGTTAAAATTCATATCGGCGGCATCATCCTCGGTTTCCCACCACAAAACGCGGTAAAAACCCTATTAAGGATAAGCCTATAAGCGCCGGTAAAATGACTTGGTTAACAGCATTTTTACTATACTTACGATGAACTTAGCTTCTATTCGCAACAATAAGATACCGGTGGTCCGATACGGTGATAGTTTGTGTTGCCGATTTGCTATTGCGGTGCTAGCACCCCATTTGTGCCGTCAGAAATTTTTAAAAATGGCACGAGCTAAGCTGGATGTTTATCCAGCATATACAGGTTGAAGCGACATGAGGCATGACATCTCCGGCTCCGAAACTCTTCCACAGGGAAGTGTTTCTATGGACGGAAAGACCCTGGCTAACGGCCCGGGCCATGCATTTGTCGCAGACACATTTTTTTCAGAGATATTTGAAATTAACCGGATGACGCCGCCCGCTCCCCCTATTTCGGCAGCGCGCAAGAAGACGTCGTCCCTTTTATATTGCATGGTCCCGCCGGGAGCATTCCCGCCGCATCATGCCAGGAGTATATTGAATGACAACGCGCATGTTAATCGACGCGCGCCACCAGGAAGAAACCCGGGTGGCGGTCGTAAAAGGGAACAAAATTGAAGAATTCGATTTTGAATCTTCCGAACATAAACAGCTAAAAGGCAACATTTATCTAGCAAAAGTAACGCGGGTCGAACCGTCGCTACAGGCCGCTTTTGTGGACTATGGCGGAAATCGTCACGGGTTTTTGGCCTTTAGCGAAATCCATCCCGACTATTACCAGATTCCAAAAGAAGACCGCGAACGCCTGCTCGCCGAGGAAGCGGAGCATGCCGCCGAAGAAGCGGCCCTGCGCGCGCAAGAGGAAGAGGAAGAAGATGCGCCCGCAGACATGGTGCGCAGCGAAGCGACCGAAGAGCTCGATACCGCACTGGTCGAAGTCGAGAAAGACGAAAGCGTCGATACAATTGATGTCACGGAAGGCGAAGTGCCAGCCGAAGATTTCAATGGCGATGACAGTGACGACGACGAAGATGGCGACGAAGATGGCAGCGATGAGGAAGACGGTGAAACTGAAGACGAAGCCGACGATGATAACGATGCATCGGCAGACAGCGACAAAGAAACCGAAACCAAAGGTCGCAGCAGACGCGGTAAGGGCCGCAACCGTGGACGTGGCGGTCGTGGCGGCAAAAACGTAGCCAAAGCCAGCGATCAGGCGCGCCAAAAGCGCATGGCCCTGCGCAAGCGTTACAAAATTCAAGATGTTATCCAGCGCCGCCAGGTTGTTTTGGTGCAAGTCGTTAAGGAAGAGCGCGGCAATAAAGGCGCGGCTCTCACCACCTATCTGAGTCTGGCCGGCCGCTATTGTGTGCTGATGCCCAATACGTCTCACGGCGGCGGTATCAGCCGGAAAATCAACAATGCCGGTGATCGCAAGCGGTTAAAATCGATCATCGCCGATCTTAACCTACCCAACACAATGGGCTGCATCGTTCGCACTGCAGGCCTGTCGCGGACCAAACCGGAAATCAAACGCGACTTCGATTATCTTGCCCGGCTGTGGGATGAGGTTCGGGAGAATACATTGGGTGCAGTCGCTCCCAAGTTGATCCACAGCGACAGCGATCTCATAAAGCGCGCCATCCGCGACATCTATAATCGCGAAATTGAAGAAGTGCTCGTCGAGGGTGCAGATGGCTATACAGCGGCCAAAAACTTCATGAAATTACTAATGCCCAGCCACAGCCGCCGCGTAAAAAGCTATGCCGACCCGGTATCGCTGTTTCAGCGCTATGGTGTCGAAGATCAGCTTTCGGCCATGTATCAGCCCGAGGTTCAGCTGAAGTCCGGCGGTTATCTGGTGATCAACCCGACCGAAGCTTTGGTGTCCATCGACATCAACTCTGGTCGTTCCACGCGGGAACATGGCATTGAAGCGACAGCGGTCAAGACCAACCTGGAAGCCGCCGCGGAAATTGCGCGCCAGTTACGACTGCGTGATATGGCTGGACTAGTGGTTATCGATTTCATCGACATGGATCGTCACGGCAATATCCGCAAGGTCGAGCGCGCGATGCGCGACGCGTTGAAAAATGATCGGGCTCGCATTCAGGTGGGCCGGATTTCCAGCTTTGGATTGCTGGAGATGAGTCGCCAACGCCTGCGCACCGGCGTATTGGAAGCCTCGACCAAAGTCTGCCCGCATTGTGAAGGTACAGGACTTGTCCGTACGGCGTCCTCTTCTGCGCTTTCAGCCCTGCGTCTGATCGAAGAAGAAGCGGCCAAAGGCAAAGCCAAACAGATTACGTTGACGGCTAGTCAGGAAGCGACAATCTATGTGCTGAACAGTAAACGGCACGAGATTGACGAAATTGAAAAACGCTATGGCGTTTCGGTAGAGATCATACCTGACGGAGAGATCGAAGGCGCACGGATGGAGGTCAAAGGCTCTGGCGGCCCTCCCAAAAATGTTCCGAAATTCGAGCCTATCGTCGATGAAGATGATGACGATATTGTCGACACCGCTGAACAGGATGAAGAGACAGAAGAACGTCCTCGCAAGCGGCGGCGGCGGCGCGGACGGCGCGGACGCGGCGGAGATCGTAACAACGAAAGCAAGGTCGAAACAGGTGACCGCGACCAAGCCGCCGATAAACAGTCCGACGAAGACAGTAAAACGGAAACCGCTGAGCAAGGCAGCGATGATGGCGAAAAGCCAAAATCGCGACGCTCCAGAGGTGGACGCAACCGGAAGTCGGATGATGAAAAAGCAGCAGAGACTGGTTCCGATGACAATGCTGAATTAGCGGAAAAACCGAAGCGGGCCAGCCGCTCACGCAAGAAAGCGGAAACGCCAGTTGATGAAACGGACAGTGCACCAGCCGCCGATGACGGCTTAGCGAAAGACGACGAAGAGAAACCAAAGCGTCGCCGCGCACCGCGCAAAACCAAAGCAGCTGAAAAATCAGATGCTGCGGCGGAAACGACCGATGACGCCAAGGCGGAAAAACCGGCGGCCAAAAAGACGACCCGCTCCAGGGCAAAAAAAACTGATGCGGACGGCGTGGAAGCCGCTGAAAAACCGGCCAAGAAGGCCCCCGCCAAAAAGACAGCAGCGAAGAAGTCGGCTGCAAAAAAAGTTGATGAGAGCGCTGCAAAGGAAAGTAAGGCCACTAAAAAAACCGATGATACGGCCGACAAAGCCGGCCAGAAGGCGGAATCGCCGCGCGGCGGATGGTGGCAACGGACCTTTGGTTGATTGTTGGCGATTGATTGCTTGAATATGGGCCTCTGCGTATACAGAGGCCCATAATTCCATCTCGACCGTTTTGGCCTTTGCCGAACAAATTCCGGTTTGCAGAGGAATAGATAGATTTCATCGCAGGTTCACTCTGTTTGTGGTAATGGACAAGCGAATTCGTCAGAACTTCATCCAGAGGACGTCCCGAAGGAAATCTATGTCATCGCCGAATGATACCAAGCGCCAACCGTTTGCTCACCTTTCTCTCTCCCGCATCGGACAACTCATCACCGCGTTTCTCGCGATGGTCGCGATCACCGTTCAACCGGTTGCCGCGCAATCCATTCTTCGCGATGCCGAGACTGAAGCGCTGTTCAGCGATATGGTATCACCTTTGGTCGCAGTGTCCGAACTGGATGCAAAAGATGTCGAAGTCATTCTGATCAACAGTAGTCAGATCAACGCCTTTGTCGCGGGCGGACAGCGCATGTTTTTCTACTCCGGTACGATCGAGGCCGCCGACAGTGCGGTCGAAATTCAGGGGATCATGGCACACGAACTGGGTCATATTACTGGCGGTCATATCATCCGCTTTGATGAAGGTATCAAGACCGCAACCGGCATTACCATTCTCAGCCTGATCCTGGGTGCCGCCGCCATTGCCGCAGGTGCTGGCGATGCAGGCGCCGGGATATTGGCCGCAGGTCAGCAGGCGGCAACCGGGAAGTTCCTGGCTTTTAGCCGTGTGCAGGAGCGGGCAGCAGACTCCGCTGGCGCACGCTATCTTTCCGCCGCCGGGATCACCGGCCGGGGTTCGATTGATTTCTTCAAAAAACTGCAAAATTATGAGTTCCGTCTCGGCATTCCGCAAGAAGACAGCTATGGCCGCACCCACCCGCTCTCTGGCGAACGTGTGACGCTGCTCCGAGACGTCTACCAGGCCGACCCGGCATGGGACACGCCACCAGATCCGGAAATCGAAGAACGTTTTCAGCGTGTTAAGGCAAAATTACTTGGTTTCACCAATGAACCGACTACTACGTTGCGCAAATTCCCGGAAAGCGACCAGAGTATCCCTGCTCGGTATGCGCGCGCCTATGCCTGGCATAAAAGTGCTTATCCCGACCGCGCTTTGCTGGAGGTCAATAATCTCCTCAAAGATGCGCCGAATGATCCCTATTTTCTGGAACTGCACGGCCAGATTCTGCTGGAATCCGGTAGACCGAAAGAGGCTATCGCCTCACTTCGAAAGGCCGTACGCCTGACCAATAACCAGCCTCTGATCGCCAGCCTGTTCGGCCATGCACTGATTGCGACGGAGGATGAAACGCATTTTGAAGAGGCAGAGCGGGTCCTGAAGGCCGCCGTGGTTAAGGACAACCGTAATCCTTTCGCCTGGTATCAACTAGGCGTTGTCTATTCCCAACAAGGCGATACCGCGCGCGCGCAATTGGCAACCGCAGAAAGTGCCTTGCTGCAGCGCAATTATGGCAGTGCGATCCGCAGCTCGCAAATCGCTATGGCAGGAATCAAGGAAAACACACCGGAATGGATCCGCGCGCAGGACATATCTCTGATCGCGAAAAATGAGTTTGAACGGTCAGACCGGCGTCGCCGCTAAGCTGGTTTGCAAGCAACGCTGACAGGCAAAATCAAATCTCCCCTGTAACAATTGTGGACAAAGGGACGAAGCTTCGACAAGGAGGCTTCGTCTTTTGGAATGGAAGAACGTGGAAAATACAAATAGAAAGTGGATGATTATGGCAGGTGGCGGTTTGGCCATAGCAGCGGCTGCAGCCGTCTGGTTCATGCAAACAGGCGGAACGTCCGCCAGCGACGAAACTGCGCAGGCCGCACTGGCAGCGGGCATTGACGGCAAACAACAGGCGGCCATCGAGGCCATTGTCCGCGACTATATTCTCAAAAATCCGGAAATCATTCCCGAAGCTGTCGAGATATTGCAGACTAGGCAAAAGACTGCTGCAATTGATGAAATCCGCTCCGGTATCGAAGCGCCTTTTGCGGGAGCGGCTTTTGCGGGAAACCCCAATGGTGATGTTATCATTGTCGAATATTCCGACTTTGCCTGCCCCTATTGCAAACAGACGACGGCCGATATTGACCGGCTCTTGAAAGAAGACAAGAATATCAAGGTTGTGTTTCGCGAACTGCCTATCCTTAGCGAAGCGAGTAATGACGCAGCCCTGATGGCATTGGCCGCCGCCAAGCAAGGGAAATATTACGCCTTCCACAAAACCATGTTCGCTACGGGACGCCCCACCCCTTCAACAATCGAAAGCGCGGCCAAGGAAGTCGGCCTGGATATGGCAGCAGCCCGCAAGTTTATTGCGACGCCAGAGGCTCAGCGGGAGTTACAGAACAACATCGAGGTGGCCCGAAAGCTTCAGTTTACCGGAACACCGGCCTTTGTGGTGGGCAACCAGACCGAAGTCGGCGCGGTCGGCTATGATGGTATCAAGGATATGATCGCCAAGGCACGCGGGTCGAAATAGGTTAGATGCCGTTTGTAGCCGAGTTTGCCAACACTCTCGCACTTTCCTACAGCCCTCTGTTTGTGATAAAAACTGATGGCTCTTTCTCAGTTTTGAATATCCCCCTACCCGCTATGATCCCGCATTCGCTACCGTGAGAACTGTGTGAACTTTGGATCATCGCTTGGGCTGATGACACTCCCAGAAAATCGCCAAAAGGACATTGTGCACTTTGTAAACTTCGTACGCAAAGGGCGGTGAGAATTGTGTGAACTTTGAAAGACGGTCTGCTGGATAAATGTCGCCAAAAGGACACAGTAAACATTGTAAACTTCGCCGCCATTGGCTTTTCAGGCGGTTTCCGGCCGTCCTTTGAAACCCTGAGCCACCACATACCATTCGGATGAACCCTTGCGGCTTGCAGGCGGTTTGGCGTGTTTGACAGTCTTGAAATGTTTTTTGAGCATGGCCAGCAAATCATTGTCAGTCCCGCCGGCCAGGACCTTTGCAACAAAGGCACCGCCTTCCTGAAGGTTTTCAATCGCAAAATAGGCTCCGGCTTCCACCAGGCCCATGGTGCGCAGATGGTCGGTCTGTTGATGCCCGACAGTATTGGCCGCCATATCGGACAGAACGAGATCAGGTGCGCAGCCCAGCGCATCCATCAATTTATCAGGCGCGCTGTCATCCATAAAATCCATTTCGAAAATGGTGACACCTTCGATTGCATCGACCGGCAACAGATCGATGCCCACAATTTTCGCCTGCGGAACGAATTTGCGGATGACCTGAGACCAGCCGCCCGGTGCAATTCCAAGGTCCACGACGGCTTTCGCCTTCCGGACAAATTTGAAGCGCTCGTCCAGTTCCAATATCTTGTAAGCCGCACGCGAACGATATCCATCCGCCTTTGCCTGTTTGACATAGGGATCGTTGAGCTGTCGTTCCAACCAGCGCGTCGAACCGATTTTCCGGCCTTTTGCGGTTTTCACCCGCTGTCGTTGTCCCGACCTGCCCCGGCTCATGGCGATTTCCTCTTCATTATCGCCGCACTCTTTCGTTGGAGGACATCAAGGAACGCAAGATACCTTCCCTGATCCCGCGATCAGCTACACCAACTCGGCTTGCAGGCCAGATGTCCAGAATGGAATCGAGAATGGCACAGCCGCCAACCACAAGATCTGCACGCTCTTTGCCGATACAGGGTATCGCCGCCCGTTCCTCCGGAGAACATCCTGCCAGCATTGCACTGATGTCGCGCATTGATTCGGCTGGCACAATCAAACCATCAATGACCTTTCGGTCATAATGCGGCAGTTTGAGATGCAGGCTGGCCAGCGTGGTCACGGTGCCGCTGGTGCCCAGCAAGCGAAAATCACTATTGTCGGAAGATGGCAAGCGACTGGCGAATTCTGCAAAACTGTCTGTGACCCGTGCGCGCATATTGGCATAGGCCTGTTCGCGCGCCTTCGCATCACTACCATCATATTTCTCGCTCTCCGTCAGCGAGACCACGCCCCACGGCGCGCTGAGCCAATCGATGATTTCGGGTGCCGCTCCGGATGTATCGACCAGCACCAGTTCTGTCGATCCCCCGCCAATGTCGAATATCAAAGCTGGCCCTTCGCCCGGTTCCAGCAAAATCTGGCAACCCAACACGGCAAGACGCGCTTCTTCTTCGGCTGTAATGATATCAAGCGCAATGCCGGTTTCCTGCCGCACACGGTCGATAAACTTGTCGCCATTGCTCGCCCTTCGGCATGCTTCCGTCGCCACGGAACGCGCGAGTGTTACATTGCGGCGTTTCAGCTTGTCGGCACAGATGGAAAGAGCCGCAACAGCCCGGTCCATCGCGCGGTTGCTAATCCGCCCTGTCTCGACCAAGCCCTCTCCTAGCCGCACGACGCGGGAAAAGGCATCGGTCACGATAAAACCGTCAGCAGAAGGTTTTGCGACCAGTAGCCTGCAGTTGTTCGTACCTAGATCAATCGCCGCATAAGACCGCAATTTGGGCCAGCGAGCACCATTATTTCGATAGGGAGGCGCATTTCGACTCCCGTTTTTATGTGTCGCCGCATGTTTCGGGCGGGCCGTCTTTGCCGGTTTTCCGCCGTCCTGTCGTTGCGGCGATGGGGATGATTCATCCACCATAACCGTTACTCTTATATTTCTCCGGATCGGGTAATACCGCCGGTACTTGACTGCAGAGATAACCCCGGGGCGTTCGATGTGCAAGAGTTTAGCGCTACACGACCCACCATCTCGCGGATTTGAAAAACCTTGACCAGCTTGCATGCCGGGCCTATTGCGCGCCCCGGTACTCCCCTGTCGTCTAATGGTAAGACTACGGACTCTGACTCCGTCAATTGAGGTTCGAATCCTCACGGGGGATCCAAAACAAGCAATGTCTTGAGGAATATCTATCTTCGAATGAGCTGATTGTTTGATTTGCAAACGCCTTTAAGAACAACCCAATCACAGTTTTGACGTCTGACGGTATGTCGGCGTCAGATAACTCCATCGAGGCAGTTGTACTTCCGGTAACTCCGGTGACCTGATTAATGATATGCCGCTTGCGCCAAAAACTTTCTTCTATTTGCAGGAATTCTGCACTACACGGCTGGCACATCAATACGCCATTTAAATCAGGAAAGAGGAGACAATATGCCCAAGTTTAAAGCCCTAACAGGGGTGATTGCTTTGTCGGCTCTCGCAGCAGCCTGTTCCGGTGGAGGATCAGAATCCACCCCACAAGCAGAGACAACCGAATCAAAAACATCAGAGCCAGAATCAGAAGTGAATGAAGAGACTGCTGCGCCTGTTGATGCGGGGACACCAGCCGCAGATGATGTAACGACTCTTGATGGTGTTGAATATGCCAGCCTGACCGGCGATGCAGAGGCCGGGAAAAAGGTATTTACCAAGTGCCGCACTTGCCATGTTACCGACCCAGGAGTGAACCGCATTGGTCCGTCAATGGCAGGAATTATGGGCAATCAGGCAGGTGCAGTTGAAGGATTTAACTACACCGATGCCAATAAGAACAGCGGCATTACCTGGACCGAGGAAAAAATGTTCCAGTATCTGGAAAAACCGCAGCGCGTGATTCCAAAGACAAAAATGGTCTTTGCTGGCTTGCCGGACGCACAACAGCGGGCGGACGTAATCGCCTATTTGAAAGACCCTAGTTGATTGTCTGCCCGTTGTATGTCTGGAAAAGGGTTAGGATTTTTTCCTGACCTCATCTCTTACATCTCTTTGCGCGGGTTCACGTCAATGCGTGCAACCGCTCTGCCTTTTGGCAAGAAACGGCATGTGGTTGAGAAAAGTTCTGGAGGCCCGAGCCGGAATCGAACCGGCGTACACGGATTTGCAATCCGCTGCGTCACCACTCCGCCATCGGGCCGGAGAGGGGGCGCAATTGCTTCGCTTTGCCGGCAATGTCAACCCTAACTTATCCCGGTGTGCGTTTCACGATGTTACGCAAAAGTTGCTATCATTGGAAAAACGCCGAAATCCGTCTTGGCTGCGTCGACAAGTACGGTTAGAAGCGAGCAGAATATTTCCATACTGTATTGCGTTAATAATACAGAGATGGCATGGTTCATTTTTTAAACAGATTAAAACACATCAAGGGTGGTAAAGTGGGTCACGAGAACTTCAAGGAAATGCGCAAAGCGATGGTTGTCAGCCAGCTGCGGACAACCGATGTCAGCGACCCTCGTGTCATTGCCGCGATGAGCCATGTTGCACGGGAAGATTTTGTGCCTGCCGCATCACGCAGTGTCGCCTATTCCGACCGTGGTGTAACCGTTGGCGACGGGCGCGCATTGAACGCGCCACTCGTCACGGGGCGTCTGCTGAATACGGCCGAACTGAAAAAGGACGACAATGTTCTGCTGATAGGGGCCGCGACAGGTTACACCGCTGCGGTAGTCGCACAACTTGCGGGTTCGGTCGTCGCCGTAGAGCAGTCACCAAAGCTTGCGACTAAGGCGAAAAACAACCTGAGCGAACTCGACAATGTCCAGGTTGAAAAAGCGAGCCATAGTGATGGTTTTGCTGAAAGCGCACCTTATTCTGTGATCATTATTGACGGCACCGTTGATGCCATATCGAACGCGCTGGTCGAACAACTGCAACCGGAAGGCCGGCTAGTGGGAGCGATCATGGATAACGGCGTCGCGCGTCTTGTCATCGGGCACAAGGCAGGTGGCACCATTGGGTATCAATATTTCGCAGATTGCGGCGGCGTCGCCCTGCCCGGCTTTGAACAAGCCAAGAGTTTCAGCTTCTAAGATGCAGGTATTCCTGCAAAACTTCCCAGGGAGACGTTTTTCAATGTGTAAGCGCCATCTGTTGCTTAGCGCCGTCGCCGTTGCGACGTTCTCTACTCCTGCCCATGCTGACACTCTGCGTGAAGCTTTTGTCGCTGCCTACAAAACGAACCCGACATTGTCCGGGGCGCAAGCGGGGCAGCGCGCGGAAGATGAGAATGTTGCTATCGCCAAAGCCGATGGGCGGCCGAATTCAGGGTCCCGCTTCACCTTTCAGGAAAATTTTCTTCGAAACTCGAACAGTTTTAACGCACCTCTTCGGCAAGCCAGCGCAGGGGGCGAATTCAATGTACCGATCTATTCCGGAGGCAGGGTTAAAAATGCTGTGCGCGCTGCTAAAGCGCGGGTTGTCGCCGGTCAATATAGCCTGCGAGGTACCGAGGCCAGCCTGTTCAGCAACGTGGTCGCAGCCTATATGGATGTGATGCGAGATGAGGCCGTTGTGCGGCTCAATCGCGCCAATGTCGGTGTTCTATCCGTCAACCTGGAAGCGACCAGCGACCGTTTTGAAATCGGTGATCTCACGCGTACCGATGTTGCCCAATCCGAATCGCGCCTGGAAGTTGCCAAGGGAGAATTGGAATCTGCGCGCGCAAATCTGATCACGAGCAAAGAAAATTATATTGCCTTAGTAGGACAGGTTCCCGGTGAGCTGCAATCACCACCACCACTTCCCAATCTGCCAGAATCACCCGATGAAGCCGTAGATATCGCCTTACAACACAATCCCGACCTGCTTGCAGCCAAAGAACGAAGCGCAGCATCTGAAATCGATATCAAAACTGCAAAAGGCGCGGTCAAGCCTACAGTCGAGGCCTTTGCTCAGGGTAGCTATGTCAATTTCCTTAACACGCTCGGCGGCAATGTTCCGGGCGTGAACTTTGTTCAAGAGCAATCGAACGCAGAAGCAGGTGTGCGCATGACTGTTCCAATCTATCAGGGTGGACGGCCAGCGGCGCAGGTGCGACAGGCACAGGCGCGATCGGGTCAGGCCTATGAACAGCTTATAGAGACAGAACGCAACATCATCGCGCAAACACGCGCCGCTTATTCCAGTTGGCGCGCATCCGAGCGAGTCATCCAGTCGTCGGAGCGAGCCGTCGCTGCCAGCGCGCTGTCCCTGGAAGGCGTCAGAGCTGAAAATAGCGTGGGCAACAGAACCATCCTCGACATTTTGAACGCGGAACAGGAGTTGCTCAACGCACAGGTGCAATTGGTAACAGCGCGACGCAATAGCTATGTGGCGGGCTTTACGTTGCTCGCCGCCATGGGGCGTGCGGAAGCTCGTGATCTGGGTCTTGAAGGCGGTCCACTCTATGACCCGCAAGTCAATTATGACCGGGTTAAAAACCAGTTCTACGATTTTCAATCGGACCCGAATCCTGAACCCCAGGCGACCCGGACTGTAGATACACCCGCACAAACGGCTGACATAGAGCCCTTGCCGGAGTCGAGAGAAAGCGAATAAGACCGGGCGGCTAATGGTTGCCGATCTAGAGGTTAATGCGCTAAAGAGATTGGACAACTAGCGGCTTTAACATTTTTTGAGTTTGGGGCTTTTGCAAATGGCAGAACAAAATAAAGAATCGTCCATGGAAGAAATTCTGTCGTCGATTAAGCGAATCATCGCTGAGGACAAGGCGATTGACACAGACCGCTCTGCCGAAAAAAATGAAGATATTGAGCAAGGCGAAGATGCTGCATCGCACTTGAAGCCTGTTCCCAACAACGTAACACCTATCGCACCGCTGCCAAAAAATATTGCAACCAAAAGCAGTAAAACCAAAAAACCTACTGTGCAGACAACCGGTGATGATGACAGCGTTCTCGAACTAACCAATGAGGTGAAGGACACCGGACCATCCTCGGCTCAAGGTGTTTTCGGAGATCGCCGTAAGGAAGAACGGTTGATTAATGATCAGAAGCTCGATTCTATGCGTCAGTCCTTGTCAGCGTTGGTCGCTATGGAGGGATCCAGCACCCCGGCTCCAACAAACCCCAGTCATGGCACCTCTCTGGAAGATCTCACCCGAGACCTGATGAGACCAATGTTGAAAGAGTGGCTGGATGAGAATTTACCAAAGCTGGTCGAGGAAATGGTTGCTCGTGAAATTCAAAGGCTGAACGACAAGTAATTTCAATCCCAATTGCTATAGCGCGCAGGCCTGCTAAACCGGCGTTTATGAACAATCTATCCAAAGCATCATGTATCGCCTTGTTGATCACAGGCGCGCTTCTGTCCACCCCCATGGCTCTTGCTCGATCAATGACAGCAGAAGATCTCGCCACGCTGAAACGCGTTGGTTCTGTGACTGTTTCGCCCGATGAGAAATGGGCCGCTTTTGGCGTAACTGAAACTGATCCGAAAAGCTATGAACGCTCAAAGGGGCTTTACCTGCTTGACCTCACCAAGCCAGATGCGGTTCCCTTGCGTATTGCCGACAAAGCGAGCGCAAGTGAACACAGTCCTTCCTTTTCTAATGATGGAGGGTTGCTCTACTACCTTTCCGATGCCGGTGGAACAGAACAGCTTTGGAAGGCTACGATAACTTCTGGTGGACAGGAGGGCGAACCGGTGCAGGCTAGCAACCTCCAAGCCGATATCGCTGGCTTCAAACTATCCCCCAAGGGCGACAAGGTTGCGATCTGGGGAGATGTCGCCAAAGATTGCCCGACATTTGGTTGTGGTAAAGCTGAAGGTGGTGATGGTAATAGAGCCCTGCCCGGTCCTGGTACAGGCCGTGAATATGAAGAACTATTCGTGCGCCACTGGTCGAGTTGGGAAACGCCCGGCAACTACAGCCGGATTTTTGCCTTTGATTTGCAAGATGGCAAGCTCACCGGCGATGGAACTGCACTAGATGGCGAGCTTATAGGCGATAGTCCGTCAAAACCCTTTGGCGGCGGGGAGGAAATTTCCTGGTCTCCAAGTGGAAGAGGCTTAGCCTTTACATTGCGCAAAGCAGATCGCAATGAACCCAAGTCAACCGATCTCGACATTTACGGCGTCGCCCTTTCCAGCGGCGAACCGAAACTCATGCCAGGAAACAGTGACGCAACAGATACCTTGCCAGCTTTCTCTCCGGATGACCAATGGCGGGCCTGGGCGGCAATGGAACGTCCGGGTTACGAAAGTGATCGCAAGGTCATCAAATTGCTGGGTAAAGGCGAAGAGGAACCAAGGATATTAACCGGCGACTGGGATCGCTCTGTCAGTTCAATCACATGGACACCGGACAGCAATGCGCTGATTGTTACGGCTCAGGAAATTCTCGACTATGCAGCCTTTCGAGTGGACATTGCCGATGGCAAGGTCACTCGTCTGACCGGGAATGGCAGTGTCGGGAATATCACGCCGTTAAAAGACGGATCGATGATTTTCACCAGAAAAAGCCTGCAAGCACCTGATGATATCTATCGCCGGGATACTGATGGAAAGGTTACGCAGCTTACCAATATTAATGGCGATAGGCTGGCGGAGATTAGCAAAGTTGCCGTGGAACGCTTTAGCTTCAAAGGTGCTGGAGGCCATCAGGTCTGGGGTCAGATCATCAAGCCGAAAGGCGCCAAGGAAAAGCTGCCGATGGCGTTTTTGGTGCATGGCGGGCCGCAGGGCAGCTTTGGCGATAGCTGGTCTTACCGCTGGAATCCAAAGGTCATGGCCGCGCAAGGCTATGCCGTGGTGACAATCGATTTCCACGGGTCATCGGGCTATGGTCAGGAATTCATGGACAGCATCAACCAGGATTGGGGCGGAAAGCCACTAGAAGATTTGCGTTTGGGTTACGAAGCGGCACTGAAAGTTGACAAACAGATAGACGGGACACGATCCTGCGCACTGGGTGCCAGCTATGGCGGCTACATGATGAACTGGATTTCGGGCCAATGGCCGGATCGGTTTGACTGCATCGTCAACCATGCCGGCATATTCGATCTGCGCAGCTTTGCCTTTTCCACCGAAGAATTGTGGTTCGATCAGTGGGATCATGGTGGGCCCTGGTGGGAACGCGCTGATCCCGAAAAATGGAATCCGATCCAGCATATCGACAAATGGAAGACACCGACCCTGTTCATCCATGGCGAGAAGGATTTCCGTATTCCCTATACCCAGTCCATAATGCCGTTCACCTATGCACAGGAACGAAATATCCCATCCAAGCTCTTGATTTTTCCGGATGAAAATCACTGGGTACTTAAGGGTAAGAATAGCGTCCAATGGCACAATGCTGTATTTGACTGGATGGACAAATGGACGAAGGAGGGCCAGAGCGAATGAGCTTTTTCCCCACCGAAACTGATGGCGACACTGTTGTCGTCACCCTGACCAATGCACCGCGCAACACGCTTTCGTCAGATTTGCTCGAAGAGGGTGCAAGCGTCTTTGAAAAGCTCGCGCAGGATAGACCCAAAGGCGGCGTCGTACTGACTGGTGCAGGCGAGCATTTCACCTGCGGCATGGATACCAAGATCGCCGCCTCTCTGGATGAAGCCGGCCAAGAGCGCGCTATCGCGGCTGTCAACGCCTATGCCGCCGCGCTCCATCGCCTGCCCTGCGCCTTTGTCTGCGCGGTTAATGGCAATGCCATTGGTGCTGGCGGAATCATGATGTTGTGCGCTGACTGGATTTATGCCGCCTCTGGTCACTATAAAATCGGACTGCCCGAGGCCAAGGCCGGACTCCCCTTCCCGCCCGTGCCGCAAGCAATATTGGATCATTGGCTGGAACCCTCGTGGCGACGGCGTCTGGCGCTATCGAGCATGTTGCTGAAACCCAATGAAGCCATTGGCGCTGGCATGGTCGAGGCGACCCTTATGCCAGGAGATTTAATCGAAAGGTCGATCGCAAAAGCGCAAGAGTTAAATGCCCAACCCGGTTTCGCCGCCTGCAAGCGCCAATTGCGCGCAAAGGCCAATGCGGAAATTGACGCAATATTGACAAAGACGGTCTAGTTGACTCCAAAATAATAGATTCTGTTTCATCGCAATATTTCTGAATAGTTACTTGTACTCATTGATAATGATTGGCATCGATATCGATCGTTTCTGAATCTAGGGGGTATTTTGGATGATTCGTGCTGTCATAGAGAAGTGTCTGATATTGAGTTGCATGATTGCGCTGGGCTTCACGTCAACCACAGCTGCAGCCACCTCCGATATTGAGAACGCCAAGACCGCGGAAAATAAAAATCTCTTGCCCGTTGAGGCTTTTGCCAAACTGCCATTCATCTCCACAGCGACCATCTCACCCAATGGGAAATATCTTGCAGGGCTGTTCGGCCTCGGCGGAACCCAGGTGATTGGTATCATCGGACTGGATAAGGATGATGGCGAGGGAACAACCAAATTCTTTGTCGGGATTCCCGACGAGACAGAACCGAGTTGGTTGCGGTGGGCAGGCAATGATAATCTGGTGATCGGGGTGAACAAGCTCATGCGGGTTGAATCCGATCGATGGTACATATCCCGCATGTTTGCCATCAACAGGCAGAGTAAGAAGATAACCAGCCTCCTGTCGAAAATGGGAGGACAAAACGGCGATAACCTACTCTGGTCATCAACCCAAAACGGCGTTGAGATAATCGCTGCTGCGCAGAATTCTATATATAGCAATCGCGAAGGGTTCTGGCCGGCAGTCTATCGCATCAATGTTGAAACCGGCAAATATCGGCGCGTTGATGACGGTCGATCAGGCGTTTTGTCATGGATGAGCGACAGCAGCGGCGTCGTCCGCATGGGAATTTCCTACAATGATCGAACGGGCACGCAGCGTCTGCTGTACAGATCACGGGATGGCAAACTTTTTCAAACCATTGAAAAGGCAAAGCTCCGCCAGGAAGAGGACCTGACCCTGCCGTTCATGATTCTGCCGGGATCGGATGAGGGCTTGGTTATCCGTGAGGATCAGTCGGGCAAATCGGTGGTAAAGCGCATCAACTTGATGACGCAGGAGGAGCTTGCCACCGAGTTTGAAATGCCTAAGGCCGACGTTACAAGCGTTGTGCTATCCGCCGATAAAACCCAGCTGTTGGGTGTTCACACCAATGATGAGGAACAATCAATTCAATGGATAAATGAACAGCTGAAAAGCGCGCAAGAAGGATTGAATACGGCTGTGAAAAACGCGAAAGCTCGCATTATCAGCATCGACAATGACCTTAACCGGATGATCGTGCGCATCGGCACTGCTGATAATCCCGGACTGATTTACATGTTCGAACGCACCACTGGCCAACTGACTAAGTTGGCAGATATCAACGAGACTATTGGCAACAAGCGTCTGGCGCGGGCAAAATATGTTCAATATGACGCACGTGACGGTCTGGAAATTGAAGCTGTTCTGACGCTGCCCCGCGGGCGAGAGGCGAAGAATCTACCTGTTATTGCAATGCCCCATGGCGGTCCTTGGGGTCATGATAAGCTCAGCTATGATTATTGGGCACAGTTTCTGGCCAATCGTGGATATGCCGTTATCCAGCCGAATTTCAGGGGATCGACAGGCTATGGGGAGACCTTTTTGCGTAAGGGCCAGGGGCAAATGGGTTTTGCCATGCAGGATGATATTACCGATGGTGTCAATTGGCTGGTGAACCAGGGTATTGCCGATCCCAAAAAGATATGCATCGTGGGTGCTTCCTATGGCGGCTATGCGGCGATGTGGGGTGTTGTGAAAGACCCCGACTTTTATCGCTGCGCTATCTCTATCGCCGGGGTGTCCAACCTCCGCCGTGAAGTGAATGACTTTGGTGGAAACGTCTATTCCAGAACCCATAAGAATAGCTGGAATAAAATGACGCCGGATTTCAAGGCGGTATCACCAATCTATTCAGTCGATAAGATAGAGGTACCGCTGATGCTGATTCACGGTCGCAAGGATGTGACAGTCGATTACAAACAATCGGTCATCATGGAAAAGGCGATGCGAAAGGCTGGCAAGCCCGTGGAGTTCGTCTTGTTGCCCAAAGCCGACCATTATTTCACACGCGAACCCGACCGGTTGCTGCTTTTGCAGCAGATGGAAAGTTTTCTGTCCAAGCATAATCCAGCCTACTGACAGAATTCTGGCCACAGTTTTGACGTGACGCTTGCCTAGCGGAAACCGCAATGGCAAAGGCAGCGCATGACATTAGATAAAAATTTCGATCCGGCGGCCATTGAGGCGCGCTGGTATGCACATTGGGAAAAATCCGGCCAGTTTCGCCCTGAACGCGGCGATGCGGAGCCATTTACGATCGTCAATCCGCCGCCCAATGTCACCGGAAGTCTGCATATTGGCCACGCGCTCGATAACACCTTGCAGGATATCATCATCCGTCACGAACGGCTGAAGGGAAAGGATGCGCTCTGGGTGGTCGGCATGGACCATGCGGGCATTGCGACCCAAATGGTTGTCGAGCGGCAGATGGAAGAGCGGCAGGACAAGCGCACCAACTATACGCGCGAAGAATTTGTCGAAAAAGTCTGGGAATGGAAAGAGGAATCCGGCGGCGCCATAACTGGCCAGCTCCGTCGTCTCGGCTGTTCGATGGACTGGTCGAACGAGCGCTTCACCATGGACGACGGCATGAACGAAGCCGTGCTCAAGGTGTTTGTTGATCTCTATAATGATGGCCTGATCTATCGCGACAAGCGGCTGGTCAATTGGGACCCAGCCCTCAAGACCGCAATTTCCGATCTGGAAGTCGAGACTACCGATATGAAAGGTAGTTTCTGGCATTTCAAATATCCATTGGCTGATGGCGTGAAGCTGGACAATGGGCAAGACTATATCAAAGTTGCCACAACCCGGCCCGAAACGATGCTCGCCGATATGGCGGTTGCCGTGCACCCTAGTGACGAGCGCTATAAAAGCGTGATCGGCAAAGAGATTGAGCAACCGATTACCGGACGGCGTTTCAAGGTTGTTGAAGACGAACATGCCGACCCAGAACTGGGTAGCGGCGCGGTGAAGATCACGCCGGGCCATGACTTTAACGATTTCGAGGTTGGCAAGCGGGCCGGTTTTGCGGCCGGCGAGATGCTCAATATGCTCGATGGCGAGGCCAATGTTTGCCAATCCGCGGACGGTCTGGTTCCGGAAGAATTTATCGGTCTGCATCGGTTCAAGAAAGATGGCGTCGATGGCGCACGCGAACTGGTGGTGCAGCGGATGAAGGAAATGGGTTGCCTGATCCCGCATGTTTCCAAAAACAAAGATGGCGAAGAAGTCGAGCATGATGCCGAGCCGCGCACGATTGCGACACCTTTCGGGGATCGCGGCGGTGTGGTTATCGAGCCTTGGCTGACCGACCAATGGTATGTCGATGCCGAGACATTGGCGCAGCCAGCGATCAAGGCGGTGCGCGATGGCAGTATCGAGATCGTCCCGAAGACTTGGGAGAAAACCTGGTTCAACTGGATGGAGAATATCCAGCCATGGTGTGTCTCACGTCAGCTTTGGTGGGGACACCGGATACCGGCTTGGTTTGGACCCACGATCGAAGACGGGGTTGCGCAGCGGAATAACGATAAGATTTTCGTTGGCAGCAGTGAAGAGGAAATTATTCGGGAAGCGCGAGCTTACTATCCAGACAATTATGAGATAGCCATTGGTGGTACTCCCGATGGAATATCTGCCGACTTTGTCAACTTGACCCGCGATCCTGACGTTCTCGACACCTGGTTCTCCTCTGCCCTCTGGCCCTTCGGCACACTTGGCTGGCCGGAAGAAACCGAAGATCTCAAGCGCCATTATCCGAATGACCTGCTAATCTCCGGCTTTGACATCCTGTTCTTCTGGGACGCGCGGATGGCGATGCAGGGCATACAGTTTATGAATGACGTGCCGTGGAAGCGGCTCTATCTGCACGGGCTGGTCCGCGCCGAAGACGGCTCGAAAATGTCCAAGTCCAAGGGCAATGTTGTCGATCCGCTCGGCCTGATTGATCAATATGGCGCCGATGCGCTGCGCTTCTTCATGGCGGCGATGGAAAGCCAGGGCCGCGATATCAAGATGGATGACAAGCGGGTCGAGGGCTATCGCAACTTTGCGACCAAGCTCTGGAATGCCTCGCGCTTCTGTGAAGTGAACGGCATTGGGGCGAGCCAAACACTGCGCGGGCCAGAGGCCAAGCTGCCGGTCAATCGCTGGATCATTTCCGAAGTGACCGAAACGCTGGCCACACTCGACAAGGCGCTGGGTGACCTGCGTTTTGATGCGGCGGCCAATACCATTTATCATTTCACATGGGACCGGTTCTGCGACTGGTATCTGGAGCTGATCAAGCCGCTGCTGCAAGGTGATGATGCCGCTGCGGCAGATGAAACGCGGGCGGTTGCCGGTTGGGTGCTCGACCAGATCATTGTGATGCTCCACCCGTTCATGCCGTTTATCACAGAGGAACTGTGGCACAGCATGGCTTCCGAAACCGGTGGCCGGAACTATGATCTGATTGTCGCGAAATGGCCGGAACCGAGGGCGGAAATCGATGCCGATGCCAAGGCAGAAGTCGACTGGCTCATCCGCCTGATCTCGGCGACCCGTACAGCAAAGGTCGAACTCAATATCGCGCCGGGCACGAAGATGACTGCCCATGTTCGTGATGGCGATGATGCCCTGCAGCAGCGGATTGAGCGGCAGGCATCTGCTCTGGATCGGGTTGGTCGTTTGGAGAGTTTCTCCTTTGATCCAGCACCTGAGGGCGCAACCGCACAGATTGTTATCGATGGCGCTACCTATGTCCTGCCGCTGGCCGGTGCGATTGACATTGATGCCGAAAAAGCACGTCTCGGCAAAGCGCTGGAAGGCGTGTCCAAAGAAGCCAAGTCTCTCGAAGGCAGGTTAGGCAACGCCAATTTTGTTGAGAAAGCCAAACCGGAAGCGGTCGAAAAAGCCCGTGCCGATCTCGCCGACAAAAGCGCAGAGGCCGAACGGCTGCAGGCGGCGCTTGCGCGTTTGGGGTAATAGATTCACGCAAAGGGCGCTAAGATTTTCAAGAGGGCAGTTTTGTGGTCGATCTTGAGGATAGAGCCAGCCGGGTCATTGATACCGCTATGGGCGTGCATATTGATTTGGGGCCGGGTTTGCTGGAATCTGTTTACGAACAGGTTCTGGCCAACCGGTTGCGCAAGCAAGGCATGAAAATTGACCGGCAGATGCCGGTCGGTACGCGGATTGATGGCTTGGATTTCCCCGATGCTTTTCGCGTGGACATAATGGTCGACGACAGCCTGTTGCTCGAAATCAAGGCCGTGGAGCGGCTTGTTCCTATTCATACGCGTCAAACGCTGACTTACCTCCGGCTGATGAAACTTCCATTGGGCCTACTCATCAATTTCGGCGGTATCACCTTAAAAGAAGGACTCAAACGCGTAGCGAATAATTATCGCCTGCCCTAATCTAACAGGCAGCTATTTCCAACTTTTTCACTGGCCTCTTCGAAATCTTGGCGCCCTTTGCGTAAAACCAATACACAAGACCGCTGTGGCAAAATTGAGGAGCACTAGTGGCGAGCCTTAATTCCTGTCACCGCGCCGCATTTTCTCGGCCGCTTTTCGCATCTCTGCCGCACCTTCGCGCATTTCGGTTGCACCGCGGCGAAACTCGGGAGCTTGTGCCAGCAGTTCATCTGCCGTCATGTTGCCTTCGTTCCATTTGTTCCTCTTCGCCGCTTCAGCCTCGCGAAAGGCCGCATCACTTTCCAGCCGGTCGGCATAGGCTTCCATCTTGTCGGCACCACGCAGCATTTTTTCCGCACCCTTTTCCATGCCGATCGCGCCTTTGGCCATACCCGCTGCAACCTTGGCTTCGATCTTCTTAGCCAGGTTTTCGCTCCATTTTTTGTCGAACTTGTGCTTGCCATCATGCGCATTGCTGGCGGCAAGCGGGATTATCGATGCCATTGCAATGACTGCCAGTCCCGCAATTGCTCCCGTAAATTTTCCGTTGGTCATCTCTGTTCTCCATCCAACCGGACCGAGCATCATGCCCGACCTATTGACTACAGATGTAATCGAATAGCGTGACTGCGCCATTGCTGTTCGACCAACAACCTATGAACAAAGATAAAAGTGGGCTTGGGGATTAACGCCCCTGACTTCTCCAGCGCTTGATTACCCGCTGGATAATCTCTTCCTCGCCGCCGTTTTCGCGCCACAGTTCGCTGAACATCGGATCTTCCGACGCCGGACGGCGTTCTTCGACCAGCGTATCAAGCGATACTCGAATAGGAATCGCGACACCCTCACCGCAGCAAATAACCTCCCGGTTTCTCAGTGCAGGAATGGAGTCGAGAAAACCGCGTGCACCCTCTGGCATGGCGGCTTTCACGAAGGCTTGGTCACGATCGTTGTTCAGACGCATGGACAATATGGTACCACATTGCGACAACACACCCTCGGCCAAATCCGATGGACGCTGCGTAATCAGGCCCAGCGAGACGCCATATTTACGGCCTTCCTTTGCAATCCGGCTCAAAATATCGCGGACACTGCTGTCGCCGCCGACATCATCATTGGGAATGTAACGATGAGCTTCTTCGCAGACCAGCAGGATCGGTCGCTGGGGTTCATTTTTTGCCCAGATGGAATAGTCGAAAACCAGACGGCTCAAGACGGCGACCACAGTCGGTGTAATCTCCGAAGGTACGGCTGATACGTCGATAATCGAAATCGGTTTGCCATCAGATGGCAGACGGAAAATTTTCGACAGGAAGTCTGCCATTGTATCGCCAACCAGCATGCCGGAGAACATGAAGCTGTATCGCGGATCGGCCTTGATCTCGTCAATCTTCGTCTTCAGCCGCATATAAGGAGCAGAATTGGTGGACTTGTCCAGCTTACCCATTTCATTTTGAATAATCGTTGTCAGATCGGACAACAGGTAAGGTACCGGGCTGTCTACGGTCAGCTTAGCCACACCCTGCGCGGCCTGGCTCTTGGCCTTCGCGGCCAGCAGACATTTTGCGAGAATGTCACAATCCATCTGTTTGGCATCACCGGTGGATTGCACAAATACTTCGCAATGCTCGCGAAAGTTCATCAGCCAATAGGGCAGATTCAGATTGTTCACATCGAACAGGCGTCCATTATTTTTGAAGGCTGCCGAATATTCGCCGTGCGGGTCGATCATCAATATGTGACCCTCTGGCGCGATGTCGCAGATCTTGTGCAGGATCAACGCGGCCGATGTCGATTTACCGGTACCGGTCGATCCCAGAAGCGCGAAATGCTTGCCGAGCATGGCATCAACATATAGCGCGCCGCGAATATCGTCGGTGGGATACACCGTACCGATTTCAACATTGGCGCGGCCATCGGATGCGTAAACCTGTTTCAGATCAGCGGTCGTAACCGCATAGATCAGCGAACCAGGAACCGGATAACGGGTCACACCACGGCGGAAATTATAAATATGACCGGTGAGCCGTTCTTCATCACCCTCACCCAGAAAGTCAATTTCGGCAATGATCAGGCCGGCCTGACCTTCGTAAAGTTTTTGCGTGCGGATGTTGGCGAGCAACCATGTCTGTCCGACACGGATTTTAACCTGACTACCGACCTGCCCGGCCATTTTTACCGTTGCGTCGGGATGTTCTGCCAAACTGCCCAGAACCGCTGCATCCATGACGATGCGAGAGCCTGATCCGGCAATTTCAATGACTTCGCCAATCTTGTGCCCCTCTGACCGCTTCGGCGTCGCTGTTGGCGCAGATGTGGCCACCGGTTCGGCCGCTACGTCATCATCATCGGAAGGAAGCGGGCGAGCTGCTGGAAAACTATGAGAACCCATATCAGACATGAAGGCACAATCCTGTATTGTTTATCTACCGGCAGGATTAAGCCATCATGGTTAAGGAAGATTTACCGGCCTTTCAAAAAGGTAAACTGTTGGCGAACTATGCCTTTGCATCAGATTTTCCGGAACAAATAGCCTGCGGCCCAGCCCAGAACGACGGAAATCAGAACCGCCAAAAGGCCATAAATAAAGCCGTTTTCCTGCGACAGGTTGGTGATGAACCGTCCCAACCCGATTTTTTCGATGGTAATGTCTTTGATTTCAGCCGCTTCAACGCGGCCGTCAATGATCAGGAACGTCTCGGCAGAATATTTACCAACGGGCACACTGGCAGGCAAATTGATCCGTGCCTGATAAAGGACGGAATCAGTAATTTCGACGCTGTTGGGCAGATTTTTGTACAATCTGCCGCGCGTGTTCAAATCCACCAGTCCGTCGGTAAACCGGTCCAGTTCCCTGCTGTCAATGGCACTGGCGGGTGACAATTGCAGATGATCGAGGCCGAGTTCATAAATATCGGCCGTCTTGTCATCGACAATCTCTTCCACCGGCCGCGAGGAAGCGACGGCATAATAGCCGGGAGCGGAGCGAAATTCGCTGCTTGCCGCATTGATCCAGATCCCCGCCACCTGCTGCTTCTCGCGCAGTACGATGGATTCGGTCGGGCCTTTGAGCACGACGACAATGTCAGCCTGATCACGGTTGGGCGTGCCCGGCGGATAAGTAATCGCACCAAATAACAACAGCTGCGCGCCGTTAAAATCACCCTGGATACTGATCTTGTCCTGGGACACATCAGGCACCAGAACCGGCGTGTTCGCGGTAGTTAAAAACAGGACACCAAGAGCGCATAATATCGTCGCGAATTTTGATCTCAGCCCGGTCATAACAACTGCACCGTGTAAATCTCGTCCGGCTGGAAACCGAGTCCCAACGCCATGCGAATAGCAACCAACAACACCATGACAGCCAAGGCCAGCCGCAGATATTCCGGCCGCATCCGCTGCGCAAATTTCGCGCCAAGCTGCGCGCCGGTAACACTGCCGATCAGCAGCAGGCTGGCCAGAACGATGTCTACTGCTCTCGTTGTCATGCTGTGCATCATGGTTGAGGCAATGGTGACAAACAATATCTGAAAAAGCGAAGTGCCAACCACAACCTGCGCGCCCATGCCGAGCAGATACAGCATCGCCGGAACCATTATAAATCCGCCGCCGACACCAAGTAGCATTGTCAATATCCCGGTCATCAGGCCGAGCACAAAAGGCGCGATGGGTGAGATATAGAGCCCGGAACGATAGAAACGCCATCGCATCGGCAGGTTTGCGACCAACGGATGATGCCGCCTTTTACGCGCTGGCAACGGCTTGCCGGAGCGAACCGCCTTGACGCTGCCCCAGGATTCTTTGGCCATCATCGCGCCAATGCTGCCGAGCATCAGAACATATAACACGGAAATTACGGTATCAATCTGACCCCAGCTCTGCAGAATCTGGAACAGCCCGGTGCCTATCAAGGTACCCACAATCCCGCCAACCACCAGGATTGCTCCCATCCGAAAATCAACGCCCTTCCGGCGCATGTGGGCCGCAACCCCGGAAATACTGGCACCCGTAACCTGTGTTGATGCCGATGCGGCAGCGACGGTTGGCGGAATGCCATAGAAGATCAAAAGCGGCGTGGTGAGGAAACCACCACCAACACCAAACATGCCGGACAGGATACCCACCAGGCCGCCGAGCAACACGATAACAAACGCATCGACCGACAAATTGGCTATTGGGAGGTAAATATCCATATTTCCAAGGACTAATCCCTTTTCGTTACAGGATAAAGGGACTTGACCTAACTATGGTCAAGAATCTTTGAGAAACCCGAAACACAAGATCATCAAAACCCCGTTGCGACAGTTACTGCCAATCCAGAATCCGGCAGTGCATTCCCGCCAACTCGCTGCCGCCAATCCAATGAAAGTCGCGTATCCAAATTACCTAGCGGGATATGAAGATTGGCCCGCGGTCCGACATCCACGCGCGTCAATCCTTCTTGCCCTCCAGCCCAGATCCCGGCCCCGGCCGTAACCTTATAGTCACCGCGCGCCCATAACCTGCGCTGCAAGGTCGCCGAAGCATCAAAAAAATAGCTGCTATCATCGGCAAAGACAAAACCCGCCTGCCCATAGGTTTCCAAATTAAGATCGGCCAACAACCTATCCGGCCCGGTTCCTCCCGCCACGTAGATCGATGTCCCGCGATTGCGAAAATTCTTTGCACCTAGCCGTTGTTCAGCAAACAGGGACAAGGGCAGTTTGGTGAAAGGCTTGGCGCTTACGCCTATCGCCAATTCCTCTTCACCAGCGGTGGACAGGGCAGTCGACAGGCGAACAAAAGTCGATAGGCTACGCCGCTCGTTTCCCGCCAGTCGATAGGCCACAATGGCTCCTGCCTGGCTCCCGCCATATTGTCCGCCCGGCGATTGCGCAATTGGTGCCGCCGCGCCGAACTGTGCCAGACCGTTATTTTGCCTAGCAAAGGCCCAGAGGTAGCCAGATAGAGGCTTTGATGACGGAGGCAAGCCAGCAGCTCTTTTTGAAGCCGAAACCTCAATTTGTGATATTGACGGTATCGGCTCCCCAACACCCGTGGAGTTGGGCGGTTTTGACGATTCAGATTGTGTTTTCACGAGTAACGCCCTTTGTAGCCATTTGCCGGACATGCCCACCGCCAAGGACGGCACCTTTTGACAGCGGGCATGCCCCTGCCCTCGATCACCCGGCGGTTCCGGCTCACGGCTGATTAAAGCAATTTTATCAAAAACAGCCGGTGGCGGGATCAAAGGTTTGACGGCGTTTTCACCTTGCGGCACGCTAGCATCAATTTTTGCGGCCATTGCTGGCTGCAAATTCGCAGAGGGAAATATCGCTTCCCAAACAATCCGGACCGCTATCCAGAGGATAGCAATGGTGGAGAGCGCTCTCAAAGGAGCACCTTTATTGATGGACATGGGTTTATTGGCTCCGGCGGATGTTTTCGGTTGCTCTTAACCGCTTGACGTTGGCAATATCGGGATGAAAATGGCTTGTTTTGTCCCATCTGGCCGGAGCACCGGAGAGAATTTGCAGATACTGAACAAGCGCGCGCTTGGCCGCCAATATATTGATCATATTGGCGACGAACGTTCGAGGAACCGAGAGCAAGGCTTCGCGCAATCCATAGAGCGCAAATACAAAATAGCCCTTGATCGCAAGTCGCCACAACAAAAACAGGGCATTGAACGCAAGCATTGTTTTCAGCAAACCAGAAACTGGCCCGGGCTGATAAAGGCCGGTTAGGCCGAAAACATATAATAATCCTGTCAACAGAATTGCGATGTAGGCCAATGCCAGAATGATGGCCGCGAAACTGGCTTTGCGATCGCGCAGGCGCATCCAGTTTTCACGCCAACAGGCTTTCCATCCGAGCCGATCCCACCCTGACAAGGCTATGCCGATCATCCAGCGGCTTTTCTGTCTTATCGCATCTTCAAAATTGTCCGGAAAAAATTCCTGTGTAGCCACCCATTGACCATGTCGGTCTTTGAGCCGCGCAAAAATTCCGCGGGCGTCGCCTTCGGTAAGGTTGATGTCAAGTTCGTAATCCTCAGTAAGACTGGACGCGTCAAACGGATTGCCCTGGGTTCGGGCGGACAGCTTACCGAGAGCACTCCGGCTGAAAGCACACCCCACTCCTGCCGCCGGGATGGATACACCAAGAGCTTCTCTCAACACCATTTGTTTGCCGTGCAGTTCAGCAAACTCGTCACCATAATGACCCGCCACCCATGTCGAGCGCGAAGCGCGGCGCGGAATGACCGGTATCTGCACAAGTGATGCGCGGTCGATCAGATAGTCGAACAATTCCAGAGCATTGGGGTGCACAAGATCCTCCGCATCCTGAAGAATGATGGCCTTGTAGCTGGTCGATTCAAGAATCTCGTCTTCGCATAGTGCTCGCCACAATCGGTTCAGACAATCCGCTTTGGACGTCGGGCCATCATGGTCGCAGATAATGATACGGATGTTCCGCGCACCGGCCGCCACATCCGCTACCGCCGCGATTGTCTCATCATCATTGGGGTAGCAGCCGACGTAGATACGATAGTTACCCTGACCCCATTGCACCAAACATCGTCGCAGCATGATCCCTATAACCGCGGCCTCACGCCATGCCGGCACAAATATGGCAAGCGGTTGATCCTGGTCCGAAGACGGCAGTTGCTCGACAACGGCACGATCATATTGGCTGTAGATCAGGAATTTTCGTTTCGCGGAATGAACAATCCACATCATGTCAAATATGATGTCGTCAATGGATCCGATGATGAAACACAAGCTTGCGAAAAGCAGCAATTCCTTTTGTACGACCTCAACAGCCGGTAGAATATAATCATTCATTTGTTGCGACGCCCCCGTCGTTTCGGCAATATTACCAGTCCAATTCCTCGCCCGAAACAACAATGCTGCAACCGCTGCCTGCGGAAATGAGCCTACCGAGATATATCTTTATGTAACATAATGTAACATAATTCAAAGCAATTTATTGAAAAACCAGACAATGCGTGCTGGACTTGCAAGACGGATCAGGCCATCATCTCAAAAAACAGATTTAGGAGATGATATGAGCGCAACCCAGGCCCAGGGCTCGCCCACCACAAATACCGGACAGGCATTTGGTACGAGTGGTTATCGAAACTACGTTCTGTTTTCATTGCTTGTTGTTTACACGCTCAACTTTATCGATCGCGCCTTGATTGGCGTTATCTCAGAACCAATCATTCAGGAATTTCAGCTCACGGACTTGCAGTTCGGCTTGCTTTCGGGCTTTGGATTTGCCCTGACCTATACGCTTTTCGGAATTCCGATCGCGCGGTTTGCAGAACAATATAACCGCGTTCGCATTATCGCATTCAGCGTCATCTTGTGGTCAGTCATGACCGCGCTATGCGGGCTCGCAGGAAGTTTTCTTGCGCTTTTGGTATTTCGTATTGGTGTAGGGATTGGTGAAGCAGGCTGCACACCGCCAGCCAATTCAATCATCGCAGACTATTTTCCGCCGCGAAGCCGGGCACGGGCACTCGCGATTTACGCAATGGGCGTGACGCTGGGCAGCGCGTTGGCTGCTGCTTTTGGCGGCCCTATTGCAGAAGCTTTTTCTTGGCGCGAAGCGTTCATAATATTGGGCCTTCCCGGGGTAGTCATTGGCCTGATCGTATTGTTCACGATTAAGGAGCCACCGCGGGGCTATTCTGACCCGCCGGGCACACCGCAGGTTGAGAAACTGGGTTTTGGTGAAACACTGAAAAGACTGAGCGGAAACCGCAGCTACTGGATCAACGCCTTGGCTGCGACGATTGTCGCCTTTGTTGGTTACGGGGTTTCCAGTTTCCAGGTGTCGTTCTTCGTTCGCGTGCATGAATTGAGTATCGCCGATGCCGCCCTCCAGCTGGTTCTTCCCGTATCGCTCGCAGCAGCGGCCGGAACCTTTGGAGGAGGATATGCGATCGAGAAGCTGAGTGGTCGCTTCGTCAACGCCGTGGCATGGGTCCCGGGCTGGTCGCTTATCCTGTCGCTGCCGCTCTATTGGATTGGCTTTTCAACAGACAGCCAGGCAACCGCCTTGGTGATGCTCATCGTTGCGGCATTCCTGCACTATACCTATCTGGGTTCACAATATACGATTGCGCAAGGCGTGGTCGATGTGAAAGCAAGAGCGACTGCAATCGCCATATTGCTATTCGTGGTCAACCTGATCGGATATGGTCTTGGTCCTCTGTTTGTTGGTGCGATAAGTGACTATTTGTCAGCATCCTATGTCAGTAGCAATGCCGCCTTGGGCAGCCAGATGACATTGGAACTTTGCAAGGGTACCGATGCAGACATATTGGCCGCTGGTAGCCAGGCCGTTCTGGAAGCATGTCGTCAGGTCACGGGCGAAGGGGTGCGCGATGCATTGCGCTTCACAGCCATGATTTACGGGCTTTCCGGCCTTGCCTATCTATGGCTCTGCAAGCATCTGCAAAAAGACCTGCTCGCCAAGATGAGCTAAGCGTCCAGAGTAAAATTCAAAAGAGTACCCTATGTCCAAGCCTGAACCCTGGCAGCTGTCAAAGGCGAGCTATCCCTTTTCCAATGTCACCCAGACGCGCTTTGGCGATATGGACCTGCTCGGCCATATCAACAATGTCGCGATGGCCGAACTGTTCGAGAATGGCCGGGTCCGTTTCAACCGGTCCATGGGCATGGAAAACCGCACAGAGGGCGACCGCTGGCTGATCGCTGCGGTTCAGATCAACTATCTGCGCGAGGCCCATTTTCCTGAGGATGCAGAGATTTGCAGCGGCATTGGCCGAATTGGCAATTCGTCCTGGGATATCTTGTCGGCCGCGTTCCAAGGCAATCACTGCGTTGCCACCTGCACCACGACATTGGTGCTGACCAACCCGGAGGGTGCCAAGGTGATTGACGGCGAATTCCGGGCGGTGCTCGAAGCCCAGATGGTACGGCGCGGCTAGGCTCTAGTCGTTAAAGTTGGCCGCGCGTTTCTGCATGAAGGCCATGACCGCTTCTTTCTGATTGGGCGCCCTGCCCACCTTGTCCTGCTCGACGCTTTCCATCATCAGGATCTCGTCTTCGTTCATGTCCGGCAGCTGGTTCATCAACCGCTTGGCGGCCTTGATCGCATCGGGATTCTTGCCCGCGATTTCCGCCGCCAGTTCCATTGCCTTTGCATGCGGATCATCGGCAAGATGCGAGACAAAGCCCAGCTCCTTGCCCTCTTCGCCAGAGAAAATCCGGTTGGTGTAGGTTAGCTCGCGCAAGATATCGTCCCGCACAAAGCTGCGCCAGGTCGAGTAGCTGCCCATATCCGGGATCAGGCCCCAGCGCATTTCCATAATCGACAATTTGGAATCCGGCGTGGCAATCCGGACATCCGCAGCCGAGGCAAATTGCAGGCCGCCGCCGACACAGGCGCCATGAATGGCCACGATTACCGGCGCGGGAAGCCGCCGCCATTGCAGCACGACATGCTGATATATATTCGCATTTCCATAGCTGCGGTCAACCAGACTGCCGGTCGTGCTCGACTGCGTGAAGCTGGCCATGTCCAGCCCCGCACAAAAGCCTTTGCCATTGCCCGACAGCACAATCGCCCGCACATCCTTCATCTCGGCAAGCTTGTCGGTCGCATCGATGATCGCATCAATCTGCTCGGGATCGAGCGCGTTCATCTTGTCCGGCCGGTTAAACCGGACATCGGCAATATGATTTTCAACCGAAATGGTGACGCGTTCTGACATGATTAGGCTCCCGTATTTCTGGGCTATGATTGGATTCGTTCAGTTATTCAATCGCCAGTTTAATCGCTCGATTAACCAACGGCAACTGATCATTGCCAAAATACATCCGTTCGCCACCTTGATAAGGCACAAAAATGCTGGGCGAGCCATAGGCGCCGCGAGCAATTGCTTCCTCGGTATTGGCGCGCAACCTGTCCTTCACCGCCTGTTCCTGCGTTCGCGCAACCAGCGCCTCACCGTCCATACCGATTTCATTGGCAATTGCCGCCAATACCGCCGGGTCATCCAGATTGCGCTGATCGGTATAATAAGCATTGAAAGCCGCAGTCGCGAATTCATGCAGCGCCGGTTGATCGTCTTCCAGCGCGCAACATGCGCGCATCGCGTGCACGGATTTCACCGGATGATGTTCGCTAGGAAAATTCATCGGCACACCGGCCAATGCCGCCCAGTCTTTCATCACCCGAAAGCTGTGCACGAATTTCGGATCATCGGGATTTTCGCGCGCGGCATAGACGCTCTGGTTCACGGCGTTGAACACTCCGCCGACGAGAAACGGCTTCCAGATAATGTCTGCGCCGTTTTCTTTGATGATCGGTTGGATATTGTGGAAGGCCAGACAGGTCCATGGGGACGAAAGATCGAAGTAAAATTCAACAGTATTCATGCTCATTCCTTTATTCCGAATAATGTCTTGCGCACTTCGGCATCATCCTGTGGATTGCGATTAATCTTGTCGCGACCCAGCGCCATACCGCGCCGCAATCCCTCACGTTGTTTCAGCGTCTCGTACCAGCGCTTCACGCTCGGAAAATCTGCCAGATCGATTTCCTGCCGCTTGTACGTTTGCACCCACGGGAAACAGGCCATGTCCGCAATGCTGTAATCCTCTCCCGCCAGATAATCATGACCCGCGAGCCGACCATCCATCACACCGAACAACCGTAGCACTTCATTGCGATAGCGCTCGGTGGCATAGGCAATACGATCCGGTGCGTAGAGTTTGAAATGCCCATGCTGCCCCATCATCGGGCCGAGCCCACCCATCTGCCACATCAACCATTCGGTTGCAGCAATCTGGCCGTGCAGATCGGCCGGCAGGAATTTCTCTGCCTTGTTCGCCAGATAGAGCAGAATCGCCCCCGTCTCGAAAACACTGACCGGTTCATCGCCTTCGATCGGATCATGATCGACTATCGCCGGTATCCGGTTATTGGGGCTGATTGCCAGAAACTCCGGTTCAAACTGCTCGCCAGCGCCAATATTCACCCATCTGACATTATAATCGAGCTCACATTCCTCCAGCATAACGCTGATTTTCCAGCCATTGGGCGTGGGAGCAAAATAAAGGTCGATCATTGCAGGTTACTCCACACAGAAAGGAGACAAATTATACGCGATATGGGGCTGAAATTCGATTGAGTCGAGCGATCTCGATGATGAATGGAACTCGGGAATCAGATAGGCGCATCACAGGCATGCTCCATGGTTGCACAAAAGCAGCCCTGCAGAACAGGAAATTTGTGGAAATTTGCATGTGGCAGGAGCCCTGCAGCATTTTGCTTTCGGAGCTTCTAATTGCGGGCGCAAAACGGAACATCGGTGTTTGGAGATGGTGATCACCGTGCTAGAAACACTAAATCTTGCTCGAACAACGCAAGATCAAGCGGGGGCAGGAAACCGAAAATGAAAAAATTGCTGAATGTTCTAAAATGGATCGCATTCCTGTTTCTTGGTATCGCGGTCTTCGTTGGAATATTGGCATGGTATCTTCACACCGATATTTCAAAAGAACGAAAAACCCGACTCCAAGATTCAGAGCATTATGTCGATGGTGCATTTGTAAATGAGGAACGTCAGGCCGAAAACGAGCTTGGCATGGATTTCCTTGGGGAACAGTTTTTTGGCGAGCAGCAGCGAGAACCGGAAGGTTCCGTTCCGGTAACTCCTATAGATGTCAGCGATTTGCAGAATAGTCCTCGACCGGGTCTTCGATCTACCTGGCTTGGGCATGCCAGCGTATTGGTGGAAATTGATGGTTATCGCATTTTGACCGACCCGGTGCTGTCGCAACGAGTCTCACCTTTCCAGTTTATCGGGCCCAAACGAACGCACAAAGCACCGCTTGAGCTGGAACAACTGACCGGTATTGATGCGGTGGTAATTTCCCACAATCACTATGATCATCTGGATGAAGCGACAGTCCGGCATTTGGCGACTCAAGGTACGAAATTTTTTGTTCCACTGGGGGTGGGACAATATCTTGAAGATTGGGACATTCCAGCACCCCAGGTGGTGGAGATGGAGTGGTGGCAAAGTGCCAATATCGGTGAACTGACAGTTATTGCTACGCCCAATAGACATTATTCAAGTCGCGGGCTGCTGGACAATAAAGCGACGCACTGGAGTTCTTGGGTAATTTCGGGAGGAGCTCACAAAGTTTTCTACAGCGGTGATAGTGGTTATTCTACACTTTTCGCCAAAATAGGAAAGCGGCTGGGTCCATTTGATTTGAATATTATAAAAGTGGGCGCTTACGGCCCCGGTCAGTCGTGGAGAGATATTCACATGACGCCAGAAGACGCTATCCAGGTCCATTTGGATGTGGGTGGCAAACGTCTTCTTCCGGTGCATTGGATGACGTTTAATCTGGCTCTTCATGATTGGGATGAGCCTATCGACCGCGCCCTGAAAGCTGCCACCGAACAGAAAGTTGAAATACTGACGCCGACTATTGGTGAGGTGGTTGAGGCAGATCAACCGCATGTGAACAAAAAATGGTGGCGGGATGTCGATTGACAATGCAGACGCCGGACTCCCTTTCCTCTGCCCGTGGCTAGGTAGTGAAATTTGGCTTGCCTAATGGGGGTTATTGCCTAACCACATTGCCAACTGAAAGCGATTGGGGATCGGAGGCTTGGCGTGAATGATACAAAAACCTTTGAGCCAGGCTGCACCAACAAACCGACCCAGGCACCGCCCACACCGGCAGAGGAAGCCGGTAAGATTGACATTAGTTTTTCGCAAGGTCTGGCCGCATTTCTGGCGGCTAATAATATCTCGATAGGTTTTACCTCTTACCAGACCGGTCGGCTTTATCTGGCCGGTCACGGGGCAAATGGAAGGCTGGCGTTGCACGAAGCCCTCTACCCCCAAGCCATGGGATTAACCGGTAATGCCGACCGCATTTATCTGGGCACGCTGACTCAGGTGGTTCGCCTGGAAAATGTGCTGGCGTCCGATCAGTTGGCAAATAATACACATGACAAAGTCTATGTTCCGCGGAATATGCAGACCACGGGCAATGTTGATATTCACGAAATCGGTATCCGCAAAAACGGTCATATTATCTTCGTAAACACGCGGCATAGCTGCCTGTGCGAACCCAGTGTAACGCACAGTTTCAAACCCATCTGGAAACCGGATTTCATCTCTAAACTGGTGCCAGAGGACCGCTGCCATCTCAATGGATTGGCGATGGTCGAAGGCGAACCCAAATATGTGAGCGCTGTTTGCCAATCCGATGTGGTTGATGGCTGGCGCGATCGCCGGCATGATGGTGGAGTTATCATTGATGTTGGCAGTAACAAAATCCTGACCGATGGGCTGTCCATGCCGCATAGCCCGCGCGTATATGATGGCAAGGTCTGGCTGTTAAACTCAGGCACGGGTGAACTGGGGTGGCTGGATCCCATCGATAACAGCTTCACGCCCTTTGCTTTCTTCCCCGGTTTTTTGAGAGGGCTGGCGTTTCACAATGAGCATGCCTTTGTGACATTATCCAAACCACGCCATGAACGTTTCGAAGGCCTGGAGCTCGACAACAGGATGAAAGAAAAGGGCGCTGACCCGTGGTGCGGCATTCAAATGATATCCTTGGGCAGCGGCAATATTGCTCAATGGTTGCGTTTCGACGGTGCGATTACGGAGCTGTTCGACATCTGCGTCTTACCCGGTGTGAAGAACCCCATAACTCTTGGTCCCAGCTCGGTAGAGATCAGGGACTTCATAACCATTGAAAACCCCGACAGGCCGATCTGAGCTGTTTTATTGCACCATTGTCGCGACCAAACACTCTGGTACCAAGCCGGAATAGATAACTCTAGACAAACGCATTGCGGTTTTGACATTACAGGTTCGTCCTGTTTCTATTGATATGCGGTCAAAATCTGCAAGTTGAAAAACGGAAAAGCCACAATGAAACTCTCTCTCCGCTCTGTATCGCTGCATCTTGCGCTGATTTCATCCTGCTTGTTTGCATCCGCCCCTGCCACAGCTCAAACACCGTTAAAGCGCGCGCTGAACGCAGCAGAAAACGGTCCAGCCTATTCCTATGATATCAGCTATGTGACGCGCGAAATGAATGCAGCTGGGCGGATCAATCCCAGCCGGCCAGCCGGCCAGCGGGTAAAAGTGTCCCGACCGGCAAAATCCACCTGGACCGATAAGTTCAAAAAAGCCGTCAAGGAAATCGAAAATAACGGTTATAAGGGCTTTTGGTGCAACGAGATGGCAAAAAGTATTCCGGCAAGCGCGCGGCTCGTCAGTCAAACCGCCACGACTGCGACCTACGCCTTCAAGCCGCTACCGGACCCGGAAGAAAAGGCCAGCAAGAAATTTGTCAAGCATCTGACCGGACGGGTCACAGTGGACAAAAAGGCTCCTGCAATATTAACCTACAGCCTGACGGCCTCGAAATCTTTCAAGCCAGTCATTTTTGCCCGTATTAATCAGTTTAATCTACAAACAAGTTGCGCCAGAGCGCCAGACGGGCGGACCTATGTAAAAAGCTCTAAAGTCGCGGTTTCGGGCTCCGCACTCGGCAAGAGTTTCGACGAAAAGACAACCCGAACGCATAGCAACCTGCGACAGGTGTCTCGTTAGAACAACATTAGGCCGGAAGATAGTCGATCGCCCGATAAACTTGCATAACTCATAAATTTAAGTATGATGTTATATCATTACAAAAATTTATCGGAGTAATAATCAAAACGGGAGAGAGATAAAATGCCAACTTATCGACCAAAGTTTCGCCAACATGGTATCCGCGCTTCCGACAGCCAGCCGATGTCGCAACTGAATATCACACCGCTCATTGACGTGCTTCTGGTCCTCTTGGTCATGCTGATGCTCTCCATTCCCATCGCTACCCACAAAGTCGAGATCGCCTTGCCACCGCCGATCCCTGGTACCGGTGAGCCGCCGAAGGTTAATGTTCTGCGCATAAACAATGCAGGACTAACTCTTTGGAATGGCCAAGCTGTAAATGAAACGCAGCTTAAATCGCGACTTGCGGGGATGATCAAGGATCCCGACAAGCCACAGCTCCATATGCAGACCGATGCCAATGCGCGCTATGAGGTATTTGATCACACCATAGCCACCGTCAAACGATCCGGTGTTCAGGCAATTGGATTTGTCGGAAACCGACAATTTGAAAAATGGGATAGCCACCTGAATTGACTCCCCCCTTCCGGGCTGACAGACTAGTTTTCCAATGGGAGACTGTGATGATTGGCCCGGAACTTTTTGACTTCCTGCGGGAACTGGAACAAAATAATGACCGCGAGTGGTTCAAGGCGCGCAAGAAACGCTATGAAGCGGAAGTCGTCGATCCGGTCACCGATTTCATCGTCAACATGGCACCACGTGTCGCCGCGATCAGCCCCCATATAGCAGTTGATCCCCGTCCCAATGGCGGCAGCCGTTTTCGCATTTATCGCGACACGCGTTTCTCGAAAGACAAGAGCCCCTATAAAACCCATGTCGGCTGCCAGTTTCGCCACGAAGCAGGCAAGGATGCTCATGCGCCTGGCTTTTATGTCCATCTCGGCCCGGGGGAAGTTTTCTTTGGCGGCGGTGTCTGGGGCCCACAGGGTGAAGCGCTACGCAATATCCGTCAGCGTATCATCGACAAGCCTGCCCGCTGGGAGGAAGCGATCGAAGACCTTGATCTTCGCGGTGATCAATTGGTGCGCGCACCCAAAGGTTTCGATCCCGACCATCCCTTGATCGACGACCTGCGCCGCAAAAGCTTTTTCAGCATGCAGGACGCCGATGAGAAGCTCGCGACATCAGCCAGGTTTGAGGACTCGGTTGAGGCGCAGTTTAAAAAGGTTGCGCCGCTTATGGGTTTTGTCGCCGATGCCATGGGCGTGGAGTTTTAGGCACTTTTCGCCAAAAGAAAATGAGTGGTGGTTGGCGATTTTAACGTTCCATCATCCTGCACATATTGGCGGACCGCATCGGTTAACTCGGCGATAATCGTCTCGATCAGTTCGTCCGCCGCATCATCTTCCGGATCGATGACCGGTTGTAACGCGCCATCGGCATCTGGACGGCCAAGAAAGATTACATCGAACAGCACAAAGTCCCGCACCGCTGGCAAAGTCGTGATCATCTCCCGGCGCTCAACCGCTTTTACATCCAGTCCGGCTTGCTCGGCGACCGACCGGATTTCTTCCGGATCGCCATAAGAGAACGGCGCGATCGGAACGATATCACTACCGATGTTGCGCGCCAATATGTCTTCGAAAGCGCCAAAGACCGGATTACCATCATGCGCCGAAGTCCAGACAGCAGCTCCCAAACGGCCCCCGGGCTTTAGCACCCGTGCCGCTTCACGCAATGCAAGCACTTTATCAGGGAAGAACTGCAACCCCTGCTGACATAGTGCCACATCAAAAATGTCCTCATCAAAGGGTAATTCGAGAGCACTCGCGACCTGAAACTTCGCACGCGGCGCATAATCTTTTTCCCGTTGCAGGGCTTTCGCCTTGGCGATCATTGGTGGTGCGACATCTATTGACGATATTGTTGCTACCTCAGGCAAATCAGAAAACTTGCGGGAAACAACACCCGTACCACAGGCAATATCGAGACAGGTGCCCGAGGCCGCAACAGCCTCGATAAGCGGATCGGCCCAAGGCATGAACAGCCCCTCCGATAGATAGCTTTCATATAGATCCGGCGGTGTTCGTCCCGCGATAAAGTCGCTTATCAATGACATTGTCGGCTCCCATCTCCCGTCCGTCATCTAACATATATGATATCGGGAAAACAGGCGCACCGACACCGGCGGTTTTCCTGCCGGATGATCCAAACAGTTTTGTCAGTCGCTCCTATCGCAACCCATGATAAACTCGCGGTTGTAGGAGAGTTACTATGGCCGTCGAGACCAAGAGAAGTTTTTGCCGTTTTTGTCATGCCAGCTGCGCAATGCTGGTGGATGTTGAGGATGAAAAGGTCGTTGCCGTGCGCGGTGACAAGGACGATCATCTATTCAACGGCTATACCTGCATCAAGGGCCGCCAGCTTACCGACATGCACAACCTGCCAGACCGGATGATCACCAGCAAAATTCGTCAGGAAGACGGTACTTTCAAGGACATTGCAACGGCAGACGCCTTGGCACTGGCCGGCGCGCAGATGAAAAAGATGGTCGAGGAACACGGCCCCCACAGCATAGCGGTCTATTGCGGCACCAATGCGTTTCAGAATAGCGCTGTGCTTGGTACATCTTACGCCTTTGCGCAGGGCATTGGCTCTCGCAACTGGTATACCAGTGTTACGGTTGACCAACCCGCCAAAGTGTTCACCACGGCCCGCTATGGCATGTGGATGGGTGGCGGTAATGCCTTTACGGAATCAGATGTTGCGATGTTTGTTGGTAACAATCCGATCGTCTCCCACTATTCCGGGGGCATGCCGACATCCTCGCCGTCTCGCGGCCTGCGCGATGCCAAGGAACGTGGTCTGAAGGTGATCGTTGCCGATCCGCGGGTCAGCGACATGGGGCGGCTGGCAGACGTTTACCTGCCCGTGAAACCGGGCGAAGACCCTGCCCTGCTCGCTGGCATGCTCAATGTCATCTTTGCCGAAAAACTCTATGACCGGAATTTCGTCGCCGCCCATGTTGATGGCGTCGAGGAACTGGAAGCCGCCGTCAAACCGATGACGCCTGATGTCGCGGCACAGCGTGCCGGTGTGGACAAGGAAGAGCTGGTCAAGGCCGCCCGCATGTTTGCCGGTGCCAATAAAGGCCGCGTTGTCACAGGGACAGGCCCGGAAATGGCGGGCAATGGCACATTGACCGAATATCTCGTAGCCTCACTCAATATCCTGTGCGCGCGTTTCAATCAGGAAGGCGATCGTGTTTCCGCCCCGATGGTTTTCAATCCGCTCAGCGGCATGCCCAAAAAAGCGCAAGTCGCGCCCCCCACCCCTATGTTCGGCGAAGGCTTTGCCAAATCCCGTATTCGTGGCTTGGGCATGTTGGGCAAGGAAATGCCTTGTAACGTGCTGGCCGATGAAATCCTCACCCCCGGTGAAGGCCAGATCAAGGCGCTAATCTCCATCGGCGGCAATCCCGAGATCGCCTTCCCCGATCAGCAAAAGGTCCGCCGCGCGCTCGATGAAGTTGAGCTGTTCATCCAGATTGACCCGTGGATGTCCGCCAGCGCCAAGCGCTCTGATATCATCCTGGCACCCAGTATGTGCCTGGAGCGCGAGGACATCAACAATGTCTCCGATGCATTCACGGAGGAAGCCTATGCCCACTATACCGAAGCGATGGTTCCGGCGCCCGGCGACACGATGGATGAGTATGAAATGCTCTGGTGGCTCGCCAAGCACATGGGCATAGAAATGAACTATCCCGGCGGCGCGGTATCGATGGACGAATGCCCCGACAAGGCGACCGTTCTTGACCTGATAACAGAAGGCTCGCTCCTGAAACCCAGCAAGGCGAAAGCGGATGCAGCGGCGCTGGAGCGCAAGGGCGCGGCGATCACATATGACGAGCTGCACCCGGTCGTTGGTCCCGCTGACCCGGACAGCGAAAACCGTTTTGATCTCAATGCCGGAGCCATGCCAAGTGAGCTGATCGACTATGCCGCCAATGACCCCGCAAAAGACGGCTTCGACTTCCGCCTGATTTCCCGCCGGTCGAAACATCGCTATAACAGCAACGGACACCCCTTCCCGAAACTGGTTGAAAAAATGCCGACTAATCCGGCCTTTATCAATCCCGACGACATGGCGAAGGCGGGGATCAGCGACGGCGCGATCATCGAAATCACCTCCCCCACTGCATCCATCTTCGGCATGGCCAAAGCAGACGAAAAAGTCCGCCCCGGCGTCATCTCTATGAGTCATGCCTTTGGCGACAGTGAGGCAGGCAAGGATGATGTGATGACCAAGGGCGGATCGACCAACCGGTTGATTGTCGACAATGATCATCTCGATCCGATTACCGGTCAGGCGGTGCAAAGCGCGATTCCAGTGCGGGTAAGTGCGGCTTGATTCACCAAGTCAGGAAATTGGAGTAGCCCTCTCTCGTTCCGGCCTTTAAAAAGTCTTCAATTGACAAGCGAACATCTGCTTGCAATAAATATATCCACTGGATATATAAGGGCCGCTATGACACCATATGACATGATCCGGGAAAGCATTTCCCAAACCGTTCCATTTGCCAACCATACCGGGGTTGAGCTGATTTCAATAGAAGACGGCGTGGGCGAAGCATTGCTGCCTGCGCAGGACGTGACGCTCAACCATATTGGCAGTCAACATGCCGGTGCGTTGTTCACGCTCGGCGAAGCGGCATCTGGTGCCGCGATGGCAGGGGGTTTTGTATCGGTGCTGATGACGGTCAGACCAGTGGCTGCCAATGCCTCCATCCGATATGTAAAAGTGGCCAAGGGTCCGATCCGCGCGTTCGCAAAACTGTCTCAACCCGCTGGAGATTTGCTGAGCGTGCTGGATGAAGCTGGCAAGGTCCAGTTTGCAGTGGAAGTCTCCATGCGTGATGAGGCAGAAGAAGAAGTTACCGCCATGCAAGTCGACTGGCATGTCTCGAAGGCGGCAGCTTGACCAAAAAAACCCGCGATAACTATCATCATGGGGACTTGCGCCAGGCGGTGCTGGACCTTGCACGCAGGCGCATTGACAAAGGCGACGCAGAGAAGCTTAGTATGCGATCTCTGGCGACCAAGATCGGCGTGGCGCACCGCGCGATTTACAATCACTTTGCCGACAAGGACGCATTGCTGTCAGCAGTAGCTGCTGGTGGTTATCATGAGCTTTCCGGTCTTCTCGCAAAGACCAGGAATGCGGCGGAATTTGTCCGTACCTATGCGACATTCGCACTAAACCACGGTCACCTTTACACCATCATGATGAACCGCAGCTACGCACAGTTTGAAAATGTGCCCGAGTTACGCACCGGTGCTGATGCAATGATCGCTACGTCGATAGCCGTGCTTGCGCCCGACCAAGGCAGCGACGATGACAAACGCAGGGCTGTGATGCGTTACTGGATGCTCGTTCATGGCGGGGTTGGGCTGCATAGCTCGGGCACGCTCAAGGCCCGCCCGGACGAAGACTTTATCAAGGAGCTGCTTGCGGTAGCTGGCTTAGGTCCCGCACCCGACGAAGCTTCGCAGGCGCTCTGGTCCACAGAAAAGGAGTCTCCCCAATGATTCAGAATCAAGCATTCAACTTATTGAAATACCTCTTGATAATCTTTTCCATCGCCACACTCCCAGCTTGTGCAAACGCACCGGCAACCTCTGATACTGAAGCGCCCGTAACACTCATCATTAACTTCGAGGCGAGCAATGAGGGGTTAAAGGAATTTTCAGAAATAATGGCCGGTGTGTCCGAGGCCATGGCTTCGGAGCCGGGATTTGTCTCCGCAATCGTTTATCGGAATGTTGAAACACCCAATGTCTTCGTGCTTCAGGAAGTGTGGGCATCAAAAGAACTTCATGGTGAACATTATGATCGGATTGTTGCATCGGGGGATTGGGGCCATATCAAAAGTCTTTTGAAGGTTGAGCCGGTCATGGGTTATTATACTTCAGATTCCACCGACCAATAATTGTTTACCGGCCAGGCGGTCGGGATCTATGCTCCGGAACTGCTTTGAACAATCTGCGCTTGGCAAACGGGACAAAAGTCGGGACACGATCACGATAATCGCGATAGGGTTCTCCTATCTCCTCAATCAGGTCCGCTTCCTCAAACGGTGTCGCCAACAGGATGTAAGCAAAGGTAGCCCCTGCAAAAACCAGATGACCGACCGTGAAATGTGGCGTCATGAAAGGCGCAAGCATCCAGCCGAGACTGATCGGATGACGGACCAGCGCATAGAGATAACGCGCGGTCATGTTGGATGGCGCGGGTTTGGTATTTCGAAAATTCTGCCAGGCTTGCGCGAGCCCCAGAAAACCGAAATGGCCAAAGTGAAACGTCGCCGCGACCATCATCGTCCATATGCCGGCATATCCGGCATAGATGAAACTGGCCGCCAGCCTGGGCTCCACATGCCATATCGTAATCGGAATGGGCTGCCAGAACAAGACAAGCAATGCCGTCATAGCCACAGTCATATACAGATAGGTTGCCCGTTCAATCGGCGCCGGAATGATCCCGGTCCACCAGCGCTTGAATGACGTCCGCGCAGTAATCGAATGGTGCAAACCGAAAAGCGCGATCAGGCCAGCATTGCCTAATATGGCGGGCCAAAGCGCAAGGGATTCGTCATCCATTGCGCTTTGGCCGCTTATCCCCTTCGGCACGCCAAAGTCGATCAGAAAACCCATAATGTAGACAAGCGCGGCCATGCTCAGGGCATAGGCACCCAAAGCGTAGATCAGCATCAGGCTTTTACGTATCATATCCGTATTCCTTTGGGTCGCGCCAGACCTATGCCCAGTTTTTCTGGTGATCCGCATGGGTTTTCAGATAGGCGCCGTGATCAAAATAGGTGTCATAGAAACCGGTATCGAGCTTGTGCGCCTGAAGGTACATCAGCGTCAGAATAGCCGGCACTTTGGCAGGGAACCGGCCAAATGTGTCCTGAACATATTGCGCCATGGTCGCCACGCAATCAATGAATTCGTCATCGATCGGTGCCGCGCTTCGACGCACGGCGTCGGTTTCTTTATAGTGACCCGGCGTGCTGGCGTTAAATGGTCCGCCTTTTCCAAATTTGCGTTCAACTACAGACACAACGGCGGCGCGCATATCCTTGAAATGGGGCTGACAATGCCCTTCCAATATGCCTTCCAGTCCGGTGACATGTGGCAAAGGTTCATTGGGCAACATATCAAAACGGAAGCCCAGGCCGGGAACGTCGGGATCACCGCTTGCGCCCAACACGCTGAATGGATTGAGGCCGTCATACATCCAGCCGCCAAGCCCCATGGCCTGAAGCATTAGCGCACCGGCATAACAGGAACAGGACAATTCGACCGTCACTTCATTCGCGCTGACCTGCTCGACATAAGTCATTGGGTACGGGTTCTCCAGATCAACCAGATGTTTGAACTTCTCCAGACCTGGGATCGGGCGATTATTCACGTCGTCATAGATGCACACGCCGCCCTGAACGAAATAGCACAAAGCCATGATGATATGCTGCGCGAGATCGGCGACCGGAAAGATCATCGTACTGCCCGGAACATTGGCGCACCATTCATTGTGCATTTCCATATGCTCAGCCTTTGTCGGTATGTTCAGGCGGCCATCGGCGATCTTCGCGATCCGCGATTTGTGCGCGTCAAGATAGGCTTTGAGATCCGTCTCGCCATTGGGCTTGGTCGCGCTCGTCGCTGGCATGTCACGGGTGGGGAGGAAGTAGACGCCTTTGTCGTCAGTGTAGAAAAACTCGGTAATCTGGAACCCCGCGCAGGACGGAAAAGTCCGTCCGCCAGCGGCCCCGGCATAATTGGGGATGTGGGGCAGATATTTGGGATTATGGGGGATCAGGTTGGACCAGCCGGTATTGCCTGCAACCGTTGTGAGCAGCAACATTTGCTCCAGTTCAGACAAAGCTTCCGGCTTTTGCTTGGACGTATAGGCCAGCGGACCATCCGGGATGGATGCGCCGCGCGCAAATCGGCGTGACCGGCGACCGTGAATTGCTTCGATCAACGGGAAGTTGACCGCATCGAAAAGCCCCTTGGGCATATCCGGAACGCGATCCAACAAGATATTGCCTTTTGACTTCAGGGTCGCACCGGCGGCGCTGGCGCCAATGCCAGCAAGCATTGTTCCAGCACCCAGCATCGAAGCGCCAAGAACCTTGCGCCGCGATGTTCCGAAACGTGTTTTTACTTCATGAGGGGACATGATTTTTCCTTCTAAATTTTCGTCTATTTTTTATGTATCCAGTGGATACTTAATAGCTGGAGCAAGGCGTTTCTGTCAACATTCATGATTACTAGGGGATTTTACCACCTTAACCATGACCATGTTTCAATCACTTAAAGGCTTATTTTCAAAATGTTAGCTGAGTTAATCCAGACAAGCTACCGCTCCGCCGCCACAAATCATTGTCTGGTAAATTAAGACTTGACCAAAATTTCTAACAGGCTGTGAAATATTCCGGAATAGAGCAATGAATATCGAGATCTGTGGGGATCGAAGGGCAATATTTGGCGCCCTGATCATCAAATGCCAAATTGATCAGACGCAATTGAAGACCACCATGCCCAAAAGAACGCCACGGGATCGCGGGGCAGACCAGAGGAAAATCTGTGGATATGCTTCAAATTGTTGCAAGTGAGGACCAATGCTAACCTTCAATGAAATTGGCAAATTAGATCAATGTGACAACCCGGCCAGACTATGGAAATATGTTCTGAAAATCGCTCGACAATATGGATTTCGAGCCACTGTATATGCTTGCCCGCCACCCCACAGAAAGCCAACACATCCCGATACCATTATTAGATATGTTGGTCTCTCAGATGAACAATTCCAGAAATTCGCCATCACAGGACTGATCGAACAGGGTCATATCACAACCGAGAACAGCCTTTCAAAAGGCTCGGCATTTCGCTGGACCGAAATTGCCAATTTAACGAACAGCCGACAACTGTTCGAAAATCTTAAGCAAGACGCCAATAGCGCAGATATTGACGAGGGTTGGATATTTCCTGTTTTCGGACCACAGTCTCGTAACGGACTGGCCTCCTACGGCAAGCCCAATAGCAAGCGGCTCATGGACAGCGAGGCTGGATTGCAATGCCACATTTTTGCGCAGATGGCGCATTTGCGCTTTTGTCAGCTAACATCCGATCTCTATGGAATAGACAAGTCTTTATCCAAGAGAGAAATGCAGATCATTGCATGGGCCGCAAAAGGAAAGTCAAACTCCGAAATTGGTACAATTCTAAAATTATCAGAAAGCTCTATCGACAGTTACATGCGCCGTGCATTTACCAAACTGGGCGTGCATGATCGCACATCAGCATCAGTAAAAGCAATCAGCATGGACCTGGTGAGGACGTAAGGCAGTCAAAACCAGCGTTTATCAAAAAAAGCGTATCCTTCAAGTACAATAAATCACGGCGCTGACGCCAGACAGTTGTTGAGCCAAGCAGCGATTTGCTGCTTGGTTTTCTCGCTGGCAAGATAGCGAAATTTCGGCGCGGTATAGCGATTGAAATTCTCAAAAACTGCATCACGTTCGAGGAGGTAATCTACACATCTTTGACACAAGGACTTCGATCTCTCCTGACGGTCCGATATCGCGTCAATTGTCGTTGATCGATCCGTTTTTTCCGAAACATAAATATCCAGCAAAACATCCCAAATAGGGTCGCCAAGTGTCAGGTCTTTGAAGTATTCGGATCGTAATTTGTTTTGCTCGGCGATATGCGCTGTGAAATTGAGATGGGTGACATCAGAATAACTGGAGTTATCATTACCTGGAACACTCTCTGTATCTTCTTCTTCGTTCAATATGTCCTCCCACAAACTATTGACCCGGGTATTCGCAGAAATCTTAAAGTAAAGAACCACTGATAGTCACGCCCCGAGACCACGTGACAAGACTTTCCAATGAACAGGTCTCATGGTTTTCGCCGCCGATTTTGATACCATAGCGCCGGTGTCTTTCCTCTATCACTATTGTCAATCGACCACGTGGTCATCGCCGTGCCATGAGGCGATATCGGGAGAGATGAATAGACTGATGCCAATGGATCCAGCTTATGTAGCGCAAATGAAGCGCCTGATGGAGTGGGAAGCATCGCGCTCTGCGCCGCCGGACGGTTTTCCGCCTCTGCCTGATCTTCCGGCGGGCCGCTATACCTCCCAGGAATATTATGATCTGGAACAACGGCATATCTGGAAAAAAAGCTGGCTATTCGCGGCGCATATTGATGAAATCCCGGAACCTGGATGTTTCATGAAATGGGAAAATACCGGGACTCCGGTTATAATTGTCCATGGTATGGACGGTGAAGTACGGGCGTTTTACAACACATGTCGACATCGCGGAGCGCCGGTTGTTACAGAAGAAAAAGGCCGCTCGCCGCGTTTGATGTGCGGTTACCATAACTGGACCTACAAGACCGATGGCACGCTGGTCGGTGTACCCGAAAAACAGGATTTCCCTGCCGATTTCGACTTTAGTTGCCGCAGCCTGATCCCGGTCAAATGCGAGATGTTGGGCAATGTAATCTTTGTGAACTTTGATGATGATGCAATGCCGCTAAGGGAATGGCTTGGCCCAGTCTGGAATGACTGGGAAGAATTTCAGTTCGACAAGATCAAACTCGCCGCGCGCCACTCCTTTGACCTCAACTGCAACTGGAAGGTGGCGATGGAAGCCAATATGGAGGTCTATCACGTCCCCTTCATCCATCCCGAAACCGTCGCACCACTGGTCGATAGCAAGCGCAATGTGAACACCATCTTCCCCAATGGCCATGCCCGGATGCTGGCCCCTGCCCCGCAGGAAACCGACCGCGAGCATGTCAGAGCCGTTGACTCTCCCCCGGAATGGCAAGAGATTGATACGGTCGGCGAACTGGGCCGCACCTGCACGCAAAGCTACACCATGTTCCCCAACTGGGTGTCACCACTATCCAATTATTTTATACCGCCTTTGGTTTTCTGGCCGACCGGGCTGAATACAACCCGGTTGGAACTCGTCACGATGGCGCTGGACTGGGGGGACGGTCCAGCGCCAGACCTGTGGACAGTACCGAATGAGAGCAAGCCGAATGGCAGGGATATGAGCCCGATCATCCTGGAAGACACGCAATTTGGCGAGATGATCCAGAAATCCATGGAAAGCGACGGGTTCAAGAGTGTGCCTTTGAGCTATCAGGAAGCGCGTATCTACAGTTTTCATCAGACCTGCGACAAGATGATCGGTCTCGATAACGTGCCGGACGAGCTCGCAGTGAAACAGGTGATCGGTGAAGAATGGGTCCATCCCAATGATCCACGCGTAACCCAAATGGAGCAATTGCAGGCGGCGGAGTGAAAATCTGCGGATGAGGCCGCCGGTGATAGGACTGGGTAATCAAGCCTCTAGCTATTCCCTTCGCCCTTCCCTAAATGCACAACCATGCATTTCTTAGATCAAGCCAAAATATATGTGAGCTCGGGCGCGGGCGGCCCTGGCGCTGTCAGTTTTCGGCGTGAGAAATATATTCAATATGGCGGTCCGGACGGCGGCAACGGCGGCAAAGGCGGCGACATTATCTTCAGAGCGGTCGAAGGTCTCAACACCCTGATCGACTTTCGCTATACCCAGCATATAAAAGCACAGCGCGGCAAAGGTGGCGCTGGCCGCAATCGCACCGGTGCGGGCGGTGAAGATCGAGTCATCCAAGTACCGGTCGGCACGCAGATCCTGTCCGAAGACAAGGAACATGTGCTGCTCGACTTCACCCGCGAAGGACAGGAAGAGCTGTTTCTCGAAGGCGGCATCGGTGGCCGCGGCAATGCCAGCTATAAAAGCGCGACCAATCGCGCGCCCCGACAGCATCAACCCGGTGAGCCGGGCGAAGAAGCGGCGGTCTGGCTGCGGCTCAAACTGATTGCCGATGCCGGTTTGGTCGGCCTGCCCAATGCAGGCAAGTCGACGCTGATCAACTTTGTCAGCAATTCAAAAGCCAAAGTGGGCGCTTATCCCTTTACTACTATCCATCCACAATTGGGCGTCGTCCAGCACAGGGGCCGCGAATTTGTTCTCGCGGATATTCCCGGCTTGATTGATGGCGCTGCCGAAGGGGCCGGCATCGGCGACCGGTTTCTCGGTCATATTGAGCGCTGCAAAGTGCTACTCCACCTGATCGATGCAACCGGCGATGATCCTGTAGCTGCGTGGAAAACCGTGACCAAAGAGCTGGAACAATATGGTGGCGGTTTGTCCGAAAAGCCCCAGATACTAGCGCTCAACAAGGCCGATCTGCTTGATGACGAGCTAATGGACGCAATTGCTGATGACCTGCTTGCCGCGGGCGCAGCGGAAGTGTTGCCACTATCAGGTGCGACGGGCCAAGGCATGGATGCGGTACTTGACAAAGTACTTGAAGCAGTCGGGGCAAATAGCTCAATCGAAAAGGCTGACCAACTCGCCAGCGATAGCGATGGCGATGAGGAGGAAAAAGCAGACTGGTCACCGCTGTGAGCTTGCAGGACAAGAAGAAGATTGTCGTAAAGGTTGGCTCATCACTTCTAATCGATTCCGATGGAGCGGCGCGGCGCGCTTGGCTGGAAACACTGGTTACGGATATTGCGAAGCGCCACCAGGCTGGCGCGTCTGTCATTATCGTATCGTCCGGTTCCATCGCATTGGGTGCACGCAAACTGGGTTTTGAAAAAGGCGGACGCGCCAATCTGACTGATGCTCAGGCCGCGGCATCGGTCGGGCAAATTGCACTCAGCAGCCTGTGGTCCGAATTGCTCGCAAAACATGACATCACCGCGGCGCAGATGCTGCTGACACTGAACGATATGGAAGATCGCAAGCGCTATCTGAACGCAACGGCCACACTTGACCGACTGGTCGACAAACGCGCCGTACCCGTAATCAATGAAAATGACAGCGTTGCGACCGATGAAATCCGCTTTGGCGACAATGACCGGCTCGCTGCACGGGTGGCGCAAGCCGCAGGCGCAGATCATGTGGTTTTGCTCTCCGACATTGATGGCCTTTATGACCGGAGTCCGGATAGCACCGATAAAGACCAGTTGATCAGCACTGTTGAGCAGGTCGACGAGCATATATTGGCCATGGCTGATGGCAGCTCTTCATCCGGGCTGGGCTCCGGCGGCATGACGTCAAAACTGGAAGCGGCACAAATTGCCAATATGGCCGGGATTTCGCTGTCCATCATATCAGGACGCAAAGACCATCCGCTAGAGCGCTATGAAGCCAGCAGCAAAGGAACTTTGTTCAAGGCAAACGAAGGCAAAAATGCCCGTAAAAGCTGGCTTGGCGGCCGGCTTACCTCGGCAGGCACGATCGTGATCGATGCTGGCGCTGCGGCGGCGCTTAAGGGCGGCAGCAGCCTACTCGCCGCTGGCATCGTCTCGGTAACTGACGGATTTGAGCGCAGCGATGTTGTGGATATTACGGATCCCAATGGTCAGGTAATCGCGCGCGGGCTGACCGAATATGATGCACTGGACTGCGTAAAGATTATCGGGCGGCGCAGCTCGGAACTCGAAGCCTTGCTCGGTTACGCTCCGCGCAGTGCTGTGGTGCACCGTAACCAGATGGTGCTGGTGTGAAGCCGGGCATGAACAGGTAACCGCATGCGGACGAAACCAACTCTGGCAATCACCGGTGCGACCGGTTTTGTGGGTAGCCATCTGCTCAACCTAGCGGTGCGCGCCGGTTTTCCCGTACGCGCCCTCACACGCCAGACACAGGATGACCGCCCCAATGTGACGTGGGTGCGCGGTGCGTTGGATAACCCGGCCAGCCTTAGCGTGCTGTGCACGGGGGCAGATGCAGTGATCCACATTGCCGGGGTTGTAAATGCCCCAACGCGAGAAGGCTTTGAAGCTGGCAATGTCGCTGGCACCTTGGCGGTCGTAGAGGCGGCCAAGAAAGCGGGATGCAACCGCCTCATTCATGTCTCGTCGCTTGCGGCGACCTTGCCAAAGCTGTCTATCTATGGCGATACCAAGGCCAGAGCGGAAAAGATCGTCGCATCCAGCGGACTCGATTGGACGATCATCCGGCCTCCTGCCATTTACGGACCCGGAGACAGGGAAATGCTGGAGCTGTTCAAGATGGCAAAAACCGGCTTTATCACCCTGCCCCCCGATGCCGACGGGCGGCTATCGGCGATCCATGTTGACGACCTGTCCCGCGCTCTGATGACGATCATTCCAGAACATGAAGATCTGACTACCCAGATTTTTGAGGTGGACGACGGCAAGACCGGCGGCTGGACCCAGACCAGCTTCGCCAAAGCCGTTGGATGGGCGATTGGCAGACGGATTAAACCAATAGCAACACCAAGATTTCTGTTGGAATTTGGTGCAAAGGCCGATCGTTTTTTCCGCCGTGACAAGGCCAAGCTTACCGAAGATCGCGTCAGTTATTTCTGTCATGATGACTGGACGGTCGATCCCGCCAAGCGCCTGCCGCCCGAATTATGGACGCCGCAAATCGAGACGCGGCAAGGGTTGAAAGATACCGCAAAATGGTATCGTCAGAATGACTGGCTCTGACGCCTCCTAAAATCACTAGCTGCCATTCTCTCAAAACCGGCGCATAACTGCAGTCTGGGAGACGATGTTATGGAAAGCAATGCAGCGGTGCGCGATTACGTGCCCACTCATGATTTCGACATATATGGCGAACCGGCAATCAAGGTGGATGTGCACGACGCCTTTCTGGCGCTGAAAAACGAAGCGCCTCCCCTGTTCTGGACACCCAGAAATGGGGGGCACTGGATTGTCACTGACGGCGACATGATGATCGACTTGCTGCGCAAGCCGAATATCTTTTCCAACGAGAATTTCTCAATTCCCCATATCGAGAACATACCCAAAACAATCCCGCTGTCTCTCGATCCGCCAGAACACCGCCCCTATCGCCAGATGATGCGGCCGTTTTTCGAAAAAAAGGCAATTGCGCCCCTGCAAGAGCGGATTCAGCAATGGGCAGACAGGCTTATCGGTGCAGTTAAAACGGATGGGAGTTGTGAATTTATAGACGCGGTCGGGTCGCGCTTTCCGGTATCGGTTTTCATGGAAATGCTGGGACTGCCGCTTGACCGATTTGATGAGTTTCGCGCGCTGGTGAACGAGAATTTTGAACTGGCTGGCACGCCCGAAGTTGCGCAGGTTCAACAGAAGATTGTCGCGATGCTGGCGGAATTTGTGAAAGAGCGTCAGGCGGACCCGAAGGATGACATGATGAGTCATATCATCCGGTCCGATATTGACGGGCGCGAACTTACTTTCGAAGAGCTGCTCTCGATCGCGCATCTCCTATTTCTCGCGGGGCTGGACACTGTGGTCAATGCACTCAGTTTCAGCATGAAGCATCTGGCGACAAACACAGCCTTGCAGACAAGAATCATCGACAATCCCGATTGCATTCCCGATGTTACCGAAGAATTGCTGCGCCGCTACAGCTTCGTCAATCTGCCCCGCCAGATCAATGAAGACACGATATTGGGCGGCCAGAAACTGTCCAAAGGTGAAAAGATCATTTGCCCGCTCGCAATGATCGGTTGGGAGGACAAACTCAACGAAGATCCGATGACCGTTTCGGTGGATCGCAAGCATTATCGCCATGGCGCTTTTGGCTCAGGCATTCATACTTGCCTGGGGCTGCATCTCGCACGGATGGAACTGCATATTTTCTACGAAACCTGGTTCCGTGAAATTGGCCAGTTTCGACTTGATCCAGACAAACCACAAGGTGCGATGCGCGGCGGCGTGGTCTGGGCGATTGAGGAGCTCTGGCTCAACTGGGAATAGAATGACCTTAAAGCAGCGGTCCGGAAAACTGCTCCGCCAGATATGTCACGAAGGTCATTGATAAGCCAAGCAAGAACACCCGGTATGCGAGGCCTAGATAGCGGTATTTCTTGCGTTCCAGTACCACTCCCATTTGATAAATATCACGCAACATGGTCCGATAAACAGTTTCCTGATCGATGAAATTCTCCGACAAAAGCTGATCCTTAAACTCGTCTTCCGATACTTTGGAAAACGCGCCAAAGAACAGCATGTTGGGATTGGCACCCGCCCTTATTTTTGTAGCTGGCATGACGGCTATTGCGGCCAGGCCAGCCGCGCAAAATGCCGAAATCGCTAATATCAGCAGAGGTAAGGAAAAGCTGCTCGCATGGCTTTGACCAATCGCCAGTGTGAAAACCACAAACGTCGCGCCAATCAGCATATTGGCCTTGTGGTCGGCCATCAGACTGAGTTGAACATGATGTTGCTGGGTCGTGCGCAGCAATTGGATGACTTCATCCGGCCATTTTCGGTCCTCGGTCATGTTTCACCCTCCGCACAGGCGCGACCCGATGCGCCGCGAGAGTGACATAATCGGCGCAATTGGGCAAGTTGCGGCGCATATGCCCACCCTTGTGCCCTGTTTCGGCCTTATTCGCTTGCCAATGGGGGCTTCACATTGGCAAAGGTTGTTTGAAGAAAGCAGGCCGGAATATTGGGGAATTAAACATGGCAAGTCGCGAAGAAATTATGGCCAAGGTGGAAGCCTTGATCGGACCATTCAACAATAAGGGCGTCGAATTGAAAGACGACACCACCTTTGCAGGAGATCTGGAGTGGGACAGCCTGACGGTGATGGATTTTGTCGCTGCAGTGGAAGATGAATTTGATATTATCATTACCATGAACATGCAGGCCGAAATCGAAAATGTCGGTCAACTTGCCGATGCCGTTGCCAAGTTGATGGATCAATAACACCATTATCGTCATGCTGACCCTGTTTCAGAATGACGAAAACACGAGAGTATAATGACCGATCTTCTGAGTAAATATGATCCCCTGATTCAGGAACGCGAAACCCTGCTTGCAACGGGTGTGAAAGATCCCTTCTCCCTCGTCATGGAAGAGGTGAAGTCACCAACGGTAGCCATTTGCAATGGCAAGGAAACCATCCTGCTTGGCACTTATAATTATATGGGCATGACCTTTGATGATGATGTTCAGCAGGCGGGACTGCAGGCGCTCAAGGATTTTGGCTCCGGAACAACAGGCAGCCGCGTGCTCAACGGCACATACAGCCCGCACAAGGATTGCGAAGAAGCACTCAAAGAGTTTTACGCAATGGACCATGCGATGGTCTTTTCCACCGGCTATCAAGCAAATTTGGGAATTATCTCAGCGCTGGCCGGCAAGGGTGATTATGTTATTCTGGATATCGACAGCCATGCGTCCATCTATGACGGCTGTTCCATGGGCAATGCAGAAATTGTAGCGTTCCGCCACAATGATGTCGAAGCACTGGAAAAACGGTTGAAGCGGTTGCCCGCGGACGCTGGCAAGCTGGTCGTGCTCGAAGGCGTTTATTCGATGCTTGGAGATGTGGCTCCACTCAAGGAAATGATCCGTATCTGCAAGGAAAACGGTGCGATGACGCTGGTTGATGAAGCGCACTCGATGGGATTTATTGGTGAGAATGGCCGCGGCGTCTGTGAAGAGCAAGGCGTTATCGATGATGTCGATTTCATTATCGGAACGTTCAGCAAATCAGTGGGCACCGTCGGCGGCTTCTGTGTCTCCAACCATCCGAAATTTGAAATCATGCGGCTGGTATGCCGTCCCTATGTGTTCACGGCGTCGCTGCCGCCAAGCGTAATGGCGACAGCCAGCACCTCGATCCGCAAGCTGATGCACAGCGGCAACAAGCGCGCGCATTTATGGGAAAACAGCAAGAAGCTCCACAAAGGCTTGCGCGATCTGGGCTTTGAACTCGGCACGCCGGAAGCACAAAGCGCGATTATCGCGGTCATCATGCCCGACCTCGAACGCGGCGCGATGATGTGGCAGGCCCTGCTTGCAGAAGGCCTCTACGTCAATCTGGCACGGCCACCGGCAACACCGGCAAACATGACCTTGCTGCGCTGCTCGCTTTGTGCCGAGCATACGACCGAGCAGGTCGACCAGATCCTGGGCATGTTTGAGGCAGCTGGCAAAGCGGTTGGAGCGATTTAGGTGAGAGTTTCAGTACCAATATCCTGCATATTATTTTTTTCAGCATTCATGCCAGTAAATGGGCTGAACGCGCAAAATCAGTCTGGCGATAAAGGCGATTCTTGGGTTATTGATGGTTACCCATATTCATCTCGGAGATTTGAAGAAGAAGGTACGGTAAAAGTTCAACTCGAAGTATCTACAAAAGGCCGTGTCTCTGATTGTAAAGTTATTGAATCAAGTGGGTTTGCAAACCTCGATAATAACGCATGTGAACAATTGAAAAAAGGAGCTCGTTTTAAGCCTGCACGCGATTCCCAAGGAAATACTGTGGTCGGATACTTTGAAACTTCGGTACGTTACCAACTCGACAAATGACCAACCCCATCCTCATAGAACAACGCGGAGCGATTGAGATTCTCTCGCTCAATCGGCCGGACAAGCTCAATACGATGAACGAAGACATGATCTTCGCGCTGCAAGACTATTTTCGAGGGCTGCAGGACCGGCATGATATCCGGGTCGTGCTGTTTCGCGCAGAAGGACGAGCCTTTTGCGCAGGCCTAGATATCGGCGCCTGGAAAAATGATGGTTCACGTGGGCAGGTTCAACATATCTGGCGGACGCAGCGATCCATCGCCACGGTCATGCAACTTATGCGGCAATGTCCGCAGCCGATCATATCATTGGCTCAGGGCGCGGCCTGCGGCGGCGGTTTTTCTCTGCTGCTGGCCAGTGACGTCCGCTATGGCGCACCCAGCCTGAAAATGAACGCGGCCTATATAAAAATCGGCTTGGGCGGGTGCGATATGGGATCGAGTTATTTCCTGCCGCGGCTGGTCGGATCTTCGCTCGCATCGGAATTGCTTCTGACCGGCCGTTTCATTCATGCTGAACGCGCTGAGAAACTGGGGCTAATCAGCGAAGTTGCTGACGAAGACAAATTGGTCAGCACCGGTCTCTCTCTCGCGGAAGAAATGCTCGATACAGCGCCCATGGGCCTGCGTCTGACCAAAGATGCTCTTAACCGCAATATCGACGCTCAGAGTTTTGAAGCGGCCATGGCGATTGAAGACCGACAGCAAGCCATGCTCAGCATGACCGAGGACAGCCGCGAAGCCGCCAAAGCCTTTTTCAGCAAGCGCAAGCCCGAATATAAGGATCGCTAGCTATCGGAGGCGATTTAACGGATTGAGACTCTTAAACAAATCCGGCCTAACCTCTTCGAAAAATTCACCAATCTCATCATACGGTCCAATGTTCGATCGACAATCTTGACATACGACCATTGATTTAGGGTTCTTGTCTTTCGGAATCTCAAGAGTAGCACCCAAGCAATTTGGACAAAACAGAAAGCCATCCCGACGCCTTCGCTCTCGCCAACTCAATTTATGTGGATTCACACCATATTTCCGTTTGATAATCTTGACGTAAGCTCGATCTACAATGATCGCAAAAAGGAAATAGCTCACCAGAACCCCAATGAAGACATAGTCTCTCTCTTTTGGAGAAGCCCAATCCAGAAAACCCAAATGCCCAGCCTTATCTAAAAACCAGAATGTCCCAAGAAAGACAACGCCTGAAAGCAGGGGCAATATATTTCTGATTTTAAGCAACATTACTTAATCGCACCACCAGCAATTAGTCGCGGCAACATCGTGAGCGCCCCCAGTATCGGCCATTTGCGCTGCCATGGCTTGATCACATAGTTGGTACCGGCATGGCGGTTGATCTTCCATGCAAGGTAATCAATCCCGCCAGCATAGGTTCCAGACGCTTTTGCCAGCCGAGCCAGAGTCAAGAGTTTGCCATTCCGGCGCAGCGCCTTCCAGCGTTTCTCGGCTTCTGCGGTCGACAGCTCACCAGATTCTGATGGATCCTGATCTTGCAGGGTCACCATCGTGGCAAGACCAAATCGTTGATAGCGCTCGGGATCAGCATCAACGACGGAGCCAGGGCGATTGGCCCGTTCGGCTCGTAACTCTGCCCCATAAGTCAGCTCGAAACCCCGATGCCAGATCAGTATGGGCGCCTGCGGCTGAATTCCCAGCACCGGCAAGGTGAGCTCAAACAGCGTCACGGGGGCACAGGCAATCGCCGCCACAACTTTTTCACGCGCTGCCTCGTCGGTACACCAGACCAGACGTGATGGCTGCGCAAAGCGCGCCCATACACTCACAGCGCTGGCCTTCAGTCCATTTAACTTGTGAAAATCCTCTTCGCTCAGCACTGCAATTTTGGCGACCAGCCCATCATGCTCGGCCGGAAACACATTCGGCGGCAGCAGCTCGTTCGCGCGCACCAGCCAGCTTTTCCCATAGGCCTCTTCATAGCTGGAAACGATCAGATAGAAATCCAGCATCTGCCCTTCGAGCTCCGTCGTGCGAAGACAAGAACCATAAAAGAGCACCGCGCGGGACGCATCGCCATATTGCGCAGCGACCGCCTCTGCGAAAGCAGATACACGAGGATCAACCGGCTCTGCCAGCTCCTCTTCTACAAGGGGTTTCAGATGATTCACCCGGCGGATGATAGCCTAAGCAGCGAGGCGAAGGAAAGATACCGGCTTGGTTGATTTCAAAACAATCGGCTGGCCTTCCTTTGCGCGAAACAGTTCGCCATCCATAACAACATTGCTATTCTTGCCTTCAATCCGGATCATGTCGCCCTGCTCGAGATGAATACCTTTTTGCACGGTTTTACCGAGCCGGCCAAATAACACTGACAGGATGAAACGGACCAGCACCATCGGTTTCTGGTCGATCGCCATAAATTGCAGGCGTCCGCGTCTACTCCGCGAACGTGTAAAACGGCGCATCAACAATAGCTTTTCCAGTGTCGTTACGATCAAAATTGCAAAATTGCCTTGATATTGCCCTTTTTTGATCAGCGAAATACTGATCGGTGAAGGCCGGTTCGGCAAAAACTTCGCTCTTATTCCAAACAGAACCGAGGCCAGCGCCGCAAAAACCGTCAAAACATGGGAAGCCGCATTGGGCAGACCCAGAGGATAAATTTTGTGACGGCAATAAAGAATAAACTCCGACAGGCCAGCGCCGCCAAGGAACATGCCGAGCACGACCTTGCTATCTTTGTTGCCATCGGACAAGGCGATCAGTTCGCGGTCGACCAGATGCTCATGCAGATCATGTTTTGCCATTTCGACAATACGTTCCAGCGCCTTTAACGGATTACCCTCTGCGCCCAGGTCCAGGGCGATCAAGTTGGTTTTGCCATTGGGCAGTACGGCAACTGGCGGCGGATTGTCACCAAAATGTCCGCCTTGATACAATTCTGTAAGAGCGGCCTGAACTGTGCCATCACCACCGTTAATCACCAGAACCTTGGGTTTCACTCTGGCGATGGTTTGCAGCGCCTTGGTGATCTCGTCAACAGCGTCCACCTCATAGTGGAAAACATCGCAGTTTTTGACGCAATAAGAGCGCACTTCCGGCAATATCGCACGGTTGCCCGTGGAATTTGGGTTAGAAAGTAGCGCTACATTGGCCATTATTCGATTGCCTGTTTCTCTTTAATATCTGCCCATCACAGATATTTCATTTTGATACTGATAGATTTCACTTCGTCACCGACCGCAAATTTGGTCTTCTTGTAACTGGGTTTCCCCAGGTTAAAGATATTGATGCTCGGATTGTTCGACATACCGCCACCATCTTTGGAAATATCGGTCTTGCCATTGCCATTCACGTCATGGCGCACGGCAATGCCATACATCCCACTGGACGGGACGGGCACACAAAAGGTCATATTGTTGTTCTTTGCCGGCGCTTCAATCCGGTTGATCCAGGCGCCTTTCTTTAGCCATTCTGCCTTGGTCCCGCGATAACTTTGTACCCGGATTTTTCCGGATGCCGCCTTGACGCCACTTATATTCACCAGGACGGCAGGACCATTTCCGGCCTGACATCTGCTCAAATCATTCGAAATTTTCTGTCCAGCGGTCGCTGCCGATACTGGCATGGCCAAAAGGGCGGTTGAAAGCGCAAAAGACGCAGCAATTTTCAACATGACGAAAATACTCCTAGTCGTTATACCCGCGTTCAAACTGCGGCGGATAGAGAATCAACCCCCTGATATAAATATGGTTATGAAAATGATTTGCGGCAGAAACATGGTAAGAGGGCGACGATAAGTTGAAATTTCTCAGTTCCACTGATCGCTACATAGCCCGTTTGATCGCCGTTCCGCTGTTTAGCACGCTGGTTATCGCGGCGATGTTGCTCGTACTCGAAAAGATGTTGCGACTGTTTGACTTTGTTGCAGCGGAAGGCGGCCCGGTCAGTGTAGTCTGGCGAATGCTGGCGAACCTTATTCCAGAATATCTCTCACTCGGAATTCCTATCGGCCTGCTGCTGGGAATATTGCTAGCCTTTCGAAAACTGGCTCTAAGCTCCGAACTGGATGTTTTTCGGGCGGTTGGTCAGGGATATGCCCGTCTTTTGAAAGTGCCGTACATGTTCGCAGTGTCACTGATGCTGGTGAATCTTGCATTGGTCGGATTCATCCAGCCGCTGTCGCGCTATTATTATGAAGAACTGCGCTTCGAATTGCGCTCCGGTGCGCTGGGAGCGTCGATAAAAGTCGGTGAATTCACCAATTTGGGCTCCAGAATGACGATGCGGATCGAAGAAAGCCGTGATAACGGAACCAAATTAAGCGGTATGTTTGTCCGAGCTGAAAACAAATCCGGTCAAATCGTATCCGTAACCGCAGAAAATGGCCAGTTTCTGGCGACTGATGATCCCGATACAATCATATTGCGTTTGTCTCAAGGTGTGCTGATCCATGATGCGCCAACTTACGAAAAACCGAGGATATTAAGCTTTAGCAGCCATGATCTTCCTATCGACCTTCCGGATATCGAAGCCTTTCGATCGAGAGGTGGTGCTGACTTGGAATATACAATTCCGGAGCTTGTCAGAGTGGGACTGGATCAAGACCGCTCCGAGACCGAGCGCAATCAAAGCCGCGCAAACTTCCATTTCCGGATGGTCGAAGTGGTCATGATGTTGTTGATGCCGCTATTGGCTGTGGCCTTGGCAATACCGCCGAAAAGATCCAATTCCGCGCTTGGTGTCTTCATTTCGATCGTAATGATCGTGACTTATCACAAGGTCAACCAATATGGCGAAGACTTGGGAGCGCTCGGCATTGTTGACCCCATTATCGCTCTGTGGGTTCCATTCGCGCTGTTCGGCGGGCTCATTATCTGGATGTATCATATGGTCGCGAATGTTCCCGGCGGACAGCCAATCGCTGCACTGGAAAAGGCTTTTTCAAAATTTGGTGGTGTGTTCAAAAGCATTCTCAATTTCAATCGAAAGCGCGCCGATGTTCGGGATTAGACCTAATGGCCTCAGCGACATGAACGGAGATGCATAGACATGGATTTTTTCCCGTCGCGAACGCTCGCCCTTTACATGGCAAAAATGCTGATGTTACGAACCTTGGCCGTGCTCGCGCTTTTGGTGCTGGTGTTGCAGGCGCTGGACCTACTCGGTGAAAGCGGGCGCATTCTCGCACAGGAAGGAAATGGGCAGAGTGAACTGTGGACTTACGTCACTTGGCGGGCACCACAGCTCATCCAACGTTTTTTACCCTTTGCAGTGCTGTTGGGTACAATCATAACTGCCGCGACGCTAAACCAGAATAGCGAAGTTATTTCGATGAAGGCTGGCGGACTCTCCGCGCATCAGATTCTGGCGCCTTTAATCATTACGAGCCTGTTCGTCGCCATTATATCTTTTCTGTTCAATGAAATTGTCGTGGCACCGGCTACAGCCAAGCTCTCAGCCTGGGAGAAGGTTGATTATGGACCAGTACCGGCCGCGAGCAATGTCCGGACCAACGTTTGGGTCAAAGACGGAGACAATCTGATCAACGCAAAGACCGTAACCGGCCGCGGTACGGATGTGGTTCTGGAAGACATAACTGTCTATAACCGGACCAACAGCGGCCTGCGCAACCTGATGCAGGGTGACGAAGCACGGTTCACTGGGTCATCCTGGACCGTGACGGGGGTGACACAGTTTAACGTGCTGACCGGCACGGAGGAAAAAAGGGACAGCATCACAGTCGGCGATACTTTGCGCCCTGACCAGTTCACGCTTGCCGATGTTAAAGCAGATGGCTTGTCCTTCCCGCAGTTGAGATCCGCCATTGCGGAATTGAAAGAGGCGGGGCGGCCAACAATGGCGCTGGAGGCCAGTCTATGGCACAAGATTTCAGGGCCCTTGTCTGCGGTATTGATGCCGCTACTTGGCGCAGTGGCCGCTTTTGGTCTGGCGCGATCAGGACAGTTATTCGTCCGCGCGGTACTCGGGATGGCGCTTGGCTTTGCCTATTTTGTCGCAGATAACTTCTCGCTGGCCATGGGAACAATTGGCGCCTACCCGCCGATATTGGCGGCCTGGGCGCCGTTCATTCTGTTCTTCCTGATCGGCGAAACAGTACTGATAAGAACTGAAGAATAGGCTTAGTTGGCGGCGGTTGACTGGCTCGACGCCGCGTGACCAGAACTGCCCCGCACCAATCCCATCACCAGACCCCATAGGCTGGTATGATTGGCCCGATAGTAAGTCGATCCTTTCGGCAACGCTTCGGCAATACGCCGATGTGCCTCACCCAGCCCATGATAAGGAACGCCCGGCAACAAGTGGTGTAACGCATGATAGCGCAGTCCAACTGGCGCCCACAAAGCTGGCAGAAGTCCGGGAGGTGGAACATTGACGCTGTCGAGATATTGCTCGGTCACACTCATGACTTCGCCATCATTTTCCCAGAGATGAGCAACCAGCGTGCGAATCTGGTTGAGCACCACCGAGCCCGCGGCAATCGCAACAGCAATCAAAAATGCTCTTAATGGCAAAAACCCAGTAGCCACGGCGCTCAAGACAACAATGGCCCAGATGCTTGCCGCAATTTCCTGCGCATACCACTGCTTTTTAAACTCGCCCTCAGGTGGACGGCGACGGAATTCCGGATTGATGATCAAACCGGAATAACGTTCCACTACCACCTTTCTCAGGGGCGGAATTACGGCGGAAAGCGGCGCCAGCAGCGCATAACGGATGAACAGACCAATCGGTGCCAATGCCGATACCAGAACAAACAATGGCACGGTGTAGGGTTTCATAAGCGCCAGCGGCAAATATTCCGGATCTTCGACGGTGCCATAACGCGTGCGAGCATGATGGAGGCTGTGAATACCCTCGTACATGAAAGACGGAAGCAACAATGGCACACCGATCAGGGCATTCCACGTAAAGCGAAAGCCCGGCAACGACCCGCGGCGGATATGGGTCAGTTCGTGAATGAAACTGCCGGCCCGATAAAGCGCCAAAACCGAGACAATACCTGCCAGTATCGCCAGACCGACATTGTTCAACATGATCGCAGCAACCATGGCGCCGTAGCCCACAATAGTGGACACCAGCAAATCCGACCAATAGATTACAGGGCGAACCGCATTGAGGTCACGGGTGACTTTCGCGGCAGTGCGGATCAGCTCATTATCATCAAAAGCCTGGGCTTTCGCGGCGTCTGTGGCCTGAGGGGGAGAATGTTTCATAATATCCTGTCTTCGTAATGTGATGCCTACAGCAGTACATCATGGCGAGATGATGGCATTGCTATGGCTTCTCGCTCCGGCCTTCAACACAGACGAGACAGGCCCAAGCGCTTGACATGCTAGTCTGAATAACGCCACAGCATGGCAAAGCTAAGTGCAAATTATCACGCAAAAGGTGCAAATAATTACAGTGTCGTCGCATATAATCATAAAACCCGTTACCACCAAGGCCCAGCTCAAAAGCTTTGTCGAACTGGCCTATCGTTTAAATGCAAATGATCCGCATTGGGTGCCGCCTCTAAAATCTGAGGTTTACGCACTTCTGACTCCCAAAAAGAACCCTTTTTTTGAACATGCAACGGTCCAACTTTTCCTCGCAGAACAGGATGGAAGAATCGTGGGCCGGATTAGCGCACATATCGATCATCTGGCTTTAAAACAGCCCGTCGAACAGGGCCTGGGACCCGGCACAGGCAATTGGGGTCTGCTGGAAGCAGAGAATGAAGCGACGACAAAAGCATTGATCACTGCAGCGGAAAAATGGTTGAAAGAACAAGGCATGCATCGCATCATCGCCCCCATGAGCCTGTCTGTATGGGACGAGCCCGGCCTGCTCACCATGGGGCATGATCATAGCCCGACCGTGATGATGGGGCATCATAAGGCAGAATATCAAGGCTGGATTGAGGCAGACGGTTACAAGAGCGTAAAAGAACTGATCACCTATGATCTGCCCATCACAGACGGTTTCCCGCCGCTCATTGAACGAATTGTGAAATCCGGAGAACGCAGCAGCAAGCTGAGATTGCGCAAAGTCGATAAGAGACATTTTGACCGCGATGCCAAAATCATCATGAATATCCTCAATGATGCCTGGTCGGACAATTGGGGATTTGTTCCGCTGACAGATCATGAGATTGACCATGTTGGCGTCAAATTGAAGCCGATTGTGTATGAAGACCTGATCATGATCGCCGAACTGGAAGGCAAACCGGTAGCTTTTATGATGTCGTTACCCGACCTCAATGACCGAATTAAAAAAATGAAAGGCAGTTTGCTGCCGTTCAACTGGGCCAAACTCCTTTGGTGGCTTAAGTTTCCGACGTCGCCGACCATGCGCGTACCGCTAATGGGTGTCGTCAAGGATTTGCAAAACAGTCGGATGGCCAGTCAAATGGCATTTATGATGATCGAATATATCCGCCGGGAAGCCGTTGCCAACTATGGCGCGACGCGCGGGGAAATCGGATGGATATTGGATGATAATAAGGGGATGGTGGCAATTGCCGACGCCATCGAGTCCAAAATCAATCGGGTCTATACACTTTATGAGAAAGCAATTTAACCGACCCATTCATCCCGGTTTCAGCCCAATCATATTAGGCATCAAAGCAACTCTGCCCCGCTTTTTTCAAGAGAAAATCATATGATTGCTTTCAAAGCTGTTTCTCGCCTTGTTCTAACCGCTGCATTAGTAGCCCTGCCCATTCAGGTTCTTGCTAAAAAACCAGAAAAATGCTCCGCCGAAATGAAATATGCCGGCCCGGCTCCGATTTCGGTGGCGATACCCACCATGGTCGCAGCATCTCCAAGTCAATCGCCAACGTACCAAGACGCTTTTACAGCCCTGTTCACGGACATGCTGACAAAGTCCAAAGCAACCAGCTTGACTGTTGCCATGGCCAATCAAACTGGCTCCATCTGGACCAAAACACAAGGTTTGCAAGGCTCTGAGAAACTCCATTATTGGGCCAGTGTTGGCAAGAGCTTTACTGCCATAGTTATTATGCAGCTGGTCGAAAATGGCCGTCTGTCGCTGGACGACAAACTGTCTAACTGGATTGATGGCGTGCCCAATGGTGACTTGATCACCGTCAGAATGCTGCTCAATCACACCTCCGGCCTTTACAGTGCAAATGAAGATCGGGACGCCGCCAAAAACCAGCCAGCAGCGCTCAGCCTGAAAGACAGTATCAGGATCCTCAAAAAACACGGCCCGCTTTTCTGTCCGGGGCAATATTGGCGCTACTCCAACACCGGCTATCTGTTTCTCGGTAAAATTGCAGAACAGGTTTATGGACAACCGTTATCACAGATTATTCAGAACAAGATCATCGATAAAATTGGTCTTAAAAACAGCTATATGGTCAAGGTAGATGATAATTTATCAGACATAGCTGGGCCTCGACCAAGTGGCGATCAAAAGTCTGATATCCGTACGCCAGGCGCGGCCGGACCAATGGCTGCAACATCTTCAGACATGGTTCTTTTCTGGCGTGCATTTCTAAATGGGGATCTGGTTAGCCCTGACACGCGCGATGTAATGTTTTCGACCCTCTACCCTATGTTTGACAAGAACATGTTTTACGGACTTGGCGTCATGGCCATGCGAGCACCGGGGCCTGAGGGTGAATCGGCTATCTGGATTGGCCATGCAGGCGGGATGCCGGGGATAAAAGCTTTCGTAATGATCGACCCGGCATCACTCCAATATGCTGCCGTTGCGCTGACGGGTGACGGTCCGGCCAGCGCCGTGGCCTATAACATGTTGCGGGAGTGGCAGAGGGCATCAACTCCTCAGCCAGAAAGTTAGCCTCCGGACACAAAACGCTGGGCTCCATCACGCACCATTGCGTCAATCCCGCGCATCCAAAGATCATTGTGCCCGCCATTTTTAATTGGCTGCGCGATTTTGGGCTCTTTGGCAGCGTCAAACAGTCTTTGTCCCATCGCAAAGGGTATCAGTTCATCATTCGTGCCATGTATCCAGATTAGCGGCATATCAATTTGAGCTATCCGCTCGATGGAACGATAACGGTCTTTTATCAGCAGTTTCGCCGGTAAGACCGGGAATTGTCGCTGGGCCATCTCATCCATGCCGGTATAGGCCGCTTCCAGAATGAGCCCAGACGCTTCGTTGCGGGATGCGAGCCATATCGCCACACCGGTCCCCAGAGACTGAGCCGCAATGACAATCCGGTCAGCACCATAGCCCTGGACGAGCAACCAGTCATAATGGGCCTGTGCCGCCGCGTAGAAGGCCTCTTCGCTCGGCACGCCGTGATTGCCGCCATAACCCGGATATCCGACAGCCAGCACGCCTGCGCCATCTTGCGCCATCGCCTGATAAATGGGCAAGCGCACCGCTAGCGAACCGGCATTGCCATGGAAGTGGATGACAACCGGTTTCGTCGGATCGGCAGGAGGGCGCCACAGAGACAATAGTTCGGCGGCGCCTTTTGACGCGATTTTTACAGCTTCAAAGTCCGCCTCCTCCAATTGCTTCTCTGAAAGAACGGTTTGACTGGGAAAATAGAGCAGATCACGCTGGAAACTGTAAGCCAATGCCACGATTGCAAAATAGAGCCCCGCAGAAATGGCCAGACTAGCCAGCAAGGCGCGCATCAGATGTTGAGTTCAATCCAGGTTGGTGCATGATCGCTGGCCTTTTCTCGCCCGCGATGTTCTTTATCAACGCCGCAACGGGTAAGCTGATCAGCAGCCGGAGGGCTGAGAAGCAGGTGATCAATCCGGAACCCCTGATCGCGCTGCCAACCACCGCTGCGATAGTCCCAATAGGTCCAGATTTTGCCTGCAGGATAAGTAACACCCAGCGCGTCCGTCCAGCCGTCATTAACGATCCGCTGATAGGCCTGCCGACTTTCCGGCTGCATCAAGGCATCATTTTCCATCGCCTTAACCAAAAACACGTCATTATCGCGCGGGATGACATTGTAATCACCTGCCAAGACCGCAGGAATTTCCTCCTGCCAGATTTCAGTCGCACGATTGCGCAAGCGCTTCATCCAGCGGAGTTTGAAATCGAATTTGGGACCCGGCTGCGGATTGCCATTGGGGAGATAAATACTCGCCACTCGCACCGTCTGGCCATTGCTACCTTTCACATTGGCTTCAAGGTAACGGCTATGTTCGTCTTCCGGTTCGCCATCAAGGCCGCGTTTGGTCTCGTCGGGTTGCTGATCCCGGGTCAATATAGCCACACCGTTAAAACTCTTTTGGCCATGCCAGATGGCACCATAACCAATTTTCTCAAATTCCGTAGCTGGAAAGCCCTCATCCTGCGTTTTAATTTCCTGCAAACAGGCGACATCCGGCTTGGTCTCTTCGAGCCATTCGAGCAAGCGCGGCAGGCGCGCTTTTATGCCGTTAATGTTAAAACTCGCTATTCTCACCGATGCAACAATCAGATAGAAAAGCTGGAGCCGCAACCACAACCAGAGGCCGCGTTGGGGTTTGTCACCTGAAACGCACTACCACCCAGGGATTCAACAAAGTCCACTGCACTTCCGCGAACGAGATCAAGACTGATTTCATCGACGACCAGCGTCACACCGGATTCCTGAACGGCAACATCATCAGACTCTACTTCTTCAGCCAAGCCAAAACGATATTGAAAGCCCGAACAACCGCCACCTTCCACCGCCAGACGCAATATCGCCGGTTTCTCTTGCTTATCGGCAATAGCAGCCACACGCTTGGCCGCGTTGGGGGTCAGGATGATGTCCTGGGAAGGGGTTTGTTCTGCTGTTTGGGTCATAAGCTTAAGATAGGGATTGCATAGCCCCCTGTCAAAAGAAGCTGGGAATTAAAAAGGGCCGGCAAGCGTTTCAGCGTCACCAGCCCTCTTAGGCACCCTCTCCCAAAGGTGTATCGGAATGAAATTACTCGGCCGGACCACCAAGTGCAACGCCCGGCGTCGCCTTTTCTGCCAGCAGGAAATCATTTGATTGCATGAACGGAACCGGGTTAACCGCTTCGCCCGCGATACGCACTTCATAGTGCAGATGGCTACCGGTTGAACGGCCGGTAGAGCCCATAAAGCCGATAAGATCGCCGCTCTTTACGCGGGCATTGGCTTTGACATTCAGTCGCGACATGTGACCATAGCGTGTTTGAATTTCATTGCCGTGATTGATTTCAATATAGTTGCCATAACCGCGAACCCATTGGGAGCGGCCAACAATGCCATCGGCTGTCGCATAGATTGGCGTACCCACTGGTCCAGCCATATCAATGCCCTTATGACGGGCGCGGCGACCTTTGAAGGGATCAGACCGGAAACCAAAAGAACTGGTTAGTCTATAATTTTCAACGGGTTTGCGGGAAGGAATGGTCAGTTTGACGGGTTGCTTTTTGCCTTGACCAGACCATTTGTTAAAAAGGAGCCGAAAGGCCGGATCTGCTTCACCCAGAACATTGTCGGAGCTATCCGTTTTGCCTTTGAGGACATCAAGCGGAAGACTTGAGTCCGCATCCGCTGCCTCGGCTGCCATTGCTGTGGAAGAAAAAGTTATTGCCGATCCTAAAATCGCAACTGCTGTGACTTTTTTCACAACCCCTTGATACAAACCTACTACACTATCGGTCATAAACTGATCGAATCCTGCTACTACGAACCAAAAAACATCCCGGCTCTAAATTTTGACAGAAAGTCTGCCCCGTTCCTGTGAGCACAGAAGTAGGTTTATTTTGGTTAATTATTCAATACCAAGATAATATTCTTGGGTTAAACCGGCTGCAAGGCGCGCCGAGTCGTTGAATGGAGGCTTCAAGCCGCCTCTAAAGTGCGTTTTTACAAGATTTTTCCAGTGGCGATGAGGGTCGGTTTTTTGCCGTTCACAGCAATATTCAAACCATTTTGTTCCAAAAAAGACGTGATTTATCTCGTCGTGATAAATTCGATTTAATACTTTCGCGGTCAGCGGATCACCCTGTGTCTTGAAGCGTTCGACCGTGTCTAACGTGATATCCAAACCACGCGCTTCCAGAACCATCGGGACGATCGCAAGCCTTGCGGAAGCATCATAGGCTGTCTCTTTTGCAGTATCCCAAAGGCCGTCATGAGCCGGCAGATCACCATAAAAGCTGCCCATTTCACGCAATCGCCGGTCCAAAAGTACAAAATGCATCGCTTCTTCAGCGCCGACACGAAACCAGTCGTCAGCAAATTCATCCGGAAATTCGGCTCCAAATCGCCCGATCATGTCAAAGGCCAGATCAATCGCGACAAATTCGATATGGGCCAACGCGTGGATCAGCGCGATGCGCTTGGTTACCGACGTTCCCTTCCCGCGTCGCGGCATCTGGCCTGGCCGAAGCAGTTCAGGCCGATCGGGCCGGTTTGGGACTTCGGGCATTGGTACCTCAAAAACCGGTTCCAACCTGCCCTGCCGCCATTCTCTGGTGGCATGGCGAGCGGCCATGACCTTTGCGGCTGGGTCCGCCGTCATAAGCACGTGCCGCACAGCTTCGCCCGCCGATGACTCTATGGCTGTTGCGATGTTCAAACTCGAGATCCCTAAACGGCCTGCACCGCCGCGAGCACTTCTTCGGCATGCCCTTTGACCTTCACTTTCGGCCAGGATTGCAAAACTTTGCCATCTGGCCCGATTAGAAAGGTCGAGCGAATAATGCCCATATAAGTTTTGCCATACATTTTCTTTTCCGCCCAGACGCCTATTTTCTCAAGAAACCCGGTGCTTTCGTCAGACGCGATATCAACAGTCAGTTCCTGCTTATTGATGAAATTCTGCTGACGCTTCGGACTGTCTGCGGACATACCCAGCACTGCGGCGCCTGCTTTTTCGAATTCTGGCAACAAAGCCGAGAAGTCTTTGGACTCCGTGGTGCATCCCGGTGTGCTGGCCTTTGGATAGAAAAACAGCACCAGCTTCTTGCCGTGATAATCGGACAGTTTCACCGTGCTGCCATCAGGCGCAGTCAGGTCCATATCGGGCATCTGTTCACCAGCTTCTATCATATTATGTCTCCTAATATTTCATGAGGGTCCGGCCGCAAGTGCCGATTCCATTCTTCAATAACGCATTGCCGGGCCGCATCATACCCGTTCAAAAGGGCATCCCAGTTTTCCTGGCCCGCCGCTTTGGCGATCAGTTCTCGGCTTGTCTCCGGCGGATAGTCGCAGGTCGGTGACATTAATCGCAAAGCCACCAGCAACCGCGTCATCAGCTCATGAGCGGCAACCATGTTTTCGTTCAAATGTCCGCCAACGACCAACCCGCGAGCGGCCAATCCCAATTGCGGATGCAGGGCCTCTCCGGTTTTGAGCTGAAGGAAGTGAATGATAAATTCCCAGTCCACCAGACCACCCTCCATCAGCTTGGTATCCAGCGGCCCTTTCGGCGGTTTATGTTCGACAATGTCCAGTCGCATTTTTCGCACCGCCTTGCGCAGCGTTTCCGGCTCTCGCTCTTTCTGTAAAATGGTTTCGATCTGGTCCTGCAACTGATCGCAGGCCGCTGCGCTACCATAGACAGGGCGCGCTCTTGTTAGCGCCATATGCTCCCAAGTCCAGGCGCTTTCCTGCTGATATTTATAGAAACTTTCGACTGTCACAGCCATTGGGCCTTGCGTTCCGGAGGGCCTTAGGCGTGTGTCCACTTCATAAAGCGGTCCCGCTGCTGTGGGCACGGATAGCGCCGCGACGATACGCTGCGCGAGCCGGTTGAAATATTGCGTGCCACCCAGGGGCCGCCGACCGCCGGACTCTGCGCTGTGGTCTCCCGTAAACAGGAAAATCAGGTCCAGGTCGGAGGCATGAGTCAATGCTTCCCCACCCAACCGACCAAGCGCAAGTATCAGTATTTCGCTGCCTTCAATCTTGCCATGAGCTTCTTCAAATTCCGATATGGTAGCGTCGGTCAGCACCCGGATCGCGGCTTCTGCAACACGGGCATAGCCAGCAGCAATCGCCAGCGGATCGTGACGGGATTCGATAAGCTGGGTACCCAGAGCAAAGCGCTTCTCCCCCACCCGCGCCCGCACCCTGTCGAGCAGCATCTGATAGTCATCACCGTCTTCGCGACGGGCAAATTGCTCTGCCAGCTCATCAACAGACGGCGGCAGATCTAAGGCGGTTGTATCGATCAATCCTTCAAACAATTCGGTTCTGCGGGACAATTCGTCAGCCAGAACCGGCGCATGACTCAAAATACGGCTGAGCATTTCCCGAAGCCCCGGGCGGGCCTCCAGCATACGAAAGAAGTTGATTGCGGTCGGCAATTTGTCAATCAGGCTGTCCAGTCGAATGAGAGCCTGCTGCGGGTCCGGCGATCCGGCAATAACCTCAATCATATCCGGCAATACGGCTTCGAAAGACTCCACAGCCGCGGGGCTTCTCAGCGCCGTGACTTTGCCACTGCGCCACCGCTTGATTTTATCGGCGAAAATACCGGTTTGTGCGACACCTCTTTTTTCCAGCGCCGCCACCAAAGCCTGATCGGCTTGCGGCAACACATCGCTGTCGTCGGAATCGATCAATTCATCATAAATCGCGCCAACCGCCTCGACAGATGGTTCCAGCAGTGCCAACAGATCAATGCCCTGATCCAATCCATGAAGCTTCGCCACTCGGTCCATCCCAGCCTCATCATCAGGTAGGCTATGGGTTTGCTGGTCATTGACCATCTGCAGGCGATGTTCGATGACGCGATACAGTTCGTAGGATTCAGACAATGTCGAGCCCTTGTCTGCTTTGATCCTTCCAGCATCCGCCAATGCGCTTAACGCCTCTCGCGTTGCTGGCACCCGCAGTTCCGGTTCGCGTCCGCCAAAAATAAGTTGGTGCATTTGCGCGTAAAACTCGGCTTCCCGGATACCACCGCGCCCGCGCTTCAGATCATAGCCGAGCCCGAATTTTTGACCAGCTGCATAATGGTCGCGAATTTGCACCGAAACCGCGCCAATATTCCGAATAGCACCATAGTCCAGCGAACGCCGCCAAATAAACGGGTTGATTGTCTCCAGAAAATAACGACCCAAGTCCGCGTCACCGGCCGCAAATCGCGAGCGAATAAACGCCGCCTGCTCCCAAGCAAGCGCGCTGGACTCATAGTAGCTGATCGCGGCTTCAACGGGCAATGCGACTGGACTGACTTCCGGCGATGGGCGCAACCGCATGTCGACGCGGAAAACATAGCCATCGGCATCCCGGGTATTCAGCGCATCGACCAATTGCTGACCAATCCGGCGCGCGGCATCACTTGGTTCTTCGCGGCCACGCGTGGGGATTTTTTCCGGATCGTAGATAAAAATCGGATCGATATCGGATGAATAGTTCAGTTCCCGGCTGCCATGCTTTCCCAGACCAATGACAGCAAAACCAGCGGCGTCGGCATCCGGATAGCGAGTAGCATAGATATCCGCTAACGCCTCATCCAGTGATCGGTCAGCAAAATCCGAAAGTTGCGTGACCACATCCGTCAAACTTAACTGTCCCGCCAAATCACCAATTGCCAAGGTCAGTGCCAGCGCCCGCTTCTCCCGCCTTAGCTTCTGGCGAACATTTTCAGCACCGGTGCCCGCCTCCTTTACAAATGCAAAGGCGGCATTCAAATCCTCTCCATCCAGCAATGCCGTAAGTTCGGGTTGAACCTCCATAGCCATGCACAGATAGGGCGCATGGTCCTGCGCACGCTTCATGGCTTCTTTCAGGCTGGTGGGTTCAGGCAGGCCTTTGATCATTGCCGAAGATATTTCCCCCGGAAGTTGCTGGCAAAGGCCGCAAAAGCGCCACCTGCAATAGCCTCTCGCATTCCGGCCATAAGCGACTGGTAAAAAGCAATATTATGCTCGGTCATCAGCATGGCGCCCAATATCTCCTTGGACCGGATCAAGTGATGTAGATAGGCGCGGCTGTAAGTCTGGCAAACCGAGCAGGTGCAGTCTGTATCCAATGGTTTCAGATCCTCGGCAAATTTTGCGTTGCGAATATTGATCGGCCCGCTGGCCGTGAACGCCTGCCCGTTGCGGCCAGACCGGCTGGGCAGCACACAATCGAACATATCCACTCCGCGCTCCACTGCGCCGACGAGATCATCCGGTTTGCCGACACCCATAAGGTAGCGCGGTTTATCTTCGGGTAGTTGGCCCGGCGCGTAATCGAGAACATCGAACATCGCCTCCTGCCCCTCTCCTACGGCCAGTCCGCCAATGGCATAGCCATCGAAGCCGATCTCGATGAGGGCCTGGGCTGAAGCCGCACGGATATCCTTGTCGAGAGATCCTTGCTGGATTCCGAAAAGCGCTGCCTTTGCTGCATGATCCTGGCCGCTGTCAAAGCCATTGCGGGATCGTTTGGCCCAGCGCATGGAACGCTCCATAGACAACATGGCTTCCTCTCGGGTCGCGCCATTTTTGGTGCATTCGTCAAACGCCATGACGATGTCGCTGCCAAGCAGCCGCTGAATCTCCATCGACCGCTCCGGTGTAAGCATATGGCGGGATCCATCCAGATGACTCTGGAACTCCACGCCATCTTCGCTCATCTTCGTAAGATCAGAGAGACTCATCACCTGATAGCCGCCACTGTCGGTCAGAATGGGCCGTTCCCAATTCATAAATTTATGCAGACCACCGAGCTTTGCCACTCTCTCTGCACCCGGTCGCAACATCAGATGATAGGTGTTTCCCAAGATGATATCCGCGCCGGTGGCACGAACCGTATCGGGTTTCATAGCCTTGACCGTGGCCGCCGTACCGACCGGCATAAACGCCGGTGTGCGGATATCTCCGCGTTGCATCGTAATTTTTCCGGTACGCGCCTTTCCATCCGTGGCGTCGATCGAAAAAGAAAAACGGTCGGCCATTAAAATCATCCTAATCAGCGAACTAAGGTTCGAAAAAACAAAGAATTTTGCGTTTTTTGCCTTATGGTGTAACCAAAGGGCCGTTCTGTACGAATCCCTCAATAACTGTGCAGGATGGTAGCAGTTTTTCAAAGACCAAAATCGGGAGTATTTTATGACGAAGACAAAGAAATTAGGTTCAGCGGCAACTGCGCTGATCGCAGCTGCAGCTCTTTCCGCCTGTTCCGGCGGTGCCGGCGAAGCAACAGAAGGCGCCGAAGCAGCAGGTGAAGAAGTCACCGAAGTTGCGGCCGCTGAAAAAGAAAAATGTTTCGGTATCGCCAAAGCCGGCGAAAATGATTGTGCCGCTGGCGAAGGTACAAGCTGTGCCGGTACATCGGTTGTTGATTATCAGGGCAATGCCTGGAAATATACAGAAGCAGGCGAATGTGAGCCCCAAGGCGGTTCGCTGACCGAAGTGGCCGACAATGATCCGCCAGTGCCGGTAGCTGCTGAGGGTTAAGCTTTTAGCATATCAGATTTTGAAAGGGCGGTTCCTTTGGGGCCGCCCTTTTTCTTTCAGCACCGCTATTCGCGCTTGACTATAATGAAGCAGACACTGAGGGTCGGCTTCATGAAAAAAATCTCAATCCGCCTTACCTGGGCACTATTTGCTGCCTCCATTCTTCCTGCCCAAGTGTCCGCACGGGAGGCCGAACCGGAGACTTCCTCTTTTCCTAATATGCCGCCATCTTCTCAACTCCCTTCACAAGTATCTGGCTCGGAAACAGATCAAACTGAGCAAGTAACCGCACCAGAGAAACGAGATGTCAGTGTTCTGAGGCGCATTATGAGCACGGACCCCAAAACCATAGTCATAGAAGCAAAGCATCGGGATGACCTGCGAAGCTGCGAGGCGACCGAAGGTGAAGCGATGATGATTGCGCTCTATAATTGCTGGCCGTTACTTGAAGGTTTTCAGACCTATAGAGAAGCGAAGGAAATTGCCCGTGATCACCGACGATCTCGACGCGCTTTGATGCGGGAGAAACCAGAATATCGCGGCTCCAAGGAATATCAGGCTAGTCTGGAAGCGGAATATGATGACGCAATACAATCTGCGAAAAAGATAGAAGCGCTTGCTGGAAAAAGGGAATATCCAATGCAGGACATGCTCCTGTTTCTTGCCAATCTGATCCAGTCGTCTATCGCCAAAAAGCGGGATGATTATGACACCGCGCTCGCCAGTGTTGACAGTTCGATCATGCTATTTGAGACGACCAAGATTACTGAACCAGATTTTGCAAACCTAGAAGCACTGAAAAGAGAACGAACACGGCTGCTGGACAGGAAAGCCGAGGCGAGTAGGTAACTAACTCTTATCTGGCAGCAGCAGGCTTGAGTCCCCGTAACTATAAAATCGGTACCCTTGCGCAATCGCGTGGGCATAAGCCGCTTGCATAGTCTCAAGCCCCATCAGCGCACTGACCAGCATGAACAGAGTTGATTTTGGCAAATGGAAATTGGTCATCAGGCCATCAATGGCGCGAAACTTATAGCCGGGCGTGATAAAAATGTCGGTGTCCCCGGCAAAAGGCTGAATGATGCCATCCTCTCCGGTCGCGCTCTCCAACAAGCGCAAGCTGGTCGTTCCGACGGCAATTACGCGGCCACCATTCTGCCGCGCCTGATTGAGACGATCGGCCACGTCAGAATCGATCCGACCCCATTCACTGTGCATCCGATGATCATCAGTTTCGTCCACTTTCACCGGAAGAAACGTTCCTGCGCCAACATGTAAAGTAAGTGTTTCTTGACCCACACCAACCTCGCTCAAGGCTTTCATCAAACCGTCGGTAAAGTGCAGCGCAGCCGTTGGTGCCGCGACGGCTCCTTTTTCACGGGCAAACATTGTCTGATAATCTTCCGCATCGCGTTCATCGATGTCACGTTTACTCGCAATATAAGGCGGCAGCGGCATGCTCCCTGCTCTTCCCAGCAGAAGCTCGACAGGTTCGTCACCAAGAAAGTGGAGCAGGAAACTCCCGTCGTCATATTTTTCTTCGGCCCGCGCCAGAACGTTCTGGCCAAAGTCTATGACATCATCAATCTTCAGTCTTTTGGCGTTACGAATAAAAGCCTGCCAACGCCTCAGGTCGACGCGCTTATGCAATGTCGCACCTATCTTCGCCTCGCCGCGACGCCCCTCCAGCTGAGCCGGGATTACTTTGGTATCGTTGAAAACCAATATGTCGTTTTTTGACAGCAGATTTGGTAGTTCGGAGACGAGATGATCGGACAATTGCTCTGGCCCGCAAGCGCGCAACAGACGAGCGCTGTCTCTTGGCACGGCGGGTCTTAACGCGATATTTTCCTGCGGAAGCGCAAAATCAAAAAGATCAACGCGCATAGAGAAAGCCTAGGGGTTAATCGGCGCGTTCAGGTCGTCGATCGTGATCTCTTTTTCAGCTATTGGCGCAAAAGACCTAGGCGCTGGCGGTGCTTTGCCGTCAGCCGCAATTGAAGCCTGCAAAATCCTGCTCGGGCTCGCTGGTGGCTCGCCGCGATTGATCGCATCGACATATTGCATGCCGGCAGAGACCCGGCCGAAAACCGTGTATTTTTTGTCCAAAGCAAATCGCGGATAAAATACAATGAAAAATTGGCTATTCGCACTGTCTTCACTCTCGGCCCGAGCCATGGATACTACGCCTCTCAAATGGGGAAATGCGTGGAATTCAGCTTCTAGGTCAGGCAGCTCTGACCCCCCTGTACCGGTACCGGTAGGGTCTCCGGTTTGAGCCATGAAGCCTTCAATGACTCTGTGGAAAATAATCCCATCATAAAAACCCTGCCGCGTGAGCGTCTTGATCCGTTCTACATGGTTGGGGGCCATGGCTGGATATAGCTGTATTGTGACCCGTCCGCCGGTGGACAAGTCCAAATGTAGGATATTTTCCTCTGCCGGCACAGACGCCGGAGCCGGTTCAGCGGGCACCGCTTGTTCCTGTGCCGCTGCGCCAGTACTGATCATGGCGGCAGCAAAAAGGGAAACAATATATTTGCTTAGCATATTAAACTACTCACCTATTCTTTGGTCATTTCGGCGGTGCTTATCTGCCCGCCCAATCATAATATTGCTGCCTATTGGACGAGATATGCTTTCGCCGCAATGAACTGCTTGTCAAAATCCGATTTTCATCTTTCCATTGCCCGCTTATTGTTCGCCCTTCAAGCCAGTTTCTGCCACTCGGGCGACTACTTCTTCACAGACTTTGGGCGATACAAATTTATGAATTTCGCCGCCATAAACAGCGATTTCCTTCACCAGACGAGATGCAATTGGCTGCAAGGAGACATCGGCCATCAGAAATACCGTTTCAATCTGATCATTCAGTTGCTGGTTCATGCCGGCCATTTGATATTCATATTCAAAGTCGGCAACGGCCCGCAACCCGCGTACGATCACGCTGGCACCCTGCTTTTGGGCAAACTTCATCAGCAATGCATTAAACGCGACCACCTCCACCGCATCACCCAAGTCAGCTGTTTCGCGGCGAACCATTTCCAGCCGTTCTTCGAGCGAAAACATGGGGGATTTAGAAGGATTGGTTGTCACACCAATTACCAATTTGTCTACCAGTCGCGTCCCGCGCTGAATGATATCCATGTGCCCAAGTGTGACCGGGTCAAAAGTCCCAGGATAAACACCAACTCTCATATTACCTTCCCCCTTGGTTCACTGGTACCGCGACTAGCGGTCCCGCTGCACCGTAAATTCTGCGATGGCACGAAGCAAATTGGCTTCCTCACCATGGCCGTTTAAATGCGACTTGGCTTGATTGACCAGCATTTGCGCCTGGTCCCTTGCACGATCCAGTCCCATCAGACTCAAAAAAGTCTGTTTGCCAGCTTTTTCGTCTTTATGCAGCGCTTTTCCAGCAACCGCTTCGTCACCCTCAACATCCAGAATGTCATCGGCAATCTGGAAAGCGAGACCAAGATCATGAGCATAGCCTCGCAATCCCGTCCGCCCTTCAACCGGGACGCGGCCCAATATGGCACCAATCTCGACACAGGCACTTATAAGTGCACCTGTTTTCAACTGCTGCAATCGCGTGACAGTCGGCAAATCAAATGTCGTGGTTTCAGCGACAAGATCCATCATCTGTCCTCCCGCCATGCCTGATGGTCCGGCCGCTTTGGCCAGACAAGCTACCATCTCGGCCCGAACAAACGGATCGCTATGGGTAGCGTCATCCGCCAGCAATTCAAATGCCAGCGCATGAAGCGCGTCCCCTGCCAGAACAGCCTGCGCTTCGCCAAACGCCTTGTGCGCAGTCGGCTTCCCGCGCCGCAAATCGTCATCGTCCATGCAGGGCAAGTCATCATGTATCAGCGAATAGACATGTAATGCTTCCAATGCTGTCGCAGCCCGCAAGGCGCAAGTTTCATCGACATTGAACAGGCGCGATGTTGCCACAACCAATAACGGCCGCAGTCTTTTACCGCCGCCTATCGCAGCATGGCGCATTGTTTCAAAAAGCTGTGCGCGCGCATCATCCGGCACCATCAGCAGCAGATCAAACTGTTTATCGACCGCTGCTGCTACACGGTTCATTTCCTGCTGCAGGTCCAGATTGTTATTGGCAGGCACCTTCAGTCTTCGTCAAAGGCAGTGACGCCTTTAACCTTGCCATCACGGTCGAGGGTGATTTTCTCGATTTTTGCTTGGGCGTCTTCCAAACGTTTCTGGCAAAGTGTGCGAAGCTTTTCGCCCTGTTCATAAAGTGCGATAGACTGATCCAGCGGTACATCGCCGCTCTCCAGTTTTCTGACAATATCTTCCAGACGCCTGAGTGCATCTTCAAAATTCAAATCTGCTGTGTCGTCCGACATGTTTTGGGCACTTTCATTCATGGCCATTCCAATGACGGTGCTTTGGGTTTCGGTCAAGGCCTCGAAAGCTCAAATTCGTCAGTTTCGATATTCTGATCCCAATCTGGCTATTTTTCAGCATGAAGTTTACGGTCTCCTAAAACAGGGGAGAACATTATGTTTATCGGGCACTACGCACCGGCAATGATCGCCGCAACCCATCCAAAGGCACCAGGCCTCGGTACATTGTTTGTTGCGGGGCAACTTGTCGATTTCGGCTTTTTCGGACTAGCGATTTTCGGCATCGAAAACTTCCGGATCACGCCTGGGATGACGGTTATGAACCCGTTGGATCTATACGATATGCCCTATACACACAGCTTGATTGGCAGCGGTGTTTGGGCTTTGGGCTTTGCATTATTCATCTGGCTGATCACCCGCAACAAAACCGGAGCCATCATCGGCGGCCTTGTGGTCTTGTCCCACTGGCTGCTCGATCTACTGGTACATGCGCCGGATCTCACATTGGCAGGATCACCGCCCAATCTGGGTTTCGGACTTTGGAACTATCCGGCCATCGCCATGCCGCTTGAGCTAATACTCGCCTTTGGTGCTCTTGCATTTTATGTATTTCGAACACGATCAACTGCTCCACTGTCTAAACTGGCCTTAGTACTTCTGGCCATATTGCTGCTCGCTTTTCAGTTATTTAACTGGTTTGCTCCCGAACCGGAAGCCGCTGACCAAACAATGATGATAACCGCATTGATCGCTTTCGCCGTCGCATCGGTTGCCGCGGCATTTGTAAGCAGGACACGGACACTGAAACACGCCTAGGAATTAAAGTCCACAAACAGGAAGCACTATGACCCAATTTGTCATCGCCTATATTATCGCAGCCGTCATTTTCGGCATCCTCGATTTCCTGTGGCTCAGCAATATGGCGAATAGTCTGTATCGCCCAGTGATCGGCGAAATCATGGCAGACGAGTTTCGCAAAGCGCCAGCACTAGCCTTCTATCTGATCTATCTGTTCGGGATCATATGGTTTGGCGTCAAACCCGCACTTGCAAATGGCCAATGGACTACTGCATTGCTTAACGGCGCCCTATTCGGTGGCATTGCCTATGCGACTTATGATTTGACCAGTCAGGCAGTGCTTAAGGTGTGGTCGACCAAAATCACCCTCTATGACATCGCATGGGGCACGTTCGCGACAGGTGTGACAGCTGCGCTAACCGCTTATCTGGTGATAAGGTTCGTGAAAGCCTAAGGCCGGATGTTGTCCCCAATATGCTGGCGTCCAGAAACTAGCTATTTATCAGTGCTTCCCTCACCAGAATCGTAGTTGATCTGCAAATTTAGCAATATCGCTTTGACTGGTGGCAACAGGATCAGACAAACGAGCGAACACAGCACGATGCCTATGATGAAAGCCAATATCTTCGCAAATATGGTATCGGCCGACTGAACCATCACCAAAATTATCGGTGCAAAAACAATCATCGTGAAAAAACCTACGAAGAAGGCGGGGCCATCAGCCGTATCGGCTACAGTTAAATCCTGGCGGCAGTTTGGGCAATTGTCATGAAATTTCAGATAGCCTCTGAAAAGCTTTCCCTGTCCGCAATGCCCGCATTTCAGCTTCATACCTGATTTTATCAAGGCAATCACTTCGTCTTCCATGCTCTGTTCCTACCCATCTGTTCGCGGTCAGCCGGTCTGATCACCATCTCTTTGATCAATTTTTCAGCAGTGAATTGGCTCGGCCGGTAGGGGGCGGAAGGCCGAGCCGTTCACTGCAACCCGGAAGGTTACTGCGAAGATCATGACAATCATTTGCTGCATTATGGTCAGATCACTTCATCGCCCGTCAGATAGGGCTTTTCTTACACGGAATAAATGGACTTTATGGAATATTATTGTTGACAATAATTCATTAATGGCGACAGCTGTCAACCATGTACCCGATAAACGAAATGTCAGTTTTTACCGAAGTCGTGCAGTCAGGCAGCTTCATTGAAGCGGGCCGCAGACTTGGACTGACTTCATCCGGCGTCAGTAAAAAAATAAGCCGGTTTGAGGACCGGCTCGGCGTCCGGCTGTTTAACCGGACAACACGTACCTTATCACTCACCGAAGCTGGAAACGCCTTGTTTGAGCGATGCGAGAATATTCTGACTGCCATCGAAGATGCCGAAGACACGGCACGGAATATGAGCACGGTGCCAAAAGGTGTATTGCGCGTCGCTGCCTCCGATGCGCTTTCGTTGCAAGTCCTGGTGCCATTTCTCAAGACATTCTCGCGGGATTATCCGGAAGTTTCGGTTATGCTGCTACAAGGCGATGGCGGGATTAATCTGTTGAACGAAAGAGTTGATGTTGCGTTGCTATTTGAACGCCCTGTGGAAACCTCGTTCATCGCACGCAAACTGATTGATGATCCTTGGGTAGTTTGTGCTTCACCGGAGTATCTTGAACAGTACGAAACTCCAGTCACACCGCTTGACCTTCTCGACCACCGATGCCTGACAATCCACGCCAAAGGTCAAACAAACGATCAATGGACGTTTGATGGTGGCGATGAAGCACAAACTGTCCGCGTCAACAGCATTTTTTCCGGCATTGGCCTCACAGTAAAAGCCGCTGCATTACAAAGTATGGGGATCGCTCGCCTGGCGCACTTTCTGGTTTACTCCGAAATAGCGACGGGAAAGCTGCAACCCATTCTTACAGACAGGACGAAAAACGAAGATCGGGCGATTTATGCCGTTTACCCAAACCGGCAACACCTTCCCTTTAAGACCCGTGTCTTTGTTGATGCCTTGCATCAGTATATCAATAGGAATTTGATGGCCCCATAGTGGCTATCACTGGTCGGTAGTTTTACCAATATCCTGCATCCTGGCGGGAAGCAGCGATAATATTTCCTGCTGACGGTCTGCGGTGGCGGATGCCCATTCCCCGATTTCTGACAAGGTGCGGCCGCAACCCACGCAAAGGCCGCTCGGCGCATCTATCGCGCAGATTTTTTTGCAAGGGGATTCCATGCGGGATTCTTCAGCATGTTCGCGTCGCTCTGACAAGCTGGTTTTCCCCTAAAAACCTCGACTCGGCGTCAAGATCACGTTGCCAACTGCTCATCAATTTGCATCAAACGCTCTTTACCAAAATACATCTCACCATCAATGTACATGGTCGGAATGCCGAATGCACCTCGCCCGACAACATTTTCGACATTGTCCATCAATTCCTGTTTGACTGCCGGATCCTGTGTCTTTGCGAAAAGCGCCTCCGCATCAAAACCGCCTTCTGCAAGGATTTTACCAAGCACTTCTGTATCCGTAACATCCAACTGCTCTTCCCAAATTGCAGGCAGCAATGTTTCGATAAAGGTTGCGCGCTTCTCTGGTTCCAGCGCGACAAGCATCCTCTGCAAACTTATGGTGTTGAATGGGAAATGCGAGTTCATCTGAAATTTGGTCATGCCATGTTTGGCGATGAAGCGGTTCATTTCCAGCATCGCGTAGGCGTTCTTGCCCTTTACTTCCGCGTCACGGATAAAAGGTGGCGCATTGCCGGTTAGCTTGTGCATTCCACCGAGAAATGCCGGCAGCACCTCAATTTTTGCACCATGTTTCTCGGCCAATGCCTTTAGCGGGTGCCAGATCAGATAGGCATTGGGGCTTACAAAATCGAAAACAAGTTCAATCGTCTTGGTCATCTGGGTTTCCTTATCATTGTGCCTGTGCGCGAGAACGGCGTCATCACCATTTTTCAGCCCACGGCCGAACGTCCATTTCAAAAGTCCAGGCGCTGCGTGGTTGCTCGTGCAACATCACATAATTCTGTGCCAGATCATCCGGATTGACGACGCCGTCATTGGCTTTGCGCTCCTCATAATCCGGCAGCATGCCCTTGATCCAATCGGTGTCCACGGCCGCGTCAATCACGACATGGGCGACATGAATATTTTGCGGGCCCATTTCGCGGGCAAGGCTTTGCACCATATTGCGGAGCGCACCCTTCGCGCTGGCAAAGGCGCCAAATCCCGCCGCCCCGCGCATACTGGCGGTTGCGCCGGTAAAGATGATCGAACCATGGCCACGTTTGGTCATGACGCGCGCTGCTTCACGTCCTGAAAGGAAACTGGCAAAGGTTGCCATTTCCCAGATTTTCAGAAACTTCTGCGCGCTGGTGTCGAGGATTGTCATCGGCACATTGGCGCCGACGTTAAACACCACGCAATCCAGCGGGCCGATATTGGCTTCGATATCGGCGAACAAGGCCTCCACCTGATCTTCCTTGCGAGCATCACAGGAAAAACCATGAGCCTGCTTACCGGCGCTGCGGAGTTCCTCGACAAGCGGATCAAGCTTCTCGCCACCGCGCCGTGCGCCGCAAACGGTATAATCCTTGTCGGCGAAAGCGCGCATGATCGCGCTACCAATGGCATCACCAGCACCGATAACCAAAACCACTTTTCCCATAACTTGCTCCAGCCATCGACCTATTTCAGTTTCATTATGAAACCATGTTCACGCATTAAATGCAATGGGTTCTGCAAAACTGATAATTCGCACTAGGCGGAATCGGGACGGCTCGTTAAAGGGTTTTCATGACACAGACATCCTCGCGCACCGCTGAAAAAATTACACCAGAAATTGTCGCTGAACATGGCCTCAATGAGGAGGAATATCAGCGCATATTAAACGCGCTTGGCCGCGAGCCGAATATCACCGAGCTTGGAATATTCTCGGTCATGTGGTCCGAGCATTGTTCCTACAAAAGCTCGCGCCTGCATTTGAAGAAACTGCCCACGACAGGCCCTCAGGTGATTTGCGGTCCGGGTGAAAATGCGGGCGTAATCGACATTGGCGACGGCCAGGCCGCGATCTTTAAAATGGAGAGCCATAACCACCCGTCCTACATTGAGCCCTATCAAGGTGCGGCAACTGGCGTAGGCGGAATCTTGCGCGACGTCTTCACCATGGGCGCGCGTCCTGTGGCCAATTTGAACGCGTTACGATTCGGACGGCCAGAACATCCGAAGATGAAGCATCTCGTCAAAGGCGTGGTTGCTGGTATTGGCGGTTATGGCAATTGTGTTGGTGTCCCAACCGTCGGTGGTGAAACCAATTTCCACGAAGCCTATGACGGCAATATCATTGTCAATGCGATGACCGTCGGTGTGGCTGATGCGGACAAGATTTTCTATTCAGCCGCTAGCGGTGTTGGCAACCCGATTGTTTATGTCGGATCGAAAACCGGCCGCGACGGTATTCATGGTGCGACCATGGCCAGTGCCGAATTTGACGACGATAGCGATGAGAAGCGCCCTACCGTTCAGGTCGGCGATCCATTTACGGAGAAGCTGCTGATCGAGGCCTGTCTTGAATTGATGGCAAGCGATGCAATTGTCGCGATTCAGGATATGGGCGCAGCTGGTCTCACTAGCTCGAGCGTAGAAATGGCGACCAATGGCGAGGTCGGCATCATTCTCGACATGGACAAGGTGCCGTGCCGCGAGACAGAGATGACCGCTTACGAAATGATGCTGTCCGAAAGCCAGGAACGCATGCTGATGGTCCTGAAACCCGGCCGTGAGGAAATGGCCGAGGCGATCTTTACCAAATGGGAACTGGACTTTGCCGTGATTGGCGAAGTGACCGACACCCGCCGCATGGTGTTGACCCACAAAGGCGAAACCGTGTGCGATATTCCGCTTGGCCCGCTCGCCGATGATGCTCCGCTTTATGACCGGCCGCATCTGACCCAGGAAGAATATAAGGCACATGTCGCCACCAAACCGCTGGGTGATATTCCTGAAAGCACCGATATTGGTGCGGACCTGCTCAAGATGATGGCAAGCCCCGCCCTCGCCTCGCGCCGCTGGATCTGGGAGCAATATGACAGTCAGGTTGGCGCTGACACCGCACAGCGTTCGGGCGGCGATGCCGCTGTCGTCCGTGTGCATGGCACCAACAAGGGCCTCGCCATCACCACCGACTGCACGCCGCGCTATTGCAAGGCCGATCCCGTCGAAGGCGGCAAACAAGCCATCGCCGAAGCCTATCGCAACCTGACCGCTGTCGGAGCCAAACCGCTCGCGACCACCGATTGCATGAATTTCGGCAACCCTGAAAAGCCGCATATCATGGCGCAATTTGTCGGCTGTATCGAAGGCATGGCCGAAGCCTGCGAAGCGTTGGATATGCCAATCGTGTCCGGCAATGTGAGTCTGTATAACGAGACCACCGGTGCCGATGGTGTGAGCCATGCGATTTTGCCGACGCCTGCTATTGGCGCGGTGGGGTTGATTGATGATCTCGATACAATGATGACTATTGGGTTTAAGAATGATGGCGATTACATCGCTACAATTGGTTTCCACTATGAGGAGCTGGGCCAATCGCTCTGGATGCGAGAAATTCATGGTAGCGAAGACGGAGCTCCGCCAACGGTCGATTTGAAAGATGAAAGCCTGACGGGCCGTACGGTCAGGCAGTTGATCAAGGATGGTAAAGTGACGGCTGTTCATGATGTCAGCGACGGTGGACTTGCCGTCGCGCTAGCCGAGATGGCGCTAGCAGGCAATTTGGGTGCGGAAGTCCAAGATATGACCAGCGCTTTTGCCTTTAGTGAGGCGCAAGGCCGCTACATTGTGACCTATCGCAACGAGGATGATCTAGATCCAGAAAAAGTGCCATTCACCAAAATCGGTAGGGTGAAAGGCGATGCGCTTGTCTTGAACGGACAGGCTGTTCCTGTCGCCAACCTCCGCGAAGCCAGCGACAGTTTCTTCCGCGACTGGATGAAAGACTAGCCGCTCAAGCATTCAAGCCGACGCTATCCAGAAATGGCGACGAAAACGCATCGCGCTCTGCCGCGTCGGGCAACAGCAAATTGCGCACCTGATTCCAGCGATCCACGCTGCCGCCATAGCCGCGCCGCACGCGCGCCTTGGTAAGGTCGTGCATCTTCCCCCAATGCTGGGTGAACGGCATCCCTGCCGCCTCCAGCCGCTGACCGGCCAGCGTAATCAGCTTGCGCGTCGCAGGCGTGTCGATGCCGTCAATATCAATTACGCAGCATGGATCATAGCGCGTGAATGCCATCATACCGGGCGACTTTTGCGCATAGCGACATGTGAACACTACAGGCGCGCTTTTGTGGACCAGAAACGCCTGACGCATAATTTCAAGCGCGGTTGTTACCTGCGCAATCGGCACAGCAAAACCGGAACTCGCAATCCCCTCTCGCGCACTGGTGAAACTATAGGTTTCGCCGGGCAGTCGCCATTCATGCGGCCGGTCGGAACGCACCTTCAACTCTGCCTGGATCAGCAAGCTCGTGGCCGTATTGCGCAGGTCCGGGAACATCTTGATCGCCGATGCAATCAGGCGCGGTAGATCGGTTCCCGGTTCTGCTTCGGATTTCAGGTTATAATCCGGTCGGTATCCCGGCGGACACAATTCTTTGTAGCGCACCGTCGTATACCCAATGTCCATTTTGTTGGGATCAAGGATTACCTGGAAAAAATAAGGCCTACGGGTCTGGTCCGGCAAACCTGACCCCCTGAAATCCAGCATGTTCAGCGCGCCTTGCAGTTGGCCATAGGGAATATGGAGCAGCGACGAGTTGAGCAGATAGCGTCCTGTAGAACGCAGCATCACGCTATGGACAATACCAAGAGCACCGAGGCTGACAATCGCAGCATCAAATTTGGCATCATCCCGGACCAGTGTAGCGCCAAGCTTGCCCGCGAAGTTTGCCGTCATCACGGGTGCTCTGGCCGGTTCGATCCAAAGATTCTGGTTGGCCGTCAAAATCTGGATACCAGCAACCTCGCTCTCCATCGCGCCCACGTCAATCGCCGAACCATGGACGCCAGTTCCGATCGCACCGGCAATGGTCTGACCGTTGCTCGCCCCCGATGTCCGCAGCGCACGACGACGCGTTTTGGTTTCTAGCCGCTCGTTAATCTTGGAAATATTGGTCCCGCACTGCACCAGGTACAGGTCATCGACCGACGTGGCGCTGTTCACATCGACATCATTCGATCCAACCTTGAATGTCCAGTCGAGATTGGCAGTTTCCACTACCCAACCGTCCTTGACGGCCGGTATATCAGAGAAGGACCAGCGGGATCCGCAAGCTCGTATTTGCACTCCAGCCTGCAAGGCGTCAGCGATAATCCCCTGCAACCGCGCTGCCGTTGCCCGCATTCCCGACATGGAGGCACGGGTTGGGTTTTCATTATGCACTCTCAACCGCTTGGCAATCGGTACCTTGATATTGAAGTGATGGTTCACCCATTCAATATTATTGTTCACCTGGATTTGATTGGGGGACATCATGTTTCTCCCGTCCGGCTGAATGTCGCGGACTATTCGTCGGTACTACCTTCATCTGAAGGCACTTTGGCACAGTAATATTCGATGGTAGCGGGTTGATAGAAACCCAAAGTCAGCACCGTGATCAACGATTGCCCGAAGTTTGTCTTTACCCGCACCTCATCGATCAGGTTGGTCTGACAATCGGCAACGTTGCGTGGCTGGCCCCGGGGAAGCAGATAGGCCTTGCTGTTCACTATCGCATGTTCACCGTCAGGGTTCGGGCGCTGCACAACGAGCCGGTGTTCGGCGCAACTCGACAGCAGCACAGCGCCGATCAAAATGGATAAAAACCGTATCTCCATGATCTTGTCCCCTCTCACAACCGGCGGCCCGTCGTTGAACGCAAAGGTTTGAAAAATCGGACGACCCGGATTGTTTATCGCTTAAACACCGCCCGATCACAATGGGGGATTTATAACATCTGATCGGCGGCAAAAACTGATAATTCGCAATATGCCAGAGCAAAAGAGCACCTAAGAGCAATGTGGGTAATCACATCAACAACAGGACAGTGATATGACTGAGCTACACTGGACAGAGATCGGCAAGAATGCACTGACGCTGATTCGCGACTTGTGTGTTTTGGGAATATTGGTTTTTTTCCTGTTCTTCCCAATCGAATTTGGAGAACAATTGGGAAAGACAAATATTGGCCGCTTTAGCGCATTCGGGATTGAGGTTGAATTACAAGCCAAAGAGGTTCGCGATCAGGCCGAGGCCGCCAAAACAGAAGTTGCCGCCGCACAAGAGGCGATCGACCAGACGCTTTCTGATCTGAGAACATGGTCCCGAACCAATCCGCAAATCAGGTCACGCGCCAATCAGCTGGAAGAAAAAGTCATGCAGTCATCAGAAAGACTGAACAAAGCGGAGATGGAGATAGGAAGCTCCGTCAAAGGCTACGACATATTGGTCAAAAAAATTGAAGCCGCACAATAGTGGCCCTTTCAATCCTATGCAGGCTGACCCAACAAGTTATAGGGATCAATTCCCTGCGCTTCATAAGCGGCATGGGCTTGCTTGTAATAGACCGGTTCACTGATATTCAAAAAGGCCCGTGCTTCGTCGAGCGGCATGGCCAGTATCTTTTCAATATCATAATAAGCCAGCCTCTTGGCCGCCTTACCAAGTTTTTGCCCCTCGCGAACGGCTTTCAGGACGGGAGCATCGGACGGTGCCTGCTTCTTCATTTCCAGTGCACCGGCATAAGCAATGAATAGAATTCCAAGATTGGGATTCTGACCATATGTGAAGGCCAGCACGCATTGTTCGCCCAAAGCATCGCGGCCATAGCCGGTCAGGACATGCAGCAAATCATGCGTATCGCGCATCCGGTCGCCAAACCATTCGGTAACATCGTTGCGCTTTTCATAGTTCGCGCCGTAGCGGTCAAACTCAGCCACCAGTCCGGCAGCGGTCAGGCCTTCTTTTTCCATAAAACGAACATAGGCCTGCCCCAGACTGTCGGCAGGAAGCTCCCGCAGCTTGTCATGGTTATCTAGCATGGTTGGCAAATCGACATTGCGCTCCATCAATTCCTGCGCATGCGGACTTTTCAAAAAGCGCTTGGCATTACGAACAAAGGCTTTGCCCGCCAGCGCTTCAATAATGTGGAATACTTCCGCCGTATCTTCCTTGTCCGCAATCAGGTTACGGAAATGACGAAACGCCTTGACCGGACGGATGCCCGGCGTGGAATGCTCAAGATTGAGAAGAGGCATATCCGCTGGAGAGATGGCTTGGGAAGAAGTCGTCATAAAAAGAATCGCTTTATTGTCTATTGTTATAAGCTTGATAACGACTACTGACATTAATGTCAATAATGATATTTTCTTTCCTACCATGCAGCTGATGGCTATGACAGCGCAGACCAATCCGGCTCGCGCTTGCCCGGCAAAATCGAGTGTGATTTGTGTGAACTTTGAAATTTGACATTCGCCAAGGAATCAGCGATGAAACCCCATGATACCCTGCCCTATACCGAGCTACCGGACTATTCCGACGAGGAACGCGTCACACGATCCAGAGCTTTTTATGACAGCCTGAAATTGCGGCGCACTTGCCGCTATTTCAGTGATGAAGCCATTCCGCGTGCTGTGATCGAGAATGCATTACTGGCTGCTGGCACTGCGCCAAATGGCGCCAATCATCAGCCATGGCATTTTGCTGTCATAGAGTCTGCGGCCAAGAAAAAGGCGCTGCGCGAAGCCGCCGAACAGGAAGAGCGAGAATTTTACGAAAACAAAGCCAGCGACGAGTGGCTGGAAGCACTTGGACCGCTCGGCACCGATGCGGACAAACCGTTTCTCGAGATAGCGCCCTATCTTATTGTCATATTCGGTCAGCGTAAGGGCGGCATGATGCCCGGCGAGATGAAGCAAAACTACTATGTCAACGAAAGCGTCGGTATTGCCGCCGGCATGCTGATCACCGCGCTACATGATGCTGGTCTCGCTACCCTCACCCACACGCCCAATCCAATGAAGTTTCTAAACGAGCTTTGCGAGCGGCCTGCCAATGAGAAACCAATGATGGTACTGGTGGTCGGCAAGCCTGCCTCAGATGCCACTATCCCCGTTCATGCGACATATAAAAAACCGCTGGATCAAATTGCCAGCTGGCTTTGAAAATATCTATTCCATTCTGGTTGATCCAGCGAAAGAGATAAAATGAACGCCCCGGAAACCACACGCTATTTAACCCTGGACGCTTTGCGCGGCTTTGCTGTCATGGGTATATTGCTGATGAACATTATCGCCTTTTCCATGCCGGAAATGGCTTATATGAGCCCCTCCGTTTACGGTGGTACGGACACACCAGATGTCATCGCCTGGTTGCTGTCTTTCCTCTTCATCGATGGTAAGATGCGGGGGCTGTTCACCATTCTGTTTGGTGCGAGCATGATGCTGGTCATCGAGCGCGCTCAAGCCAAAGGAGAAAATCCGGCGAAGGTCCACTATTCGCGCATGCTCTGGTTGGCATTATTTGGCTTAGCGCATTATTTTCTGATCTGGTGGGGCGATATCCTGTTTCTCTATGCCATAATCGGTTGCGTCGCATTCCTGATGGCTCATTGGGACAGCAAACGGCTCATCCGTATTGGATTGCTCATCTATTGCGTAGGGTTTGTAGTCTTTCTGCTGTTCACGGGCAGCCTGATCTACCTCCAAGCTCTTGCAATAGAGGCTGGGCCCGGTTCCGCCATGGACATGGAATATCAGGAGGCAATGAAAGACATCGCGACCAGCGCATCTGCACTGACCAAAGATATCGCCATTCATCAGGGTAGTTACACAACTATATTTGCGGACAAACTCGCCGAACACTGGTGGGGTCCAATCGGTATGGTGTTGATGAGTTTTCCAGAAACTCTGCCGTTCATGATGATCGGCATGGCGCTTTACAAAAAACGCTTCATGACCGGTGAATGGGAAACAGCGCGCTATAAGAAATTCGGCATCGGTTTCACGTTCATGGGCCTCTTGCTGCTGGTTCCATTGGCGGCCTTGATGATATTAAATCAATTCGATCCGCTGATCGACTTTAACAGCAGTATGGCCTGGTCGATGCCATCGCGCCTGATGATGACAATTGGTTATGCGGCCTTATTCATTTTGCTGATCAAGGCACTCTCCAACAGTCCCTTGCTGCACCGGATCGCAGCCGCCGGACGCATGGCTTTTTCCAACTATATCGGCACCAGTATATTGATGACCTTTATCTTTTACGGCTGGGGCCTGGGTCTTTATGGTCAGATAGATCGTGCCGAACTCTACCTGTTCGTGCCCAGCGCGTGGATTATCATGCTGCTCTGGTCCAAACCATGGCTGATGCGCTTTCGCTATGGTCCATTGGAATGGCTATGGAGATCGCTGTCACGGTTGGAGACTCAACCATTGAAAATCAACAGATCTTAAACAAGTGCGTTTTTGCTATTGCGATCTATTCTCATTAGCCTTATACGAGTCGTGTAAGGAGCCCATATGGTTGTTTGTGTCTGCAATGCGATAAAGGAAAAAGACCTGCGAGCTGCGGTGCGCAACGGGTCTGAGAAGCCGAGCGAAGTCTATGCCGAACTCGGACGGAAACCAAAATGCGGCCAATGCCTGTCGTTTGCGCGAACCATTATCGAAAACGAAGTTGCGACCGCTTAGCATTCTCTTTATCAAATCATTGAAATAATTGGCTTTTCTTGGGAACAAGCCCTTCCCTACAGGGCTGCGCTCGTGTATAGCGCTAACTAACAGATTTACCCACCGAAAAGGAATACGCCATGAAGGGTGACGCAAAGGTCATTGATTATTTGAATGAAGCGCTGAAAAACGAACTGACGGCGATCAACCAATATTTCTTACATAGCAAGATGCTCGACAATTGGGGCGTCAGTAAATTGGCCAAGTTTGAATATGAAGAATCCATCGACGAGATGAAACATGCCGACAAGCTGGCTGAACGGATCTTGTTCCTCGATGGCCTGCCCAACTTCCAGCTACTGGGTCGATTGAAAATCGGCGAATCTGTGGAAGAAATCCTGAAAGCCGATTTGGCGCTGGAGCACGAAGCACTGCCACCTCTAAAAGATGGCATAGAATATTGCGAAAAAGTGCGCGACTATGTGACGCGCGATTTGTTTGCTGAAATTCTTGAGAGCGAGGAAGAGCATGTCGACACGCTGGAGAAGCAGTTTGACATGATCGAGCGCATGGGCATCGAAAACTATGTCCAGTTGCAGTCAGAACCGGCGGAGTAAATCATTCAGCCCTAGCCGAGATGGTTGGTAAGACCGGTTGAACGGCGTCCAGCCTCCGCAGGCTGGCGCTGTACTACCGGACTCGTTTCATGCTCCAATATTGGCATTGTTTCCTCAAACAGGGGGCGCAAGCCAACAACCTGCTCTATTATTTCGTCCGGTGTCTGTTGATGCTCAACACATTTCCGCGCGGTCATTTCGATGAGTTCGGCTAAAGCGGCCAACCGGATCGCGCCAAATTGCAGCGACTCTCCTTTTAGCTTGTGCGCCGGCATGACGACCTGGGCTGCGTCCTTGGCACGTAGAGCAGCTTCGATCTTGACGATCGATTGCGCTCCATCTTCGCGGAAATAGCCTAATATGCGTACAAAATCAGGCCCAAGCGAAGATCGCGTTTCGCTATAGACCGCCCAGTCAATCAGTTCGCTATCAAGCTGCGTCAAAGATCATATCCCTAAGAGAAACAATAGAAACATATTTCTAGGGGATAGTTTAGAACCCAAACTGTAAAGACTTGGTTATCAGCATGGAAAAAAAATTAACCATAGCGCGGAATTGATAGAATGAACCAAGCTATCAATCTTTATCATGATATGGGTTTTTGGGAGATCTTATGATCAGCCGCACCGGCACACCGCCAAAACCCAGCTCGCGGCGGATACCGTTGATGAGATATCTGCGATAGCTTTCTGGCAAGTCATCCACACGCGTTCCGAAAATCACAAATGAAGGTGGTCTTGTCTTGGCCTGCGTAATGTAACGTAGCTTGATCCGCTTTCCACCCGGTGCCGGTGGCGGATTATCCTCTATCGCATCTTCAAACCAGCGGTTGAGTTTTCCCGTCGCAACCCGCTGCGACCAAATCCGCCGGATATTGAATGCCGCTTTCATCAGCTGGTCGATTCCTTTGCCGGTAAAAGCAGAAACAGCAATGAGCGGCACGTCTCGTACCTGTGCCAGACCATCATCGAGAGCCGCACGAATGCCGTTGAAGAGCTTGCTCGGCCCCTCCGCGACATCCCATTTGTTGATCGCAATGACCAGACAGCGTCCTTCTTGAATAGCCTGGTCAGCAATACGCAAATCCTGCGCCTCAAGTCCTTTTGTGGCATCAAGCAGAAGCACGACGACTTCAGCGAAATCTATCGCCCGCTTGGCATCGGCGACCGACAGTTTTTCCAGCTTGTCATTGACCTTGGCACGCTTGCGCATGCCAGCCGTGTCAATCAACCGGACCCGCCGATCCGGTTCAATGCCATCAAGCTTTTCATCCTCGGTCAGCGCATCATCATGCCAGACCCATTCGACAGCGATACTATCACGGGTTATCCCCGCTTCAGGGCCAGTAATCAACCGGTCCTCGTCGAGCATCTTGTTGATCAATGTCGATTTACCCGCATTGGGTCGCCCCACGATGGCCAATTTAAGGGGAGCCGCTTCATCAACCGGTTCGTCCTGTGCTGCGGCCTCAAAGGCCTCAACATAAGGACGCACTGCCTGAAACAGATCAGCAATGCCGTCACCATGTTCTGCGCTCAGCGCAATCGGATCGCCAAAGCCCAGAGAATAACTTTCCAAAATTCCCGATTCTGCAGCCTTGCCTTCGGCTTTGTTGACCAACAATACGACTGGCGTTTTGGAACCCCGCAACCAGCGGGCAATTTCTTCGTCAAGCGGTGTCAGACCCGCTCGACCATCGATAACGAACAAGGCCAGTTCCGCCCCGGAAACCGCCATTTCCGTCTGATGTCGCATCCGTCCGGGAAGGCTCTTTGCATCTTCATCTTCATAACCGGCAGTGTCGATAATGTTGAACTCTAGCCCCAGCAGATTGGCTACGCCCTCACGTCGGTCACGTGTCACGCCAGGGCGATCATCGACAAGCGCCAGCTTCTTGCCAACGAGCCTGTTGAAAAGCGTAGACTTGCCAACATTGGGCCGCCCGATAATTGCAATATTGGGCAGCATGGAGCCGTTCCCGTTCCTTATCTGATATCCTTAGCGAAACGCCGAAATGCGGCCGCTATTGTCTAATATGTAGAGCATTCCGTCCGCTACGATTGGAGGCAGGGATACGCCTTGCTTCAGATCAAACAAGGTCGTGCTGCTGCCTTCTTCCAATGAGACAGAAACCAGATCGCCTTCGGTGCTTGCGACAATCAGGCGATTGCCAGCCAATACCGGGCCGGTCCAGTTGATCGGATTTTTCTTCTTTTCTTCGTTGCGGTAGGCCGCCAATTGACTGATCCACCGCACTTTTCCGGTCGGTCGGGCGATGCACAAAAGCTTCGCATCATCGGTCAGCACAAATACCCATTCTCCGGAAACCACAGGAGTTGCGATGCCAGCGATGTTCAGCTCCCAGATACGCTGTCCCGTGACCAGTTCGTAAGCCGCCATCCGGCCGCCCTGCCCCAATGCGAAAACACGTCCGCGATCAATGACGGGATCAGCATCAATGTCCGACAGGGTAGCAACAGATGTTGAAATGCTGGTCCGCGCCAACGCATCATTCCACAGATTACGTCCATTTTCATAGCGATAGGCCGTTAACTCACCGGATGAATAGCCGGCAATGACCGTGCCCTGCGCCGCTGCGGGTGCAGCAACACCAAAGATACCGGCCAGACCAACAGTCCCAGCCTCATTCCATTGCACCGCACCATCAGCCTGACTCAGTGCATAAATCTGGTTATCTTGAGTCATGACATAGACATTACCATTGGAGATCGTCGGTGCTCCGCGCAACGGACCCGCTGGCCGGACTTTCCAGACCTGACTTCCATCTGCTGCATTCAATGCAACGACATCACCAACGCCATTGGTGGCATAGACCATCGTACCTGCGGCGCTAGCGCCGCCACCAAAGCGAGAGGGTTTGCCATCGCTTTGTACTTCGATCTGCGTCGACCAGACTTTTGCACCGGTTTTGGCATCAAATGCATGCACCATAGCCTGGGTATCAACAACGAAAAGACGCCCACCCGACACCACCGGGGCAGCAGCCAGACGCTCCCGCTTGTTGGTTCCGCTCACATCAGCGGTCCAAACACGCGTTGAGGCAGAACCCAACGCTATATGTCCCACCGACTTTCCAGCATTTCCGCCGGATTGAGCCCAGTCAGTATTTGCGCGAGGTGCCGGCACGATAACAGAGATACCGGCCAAGGCTGGATCTACTTCCGCTCCACTTTCGCCGGTCAGGATATTAGTCCGTTTGCCCAAAGTCGGCGTGTCTTTTTTCTTGTCGTCTCCACCACCCAAAACGGCGCAACCGGACAATAAGGAAACAGCTAACAGTCCAGCACAAAACTTCGAAATATGCTTGTTCTTAACCGAAATCATTACTCTGTCTCTCCCTCACTCGCTGCCGAATCTGCTATTTCGGCGGCGGGATTAATTTCACCATCGGTATCCAGTTCAACCGCATCTATCCCTTGTACTCCAGCCATCTGCAAAGCACGTGACCGGATCGTTGGTGGCACATTGTCATCCTTCGCAAGTTGCGCAAATAGCGGTCCCGCCAGATCTGTTTTTTCCAAATTCAAATAGGACAACGCAACCATTTCACCGGCACTGCCAAACCATGGATTGCCTGGCACCGCGAGCGGTTTCAGCCGGTCGATCACTGCCTGCGGTTCCAGCGTGTCAAATTCAGCTGTCGTCTGACGGATGAGCGCAAGATCACGAAATGGTTGTGGTAGCTCTGAATCAGCTACAATCGCCTGATACCCGGCAATGGCAGCTTTCGCGTCCTGTTTCTCCAGCGCAATATTCGCCTGCATCAATTTCGCCGCAGCTTTATATCCTTCCTGATTCGCTTCTTCCAGCGATTCTAACGCCGTTGCCGCACCATCTAGGTTATTACGCTTCACGCTATCGATAGCGGCAACATATTCCTCACTGCGAAGCCCGGATTCCTCTTCCAGACTGTTGTTATAGAATATCCATCCGGCAAGCGATGCCAGCCCAACGACGACAGCCACACCAATTCCGATGCCATAACGGCGCCCGAAATTTTTCAGATCGTCCTCTCGAACAGCATCATCCACCTCACGCATGAACACCTGTTCCTGACGGTCTGATTGTTCTTCCGGGGTATCTTTGTCGTCTTTGGCCAACCTGGCCTCCTTCAATCTCTATTCTTCAGCAGGAAGCATCTATGTACCTCCCAAAAATTCATCGCTAGTCCTTTAGCGATGGCTCATGAAAAGTCCAAATATATCGTCCATTTTCGAATGCTGAACAATTGGTTGTTAAAACACGGGTTTCATACTATTTTTTCGGTTGATAAAGTTGATCAGGGCCTGGAAAACTGCGGTTTCGAACTTCCTCTGCATAGCTTTCTGCAGCCCGTTCGATATTTTCCGAAATATTGTGGTAGCGTTTCACAAAACGCGCGGTGCGTTCGAACATCCCCAACATGTCTTCTGTCACCAGCACCTGACCATCACATTGGGCAGAAGCCCCTATGCCGATCACCGGTACATCAACGCTTTTGGTCACGGAAATGGCAATCGGCTCCAGCACGCCTTCAGCAACCATCGCAAAGGCACCGGCATCGGCCACCGCGGTGGCATCTGCGAGGATCTTTTCATGCTCTTCCTGAGTGCGGCCTCTTGCAGCATAACCCCCTAGTGCGTTTACGGCCTGTGGTGTCAGACCAATATGCGCCATAACTGGAATGCCGCGCTGCGACAGGAAAGAAATAGTGGAAGCCATCGATTGGCCGCCCTCCAGCTTCACCGCTGCGCATCCGGTTTCCGCCATGATCCTGCTAGCTGATTCAAACGCCTGTTCCGGTGATTTTTCATAAGAACCGAACGGCATATCGACGACAACGAGACTGTGATAGCTCCCTCGCACAACTGCAGCGCCATGATTACACATCATATCAAGGGTAACCGGTAAAGTGGACGGCAAACCGTAAATCACCTGGCCGAGCGAATCTCCCACAAGAAGCATGTCGCAGTGCGCATCGAGCAATTGGGCTGTACGGGCGGTATAGGCGGTCAACATGACCAAAGGCTCTTCCGTTTTGCCCTCAAACTTTCGGCGTTGAACGGCCGGAACCGTCAACCGTTTCAACGGTTTAGGAGTCGGATTGGCACGGCTGGTCGAAGTGTCGAGTGTGAATGTTGTAGACATGACAGAATACATAACTCCCACAATGCAATAAGGCCAGCGTTGCGTTTATTCGGAAAATGCGGCATCAAATAGGTCTCTCGCGACTCACCTTCACATTCCACCTCCAAACTATTGGAATTCCCTATGACATCGGCCCGAAAGCCGCAGTCCATATTGCTGTTCGTCGCGTTCATTGTGTTTATCGACATGATGGGAATCGGCTTGATACTTCCGGTCATGCCTTCGCTGATCACCGATCTGACCGGCGCCTCCATTGACCGTGCTGCAGAAATTGGCGGTTGGTTGCTCTTTGCTTACGCAATGATGCAATTCCTGTTTGCTCCAGTGATCGGCGGTTTGAGCGACCGTTTCGGCCGGCGACCTGTATTGCTGACAACATTATTCCTGCTGGGACTCGACTATGCGATCATGGCCTGGGCCCCTGATCTGGTCTGGCTATTCATCGGCCGGATCATTTCCGGTATCATGGGTGCGAGCTGGGCGGCAGCGAACAGCTGTGTGGCGGATGTTGCAAAGCCGACAGAACGCGGAAAATTTTTCGGAATATTGGGCGGCGCAGGCGCTTTTGGCTTTGTCATCGGGCCGGGGCTTGGCGGAATATTGGGTGAATATGGAGATCGCCTGCCGTTTATTGCTGCGTCGATATTAGCGCTTGTTGGCACGGCCGTTGGCATCATGATTCTCAAAGAAACGCTGCCTCCGGAAAAGCGCAGAAGCTTCTCTATTACGCGCGCCAATCCGTTGGGTAGCGTCATGCAAATGTCCAAAACGCCGTTGGTAATCGGTTTTTTATCCACGATATTCGTACTCCAACTGGCTGCCCAGGCCCAGATTGCCGTATGGGCTTACTGGCTGATCGAACGATTCGACTGGAGCAAATTGGAAATTGGGTTCAGCGTAGCGCTGTTCGGAATATTGTTGGCCCTTGTCCAAGGTGTTTTAACCGGTCCCGTGATATTGCGCTTCGGCGAGAGACGGACGGCCTTGATCAGCCTGATGTTCGGAATGCCCGCCTATCTCTGCTTCGCCTTCGCCCCGTCCAGCGGGTTCGTCTATCTTGGTATCGTTATTGGCGCCGCTAGCGGCTTCGCCTTTCCGGCCATGCAACAGATGATGAGCACGCGTATAGAGGAGGATGCACAGGGCGAATTACAGGGTGCGATAGCAAGCATGATCAGCCTGACGTCAATTTTCGGCCCAGTAATGATGACTGGCATATTTGGCGCTTATGCAGACAAACAGGGATATTACTTTCCTGGCGCTCCCTTCATCGTTGGGACCGTTTTAATGGCGGTGTCGGTAATCATCTATGCGGTCACTGTTCGGCGTCATTATTCCGCAAGCAGCTGATCGGCGGCCTGAGATGCCTCTCTCGGATTATCACTGAACAATCCATCAATGCCCGTCGCAAGAAAGGTATTTATTTCCGCCTTGATATCGCCGTTGGCGGATGCTGTATCGCCACCTTGAAGCTCGGTGGGCAGAAATATATTTTCGAGGCGGAACGTCCACGGATGCACCACAAGCCCTGCTTTGTGAGCGTCGGAAACAAGGCTCGTCGGATTTTCAAGACGCCCTGACATGTGGCGCGGAATCACGAGGTTTTTGGATGGCCCAATTCCATCGGCATATTCGGCTATTTCCGCCAGACCATTGCTCGTGACCATGTCTGTGTAACGAATACCCGGTAGATCAAAAGGGCCGCCCTGATCGGCGACCAACTGAACCAGACGAATCTTGGTCTTTGCGTTGAGCGCCCGCAAGTTGCCAACTTCGAAAGACTGAATGAATACGGGATCATCAGCATCGGTAAAACCATATTGCTTGAGCAATGCTAGCATCGGTTCCTCATGCGCCAATCCAATAGAACTGAAATATGATGGATGTTTGGTTTCAGGATAAACGCCAATCCGCTCGCCTGTTTTCGCCTCATGCGCTTTGAGCAGCTTTAGCACTTCTTCAAAAGTCGGAATTTCAAACTGACCATCATATTTCATGTTTTCAGGCCGCACGTCCGGCAACCGCTCTTTGGCGCGCAAGGTCTTCAGTTCTGCGAACGTAAAATCCTCTGTGAACCAGCCAGTATAGTCCCGTCCATCAATGGACTTCGTAGTTTTACGGTCAGCAAATTCTGGCTTGTCAGCCACGTTTGTCGTTCCGCTTATTTCATTCTCATGCCTGGCAACCAGCACACCATCTTTTGTCAGAACCAAATCGGGTTCGATAAAATCAGCGCCGTAATCAATCCCGCGTTGATAGGCCTCCAACGTATGTTCCACTACGTTACCGCTAGCGCCGCGATGCGCGATCACAATGGCTGGCTGACCGGATAATGTCGGTGCAGGTTTGACTGACATGTCACTATTCTCCGATTGCGGACTGCATGCACTCACGTTGACCAACAGCAAAAGCGGTAAAAAGATACGTCCAAACATCAAAGGGATACTTCCACGCCCTTCCAGAAAGCAATTCGGTCCTTGATCTCGTTCGCGGCCTCTTTTGGTTCCGGGTAATACCAGGCAGCGTCGGGATTCGTTTCAGCATCGACCACCAAAGAATGGTAAGAAGCTGTGCCTTTCCAAGGACAAAAACTGGTCGTGTCGCTGTCTGTCAGCATATCCGCCTTTACAGCGTCCCGCGGAAAATAATGGTTACCTTCAACCACCACGGTATCATCGCTTTCCGCGATTACTGCTCCGTTCCATTTTGCCGTAACCATCTTGCTCTCCATTGCTTCAAACCCAGGACTATAGTCACCAGAATAACCAGCGGCATCCATATCCATATAGCTTCCGATTGTAACACTTTCATGCCACGTGTGGAGATAAAATCCGATATGCCGATGGGTGACACTGCGATGGGCGTCATAGGCGCAAAATGACGGGTTTCATCCCACGGCCAGAACAAAGCCGCACCCAATCCTCCATTTGTCAGGGTATCTAACAACCCGTGTGACGCCATCGCGATAAACAGGAAAAAACCTGCCAGAAAATAGCGCTGTGGGCGGATTAGCACGACCGCCAATAGGGCCAAAGCGGCGGCGAAAGCCAGCGAATGGGTTGCTCCCCGATGCCCCCAGTTATCGGCATAATCGATCCCGAAACCAAAGCCTATGACATCCGCATCGGGCAGCATCGCAAAAACGATGCCCGTTGCGATTACCGGAGCTGATAGGCGACTGCGACCCAGCAACAACGCCCCGGCAATCGGAACGGCCGCATGGGTCATTATGGTTGGCATCGAATATGCTCTAGCTGTTACGCGCTGTCAGCCCTGCTGCCTCGTAATCTGCGGCTTTAAAACCGACAACTAGTTCGTCACCATGCTCCAGAACCGGGCGTTTAATCATGCTGGGGTTTTCCGCCATCAGCATTATCGCGCTGTTCTCGTCGATATTTTCCTTCATCATGTCAGGAAGCTTCTTGAAGGTGGTACCACGCTTGTTGAGCAGCGGCTCCCACCCCACCTGCATCACCCACAGTTCCAGCATATCCTTGGTAATACCAGATTTCTTGTAATCATGAAAAACGTAGTTGATACCGTTTTTCTCCATCCAGTTGCGTGCCTTTTTGATCGTATCGCAATTGGAAATCCCGTACATTTTTGTCTCGTTACTCATAATCATCACCCTATTTTGTCTGCGCAGCAAACCAGAGACAAATGTCGCTCACGGGACACCGGTCGCATTTCGGACTCCGGGATGTGCAGATTTTCTTGCCAAACTGAATAAGCCAGAAATGCCTATCTTGCAAAGCCCAATCGGGAGTGCGCTCTTCTAATTGTTGTGCCGTCTCGTCCGCCACCTTTGCGTCGGTCAATCCGATGCGATTGCAAACGTGGTTGGAAAGTAGAGAAAGACCAGAATGTTCACCTGGCGCTTTCTAACTGTTTAGGACCATTTTCCCGAAGATTATTTCTCCGGCTTTATATCGAAATGCAGCACGTCTTCCCGGGTTCCAAGACCCGTATAAAGGGTAATGGCGGGATCATCGCCGTGATCTGCCTGGACAAATACAACCCATGCGCCGCGTTCGACCGCAATTTCACGTAATGCATCAACCAAATGTGTTGCGATATGCCGCCGGCGATGACTTTCAAGCACCGCCAGATCATAGAGATAGATTTCGGACCGTTCCAGCTCTAGCTTTTCCATTTCATAGGCGGCAATCCCGCCTACCACCTCGCCTTCAACCAGCGCGACCAAGGCGATAAAATGATCACGGGCCAGCAGCTTTTCCAGATAATCCTTGCTGGAAGCCTTGGAATCATATGTTGCTTCATCTTCGAACGCCTGACCAAAAACGTAAAGTAGTTCACGCGCAAGCTCTGTATCTGCGGGAGACAATTGCTGGATGATGGCGGGGGACGGGTTATCCATCAATCAAGCCTCCGTCCGATCGTGACAACCGGCTGCACCTCATATCCCAGCGCTTTGTAAAACCCGATAGCCTGTTCATTGTCATCCCGCACCATCAACTGGATTTTTGGTGCATCACGTTGGTGTAACCACTGCTCGGCGGCGGTCATAATTGTTCGTCCAAGTCCCTTCCGTCTTCCATCCGGCAAAACACCGAGATAATAAACCCAGCCGCGATGGCCATCGTCACCGACCATGACTGTCGCCACCAGTTTTCCGTCCTCTTCGAGGCACAGGATATCAGATGTTGCGCCATCGATGGCGCGTTTGAAATCGGCATCAGCATCATTCCATGGGCGGGTCAGGCCGCAGGCCTCCCAAAGCGATAGCACCGCGTCACGATCATCCGCCCCGGCCCGGCGTGTTGGAGGATAAGTATTCAAGATGCCTGCTTTCCGGAAGCCTGTCCTGTCTGGCAATCGCCGCGCGCTGGACAGCTCGCACAATCGGGACTGGAAGGTCGACAATACGTCTGGCCCAGCTTTTTGACCAACAGATGATGCTCGTCAATATCCGCCGCCGACCAGTCAGGCGGAAGAACCGGCATCAGGATATCATAGCTGCGCGTCGTGTCAGCTTTGGGCGGCACCAGCCCGATGCGCTGGACCACTCGGCGGTGGTGTGTGTCTATGACCAGCGCTTTGCGCTTCAGCGTGCTGTTGCTCATCACACCCGCACTGATCTTGCGCGCAACGCCGGGTAAGGATTCCAGCCATATCATGGCTTCTGCGGTTGTCATATCCGTCAGATGAGACAGATTGGCGGCCCCGCATCGGTTAATGATTTCCCACAGGCAATCCTTTAGCCGACTTGCCGAAAGGTCAGGAAAAGTCTGATTTGCGAGATAGTCCTTCAGCGTTTCCAGCGGTAGCCCCGCAACCGCCTCCCAACTGCCGAAATCAGCCAATAAACGATCGGTCGAGGCGTTGGATATTGCGGTTTTCGATCGCGCGCCGATCACGCCCTGCACCAGCGTCCAAACCGGATCGCGGCGTTTGTCCGCCGGTCTCACAATTCGTCCGAACTGGGCAATGAGTCGCCGCTGAACACAGCGTAACGTGTCGGTTCGGGTGTCGGTTCCAAGAGACAGTTGCATCACCGGAACATGCGTTGCCAGTTTGTGAGAGGCAAGGTTCATTCTCCCGGCCGTCTAAGCTGAGGCTGTGTCCACATAGGTTACGAAACTCATTTTATTCCCATCAGGATCACGCGCATAGCCCCCGTAAAATTCTGGACCATAGATGGGACGCGGGCCCGGCGCACCTTCATCACTGCCGCCATATGCGAGCGCCGCCCTATGCGCCCTGTCCACTGTGTCAGCGCTATCAGCATAGAGACCCGCCGTATGGCCATTGCCGCAAGCGGGTGGCTCCCCATTTTGGGGTTTCGAAACCCAGATTCGGAAACCGCTGGGCATTTTATAACAAAATGTCATGCCAGGATAATCCGCTTCCAGAGTTGCACCAAGAACCGGCATCACGGCATCATAATATGCATGCGATCGTTCAAGATCGCTGCTGCCCAGCGTTATATATTCATTGGTCATCCGATCATCCTCCTCCGCCACAAAAAAGTTGTATGTGACGGCTTTGCTATATCATACTGATCCGGAGCTTCCACAGATCAAATTTCGACGACGATCTTGCCGAAATGTGCGCCCGATTCCTGGTGGCGGAACGCATCGGCCAGGTCCGCCAGTGGAAAATGCTTGTCGAGCACTGGCTTGATTCCATTGGCCTCAATCGCGGCAATCATATCGATCTGCTGCGCGCGGCTGCCGACCGTCAGGCCCTGCACGCGAAGGTTTTTGGCCATGAGCAAGCCGGTCTGAACCGGTCCCGCAAAACCGGTCAGCACACCGATCAGCGCGATATGCCCGCCAATACGGGTCGCCATCATCGACTGGTCGAGCGTCCCCGGTCCGCCAATTTCGACCACGCAATCCACACCTGCACCGCCGGTGAGTTCAAGGACTTTCGGTCCCCAGGCTTCGATTTGCTTGTAATTGATCAGATGATCCGCTCCCAAGTCTTTGAGCCGCGCCAGTTTTTCGTTGGATGAAGAAGTCGCGATCACCGTCGCGCCCGCTGCCTTGGCAAATTGCAGTGCAAAGATGGACACGCCGCCCGTGCCCTGCACAAGCACTGTGTCGCCGGGCTTCACACAACCATCGACGAATAACGCGCGCCAGGCGGTCAGGCCCGCACAGGTCAGCGTTGCCGCTTCGGCTGCGCTATAGCCCTTGGGCGCGTGGGTCCATGATGTCGCTGCACCAACCGCCTGCTCCACCGCATAGCCGTCAATCCCGTCGCCGGGCACACGCTGAAACCCGCCTTCCGGTGGCGGGCCATCAATCCAGTCGGGGAAGAAGGTGGAAACCACTGCATCGCCGACCTTAAACTCGGTAACGCCCTCACCCACTGCCGTCACTTCGCCCGCACCGTCCGACATGGGTATGCGCTTATCTGCTGTCGGGAGCATGCCCTTGACCACCGCATAATCATGATAGTTCAGCGATGATGCGCGCAACCGAACCGCAATTTCACCCGGACCGGGAGCAGCGGGGTCGGGGAGATCAACCAGTTGGAGATTGTCGAGCGAGGCTGGGGATTGGAGTTGGATGGCTTTCATGGGGTTCTCTCCTTGCGTTAGTTTAGTTCTTCGTCAGCCTGAACCTTTTGGTCCTCAAGAACCACAGCTCACTAAATCGCCCTATCACTCCCACTCAATCGTCCCCGGCGGTTTCGAGGTATAATCATAAACCACCCGGTTTATCCCCTTCACCTCGTTGACAATCCGCGTCGCCACACGGGTCAGGAAACTGGCGTCAAAGGGATAGACATCGGCGGTCATGCCATCGGTGCTGGTCACAGCGCGCAAGCCGCAGACATTATCATAGGTCCGGCCGTCCCCCATTACTCCGACGGTCTTGACCGGGAGCAACACGACGAAAGCCTGCCAGATCGCATCATATAGTCCTGCATTTCTTATCTCTTCCAGATAGATAGCGTCGGCTTTGCGCAAGATATCGCAACGTTCCTTGGTCACTTCGCCGGGAATGCGGATGGCAAGGCCGGGACCCGGGAACGGATGGCGACCGACGAAAATCTCGGGCAGACCTAGCTCTCGGCCCAATGCTCGGACTTCGTCCTTGAACAATTCGCGCAAGGGTTCAACGAGCTGCATGTTCATACGCTCGGGAAGCCCGCCAACATTGTGGTGCGACTTGATCGTTACGCTTGGCCCGCCAGTAAAGCTGACACTCTCGATCACATCGGGATAGAGCGTCCCTTGGGCGAGGAAATCCGCACCGCCGACTTTTTTCGCCTCAATCTCAAACACATCGATAAAGGTCTTGCCAATAAACTTGCGCTTCTTTTCCGGATCGGTTTCGCCTTTCAGGCCATTTAGGAACAGTGTCTCGACATCGAGATGCACCAGCGGAATATTGTAATGGCCCTTGAACAGGCTCACCACCTGATCCGCCTCGCCCTGACGCATCAACCCGTGATCGACAAATACACAGGTGAGCTGCTCGCCAATCGCCTCATGGATCAGCACAGCCGCGACCGCGCTGTCAACGCCGCCCGACAGGCCGCAGATTACCTTGCCATCGCCGACTTGCTCACGAATTTCCTTGATCTTGGCCGCCTTGAATTCCGCCATCGACCAGTCGCCGGCACAGCCGCAGACATGGCGGACGAAATTGGCGATCAGCTTGCCGCCATCTGGTGTGTGGACGACTTCCGGATGGAACTGCATGCCATAAAAGCGCTTTTCATCATCCGCGATAATCGCAAAGGGCGCGCCTTCCGTGGTTGCGACGATCCGGAAACCGGGAGCAAACTCGGTGACCTTGTCGCCGTGGCTCATCCACACCTGGTGTTTTTCGCCAACCTTCCAGAGACCGTCAAACAGAACGCAGCTTTCTGAAATCTCGATAAAGGCACGGCCGAATTCGCCGCTCTCCCCGCCTTCAACCTGACCGCCCAGTTGCGTCGTCATCACTTGCTGACCATAGCAAATACCGAGGACCGGAATACCGGCCTCCAGAAAAGCCTGCGGGATGCGTGGACTGTCTTCTTCGGTCACACTGGCCGGGCTGCCCGAAAGGATGATCCCCTTGGGCTTCATTCGCGCAAATGCTTCTTCGGCACTGTTAAACGGAGCAATTTCCGAGTAAACTCCGGCCTCGCGGACCCGGCGTGCGATAAGCTGCGTGACCTGAGAGCCGAAATCGACGATCAGGATGGTTTCTTCATGGGCAATAGACATGAAGAGCGCTTAATCTGGCACGGAGAAAGAGTCTATAGATTGTGGCGCGGATTATGAACTTTGTGCTCGAATTCAAAGCCGCGCGAGCAGCTTATCGATCTGTGCTTGCTGATCGGCACTCGCGAACGCCTTGAGACTCTTTATCACCCGCTTTGCTTCTGCCGTCTGTCCATTGGCAGCCAGCGCATTGGCCAGATGCCAGCGAATTTCCAGATTGCCCGGCGCACGGGAAGAGGCCTGCCGCAGCAGTTTCAACGCTTCAGCCTTATCCTGACCCGATTGCAATAGCGTCCAGCCCAACGTGTCGAGCACATTGGGATCATCAGGCGTCAGCGCGAAAGCGGCGCGAGCAAAACTCACAGCCTCCGCCTCATTTCCCAACTCTAACTGCACCAACGCGCTGTTGTTCATGACAATCGCATTGCCGTCGAGACCGGAAGCCCGCAGATCGGCGTAGATAGATTCGGCCTTGCTCCATTGCTTGTTGGCTATGGCCTGTCCCGCGTCGGTCATTTTCAGCGCGATATCATTGCGCCCCTCTGGTACTTGCGCCCGGCTTTCAAAACCGGCGGCCAACGGGTCGTTTTGCAGTTTCCCAAGTCTGGCCGCCAAAGCCAGCAATTGCGGGGTGGCGTTGGCGCGCTGCGCTGCCGGTTTTACCAGTTGATAGGCTTCGATTTCATTTCCCACGGCTGCGAGCGCCGATCCCAGCACCGTGGTGCCCTGTACATGGCCTGGCATGTCGACTAAGAATTTGCGCAACCGCTCAATTGCCTGCTCATGATTGCCCTGCAAATAGGCGATTTCTCCGCGAAGCAGAGCAGCACTGGGTACATCATCCAACGCCTCACCTGCACCCTGAGCCAGATCATGAGCCCGGTCGATATCGCCATCATTAAAGGCAATTCTGGCCATCAGGAAAAGCGCCATCGGATGGCCGGGGGCCAGCTCCAGAATGCGTTTCAAATTTGCCTTCGCATCCTTTGCATTACCCAAATCCGCGTCGACGGCAGCAACCGAAAAAAGCGGCGTTATGCTGTCGGGATAGAGTTCAAGCGCCTTGCCAAAAGTGTCCTTGGCGGCCGGTAAATCCTGACGCATCAGCGCCAGTTGGCCGGACAGCAACAAGGCATCAAGGTTTTCCGGATCATGTTTGAGCGCAAGGGCAGCGGTACGGCGAGCTGCGCTAATATTGCGTCTATCCACTTCATAATTTCCGCGAAGCGCCAGAAGCCCGGGATCGTTGGGCGCGGCGGCAAGGCCATCTGACAAAGCGGCCACAGCTTCCTCTTCTCGGTCCAGCGCAAGCAGCGCCTGTGCCTTCACCCAATAAGCCAGGTTGGCATTTTCAGGGTCCGGGTTCTCAGTCAGAGCCAGAGCACGTTTCGGCATGTTGCGCAGCAGCAGCGCATGAGCCATCAGGCTTTGTACTTCCGCGTCATATTCCGCATTTCCAGCCAGCTTCTTCAAAGCCGCTTCCGCACCAACACCATCGCCAAGGCGCAGCAGTGTTTTACCGTAGAGCAAGTTGGCCGCCGGGTTGACGGTATTGTCCTTCAGCGCAGACATCAGATAGATGCGAGCCTCGCGAAAGTCATTTTCAGCAAAAGCCGCTTCTGCATCTGCCATCGGATCATTGCCGTCAGACGAACAGGCGCTAAGCACCAGCGAAAGGGCCAGCAAAGAGGTCGTTACGGTGGATTTTGATGCAAGTTTCATGACCTTTGAATAACCCCAAAAGCCTTTAAAAAGGGCTAATCCGCATGATGCCATAGCGGCCAATTGCAGACAAAAAGAAACCAGCCGATAATGAGCTCGCCCGGTTCCAGTATTCTGATTGAACTTAATGCTTATGCAGCAAGCTTTTTGCGGCGACGGCGTGTGCCCGCCCAAAGTCCGCCCACGGCGAGGCCCAGTAAGCCCAGAGCACCCGGCTCGGGTACTTCCGACGCAATCTTGTCCAGGTTGAAATTAATATCCCAGTGCCGAACGGCATGACCGTGCGGGTTCAGGATATTCAGCCAGGCCGAACCGCCAAAATTCTTGTTCTTGTCATTTGCACCATGACCAAATTGCAGTGTGGTGTTGCCGGCAAATGGATCGTTCGGGTTCACGGTATAAACCGCACCGTCAATGCTGATCGTACCAGAACCGTTGGTGAAGAAATCAATATCCGGCGTATCGGTGACAGGATTAAAATTGCCGCCGCCATTCTTATAATCGAAATTGGTACCGTCGATGGTTTCCAGGAAATTGCTAAAGTTCAGGTCCAGCGTTGCGACCTGCCCTGAACCGTTAATGGCTGTACCGGTCAGTGTCGCCGTCTGCGCATCGGTATCATAGCTGAATGTCGTACCATCCTGAAAAGAATAGCGACGATTACAGCCCCGGCCGGTATTGCCGGTGTAAAGACCATGCTTACAGGACCCGCCAGTATAGTTGGTCGCTGCATAGTCGATAACCCCTGCCGAAGCCGGCGTTGCGTAAGCAGCTGCGAGACCGATGGCGGTCAGTGTTGCTATGGAAATCTTGCGCATGATGTTGTTTGCCCCGTTTTCTATCTTTTCATTAAGCGGATCTCGTCTGTTCAAATGTTAACGTTGAACTGATTGGGACCCGGATGATGAAAAGATAAGCAGAACATATGCCATTTTTGAAAAAGACTTATATTACAGATAGCTGGTTGGTTAAATTCTTGTTAACCATGTCATAAATGTAATCATTATCGACAATAAAGCCTTTAGAAATGTGGTTAACCGGCCGCGGCAAGTTCCTGTTGGGCCCGATCCCGCAATTCCGTTTTCAGAATCTTGCCAATATGGCTGCGCGGCAGCTCTTCAATCAGGTGCAGTTCCGACAGGCGCTGGGTCTTGCCAAGTTCGGAATTGGTTGCCGCCTTTAATGCTTCGAGATCCAGCGATGCCCCGGGTTCCCCCACCACGAATCCGACCGGTGTTTCTCCCCATTGCCTGGAGGCAACGCCAACGACGGCAGCATCAGCGACATCCGGTTGCGCCATCAACGCTTCTTCCAGATCACGGGGATAAATGTTGAAGCCCCCTGATATAATCATGTCCTTGGATCGGCCCATCAGCGTGATGAAGCCGTCCTCATCGACTTTGCCGATATCGCCCATCCGCTGCCAGCGGTCGCCATTTTCATCATACCAGCTGGCCTCCTCGGTTTTTTCCGGCTGGTTCTGATAGCCGCTCATCATGGTCTGCGAGCGTCCAACCAGTTCGCCCATCTCGCCAGCAGGCAAGCGATTGAGGTCTTCGTCAACCGTAATCACCTCGCTGCCGCCCCAGGCGATACCGACCGTGTGCAGCTTGTCAGGATGCGCATGCGCTAACAGGATGCAGACAACACCCCCCTCGGTCATGGAATAAATCTCGATAAGACCGCCGGGCATACGCTCCAAGACCTCGGCCTTCAGTTCCGCCGAGAAGGGCGCACTGGTGCAATATTTATGAGTGAAGTGGCTAAGATCATAGTCGTCAAAATCATCAAAATCCATTAACCGCTGATATTGCACCGGGACCAACATGGTATGGGTCGCACGGTTTTCCTGCGCCAGCTCCAGCCAGCGCTGGCAGTCAAACTTGCGCATGAGAATCGATGTCCCGCCATAGGCAACGGTCGCGACAAAAATACCAAGTGTCGTGTTTGAATAGAGTGGCGTGGAGAACAGCGAGACCTGGCCGGGTTGGCCGTAGCCGGAGTTTTCACCCACCGCCATCTGATACCAGCGCATCTGGCGACTATGGACAATGCCCTTGGGTGTGCCGGTGGTGCCGCTTGAATAGATGATGTTGAAGGGGTCTTTGGGACCAACGCCCGGATCGGTAGGCTTTGTGCCTTCTGCCGCCATCCAGTCGTGCATCGATGGCGCGCCTTCTTCTGCGGCATCCATCATGATATGCTTTAGCGGAGGCAAGTCGATGCCGCTTTCGAAAAGCTCGGCGCGTTTGGCGCTATCGACAAATAAATGCATTGCGCCGCTGTCTGCCATCATGTTGGCGAGCTGCTTAGGTGTGGCGGAAGTTGTCAAAGGGGCCGCGCAACCGCCAGCAACAATGGCGCCAAGATAGGCGATGGCGTAGCGGATGGTTGTCGTGCCCAGAATCGAGACCGCTTGCCCTTTTTCCAACCCGTCTGCCTGAAGCTGGGCCGCCGCCCTGTTGACCAAAGCCGCAGTTTCCCGCCAGTTCAACCGTTCCTCGCCATCGTCTAGGGCGATACGGCCCGGCTGGTTTACAGCATGGGCATGGATGAGATCGGATAAGTGGCCAAAAGGTTGGTCGAGATAGGCGATAGGATCAATTTTTGTCATGATCCGATGTTTCCTGCATCGCGCGCGAAAATGCAATCCGCCATTTCGCCAACCATCCGGAACATTACCTATTGTTTCGGGATGCGGATAACGGGAAACCCCGCTCGACTTGGCGCGAAAGCGGTTCTCGTTTCTGACTGGACCATCAATATCGCCACGGCTCAAAGATACGGAAACAGCAGACCCATGCCGATACCGCCCCTTCCCGAGCTGCCGTCCATTCGCCTCGGCCAGCAATCAGCGAAAATGCATAGCTGGATACAGACCCGGCTTTGGGCGCAGGTTTTGGTCGCATTATTGCTCGGCATTGCGGCCGGGTTGCTGCTCGGCCCGGAAGGCGGCCTGATTTCAGCCGAAACGGCGCGCTGGCTGGGCGCCTGGCTCGCACTTCCCGGCCAACTGTTTCTGGGCCTTATCGCAATGGTTTTGATCCCGCTGGTATTTGCCTCGATCATTGGCGGTCTGACCGGCAGCGGGTCAAGTGAAGCGCTGCAACGGATCGGGCTGCGCTTTGCCGGTTTCGTCCTCGCGACCACTTTCGCCGCTGCCGCCATCGGTATCACGCTTGCCGGTATATTGCGTCCTGGCGCAGGGCTAGCCGGTTCATTCCGGGTTTCAACCGGTACACCTGTCCCGAACGGCGAAGCGACCACATTTGATCTCGGCAAGGCGCCAGAATTGATTTCAGCGATCCTGCCCGACAATCCCACCGCGTCTATCGTGCAGGGCGATTTGCTGGCGGTTGTTGTCCTCGCCCTGCTGGTCGGTATCGCCGCGACACAGGTAACGCGAGACCGGATAGAGCCGTTTCTGTCTGTACTCGACGCGCTATTGTCCATCTGCATGACCATCGTCAAATGGGCGATGTTCCTCGCACCCTTGGCTGTTTTCGGCATGATGGCGCAGCTGGTCATGCAGATAGGTCTCGATACACTCTTAGCTGTATCCGCCTATGTCGGTACCGTCCTGCTCGGTTTATTGCTGCTTTTCCTGCTGTACCTCTCCATCCTGGCCATTTTTTGCCGGATAGGGCCCATCACGTTTTTCAAGAAAGCGGGAGAAACCTTGCTACTCGCTTTCTCGACATCCAGTTCAGCAGCTGTCATGCCCAGCACCGTCCAGTCGGCGAAGAAGCTCGGTGTACCACGGGACATCGCAAACCTCGTTGCGCCATTGGGGGCAACCATGAACATGGCCGGGACGGCTTTGTACCAGAGCGTCGCGATCCTGTTTCTTGCGCAAATGTCCGGCATTGAACTTAGCGCAGGCCAGATCATGGTGATGACCGTAACATTGGTCGCCTCTTCTATCGGCGCTCCCGGAACGCCGGGGGTCAGCATCGCAATTTTGGTCAGCGTTGCCGCTGGATTTGGGATCCCGGCCGATGGCATGGTCATCGTGATGGGGGTCGACCGGATACTGGATATGAGCCGCACCAGCGTAAATGTCGCAGGTGACCTGACCGCAAGCACCCTGTTGCGCAAAACTGCCGTTCCAGTTGTGGAACGACCAACCGAGCAAAACGTTTAACCCAGCGGCACAATTTTCGAAACAGGTTCACCCTCTCAAACAAAGGACAAGAAATGACAAACTCCCCTATCCCAACCAACTGCCTCGTCGTTGTTGCCACGGGAGCCGAAGCCAAGCTCTATCGCAATATTGGTGACGGTAATGGCATCAAGCTGCGAGCCGAGAGCACGATCAGTCCGAAGAACCTAAGCTCGGAAGGGCCGTCCGGCTCCTACATGCCGGATTCCTCCGCCAGAGAAACTGATGAAGCGACTTTCTCAAAACAGCTTGCCTATCATCTCTATAGCCTTGCGAGCAGCGGCGGTTTTGACAGTCTGGTACTGGCCGCGGATCCGGACAGTCTGGGCGAAATGCGTCCCCTGTTGCACAAGGAGGTTACCGACAGGATCGTTCTGGAAATGAGCAAGACGCTGACCAACTCGTCGATTAAGGATATCGAACGAGCGATCCAGAATAACTAGGTTCTGATATCCCGCGAACGGGGCCCGACTAACCGGCGACCAGTCTGACGAACGTGCTTTCGACCCAGCCGCTTTTGCAGGGGCCGTCATAGTTGCGCTTGGACCGCACCGGCGAAGACACACGGCAATCCTGTGATCCGCCGGTTGCGGTACCGTCAGCGTTTGGTTCTGCTGCTGCCGCGGTGTCATCATAAACAATGCCCAGCCATTGCTGGTCGTGGCTGCGGGTGCAGATGTGGACCAACTGGCCCGCCGACAGGCTGTCCTTGCGTTCTGCGGCATCAAAAGGCGCGATCAGGACGTCAAGTTCAGCTTCCCGCAAGCCGGTGACACGGCCCATCGCCTGACAGGCATCAAAGCGAGGTCCGCCTTCACCAATACGTACCGGACGTTCACCGGGATTGGCACCAACCCGCTCCGTCCGGCCTGTGGGATTGGCGGTATCGGTCTGACTTTCCTGCAGGTCATCGCTGACTTGGGTTGTCTCTGAACAGGCGCTGGCGGCAAAACAAATCAGCACGGCGGGGATCAAGCTTCTCATCATGTCTACGGTCTAGACCAAAATACCGGCTTTTGGAAAGATTCGAATGAGGGCATACCTCAAAGCACAATTTGCGTCTGGGTCACGACAGCAACCAATGTTCCGTCCTCTAGCGATAACCGCGATTGCCATACAGACTGCCTTTTGCCGACTTTCAGCGGCACAGCTTCGCCATAAACAATCTGCCCCTCTGGCGCGGCATTGAGGAAATTTGTCTTGCTTTCCGAGGTAGTGGTGCCGCTCGATCCTTCGGGCAGATTGGCAAAACCACCAAAAGCGCCCAGAACATCGGCGAACGTCATCACTGCGCCACCATGAATGGACGGCGTGCCGCGACCATTGCCTGCGGTACAAATATCTGGCCGAACCAGCATCTCGCCGCGGATTTTCTCCTTGGTCATTTCGGTGATTTTAATGCCCATGGTTTTGGCGAAAGGGACGATATCGGCGGGGTTACTCATATTTTTACGCTCTTTATCAGTTTGGTTCACGCGAAGACACTATCTTCTTATGGTTGTTCACAATAGGCTTGCAACCCTCTTTAAAGGTTAGAGAACCGAAGTTCTTTAAAAGACCAAGTGGCAAGTGCATAAAGCGAATATTTCACCAGAATTTCTTCGCATTCTTCGCGCCTTCGCGCGAGAAAAAGCTGGCAATTGTCCGGATATGTTAAGCATTTGAAAAATCAGTGAAATAATATGTCAAAATCCAACAATTTGCTTGGGTTTATCGCACCAAATCGCTATCCTGCAGGCATGAGTGAAAACACAGAAAATAACAGCCCGGAAGGCGCTGAAAACGCTTCCGACAGTTCCAACAAAAATGAATATGGTGCCGATTCCATCAAGGTCCTGAAAGGCCTTGATGCGGTTCGCAAACGGCCCGGAATGTATATCGGTGATACCGATGATGGCTCGGGCCTGCATCATATGGTGTTTGAGGTATCGGATAACGCGATTGATGAGGCTTTGGCTGGTCATTGCGACCTGATTCTGATCACCCTGAACGCCGATGGCAGCGTTTCCGTCGAAGATAATGGCCGCGGCATTCCTGTAGGGATGCACAAGGAAGAAGGCGTAAGTGCAGCAGAAGTTATCATGACTCAGCTCCACGCAGGCGGTAAGTTTGAAAACACTTCTGACGACAATGCCTATAAGGTTTCCGGCGGTCTCCACGGCGTGGGCGTGTCTGTTGTAAACGCGCTGTCCGAATGGCTGGAACTCAATATCTGGCGCGATGGTAAAGAGCATAATATGCGCTTTGAATTTGGTGATGCTGTGCGCTCACTGGAAGTCATCGGTGATGCTAATGGCAAAAAGGGTACGCGGGTTACCTTCTTCCCTTCTCCTGCAACCTTCAAGATTACCGAATTTGACTTTGAAAAGCTCGAGCATCGCTATCGCGAGCTGGCATTCCTTAACAGCGGCGTCCACATTCTGCTGCGTGACGAACGCCATGAAGAGGCCAAGGAAATTGATCTTTTCTACGAAGGCGGCATTGCGGCCTTTGTGCAATATCTCGACCGCAACAAGACCGCTCTCGTGCCGGACCCCATTGCCATTCATGGTGACCGTGATGATGTCACTATCGACGTCGCGCTGGAATGGAATGACAGCTATTATGAAAATGTGTTGTGTTTCACCAACAATATCCCTCAGCGCGACGGCGGTACCCATTTGGCGGCTTTCCGTTCGGCACTAACGCGGACGCTGAACAATTATGCCGAAAGTTCTGGCGCGCTTAAGAAAGAGAAGGTCAAGCTGACTGGCGATGATATGCGCGAAGGCCTGACCGCCATTGTGTCGGTCAAACTGCCGGATCCGAAATTCAGCTCGCAGACCAAAGACAAGCTGGTCTCTTCCGAAGTTCGCCAGCCGCTGGAAAGCCTGATGGCTGACAAGCTAGCAGAATGGCTGGAAGAAAATCCGCAAAATGCGGCAATGGTTGTCCAGAAGGTGATCGACGCTGCTGCGGCCCGTGAAGCGGCCAAGAAAGCGCGTGAACTTACACGGCGCAAGGGCGCAATGGATATTGCCTCCCTGCCCGGCAAGCTGGCTGATTGTCAGGAACGCGATCCAGCGAAATCGGAACTTTTCCTGGTGGAGGGTGATTCCGCTGGTGGATCGGCTAAACAGGGACGCGACCGCCATTATCAGGCGATCCTGCCGCTCAAAGGTAAGATATTGAACGTTGAGCGTGCGCGCTTTGACCGGATGCTCTCTTCCAAAGAAGTCGGCACACTGATTCAGGCCATGGGCACAGGTATTGGTCGTGAAGATTTCAATATTGAAAAGCTGCGCTATCACAAGATCGTGATCATGACCGATGCTGACGTCGATGGCGCGCATATCCGCACCTTGCTTTTGACATTTTTCTATCGGCAAATGCCGGAGATTGTTGAAAACGGGCATCTTTATATTGCTCAGCCGCCGCTGTACAAAGTTGGCAAGGGCAAGAGCGAGGTGTATCTGAAAGACGATAACGCGCTCGACAATTATCTGGTTGAGGCCGGTTTGCAGAATATGATCTTGCAAACGGCTGAAGGCGCACGGTCCGGTGAGGATTTGCGCAATCTGGTCGAACATGGTCGGCGTATGCGCTCACTAATGACCTATGTGCCGCGCCGCTATGACAGCACCATTGTCGAAGGCATGGCGCTAACCGGCGCGCTTAATCCGCAACATGGCCCCGCCGAGCGGCAAGCCGCCGTTGAGGCTGCTGCCGCCTGGATGGACGCTGTGGACGAAGAAGGCCGCTGGTCGGGCAGTGTTTCCGAAGAAGGTGGCTATTTATTCGAGCGTTTGTGGCGCGGGGTCACTGATCACCATATTATCGAAGCCAAATTCCTGGAATCGGCCGAAGCGCGCAAATTGCACAGCCTGGCATCCGAACAAAGTGCCACTTATGCAACCGGTAGCCGCCTAGTGAAGGGCGCAGCGGAAGATAGTGAGGATGATGGCAGCGCAGGATCGGAAGGAGTACTGATCACGCGGCCATCCGAACTGCTGGATGCCGTATTGGCCGCCGGACGCAAAGGCCTGTCCTTCCAGCGCTATAAAGGCCTGGGAGAGATGAATGCCGAGCAACTTTGGGAAACCACGCTGGATCCCGAAGTTCGCTCTCTGCTACAAGTGACGGTCGAACAGGCGGACGTGACAGACGAGATCTTCACCAAGCTGATGGGCGACGTGGTCGAACCACGGCGGGAATTTATCGTCGACAACGCGCTGAACGTCGCCAATCTGGACGTTTAAGTACAGTTCCGGCCACATTGGGCACAATAGCTTCGTTTTTTGATTATGGTTTGATATCGCATACGTGCGTAATGCGTTAAAACCATTATCGAAATTGTAGTTGTGGGAGGTCGTATGCCAAGGGCAGGAAAATTTGCGTCTCGTCTATACGCATATTTTTTGTTGATCACCGGACTATCGCTACTCACTGCCTGCGCTTCGGTGCAAGATGCTCCCTTAGAGGTTGGCCAGAATAATACCATACCCAAGATCATCGCGATCGGTGACATGCATGGAGACTATGCCCCTTATCGAGCGCTGATGCTTGAAGCTGGTTTGATGGACCAGCAAGGCAACTGGATCGGTAGTGATACCATCTTTGTACAAACAGGTGATATCCCGGATCGTGGTCCTGACACCCGCAAGATCATCGAAAGCCTGCAATTGCTCGAACAGCAGGCGCCTTCTTCCGGCGGCAAGGTCGTTCCGATGGTCGGCAATCATGAAGCCATGAATGTGTACCGCGATCTGCGTTATGTCCACCCGGGTGAATATGCTGCTTTCGCAGATAAAAATTCCGAAGCGGTCAGGCGCGATCACTATGCTACCCATCGCTCGGATATCGAAGCCAGATATCGAAAAAAGTCCCCAAAGCTGACCGCTGATCAAATCAAGACGGAATGGGAGAAAAATACGCCTTTGGGTAAGTTGGAACACCGCGCCGCGTGGAGCCCAACCGGCTATATTGGCAAATGGGTGGCGCGTAATCAGGTGGTGACAAAGGTACGAGGCTATTTATTCGCTCATGGTGGATATAGTCAGGAATTCAGCCGCTTTTCGCTTGATGAAATGAACATCGCGGCTGAAAAAGCGCTTCGCAAACAGGATCGATCACGCGATAATATCCTGCGCCACAGATTGGGGCCGCTCTGGTACCGCGGCAATGTTCGCGGCCGCGAGGACGAGAAGGGTTTCGATGCGGATAGGGAAATCAATATGGTGCTGCGAACCTATAACGCCGCCCACATCATCATCGGTCACACGCGCAATGAAAAGGGCATTCGGGTCAGCCGCGACGGCAGGCTAGTCCAGATCGATACCGGAGCTTCGGCCCACTACGGCGGTGTGCCGTCATTTTTGCGCATCGAAAATGGCGAATTTTTTGCTCACACCAAAGACGGATTCACGAAACTGAATGTTTCCGCAGCGAACCCTTCTTGAAAATATCCCCTACTGGTCGACGAATCACACAACAAGGGCAAATCTCAGTAAAACCTATTCAGTAATTTCCAACCCGACGGCATCGGCCATGAAGCCGTAGATATCGGAATATTCCTCGATCAGTTTATCGGTCGGCTTGCCGCTACCATGCCCTGCCCGCGTTTCTATGCGGATCAGATGCGGTTTCTCGCCGGTATTCAAAGCCTGCAATCGCGCGGTATACTTGAAGCTGTGCCCCGGCACCACGCGGTCGTCGGTATCAGCGGTTGAAACAATTAGCGCCGGATAGTCCGTGCCATCCTTTATGTTGTGATAAGGCGAATAGCTCAGCAGTTTCCGGAAATCTGCCTCCCTGTTCGGATAGCCATAGTCATCGACCCAGTAACGACCAGCGGTAAACCGGTCGAAGCGCAACATGTCCATCACGCCCACAGCCGCATGGCCCGTAGTAAACAGGTCCGGCCGCTGGTTCATCACCGCTCCCACCAAAAGCCCGCCATTGGAGCGTCCCTCAATCGCCAGACCATCCTTGGGCGTGATGCCCTCAGCGATCAGATATTCACCCGCCGCGATAAAATCATCAAACACATTCTGTTTGTTCTGCAGACGACCGCCATCATGCCATTCCTTGCCATATTCGCCGCCGCCGCGCAGATTGGCCGAAGCATAGACGCCGCCTGCTTCGATCCAGGCCATTTTGGGCGCGCTATACCCGGGCAGAACCGAGATATTGAATCCCCCATAGCCGTAGAGCAGCGTCGGTACGCCCTTGCTCAGGTCGAGATCCTTCTTGTGCACCAGGAACATCGGGATTTTCGTGCCGTCTTTGCTCTCATAGAAGCGCTGCGACACGGTGATGCTTTCGGGATCAAACGGTATATCCGGTTTAGCCCATACAGTGGGTACCCCCGCATCACCAAAGCTGTAAACAGTCGCAGGCTGATTGAAGCTTTCAAACGCGAAATAGCCTGCGTCCGCCTTGGCCGAACCGTCCAACCCCTTGACCTGACCCAGCCCGGGTAAATCAACCACACCCTTGGGCGTACCATCCAGCGCAAACAGCTCGAGCCGGCTCTTGGCATCATCGATATAATCCACTGCCAGTGTATCGCCGACCAATACCGCATCATCAATCGTCGCCATATGCTCCGGGACGACCTCTACCCATTCCGGGGTTTCAGCACTGACATCCGTTTTCATGACCCGCAGGCGCGGCGCGTCCATATTGGTCATGAAATAGAGCGTATCGCCAACACCATCAATCAGTGACCAATTATGGTCAAATCCGGTGACCAACTTGCGCGGCTCAATCTCATTGGCATCCACCTTGACCAACGTAATTTCATAGCGATCGTCGGTTCCCGAAGAGGAGGTAATGACCACCCATTGCTTGTCCGAAGTGACCGTAGCGGTGTGGCTCAATTCCGGTTGATCGGGGGTAGCGTAAACCTTTATATCCCGGCTCTGCTCGCTCCCCAGAACATGCACATAGATGGTGTGATTTTTGTTCAGCGACTGAAACGCTTCACCCTCTTCCGGTTCGGGAAAGCGGGAATAGAGAAAACCGCTATTGCCCGGCATCCATGCAAGATCGCTGAATTTAACCCACTCCACTGTGTCCTTCATAATCTCACCGGTTGCGACATTAATGACCTTCAGGGTGCGCCAGTCGGAACCGCCGTCCTGAACTGCATAAGCCAGCAAGCTGCCATCTTCCGAAGGCTTCCATTCCGCCAGTGCTGTTGCGCCATCGTCCGACCAATCCGCCGGGTCGATCAGCACGCGCTCTTCGCCATCTTTCCCATCCCGGACGTAAAGTATGGCCTGATTCTGGCCGCCACTTTTGCGCTCGAAGAAATATTTTCCACCTGCCTCGACAGGAGGTTCAATCTCGTCATAGTCGAAAAGAGCAGTCATTGATGTTGCAAGTGGTTTACGGTCTTCCAGCGTCACCAGATATGCATCGGTCACCGCATTTTGCGCCTTCACCCAAGCCGCGACCTCGGCATCTTCCCGCACATCGTTTTCCAGCCAGCGATAAGGATCTGCAATGGACTCGCCAAATTGTTCTTCAATCACATCGACAGTCTTGGTTTTCGGGTAGGTCAGAGCATCATCCTTCGCTTCTGTTTCGGTTTGGGCAAGAACTGGATTGGAAGTGATTGCCGTACTGCTGGCCAGTGCCAGAACAAGAAGACCGGTGATACGCATAAAATTCCCCGAAAACTGTGAAACACAAAGAAAAGAGGCCGCGAGCTTATCGCCCACGGCCTCTATTATCAATTGAAACTGCCTTTCAGATGAAGCGGCTTATGCCTCTTCGAAATCTTCTTCAGCATTCTGATCCGGACCACTGTCCTGACCTTTTGCTTCTTCGTTACGATCCACCAGTTCGATCACTGCCATGGCAGCGGCGTCCGAATCGCGGAAACCGGCTTTAATAATCCGGGTATAACCACCGCTACGGTCGCTATAGCGCTCGGCCAACTCGCCAAAAAGCTTCTTTTCCTGAGTCTCGTCCATCAAACGCGCATGCGCAAGACGACGGTTAGACAAGCCACCTTTTTTCGCCAACGTGATCAGCTTTTCTACATAAGGCCGCATTTCTTTGGCTTTAGGCAGGGTTGTCATGATCTGCTCATGCTTGATCAGTGCCGCAGACAGGTTTTTCAGCAAAGCCTGACGGTGAGCACCGGTCCGCTGCATACGGCGGCCCTTCATTCTATGACGCATATTCTATACTCCATTTTTGCCGACTCTTCCGGGCGGGAAACCGGTTCCCACTTTCCCTGAAGGGATCGGACGTTCGTATTGGGGCCGTATGAGGTACCCCGATGCAGGCCGATTTGCGGGTCGGCCAGTTTCCCGTTTAACCCAGCAGCTCTTGCTCAAGCTTCTTGGCCATTTCCTCGATATTTTCAGGCGGCCAACCAGGAATATCCATTCCCAGACGCAGACCCATGCTGGACAGCACTTCCTTGATTTCGTTCAAGGACTTACGGCCAAAGTTAGGTGTACGCAGCATTTCGGCTTCGGTCTTCTGCACCAGATCGCCAATATAAATGATATTGTCGTTCTTGAGGCAGTTTGCTGAACGGACGGACAATTCCAGCTCGTCGACCTTCTTGAGAAGGTAACGGTTGAGCTGGTTGGCGTCGCTTTCCTGCTGGCTCTGTGCTGCGGCCATGCCGATGGGCGACGACACGCTTTCCAAAGCTTCTTCGAAATGCACGAACAGCTGCAACTGATCCTGAAGAATGCGCGCTGCATAAGCAATGGCATCTTCCGGGGTCACGGTGCCGTCGGTGTCGATGGTGAGGTTCAGCTTGTCAAAGTCAAGCTCCTGACCAACACGGGCATTATCGACTTTATAAGAAACCTGACGGATTGGCGAGTAGAGCGAGTCAACCGGGATCAGGCCGATGGGTGCATCTGCCGGACGATTAGCAACCGCTGGAACATAGCCTTTGCCGACATTGACGGTCAGTTCCATGTTGAAGGACGCGCCTTCATCAAGGTGACAGATAACCAGGTCAGGGTTCATTACTTCGATGTCGCCGGAAACCGCAATATCGCCTGCAGTCACTTCTGCAGGACCGGTTGCAGAAAGCTGCAGACGCTTGGCATCTTCGCCTTCCATCTTCAGAGCGATCTGTTTGACGTTCAAAACAATGTCAGTGACATCTTCACGCACGCCGGGGAGCGACGAGAATTCATGCAGAGCATTTTCGATCTTGATCGAAGTAACCGCAGCACCTTGCAACGATGACAGCAAAACACGGCGCAAGGCGTTACCAATGGTCAAGCCAAAGCCGCGCTCAAGAGGTTCTGCTACAAAAGTAGCTTTACGCTTGGGATCACCACCGGATTTTATATCGAGAACATTGGGCTTCTTCAGTTCTTGCCAGTTCTTCATATTGACAGTCATGGACTTCCCCTAGTGAGTTCAAAGAGTGGGTTGGACCGTTACCACTCCGAATTACCAAAAATTGGAAACTACCGGCCGGATAGTTCCCGTAAACTTGCGCGGCTTAGACGCGGCGGCGCTTGGACGGACGGACACCATTGTGCGGGATCGGCGTAACATCGCGGATCGAGGTAATGGTGAAACCGACTGCCTGCAGCGCACGAAGAGCAGACTCACGGCCAGAGCCGGGGCCTTTAACTTCAACTTCCAGGGTGCGAACACCGTGGTCAGCTGCTTTTTTGCCAGCGTCTTCCGCTGCAACCTGCGCCGCGTACGGCGTAGATTTACGAGAGCCTTTAAAACCCATCATGCCTGCAGAAGACCAGCTTATCGCATTGCCCTGTGCATCGGTGATGGTGACCATCGTGTTGTTAAATGTGGCGTTGACGTGCGCTACGCCTGCCGAAATATTTTTGCGCTCGCGCTTTTTAATGCGCTGAGGTTCGCGTGCCATGTGATCAATTCCTACCTAATATCCAGAAGAGACAAGTCTTAAAAAGACTGTCTTATTTTTTCTTACCGGCAATAGCCTTGGGCTTGCCTTTGCGGGTACGCGCATTGGTGTGCGTACGCTGTCCGCGAACCGGCAGACCTTTACGGTGACGAAGACCGCGATAGCAGGCCAGATCCATCAGGCGCTTGATGTTCATTGCGTTCTCACGACGCAAATCACCTTCAACCGTATGGTCTGCGTCAATGGTTTCGCGAATGTGCAAAACTTCCTGATCGGTAAGGTCCTGAACCCGGCGGGCTGGATCAATTTTCAGTTTTTCGACAATTTCAGCCGCTTTTGTGCGTCCGATACCGTGAATATAGGTGAGCGCGATAATAACGCGCTTGTTTGTTGGGATATTTACCCCGGCAATACGTGCCAATATTTTTCTCCTGCTCCACAGAGACCGATTCGCCGGTCTCTATCTCATAGCTAAGCTGTTAAAAACACATCCAAAACGCACAAAACCAGCGGACGCCACGAAAGCGTTGCCGGTTGTGTTGGATTTCGAATAAGCTCCAAATAGGGAGAGTCGCTGGCGCTGTCAATAGCGGTTTAAGCGGCGAACCGGCAGATTCAGAATTGCATCTAAATTAGTCCGTCAATAGCTTCTGATCAATATCAAAGCCATGCCCGCTATGGGTGCAGAAGTGGTTATTAGCTGCCAAGTGATCCCAAAACAGAAGCTTTAGTCAATTCAAACGGATTTGCTGCCAAACTTATTGGGCTTCTGTACTGAAGCCCAATTGGGGAATGCCAATCGAACGCTTTCCACCGAAATCGGCGCGAACGACGATCGCACCCTGCTTTTCCATATATTCAACCAGCCTGCGGATACGGCCGGGAGACCTCGTACCATAAGCGCGGCCCAGCGCATCATCGTCAGGACATGGGCTGCCTTCCATCGCGGCTCGCGCGATTTGCAGAAAAGGTGCTGCCATATCTTCAGGCAAATGCGTGGATACTTTCAGGATATCTTTCCAACGCGGTTCACTGGGGTCAAGTATCCCGCCTTTCGCCAACGCAAAACGGCGGCGAAAATCGGCTAGCTCCAGAGGCGCACTGGCAAGTTGCTGCATCCGGCATCGGACGGAAAAATCCTGATATAGCAATGCATCTGGTTGATAAGCGCTATCGGTATCGGCAAGCATTTCTTGCAATACATTGACAATGATCGCCTCAATATCAGCGATATCATCCCCTGCCCCATCATCCGTATCATCGGGCGCAGATGGCGTTTCGGGTGCTGGCTCTGGCGCAGCGATACGGCGAATTAACTCCTCAGCGGCTATCGGCTCTGGCTCTGATTGATGCTGAACCGGCATGGGATCCGTTTCCATTTCGGCGAATAGCATGGAGCGCAAATTCTCTGGCTCAGCCTCAGGCATTGGCAAAAGGCTATGCGTACCCATACGGGTACTGGTTTGCGTCGGCCCTATTTTCATGGATATCGGACGGCGCGATATAGCCGGACCAAGGCCCAGGAAACATCCTCGCTCCAAATCCCTGATGCGTTCGGCTTGTCGGCGTTCCATGCCCAGCAGATCAGCGGCGCGCGCCATGTCGATATCAAGGAACGTGCGACCCATCAGGAAATTGCTTGCCTCAGCCGCGACATTTTTTGCCAGTTTGGCAAGCCTTTGGGTCGCGATCGCGCCAGCCAGGCCGCGCTTGCGCCCCCTGCACATTAAATTGGTCATGGCGCCAAGGCTGGCACGGCGCACAGCATCCGGTACATCTCCCGCTACAGCAGGCGCGAACATCTGCGCTTCGTCCACCACCACCAAAGCCGGATACCAATGATCACGCGGCGCATCGAACATAGCATTGAGAAATGCCGCCGCGCAGGTCATTTGCGCTTCGAGTTCCAATGCCTCCAGATTCAGGATGATCGAAGCGCGATGCTCCCTTATGCGAGTCCCCATAGTGGCAATTTCCCGCTCATTATAGTCGCCCGCGTCGATCACCACGTGATTATAGGCGTCCGCCAATGTGGCAAAATCACCTTCGGGATCGATCACCACTTGCTGAACGAGATGTGCACTCTCTTCAAGCAGACGGCGCAGAAGATGCGATTTTCCCGAGCCCGAATTGCCCTGCACCAATAGCCGCGTAGCCAGCAGCTCTTCAACATTGATATGCACGGCTTGCCCCGTGTCATCATTCCCAATTTCCATACCAACATTCACATCGCGGCCCTACCGACAAGGCTGTGAAGTTGCAACTGATGGAACGAGCCAAACCAGAGTATTTTTGACTGAGTTGCGAATATATGAGCGATGGCTTAGATCAACACGAATGGATTTCGATGATCAATGACAGCGCTATTTCGGCACCACCGATCTTTCGTCGGCCCACCCAGAGGCAATGAAGGCCGGCGTCGAGCGGATGCGCGTTGATTTAGGATTGGAAACAGACAGCGGACGACGCTTCGCCTTGTGGGCCGTGCTATATATGCTGGGCTCTGCGCCAGATCTGGACAGCGCCTTCGAAGATGAGACGGACCGCAATTCCGCCCGCGACTTTATGGATTTGATGGACCGCGCTCAAGGCAATTGATGATAAAGCGGCTTCCCGGTATCTCCAGCAAGCCGCTTTATCACTTCAGCCTTAGACAACCCCGTAGGCCAGCATCGCGTCGGCGACTTTCTTGAAGCCCGCGATATTCGCGCCCTTCACATAGTCGACATAGCCATCACCCTGGTCGCCATATTCGACGCACTGACTGTGGATGCCTTCCATCAATTCGGTCAGCATGGTGCCCAGACGCTCGTGGTTCCAGCTGATACGCTCCGCGTTCTGGCTCATTTCCAAGCCAGATACTGCTACGCCGCCAGCATTGGCCGCCTTGCCCGGTCCATACATGATCTTCGCATCGTGGAAGACATGAACACCTTCTAACGTGGTAGGCATATTCGCGCCTTCCGAGACGGCTTTCACGCCGTTTGAGACCAGCATTTTCGCTTCGTCTTCATTGAGTTCATTTTGTGTAGCGCAAGGCAAGGCGAGATCGCAGGCCACGCTCCACGGACGCTGTCCTTCGTGGAAGGTCGCGCCTTTAAACTCATCGACATATTCCGACATGCGTCCACGGCGATGGGTTTTATGCTCTTTGACCCAGTCGATTTTCTCTTGGGTGAAACCGTCAGGATCGTGCACAAAACCGCCACTGTCGGACAGGGTCAGAACCTTGCCGCCCTGTTTGGTAATTTGTTCAGCTGCATGGGTCGCAACGTTGCCGGACCCGGAAATGACCGCTGTCTTGCCTTCAATAACGTCTTTCTTGTGCGCCAGCATATTTTGCATGAAATAAACCGCGCCATAGCCGGTGGCTTCAGGCCGCATTTCACTGCCGCCATATTCACGACCTTTGCCGGTCAGCACGCCTTCCCAGCGATTGGTGATCCGTTTATACTGGCCAAACATATAGCCAATTTCACGGCCGCCCACGCCAATGTCACCCGCCGGCACATCGGTATCAGGGCCAATATGACGATAAAGCTCGGTCATGAAGCTTTGGCAAAAACGCATCACTTCGGCGTCTGACTTGCCTTTGGGGTTAAAATTGGCGCCGCCCTTACCGCCACCCATGGGCAGGCCGGTCAGCGAATTTTTGAACGTCTGTTCAAAGGCGAGAAACTTCAGCACGCTTTCAGTCACACTGGGATGGAAACGGATGCCGCCCTTATAAGGGCCGATGGCATTGTTATTCTGGACCCGCCAACCGCGCTGCACGCGGATATTGTGATTATCATCTTCCCAGCAAACGCGGAAGGAAACCACGCGATCGGGCTCTGCCATGCGCCGCAATATCTGCGCCGCGTGATATTCTTCCTTATCCTCGATAAACCCGTAAATATCCTGGGCGACTTCCTGCACCGCCTGAATAAACTCGGTTTGTCCGGGATTGCGCTTTTTCACGCCTTCCATGAATGTTGGAAAATCTACATGATCTGAAACGGCCATCGCCTTACTCCCCCTAGAGTGATTATCTGCGCGCCCGCGATCAATTGCGATGTCCTCGAGTCGCATTTGACTTGGGCATCATATTAACGGCAATTTATTCGATTGGTAAAGCTTTGATATTTGGCCCGATTTATTCGGCTTGCTCCGCTTCTTCGGGTTCGCTCTCTGGTTCCGCCTCCGTTTCTTCTTCCGGTGCAAAAAGCGCTGCAAGCCGGGTTAGCTGTTCGCCAATAACGCCATCGACCGCCGGCGCGATTTGATCGACCGGAAACTCCATATATCCTCCGACCTTGTAGACGAAGGATACGGCAGTATTTTCTCCATCAGGGCGCAGGCCGATAGTAAGCGTGCCTGTCACCGCCTCCCCTTGCAATGGGCCAAGCGCACCGGACATCCGCAAGGCTTTGTTGTTCTGCGCAAACAGGACACGCATATGCTGCACGCTGCCTTCGGCCGATTTGATATTGTCTTCGCTTACCGTGCGCAGCAGCTCGCAAAAACAGCCACCGGCCTGCGGCACCAGATAGAAATTTTCGGCATTGCCGGAAAAACTATGCTCACCATTCCACCAACGAGCCGGTGCAATGATGGTTTTCCACACGACTTCGGGAGCCGCATTCACCGGAGCTGAATGTTTGACAGTAAAGCCGTTATCCGCGGTATTGGTAACTTCTGCCTGCACGGCGGTGGCGCTGAGAGCAGCTGCCAATGGTAATATGAATCGGAACAATCTGTGTCTCCCCTGTTAGGCGGGAGACTAGTCGGCGTCCTTGTCACTGGCAATATCTATCAGCCAAAGCTGACAAACGAAATCAGTCCAGAGCAAGCACTGCTTCAATGGCGCTGCTCACAGCATCCATGCTGCCCATGCCGTCGACCTTGGTGACTATACCGCGCTCCTCGTAGATGGGCAGGATCGGCGCCGTCTTGGCGCGATACTCATCCATGCGGGTGCGAACGGTTTCTTCATTATCGTCCGGGCGGCGTTTAAATTCGTTAGAACCGCAGACATCGCAAACATCTGCCTTGGCAGGTTGCTTGAATTTGTCGTGATAGCCTTCGCCGCAATTGCCGCAAGTGAACCGCCCGGTAATGCGTTCCACCAGTGCGTCAACGTCCACACCCAGTTCAATAACATGATCGAGCTTGCGGTTTCGAGCCGTCAATATCTCATCAAGCGAATGGACCTGCGCCTCGGTACGGGGATAGCCATCAAAAATAACGCCTTGATCGGAACCAAGTTCGTCAAGCCTATCGCCAATAATGCCGGAAACGACTTCATCGGGAACCAACTCGCCAGCGTCCATCAATGCTTTGGCTTTCAAGCCAACCTCTGTGCCAGCCTTAACCGCTGCGCGCAGCATATCGCCGGTGGACAGTTGGACCATGCCATGCTCGTCTTCGAGAAGACCGGCTTGCGTACCTTTTCCGGCACCCGGTGGTCCCAACAGGATGATGTCCATAAGTTACTGTCCCCTATAACCTTACCAATCCCGGAGGAAAATTATTAGCGTTTGCGGCGACCGCCTTTGAGTTTCGCTTTTTTCAGCAGATCGCCATATTGCAGAGCCAGCAAGTGGCTCTGAATCTGGGTAACCGTATCGACGGTCACGTTCACGATAATCAGCAAACTGGTCCCGCCCAGGAAGAAGAGCGGCAAATTGGTTTGCGCCATAATATATTCCGGCAAAACACAGACAAAAGCCAGGTACGCAGCGCCAACAACCGTAATGCGGGTCAACACATAATCAAGATAATCCGATGTATTTTTACCGGGCCGGATGCCAGGCACAAAGCCACCATTTTTCTTGAGATTATCGGCGGTTTCTTCGGGGTTAAAAACAACCGCCGTGTAGAAGAAACAGAAGAAGATAATACCGGCTGCATAAAGCGCCATGTAAAGCGGTTGCCCATGAGCAAGATATTGGTTCAACGCGATAATGAAGTCACCACTCGCGCTTTCTCCTGCAGCTGTATTTCCAGCAAACTGGCTAACCGTCAGTGGCATCAACAACAGCGAGGAAGCGAAGATCGGCGGGATAACACCGGCTGTATTGACCTTCAGCGGTAAATGGCTGCGATCCGCCTGCATCACGCCATTTTGCGTGGCGCGTTTGGGATATTGAATGAGCACGCGTCTTTGCGCACGCTCCATGAAACTGATGAACAGCACCAGACCAACGACCATCGCGATCAAACCAACAATGGTCAAAGCGCCAACAGAACCAGTCCGGCTGCCTTCCATGAGATTGCTGACGAAAGTCGGCATCTGAGCGACAATACCGGCCATGATGATAAGCGAGATACCGTTACCGATACCGCGGCTGGTAATCTGCTCACCCAGCCACATCAGGAATAATGTACCGCCGACCAGACTGATCACCGCACCAATACGAAAGCCCATACCGGGATTAACTACGGCTTGCAGACCGGATTGAGAGGCAAAGCTCTCCAGCCCAACGGCTATGAAATAGCCCTGGATCGCCGTCAGACCAACCGTACCATAGCGGGTATATTGATTGAGCTTTTTGCGGCCCGCTTCGCCGTCTTTCTTGATCGCGGCCAATGTCGGTGACAAAGCGGCGGCCAACTGGACGACAATCGATGCGGTAATATAGGGCATTACACCCAATGCAATCAGGCTCATCCGCTCAAGCGAACCGCCGGAAAATGTATTGAAAATATCAAGAACACCACCGCGTGTCTGGTCATATAGATCCGCCAGTACGACTGGATCCACACCAGGAAGTGGTACGAAGCTGAGCAGCCGGAAAACCACCAACGCACCCAGCGTAAACCAGATACGTTTGCGGAGTTCGGTTGCTTCTCCGAATTTTGCCAGGCTCAAATTTGCTGCGACCTGATCGGCTTTTGATGCCATTTTAGTAGTTCCTTGCCCCGCCGTTCATGAAGCTATTCCTGCTTCAAATCAATGCATCGATCCCATATCGGATGTTGCTGCCCGAAAAACAAGGCTCTTGGGCATCAAGCTGAGCCGATACGGATAAAAAGAAAGGCCCCGTCTATGCTCTGAAGCTTAGCGGGGCCGTTGATTGGTCTAAATCAATCTTTCTTTTTGGCCCTGTTGGCGGCCTTTTTCTCTTTAGCCGGCTTGGAAGGTGTTGCCTTCTTTTCGCCTTTTGGACGGTGGGTCGCTGCACCAGCAAGAATTTCGACTTTGCCGCCCGCTTTTTCCACCGCTTCGATGGCTGCTTTGGAAGCGCCAGCAACAGCAATGGTGATTTTCGCCTTGATTTCACCTTTGGCCAGCAGACGCACACCGTCTTTGCCGCCACGGGTCAGACCGGCTGCGTTCAAAGCTGCCTGGTCCAGCGTACCTTTGTTGGCCAGCTTTTTGGCGTCGATGAACTTCTGGATCATACCCAAATTGACTTCAGCATAGTCGGTGCCGAACGGGTTGTTGAAACCGCGCTTCGGAAGCCGCATGTGAAGTGGCATCTGACCACCTTCAAAGCCGTTGATGGAAACACCGGAGCGAGACTTCTGGCCCTTTTGACCACGTCCGCCGGTTTTGCCTTTGCCGGAACCAATGCCGCGGCCAATACGGGTACGCAATTTGCGCGCGCCGTCATTATCTTTAATTTCGTTCAGTTTCATGTCGTGTACTCGCTTTCGCTTTTATTCGCACGGTTGTCCTCGGGTTTTACCCTTCAACAACCTCTACAAGATGGTGCACCTTACGGATCATGCCGCGCACTTCCGGGGTGTCTTCCAATTCGGAAACACGGTGCATTTTATTGAGGCCCAGGCCGATCAACGTCTTGCGCTGTTCTTCCGGGCGACGGATTGGCGAACCAATCTGCTTGATTTTCACTTTAGCCATTATGCCTTACTCCGTAACTGCTGCAGCTTCGGCCTCAGCCTCAGCTTCAGAAGCGCCGCCGCGGCCAAGCAGATCGGCAACTTTCTTGCCGCGCCGCTGGGATACAGCCTTGGGGCTGGTCTGTTCACCAAGCGCCACGAAGGTTGCCCGGATCATGTTATAAGGGTTGGATGTTCCGTTAGACTTGGTCACCACGTCGGCCACACCAAGACTTTCGAAAACCGCACGCATAGGCCCACCGGCAATGATACCGGTACCTGGAGGCGCCGAACGCAAGGTCACGTTGCCTGCACCAAACTGGCCTTTGCCGTCATGGTGAAGCGTACGACCTTCCCGCAATGGAACGCGAACCATTTTCTTTTTCGCAGCAGCTGTTGCTTTGGTAATCGCTTCAGGCACTTCGCGTGCTTTACCTTTACCAAAACCGGCACGGCCTTTGCCGTCGCCAACCACAACCAGGGCAGCAAAACCAAAGCGCTTACCGCCTTTAACAGTTTTGGAAACACGGTTGATGTGAACCAGTTTCTCGATCAACTCTTCGCCCTGATCCTGATCCCGGCCACCACGACCACGGCCACGACCGCGTCCGCCATCACGGCCGCCGCGTCCACCGTCACGTCCGCCACGGTTTCCACCGCGACCTTGACGCTCTTGTTTTTGCTCGGCAGGAGCAGCCTCAGCTGGTGCAGCTGATTCCGGCGCTTCTGAGCCTTCGTTCTTTGTTTCTTCAGCCATGCTTAAAACTCCAATCCGCCTTCACGTGCAGCGTCGGCCAAGGCCTTCACACGTCCGTGATACAGAAAACCGCCACGGTCAAAAATTACTTCGGTTACGCCCGCTTTTTTCGCTGCTGCTGCAACGCGCTTGCCAACATCGGCTGCGGCGGCGCTATCGGCACCCGTTTTTACCTTGGACGCCTTGTCGATTGTTGAAGCAGCGGCAACAGTCTTGCCCTCTGAATCATCAATGACTTGCGCATAGATATGACGACCTGTGCGGTGCACAGACAAACGAGGTTTTGTGAGCCCGCGCTTCCGCAATTTGGTGCGAACGCGTTGCTGACGCCGTTTGAATAGAGAAATATTAGCCATGGCTTATTTCTTCTTCCCTTCTTTGCGGAAAACATATTCGCCGCGATATTTAATGCCCTTGCCCTTATAAGGCTCCGGTTTGCGCCAGCGCCGAATTTCTGCGGCAACCTGACCAACCTGCTGTTTATCAATACCCGAAATTTCGACCGTGGTCTGATCCGGCGTCTTGATGGTGATACCTTCCGGAATGTCGAAATCGACATCGTGGCTAAAACCAAGCTGCAAGTTAAGGATTTTACCCTTCACTGCCGCACGATAACCAACCCCCGTGATTTCAAGAACTTTGGTAAAACCTTCGGTTACACCGTCGACAAGGTTCTGAACCAGTGTCCGTTGCATGCCCCAGTAAGAGCGTGCGCGTGTGGTTTTGTTTGCTGGTGTGACCAACAAACCGCCATCGCTCAACTCATAGCTCAGATCATCAACCATAGGGGTGGAAAGTTCGCCCTTTGGTCCTTTGATCTTGACCAGGCCGTCCTCCATCGTGGCGGTAACGCCGTCAGGAATGCTAACTGCTTTTTTGCCGATACGAGACATTAGAACACCTCTGCGAGTACTTCGCCGCCGACATTCTGCTGGCGCGCTTCCGCGTCAGACAAAACGCCTTTTGGCGTCGAAACGATTGTAATGCCCAGGCCATTGCGTACTGAAGGCAGCTCCTGAGAACCGCTGTAGATACGACGACCAGGCTTTGAAACGCGGGCCACGTGGCGGATAGCCGGCTCGCCTTCAAAATATTTCAGTTCAATACGAAGACCGGGGTGCTTGTTCACCTCTTCTTCGCTGTAGCCGCGAATATAACCTTCGCGCTGCAGAACTTCGAGAACAGCACCGCGCAATTTGGAAGCAGGTGAAACCACACTGTCCTTACGTGCTTGCTGTCCGTTACGGATGCGGGTGAGCATATCACCCAAGGGATCGGTAAAAGCCATATTATCTTCCCTTTACCAGCTGGATTTCGTTACGCCGGGGATAAGGCCTTTGTTAGCCATATCACGCAGCTCAATGCGGCAGAGACGGAACTTGCGGTAATAGCCGCGCGGACGTCCTGTTGTTTCGCAGCGGTTACGCACGCGGGTTGGATTACCGTTGCGCGGAATTTCCGCCATTTTAAGACGCGCCATCAAACGCTCGGTCTCGTCAAGAGACTGATCGTTGGCCATCGCCTTCAACTTCGCATAACGGCCGGCATATTTCTTAACCAGCTTCTTGCGACGTTCGTTTTTATTAATGGAACTCAGTTTCGCCATGACTTAAGTTCTCTTCCTTTCTTGCGTGTCTCCGAAAACCGGAAACTTAAAAAATTGTCTCTCGCGGATTATGCCGCGGCTTGCTCTTCTTCTTCCTGCGGGAACGGGAAACCGAACAGTTTCAGAAGCTCGCGAGCTTCGTCATTCGTTTTCGCGCTTGTCGTCACGATAATGTCCATGCCGCGCACCACATCGATGTCGTCATAGGCAATCTCAGGAAAAATAATCTGCTCTTTAATGCCCATGGCAAAGTTGCCACGACCATCAAAACTCTTTGGGTTCAGACCACGAAAGTCACGAATACGCGGCATGGCCACGGTGATCAGACGATCGAGAAATTCGTACATCCGCTCACGGCGCAATGTTACTTTACAACCAATCGGCATGCCTTCACGCAGCTTGAACGTCGCGATAGACGTCTTCGCTCTGGTGATGACAGGCTTCTGACCAGCAATCAGTTCCATTTCAGCTGCCGCTGTCGTGGCTTTCTTCTTGTCCTGGCTACCTTCACCAACGCCCATATTCAGTGTGATCTTGGTGATCTTTGGCACTTCCATAGGATTGGAATAGTTGAACTTTTCCTGCATCGCTTTGACGATCTGATCGTCATATTTTTTACGCATGCGTGGCAAATATTTATCAGCCATCGACTTTCTCCCCGGATTTCACGGCCACACGGACCATCTTTCCGTCTTTCTCTTCAAAGCGAACCCGTGTCGGCTTGCCATCTTTAGGATCGGCCACAGCAACCTTGCTGATGTGCATTGGCGCTTCACGGCGTTCCAGACCACCTTGCGGGTTGGCCTGTGTCGGTTTGCGGTGACGCACAGCAACATTGGCACCAGCGACGATCACTTTATCGTCTTTTGGCATAACCTTGGTCACTTCACCGGATTTGCCCTTGTCCTTGCCGGACAGAACTACAACGGTGTCACCCTTTTTGATCTTTGCATTGGCCATGATTATAGCACCTCCGGCGCAAGGCTGATGATTTTCATATGCTTTTTGGCGCGCAGTTCGCGAACCACAGGGCCAAAGATACGCGTGCCAATTGGCTCCTGCGCATTGTTGACCAAAACAGCGGCATTGCTGTCGAAGCGGATAACCGAACCGTCTTTGCGGCGGATATCTTTCTTCGTGCGCACGATCACGGCCCGGTGAACATCACCCTTCTTGACCTTGCCGCGCGGGGCCGCTTCCTTGATCGACACAACAATAATGTCGCCAACGCCAGCAAACCGGCGCTTGGAACCGCCCAGCACCTTGATACACTGCACGCGTTTGGCTCCGCTATTGTCAGCGACCTCCAAGTTCGATTGCATCTGGATCATGGATCCATTTCCTTCTTCATTCCGCCCCGAATATTCGGAGCACAGTTAAACTTCGCTAGCTTCAGCTTTCGGCTTTGACTTCGCCTTCGTCTTCAGCGGTAATTTCAGCAACCTTTGGTGTTGCAGGAGCAGCAGCAGCGCCAACCCGTTCCAGCACCTTCCAAGTCTTCAACTTGGAAATCGGTTTTGTTTCCTCGATACGCACGGTTTCACCAGTGCTCATCTCGTTCTTTTCATCATGCGCATGATATTTTTTCGAACGACGCATAATTTTTCCGTAAAGCGGATGCTTCACTTTGCGTTCGACATTGACAACAATGGTCTTGTCGCCCTTGTCTGACACTACTGTGCCGGTGAGAATACGTTTTGGCATATCGGTTCCTTACGCCTTTTCTGCGACGGCGGCTTTCGCGCGCTCGTTCTGCAGGGTTTTAATCTTCGCAATCGTGCGACGCACTTCGCGTATCCGACTTGGCTTTTCGAGCTGGTTGGTCGCAGACTGAAAGCGCAGGTTAAATGCCTCGCGCTTCAGTTCGCCCAGATCGGCCTCAAGCTGATCGTCGGTTTTGGTCCGCAAATCTTCTGTCTTGCTCATGTCCTTAACCTTCCAAATGTGACGTATCGCCAAGGCGAGCCACAACTTTTGTCTTGATAGGGAGCTTCATCGCCGCACGCTCGAAAGCAACCGCAGCAATTGGGCCAGGAACGCCATCCAGTTCAAACATGATCCGGCCTGGTTTTACCCGACAAGCCCAATACTCGACCGAACCCTTACCTTTACCCTGACGCACTTCAGCAGGCTTCTTCGAAACCGGCACGTCCGGGAAGATGCGGATCCACAAACGACCTTGCCGTTTGATATGACGTGTGATCGCACGGCGAGCCGCTTCGATCTGACGCGCGGTGACCCGTTCTGGCTCCATGGCTTTCAGACCATAAGAACCGAAGTTCAACGTCGTACCGCCTGGGGCCTTTCCTTTAATCCGGCCCTTGTGAGCCTTCCGGAATTTTGTTTTCTTTGGTTGCAGCATGATGCTTTACCTATTCCCTAAAAATCAACGAGAGGGGCGAACGCCGGAAGTTTGCGCTTCCACCATCAACCGATCCTGAGCCATCGGGTCGTGACCCAATATCTCGCCTTTGAAAATCCAGACCTTGATACCGATAATGCCGTAAGCGGTGAGCGCTTCATGTTCAGCATAGTCGATATTGGCGCGCAGCGTATGAAGCGGCACGCGGCCTTCACGGTACCATTCAACACGGGCAATTTCTGCTCCGCCCAAACGGCCACCACAAACAATTTTAATACCTTCGGCACCCAGACGCAGAGCGGACTGAACAGCGCGCTTCATAGCCCGGCGGAAAGCAACACGGCGGATCAACTGATCACCAATGCCCTGTGCTACCAATTGTGCGTCAACTTCTGGCTTGCGAATTTCAACAATGTTCAAAGACACATCACTGGAAGACATTTCGCTGAGCTTGCGGCGCAGTTTCTCAATATCCGCACCCTTCTTACCGATGATAACACCGGGACGGGCGGCATAGATGGAAACGCGGCAGGTTTTGGCCGGACGCTCAATTACAACCTTGGAGATCGCAGCCTGTGGCACGGTTTCCAGGATATATTTGCGCATCTTGATGTCTTCCATCAAGAGATTGCCGTAATCAGCACCTTCCGCATACCAGCGGCTGTCCCAAGTCCGGTTAATCTGCAGGCGAAGCCCGATAGGATTACTCTTTTGACCCATGGTTTACGCCTCTTCTTCTTCGTGCTCGCGAACAACGATGCGAACGCGGCTAAATGGCTTGATGATCTTGGCTGAACGACCACGTGCGCGGGCTTTCCAGCGCTTCATGGTCAGGCTTTTGCCAACACTGGCTTCCTGAACGATCAATGCGTCAACATCCAGATTATGGTTGTTTTCTGCATTGGCGATAGCGGAAGCGAGAACCTTGCTTACATCCTTGGCCATGCTCTTTTTGGAGAAGGACAGGATGTTCAAAGCGTCTTCTGCTTTCTTGCCGCGGATCAGCTGTGCAACAAGGTTCAGCTTCTGGGCAGATCCACGAATGGAATTGCCAACAGCCAAAGCTTCATTGTCGCCAACGCGGCGGGGTGATGATGCCTTACCCATTATTTCTTGCCTTTTTTGTCAGCGCCATGGCCGTAATAGTTACGCGTCGGAGCGAACTCGCCAAGCTTGTGGCCAACCATGTCTTCATTCACGGAAACCGGAATGAATTTCTGGCCGTTATAAACGTTGAAAGTAAGCCCGACGAAATCAGGGAGAACCGTGGAACGACGCGACCATGTCTTGATCGGCGAGCGTGCACCAGCTTCCTGCGCGTCTTGCGCTTTTTTCAGCAGATGGAGGTCAACAAATGGACCTTTTTTGATGGAACGAGCCATGCTTACCTCTTCTTCTTAGCGTGACGCGACCGGATGATCATCTTGTCGGTCGTTTTGTTCTTACGGGTACGAGCGCCCTTGGTTGGCTTGCCCCATGGTGTCACTGGGTGACGACCACCGGAGGTCCGACCTTCACCACCACCATGCGGGTGATCGACAGGGTTTTTCGCAACACCACGTGTCAAAGGACGACGGCCCTTCCAACGCGTGCGGCCAGCTTTACCGAAATTCTGGTTGGAGTTGTCGGGGTTTGAAACCGCACCAACCGTGCCCATGCAATCGCTGCGGATATAACGCTGCTCCCCTGAGTTCAGGCGAACAATGACCATACCGCGGTCACGGCCAACAATCTGGACATATGTACCAGCAGAGCGAGCAATCTGACCGCCCTTGCCTGGCTTCATTTCCACATTGTGGATGATCGTACCGATTGGCATTTGCGACAATTTCATCGCATTACCTGGCTTCACGTCGACTTTTTCACCAGCGATGACAGTGTCACCAACGGCCAGACGCTGTGGCGCCAGGATGTAGCTCAGCTCGCCATCGTCATATTTGATCAAAGCAATAAAAGCAGTCCGGTTAGGATCATATTCGATCCGCTCAACGGTTGCCGAAACATCGAACTTGCGGCGCTTGAAGTCCACCAGACGATATTTTTGCTTGTGACCACCCGCGATACCGCGTGAGGTTACGTGACCTTTGTTGTTGCGACCGCCAGTTTTGCGCTTGCCTTCAACAAGCTTCTTGACGGGCTTGCCTTTCCAAAGGCCGCTCTTGTCGACCAGGATAAGACCGCGTCGCGCAGGACTTGTCGGTTTATAGGATTTTAAAGCCATCTTAAATTCCCGTGGTGATGTCGATGGTCTGGCCTTCAGCCAAAGTCACGACAGCTTTTTTAACATCGTTGCGAGTGTAGGGGCGACCCTTCCACTTCTTGGTCTTGCCCTTTTGCACCATCGTGTTCACGCCTTTGACTTTGACATCAAACAACGCCTCGATAGCGGCTTTGATCTGCGGCTTGGTTGCGGTGTTCGCAACTTTGAAAACCACAGCGTTATTTTCGCTGAGCAAGGTTGATTTCTCGGTGATGTGTGGGCCGACAATTACGTCATAGTGACGAATGTCCACTGCTTCTTTTTTAGCCATTGAAGCGTGCCTCCAGCTTTTCAACCGCAGCGCGTGTCAGCACCAGGGTCTCATGGTTCAAAATGTCATAAACATTGGCACCAGCAGCTGACATCACATTGACGCGAGGAATGTTGTTCGATGCCTTAGAGAAAGCATCATTCACATCATCACCATCCATGACCAGCGCTGACTTGCCAAAACCGAGCTTCGTAATATTGGCCAGAAGAGCCTGTGTTTTGGCTTCTTTCATTTCAATATTCTCAAGCACGATCAGATTGTCGTTCTTTGCCTTATCAGACAGCGCCATTTTCAGACCCAATGCACGAACTTTCTTGTTCAGCGAAGGGTTGAAGTCACGCTTGCGCGCACCGTGGGCTTTACCACCACCAACAAAGATAGGAGCACGACGATCACCATGACGAGCGGTACCACCGCCCTTTTGGTTGCCGAACTTCTTACCGGTGCGGGCAATGTCACTACGCTCACGCGTTGGACGGGCGGTGCCGCGCGCTTTTTCACGCTGCCAGTTGACGACGCGGTGCAGAATGTCTGCGCGCGCCTCAAGACCGAACACGTCATCATTCAGATCAATGTCGCCCTTGGCTTTTGCGTCGAGGGTTTTCACTTTCAATTTCATGGCTTAGCCCTCCTTCCCTGCATCATCCGCAGCATCAGATTTCTCTTCTGCTGGCTTTTCTGCAGGAGCCTCTGCTGGCGTCTCCGCCGCTGCTGCTGCAATTTCTTCATCGGTAGGACCAGCCGGCGCTTCATGCTCTGCATCCGCCTCGATCATACCAGCAGGCGCATCTTCGGTTGCCGTTTCATCCGCGTTGCGGCGCATAGCACCCGGGAATGGAACACCTTCAGGAAGAGCCACTTTCACAGCATCTTTAACCAGCAACCAGCCACCTTTGGAACCGGGGACGCTGCCACGGACAAAGATAAGGCCGCGCGCAGCATCCGTGCGAACGACCTCAAGATTTTGCTGTGTGCGATTACGCGCACCCATGTGACCAGCCATCTTCTTACCTTTGAAGACTTTACCAGGATCCTGGTTTTGACCGGTAGAACCATGCGCACGGTGAGAGATGGAAACACCGTGGGTTGCGCGCATACCGCCGAAGCCCCAACGCTTCATGGCACCGGCAAAGCCCTTACCCTGCGTCACACCTTGAATGTCGACCATCTGACCAGCAATGAAGTGGTCAGCCGTTATCCGAGCACCAACGGGGAGCAAACCTTCTTCGCTCTCAACCCGAAATTCGGCAACACGTGCCTTTGGCTCAACTTCTGCTTTTGCAAAAGCTTCACGTTGTGGTTTGTTTACATTTTTCGCTTTACGGGCACCTGCACCAAGCTGAACAGCAAAATAGCCATCCGGATCCTGTTTGCGGGCTCCAACAACCTGACATTCTTCCAGGGAAAGAACGGTTACCGGCACATGCCGACCATCTTCCTGAAACAAGCGGGTCATCCCCATTTTTTTCGCGATCACGCCAGTACGCACGATCATTTCTCCTTACAGAGGCCCGGTCGCGGAATTGCCAGCGGGCGTGTTACAAAATACAAAGCCCCGAATTTTCGAATATCGCCCCGTCCGGGCTAAAGCGTCTGATTGATCCGAAGACCAGTCAAACTAGACGGGGGACACATGACCCAGCATGATACTGGCGGTTTCCCATGTCACCGTCGCTCCGATCGGAGCAACGTCGTCACTCACATTAAGCGAGCTTAATCTCTACATTCACACCCGCAGCAAGGTCGAGCTTCATCAAAGCATCAACAGTTTGCGGCGTAGGCTGCACGATATCGAGCAACCTTTTGTAAGTCCGGACCTCAAACTGTTCACGCGACTTTTTGTCAACGTGTGGGCCGCGGTTTACGGTAAATTTTTCGATGCGCGTTGGCATTGGGATCGGTCCACGGATAAGCGCGCCAGTGCGGCGAGCTGTGTCAGCGATATCGCCGGTCGCCTGATCGAGAACCCGATGATCGAATGCCTTCAAGCGTATGCGAATATTCTGCGTTTCCATAAGAACCTATACCAATGTCAAAGAGCCCTCCTTCGCTAAAGCTTCGGCGGGCAAGCCCATCGAAGAAACAACGAAGGAATACTGTGTTAAAACCTTCAAAATAAAACCGCCCGATTTTCTTACCGAGCGGCCTGTCCGCCGTAGCTCCAAATGGAGCGAAGGAGGAAAAAACTGGCCGCCCGAATCAGTGACCCGGGCGGCGATGCAGTCCTATATTACTTTGTTACGGTGCTGACAACCCCAGAACCGACGGTGCGACCACCTTCGCGAATAGCGAAGCGAAGACCGGAGTCCATGGCGATTGGTGCAATCAACTTCACGTTAATTGTCACGTTGTCACCAGGCATAACCATTTCCGTACCTTCTGGCAGGATAACTTCGCCGGTCACGTCCGTTGTACGGAAGTAGAATTGTGGCCGATAGTTGGCGAAGAATGGCGTATGACGACCACCTTCGTCTTTCGACAACACGTAAACTTCTGCACTGAACTCGGTGTGTGGAGTGATCGAACCAGGCTTACAAAGAACCTGACCACGCTCAACTTCTTCACGAGAAACACCACGGATCAAGGCACCGATGTTGTCGCCAGCTTCACCGCTGTCGAGCAACTTACGGAACATTTCAACGCCGGTAACGGTTGTTTTCGAGGTATCTTTGATACCAACGATTTCAACTTCGTCGCCAACATTCACAACGCCGGTTTCAACACGGCCGGTAACAACGGTACCACGACCTGAAATTGAGAACACGTCCTCGATTGGCATCAGGAAGTCCTGGTCAACCGGACGGTCTGGCTGTGGAATGTGCTCATCAACAGCAGCCATCAGTTCAAGAATTTTCTCTTTACCGATATTGTCGTCACGGCCTTCAAGAGCAGCCAGAGCCGAGCCAGCAACGATAGGAATATTGTCGCCGTCAAAGTCGTAAGAAGAGAGAAGTTCACGAACTTCCATTTCAACCAGCTCAAGCAGTTCTTCGTCGTCAACCTGATCAACTTTGTTCATGAAAACAACAAGAGCAGGAACGCCAACCTGACGAGCAAGCAGGATGTGCTCGCGAGTCTGTGGCATTGGACCATCAGCTGCGTTCACAACCAGAATAGCACCGTCCATCTGAGCCGCGCCGGTGATCATGTTTTTAACATAGTCAGCGTGGCCTGGGCAGTCGACGTGCGCATAGTGGCGGTTGTCGGTTTCATATTCAACGTGTGCCGTTGAAATGGTGATACCGCGCTCCCGCTCTTCAGGCGCCTTGTCGATGTTCGCGAAGTCTACGGCTTCACCGCCGCCAGATTCAGCAAGCACTTTCGTGATCGCTGCGGTCAACGTGGTTTTACCGTGGTCAACGTGACCGATGGTGCCGATGTTGCAATGCGGCTTATTGCGTTCAAACTTCTCTTTTGCCATTTTTTCTTACCTCTAATTTCTATCGTCTTGATAGTCTGTGCCGCGCTTTGGCGAGACTATCCAAATCTGTCAACACCCTTTTAACCTCTAGGCTTTTTTCTTGAGCCCGAACCAAAAGGTAAGCGCGGTTACTCGTAAAAAGAGCAGCGGCGATTAAGCCATCTTCTCCTTCAATTCTTCTGCGACATTATTCGGCACTTGCTCATAGTGAGAGAACTGCATCGAATATTGTGCACGGCCCTGCGTGAAAGAGCGCAGCTCATTCACATAACCAAACATGTTGGCCAGTGGCACCATCGCGTCCACTGCCTGAGCGATACCGCGCGTGTCGGTACCCTGGATCTGACCACGGCGAGAGTTAAGATCGCCGATCACGTCACCAAGATAATCTTCCGGCGTAATCACTTCAACTTTCATGATTGGCTCAAGCAGCTTGATGCCGGACTTCTGGGCCGCTTCACGCATTGCTGCACGCGCTGCGATTTCAAAAGCCAGCGCCGAGGAGTCAACATCATGGAACGCGCCGTCATAAACACGAATGTTAAAGTCAATGATCGGGAAGCCGATCAAAGAACCAGTTTCGGCCGTTTCACGCATACCTTTTTCAACGGATGGGATATATTCCTTCGGAATGTTACCGCCCTTGATTTCGTCTTCAAAGGTAATGCCTGCACCACGCTCACCGGGAGTGACTTCGAACTTGATACGCGCAAACTGACCGGAACCACCGGACTGCTTCTTATGCGTATAGTCGGTGTCGACAGCCTTGCCGAGTGACTCGCGATAAGCAACCTGCGGTGCACCAACATTGGCTTCCACTTTAAACTCACGCTTCATACGGTCGACCAGAATGTCGAGGTGAAGCTCGCCCATTCCCTTAATGATCGTCTGACCGGATTCATGGTCAGTCGTCACACGGAAGGACGGATCTTCCGCAGCCAAGCGGTTAAGCGCAACGCCCATTTTCTCTTGGTCGGCCTTGGTTTTTGGTTCAACCGAAAGCTCGATAACCGGATCAGGGAATTCCATTCGTTCCAGAATGATCGGATCTTCTGCGGCACAAAGCGTGTCACCGGTGGTGGTGGTCTTCATGCCGGCCAGAGCAATGATGTCACCGGCAAATGCCTCTTCAATGTCCTTACGGTCATTGGAGTGCATTTCCAGGATACGGCCGACTTTTTCCTTCTTGTCCTTGACCGAGTTCAGCACGGTGCCTTTTTCCAGCTTGCCGGAATAGATACGGGCAAAGGTCAAGGTACCAACGAACGGATCGTTCATGACTTTAAAGGCCAAAGCCGCAAAAGGCTCGTCATCGCTTGATGGACGCGTGTCTTCAGTTTCACCGTCCAGCTTGACACCTTTAATCGCGTCAACGTCCAGCGGGCTTGGCATATAATCAACAACCGCGTCGAGCAGTGGCTGAACACCTTTATTCTTAAAGGCCGAGCCACAAAGCACGGGAACGAAGCTCTGGTTCAGCGTACCTTTACGGATGAGCGACTTCAGGGTCGCTGCATCAGGCTCGGTACCTTCCAGATAGGCTTCCATCACGTCATCGTCCTGCTCCACGGCAAGCTCGATGAGCTTCTCACGATATTCAGCCGCCTCGTCAGCCATATCCTCAGGGATTTCACCATAAGTATATTCAGCGCCAAGGTCTTCGTTCTTCCATGTGATCGAACGCTGGTTCACCAGGTCAACCAGGCCAACCAGGCTGGCTTCGATGCCGATGGGCAGATACAGCACAGCCGGGGTCGCGCCGAGACGCTCAATGATCGAGTTAACGCAGAATTTGAAATCGGCACCGGTCCGGTCGAGCTTGTTGATGAAGCACATCCGCGGCACTTTATATTTGTCGGCCTGACGCCACACGGTTTCTGACTGCGGCTCAACACCGGCGACACCGTCGAAACAGGCAACCGCGCCATCGAGCACACGCAGCGAACGCTCAACTTCAATGGTAAAGTCAACGTGGCCTGGTGTATCAATAATGTTGATCCGGTGCTCTGGGCCCTTGCGGTCTTCCGCATTCCAGAAACAGGTGGTCGCAGCAGAAGTAATGGTAATACCACGCTCTTGCTCTTGCTCCATCCAGTCCATCGTCGCCGCGCCATCATGCACTTCGCCGATTTTATAGGACTTGCCCGTATAATAGAGAATACGTTCCGTAGTGGTCGTTTTACCAGCATCAATATGGGCCATAATGCCAATATTGCGATATCGTTCGAGCGGATGGCTGCGTGCCATAGTCTTTACTCCAGAATTAAGGGGCCCCAATTAGCGCCGCCCCTATAGTGAAACGGGCCAGCGATGACCAGCCCTGATTAGTTACAAATACAACAATGTGAAAAGCGCAGGAATTTACAGAGGCTCTGCAACCCCTGCGCCTTTATATAATGTTACCAGCGGTAATGTGCAAATGCGCGGTTGGCTTCGGCCATCTTGTGCGCATCTTCCCGCTTCTTCACCGCGTTGCCGCGATTGTTGGAAGCGTCAAGGATCTCACCGGACAGGCGAGCAGCCATGGTGGTCTCGCTACGTGCACGGGCAGCAGCAATGACCCAGCGGATCGCAAGAGCCTGAGCGCGCTCGGGACGCACTTCGACAGGAACCTGATAGGTTGCACCACCAACACGGCGAGAGCGGACTTCGATGCCCGGCTTCACATTGTTGAGCGCATCATGGAACATCTGCAGCGGATCTTTTTTCGCTTTGGCTTCTACGCTGTCCAGCGCGCCATAAACGATACGTTCTGCAACAGATTTCTTACCATCCTGCATCAGGTTGTTCATGAATTTGGAAAGGACCTGATCCTTAAACTTTGGATCAGGAAGGATTACCCGTTTCTCGGGACGACGACGACGTGCCATATTATATAACTCCTACTGAACCGATTATTTAGGACGCTTGGCGCCATATTTGGAACGGGATTGCTTCCGGTCCTTAACGCCTTGCGTATCAAGAACACCGCGCAGCACATGGTAACGCACACCGGGAAGGTCGCGAACACGGCCGCCGCGAATGAGAACAACGCTATGCTCCTGAAGGTTGTGCCCTTCACCTGGGATATAGCTGATGACCTCACGCTGGTTGGTCAGGCGAACCTTGGCAACCTTTCTGAGAGCGGAGTTTGGTTTCTTTGGAGTCGTTGTGTAGACACGGGTGCAAACGCCGCGCTTCTGCGGGTTGGCTTCCATGGCCGGCACTTTGGACTTCGTCTTCTGTGGCACCCGCCCTTTACGGACGAGCTGATTAATCGTTGGCATAAAGTCTTCACCTTATTGGATCTAGATAAACTAGGGTTACTCTCACGGCCAAATCGCCGAAAGTGTTTTGCCTATGTAAGTTTTCTGCGGGCCTGACGGATCACACCGCAACAGAAGCGCGGCCCTTAGCGGGGATTCGTTGGAAGGTCAACAGTGGGACCCAGTTTGGGAATGCGATCGGGTTCAATAGCCTGTCCATAAGGCCTTCCAATAGACCAATCATCATTCACATTATTGATGAGGAACTCTTGAGCTAGCACAGTTCCCAAACCATCCACGAAAGATGCGTGTACCGTAATCATACCATAATCTGGATCATCTCTTGGTTTATCTATTGAAAATTGCTCTCTTGCCTCTTTCACCAACTCTCCAATGTTCGTTGCTTTGAAGGGTCTATTCTCGATATAGACAAACAATCTTAAGCTCACACATATCTCACCGTCATTTATAATTGAGAAATAACGTCGCACGGTTTGCCCAAACACCATCGCGTTTGAATATTCAATTCTTAACCTCGGACGAATTTTAAGGTTTGCCTGTTGACGACTTTCTTTAAGTGCTTCGATTTCCGAAGTTACTTGTTCGCGCGAAACTGCAACCAATGCCTTTTGTTGTTCAACCGAATTTTTTAGTTCTTTTGCCTGTAGTAGCAGAGCATCACGACTGTTTTTTAATTCCGAACCTTGTTGAAGAAATCCAAGCACAACCCAAAGCAGTGCCAAGGGGCCGAAAACTCCTGCAAGGAAATCACCCCATTCATTGGGCTTCATTCGTGCAACATCAATCCAATCCCAAAGCGAGAAGCCAACCACTGCACCGATGTATGTTACCGTAAGCCAAAAACCGATCCGGAAGAAATTTGGCCCCTCGATAGCAAGCGTTATGGGCGCACCTTCCAACCGATCATTGTCATCCATAATATAATAGCTATGGCGCCCAAGAAGTAGGATCAAGTACCAAAAAAATCGATACTTTCATTACTCGGGTCTTACAGGCCATCTAAAAAGAGTAGGAAGACATAATCAAAAATCCGCTCTGCTCCTGCTCCCGAAACCGGATTTCTGTCTCTCCCATAGGAAGTGGCTCGTTAGGCAATATCCCATCGCCAAGCGTTTTGGAATTTATGTCGTACAATACTCCAAAGCCAAGATTAAAGCTTTCCGTCGACTTCTTTGAGCGTCGAAAGCCAAACATTAGCCCACCCCCAACTGCCTCGATAAGGTTATCACCCCCAGGCTGAATAGCCACAAAAGGACCAAAGCCCCACATATTATCATCACTAGACTGACCCGAGTTTTTCAGACTGAAAAGATCAAATTTTGGGGTAAAAAAGTAATGCGACTCTAGCATTAGTCGCGCCTGAACATTGTCACTTTTCTTAATACGAACGACTCCATTCACGAGTTCCGCTTCGGACACTCGGTCATTCGATCCAAGGTCATAGCTAAAGCCAATCCCCGCTCCGAACTCGATACCACCGAATTTTGTACCGAATTCCTTACTCTGTTGCGCTTCCTTTGTTTCGTCATTCTCTTTCTTTGTTTTATCATTCGTTTTTTTCGTTTTCTTTTCTTTTGGATCAGCATTTCCAACCGGCGTTTCCTTTGGAGTTGCTTGCGCAACCAAAGTCTGCTCGCTGCCGCCAGCCTTTACAGCAATAGCCTGAGACGAAGTCATCCCTGCGGCAGCACGGATTTCCATTTCTTGAATAGCAATTTCTTTGAGCTTGCGATTTGCCGCATAACGCTCTTTCCGTAACTCTTCTAATTTATCTTCAGCTTCCAACTGCTTTTTTAGACTTTCAACCGACACCCCATTACTAACCGCGCTTTCGGCACAGACTTCATCGGTCGGAATACCTAGCAATGCGGCAGTGATCGTTGCGCATATTAGCGCGCTTTTACTTATCATATTCTCTTTGCCCCCAATCTTTCCATTTTCGCTAATTATTAGAACTCTTTGATCGAAAATGCTTTTTGCTGCATAAAACAAAGATCTGCTCTTTAGTGATACAAATAAAACCCAATTTGGTTATTTCATGAAATAATCGAAGCCGATTTGAATATTCCATGAAATACTTCAGCGATTTTCCCAAGGGTTGATTGAGTATTGGATTTAGAGAAAGTGTTAGGATTGAGATGACTTTTGCAAGACCTCCAACCCCTCAACACTGCGCCTGCCGCTTTCCTACACACCCCGCGCCTGATATAATTCCGGCCATGATCATCCCCCCTCCCCCAAACCACACGCCTCCATTCATCGACGAAAAACACCGCTTCAACAGAATTTCACCTCTGTTTTGCGTATAATTTGTCAACTTTCTGCGCGTCGTTTCGCAGCCCGAAACCGGCTGCTACGTGATCCACAGCCTCAGGATATAGGCGATGATACCAAGGACAGAGATGCTCATCGCCCAAATCGCGGCCATCCAGGCCAGCCGTTTCCATAGCGGGGCATCATCGGCGGATTGTTCGCCGGATGGCTTATCGGACAGCGCCATTAATGATAGCCGTCGCTGCCGACCTTGCCGCGGAAAACCCAGTAAGCCCATCCAGTGTAGATCAGGATCAGCGGCACGGTCAGCACGACGCCGATCAGCATGAATATCTGGCTGCTTTCGGGCACGGCTGCGTCCCAGATGGTGATCTGGTCGGGCACGATATAGGGGAACATGGAAATGCCCAGCCCCGCCATGCCGAGGAAGAACAGGCCAAGCGAAATCAGGAAGGGCGCGGCCTCCTGCTTTTTAAAAAGTCCGCGGAACAGGAAATAGGTCAGGATCACGACGAGCAGCGGGACTTGCGCCGCGAACAGGATGTTAGGCATTTCAAACCATCGGGTCCAATATTGCCCGGCAAGGAACGGCGTGTAGAGGCTGACTGCGGCCATTAATATCAGCGTCGTGATCGCCGCCGGTTTGGCCAATCGATAGGCCGTATCCTGTGCGCCATCCTCGGTTTTCCAGATCACCCAGGTTGCCCCCAAAAGGGCATAGCCCGCGACCGTCCCTACACCGGTCAGCAAGGTGTAAGGCGTAAACCAGTCAAACCAGCTGCCCGCATAGGCGCGGTCCGCGACCTCGACGCCCTGCAGCAACGCGCCCAATATCATGCCCTGCGAAAAGGCGGCGGCAAAGGAACCGCCGGTAAAGGCAAAATCCCAAAAGGCCCGGTGGTCCGGGTCGCGCCAGCGAAACTCAAAGGCGACCCCGCGAAAGACAAGGCCCAGCAGCATGACGATGATGAGCGGATAGGTGGCGGGCAATATGATGGCATAGGCGAGCGGAAACGCCGCCAGCAACCCGCCGCCGCCCAGCACCAGCCAGGTTTCATTGCCGTCCCATACCGGCGCGATGCTGTTCATCGCCTGATCGCGCGCATCGCCCACTTCAAAGGCGGGAAACAATATGCCGATGCCAAGGTCAAACCCGTCCATCACGACATAGGCAAAGACAGCAAAAGCGATGATGAAGGCCCAGATGACGGTCAAATCCATGATCTACTCCCCTGGCTTTTGTTGAGAGGTGCCGGGCTCAAAGGCCGGCGCATCCTTCTGGGCTGGTCCCGGCGTAATACCGGCGGTGCGGACCGGGCCTGTCTCTGTTGACTTGACGCCTTTCTCACCGACCTGCGGCACCTTGCTCATCAGACGCATGATATACCAGGTGCCGATGCCGAATACCGCGAAATAGACGATGATGAAGGCGATTAGCGACGCCGCCACAGCAGGTGCAGCAAGCGGTGAAACACTGTCGGCCGTGCGCAACAGGCCATAGACTGTGTAAGGTTGCCGTCCGACTTCCGTGGTGATCCAGCCGGCAATCACCGCGACAAAGCCGGATGGCGCCATGATGATCGCGACCTTGTGCAGCAGGTGCCAGTCATAGAGTTTCCTGCGAACCCTTGCGAAAAGGCTCCACAGCCCGATGCCAAGCATCGCAAAGCCGATCCCGACCATGATCCGGAAGGACCAGAAAACCATGCCGACAGGCGGCTCATCCGCATCCGGGACCGTGTCCAGACCATCAAGCGGCGCGTTCAAATCATGCTTGAGGATCAGGGACGACAGCTTGGGAATCTCGATCTTGTAATCGACCCGCTTTTCCTCACTATTCGGGATGCCGAAGAGGATCAGCGGCGCACCATCGGGGTAGCTGTCATAATGGCCTTCCATGGCCATGACTTTCGCTGGCTGATGCTCCAACGTGTTAAGCCCGTGCAGGTCGCCAGCGAAAATCTGTACCGGAGCGACCAGAGCCGCCATCCACATCGCCATCGAGAACATCTTGCGGGCATGGGGATTGGCTTTGTCTTTCAGCAAATGCCAAGCGCCGACACCGCCGACGACAAAGGCGGTGGTCAGATAAGTGGCCATCAGCGTATGGAACAGGCGGTAAGGAAAGCTGGGGTTAAACACGATATCCCACCAGCTGTCGCCGGGAACAAACTGGCCGTTGGCTGCAATCTCATGGCCCGTGGGCGTCTGCATCCAGCTGTTCACACTCAATATCCAGAAGGCGGAAATGAAGGTACCGATCGCGACCATCAGAGTCGCGGTAAAGTGCAGCTTCTTCCCGACCTTGTTCATGCCGAACAGCATGACGCCTAGGAAACCCGCCTCCAGGAAAAAGGCGGTCAGCACTTCATAAGCCATAAGCGGCCCGATAACCGGCCCGGCTTTATCCGAGAAAACGGCCCAGTTGGTGCCGAACTGATAGGACATCACGATACCGGACACCACTCCCATGGCAAAGGTCACCGCGAAAATCTTCAGCCAGTATTTGAAGAGATCCATGTAGATTTGTTTGCCGGTTTTGAGCCAAAGCCCCTCGAGCACCGCCAGATAGCTGGCCAGACCGATCGAAAAGGCCGGAAAGATAAAATGAAAGCTGATCGTAAACGCAAATTGTATGCGGGCCAGCATTACGGCATCAAACTGCTCAAACATCGTCGATTGTCCCCTTTTGGGTGGATCGAATTACAAATGAGTCGGCGCGTATTTAGCGATCACGCCGCTCTTTCACAATGTCGGCGCGCTTGATAAGTAGAATATTACAGTTGCATGACGCGCAACCGGGACAAGGACAGGAACATGTTATGAAGATACTTAAAGCTGCTCTATTCTGCGGCGCATTTGCGCTTTCAACCCCTGCAATGGCACAACCTGAGGGGTTTGAGACCGGCCCCGTCTTTGAGGATTTTGGACCAAAGGCGGCGGTTCAGACAGATGATCCGCTGGCCAAGGGCAGCCGGTTCCAAATTGCCTTTGATGTAGCCAAGAAAGCCAACCCCGGCAGCCTGAACCGGACCATCGAAAGCGCAGCGCGGTTTATCAACATGCATGTCGCAGCAGGTGTTCCTGCCGAAAATATCAGGCTCGCCATCGTGGTTCATGGCGGCGCTTCGGTCGACCTGACCAGGCAGGATATATATGGTGCGCGCAATGAAGGCACTAGGAACGGCAGTGCAGATGCGATTGCGGTCCTTCAAAAACATGGCGTCGCGTTTCACTTATGTGGTCAAAGCGCAGCGGCTTATAAAATCGCCAGTGCTGACCTATTGCCCGGCGTGAAAATGGACCTGTCGGCAATGACGGCCCATGCGCTGCTGCAACAGCAGGGATATACGCTCAATCCATTCTAAAGGTTCGTGAATTCAGGAAACCGGTTCCTCTTCATTGGCCATGGCCTTGCGCTTACGCAGGATTTTCATAGTCATTAACCCGGCCGGTGCAGCCAGTGTGACGACCCCGAAAGCGATCCAGAACACATCGCCCAAACCGCCATAGCCTCTGATCAGCTCGCTCAGCGGATCCCAGATGAAGCGTATCGCAACAACCCACAGGACCAGGGCGACATAGATCGCAACCTTGTCTTCCAGTACGATACCCAGCCCGGCCAGTCCGCCATCATTGGCACCTGATTTACCGCCAGAGGCTTCCCGAAACCGCTCTAGCTCCGCCTCCGCTTCTTTCTGACCGGACTGCGCCTGATCCAGTTCGCGGCGCAGGCGCACCAGCTCGCGCGCATTGCTGGCCACCTCTCCTGCCTGTGCTTTAGATGCAGCGGTCAGCTCACCCAGCTCAGCTTCCATGGCCGCGCGTTTGGCACGCTCACTAGCCAGTTGCTGACTGGTATCGGGTGTAGCGCTTTCTATGATGCGGTCGATAACACTGGGTGCGAGTGGATCAGCGGAATAGCGGCTGAGCCAGGCCTTCCAGTCATCCGTACTGCCCTTTTCCTTGAGCCGGGCATATTCCGCCAGACCGGGGCGATCCAGAAGCTCACCAATGCGCGTGAGGATATTGAGCCAGACGAGATTGTCGGTCCCCTCGGCACCTTCCTCCAAGACTTCTGCTTGCACCGACCGGAATTCGAGTGGCAGCTGACATTCGCGCAGCTGCACCGCAATCAGTCCGCTGCGTTCCTTGCCAGTCCGTGCTTCGTTGCGAACCCAGTCGGACTCGACAGATTCTTCGGTCCAGAGCACCAGAAGAGCCTTGGCAGCTTCAATCTCGCGTTCAATTTCGCGGTCAAAGGATGAACCCGCACCAATGCCCGCATCGAACCAGACACTGACCTTCAACGCCTCCAGATGATCACGGATGGCTGTGCAGCGGTCCCGATCATTTCTCGAGTAGCTGATAAAAATGTCCGCCATATCCGCCCCTTATCCCTTTATGCTGCTGCGCTTTATAGTCTATTGCTGCGGGATACGGCAATGTAAAATCACGACCTCGAAACGCCTGTTCTCTTGACCCGGTTTGAATGTTCTATAAATTAGAACAAACCATGAACACAATCGATTCGAATATAATTCAAAAGTTTAGTGCGGATAAGTCACAAATGCTGAACAGTGCGACGGCTGACCACTTCACTTTTGGCGCCCGGACTATTGATGTGGCGCTTGCCGGAGAAAGCTCTCATCACGGCTTGCCGCTGGCACAGCTCCATGAAATCCACGCAGCCGAACCTGAAGACAGCAGCAGCGCCGCCGCTTTATCATTGCTCCTGGCAACGCGTACTCAAATGGCAGCGAAGGCGACAGACCGGCCGATTATATGGGTACGGGACCGGGGAGAAGCGCAGCGACAGGGGCGGCTTTATCCACCCGGTCTGGCCGAACTGGGGATTAATCCCGATCACATAATTTACATCGACGCCCCGGATAGCATCGCCGTGCTGCGCGCGGCTGCCGATGCGGTACGCTGTGCACCTATAGGATCGGTGATTGTTGAACTGGCGGGTAAGAATCCCAAAGGTCTTGATCTGACCGCGACGCGACGCCTGTCTCTTTTTGCCAAAAAATCCGGCGTGACGACTTTCATGCTGCGCAACAAAGCCGCACCTATGCCGAGCGCCGCTTATAGCCGCTGGCAGGTCGCCGCAGCGCCTTCAAAAGCCCTCGCCGGCAATGCCGTCGGTCATCCTGTCTTTGACATTACGCTGATGCGCCATCGCGGCGGACTGGATGGCCTGAACGCCCGTTTGGAGTGGAACCGTGAAACAAGAAGCTTTCAGGAAGCGGCGGATATTGGCGCTGTTCCTGCCGTATCTGGAATCAGAACGGATCACGAAAAAATACGCGCAAACGCCTGACGCACCGCTGACCGCCCCTTTTGCCCTGATAGAGAAGGTAAAGGGCGCAATGGTATTGATGGCCGTGGATCGGGAGGCGACGTATCTAGGCCTTGGCCCCGGCATGAAGCTCGCTGATGCACGGGCGCGCGTGCCTGACCTGAAGGTTTTCGATTCTGATGTGCTGGCCGATGCCGCACTGCTGGACCGGTTGGCCGATGCCTGTTTGCGCTATACTCCTATGGTATCGGTCAGTCCGCCTCGCACTCTATTGCTCGACATTAGCGGCTGTACGCATTTCTTCGCTTCGGAAACCGCGCTGGCGCAAGATGCCGAAGACCGGTTCGATCAGGCTGGATTTAGCCTGTCATGGGCCTTGGCTGGTACACCCGATGCGGCGATCGCCCTCGCCCATCACGGCTTGAAAGAAGGTGCGGAGGCGCAACTGCCAGTCTCTGCCCTCACCATGGATGACAAGACCCACCGCGCGCTGGAACGGGCTGGCCTTTATCATATTGGTGATCTGGCCGAACGACCGCGCGCTGCTCTCGTTGCGCGTTTCGGGTCTTTACTGGCGCTGCGACTTGACCGGATCATGGGGATTGAAGACCGGCCGATAGACCCGATCCGCAAACTCGCCAATGTCACAACCGAACGCCGCTTTGCCGAACCCCTCACCCATGTTGATTTTGCCACAAGCTGCCTGGAAGAGCTTTTTGTCGAAGCGGCGCGGCAGCTGGAAGAGCGCGGTCAGGGTGCACGGATGATCCATATGATGCTGTTTCGCTGCGATGGTGACATCGCGCGTCTGGCGATCGAGACAGCGCCCGCCACCCGCGACCCCGCTTTGTTCAAACGCTTGCTGAAGGAGCGGATCGAGGCTCTCAATGACCCACTGAATCCCGGCTTTGGTTACGATCTCATCCGGCTATCCATAGTCGCCACCGATGCGTTGGAGGTTGAACAATATCGCCTGGAAGGCGGTGAAGACAAACAAGGCAACCAAGCCGCATTGGTCAGCCAGCTCAGTGTCCGGCTGGGGCGGGCACAAGTACAGCATTTCATGCCTGCCGACAGTCATATCCCCGAACAGGGGCTGCTCGCCCTGCCCGCTCTGGATAGCGGCCCACCCAAAGCATGGGCCACAAAATGGGATAATCCAAAAGCCGGAGAGCCACCTTTGCGCCCCCTGCATATGTTTGATCCACCACAACACATAAAGGTACTTGCCGAAGTGCCAGATGGCCCACCCTATCGCTTCACCTGGCGGCGCAAAACCCATCGGGTCAGCCGTTATGAAGGCCCCGAACGCATCGCTTCGGAATGGTGGCAAAGGCGCGATGGGCAACAGGCCGGAAAAGGCGGCCTGACCCGCGATTATTACCGGGTCGAGGATATCCGCGGGCGACGCTACTGGTTGTTCCGGCATGGCCTTTACGGATCGGAAAAAGCCAGTCCGGACTGGTATATTCATGGCCTGTTCGCGTGACAGAGCCATCCGAGCCCATCTTTGCCGAACTGTGCGCAGCAACCCACTACAGCTTTTTACGCGGGGCCTCTTCCCCCGCTGATATGGTGGCACAAGCCATGCTGCTGAGCATGACCGGTATCGGCATTGCTGACCGGAACAGCGTCGCCGGCGTCGTTCGTGCACATGTTGCCCTGCGCACCGCTTATGAGGATGCCGTAGAAGAAGGCATCGCCCTACCCGACTTTAAACTGGTCGTCGGTGCCCGGCTCGTCTTCACGGATGAAACTCCGGATATCGTTGCCTATCCGACTACCCGCTATGGTTGGGGACGACTGACCCGATTGCTCTCCACCGGTAATCTGCGCGCCGAGAAGGGCGATTGCTTTTTATATGAAGCAGACCTGTTTGAATGGGTGGAAGACATGGTACTGGTTGTCTTTCCGGAGCAAAGTGGTGCAGTAAATGATATCGGCCCAGATGATTTCTGGTCTCGCCTCCGCGCACTCACCCCTCACCTTTGGATCGGTGCCACCATGCCACGCACCGGATGCGACAAGCGCCGGCTGGATGAACTACAAAATCTTTCGCAAGCCACTGACATCCCGATACTCGCCACCAACGATCCGCTTTACGCAACGCCGAGGCAGCGCCCGCTTCATGACATACTCACCTGCACCGCGGAAAAAACGACCATCGCCAAAGCAGGCCGCCTGCTCGCCGCCAATGCAGAGCGGCATTTGAAAAGCCCGCAGGAAATGGCGCGGCTCTTTGCCGACTGTCCGGACGCGATAGCGGAAACCCAGAAGCTGCTGGCGTGCATTGACTTCACCCTGGACGAGCTCAGCTATCATTATCCCGACGAACCTGTACCGAAAGGCTGGACGCCGCAAGACTGGCTGGAGCATCTCAGCTGGAGTGCGGCGCATGAGAAGCATCCTGACGGCATTCCAGACACGCTCCGCTCAAAGGTCGAAGACGAATTGCGCCTGATCCAGAAACTGGAATATGCACCCTATTTTCTGACCGTCCATGACATTGTCAGATATGCACGATCCCAAGGCATATTATGTCAGGGGCGTGGCAGTGCTGCCAATAGTGCCGTCTGCTTTCTGCTCGGTGTCACCTCGGTCGATCCGATGAAACATGACCTGCTCTTCTCCCGCTTCATATCGGAGGAGCGCAGGGAACCGCCCGATATTGATGTCGATTTCGAACATGAACGCCGCGAAGAGGTGATCCAGTATATTTATGACCGCTATGGCCGTCACCGCGCCGGTATCGCCGCGACGGTCGTCCATTATCGTTCCCGCAGCGCGATCCGCGAAGTCGGTAAGGCACTGGACCTGTCGGAAGACATAACCGCGCGGCTGTCGAGCACTGTATGGGGCAGCTATTCAAGCAAAGCCCCTGATAGCCGGTTCAAGGAAACAGGTCTTGATCCTGATAGTCCTGATATTGTGCGACTGGGCGATCTGGTTCGCGATATCCTGCAATTTCCCAGACATTTGTCACAGCATGTTGGCGGTTTTGTCCTTACCCAGGACCGGCTTGATGAAACCGTGCCAATCCATAATGCAGCGATGGAGGATCGTACATTCATTGAGTGGGACAAGGATGATATTGATGCGCTCGGCCTGATGAAGGTCGATGTGCTGGCGCTCGGTATGCTGACCTGCATCCGCAAGGCATTTGACATGATGCGCGATCACAGTCTGGGCGATTATGCCCTTGCTACCATCCCGCAAGAGGATGAAGCGACCTATGACATGCTGTGCAAGGGCGACAGCATCGGCGTGTTCCAGGTCGAAAGCCGCGCGCAGATCAACATGCTCCCCCGTCTGCGTCCGCGCGAATTTTATGATCTTGTCATTCAGGTCGCAATTGTCCGGCCCGGTCCGATTGAAGGGGACATGGTGCATCCTTATCTACGGCGGCGGTCCGGTGTAGAAGCCATCACGCTCCCCTCACCCAAACCGCCGCATCCCCGGGATGAGCTGCATTCGGTGCTCGGCAAGACCTGCGGCGTCCCGTTGTTTCAGGAACAGGCGATGAAGCTCGCTATTGTTGCAGCAGATTTTTCGGCCGTTGATGCCAACAAGCTGCGCCGCGCCATGGCGACTTTTCGCAATGTCGGGACTATCCACCATTTTCAGGAAAAGATGATCGAAGGCATGGTCGCGCGCGGGTATGAGCGCGATTTTGCCGAACGCTGCTATAATCAGATACAGGGCTTTGGCAGCTATGGCTTCCCTGAAAGTCATGCCCAGTCTTTCGCCATATTGGTCTACATCAGTTCCTGGATTAAGTGCCATCACCCGGCGGTCTTTGCTGCTGCCTTGCTCAACTCCCAGCCGATGGGTTTTTATGCACCCGCCCAGATTGTCCGTGATGCCCGAGAACATGGCGTTGAAGTGCACGGCGTCGATATCAACCATAGCGATTGGGATAATAGCCTGGAAGATGTGTCAAGCGGCGACCATCCCCACGCCCTGCGCATTGGTCTGCGCCAGATTGATGGTTTCCGGGAAGAATGGTCCAAGTTGATGGCTGCAACCCGTCCCTTCCAGTCGATTGAGCAGCTGGCCCGCCAGGCGAAACTGCCTGCCCGCGCGCTACGCTTGCTCGCTGATGCCGATGCCTGCCGCTCCATCGGCCTCGACCGGCGGCAGGCACTTTGGGAAGTCCGGCGTACGCCATCAAATACCCTGCCCTTGTTCGAAGCGGCACAAGCACGCGAGCAGGCTGAAGAAGAGGATGCACGCTTGCCCGCCATGACCAAAAGCGAACATGTCGTCACCGACTATCAGAGCATCCGTCTGTCACTGAAAGGTCATCCGATGGAGTTCCTGCGCGATAAATTCCGCACCATGGGTGTGATGAGCTGTGCCGAAATAGCCAAGGCCAAAAGCGGCAGCTTCGCGCAAGTCGCCGGAGTCGTCCTGATCCGTCAGCGACCCGGCAAAGGCAATGCGATTTTCATCACGCTGGAGGATGAGACCGGCATATCCAATCTGCTGCTCTGGGCCAGCCGGTTCGAAGCCATGCGCCGGCCCGTCATGGCGGCACGATTGATGCTGGCATCCGGCGAGATCCAGCATAGCAAGGAGGGCGTGACTCATTTGATGGTCAGCAAAGTCGAGGACTGCACCACCATGCTCGATACAATTGCCGAGCATGAGCAAACACCTATATCCATGGCAAGAGCCGATGAAGTTAATCGCCCTGTCTATCGCAACGAGGACAGGCAGGCAGAACAGCACAAAGCAAGAGCACTCCTGCCCAAACCCAAATATCCCCGCAGCGGCCATCCGCGCAACGTCAGGATATTGCCCAAATCACGGGATTTTCATTAGGCAATATAGTTATGCGAACCTGAAATCGATTCTCAAAACTGTAAAATACCCGAACCCAAATCTCATCGAATCGGGTAGAACGCCTCTCGTTTCCGACGAGTTTCAGCCATTTTTCGCTTGAACGCGCTGGCTGGTCTGCTGAACGCTAACTTCTGGAATGTCGCCCGATAACCACCATTTTTTGATCAGGCAGGGGGTTAACGATGGAGTTGAGTAAGATGAAAAAACTACCAATGATCGCGGCTGCCTTTGGCGCTGCAACTTTGATTGCCGCCCCAAGTTTTGCGCAAGATGCCGGTGCCGAAGCACCGGAAGAAGGTGCAGCAGAAGCGGCTCCTGCCCCAGAGGCAGCACCTGCAACCATCGATACCGATGGTGACGGCGTAATGGATGCCTGGGACCAACGTGGTGACGGTAAACCTGATAGCTGGGATACCGATGGCGATGGTGCCCCGGATGCTTTTGACCAGGATGGTGACGGCGCGCCTGACCCTAAATAGTCAAAGCATATCAGGCTCTATCAGCCTAAACTGTGCCTAACGTGCGCGGCCAACTTGAGCAATTCTCCCTCCCTGCTCGGTTGGCCGCCATATATCTCTGACAAGGAAGAGAGCTCATGAAAAAACTATTTAAACCAGCATTGATTTTGACGCCCGCAATATTTGCGCTTGCTGCTTGCGATGCACCGCCAGCAGAAGACCCGGCCGCTGATGGCCTGGAAGATGGCACGGGAATGGAAGCTTCACCAATGGAAGAGCCTGTGGATACGGCACCAATGGATGATAGCGCTCCAGCAACTGGCGGCCTTGAAGGAGGCGCAGCACCAGCGGATGAAATATTGCCGGAAGCGAGTGACGCTATTCCTCCGGTAGGCGAAGACGGCGCAACTGATGATGCGACAGAATCTTCCACCGCTGAAAGTGAAACGGAGCAATCCGAATAAGTCCGATATAACCGGGCATTGGGTCGCAACAAATGCCCGGGGATATTTCGGGGGTGGAGAACAGCGCTAACACTTTTTCACAGAGGTGAGACCGATGACAATACCCCCAAATATCTCTCAAATGTCGCTCAACGATATGCTTTCACGTGACATGTCGGGCGACGAAATTCAGGGCATCCAATCGTACCTTCGGCACTATGGATATCTCCAGGACCGGTTTGGCACACTGCATGACGGTGAATATGATGATGCCACAGAGAAGGCCGTTCGGCTTTATCAATGTTGTTTCGGTTTGCCTGCGACCGGCAAAGTGGATCAGGCGACACTCTGCGAAATGGCGAAACCCCGTTGCGGGTTTGTAGATATCCCTCCGATGAGCGCGGCGTTTACAGCAGTTAGCCGGTGGGAAAATTCAGACCTTACATATAGGTTCAACAGCTTTTCAACCAAGATGGCGCGAGCCGATATTGAGCGCGATGTCGCCGCCGCTTTTACCCTCTGGTCCGAACAGTGCGATCTTCGTTTCTCCGTCAGCGGCGGTGGAAATGTCGATATTGAAATCGAGTTTGCTACCGGGGAACATGGTGATGGAAACCCCTTTGACGGAGCATCAGGGGTATTGGCGCATGCGTATTTCCCGCCACCCAATGGCGGCCCGCTGGCTGGTGACACCCATTTTGATGATGATGAAAACTGGACCTGCAACCTGAGCGACACCCAGGGTATCGATTTTCTGACTGTTGCTGCGCATGAATTTGGTCATGCAATCGGCCTGGGCCATAGCCGTCAGAGAGGCGCATTGATGTTCCCCAGCTATTCCGGCCCGCAGCGGTTTTTGGCTGCTGATGACATCGCGGGATGTCAATCACTCTATGGTCCGCCAGCGACATCTGGGACTACCGATTGCCCATCATAATCGGCCGGATGCGCAAACCTCCAGTCCCGGATTCGATCCCTTCACCTTGATTCTGTAACTTTCTGGCTCGATTTGCCGAATAATGGACATTCGGCAAATTTCGCGTCTGAGGCATGTTTATGCTATTAGGGCAATTACAAGGTAGAAGGAAACAGCATGCATATTTTCAAATCAGCCGCGATTCTGGGTGCAGCAACAACACTCGCATTTAATCCAGGATCGGCTATCGCCGCTGGTGGCGGAGGGGGCGGTGGATCAGCGCCCAGCAGCAGCGCTCCGAAATATGACGCGTCGGCCGAATATCAAAAAGGTATTAATGCCCTAAAAGCCAAAGATCATAAAAAAGCAATCCGGTCATTCAAACGCTCACTCAGCGTCGCACCGCGCAACGCCAATGCCCAATATCTGCTCGGCGTCAGCTATATTGGACAAGGCAACTACAAAAAAGCGCGCAAGCCACTGGAAAAAGCGGTCAAATATAATGGCAATTTAATCGAGGCGCATCGCGATCTCGCGATCACTTATCACAAGCTTGATATGGCCGACAAAGCAAAGGCTTCTCTCGGTAAGCTGACAGCCAAAGACAGCGCCTGCGGCAATAGCTGCGCACAAAAGGCGGAACTGACCAAGGCAATTGCGAAAGTCAAAGCGACGATGAACGGCGGCGGTTCTGCCAGCTATCAACCGGCCGACAGTATTGAATTTGCCAGCATCGGCAATGGCGATCTGGCCTATATGGGCGCCGTCGCATTGATCAACGAAAAGAAATATGAAGCTGCGATTGCAGAGCTGCAACTCGCATCAATGACCTTTGGCCCCCATCCCGACATCCTGACCTATCTCGGCTTCGCCAATCGCAAGCTCAAAAATTTCGACCGTGCTGAGCAATATTATCAGACAGCATTGGCTGTTGCGCCCGAACATCGCGGAGCCACGGAATATTATGGCGAGCTGATGGTCGAACGCGGCGATCTTGCTGGTGCGAAAAAGAAACTGGCCAGACTGGAAAGCCTGTGCAGTTTTGGTTGCTATGAAGCAGAGGAATTGCGCCGGTGGATCGGCGAAGCGTCCGTTTCCTAAAATATAGCGCAGCGATCAGTTTAACCTGTGCAGCGGTTGCACATGCCGCTGATCGCCCGTTTATTCAGGCCATGGAATGGCTTGACCCGGGCCAGCATTTCACCGCGCTGACCACTGAGCCAGAGCGAGAAGCTTTGGCACAAGACGAGCAGATGCTGGCGGGTGAAGCCTTGTTTCACACGCCGACATTGCTGGGCGGTCAGGCCGCCAAGGCGGGCTTATCCTGCGCGAGTTGCCATGAAAATGGCCGTGACAACCCGGCTTTCCAGTTTCCCAACGTTTCCGGGGAACCCGGAACAGCGGACGTCACCAGCAGCTTTTTCAGTTCCCATCGCGGCAATGCGATATTCGATCCGGTAAAGATTCCGGATCTTACAGTTCCCGGGAAGATCTCTCGCGCCACGGATAGCAACGAGCTAGAAAAGTTCATCCGCGATCTCATCGTGGAGGAGTTTAATGGACAGGAGCCAACACCAGCGGTTCTTGCCGCTCTCGCCCATTATGTACGCTCTTTGACCGCAGCACCTGCCAATAACCGGATCGCATTAACAGTCGAAAGCCAACTGATAGCAGTGGACCAGGCCGTGCTTGCTGCAAAGGAAGCCCGACAAAAGGGGCACTTGAAGCTTTCCCATCTGCTGCTCGCTTCCGCACGCCATCGACTGGGATTGATCCACGAACGCTATGCCGGGAAAAGGCTGAACAAAGAACGGGATGCGCTTGTATCGTCCAGTCGGCAGCTTGGCACATTGCAGGATACCAAGAGCAGCGCGGACTTCAACCAAGCCTTGCGTCAATGGGAAAACAGCTATCGAAAGACCAGAAAGCTGGTCAGCGATAAGCAACATCTGTCGCTATATGATCCGGAAATGCTCAAGGCTGCATTGAAGAAAACGGTGAACTAGCAAGTCATATTACAAAGAAAAACGGCCCGGGGATCAAATCTCCGGGCCGTTTTTATTCCGTCTGCAATCCAACGACTAGCCAAACTGGTTCATCGTGTTGTCGGCGCCGCCCGCTTTCAGGGCCGCGTCGCCAGCGAAATATTCCTTGTGATCATCACCGATATCTGAACCGGCCATGTTTTGATGCTTCACGCAGGCAATGCCCTGGCGAATTTCTTCGCGCTGAACGTTAAGAACATAACCCAGCATGCCTTGCTCACCGAAATATTCTTTCGCAAGATTATCGGTCGACAGAGCAGCCGTGTGATAGGTCGGCAGGGTGATCAGGTGGTGGAAAATACCAGCCCGTTTTGCACCATCAGCTTGGAACGTACGGATACGTTCATCGGCATCGGCGGCCAATTCGGTGCCATCATATTCCACGCTCATCAGGTTCGCACGATCATAAGCGGTGACGTCTTTGCCTTCGGCTGCCCATGCATCATAAACCTGCTGACGGAAATTCAGCGTCCAGTTGAATGATGGCGAGTTGTTATAAACCAGCTTTGCATTCGGCATAACTTCACGGATCCGGTCAACCATGCCGGCAATCTGCTCAACATGCGGTTTCTCGGTTTCGATCCAGAGCAGGTCGGCGCCGTGCTGCAGCGAGGTAATGCAATCGAGCACACAGCGGTCTTCACCGGTTCCGGCGCGGAACTGGAAGAGATTGCTTGGCAAACGCTTCGGACGCATCATCTTGCCATCACGGTTCAGGATAACATCGCCATTTTGCGCAGTTGCCGGATCAATTTCTTCGCAATCAAGGAAGCTGTTATATTGGTCACCAAGATCGCCGGGCTCATTGCTCACCGCAATCTGCTTGGTCAGGCCTGCGCCCAGAGAGTCGGTACGTGTAACGATGATGCCATCTTCAACGCCCAGCTCAAGGAACGCATAGCGACAAGCGCGAACCTTCGCGAGGAAGTCTTCATGTGGCACGGTGACTTTGCCGTCCTGGTGACCACATTGCTTCTCGTCAGACACCTGGTTTTCGATCTGAAGGGCACATGCACCAGCCTCGATCATTTTCTTGGCGAGAAGATAGGTTGCTTCTGCATTACCAAAGCCAGCGTCAATATCAGCGATGATGGGAACAACGTGGGTCTGATGATTTTCAACTTCGTTCATCAGGCGTTTTTCGGTTACGACATCACCCGCATCGCGCGCCGCATCAATATCGCGGAACAAGCCGCCCAGTTCACGGGCATCAGCCTGACGCAGGAAGGTATAAAGCTCTTCAATCAGAGCGGGCACGGATGTTTTCTCGTGCATGGACTGATCAGGAAGTGGACCAAATTCGCTGCGCAAAGCGGCAACCATCCAGCCGGAGAGGTAGAGATAGCGTCGTTTCGTATTGCCAAAATGCTTCTTGATCGAAATCATCTTCTGTTGACCGATAAAGCCGTGCCAGCAGCCCAGCGACTGGGTGTAGTTGGCAGGATCAGCATCATAGGCTGCCATATCTTCACGCATGATTTTTGCGGTATATTTGGCGATATCGAGGCCGGTGTGGAAACGGTTCTGCAAACGCATCCGGGCAACGGCTTCAGAGTCGATACCCTCCCATGTTCCGTTCTGTTTCTGGATCAGCGCGTTCGTCTGATTGATATATTCTTGATATGACATCGTCATGCTCCTTTAAAAATTCGGCAGTTTAAGCGGTGTCCGCGAATCGTTGTTCACGAAAGCTATGCCCCGTTGTACGCCGCACAGGGCCGGTTCCGAAGCGCTGTGAAGTTTAACTGTAACGCTTTACAAAATATTGTTGTATAGTTGTAAGGATATTACAAACAGGTGATTCGGAAACACATGCCTAGAGCCCATCATGTCCAGTGAACGCCCGGTCTATATGGGCCCCCGCCTGAAAAGGCTTCGTCGTGATCTTGGTCTTACACAGGCGGATATGGCCGCCGATCTTGAGATATCAGCCTCCTATGTCGCCTTATTGGAGCGTAATCAACGTCCCTTTACGGCCGATATGCTGCTGCGCCTCGCCCGGACGTATAAAATCGACATGGCAGAGCTGGCGGGCGATGGCGGTGAGGAATATACCGCGCGGCTGGAGGCGGTCCTTAAAGACCCGATGTTCGCGGATATTGACTTTCCGCAGCTCGACACCGCGGATGTCGCGACCAGCTATCCCGGTTTTACCGAGGCCATGCTGCGCCTTTACACTGCCTATCGGGAAGAACAATTGGCACTGGCCGATAAAGATACCAGTGCCCGCACAGATGGCAGTAGCGTCGATCCGGATGCTGCCGATCCAGTGGCGCAAGCCCGCCGCTATCTTGCCGCTCGCCGCAATAGCTTTTCCAATATTGACGACGCTGCCGAACGCCTGGCCGAGACCGTAAACGGACAGGACAGCATGATAGCTCATCTGAACGACAAGCATGGCCTGCAAGTACGCCGCCTCCCTTCGGATGTCATGATGGGTGCAACCCGGCGCCTCGACCGCCACCGGCGTCAGATATTGATCGACGACCAGCTGGATAACGCCAGCCAGATGTTTCAACTGGCTCTGCAATTGTCCTATCTGGAACTGAACGGTGAAATCGATGCGGTGCTGAAAGAGGGTAGCTTCACCACGGAAAGCGGCGAAAGGCTGACCCGACGCGCCCTTACCGGCTATGCCGCAGCGGCTTTGCTCATGCCCTATTCCGCCTTCGCCAAAGCAGTCGAAACACGTCACTATGATGTTGAAGCCCTTGCCCGCCAATTCGGCACCAGTTTCGAACAAACCGCTCACCGTCTGACCACACTTCAAAAGCCTGGTCAGGAGCGCGTTCCGTTCTTCTTCATTCGGGTGGATCCTGCCGGCAATGTTTCCAAACGATTGGACGGCGCCGGCTTTCCCTTTGCTCGTCACGGCGGAGCCTGTCCGCTGTGGTCGGTGCATCAGGCATTTCGCAGCCCGCGACAGGTGATTACCCAGTGGCTGGAGCTTCCCGATGGGGAGCGATTCTTTTCGATTGCCAGAACCGTGACTGCTGGCGGCGGCGCCTTTGGCACACAGCGTGTTGAACGCGCCATCGCATTGGGCTGCGCGGCAGAACATGCTGACCGTCTGATCTACACTCGCGACCGACCAGACATCAGCCCGGAGAGCGCCACGCCCATAGGCGTCACCTGCCGGCTATGTCATCGCACAAAATGCCGAGCCCGCTCGGCACCCCCCATTGGCCGGCAGATTTTGTCCGATGACTATCGGCAAGCCAACACACCCTTTGGCTTTTCGCATAGTTGAGTGGTCGGAAGGAATCTAAGGTTGTATGGTAATTGCCGCCCCGTCGGGCACCACTTCCCAGATCTGTTCAATCTCTGCGTTGCTCAATGCGATACAGCCATCGGTCCAATCCGATTTCATCGTCGGTCCATCCCGACCGTTAGGTTGACCGTGAATAAAAATATCACCGCCCGGTGATTTTCCTCTCGCTTCGGCATAAGCGCGGTCAGCGGTGTTGGGATAGGATATGCGAAGGCTTAGATGGTAGCTGCTGCCAGGGTTGCGACCGTTGATGGTGTAGCGCCCTTCGGGTGTACGCTCATCGCCCTCAAAGCGTTTATGGCCATCCGGTGCATTGCCAAAACGGATGCCTTCATAGCGGGCAATTTCCTTGTCCGCTTTATAGAGGATCAAAGTGCGATCGCTTTTATCGACCAAGATGCTGTCGGCTTTGGTCCCGGCTGGAATGATTGGAAGCGCGATCGCTCTATCATCTACCTGTTGCCTGGCCTCTGTGTTTTCTACCCCAGCGGCACATCCGCCGACGGCCGCCAGCGCCAGAAGCAAGGCAAACCTAGTCTGCAAAGGGATCGGTCACCAAAATCGTGTCTTCCCGCTCGGGAGAGGTAGAAACAAGCGCCACCGGGCACTGGATCAGTTCTTCCACGCGCTTGATATATTTGATCGCCTGCGCCGGAAGATCAGCCCAGCTGCGCGCGCCGGCGGTGGATTCGCTCCAGCCCGGCATGCTTTCATAAATCGGCGTCACTGCTTCCTGATCCTGATGATGCGGCGGCAGATAGTCATAGGTCACACCATTGAGATCATAACCGACGCAGATTTTCAATTCTTCAAAGCCGTCGAGGACGTCGAGCTTGGTCAGCGCAATACCGCTGACCCCGGATACTGCCAGAGCCTGTCGGACCAGCACCGCATCAAACCAGCCGCAGCGCCGTTGCCGTCCGGTATTGGTGCCAAATTCATGGCCCCGTTCGCCGAGACGTTGACCGATGTCGTTAGCCAATTCCGTTGGAAACGGGCCTGACCCGACACGCGTCGTGTAGGCCTTCACAATGCCAAGCACATAACCGGTTGCCGACGGCCCAATGCCAGACCCACCAGCGGCTGTGCCAGAGATAGTGTTGGAGCTGGTCACAAACGGATAGGTGCCGTGATCGACGTCCAGCAGCACGCCCTGCGCACCTTCAAACAATATCCGATCACCACGCTTGCGCGCCTCGTTCAGCCGTTTCCAGACCGGTTGCGCATATTGCAGCACGCTATCCGCAATCTCTCTGAGGTCGGCCAGCAAACGCTCCCGGTCCACCGGCTTCTCGCCAAAACCGGCGCGCAGTGCATCATGATGAGCGCATAACCGGTCCAGTTGTGGACCCAGATCATCGAGATAGGCGAGATCACATACCCGGATCGAACGACGGCCTACCTTGTCTTCATAGGCCGGGCCAATGCCGCGGCGCGTGGTGCCAATCTTGCCCTTACCGCTCGCATCTTCGCGCAACGCATCAAGATCGCGGTGAATAGGCAGGATCAGCGGGCAGTTTTCAGCGATCCCGAAATTATCGGCATTGATCGCGACACCCTGTTTGCTCAGCTTTTCAATTTCATCGCGCAAGTGCCAGGGATCAAGCACGACGCCGTTTCCGATAATCGACAATGCGCCGCGTACAATACCGGATGGCAAGAGGGAAAGCTTGTAGACTTTGCCGTCCACAACCAGTGTATGGCCGGCATTGTGACCGCCCTGAAACCGGACCACGACATCCGCGCGTTCCGACAACCAGTCGACAATCTTGCCTTTGCCCTCATCACCCCATTGGGCACCGATAACCGTTACATTGGCCATATCTGAAAATTCTTCCTGTTAAATTGCTACCGGCTTCTCGCCATCCAGATGGTGGGTGCACCCCAATGCCTCGGCATCATCGCTATCTGAAAGGGCCGCAACCGTGCGCCATCCCTTTGCTCGTAGCGAAGCCGCCACTTCACTGTCATGCCCTAGTGGCAAGAACAGAATATCCTTGGCCTTTGCACTGAAACCGGCATCGATCAGCGGGCTGGGATAGAGCGAAAAACCGACCGCATTTTCAGTCCCACCATCAGATGCCGGTACTTCATAACTACCACCGCGTCCCATCGCGCCGACAAAACCCTCTGCAAACAGCGTAAAGCCAAACCAGTTTTGATATTCAAAGCCGTGCCGCTCGGTCGGATCAAGAGTCAGATTTGCCTTGTCCTCGATATTCGCAGCAATAGCAGCGATGCCATCCAGCCGCGATGCCAACAGATTGTCGCTGTCAAAAGATCGCATCTTGGCCATGGCGTCGTCAAAAGGCCCTGTCGCTTCAATCAGCGGCAAGTAGCCGACGGCACCCAGCTCCGTCAGACCGCCAGCATCTTTCATATCCAGTTCGCTGCGCACCTCGGCCGCCTGTGCGGCGCTCAACGGCAACGGTCCGGCAGACAATATGTCAACCAGATCCGGCATGGTGAAATCCACAGTAATACCGGTCAGACCGGCACGGCTCAACGCCTCGATTGCGACCGATACAATTTCACTTGCCGCCGCGACGCTATCGGTTCCGATCAGTTCTGCACCGATTTGCAGGCGGCTACGCTCCGGGCGCAATTGACCAGAGCGCAACTTCAATACCTGCCCTGAATAGCTGAGACGCAAGGGACGTGCTGCCTCCGACAGGCTGGTCGCGGCGATCCGGCCAATCTGCATGGTCACATCCGGTCGGAGCGCCAAAGTCCGCTGCGAAATCGGATCGACAAAGCGCATCAGATCGCTTTTCGCCGATCCGGTCATCCGACCCGTCAGCACATCTTCATATTCCACCAAAGGCGGAGACACCCGCGCATAGCCATGGCTGGCCAGCGTATCGAGAACGTCACGTTCCAGACGCGACCCTGCTTCGGCATGGGGCGGCAGGGAATCGTGAAAGCCTTCGGGCAGCAAGTTAGACAGCTTTTGCATAGACTTTCGTCTCCATAGCCTAAGCACGCGCTCAGGCCACCGGTTTTTTGTTCTTCTGTCTAGAAGCGCAGGGCTTTGACCGTTTTCACACCTTCCAGCTGACAAACGGACCACAGCACGGGTTCTTCGACAGGCGAATCGATGGAAAGCAGCAATACAGCTTCTCCTCCAGGTGCATCTGCACGGCGACCCAGATGGAAGGTGCCGATATTGACCCCTGCCTCGCCCAATGTGGAACCGACGCTTCCGATGAAACCGGGTTGATCCTGATTGACGATATAGAGCATGTCGCCTTCCAGATCAGCCTCAACCTTGATGCCGAACATTTCAACCAAACGCGGACCGGAAGAACCGAACAGCGTTCCTGCGACCGATTTCTCGCCCTCATCCGTGGTTACCGACACGCGGACCAGAGTGTGATAGTCGCCCTCGCGGTCATGGCGCACTTCGCGGACATCAAGGCCGCGTTCCTTTGCGAGATAAGGTGCGTTCACCATGTTCACAGAGTCGCTATAGGCAGCCATTAGTCCGGCGAGAACAGCGGCTGTTATGGGTTTAGGATCCAGCTCGGCGGCTGCGCCTTCAACTTCTACCGAAATGCCTTTCAGCGAGCTGCTTGATAGCTGGCCGATCAATGAACCCAGCTGATTTGCGAGCACCATGTAAGGTTTGAGCTTCGGTGCCTGTTCTGCCGAGAGACTAGGCATATTGAGCGCATTTTCAACGCCGCCATTGACCAGATAATCGGCCATCTGCTCGGCCACCTGGATGGCAACATTAACCTGTGCCTCGCTGGTCGATGCGCCCAAATGTGGCGTACAAATAAGGTTCGGCGTTCCAAAGAGCGCATTTTCCTTTGCCGGCTCTTCCGCATAAACATCCAGCGCAGCGCCTGCGACATGACCGGATTCCAAAGCCTCTTTCAGAGCCGCTTCATCAATCAAACCACCGCGGGCACAGTTTATGATCCGTACACCGGGCTTGGTTTTGGCAATCGCCTCGGCTGACATGATATTGCGGGTCTGGTCCGTCAACGGCGTGTGCATGGTGATAAAATCAGCACGCTCCAGCAGCTCGTCCAGCGTCACTTTCTCAATCCCGATCTCAACCGCACGCTCTGCAGTAAGGAACGGATCATAAGCGACAACCTTCATGCGCAGGCCAATGGCACGTTCGGCAACGATCGAACCAATATTGCCTGCACCGATCAAACCCAGCGTCTTGTTGGTCAGCTCGACACCCATGAATTTGGATTTCTCCCATTTGCCAGCCTGGGTTGAGGCATCAGCAGAAGGCAGCTGACGGGCCAAAGCAAACATCATCGCAATGGCATGTTCCGCGGTCGTAATGCTGTTACCGAACGGGGTGTTCATAACCACCACACCTTTGGTCGATGCCGCTGGGATATCGACATTGTCGACACCAATACCGGCGCGGCCAACCACTTTCAGATTGGTCGCAGCTTCCAAAATTTCCGGCGTCACCTTGGTGGACGACCGGATGGCAAGACCATCATAGTCACCGACGATCTGCATCAATTCTTCGGGTGTTTGTCCCGTAATCTCATCCACCTCAACGCCGCGCTCACGGAAAATTTCGGCGGCTTTGGGATCCATTTTGTCGGATATAAGTACTTTTGGCATAGAAAATCTCTTCTTGATTTCCGTCATCCCGGCAGAGGCCGGGATCTCCATAATCTTGGCGCTGTTATGCGAGGAGATTCCGGCTTCCGCAGGAATGACGCGATAAATTAAATCTCGGCTTTGACCTGCGCATAGGCCCATTCAATCCAGGGCAAAAGGCGGCGGACATCTTCTTCCTCAACGGTCGAACCGCACCAGATACGCAAGCTTGGCGGCGCATCACGGTAACCGTTAAAGTCATAGCCGATATTCATCTCTTCAAGCAGGCCGGCAATCTTCTTGGGCACAGCGGCTTTTTGGTCATCATTCAGACCATCATACCAATCACCCTGGAACATCATGCAAACGCCGGTGTTCGTCCACTTTGCGGGATCGCTGACCATGTTGCGAAGCCATGGTGTCGCTTCTATCCAGTCATGCACGATTTTCGCATTGCGATCGGCTCTGGCATGCAGCTCTGGCAAACCACCAATGGATTTGGCCCATTCGAGCGAGGCGATATAATCTTCGGTCGCCAGCAAGGATGGCGTGTTGATCGTTGCTCCTTCGAAGATAGAGCGGTTCAATTTATCACCCTTCTTCACGCGGAAGATTTTCGGCAGCGGCCAGCTCGGGCTGTAGCTTTCAATCCGTTCAACCGCGCGCGGGCTGAGGATCAGCATGCCGTGACCGGCTTCCGATCCCATGACTTTCTGCCAGCTATAGGTGGTGGCATCGAGTTTCGCCCAGTCCATAGGCTGCGCGAACACGGCGCTGGTTGCATCGTTGATGGTCACGCCATCGCGGTCGTCGGCAATCCAGTCGGTATCCGGAATTTTCGCACCCGATGTCGTACCATTCCAGGTGAAGACAATATCATCGCCCTTGTCGATCTGGGTCAGGTCGGGAATTTCGCCATAATCGGCTTCGAGGACCGTGAGGTCGGCTGGCTTCAATTGTTTGACCGCATCCTGAATCCAGACATTGCCGAAGCTTTCCCAGGCCGCAACCGTAACCGGACGCGCGCCGAGCATATTCCACATCGCCAATTCAACAGCGCCGGTATCGGACGCCGGAACAATGCCGATCAGATAGTCGTCGGGGATACCAAGCAACTCACGACTCAGGTCGATGGCATATTTCAGCCGGCCCTTACCTGTCGCGGAGCGATGAGAACGGCCCATGGCCACGGTGTTCAATTTATCGAGAGACCAGCCAGGAAATTTGGCGGTAGGGCCCGAAGAAAAATTCGGGCAATTTGGACGCAACTCGGGTTGCGGTAACATAGTATCAGTCATGTATGCTTCTCCTTACAGAGAGCTCGCGCGGCGTTGGGACCGCGTGGCCCGTCGCCGCAATGGTTGTTGCAGCGCAGCAAGTCAAGCAGCAATATATAAGCTTTTATCAAAACGGCATTTTTGAGATGATCCGACTGGGACATTGGGAGAGAAAAATTCCGTTTGTCGCAAAACGCATCCTTTTTGGCTGAAAAACCGGTATAGCTACTGTTCTTCAGCTCTGATTTAGGATCGCTTCGTCAAGCAGTTTTTATGAAAAAGCCATGTGTAAAAGCGCCAGTTAAGCGTAATTTTTTGATTCTCGGTTTTCTGTCACTCGCGCTGAGCGCTTGCGGCATACCAGATAGCAAACGACCATCAAGTGGTAGTGTGAAGATCGATCCGAGTCCCAGCGCCCGACAATGTTTCGGTGATTTGCGCAATGCCGGTGTTCGTTTTTCACCCCTACCCAATCAGAATTTCTCCGGTGGATGTAGCCAGATAGACGCCATTACCATGCTGGACGTTGGACGCCGTACTGAAGTTTCAAACCTCGGCCCGGTAAGATGCGAGCTGGCGAACAAATTTGCTGCATGGACCGAATATGCGGTTAGACGTGCTGCCAGGCAATATTTGGGAAGTGAACTGGTCCGAATCGAAACCATGGGCAGCTACAGCTGCCGCCGTGTGGCCGGCTCCAATCGCCTGTCAGAACATGGGCGCGCCAATGCGATTGACGTGTCCGGCTTTGTGCTGGCCGATGGTCGCCGCATTACGCTGACCAAAAACTGGAACAGCGGACGGCAGGAGAAGAAATTCCTGCGCGCCATCCACAAAAGCGCCTGTCGTCGGTTCGGTACTGTACTCAGCCCTGATTTCAATGCCGCGCACCATGATCATTTCCATTTCGACATGGGCGGCAACGGCTATTGCCGTTAAACTGATATTTTGCAGATAAACCATTAAGTTCATTGGCAAGTCACATAGCTATGCTCTAGGGCGGAGCTATGACAAATAAAGATTTACACGATCGCCGCTTCTATCGGGCAAAACAAGAAGCAGATTTCGCCAAACAACAAGCTTTAAGCACCCCTCAGACCGAAGACCCCGCCTATACACTCGCTTTCCAGGATAATGACTTCCTGCTGCGCGAGGAATTGCGCCCTGTCCGGTTCCAGCTGGAATTGCTCAAGCCCGAAATGCTGCTCGATGAGGCCGGTATCGGCTCGACGCTGGTCATGTATGGCTCCGCGCGCATTCCCGAACCTAGCAAGGCCGATGCGCTGATTGAAGCAGCGACAGATGAAGCGTCTTTGAAGACTGCCCAGCGGCTGAAAGAAAAATCGAAATATTATGATGAAGCGCGCAGACTGGGGCAGTTGGCCAGTGATTGCGGTATCGAGGAAAATGGAAAACGCGACTTCGTAGTTTGCTCAGGTGGCGGCCCCTCCATAATGGAAGCCGCCAATCGCGGCGCAACCGACGCGGGCAAAGAATCGATCGGCCTGAACATCGTCCTGCCGCACGAGCAGGCACCCAATGAATATGTCACCCCGTCTCTCAGTTTCCAGTTCCACTATTTCGCGCTGCGCAAGATGCACTTCCTGCTACGCGCCAGAGCCGTTGCGGTATTCCCTGGCGGGTTTGGAACATTTGACGAGTTTTTCGAGCTGCTAACACTCGTTCAGACTGGCAAGATGGAACCGCTCCCGATCATCCTGTTTGGAAAGGATTTCTGGAATCGGATTATCAATTTCGATGCTTTGGCCGAAGAAGGGACCATCAGCGCAAAGGATCTGGACCTATTCCAGTTTGTCGAAACAGCTGATGAAGCCTGGCAGATTATCCAGGATTTTTACGATCTCGACTGCGGCTAGTCGCTCACAGAAAACTTAACTGCAAAGGCTTATTCCGCAGCAGCTGCTTCGTCGGCTGCCACGGTTTCTTCTGCCACTTCGGTTGCTGCAGCATCAGCTTCGGCCTCGGCGACAGCTTCACCCTCTGCTGGCGCTTCTTCGGCGGCAGGTGGCTCAGGATAAGGCAGGTTTGAGCCTTGTGCATTCATGTAGGCGATAACATTGGCGCGATCTTCAGGCTTGCTGAGGCCGGCGAAGGTCATTTTTGTACCGGGCGCATATTTCCGCGGGGAAATCAGCCAGGCATTCATATTGTCGAAATTCCAGTTACCTTCAACGGACGACAGAGCATCACTATAGGCAAAGCCGGCAACATGGCCGTGCGATTTGCCGAACGAGTTCCACAAATTTGGTCCAATGCCATTGGCACCGCCTTCATTGATTGTGTGGCAGGCAACACATTTCCTGAATACGGCCTCACCCGCTGCAACGTCAGCCTTGGCGAGCATCATGCTCATCGGCACTTCTTCCGCACCGCCGTCTGATGATTCTACACCTTCAATTGCGAAACCCATCGTTTCCGGACGCTCATTCTTGTCAGCGTGGAAATATTTGCCGCTCAGGATCGAAAAACCAAGCGCTGCAATTCCGCCTGCCAATACCCAGCCAGCAATGGTGTTGTTATTGTCCATCTTGTCTAAAATCCCTGCGTTACCGACAGGAGCAGCCTGTCAAAACTTTGGGCTTTCTCTAATAAGACCGCCGGTTCAAAGCAAGACCTCAATTACACGTATAGATGCTAATATTGTTGCGCCAGTTTCGCCAAGTGCGATCAGGTCTTGCGCAGACGCATTTTGTACGGCAATCGCGACCTTTGACAAACGGGTGCACAAAACAGGAAATGATAGCGTCATGAACAGCTTCCCGCGCAACGCCCTGGCCATGGTCGATAAAATGACCGCAACGGCAGCAGAGGCTCCTGCCAAGACGATCGCGTTTCAAGGCGCACCAGGTGCCAATTCCCATCTGGCAGCCATGGAATATGCCCCGGATTGCTTGCCTCTGCCCTGTTTTTCATTTGAAGATGCACTTGATGCGGTGAAGCAGGGCATAGCCGGATCCGCAATAATCCCTATTGAGAACAGCCTGCATGGAAGGGTTGCTGACATCCATTTCCTGCTGCCCGAATCGGGTCTGCATATTGTTGCGGAGCACTTCATGCGGATTCGCCACTGCCTGATGGCAAAATCCGAAGACGCAAAGATCAAAACAGCAATGAGTCATCCACAAGCACTGGGTCAATGCCGCCACTATCTGCGCGCCCGTGACATTATTCCCGTCGCCTACGCCGATACCGCAGCTGCTGCAGCTTATGTCGCGCAGCAGGAGGATCCCCAAGCTGCCGCGATTGCCCCGCCGCTCGCTGCAGAGATTTACGGCCTGCAACCCATTGCCAATGCGATAGAGGATGAAGATCATAACATGACGCGCTTTGTCTTGCTCGCCTCTGATGCTGTAATGCCAGAGAGCAATGGTCCTGATGATTTTCAGTTAATGACCACCTTCATCTTTGAAGTAAAAAACATCCCCGCCGCACTCTACAAGGCGATGGGCGGCTTCGCGACCAATGGTGTCAACATGACAAAACTGGAAAGTTATCAGGAAGGTGGCAGTTTCTCAGCCTCGAAATTCTACGCTGATATAGAAGGCGGTCTTGGTGACCCGGCAGTTGACCGGGCTCTGGAAGAATTGCATTTTCACTGCAACGAAGTCCGCCTGCTCGGTACCTATCGACAGGGACGACCGCGCTCCTAATATGACCGGTCACTACGCAGGGAAAGCGCAGACCGGTTTCTACATTTCATAAACGATCTGGAAACCTAGTTCACAGAAGGGGCAGCGGCCCTGGCCATCAAACCGTTGGAATGGGCAACACCGGGAACAACCTTTACTCTCCAACCAAAGGGCAAGGCATATTCATCGGCCTTCTGTTTGCCGAATTCATGGTAAGATAGACCGCGAGCGAAACGATGCGGTCCCTGCTTCATGGCTTCCGGGCTCCGTCGCAGGCTTTTATGATTGGGATCATTGTCCTTATCCCCCAACAGCAGCAGGACGTTTTTGCTCAACGCCGCCTTTAACATCTCTTCAGAGATACCAGCCCCAGCCAGTCCATAAGGATATACTTCTGCCACATCGGGCCGTGTGTACCAGCCTGCATTGGCGGCGATATACTGTTTCACCGGCGCATCGGGTTTATAATAAAGATACCGGTGCACAAATTGAGCGCCGGCCGAGTGGCCGTATATGCTATATTGCGTCTGCTGGCTTCCAACAGCCTGTTTTACACGATCGAAAATCGGTTCAATGGCGCTGAAGGACCAGATGGATTCATCTTGCCGTCCTTCAGTTTCTTTCCGGAAGACATTGCCGAGATTATAGCCCGCGGATTTTGGAAAATCCCGCTGGGAAAATTCCGGCGCAACAACGATCAGGCCGTTTTTCTGAGCAGGTTCTCGCCATTCCCTGAGATAGCGGTGGGGATCGCGCTTGTTGCCGTGCATCATGAACAGGACAGGCGCGCGCGACAAATCAATGCCATCAGGCAAATATACCCAAACCGGCAAATCGGGGCCCGCCCACTTTGTGAAGACAAACCGGTTAATCTCTCCGGATTTCAGCGCAAGGATTTCCGGCGGTGCGGTTGAGGTGACGCTGTGGAAACGGTACTCGGCTGGTCGCTCAGTAGCTTTACTGTCAGGCGGCGCGGCATTGGCAAAAGCAGAGACGTAGCCACCGGATATGAAGACCAAACTGCTGACCACTGCAAGATATCGGATGTTCATCGGCATACCATTCTTGATTAAATTTATGACCTCCAAGCCCCTAAAGGATAAGACTTGGAGGTCATGTCCGGCCATGATCGCCCCCGCAGACGGCCGGTCTATTTCTTTTCGATCCTAGAAGCGAACGCTTGCACCGAGGAAAAACTCACGGCCAACGGCATCATTCACGTCGTTCGTGATGTTAAGACTGCTGCCTGAATCAGTGCCTGTTGGTATGAGTGGACCGAAATTATTGAAGATATTATTCACGCCGCCATAGATTGTATAACGGTCATCGGGACCGAAACGATAGCGTGCGTAAACATCATGAAAAGTTTCGTCACTCACGCGGAAGAAGCGATCGTCGTCAGGATTTGCAGCGTCATTACTGTCTATACCACCCGCTTCATAATTGAGCGTGTAAGTCATTCGGAAACCACCGTTCCGATAACCCAAGCGCAAGCGAAGTTCGTCTTCACCATTATCGATTTCTCCTAATGGAGTATCCAACACCGTTACGCCGCCAATACCGGTGAACGTCGTTTGATCCTTGAAATAGTGGGAATAGCGGAAGTCGATATCGAAACGGCCGGGAATAACCGGTAGTTCAATACGGCTCCACCGCATCGTTGCGTCTATACCCTCGACCAGCTCGTTATTCAGGTTTTCTTGAAAGTTAATCACCTCATCAACACTGCCGTCCAGAGCGTTTCTGGTGATCACGTCGCAGAACCGGTTATTCGGAAAATCATCCGCAGCATAGCAAAGATCAACGGTATTTTGCGTGCTGACTGAACCAATCGCATCTTTGATGCTGATCCGGTAGTAGTCGGCCACAAAGGTAAAGTTTGGAATAGCCGACGGAGTGAGCACGAAACCGGCGGTAAATGTATTCGCGGTTTCTTCCTGAAGATTCTGGTTACCGGCATTTGGACCCTGCGTAGCACCTGGCGCATCAAAAGCATCGGGCACACCGGCTGCATCCTGATTGTCGGGATCGGCAAAATAAGCCTGAATTCCAGCCTCAGCCAGACAGTTTTGTGCAATGGTAGCAAGGTTTGCATTCTCTCCACCTGGACTTGATGGTGCTGAAATGCCGGTTCCATCCGGATTCAAACCCTCGCAAGGGTCCTGAAGATCATCGCCGTCAGGCCGCGCTGGCGAGAAAAACTCGGTAATGTTTGGTGCACGCTGAGATCGCGAAAATTGTGTGCGAAATCTTAGATCATCGTTCATCTGCCAAACAAGTCCGGCATTCAGGCTGAAAATCGTTCCGACGGTAGAATATTCGGCGATGCGAGCGGCACCGCTGACATTTACGGTTTCAAACAACGGTACATCAATTTCTACAAAACCTTCTACAACGTCATAATTTGCCGTGATACTGGGGAAAGTAGAGTGGGTCGTAACGAAGACATCATTGGTTGTCGGATCACCATCGACACCGCCGACCAAATCACCATCACGATCGCCTCTCGTGCTCTGCGTTTCCCGGCGATACTCAACGCCGGCAGCAAATTTCACATTGCGGTCATTTATAGAGAAAAGATCACCATTGATTGATCCACCAGCCGTAAACTGGGTTCGTTTTTGCGAAGCGTCGCCTGTGTAGCTGATATATTCTGCGGCTTCGGGAGATACACTTCCTTCGCCAAAAAGATCTAACGGCACACAGCCATTTTGACGGGCGGTTGCATCGGCGCATTGAAAACCACCCGCACCATTGTCTTCGATGTCCAGAGCAAAATCTACATTTTGAAGATTGATCTCACCCACATTAATTGCCCGTTGCTTCCATTCGCCATAGGTCGCGAAAGCGTTCCATCTGATTGCATCCGTCAACTGGCCATCCAGATCACCCATTAAGCGGATCGTTTCACGGCTGTTGATGCGTTGCTCTTCACCAACTTCCGGAAAGGATCTGATCCACGATACAGTACCGCTTCGCGTAACCTCAACTTCCGGCGGGATGAATGGATGGTCCGAAGCCATTCGGCGAACATTGAATACATCAGGCACACCGTTTAAAATACCGTAAGATTCTCCACTGCCGGCATCTTCGATGCCATTGCGACTGACTGTGTCTACATCGGAATAGAGGGCAGTCAGCGATGCGGTAACCACGTCGGAGAACTCATATTTCCCATGAAAACCAAGATTAAGTATTTCGCGTTTCGAGCGCAGGGACTGGCCCAAACGATCATTGATACCATCAAAGTCTCCCAGAAAATCTTGTCCCGGCTCGCGATCAGCGGGCAGACGACCAAAACCACTAGGATCATCACGCGCTACGTCATTAAACCACTGACCATCTCTGAACCAGGCATCACCTTCAAAAACACCACCTGGAAGATCGGAGTCGAACGAAGGTAAAATGCGCAATGCCGATCAGTATTATCGGGATCACAACCCGGCGCATTTACCTCATTGGCGAAGGAATCCCGGGAAGCATCAGCTGGATCATCAAACTCTAGCGCAGCCGCAGCTAAAGGACGACTGGAATCGATCAAAATCTCATTCTCATCCCGATAGCTTGCACCGAGCAGAATATATCCACGGTCATCTGCAAATCTGGTGCCATAGAGACCTTCGAGGCGCAGCTCTTCGCCGCCGCTTGCATCGGGAGCCGAAAAGCGGACATCGAAATCGATGCCTTCAAAAGAGTCTTCGAGAATGAAGTTCGCAACACCTGCGATAGCATCAGAACCATAAATCGCGGATGCACCGCCGGTTGTGATTTCGGCACGCTTTACGAAGCCTGCTGGAATAGTGCCAAGGCTGACGCGATCACCATTGCCCGAGTTGGACACAGCCCGCTTACCGTTAATCAAGACAAGCGTTCTGTCGTCGCCCAACCGCCGCAAGCTGATCGTGGAAAGGCCATTATTTTGGATAGAATTGTTGCTGTTCTGAACCGAAACGCCATCACCTACACCCGGAAGCTGCGTGATGATTTCCGCCAGATCCGTCTTGCCTGTTTCTTCAATATCATCTGCGCTGAATACCTGTAGCGGGATAGACGATTCTTCGGCCCGCCGTTCGATACGCGACCCCGTAACAACAATCAGATCGTCGCCTGCGCTTGCCTCAGCCTGTTCCGTGTCCGGCACCTCTTGAGCCAGAGCCGGGATACTGGTTGCCGCCACTAGTACGGTTGAACATTTTAGTATGTTACGTAACTTTATCATCTGATATATCCCCCTCGAGACAATTTTGTTGCACAATCCCAGCTGTTACTGAGCCATTGTTCCTCCGACCCCGGTCTGACATCATAAAAAATGACTTCAAATTCATAATTGGAATGATACGATGCGAAAAACGCAAGATTCTGAAAAAGGACATTTTTCTTGGAACTAAAGTGGCTGGAAGATTTCATTAGTGTTGCCGAGAAGGGACACTTTGCCCATGCTGCAGAGGCACGGTTCGTTACTCAGTCCGCTTTAAGTCGTCGTATTCAGGCGCTGGAGTCGTGGATTGGCACACCTCTTTTCAACCGTTCAGCACACCCCATCAAGCTGACGCCCGCGGGGGAAGATTTTATCAATACCGCCAGAAATATTGTCGATCAGTGTTACGAAGCGCGTGCGGTTGCGAATGAATACTCAAAAATCGGTAAAAACAGCATCACGATTTCCAGTCTGCATACTCTGGCGTTAAAATTTGTACCTGAGCTGATAAATTCCTGGCATGGGGTGACGTCGCCATTTTCTACCCTGATCATTGCCGAAACCCGTGCGGCCGAAGACTATCTGACCAGTCTTCACAACGGGGCCAGTGATTTCTTCATCTCATATCATCATGACTCGATCTCGTTCGATTTCGATCCGGTACAATTCCCTAGTATCGAAATTGAACGCCACCACTTGCGTCCATATCAAAGCATCGATTCTGCTCCGATTGATCTACGGGAGGATGGTTTCGAATCCATCCCCTATGTCGCCTATTCCAACACTTCCTTCATGTCCCGGATTTTTGAGCAGTTGCTTGGCAAAGCGCGTTTTAGAAAGAGACTAAACATCGTGTATCGAGCAGCTTTGGTTGAAAGCATATTGGCGGCAACGCAAAATGGATTCGGAATATCATGGTTGCCAGAAACCGTTGTTCCGGGAGATCCCGCGGAGCAAGGACTGCGTCTCGTGCCAAGTAATCATACGACAGACCTATCTATTCGTATCTACTGTGCCGCGAGTAATGGAAACCCCATCGTTTCTGATATTTGGGAAAAGCTCAAGCAGCCGGACTGACAAGCTTCATCACTCCGATTCCGGAAGAAGCGCTTTTTTTGAACATCAGCCGATGCGCTGAACGGTAAATCGCGAGGAAACAAGTGCGCCATTCTGTTTCGATATCTGTTGCAAACCGGCAGTATCACTGATGGAAAACACGGATCTGATATTTTCGTTTTCGAAATGAATGGCAACCCCCTCGTCAATCGCGAAGGCTGGAAAGACTGCCTCACCATTGGCTAGGAAATCTTGAAATATTGATTGCCGGCCAGGGTTTACATCATAATGCACACAAACACTGCCGTTCAAGAACCCGTACCCCTGTAGTGGAGCGAGCTCTGACTTCACCGAGTCCGTAATATTCCAATCAAACATGATATTGAGACCAGCACTCGCACCGGCAATTATCACGCCTTCTTCATAAGCATTGCGCAAGGCATCCACGACACCCCATTCCTCAAAAATCGCCATCAGGTTACGGGTCGATCCTCCGTCCATAAAAACGATATCGACGCCGGCAAAAAACAGACTGGGATCACCCGTCGGGGGATTAAACAAACTGAGTACATGAGGCACTGCATCAATCCGCTCGGCCAACGTGAGGAATTCAGCAATTCGATCCTGCCGGTCACCTTTCGCAGCGCCCACATAACAAATAACAGGATTTGTCTTTTTCGACAGAGAGACAAGTTTTTTCGCCATGGCGGGTTCGGCATCTTCCGCCACAAACAGGGACGCAGAATCACTTATGCCAAAAAATTGCCGGGAAACAGCTGTCATGGAGCAACCGCCTGCATCAGCTGCGCGCACAAGATCGCCCCATAAGTGCCCAGCGCATAACCAAGCACCGCGAGCAGGACCCCGACGGGGGCGAGCGCAGGATGAAAGGCCGCCGCAACTACAGGGGCTGACGCTGCACCACCGACATTCGCTTTACTACCCACCGCGACAAAGAAAAACGGAGCCCGGATCATCTTGGCGACCACGATCAACAATATGCTGTGGAACAACATCCAGATGAACCCGACGAGGAAGAGCATCGGCGCATCAGCCATTTGGAAAATATCCATCTTGGTGCCGATAATAGCGACCAGCAGAAATATAAGAACAGTTCCGAACTTGGAAGCACCCGCTCCTTCAAGGTCGCGCGCCTTGGTAAAGCTGAGTGCTACGCCCAAAGTGGTCGCAATCACCACTATCCAGAAGAATTTACCCGCCAGAAAACTGTCAGTAAAAGCAGGTATGGCTTCGAAAGCACCGGACAGAAAACCACCCAGGAGATGAGATAGACCGACCCCGCCAAAAGCCACCGCGAGCAACAGCATGATTTCCGATGTGGTAGACGTGCGTTCAACAGACAGGGTAAAATTCGCCATCTTGTCTCGCAAATTTTCTATCGCACTAGAGTCTGCCTTTAGCCAGCGGTCCACTTTCTCAACATTACCAGCACCATAAAGCAGAAATGCCATCCAGATATTGGCAATGACGATGTCGACAGCGACCATGGCGCCGTAACGCTCTGGATTATAGCCATAGACTTCCAGCATCGCTGTCTGATTGGCACCGCCGCCGATCCAGCTGCCGGCCAGTGTTGCAAGACCGCGCCATACTGCATCAGCCCCTTCACCACCAACAGTCTCCGGACTAAACGAACCCACAATCAGGATCGCGATAGGCCCACCGATGATGATGCCGATAGTGGCAGTGAAAAACATGATGAGCGCCTTGGATCCAAGGCCCATAATGGCTTTGAGGTCGATGCTCAATGTCATCAATATCAACGCTGCGGGCAGAAAATAATCCTTGGCCACCTGCCACAAACCGTCATCGGCCGATGCCACAATACCAAAGCTGCGAAGCAGTGAGGGGATCAGGTAGCAGAGCAATACGATGGGAATGAAAACGAAAAACCGATCCCAGAAACCGCCCCGGTTTTTGAGAAAAAACAGGATACCCAATATAGTGCAAAGGACACCAAAGCTCGCGACATTATCCAGCGGCAATGTCATTGGACGGTCTCTTCACTAACCTTTTGTTCTTCCGGAATTTCCTGCTCCTCCTCTTCCTTGGTATCTTCTTCCTCTACCTCAGGCTCTATCGGTGGCAGAACAGGTTGATAGTCTTTATCGAGGACATGTTTGGCATACCAGGCAAGTTCTGTATTGATCTTGAACAGCTGGTTAAAGGGCTTGCGAAAACCATGCGGCTCACCCTCGGCAACATAGAGGCTTGTCGGTGCACCGGCCGCCCGGACGCCCCGGTACATCATGATCTGCTGGGTAGGCGGCACCCGTACGTCGTTGCCACCGTTGAAGAACAAGGTCGGTGTTTTCACTTTCCACGCATCTTTCAATGGTGACTGGGCGATGTAACTATCCAGCGGTGCATTTTCCTGCCACGGGGCACCGCCAAACCAGGGCGTGCGATTGTGGCGTACGTCACTCTCCCCGTACATGGATATCCAGCTGGAGGCACCGGCACCGGATGATGCCGCCCTGAAACGATCAGTATAGGTGATCAGCTTATTGGTCATATGGCCGCCGGCACTCCAGCCCATTTTCACCAGCCGGTCTGGGTCGGCAATACCCTGTGTGACCAGGGCATCAATACCGTCCAGAACATCGAGATGCGAGTTGCGGAAATAGTTGCCGACCATGTCGCGCATGAAGGCATCGCCATAGCCGGTTCCGCCTCGATGATTGGGCAGGAAAACCGCATATCCCTGCCCTGCGAGAACGCTTGCATATCGTGAGGTATTCCAGGATCCAAATTGCGAAGATGAGCGCGGCCCGCCGTGCGTGATTGTGACCAGCGGATATTTTCCATCGGACTGATAGCCCACTGGCGGTATCAACAGGCCCTCAAGCGATGTGCCATCTCGCGCCGTCCATTGAAAAACCTGCTGCTGGGGAAGCCGGACATGTTCTGTCCATTCGTCATGGATCCTGCTGACCTTTTCAAGCGGACCGCCTTTTCTCTTTATGTAAACCTCACCGGGACTCCGCGCATCAGTAAGCAGCATGATATGCGTGTCGGTCTCCGGACTATAGCGCCAGTCTCCCAACGCATGATCGCCCTTGGTAATCGGTGTCAGCCGACTGCTGCCCAAATTCAGTCGAAACAGATTGGTGCGCACGCCCGTATTGCCCAATATGAAAATTTCCGAACCCTGTTTATTCCACGCGAAATCAAGAACTTCCATGGGCTCGTTCGGAAGCAACAATTTTGGCTGTGATGATCCTATGGCCTGAACAAACAGATTGTCTTCATAATAACCTTCGCCCTTTTCATTAACGGTGGCGATAAACGCAAATCGCGTCCCATCAGGCGATAGTTGCGCTTCCGCTTCATGATATCCATTCTCGGTCAGGCGGGTATCGCTACCGGTCGCGATATCACGCAGCCACAATTCCCGGTGGTGACTGGCATAACCTGCACCCTCTGGCATGCGGCTGTAGATAATTTGACTATCATCAGCCGACAGGGAAAAATGGCGAACGCTGAACGGGCCGGCCAGAACCGGCTCCGATATCTTCTCGTCCCTCTGGTAACGCCAGAGTTCCATCGGAATGGAAACATCATAAGACGCTATTTCTCGCGCCTTGTCTTCCTTGGTTTTCTTTTCGTCACGTCGCATCCGAAAATAGATCGTGCGACCATCAGTCGTCCATTTGATGTCAGAGACATTCTCGGGATGTTCGAACAATTTGGTCAGGCTTTTGCTTTCGATATCGTAAAAATAGGCAGCAGCCTTTTCGTCATCTTCACGTTTCAACGTTGCCACGAAACCGGAACTGTCCGGGGCCCATTGTGCGGCCGACAGGCTGTCATCCTCAATCTCGCTGCGCGGAATTACCCGCAAGTCTCCAGTTTCGACATCAATCAGGTTGTAAGCATCAACCCGCTCATTCTCTGCCCAATCCACCGCGGATTGGACCATGACGATTTTCTTACCGTCCGCAGAAAGCATGGGGTCATCCAGCCGCGGCATCTCGATAAACGCAACTGGACTTACCGTTGTTTTTTCAGATTTCTCGGCTGCCTGTAGCGGCGTTGAGACAGTCATGCCGACCCCCAACAACAGAACTGCCGTGGAACTCGCAACGCGTAAGTTTCTGATGATCGCCATGCCCCTCACCCTTCTTTATGTTCAAAGAATTGTCATGATGCATACAAATGCCACAGGTCGCCAATTCATAATTCGAATGTCATCATGCGTTTTCGGCAAGATCACCCTCTCGGCCGAACTACTGTGCACATCGAAAACAATATGGCGTTGTTATCGTCATTTTCAGGGACCAGCAATGCCGCTAGTCAGTTGATTCTTGCCCGCAATAATACGGAAAATTCCGAAGTGGGTTGGGGACGTGCAAATACGCCCTTGGGATTAATGCAAATATATGTGACCGCCGGATCGTAGCCGCTCACGGGTTCATAGCCACAGTCCGCGAAAGATACCGGCATGGTCGGCTGGTTGGAGAAAGCGACGTCATTATTGTAATCAAGGCTTAATGTGCTGCCATTGTCGACAAACACGATCGGGTCACTGCCGGGGAAATTGTCCGGTCCGCCATTATCGATATCATCGTTCAGAAAAGCCATCTGACTGGGCAACTGGTCGATGATGAAGACGCTATCTTCTCCACCCGGCCCGCCGCCGACATTCTGGACGACAATTGTGTAGATAATATCTTCGCCCGGTATGGAAAAGCCGCTGCTGGTGCCACTGCCCGTATAGACGGAAGAGGTTTTGATGACGTTCAACTTGGCCGGATCAATTGATGACGTGCGCCCAAGTTCCGAAAAATTGCCCTGACAATTGCCCGGACCGCCATCAATCGCTCCCCAATTGGGGTCACCAACATTGCTGCCCAGCACGCTCGTTCCAGCAGAACCACCGCTAACCATCGGTGTGATCGCAGCACAGGTTGCGCCAAATAGCCTGATTGCACCGCCACCGCCGCCTCCGCCGGTACCATGGGCGAATTGATCATTGGCTTCATCGCCGCCTTCGCCTCCGGCAACGCTGAAAACAGGAGATCCTGATATACCGGTAATGACAGATAGCGCGATCGCTCCGCCCGCGCCGCCACCGTCCGAACCATTGAAATTATCCGCAAGGGCCGACAGGCCGTCCGCAATCATCCGGCCGCCATTGCCTACAAGGAGGTCCACCCGGACAAAGATAAGCCCGCCACCGCTGCGATCGCCTCCGCTTTCAGCCTGCGAGACTTCCGATCCCGATCCACCGCCGCCGCCCATGAACAGTCGGTTGTTGGGAGAATAATCCAGGGCTTGGCCACCAAGACCGCCGAAATTGCCGTCATCGTCACACAAGTCCAGTTCACGGCCACCCAGGCCGCCGGCACCAATGTTGCCGCCGCCGCCGCCGCCGGCATCGGTAATATTTCCGCCACCACCGCCATTGCCATTATGTCCGCGTCGGGCCTCATGAGCAGATGCGCCAGGCACGACACCTTCGCCCTTGTTGCCCGTCCCCGCCTGCATGATGCCGGTATAGTTGAATTGATCCGACCCACAGCTATCAAAAGGTGTTGATGTTGCCAACGCACCGCCACGAAATCCCCGACCTGTCGCATTGATATCTGCGCCCAATGTCAAGGTCCCGACCACATCAAATGCTACCACACCGCCAATTCGCCCGTTCCAGGCCTGTGGCACGACCGTCTGGTTCAGGTTCAGGCTGTCAAAAACGGGCACGCTGATCATCTGTAAGGAGCCACCGGTAGAAAAAGACACCGTGGGAGCATCGGATAGAGTGACCGTATTTCCGGAAACCGAAACGATTTTGACATATTCAAAGCGTCCGGCACTATTATATGCGGTAATATCGCCATGGGCAGCATCGTCGTTTCGCGTGACGGAGGCCCCTTTCATCTGCACTATCAGTGCCCGGCTATTTGCGGTGAAACCGCTGCTGCTGGATAGCTGGACATTAGTCGAAGTGATTGAGACGACCTGAGCATAGCTGTTTATCACGGTGCCGGAAGGAATATTGGTGGTCTGCGCAAAAGCCGCTGCATAAGGATATACGAGAACCGCCAGCAGGCCGGTGATACATATTTTCCAGATCGATGCCCTGAGACTAAACAAGTCTTTCAATCCCCCCGTTACCAAATCTTCCTCAGAGAAACAGAAACGGTTGTTTCAAATCGAAATTAATCCGGATTTGGGCGATATATGCAGTGGTAACACTTCGGACGTCCGGATTTTGTCAATCCGTCATACAGCTTGCCGCCAAATTCTAGGCGCCGCGCTGTCCCAATACCTCGTTTTCCACTTTGATCCGGTGGCGTAGCAGAACCGCGTTCAGGATTGAAAAGACAAGCGCTACCCACGGCAATCCCATAAGCAGGGGCACGATGGCGATTTCGAGCACCACGACCAGATAATTGGGGTGCGGGATATATTTGTACGGGCCGCGCCGGACCCGGTCGAAATGCGGGGCAGAGATGATCCTTGTCGTCCACCACCGGCCGATGGAAGCGAGCGTCCACACACGTAGAATCTGCGTACTGACAAACAGCGCGAGCATGATCGGGTTTAACTCGCGCAACGGATCGACCAGCAGGAAGATAACTGCCAGCCAGGCACTGTGGAGAAAGATGAACCAGTGATAGTGATCAGCGCCAAATTCCTCCCCGCCTTCGGACAGCAGCCGCTTGGTATTGCCATTTGCATAGACCAGTTCGGCAAGACGCTGCACAACAATGTAGATCAGAACCCATGTGACAAGGGTCGGGGGAGTCGTAAAAATTGCGCCTAAACCATCCATCAATCTGCTCCCGCCGGGTCCAATATGCCGAGCACGGATGTAAAGCCGGGACCAAGCGCTGTCATCAGGACAGGTTTCTGAGGATTATCCTCTAGTAATTTTTCGAGTACGAACAACACCGTCGGCGATGACATATTACCATGATGTTTCAGCACCTCGCGGGTCGCCGGAATGCCCGGCAGTTCCGGCGCGAAATAGTCTTCCAGAGCCTCCACCACGCGGCCGCCACCGGGATGACAGGCCGGCTCGGCCATATTCGATTTTTCCAGACCATGTTCGCTGAGGAACTGATCGCAAAACGGCGTAAAATCCTTGGCCACAAAAGTCGGGATATCGCGCGCCAGCACAAGGTCAAATCCGGTTTCACCAATATCCCAACCCATCATGTCACGCGTATCCGGCCAGGTTTTCTGATCAAATGCGCGGAAAGACGGGTTCGCGCCCTGCCCGTTCCTTCCGGTCAGGACAGCCGCTGCACAACCGTCGGCAAACAGCGCGGTTGCAATCATGTTCTTCTTGTCAAATTGGCTATCGTCATAGGAAAGACTGCAAAGCTCCAGCGAGATCAGCAACACATTCTGGCCGCCATTTGCATCTGCCAGATCATTGGCCAATCTTATCCCCAATATGCCGCCTGCACAGCCATAGCCGAAGACCGGCACGGTCTGCACCGACTGGCGAAAGTCCATTGTCTCGATCAACCGGCTCGGAATGGACGGCGTCATCGTACCGGTTGTGGAGATCATGACGATCACATCAATATCAGCAGGCCGCAGGCCGGATTTTGCCAAGGCTGCTGTCGCCGAACCCTCCGCCAGCGCCCTTCCCACTTCATCATAAATTTGCGCACGCTCCGGCCAGCTGCGCTGCTCCAGATAATAATCCGGTTCCCGCGCGATGTAACGATGATCAATACCGCTATTGCCCAATATCTGCTTCAACCGCGCGGGCAAAGCCGATCCGCGTGCCTTTGCCAGCACTTCCAGAACATCCTCTTGGCTGATCTTGTGGTCAGGAAGGGCCGTTGCGATGGATCTCAGTTGGGACATGGGACATATTCGCGCTGCATGCCTAAGCTGTTACACACAGCTGTTTCAGAAACAAAAGAATAATCGGCATCATGCCCGAACGGACGTATCGCATATATTCCCGTTGCGAACTGCCGAAGATGGGTTAGCATGGCATATAACAGGGAAGGGTATAGCCATCGGCGGAATAGATCTGGCACTGGTCGATACGACTTTGCGACTGCTCACGCTGGGTGGGCAGATTATGATCATTGCTGTGCTGTTGACAAGCCGGACCCGACGGGATCTGAAAATATCGCTGCTCGGCGTGCTGATCAGTTCGATGGCCTATTTGATCAATTCATCGGTCACGCTGGCACCACCGTTTCCCTGGCGCAGAGCCATTGACTTTCTCTCGATATCAACAACCGTCTGGGCATGGGTATTTGCGCATCAGCTGTTTGAGCGCCGCATTGCCAAGCCATTGCTAATCGCCGTACCCATATTGCTTACGCTATTGTGGATCGTTGCCGTCACCATGCCGGACAAGCAATGGTTTACCTTCTATGCGATCCGTCTCCTGTCCCTCGCGCTGGTCGTTCACCTGATCATTATCGCCCTAACAGGCCGCGTTGATGACCTTATAGAAAAACGCCGGCGAATCAGGATGTATCTTCCGATATTTGTCGGACTACAGGTCGGTGGTGTTTTGACCTACGAGCTTTTCTTTGATGCTACGGACAATATCCCGATTGTATCAGCGATCAATGCGATGCTGATCCTGATCCTCGTTCTGGGCGCAGGGATGGCGGTGTTAACGGCAGATGGGGATTTGTTTTCTAAACTTACCACGGACAAGCGACCGGTCCGTCCTGTTCTAAATCTTTCACCATCGGAAACCGTGTTGCACGACAAGCTCATCACCGCGATGGAAGAAGGACAATATCGCGAACCGTCGCTAACCATAGCGACACTGGCTTCTAAATTGGATACGCCTGAGCACCGTTTGCGCGCACTGATCAACAAGCAGCTCGGCCATCGCAATTTTTCATCCTTTCTCAACGGCTATCGAATCACCGAAGCCAAGGAAAAACTGTCGGATCGCGCGCATGTTGACTTGCCGATTCTGACAATCGCGATGGATTTGGGCTATGGATCGCTTGCCCCGTTCAATCGCGCGTTTCGCGCCGAAACCGGCCAAACACCTAGCGATTTTCGCAAGGCAGCAATTGATCAAAACTGAAATAGTCTGATCATTTTCAAAATCGCACAGCATTTTTCAGCATTGCAGAGAGGCAGGCCAAGCTTTCTGTCACTTTACCTTCATCAAACCAAAACTGCTTTTGATGGAGAATGACATGCCTGAACTTTTTGATGCCATAGTGGACCACATGATCGGTGCTTTCACCTTTGATCTGGGACGCTATCTGATTGCTGCGGGTACATTGTCTTTAATCCTGTGGGCGTTTGGCAAATGGAGCGCCGCCAGGCGGATCCAGACACGCAAGGCCGGTATCGGGGATTATAAGCGCGAATTTTTATCATCCATGCGCACAGTCTTGGTTTTCGGGCTCACCACCATCAGTACCGTATTACTGGAAGCCTCTGGCTGGATCTCCGTCATAACCGGTGAGATATTCTGGCCATTGTTTATCATACAGCTTTTGGCGATGATTGTTGCCCATGATGCCTATTTCTATTGGATGCATCGCTGGCTGCATACGAAAACGATGTTCCGTTTCTCCCATTTGCATCATCATAAGTCACGCACGCCAACACCATGGGCCGCCTATAGCTTCTCGTCATTCGAGGCGATGGCAGAGGCAGCCTTTGTACCCCTCTATCTGTTCATGTTCTCACTCTTTTCCGCTGGCATGTATCCTTTTGCGATCTTCCTGTTCCTTGCCCATATGATCATCCGCAATGTCATGGGTCATGCAGGCGTCGAACTGTTCCCCGCGGGCTGGACGCGCAATAAATTTGTCGGCTGGATCACCACGACCACCCATCATGACCTGCACCATAGTCAGGGCAACAGCAATTTCGGCCTCTACTTCACCTGGTGGGACCGGATGATGGGTACAGAGCATCCCGATTATGAAGCCCGTTTCGATGCCGTCGCCAAACCGATCCGCCTTTCGGTCGGAGCCACCGCCAATATCTGTATCGCTGCCTTCTCGCTGCTCGCAGTGGCAACCACGGTCAATCTGATTTGATGTTGCAGGACAGCAAAGTCTATAATTTCCATGCTAATTTATAGGTTTTGCTGGTAGATAGATATTTGGAATATCTTTTATATATTTGTTATTATTATGTTTTTATCGGTTTCTTGCATTTTTTGTGCACTGCAGCATTTTTTCTTGACTTTGGCGTAATCCTTCCCTATTTGTGCACTGCAACAAACAAATGGAAGCAAAGATGGCTGATACGAAAACGACTGATACAAAGGCTGTTCCGGCTGCTAACAAGCCCGCCAGCCTCTCTGCTGAAGCGGCTTATGCTGCCGCTGCATCCGCAGAACCTGTAACCGCTGAAGAAGCGCCTGCTCCAAAAGCAGCCGCCACACCAGCATCAAAGACCGCAACAACAACCGCTCCGGCTCCTGCCGCGAAAAAGCCGGTTGCTGCTCCAACAAAAACAACGGCTTCAAAACCCGCTGCAAAGAAGCCTGCAGCAACCAAGGCGGCTCCTAAAAAGACTGTTACGAAGCGCAAAGCCGCTCCGAAACGCGCCGCAACAACCGCGAAAAAGACTGTTAAAAAAGGAACGACCAAAATGACAACCGCAAAGAAAACCACCGCAAAGAAAGCACCTGCGAAGAAAACCGTGAAAAAAGCTGCTCCAAAAGCCGCTGCAACCAACAAGAAAGCTCTTCAGGACATGGCTGCCAAATTGCAGGCACAGCTTGAAAAGCTGACCGCAACCGCTCAGGAACGCGCTAAAGAAGTTGCTGACCGTGCTGTTGAAGTTTCCAAAGATGCTGTTGAATTCAACCGTCTGAACGTTGAAACCCTGGTTGAAAGCGGCAAGATCACCGCTAAAGGCGCTCAGGAAATCGGCAAGACCAACGTTAAATATACCCGCGAAAACTTCGCGGAAGCCAGCAACGTTCTGAAAAACTCTTTCAATGTTGCTACGCCAAAAGATTTTGTTGAAATGCAAGCTGACTTCATGCGCAGCAGCCTGGACCGGGTTATGGACCAGACCTCTAACAACATGGATGCCGTGACCAAATTGGCGGGTAAAGCCTATCAGCCAATCGCTGATCGCGTCAGCACCATCCGCAAGGAAATTCAGAAAGCCGCTTAAGCCGCTTTCATCGTCATGCAAAAGGCCGTTCCCCCGGGAGCGGCCTTTTTCTTTTGCTCGTCTCGGGTCGATTTATCGTAAAATCATCGCCAATTGATCAATCCGCCACTTGCCCTGAAGGGTGAAAATACCATATCCTGTTCGACATGACTGAAGTAGAGATTCTCTCCCCCACATCAATTGACGCCGCCGCACTCTTTTTCGAAGGCAGCGAAGCGGCAAAATTGCGCGAGCAGATGGCCGGGGATGATGATGACGGCGCGGACAATAACGGTACCGGGGACAGCGATGATACCGATCTCGGCATCGCCACCAAAACACGGACCAAGACCAAGAAACCCAATCCCTACAAAGTCCTGCTGCTCAACGACGATTACACACCGATGGAATTTGTCGTGCTGGTACTCAAACGCTTTTTCCAGATGGATATTGATGAAGCGACCCGGGTCATGCTGCATGTCCACCAGAAAGGCGTCGGCATTTGTGGGACATTCAGCTATGAAGTGGCGGAAACCAAGGTTACGCAAGTCATGGATTTCGCGCGCAAGAACCAGCACCCCTTGCAGTGCACTTTAGAAAAAGCCTGACCCGACACCAATTATATAAGGAAATAGATATGTCAGAGACCCCGGTAATTACCGTAGATATTGTCTCGGACGTGGTCTGCCCTTGGTGTATCATTGGTTTTAAAAAGCTCGAACAGGCTATGCAACGCTTTGAGGGCAAAGCGGAATTCGCCCTCGCCTGGCATGCATTTGAACTCAACCCGAACATGCCGCCCGAGGGGCAGGATATTAACGAACATATGGCGCAGAAATATGGCGCTACTCCGGAGCAAAGCAAAGCCAATCGTGAGCGGTTGCGCAATGCTGGCAGCGATCTCGACTTTGAGTTCAGCTATCATGAAAATATGCGGATGGTGAACACATTTGATGCTCACCGCTTGCTCCACTGGGCGGGGGAAACCGGCAAGCAGACCGCGCTAAAACTGGCTTTGTTCAAGGCCCATTTCACCGACGGTAAAGACGTCAGCGATCATGAAATATTGACCGAAGTGGCTGTTGCCGTCGGTCTGGATGAAAAACGCGTCCGCAGCCTGCTGGCCAGTGATATGTACGCGGCTGATGTTCGCGCTGTCGAAGCACAGTGGCAAGACCGTTTCATCTCCGGCGTTCCGGCGTTTATCTTCAATAAGAAATTCATGGTCCCCGGCGCACAGGACAGCGACGTCTTTGCCCAGATTATCGAGAATAAGGTATTGGCCGCGGCGGCCTGAACCTACTTATTCGGCGATCTCTTGGGCGGCATCGGAAAGAAACCAGACGTTCGCTCGATATAATCCACATAATCCGGCCGGTTCTTGCGCAGCGCATATTCCAGCATGGGTGCGCCGCTCCATTTGGTTAGCGTGAAGCTGAGGAACAAAGGCCCGATGATCGCTACCCACGCTGGCCAGCCGACTTGCGCCGCGACCAGCCAAATGCCCCACCAGGTGCAAAAGTCACCAAAGTAATTGGGATGACGGGTATAACGCCAAAGCCCGGTATCCAGCACCTTGCCTTTATTCGACGGATCCGCCTTGAACGCCTTGAGCTGCGCATCCCCGATCGTCTCGAAAGCGATGCCGATAATCGCTAGCACTAGCCCGATTATCGCCACCGGCCCAAGGCCCTGATCACCCGATAGCAATATGCCGATTTGAGCCGGCAAACAGACCATGAAAAGCAGCGGAATCTGCAATACCCACGCTTTTATCAAAGCCGTTTTCGCAAAACTCCAGCCCTTTTTCTTCATCGCGGTGCCGATGATCTTGGTGTAGCGCGGATCCTCGCCCTCCTTGCTCCAACGCAAGTAAAGATGCGTGCCCAGCCGCACGCCCCAGGTAACGGTCAAACCAAAGATCGTCCAACCCAACCAGCCTGCATTTCCCACTTGCCAAATGGATGCGCCCGCCATGATCGCCATGCCATAGGCCCAGAAGGCATCGATAAAGGACACATCACGGATTTTTATGGAAACCAGCCAGAGAATGATCATGACCGCGACCAGCAGAACAAGATTCAGGCCGAGGGCTGCGAGCAAGGTCATCGCTCTTCTCCCGGTTTCCCCGCGCCCGGTTCCGGGTCGGGATTGGTGTGGACGATATCATCCATGGCTTTTTCCGGGAATTTCGGCGTGACGCTGTGATAAAAACTGCTGACCTTCGCCATATCGGCTTCATAATCGCCGGTCACCTCAATCTGCGGCCCAAGCCCACCGGTTTTCTTGGCATAGTCCATCATCCCGATGATCAGCGGGACTTTGGCCTTCAGCGCAATATAGTAGAAGCCGGTTCGCCATTGCCGAACGTTGCCGCGCGTCCCTTCTGGCGGAATGGTAAGTATGAAGTCATCGCGCTTCTCAAACTCCGCGACCATCGCATCGACCATGTTGTTCGATTTGGACCGGTCGACCGGAATACCGCCCATTCGCCGCATCATGTCGCCGAACGGCCATTTGAACAGCGTATCCTTGCCGATCCAGTAGGACTGGATCTTCAGCTTGTTGGTCAGCCCGAAAAAGTAGATGAAGTCCCAGTTGCTGGTATGCGGCGCGGCAATGATCACGCATTTGCGCGGCGCCGGGTTTTCCTGAACGGCTGTCCACCCGGTAATGGTGTAGACGAACACGGAAAAGCGCCGGACAATCTCCGACAACCAGTTTGGTTTGATATTATCGTGCACGCTTCCCCCGTTTGCGATCCCGCTCGCAGCTGTGAAATGACAATAGGTCCATTTCCCCCAAGCGCAACGGCAGATGTGCCTCGCCAATTACCCGCGGTTCAGCTTTTGGCAATCCGAAATGTCTAGATTTTGCGGCTATGGCATCTGGAGGGACAGCATTCATGAAAATATCACCGCTATTGGCATCAGCCACCATCCTCTCAATTCTCGCTATACAGCCCACTATAGCACAAACAGGGCAACCCGCTGAAACACCGCGCAATCCTCAGGTGGACTATGCAGGCTTTCTGCAACTCACCGAGCAGCTATCCGAATATCGTACCGGCCGGCTGATCGATCTGGATCGTTTTAACATAGTGGCAAAGCAACCAAACGCTGTCATTTTGGACACCCGTTCCGCCGCTGCCTTTGCGCAGGGTCATATTGACGGCGCGATCAATATTCCGTTCTCCGATTTCACCGAAGAAAAGCTGACCAAGATATTGGGCGAAAAATCGCGGCCGATCTTGATCTACTGCAATAATAACTTTCGCGACAATGTTCCGCCGATCGTTCTGAAACGCGCGCCATTGGCGTTGAATATCCCAACTTTTATAAACCTTTACGGCTATGGCTATGAGAATATCTATGAACTGGACGGGGTGACCCATATTGCCGATCCGCGCGCGAACTGGACCGGAGAACCTTCTCCCTTCACGCTGGATGCACAATCTTTACGCAGTCCTGCTACCTTGGATGCGACGCGCGCCAACTAGACGGTTTTTCAAAAGTGCCTTGCCAGATTCCGCGCTTGGCATTTTCCGCTTGCGCTTCTTCGGCCCCGTAAATGACCTGATCAAAATTATCAGATGATATCGCATGGCCTTCAGACACCATGTGAGCACCAAGGTCTTTGTCGTCGCTTATGCAGGTTACGATAGTTCGCCCATATTGATCCCGGGCATGAACATCGCAGCTATAGTCGCCAGCACCCAAACTCTCTTCCAGCGCCGCGCGTGCCTGTTTGCCGCAAGGCCAATCTTGCCCTGCGGCATCTTTGCATGATTGGCGATATTCCGGCGCATCAATACCGTAGATGCGATATTCCATATCCGCATCCCGAAAGCTGTCTCCGTCAATCACGCTAACCTGTTCGCCATTAATGACGATGATCTCTGCCGGGTTAACCCAGCGCATCAAAACCCATGCGCCACCAATAACAGCCAGGAACAGCAATGTGGTTCCAAATTTACCGAAATATTTGCGAGCCATGTCTGCGAGACTAGCGAATTGCCAAAGTCACGCAATGATGATCAGAGGGCGATCAGGAAGCCGCCATTTTCAGCGTCGGATATTTCGATACGATATGATCAAATACCGCTGGATGCAGGGCCTGAACAAATTCACAGCCATAATAGTCACCCTCTACCCAGCAAATTTTGCTTTCTATCGCGGCAAAGGAGGGCAAGCCCATGAATATATTCTTTTCGCCGGTCAACCGGGTCATACAACGCATGCGAAACCCGGACAGCGACAGGTCGATAATCATCGCTTCAACCCGGCCCAATCCCGGTTCGCGGACTTCAGCAGAAATCTCAACCCCGGCACGCGTGGAAACCCGGTGGTCACCGCGCTTGATGCGCTTTCCTTGCAGACCTTTTACATTGCTGTCGCTCATGAAATTCCGAACCTGAAAATGACAAGATGATATTGCTGTCGATGATTTCATATATTTTTAAAACCAACCGACATCTTGTCTTATTCAAATACCAGTAGATGATTAGGCAAAGGTTAACAGCTCCCCTGTTTTGCATGGTTAATGCCCTTGGGTGATACCCGCTTAATTTACCGGTTTTCTGTGGTTTTTTGCCGTTAACCAGCACTGGCCTTTCAAAGACCTGTCAAGATGCGTCGGCCGCAAACTGCTTTCCTACACATGTTTTCATATGATAGATTTCATCCGGCTCATTCTCAATTCTGAATAAATTTCCGTTCCACAAAATGATGTGTGAATTGTGTGAACTTTGGACAGCTGGATATAGAAAACTGTCCTATTGGTCGCGCTCAGCATGAGCGCTTTGCAGGTGAGGAAAAATACGTGTGAACTGTGTGAACTTTGGACCCTCAACCGCACAAAATCAGAGCATTAACCCGACCCGCAATCGGTTTGACAGAGATCGGCCTCTTCATCCTCCAACTCGATCTGGATTGTGATATGGTGAATTGCGAACCGTTTCTTCATGGATGTCTGCACGTCCGCCAGAAACCCTTTGCCGGGATGGCCGCCCGGAATGACCAGATGCGCTGTCATCGCCGTTTCACTGGTGCTCATCGGCCAGATATGCAGATCATGCACAGTTTCTACACCGGGGAAATCTGATAGAGCGTCAAAAACCTCTTCCACATCAATATCCCGCGGAACACCTGCCAGGGACATACGCACGGCTTCCGATAGTAACCCCCAAGTGCTCCAAAAGATCAACGCAACGATGAACAGGCTGATCAAGGGGTCGATCCAGTTAAATCCGGTATAGAAAATCGCAATCCCGCCAACGACGACACCGGCTGAAACACCTGCATCTGCCATCATATGCAGAAACGCGCCGCGAATGTTGATGTCTTCCTTCTGCCCGCGGAGGAACAGCATCGCGGTTCCGAAATTGATAATGATGCCGATAGAGGCAACGATGATGACAGTCGTGGAGGCTACTTCGCTGGGGGCACTGAACCTCTCGATCGCTTCCCAAGCAATTGCGCCGCAAGCGACCAGCAGAAACAGTCCATTGAGTAAAGCGGCCAATATGGACGACCCACCAAGACCATAGGTAAACTGTCTGCTCGGCGGCCGCTTGGCAAGCTCCGCTCCAGCCCATGCGACAGCGAGTCCCAATACGTCGGAAAGGTTGTGACCGGCATCGGCGAGCAAGGCCATCGAGCCTGACAGCACCCCGTAAGTTACCTCGATTATGATGTAGATGATATTGAGCGTAATGCCGAGTGCGAACGCGCGGCTAAAATTCGTCGGCATATGGCCGTGCGGGCCATGGCGATCATGATGGCTGTGGAAAATATGTCCGTGATGATGGTGGTGGCCGGACATCCGCGCTCCGATAAATTACTCAATGACTAGTCATTAAATACACGGATTTATCAGAGCGGTCTATGGTTATTATTCAATGTTTTCTGTATGTTATATCATATGGGCGATATTATCTCTGCAATTAGTCGACAATCAGGCCGATGGCGAGATAGATAATGATCGCAGAACCGAAGCCAAAGATCGTTGCGAGTACGAAGATGATACGCAGCAGATTGGCGTCCATGCCGCTCCAGTTTGCAAGGCCGGAACATACGCCCATCAGCTTGCCATTGGCCTTGTCGAGTTTCAGTTTATTTTTCACAGGATTATTCTTCCGTTTGTTTGATGAAATGGGTTCAGGCCAGCTGGTTGGCGTGGAACCGGTGGATTTGTTCTTGTCCGCCATCAGATCACCATTGAACCGGCGTTGTTGATGGCTGGAGCGATGCTGGCGCTCACAAAAATCGCAGCTGAGAAAAGAGCGGCAAAGCCGGCAAGAAACTTATTTTGGAGTTCGTAGGTCATGATATTTCCTTTCAGGGGGTTTGGAGAAAAATTAGATTACCAGAGAGCCGGCATTGTTGATCGCTGGTCCAACGCTGGCACCGATGAAGACAGCGGCAGAAACGAAAGCGGCGAAAGCGGCGGTGATATTGTTTGAAACATTGGCGAACATTTTTGATTTCCTTCTAATTTAAAAACTGGGCTTCGCGGTTGTGTTGGCGAAGATGTCTCATACGTTGCACAAGCCGTGCCAGTTTCATGTTCTTCTTATATTTCATATACTTATGTCGATTCACCATCAATTGTAAAATTGTCTAAAACCACTATTTGGTGTCATTTACTAACCTTTAGCATTATGTGAATAAGATATGAACAAGCCTACCTCAGCTTGCGAATTTTCTTCTCATCATATCGCTGCACGGCTAGGAGTGACGTCCTGTCATGACGATTTCCCGGCTCACCCTGCAAAATTTCAGAAACTATCCGCAGCTGCGCTTGGAGACTACGCCCGGCTTTGTCGTGCTGAGTGGCGAAAACGGGGCCGGAAAGACCAATATACTGGAAGCGGTATCGCTACTCTCGCCGGGGCGTGGCTTACGCCGAGCGGCACTTAAAGACATCGCCTTTGAAGGCGGTGCTGGCGACTTCGCGGTGGCGGCCGAACTGGACGATGTTCAACTGGGCACCGGCACCAGCGCAGAATATCCGGAGCGCAGGAAAACGCGCGTCAATGGCGCCGCCGTACCCACTAATGATCTGGCGCAATGGCTATCAATATTATGGCTGACCCCCGCAATGGATCGCCTGTTCATGGAAGGTGCCTCGGGACGGCGTAACTTTCTGGATCGTCTTGTCACCGCGCTGGAGCCTGATCATGCCCGCAACTGCACGCGCTATGATGCCGCGAGGCGCGAGCGCAATCGGTTGTTGGCCGACGAATATATGCCGGATGCGGAATGGCTGGACGCGCTGGATGGGCAGCTTGCGAACTTTGGCAGCACTCTGGCAGAAGCCCGTTTCCGTATTACAGAGGCTTTGAACAAGGCCCTTGCGATGACCGATAACGGACTCTTCGCTGCAGCCCGACTCAATCTGGATGATGACGAGCTGCGCAACCAGTCAGCTTTGTTGGAGGCACTGAGGGCAAGCCGCCAGGCAGACCGGGCCGCGGGGCGCACATTGAAAGGACCACACCGCGCTGACCTGACCGTCTTTCACCGAACAAAGGACCAAGCGGCGGAAAAATGCTCAACCGGAGAGCAGAAAGCTCTGCTTTTCTCGATCATATTGGCACATGCCGACCTTATCACCGAACAGAGAGGGAGCCGCCCGATCCTGTTGCTAGATGAAGTGGCGGCCCATCTGGATCCCCGACGCCGCGCAACCCTGTTCGGGCAGCTTGCAGAGAAAGGCGGGCAAGTCTGGCTAACCGGCACCGAACCGGGATTATTTGAAGATGTGCCCGATCACGCCATGCATTTCCAGGTCGCCGAGGGCAGAGTTACAAAGCGTTAACCAATTATTTTAGCCAGGAATTTGCGCCTTTCACGTAGATCGGCTCCATGCAGATCGCTGTCAAAAATATCACGTCAGACAGGCTGGTTGAGCTCCTCAAGAAACTGGGCGGTGCGATCATACCTATCTTGCTGGTGCTGCAGGCAATATTATTCCCTGCCATGGCTCGTGCGGCTGACGGTTCGCAATCAGCATATTTGCAATGCGTTCCCTTCGCCCGCGAACAGAGCGGTATCCAGATTTACGGCGACGCCCATACGTGGTGGCGACAGGCACGCTTTGCTTATGAGCGCGGTAATGTTCCACAGCTCGGCGCGGTCCTCTCACTCAAGAGCCATGGCAAAATGCGGCTAGGTCATGTTGCTGTTGTTAGCCAGATTATTGATGACCGTAACATTTTGCTGGACCACGCCAACTGGTCCCCGATTAACGGTCGTCGCGGACAGATTGAACGCAGCGTTGCCGCCGTTGATGTTTCGCCAAATGGAGACTGGAGCCGCGTAAAGATCTGGTATGCGCCGATTGGGGCGCTCGGCAAAACTGCCTATCCAGTGAATGGGTTTATCTATCCCAATGAGAAATCAAGCGATTTTCGGAAAAATGTGGGCAGACAATGGGCTGCGACAACTGCCGTTCACCAGCCCAGGGCGCCCAACCGCAATCTTTTTGCCCGAAACATGAAGTCCGAACTGGAACAGCAGGCACAACGGGAACAGCTGGCAGATAACCGGTTAGATGACGCTCAGCCAACCGATCTCATCGGAGAATTGCTGGACAGAGTGGGCAGCTAAAGCCAGAACGGCTGCAGTGCCATCCGCGCTGGAGCAAAAGATGAATGACAATCCCCCCATCTGCCTTATCATTTTAGCTGGCGGTATGTCTCGCCGTATGGGCCGGGAAAAAGCGACTATCCGACTTGACGGACAGCGGTTGATCGACCGGGCCATAGCACGATACCAGCCTTCGGTAGACCGGATATGGCTATCAGCGCCCGATGATTTTCATACCGGCCTCGATATCATCTCGGATGATCCCGATATGCCGGGCGGCCCGGTTGGTGCAATTTTTACGATTGCTGCGCAATTGCCAATATTGTGCGCGGAGGCGACAGGCTTCGTTACAATACCGGTAGATGCACCTTTTGCGCCTGATGATATCATATCGCGACTAAGCTCGGTTTCCGGCTGCTCAGTTGCGCAAGGCCCTAGACGCCTGCACCCGGTTTTTGGCTACTGGCGCTGCGATATCGTCAATAGTGTGCGGGGAACACATGATGTCGGCGAACGATCTCCATCGCTGCACTGGCTGGTCCGGCAATGTGATGCGAAGTTGGTAACATGGCATGATGAAGACGCATTTATCAACATCAACACGCCTGAGGATCTGGCTGCTGCGGAAACCCAAATATAAAAGCCGGCGCATGAGGGGGTGCACCGGCTTTCATTTTCACTGCCTGACAGAGGAACACTGTCCCTCCGCGACCCATTATTTCAGGCGGCGAATTTCTTTTTTGGTCATTGATGTCATCAACTTGCCATCGGTTTTGGTCAGTGTTTCAGCCTGAACCCGGCGCACTTTGCCTTTGTAGATGACCAGTACATCGCCGTCATCAGCAACACGGTTGACCTTGGCAACGCTCGAACCCGAAGCATCATAGAGGCGATCATTACGTTCTGCGTCAGCGGCAAATGCTGCAGGAGCCGTCAGCGAAAGCGCGGCTGCTCCGAGGATGATAGAAGTAAACTTGTTCATAGTGGATCTCCAATGAGAGTTAGGGAGGATGCAAAACCAGTATGCTTACATAAAAGTAAGTTGCAATGTGAAATGTTGCACCCGCGAGTTGCATTTTTGCAATTGACCTGCGTTTATTGCAAAAAGTGCGAGCCCCGTAATATTGTTGCGCAACTGGCCAATGTTGTGCCAACCTTCTGGCAATGATCACTATGGGGTATTTTATGAAACGCTTGGTTTATCTATTCGCGCTTGCCGCATTGCCGGCTTCGGTACACGCACAAGACAGCAAAGAAGCTGAAATCCTTATGGGAATTGATGCGCGTTATGATGAAACCGCCAGCGTGGCTCGTCAAATCTGGGAATGGGCAGAAGTCGGCTATCAAGAAGAAAAAGCCAGCGGCCTGCTGCAACAAAGCCTGCGCGCGCAGGGATTCCAGATTGAGGCGGGCGTAGCAGAAATCCCGACTGCCTTTGTTGCAGAATATGGCAATGGCGGTCCGATCATTGCCATCCTCGCTGAATTTGATGCCCTGCCCGGCATTAATCAGGACGCCGTTGCGACAAGATCGCCCATCGCGGGCAAAGACGCTTCTCACGCTTGCGGTCATAATCTGTTCGGGGCAGGATCGGTGGAAGCCGCTATTGCCGTGAAGAAATGGCTCGACGAGACCGGGACTCCGGGAACGGTTCGACTCTACGGAACACCGGCCGAAGAAGGTGGCAGCGGCAAAGTCTACATGGTTAGAGCGGGCTTGTTCGACGATGTTGATTTCACCCTCCACTGGCATGCTGATGACGAAAATTCGGCGGCTGCACGGACCACATTGGCCAATCGGTCTGCCAAATTCCGTTTCAAAGGCGTGTCTGCTCACGCGGCTGGTGCTCCGGAAAAAGCGAGATCTGCGCTGGACGGCGTCGAGGCATTCAACCTTATGATCAACATGATGCGCGAGCATGTGCCGCAGGATTCGCGTATCCACTATGTCATTACCGAAGGCGGTACTGCGCCCAACGTCGTACCTGATTTCGCCGAAGTTTTTTACTATGTCCGTCACCCCGATCCGGACGGCGTTGATGCGATATGGAAACGCCTGGAAGATGCCGCCCGCGGCGCTGCATTGGGCACTGGTACCAAAGTCGATTGGGAGGTCATTCACGGTAACAACCCGTTGCTTGTCAACGAACCGTTGGCCAAAATGGTGGATGCCAAATTACGGCAGATTGGCGGCATAACCTATACGCCCGAAGAGCAAAAATTCGCCGAGCGCATATATGCCAGCTTCAACAATCCGAAACTGAAACTCGGCAGTGAGGCCGAGATACAGCCCTATGATGTGACCCTTGGTTATGGCTCTACCGACGTAGGTGATGTGTCTTATGCCACCCCGACGGTCGGCCTGAGCACCGCAACCTGGGTTCCGGGAACCTCTGCCCATAGCTGGCAGTCGTCGGCAGCCAGCGGCATGTCGATCGGGTTCAAAGGCACGCAGGTGGCTGCAAAAACACTGACCCTTGCCGCAATTGAGCTTTATACCAATCCCGAGTTGCGGGCCGAAGCCAAGGCCGAATTCGATAAAGCACGGGGTCCGGATTATAAGTATAAGTCGCTGTTGGGTGACCGAAAACCACCGCTCGATTATCGCAAGTAGGAAGCCGTAGAGTCGACTGCGCCCTTTACCATAGATTCTATCGACGTCGGTCAAATCCGAAGGGACGTGCTTTTTTTGGGTTCTGAGACCGCTCAACGGCCGGAAGACGAATTGGTTATCCAACGTCTTCAGACTATTGTGGATCTATGGCTTTGCCTATCCCCCTTCGTCCATTGGCGCGGCGTATACGTCATCGCTTCAGCACCTATGGCCTTTCACAACTTTCCCGGACGATATTACGGGAAGGGTTGACCTACCTCGCTCCGGCCAAGTTGATAAGGATCGAGGACGCGCTGAAATCAGTCAGCCGCGTCGAAGGAGACTTTGCCGAGTTTGGAGTGGCCCTGGGCGGTTCAGCCATTCTCATTGCCAGTCAGCGTGAAAATCGCCAGTTTCATGGCTTTGACGTTTTTGGCATGATCCCCGAACCGACCTCTGAGAAAGACGATCATAAATCGAAATCCCGGTACGAAACCATTAAATCAGGAACATCGCGCGGTATCGGTGGCGAGTCCTACTATGGTTACAGGGACGATTTATTCTCGGACGTCAAAGACAGTTTTGCCCGCCATGGGCTAACGGTCGGTAAAAATGGTATTTTTCTGCATAAAGGCTTGTTCGAAGATACATGGTCAGGCGCTAATGTGGACAGACTGGCCTTTGCGCATGTCGATTGCGACTGGTACGAACCTGTCGCCTATTGCCTGAAGTCTATTGCGGCGAAGCTGAGTCCGGGCGGCGTGATTGTGATTGATGATTTTCACGATTACGGCGGCTGCCGAACAGCAGTTGAAGAGTTCCTATCCCTCAACCCCCCCTATGTTTTTGAAGACGGCCCCAATCCGATTTTGCGGCGCCAAGCCTGACTCTGCAGATCGGATCGGGGCCGTCTAATTTACTCCCACCAATAAGCTGACCGTTTCCGTGCTCCGGTCACGACTTCGTTCATAGTCACCGGATCGTACATCCGGCCATTGACCATGACGCGGTGGATTTTGTCACTGTTGCGGATATCGACGGTCGGGTCGGCGTCCAGTACAACCAGATCGGCGAGCTTACCGGCTTCCAGCGATCCAATCTCATCAGCCATGCCAAGTGATTTGGCGGAATCAATCGTACCGGACCGCAGCGCCTGTAACGGCGACATGCCGCCACGAACGAAGGACCAAAGTTCCCAATGGGTCGCGATACCGGCTTGTTGACCGTGCGCACCGATGGATACCAACACACCCTTGTCCGCCAGCTTCTTGGCTTCGCGGGCATTATCGTCATCGACAAAATCCTCTTCCGGTGCCTTGGTCCGGCGCACGTTAGCAGCGGCCAACTGTTTCGGCGGCGTGTGTGTTAGCAGCGGATGCTTGAACACATCGGTCGCCTGCCGCCAATATGGGTCACCGGCGAGACCACCATAGCTGACCACTATTGTAGGTGTGTAGTTGGTCTGTGATTGCGAGAACATTTGGATGACATCGTCGTAGAAAATATCCAGCGGGATATTATGTTCCAGCGTAGAGTTGCCGTCAGCAATCAATGCCATATCCATGCCATAGAGCGATCCGCCCTCTGCCACGACCAGCATGTTCTCCTGACGCGCGGCTTCGACAACCTGCTGACGCTGTTCCCGGCGTGGCTGATTATAATTTTTGACGCTGCTGCCTCCCTGCGCCTTCAGCCGCCGGACATGGTCCAGCGCATCATCGAGATTGTTGATCTCCGCATAAACGCGCGGCGCTTTTGCTCCATATACAATCTCACCGGTTGAGAAGATACGTGGCCCGATCAATTGGCCGGCCCGCTGCATTTCTGCTGCCACAAAAATCTCGCTCGCCCTGCTGGACGGGTCATGAATGGTCGTGGTGCCCAGTGCCAGATTCTGCATCAGTGACCAGTTTTGCTGCGGGACCAATTCATCCGTTCCCTGAGCGCCATGGGCGTGCGCATCGATATATCCGGGCACAATGGTTTTGCCTGTGACATCAACCACGGTTGCCTCAGCTGGAACGGCAATACTGCCACGCCCCCCGATAGAGATGATCTTGTTGTCCTTGACGACAATCGTGCCATCCTCAACGACCCCGCCCTGATCATCAGCCATCGTGATCAACCGCGCGCCGATCAAAGCGACCACCCCAGCGGGCTTGTCGGCGGCGACAATTCGCTCCAGCGAGACGCCGCTGGTTGGCGGAGTGAATTTCGGTGCGTCTTTCCCTGCTGGCGCATTGGGAAAAAGAGCGCTGGTCTTCGCGGTAAAGACTTGCGGTCCAATGCTCCAATGGAGTTGCTGCCCGTTTTGCGACCAGTGTATGTAGTCCGCCCCGCCCTTGCTGACTCGGATTACCGGCAGCGACTTGCTGTCCGGAGCAACTGCAACGGCCTGCGTACCGGGAAGCAGAGGCATGACAAACACTTCATAATTCTGGCGGAAAGCGACATATTGCCCGTCTGGTGACACTATATAGTCATTAGCCAATTCGCCGGTTGCATGGGTGCGCTTCGCTTCGCCTTTAAGGTCGCTGCTCATCAACACACGTTTATTGTCTTTCTGCGCCATCATGAACAGACGGTCGCTGTTCGCGCCATATTGGGGTCCTGCAGCCCCCTTTGCGACACGTTCGGGTGTGCCGCCCGATGCAGCGACACGGTACACGCCATCTTCCACTGAATAGTCGGGGGAGGTTAGATATCCGCCGCCCTGCATTTCGAAAATGATCGTGCGGCCATCAGGGGAGAAATGCGGTCGGGCGTAATGACCGGGCCGATTGGTCACGACACGAGCCGATCCGCCGGAAGCACTCACCGTCTTGATCCGACCAAGGTTGCTATCGGTCCACTCGACAAAAACAATCGACCGGCCATCACGGGACCAGGACGGGAAAAGCTCGCGTTGGCCATTGCTGCGGGTCAGGCGCCTTGCCGCACCACCACCCATTGACTTGATGTAAAGTTGCCCAAGGCTTTCAAACACAACCTGTCGGCCGTTAGGCGAAACTTCAGCAAAGCGCGGCATCTTTGTGGTGAAGCTATCGGGCGCTACAGTAATTTTAGGATGCGGAGCATCTGCAATGCCGCGCGTGTCATTGATAGCAAACGGGATGATCGATGCACCGGAACCATCGGCGGCAACCTTGCGGATTTTTCCGCCGGCCCAAAAGACAATACTACGACTGTCCGGTGTCCAATCCATGTTGGGATAAACCCCGGTGACAGCCCATGTCTCCTGCACATCCTGATCCAGATCGTTATAGACCTTGCGCTCTATTCCGGTGGCGAGGTCTTTTACATAAAGCTTGGACTTCGCCCGCTCACGCCGGACAAAAGCAATGCTCTTGCCATCTGGCGATGGTGTTGGCCGCACTGACCCACCGAGACCCGATACAGCGGTCGTAATCTCACCGGTTTCCAAGTCATATTCCTCGATATTGAACAGGTCCGTATTGGAATCCTGCGCATAGATAAACTGACCACCAGGCGTGATATTGCGAGTATAATAAAGCGACTTGCCATCGGGGGCATAAATAGGCTCGCCCAGCTCTTTTTGGTGCTGCTCATTAGGCTTTTTCACCAGAACAACCCCTGCTCCGCCCGAAACATGGTAGACCCAGACTTCCCCGGTTCCGAGTGACCGGCCGGTGGTGAAATGTTTCTTGGCAATGATATACCGGCCGTCGGGGCTCCAGCTCGGCTGATAGAGCAGGCGGAATTTCTCTTTTGTTACCTGCCGCTTGTCGCTGCCATCGCGGTTCATAATCCAGATATTGTCGCCACCGCCACGGTCCGAGGTAAAGGCGATACGTTTCCCGTCAGGAGAGAAACGCGGCTGCACTTCCCACGCTAGCCCTTCAGCAATACGAGTGGGCGTTCCACCTGCCATCGGCATCGTATAAATATCGCCAAGCAGCGCAAAAGCGATGCTATTGCCGTCGGGACTGACATCGACATCAATCCAGCTGCCTTCATCGGTCTTGATCGGCACCTGCTTGATGGTTGCACCTTTTGGAGCGTTAACGTCCCAATTTTCCTCTTTGGATTTGTCATCAGACGATTGTGCATGCACCTGCCCAGCAAGAGAAATGGCAGCAAGCGCCGTAATCAGACGATATTTCATGGAGGACTCCCTTAGGCTTTATTTTATGTCGTAGGTTAACAACAAAATTAGCCGGATGAACAGAGAAACTTCATACTCGACAAAACCACCCGCTGGTTTCGATGATGGACCTCACAGCTTTATTGGATTACAAGGCTTTACATGGGGCTATTCAGGTGGGGAACATGACGGGGGCCAGCCAGCACTATCGATATGTCGCCGCAGCGGCGAGTGTGACGATGCTGCTGATGTCGGGCTGCGCGAGCAAGCCTTTAACCGGCCAATCACAGCAAGTCGCCTCCCCCATGGCCGAGCCGAAGCCCGCTGCCCTTCCTCCTCCCCCTCCGCCGCCGCCTCCCGTAGCGGTGGCCAAACCACGCCCGCGTCCCGCGCAGAAGAGAATAGTTGACAAGGTCGGATCGAAAGCCGGGAAGACAGTCAAACGCTCCATCAGGACCGGATCATTATCAGGGCTGTTTAAGGGAGGTCCCAAAATCCCCAGATATCCCGTCTGGCCCCCTGAAACGCCGTCCTCGCGCGTCAGCCTTGACCGCTTCATCAAGGGTCGGGCAAATTTGTCACTTCACGATGCCGGTCAGAAGCTTAAGGCGGCTTTCGAGGATGCAGGCTATCTTGAATATAGTTATTTTTCTGCGCCGGGCGGCTTTGTTCTGGTCACCCGTATTGAAAAAATTAGCGCCAAGGGCGATCCGCTGCCTGGTACGGAACGCTATACCTTGCCCAGTCAGCGCAATTCCGATTCCCTGACAAGTTTCGTCAGAGGCCTGTTCCTTGACGCGCCTCCGGGATTCTATCGCTATATTGCCGTGGTCGTCAGCGACACTCCCTATCAAACCAGCCGCCGGTCACTGTCCAGCACCGAAGCACAGAGAAGGCTCAGCGCTGGCAGCAATAATCTTTCGACCGCCTATAAAAAAATCGCTTTCACGGGCGATCACAATGTTGAGGCGTTGATTTATGAGTTCACTAAAAACTCCCGCACCGGCAAGGTACGGATGATCGCACCCGGCCGTTTAACTCCGCGCATCCACTTGGCGAAGACGAAGCTCAACATGACCATCGCGGCCAATTTCAAGCGTTGAAGACCATGCGCATATTCCTCAGTTACCGCCGCGATGACAGCCGGGATGCCACAGCGCGACTGGCGGACCGGCTAGCCGACCTGCCGGGCGTTAAGTCGGTGTTTCTAGACGTGGAATCGATTGCGGCTGGCGAGGCTTTTCCAGACCGTTTGCGCAGTGCAATGGCCGAGGCCGATATCTGCCTCGTCCTCATCGGTGACAAATGGCTGGGGCAGACGATAAAAGGCGCACGACCGCGCATATCCAACGAGAATGATTTTGTGCGCATGGAAGTGGCAGAGGCGCTGCGCCTCGGCAAACGGGTGATCCCCGTTCTGCTCAACGAGGCCGATATGCCGACGCGGGATCAGTTGCCTGAGGAGCTTCACCCGTTACTGGATCGCAACGCGCTGTTCGTGCGGCATATTTCCTTTAGCCAGGACGTCGAGATCTTGAACGATGCGATCTTCCATAGTCAAACGGCCCCGCGGCTTGGGAAACGAAAGCAATGGACGGTTGCTAATATCGGCCTGCGCCTGCTGGGTGGATTGGCAATGGCAGTCATCCTTTTGCTCATCATCGGCCTCATCAGCTTTTCGTTGAGCGGCGGACAATCGCTGGAAACGCTGCTCGGCGGGCGGGCGGGTCTCGGCCTGTTGGTTCTGGCGATCCTTGGCCTGTGTCAGGCCTTGTCCTTTGGCGTCATCCGCCTTCCACTTCGTCGAACCTGAAACATCGCTCCAGAAACTCGCTCAACGGCGGTCATTTTCAGCTGCCATAGTCAGCATCGAGCGCGCGTGACGCATTGCAACAGTCTGATGGTCTTGCCCGTAACCTCCACCCAGGGCGCTGGCGACCGGGACTTTTCTGCCTCGTGCCTGTGCGATAACAAAGCGCTCGCGCGCTGCAAGACCTTCATCAGTCAGGGCGAGACGCCCCAGCCGGTCATTGACATGGGGATCGACCCCGGCTTGATAGAGGACCAGATCCGGACGAAAATCATCTAGCAACGCCGGGAGATGCTTTACCAGCTTCGCCAAATATCGTACATCGTCCGTGCCATCTTCCAGTCCGATATCCAGAGTGGATTGGGCCTTGCGCACCGGGAAATTCCTCTCAGCATGGACAGACACGGTCATAATGTCGCTACGCCCGGCCAAGAGTGAAGCCGTGCCATCTCCCTGATGCACATCCAGATCGAGGATCAATATCCGTCCGGCATCGCCCTCCGCGATCAGCCGGTTGGCACTCACCGCCAGATCATTGAACACACAATAGCCGGCCCCGGTATCAGCCAGCGCATGATGACTGCCCCCTGCACTGTTGGCCGCATAGCCATGGTCCAGCGCCAGTTTCGCGGCCAGCCATGTCCCGCCAGAGGTAAATCGCACCCGCCGCGCGATCTCTTGCGAAACCGGAAAGCCGATCCGCCGTTCTTTCTCATGAGGCACCACAGCAGACAAAACCTGATCAACATATTCCGGGTCATGTACGGCTTCGAGCCATTCACGTTCCATCGCATGCGGCGCGTAAACGGTGTACCGGTCTGACAACTGTTTCACTGCGTCCATGACCAGCCGGTATTTGTCGAAAGCAAAACTGCCGCGTGTGGGCGCCGGCGCGACATAGTCACCATGATGAACGACATGCAACATGCGGCATGTGTTAGAACAACGCATGCAAAAATGACACTGTCCCCATCGGCGTATCGGGATTAAAGCCGAAATCACCTACGACATATTGACCGACGTTTTCCAAAAATGAAAAGACACGATCATAGCCAGTAAGCGCAAATCGCCGGAAAAAGGGCTCGCTGTACCCAGCGGACGCTTGTCGCGCTTTGCCCGCTTCGGGACCATGGCAACGGCAATTGGCGGAGGCATGTTGCTGGAGGGAGCAAAACGTCTGGCCGAAGGCGAACGTCCGAAGATCAGCGACATGCTGCTTACGCCTGGCAACGCGATTAAACTGACCAACCAGCTAGCCAATCTGCGCGGTGCGGCGATGAAACTGGGGCAGATGCTGTCGATGGATGCCAGCGATTTCCTTCCGCCAGAACTGTCCGAAATTCTTGCCCGACTGCGCGCCGATGCGCAATATATGCCTCAAAAGCAGTTGCTTAAAGTGATATCCTCTCAATATGGGTCAGATTGGCAAGACCGGTTTGAAGATTTCCAGATGAGGCCTGTTGCCGCCGCTTCCATCGGTCAGGTCCATCGCGCCACCACGGCTGATGGCCGCGATCTTGCTATCAAGGTCCAATATCCCGGCGTACGGGAAAGCATTGATAGCGACGTCGATAATGTCGCATCGCTTATCAACCTGTCCGGTGTCGTGCCCAAATCACTCGACATCGCCCCGATGCTCTCGAAAGCCAAGCTGCAGCTGCATCAGGAAGCGGATTATGAGCAGGAAGCGGCCTATCTCAAACGCTTTGGCAAGTTGCTGAAAGATGCACCGGACTTTCAGGTACCGGCATTGCACAAAGATCTCACGACCGGTCATGTCCTCGCCATGTCCTACATTGATAGCGCGCCTATCGAGTCCATGGCGTCTGCATCCCAAAGGGAACGCAACCGCATCATCAAACTGCTATTCAGCCTGATGCTCCGCGAACTGTTTGAATTTCGGTTGATGCAAACTGATCCTAATTTTGCCAACTATCGCTATAATCACGAAACGCGGCAACTCGTGCTGCTAGACTTTGGTGCGACCCGTGCCGTGCCGAAACGTGTCGCCAATCAATATCGCAAGCTGGTGATCGCCGGAATGGCCGGCGATCGCGAGGCAGCCCAGAAAGCAGCGATCAAAATCGGCTTGTTCGATGACAGCGCAGCGGACCATCATCAGGAGGCCATCATGGACATGTTCGAGATGGCCATGGCGCCGTTGCGTAAAAAAGGTCCAATAGACTTTTCCGACAATGCAATCGCGCAGGATCTGCGCGACGAAGGGATGCGTTTTGCGGCGGCCCGCGATTTCTGGCATGTCCCGCCGGTTGATACGGTTTTCATTCACCGCAAATTTGGCGGTGTCTACATGCTGGCCAACCGTCTGAAAGCAAAAGTCGATGTCGGCCCGTTGCTGAAAGACTATCTCTAAGCAACAAGTACTAGACTGGCATCAGGCGATAGATCGGATATGTCCCATAGCCTTTGGCAAACTCGACATTCCCGACATAGCGGCATTTGAACCGGTCAGACGCCTCCAGAATCAGGATCGCGGCGAAAGGTTCCGTCACAAACACCGCGCCAGGCGGAGTAACCGGTTCAATCCGCGCGGCGCGTGAGACTTCAGTACCATAAAAGGTCGTTTTACCAGTGATCAGATCCTTAGTCTGATAGGCGGGTCCATAATGGACGCCGATCCTCATGCCGCTGCTTTCGGAAAGCCCCAGCAGGCCATAGTCAAAATCCTGCAAAGTTTCTTGCAGGGCCAGCGCAATCTCGGCAGCAACCGGCGCATCCGGGGTGATTGCCAACACCGCATCTCCCCAGCTGTTCTTCGCCAGAACCTGGTCCGGATAATTGTCCAGCACTGCTCCCATCCGTCCCATTACACCTTGCCAGAAGGCCGGCAGTGCCGCTTCCGCAAGTTTCGAGAAACCCGGAAAGTCGGTGAACAAAAACGCCGCCAGACCGCGGCCCAGGTCATCTGTATCAGGTTGTTCGGGCCAGCTCAGATTGCGATCAATTGCGTCCGGTGCGATAACTGTAGTGACGCCGCCATAGTCACTCCAAGCCTTGACATCGGCACCGGTTCCGGCGGGTCCGTCAACCGCCACCCCATCCCACAAAGCCAATTGCTGCGGAGATGTACCGAGATAATCCGCCCGCAATTTCGCCATGCCCATGGCGACTTTGCTGGCATAACCAAATTGTGCCGGATCACCGACATAGTTCATTTCCGTCGCGAAATGCACGCTGGTAGCCGATTCCAGACAATGTTCGAACCGCCCAAGCCATCCCTCACCAGCAGGTATGACAGACTGCTCGATAAAATCTTCCTTTAGAAATGGCAGCGTCAGATGCAGTTCCCCACCGCGTGCCAACATCGCTTCCGCCGCCAATATGTCAGCACCGGCCGCCAAGGAGCCGTAAGCAAAATCGCCATTCTGCTTGTTCAGAAATTCGTCAATCCGGTTCCGCAAAGCCGCCTCGGTTGCCGCATCTTCAAGAAACATATGACCGCAATAATGAACGACGGTGGGCGGCGATATCGGGGCGAGCACAGCATTTTCCCGATCAGCATCCAGCCCCAATGTTCGGGCCAGCAATGCAAGTTGGCGATTGGTGCTCGACTTTGCACCGCTATTGGCATCGGGCAACTGGCTCGCCATGTATAGTGCAGCGGCAGCCTCATCGACCCGCTCGTTGATCAACAGGGCTTCGGCCAGTGTCGCCGCATCATAATAGTCTTTCGGGTTCGATATTTCCTTGAGTGCAATGATTGAAGAAGCCAGCGCCTGTGCCTGTTTCTTGCGCCCGCTTATCAGGGCAAGACTGGCAGCATTGATGCCTGGATAAGCGTCACCACTATCCTCATAAATCTTGGTATAAGCCCGGTAGGCGGACAACAGCGCTTCATCACGATCATCACCATCCGGCATCGCCAGCGCCGCATCTTTCAATATTCGCGCAGCAATTGAACGATGATGCGCATTGGCCGAACTGTGCAGACCATATTCTTCATATAGTTCCATCGCCTGCGGCCCATCGCCCATACGAGCGAGCGTCAGCACCAGCAAGTGTCGCAATTCTGCCGATGTATCACCCTTATCGATCGCCACGCGGGCAAGATCGTAGGCCAGCAACAAATTTCCTTTGTCGATGGCTTTTTTGGTTTCAGTTAAGCTTGCCCCCATGCAATCCCTCCTAGTTAAGTTTTGCAAATGCCGCAAATTATGGCTTTAGTCACTATCTTGGGTATAAGCTCCGCTATGTGATTGGGAACGCATGACGGCTACGCCGGAGGGGAACGGGGAAATATGGGGCAAGAACCAGCGACTCAGCTGTTTATCAGCCATCATTCCAGTAAATTGCCTGTCGCGCTGGAACTCGAAAAATCTCTGGCCAAATATGGCGTGACCTGTTGGCTGGCCCCCCGCGATGTTGAACCCGGCGAGGCATTCGATATGGCGATAAAACGCGCCATTGATCAAAGCTGTGCAACGCTGCTTCTCTTCTGCAGCAAGTCAGACAAAAGTCCCCATGTGAAGCGCGAGCTGATCCTGGCAGATTCGTCACGAAAGGCCATTATTCCCGTACGGCTCGAAGAACTTGCCCCGGATGAACTGGCTTATCATCTTGCCAGTTCGCAGTGGATCGACTGGCTCGAACAGCGCGAGAGCACAATTGAACGGGTTGCTGCCAAGGCGCATCAACTTGCTGGCACGGTCCAGAAAACCATGACCGTCGATGATCTGATCGAACATAGCGGCAATGACGAGGCGAGCGCAGCCGAAGCTCCAGAGCCGGAACCGGATCCGGAGCCCGAACCCGAGCCTGAGCCGGTTTATGAAGACTATGATGATTGGGAACCTGAAAAGTCACAAACCAATTGGCTGCCGATTGTCGGTATCGCCGGGCTTTTCGTGGCTGTAGTCGCTGGCTTCCTGATCTGGACCACCATGAGTGCGGACGAGCCTTTGCCACCGGTTGATCCTGTCGAAAATCCCGCCGAACCGGTGGACGACGATATGGCCGAAGAACCGGACCCTGAACCAGTAGCAAAACCGGTCGCTCCAAAACCGCTGCCGCCCGACGGGCCGAGTTTTGATTGTGCCAAAGCGTCGCAGCGGATTGAATTTCTAATCTGCAACACCCCGGAACTTGCCAAGCTCGACCGGACCTTGTCGTCCGTTTACAAGAACGCAATGTCCGCTGCCGGCCCAAATGCTCCCAGGCTTCAGCGACAACAACGCGCATGGCGCACCGAAACACGAGACACCTGTCCTGACACCGCTTGTGTTGCCACGATTGTTCGGGAACGGATCGCAATTTTGCGAGCCATTGCTGCTGGTAATCTGGACGTACCCCGGGACCCACCCAGACCGGAATTCAGAAGCCAGTTTAGCGATGCTTTCAACGATGATGGTGAGCGCGCTTTCGAGGAAAATATAGCGCGCCCTGTCGAACGAAGTCCTAATTAAACAAAGGGTGTCTCCGGAGGTCATTGCATGTCAAACAGATGCGTAATGGCAGGACTTGAAACCACCGCGGGAACCGGAACAGCGATGTCCAGTCGCTATCCCAACTATGTACTTGGCGTATTGTTCATCGTCACGATGCTCAACTTCCTTGATCGTCAGATCATTTCCATTTTAGCTGAACCAGTAAAGCGGGATCTAGGTCTAAGCGATACGCAAATCGGGCTGATGACCGGACTCTCATTTGCGATTTTTTATACCACTCTCGCCATCCCGGTAGCTGCTCTGGCCGACAAGTGGAACCGCAGCCGCATTATAGCCATAGCCATAGCCATCTGGTCCGCCATGACCGTTGCCTGCGGCCTCGCGACCAATTTCATTCAGCTTTTTCTGGCCCGTGTCGGAGTCGGCATCGGGGAAGCAGGTTCGGCGCCCGCTTCCCATTCGCTGATTGCCGATCTGTTCCCGCCTGAACGTCGCGCGGGCGCTCTGGGCATATTGGGCATGTCGGTGCCAATAGGTGCATTTATCGCCTATGCTGGCGGCGGCTGGATTGCCGAAAATTTCAGCTGGCGCGTAGCTTTTTTGATGGCCGGGTTACCAGGGATCATCATTGCGGTGGTAATCTGGTTCACGGTTCCCGATCCGCGCGGCAACGTGTCATTGGCTGCGGCTTTCAAACCTGACCCAAGCAAAACCAAATTGAAGGACGCGTTGATCGAACTGTCTTCCAAGCCCGCTTACTGGCACCTAGTTGCGGCTGGCGTGCTGGTGCAGTTTGTCTCCTATGGGTTGGCAAGCTTCTATGGCGGTCTGTTCGTCCGGGTCCATGAAATCGGCTATGGCGAACTGGGTTGGAAACTTGGCGTCATGGTTGGTATATCAGGCGGGTTCGGCGCATGGCTCGGTGGCCGCGCTGGTGACTATTTTGGCAAGCTGCGCCCGACGCTGCCGCTGCTCGTCGCAGCGTTGGTCATGGTGGTTTCAGCTCCGGGGATGATTTGGGCCATATATGGACCAAGCGCCAATATCGCAGTGATGTTGCTGGCTATCCCGACCTTTGCCGCGACCTTTTACTATGGTCCCAATTTTGCCGCGCTGCAAAAACTGGCCAGTGACGAAACCCGCGCCATGGCGGTGGCGATCTATCTGCTCATCGCGGGTATTATCGGTCTGGGCGTCGGGCCGGTATTTGTCGGCATCCTGTCAGATACGTTTGCCAACGAACTCGGCGAGGCCGCCGCGCTTCAGCGTGCCCTTGCGATTCTGGCGCTTTTCAACATCTGGGCCGGCTTTCATTTTTGGCGCGCGACACGTTCGATGCCCGACTGACCTTCACGGCACCCAATACCACTCCAACAAAATCGGTCATTTCCACTTTAACGGTTTCACTTCGCCGATACGCTGGGTAGGAAAGCCGGATGATCGAGAACCTGCTGCCGCTCCTGAAATCGACCTTTGGATTTACCGCGTTTCGCGGCGTGCAGGATCGGGTTCTCGCGCGGGTGATGGAGCGCCAAAATACGCTCGCAGTCATGCCAACCGGCGCCGGCAAGTCGCTATGCTATCAACTGCCCGCCATTGCCAATGAAGGCACGGTTGTTGTTATCTCTCCGCTTATTGCCCTAATGCACGATCAGTTGCGCAGCGCGGAGGCGGTCGGCATTCGCGCGGCAACACTTACTTCAGCAGATGACAATTGGGCGGAGACGATCGCGCGGTTGAAGGCTGGTGAACTTGACCTTCTCTACGCCGCGCCGGAACGCGCATCCGGCGAGCATTTCAGAAACCTGCTCGAACAGACGAAGATTTCGCTTTTTGCGATTGATGAAGCCCATTGCGTTTCCGAGTGGGGGCATGATTTCCGGCCCGATTACCGCTTGCTGCGACCCTTGCTCGATCATTTTGCCGATGTGCCGCGCTTGGCGCTCACAGCCACCGCCGACAAACATACGCGGGATGACATTTTGGTGCAGCTTGGCATCGAGCAAGATGGACTGGTCATCGCTGGCTTTGACCGGCCCAATATCCGCTATAGCATTTCGCCCCGTAAAGGCCTGACCCGGCAAATAGCCGATCTGGTAGAACGTTTGTCCGGTCCCGGTATCATCTATGCTCCAACCCGAAATGCGACCGAAAAAATGGCAGATCAAATTGCCAGAACAGGCCGCAGCGCCCGAGCCTATCATGCAGGGTTACCACCGGAAGTGCGGCAGCGCAATCAAGCCGATTTTGTCGCTTCTGAAGATATGGTAATGGTCGCGACCATTGCCTTCGGTATGGGTATCGACAAGCCGGATGTGCGATTTGTTGCCCATGCAGGTCTGCCCAAATCCATCGAAGCCTATTATCAGGAAACCGGCCGCGCGGGCCGCGACGGCGATCCTGCCGAGGCACATATGTTCTGGGGAGCAGAAGATTTCGCCAAGGCGCGGCAAAGACTGACGGAAGTGGACGAACAGCGCCTGAACAGCGAACGCACAAGGCTATCGGCGCTTGGCGGCTTGGTGGAAGCAGCAGGATGTCGCCGCGCCATCCTGCTGAAGCATTTTGGCGAAGAACCACCGCAAAGCTGCGGCAATTGTGATAACTGCCTGAATGCGCCGATTACCCGCAATGTTACCGAACTGGCACGCAAATTTCTCTCCGCCGTCTATCGCACCGGACAGAGTTTTGGCGTCGGTCATCTTGAAGCGGTGCTGACCGGCAAACAGGAAGACAAAGTGCTGTCGCGCGGCCATGACCAGCTTTCGGTTTTCGACATTGTTGATACCGAGGAAGCGCCGCTGATCAAACCCGTCTCACGATCACTGCTGCTGCGCGACGCCCTGCGCAACACCGAGCACGGCGGGCTGATGTTCGGACCGGAGGCCCGCGCAATTTTAAAAGGCGAAACTGAGGTTGCAATTGTCGAGCCACCAAAACGCGAACGCAAGAAACGGCGCGGCGGTTCTTCTCCCAATCCAGTGGGCGATCCGTTGTTCGATGCCCTCCGCGCCAAACGTATGGAGCTGGCCAAGGATCAAGGCGTACCCCCCTATGTTATTTTCCATGACAGCGTGCTGCGTGATATGACCGGCTTCAAACCACGCAGCTTGTCAGCGTTGGGCGAGCTGCCCGGCATCGGTGCGGCGAAGCTTGAAAAATATGGGGAAGACTTTCTGAATGTGATAAGAGAGGTATCTGAAGCACAAGAGGAAAGCGTGTGAAAAAGGTTATCGCATCATTGGCAACCGGCGGTCTGCTGCTCGGTGGTGCGGTGCTGGGATATTCCACCAGTTTCGCGGAAGAAAATTCCTCTGTTCCTGTAGAAAAGGTTGAAAACATGTTCCGGAAAATAAACGATAAAATAAGTGTCTCACCGCAAATCAGCTTGGAAGATGTTGCGGCCGCCAAGGCGGATGGCGTACGCTTGATCGTTAACAATCGCCCCGATGGCGAGGAACCGGCAGCGCCCCAGAGCGCCGATATCGAAGCAGCCGCGAAGGCGGCTGGAATCGACTATATCGCTATCCCGATTACACATAGCGGGTTTTCCGGACCGCAAGTCGATGCAATGATCGCGGCTCTTGACGGAGCCGAAGGCAAGACGCTCGCCTATTGCCGGTCGGGAACACGCTCCACTTTGCTATGGTCATTGGCACAGGCCAAACAGGGCGTCTCACCAGACGAGATTGCACGGCTTGCCGGAAATGCCGGATATGACATCACCCCGATACGCGCAATGGTCGACGCTTTGGCGGGCGGAGCCAACTAATCCTGCTGGACAGTTGCTGACAGCGCTGTAAATAGGACGCATGGACAATCTTCCCGACCCGACCCTTTATGCGATTCCGTTTTTTGTCGTGACGGTGGCGATCGAATTTTTCATGAGCCGGTACCGCGATGACATCAAATATGATGTCAAAGACATGGCGACATCACTGACACTGGGAACAGGCAGCGTTGTTGCTGGAATATTGACCGGCGGGCTTGCCGTGGCGGCGATATATTGGGTCTATCAGTTTAGATTATTCGATGTCCCATTCACCTGGTGGGCTTGGATCCTCGCGATATTCGTTGATGATTTCTTCTATTATGTCTTCCACCGCGGTGCACATCGCATCCGCTGGGTCTGGGCGGCTCATGTCAATCATCATAGCAGTGAGCATTATAATCTCTCAACCGCATTGCGTCAGCCGTGGACCAGCACCTTTGCGCTGACCTGGATATTCTCGCTCCCAATGTTCCTGATCGGCTTCCACCCCGCAATGATCGCCTTTGTTGGAGGGGTTAACCTACTCTATCAATATTGGATCCATACCGAAGCGATTGACCGGATGCCGCGCTGGTTTGAGGCGGTGATGAACACCCCGTCTCATCACCGGGTCCACCATGCCACCAATCCGCGCTATCTTGACAAAAACTACGCCGGTATTTTCATCATCTGGGACAAGATGTTCGGCACGTTTGAAGAAGAGCGTAGTGATGAGCAAATCCAATATGGCATCATCAAAAATCTCAAAAGCTACAATATCTTATGGGCGGTGTTTCACGAATGGATTGGTATGGCCAAGGATCTGTGGACTGCCCCGTGGCGCTACAAGCTATTCTATATGATCAAGCCGCCTGGTTGGAGCCATGATGGCAGTCGCGACAGCAGCGAGACGATCAGAGCGCGGTGGTTGGCCGCGCAGACCGAACAAAGAACAAGTCACCCTGCAATAGAACAGGGAGATGCTGAAACAAGTTCAGCATGACAATGTAAAATGGAGAGAACAACATGGCAGAATATGACATCATCGTCATTGGCGGCGGATCGGCGGGCAGCGCGGCTGCCGGACGGCTGAGCGAAGATGGCAAACGGTCCGTCTGCCTGATTGAAGCCGGCGGCAATAACAATAATTTCCTCGTCAAAACGCCTGGAATGATGCCGTTTCTGCTGAAAAACGCAAACTGGCGGTTTGATACCATCCCGCAAAAGGGGCTCAATGGCCGCATCGGCTATCAACCGCGCGGTCGCGGTCTCGGTGGTTCCAGTGCAATCAACGCGATGGTCTATATACGCGGCAATAAGTGGGATTATGACAATTGGGCTGCGCTCGGATGCGATGGCTGGAGCTATGATGATGTCCTGCCCTATTTCAGGAAATCGGAAGGTAACGAGCGGGGCGGCGATGACTATCATGGCGGTGATGGCCCGTTATCCGTATCCGATCAGAAATGGCTGAACCCCGGTAGCGTCGCCTTTGTCGAAGCCGCGCGCAATTTGCAGCTGCCGATCCGCGATGATTTTAACGGTGCCGAGCAGGAAGGCATGGGCATCTATCAGGTCACCCAGAAAGGCGGCGAGCGTTGGTCTGCTGCGCGCGCCTATGTCGAACCGGGTCGTCAAAGGCAGAATCTGGATATCAAAACCAAATCGCTGGTCGAGAAGCTGATCGTTGAAAATGGCCGCGTAACAGGCGTCCAGATTAAACGCGGTTTCGGGCGAGAAACTCTTTCCGCCAAGGGAGCCGTCGTCCTTTCGGCGGGCGCCTTTGGGTCACCGCATATCCTGCAGCTATCGGGCATTGGTCCTGCGGAACACCTCAACGAAAAAGGCGTGGACGTCGTAGCCGACAAACCGGAGGTCGGGGCAAACCTGAAAGACCATATCGATTTTGTTTCGGGTTATAAAACCGAATCCAAGGAATTGATCGGCGATTCCCTGCAAGGCACTGTGCGCATGGGCAAGGCGATCATCGAGCATCGGATGAAGCGCACCGGCATCATGACCACTCCCTATGCCGAAGCCGGTGGCTTCTGGAGTTCCAGCCCCGACGTACCGGCGCCCGATATTCAATATCATTTCGTGCCCGCCATGCTGGAGGATCATGGTCGCGAGAAAGTCAAAGGCCATGGCTTTAGCTGCCACGCCTGTGTCCTGCGCCCCCATAGCAAGGGCACAGTCCGGCTGGGTTCGACCGATCCCAAGGCGCCGCCAGCCATTGACCCCAATTTCCTCGACGATGATCGCGACATTGCAACGTTGCGTGCTGGTGTCCGGCATATGCAGCGGATCATGGAAGCGCCGCCGCTAACCGATTTCAAACCCACCAACCGCCATCCCATCGACATGAGCAATGATGACACGCTTGATGCTCTCATCCGGGACCGCGCAGATACCGTTTATCATCCTGTTGGCACTTGCCGCATGGGCAGTGACGACAATGCGGTCGTTGATAGCCGCTTGAAATTCAAAGGCTTGGATGGACTCTATATAGCCGACGCATCGATCATGCCGGAAATTATCAGCGGCAATACCAATGCACCCAGCATCATGATTGGCGAGCGGGCAGCCGACTTTATCAAGGCTGATCTGGCCTAACTGTCCATTGGCTAGGCGAGTATGGTATATCCTTCTTCGCCCTGCCCACGGCACATTTGCTTGGAGACACGGGTTTCCTGACCGTCGATTATCGCGACGTCGGTTATGTTCAGGCATTTACGGCCATTGGGCTCAGTATTTAGGGCGGTAACCGTTGACGATCCCGAGACACCAGCCCGCGTCGGGCTTTTCCAGGTGGCGGTGGCGCCGACTTCTTCCTTTTCAGTAACTTCCACTGTTGCTGCAACGGCTTCCTTCTGTTCCTCTTCGGTCAGTTGGCAAGCAATTTCGCTGACCAACACCGCGCCCGCTGCGCTGGAAATCAGTGTTCCGATTTTTCCAAGGCCTGCGGCGTTACCCGCAACGCCCCCAAGCAAGCCACCCAACAAACCGCCGCGTTTTTTGGCCTTCTTGCATTTTTGCGGCCCTTTGGATTTTTTGGCGCTTTTTCCCTTGCCCTCTTTTGTGCCGCTTTCGGATTCCTCGTCTGCGGCAACATATTCCGGCACCGGATATCCGCCACAACCGGTGTTGAAACAAAACCGGTCCTGCAAATAGGCACGATCCTGCTGATAACGTGCTTCCAAAGTACGATAGTCGGCGAGATTGGCGCCGTCAGGGTCTGATGCAGCATGTTCCTGCATCATCGCTTTGTAAAAATCGTCCCGGCTTTTTGCAGAATATTCCATCTTGCCAGCGACCTTGGACGTATAAATACCTGATATTTCATTCTGATGGTCGATCATCCGTTGCCGGAACGGGGTCAGCACTTCAGCATAATATTGGTCGAGCAAAACAGTACAGCGATTGGTATCCTCGGCCTTGTCAAAAGGCGCGGCAATTTTCTGAAAATCCTCACGGCAATCTGGATAGCCTTCATCGGTCAACACCGGTGTTGGCGGTAATGCCGGTAAATCCGGTTCGGCCGTTGCGGGGGGGACATAAGCACGATCGGCTGCAGACAGCGGCGGACTATCCGCCGGCGAGCTAGCCTCCTCCTGGGACAAGGCAGGCGATCCAATACCGGCCAGAAAGGACGCAGCGACCAGCGCATGAAATATATTCGGTTTTAATAATGCCATCAGATCGTCCCCTCTAAAATTGCTAGCTTCAAACAAGAATTATCGCAACCTTCGCATGATCTGGCGTGAGTTGCATAACGTAATGAAACTGGAAAATATGCTGCCTTTCACACGCTGTCTGTGAAATATCGCACTTCTTGTGACAAAAACATTGTTAGACTATGTTATCGTCCGTCGAACGGGGAAAATGGCCATGAACAGATATTACAAATCTCTGATATTGCTGGCAGCAATGCTGGCCGTTCCGGGAAACACGGCGCCAAAAAATGAACTGAAGATGGATCCCGACAATCCAACCTGCCCGGCTGAACCGAACTGGACGAGTAACGAGGAAATGGTGCTTACGCCCATAAAGAAAAATGATACCAAGGTACTACTCGCCGAAGGTGTTGTAGATATCGGCCTGCCGGATCGGCTCAAGAAAACCTTGTCGGATAACCCTGATATCACTGAAATATGGCTCAGGTCCCCTGGCGGCCATGCTCGCGCTGGCAATGAAGCTGGCCGAATCATCCGTGAACAGGGCGGATTGATGATCACTCGTATTCCGGCTGGATGGAGCTGTTTCAGCGCATGTAATTTCGTCTTCATGGGCGGTCGCGCCCGGATCATTGAGGCAGATGGCGGTTTCATGGTTCACATGTTCACCATGACCGGTGACAGAAACGCGATTAACTACAGTATTGAAATGGGCACTGACTCCACTGTCGAGTTGATCGGCGAAGTGGAACAGGAGAGCGCCTTGCTCGCCACCGAAGATAATGACTTCCTTATTCGCATGGGCGTGTCGCGCAAGCTGCTGAAGGATATCATGTATAAACAAAAGGCCGTCAAAACAGAAGGATCCGACCAATCCACACGGCGGTGCCTTACCAGAGAGGAAGCGATCAAATATAATGTTGCCAATGTAGAATAGCGGCGAACCATTTGATGGCTGGACCGTCAAAAATACATATTACTGTCATCAAAATGGCGCACCAGAATTATATGCTGAAACAACTTTTCCTCATCGTTCTACTTCTCTCTCCTTCGCCCGCTCTCGCTTGGGCTGAATATGCCCATCGCACCATTGCCGGCATTGCAGAGACCAATATCGACTCCACCACCAAAGCGAGGATGAACGATCTGTTTCAGTCAGCCGCCCTGCTCGGCACACCGAAATGCGACCTCAAAAATATAAGCGATGCCAGTGTCTGGCCGGATTGCGTGCGGCGTGACCGGTTGCGCTGGGGCTATACCAGCCCATGGCATTATCAAAATGTCGATATCTGCAAGCCGTTCGATCTGAAAAGCGCGTGCCGCAATGGCAACTGCGTATCGGCACAGGTTGATCGCAATGCTGCACTGCTCAAAGACAAGTCCCTGCCCGCCCATATCCGGCTGGAGGCGTTAACCTTCCTCGTCCATTTCGTAGGTGATATGCATATGCCGCTCCACAGCGGCGACCGCAGCGATCGCGGTGGAAATGATGTCAGTGCCGCCTATGGGATAATAGAGGGCCGCATGAACTTGCATTGGCTATGGGATGGGCCGCTGGCAGAACGGGCAATCACCGATGGGCCAGAGATGGTACGCCACTATAGCGCAGAAGAAAAATCCGAAAAATCATTGGGGACCACCGATTTCTGGGCAATACAGGCGTGGCAGATATCCCGTGATTACAGTTATCCGACGGCCGAAGATCAGCCATCCTGTGGCTCAAAATTGAAAACACGGGGCAAAGTGGACAATGATGAAATTCGCACTCTGATTCCAATCGCCCGACTCCAGATCAAAAGGTCCGGCTTAAGACTCGCCCGCTTGCTCGAAGAGGCGCTGCGTTAACCAGTTTTTGGCCGATCTTAAGGATATTTGTCAATATTTGGCGGTTTTTGGTAATATTTTTTTAACTTTTTTTTCCACTCTGATTCAACGAGTTGCGGATTGGTGTGCGGCTGGTCACTTAAAAATGGCGGAAAAATACTATCTACATTTTTGTGAATCCCTATCTTTTCATCGACGGAAAGAAACGGTTCACCGTCAATTCAGTAACAAATCTTAGTCTCGTGCGTATCAATTTTGGCAACCAAGAGAAGGAAGAACGATGTATTTGTCCCCGAGATCATTCGTCAACCGTCCTCAAGACGTATTGGCCGAAACCAGCAGTCAGCAAGAAGCAGCCGTGCTACAGCGCGGATATCAACCGATGTACCATCTGGACATCGTCAATCGCTGCCCTGGCTGCGGTAAATCGCACTGGCATGTTGGCCGGTTCAGCGCCGAATGCGCGCATTGCGAAACGGCGCTGCCGCTAGCGATTGTGTCCAGTCAACCGATGGAACCACGCTTTACCGAAAGCTTCAGCAAGACCGCGATGGCCGCTTAACCGGTTGCGCGCTCTATTTTGACAAACCTACGACGCGCCGCAGCCATTGGCTGACGGGGGCAACATAGAGTTGATGGGCTGTGGCACCGTTTTCGTAGGCATAAGCAGAATAGGTGTCTGGATATAGCGCCAGCCCATGATCGGCCTGTTTGATTTCCAGCCATTGTGCAGCACCGGGAGATTTTCGGTTGATCATATCGACAATCATACGGTGGCCGTGGCGGCTCTCAAACTGTTCGTATTCACCAAATACAACCATGGCAGGTGCATCCAGCGACAACCAAGCTGCAAGGAAGTTTTTTTCCGCCGCTTGCCAATGCCATGCAAATGGACGACCGTAATGGTTTTCGGGATCAGTCCCGCGGATTTTCTGCCAGACGCCCGCCAATTCGGGATGGTCTGAAGCGACCTGATCGGGTGTTTTCTGACCAATCAGATAATGCTGCAAAAAACTAATGCGCTGAAGCATTTCAGGGTGGATATCTTCCGGTTTTACAGCACCAGATCGTTCCACATACAGACGTTCAAAATGGATCATGCGTTCCAGATATGTCACCGCGCCACCACCTTGTACGATCACGCCAGCGACATTATTATTCTGCGCAACCAGAGGTGCAGTGGTTGATCCCAGGCTGCTGCCCAAAACGGCCACGCGCTGCGGGTCAACCCAGGGATGCTGCTTGGCCTGAACCAGTGCTTCGCGATAGTGGCGAACCTCCGTATCATAGTCGAGCCTGTCACATCCCGGCCCTTCGCTGTCGCCGGTTCCGGAGCGCTCGATCCGGATCATCACCATTCCGGACTGCCGGGCCAGCAATCGCAATTGCGTATCGCGCCCTTCCGGAAAGACTATGCTGTCGCAAGAAACCCATTGGGTCACAAATATGGCGGGTAGCGGTCCAGTGGCCCCTTCTGGACGCGTCACAACGCTGCGTAGCCGCAACCCCTCGCTTGTCGTGATCACGCCATATTCGGTTTCCAGCCCGTCCGTCTGTTCCAACGCAAGATCTGATGTCACCGGCAAGTCTCCGGTCACGCGCGTTTCGGCTTTCAGACTGTCTGCATTGGCTCCGGCCATAGCTACCGCGAGGATCAACCCTGTCAACATTCGGCGCATCATCATCCCTTTCATGCTCGTTCGTGATAAGGGCGAATGATAAGGGCGCCCAACGCGGCCCAGAAAGGGCGATGTGACGAAGGGACGAAATTTCTGCGCGGAAACTCTCTTACTGCAATGCCCAGCGATACCGATTGCCGATTTTGAAAGTCTGGCCATTATCCAGGGTGAGAATATTGCCCGCTAAGCCCTGGATATTCTGACGCCGCACCAGAACGGATCGGTGGATTCGGACAAAATCATGCGCGGATAAAAGCTCTTCCATCGCGGATATGGACATCCGGTGCAGTACGGGCGGCCCCGATCCATGCAATTCAACATAATTGCCGGCGGCTACAACCCATCCGATCTGATCGACAAGCAGAGGAAGTTCGTTCGTGGAGACCAGTTTTTTGGCTACCGCATGATCAGAGGCAAGGCGCTTCAATATCCAGGACAGTACCAGCATTCCGGCGATAATTGCCGCACCGGGCAGCCGTCTGGTAAGCTCGAACATGATGGTGCTGTCATATATCAACGTATCCAGAGAAGACATTCCGACCGCGAAGGCAACGATAACACCCAGTTGTGCGGGCCAAGACCCCAGTCGCTTTGCCAATTCAAAGCACATCAGCCACGGGACAATATTCAGTCCCGCCCAGATAATTCCCTCGATCAAGGGTTCTCCCCGACCAGCCAGCGTTGTGTAGATCACGCAATAGACAGACGAAGCCAAGGTGAGAGCGACCGCAATTAGCAGCACCTGCGAGGCCGTCAGGGGGTGAATAAAAATCCTGTCCAAACTATCGCTCAACAAAGCTCCGTCCTTTGTCTTTTAACGCGCTATCTGTATCAGGATCGCCGGTAGTTGACTAGATATCGCCAAAAGCCTCCAGTGCAGACCGGGCAATCGGTTCTCCCCATTCTTGCACGAAATGGCCGCCGCCTTCAATCATCATTGGGTCGGGGCAACCGTTAATCAGTTTTTGCAACTTCAACATCGCCGGCGGGCCCAGCACAGGGTCGGCGTCACCGATCGCCATGAAGCTGGCACCTTGCCATTCGTCTTTCCAGAAAACAGCGGCTTGAGTGCTAACCTCGACGCCATCCATGTCCGGCGACACCGGCACTAGCGCCGGGAACTTGCGTGCACCGGCCTGATAAGTGGGATCGGGAAATGGAGCATCATAGGCCGCGATTTCCTGTTCCGTGAGATGCGGCGTGCCGCTGGCGATAATTTGGCCGGTTTTAAACTCTGGCGTATTTAGCGCAAATTCTTTCCAGGCGTTGAAGCCATCTCCGGGTGTACGGCCCAACCCAAGCCCGGTATTCATGACAATCAGACGCGACAATCGCGCTTTGAACGCATCGTCGACCGGCAGGGTAAGACCGATCAATCCACCCCAATCCTGGACCACCAATGTGATATTCTTGAGGTCCAACCGCTCGACCAACGCGAGGATATGATTCCGGTGAAAATCAAACGTATAGTCGTCCAACTCTGTTGGTTTGTCAGAACGACCGAAACCAAAGAAATCGGGTGCAACGACCCTGGCACCACTTTCAAGAAAAACGGGGATCATCCGGCGATAGAGAAAGGACCAGCTCGGCTCTCCATGCAAACACAGGAAAGTGCGATCAGCATCTTTGGCACCTTCATCAATCCAGGCAGCACGTAACCCTTCATAGCCCGGCAAATCCTCCGCATAATGAACCGGATAATCAAAGTCGGGAATATCGGAAAACCGCTCGTCTGGGGTACGGACAGCGTTGATTGTCATGATTTGAAATCCTCTTATATGTTTTGATCGGAAACTTGTCAGGCACGTGCAGCAACGTCAAGGGCGCAGCGATGCACCGACGGACAAGAAAAACGCGCCAGCCCTTTCGGACTGGCGCGGTACAATCTTTAACTGAAGGCTATGCGATTTAGTCGTTACCGCTGGTCTCACCGCCACTACTTGCTTCTACCGTTTCTCCGGGGACCGGGAAGCCGCGTTTCTTGAGGATATATTTAACTTCAGGATCGCGGCCACGGAATTTGCGGTATGCTTCTTTGCGATCTGTTTCATTGCCGGTCGCCAATATGATCGAGCGATAACGCTCGGCCACTTCAGGATCCCAGACGTTGCCCGCTTCTTCAAACGCAGCCCAAGTGTCTGCGTCCATGGTTTCCGACCAGAGATAGCTGTAATAGCCGGCTGAATAGGCGTCTGACGAGAACAGGTGATTAAACTGCGGCAGGCGGTGACGCATGACAATCTCTCGCGGCATGCCAATCTCAGCCAGCGTTTCCCGCTCGAACGCGTCGGGATCAGTGACCGGTTCCGCACGATTATGCAGTTTCATGTCGACGATCGCACTGGACAGATATTCCACCGTTGCAAAGCCTTCGTTGAAAGTTTTCGACTTTTCGATCTTGTCGACCAGTGCCTGCGGCATCGGCTCACCGGTTTCGACATGCTTCGCATAATTGTCGAGAATATGCCGGGTCAACAACCAGTTCTCATGAACCTGGCTGGGATACTCCACGAAATCGCGCGGCGTGCCGCCAAAGCCCGGATAGGTGATATCATAATTGAAATAGTGCAGCGCATGACCGAACTCGTGGAACAACGTCGACGCATCGTCGAGGCTGATCAGCGTCGGCTTCCCTTCACCGCCCGGAACGAAATTATTGTTGTTCGAGGCAAAAATATAGCGGTTCTGGCCGCCCAGTTCATACTGGCTGCGATAGGTTGTCATCCAGGCGCCGGAGCGTTTACCCTCTCGTGCGAAATTGTCGAGATAGAACAACCCGATAACCCGGTCGCCGCGCTTCACTTCGAAAGTGCGCACTTGCGGCTCGAAGACTGGCACCGAGCCAGTATTTTCGGTGAAGGTCATGCCGTAGAGTTTGTTCGCCATTTCAAACATCGCATCGACCATGTTGTCGAGCTTGAAATAAGGTTTGATCTCCGCTTCATCGAGATCATATTTCGCTTTGCGAACCTTCTCTGCGTAAAAACGGTAATCCCAGGGCTCAATGGTGATGCCCGCGCCCTCGGCATCGGCAACTGCCTGCATGTCCGCCACTTCTTCCTTCACTCGGCCGACTGCAGCTGGCCAGACTTTCATCATCAGGTCCATCGCGGTTTCCGGATTCTGCGCCATGGTGTCGGCCATCCGATAGTGAGCATGGCTTTCAAAACCGAGCAGCTTGGCCCGGTCAGCGCGTAGCTTCAGGACCTTGGCAATTGTCATATTGGTGTCGTTGGCGTCACCATTATCGCCGCGATTAATATAGGCCATGTAAACCTTCTTTCGAAGATCACGGTTAGTCGAGTTTTGCAGGAAGGGCTGCATCACCGAACGGGTGTTCTTCAACGCCCAGCCTTCCTTTTCCTGCGCTTCGGCTGCGGCCTTGATGGAAGCAATGAAGCTGTCAGGAAGTCCTGCCAGCTCTGCCTCATCAGTCAGGTAAATATAGGTTTCCTCATCCGCGAGGACCTTGTTCGAAAATTCATTAAACGCCTTGGACAATTCGGTATTGAGGCGGATCAGCTCTTTCTTGTCTTCGCCTTGCAGTTCCGCGCCATTGCGGACCAGCGATTCATACTGCCGCGTGACCAGTCGCTTCTGCTGCGCGTCCAGACCGGAGGTTTCAAGATTGTCATAGACTTGCTTAGTCTTCTGGAAGAGACGCGGGTCGAGTTGAATCTTATTGTAAAAGGCCGAAATCTTCGGCAACCACTCGCCTTGAACCTTGCGGACTTCTTCATTGGAGAGATTGCTGGAATGCACACCCCAAAGTGCGAACACTTCGTTGGCCTTTGAACCGGCCAGCTCCCAGGGAACCATGAAATTGTCGAATGTCGCTGGTTCAGGCTTGGCCAAGATGGCGTCGACCTCCTTCTTGCCCTCGTCCATCAGCGCCTGGAATGCGCTAGGGAAGTCTGACACCTTCACTTCATCCCATGGCGGGACACCGTCATAAGGGCCAGTCCATTCCTGCAAAATTGTATTTTCAGCTGCATCATCAGCGGTTTTTTTCATGCCGCTATTTCCATTGGCACTCATCCTGTTAAGTTCTGCTGTTGTTTGCGCTGCCATAGCGGGGCTTCCGCCAAAACCAAGCAAGGCAGCGGTTGACACGCCCAGAAAAAATTTGCGGCTGGAAACTGAAAATCGCATAATATGTCTCTCCAATAGACGGGTTATTTCGCCCCGTTCAGGACAAAATACGCCACGCTTTCTTACTCTTGATACCCCAATATAATAACCTTGCACCAAAGGCAAAAAGGTTGCGTTTGAAATCATGTTTTAGACGAAAGGCACTTAGCCGTCGATGAACGACGACAACTGTCCACTAGGCTGCCAGATCAAATTTCTCCGGGACCATCTTCGCCAACATTTTTTGGCAAGCGCTCAGATTGCGCTGAAAAACATCTTGCGCATTCATCGCCTCCAGAAACGCAACCAAGCCAGGCCATTTACCGGCATCGGGTGGTCCGGCAATCAAATCGGTCTGCATCAATTGCGCCGCAATGGCAATGTCCGCGATCGAGAGCCGATCACCCAGAAAATATTGTCTGCCGTCAAGTTGGCCTTCAAGATAGTCCCATAGCGGCGGCAGTTTTTCATTCCATGTCTTGCGCGCGGTTTCCAGATCGGGTTCCTTACCCGACATGGCGGAAAAAATAATCGGCCGGAACACGCCGCCGCCGCCGTTCATCGCCAGAACACTGTCGGCATATTCCTCCAGCCACAAAGCGCGACCATATAGGAAAGGATCATCGGGATAAGCGGCGGGCTGCGGACATTTCTTTTCCAGATAGCCGCACATGGCGGAGCTGTCCGCAATGGTACCAGCCGTTCCCTCAGTGCCAATAGACATGTCGCGCAAGGCCGGAATCCGGGCCAGCGGGCTGATCTCAAGATACCAGTCCGGCATCGCCATGATATTGATCGCCACACAATCATAGTCGAGCCCCTTGAGCGCGAGTATCGCCTCCGTCTTGCGTTGGAATGGGGACAGAGGGGATCCGTAAAGGATATATTCAGCGGTCATGAATGATGCTTTCTGTTGATTGATGCCATTGATTTTCTGGCTACTTATCAGCGGTCAACGGCATCCAATGTCAACCGGCATTTTCATTTGCTTACTATCTAATTTCGACTGTATCGGCCGCCTGTTTCGCCAATGCCCTCGCCGCATCGCAGTCTGCTCCAGTTGCCAGCGCAACGGCCATCCGCCGATAGGGCCGTGTAACCGGTTTCCCGAAGATCCGCACGTCCACCTCCGCGCCCTCGCCGCTCATGGCCAGGGCATCATCGACGCCTGTAAAGGCAAAGTCATCACTATCCCGTTCCGCCAAAATCACGGCGCTGGCGCTGGCTGGTGCGGTCAGGGCGATGTGCGGGATGGGCAGACCCATGATGGCGCGGGCATGAAGATCGAATTCGCTCAAATTCTGGCCGATCAAAGTGACCATTCCGGTATCATGGGGACGCGGACTGAGTTCGGAGAAAATGACTTCGCCCGTTTTGGTGACAAAAAATTCCACGCCGAACAGGCCCCATCCCTTTCCGTCTCCAGCAAGATTATCGACGACCTTGCGCGCCATATCTTGTGCGGTGGCGAGGGCATCGTCCGCCATCGCTGCGGGTTGCCAGCTTTCCTGATAATCGCCGCGTTCCTGGCGATGACCGATGGGCGGACAGAACAGGATGCCGTCCCGTGTACGGATGGTGAGCAGGGTGATTTCATAGTCGAAGTCGATAAACTGCTCGACAATCACCCGCGCCCGGTCGCCGCGCATATTGTCCACAGCGTAATTCCAGGCAGCTTCCAGTGCATCGGCGCTGTCAACTTTGCTCTGCCCCTTGCCGGAAGAGGACATGACTGGCTTGATAACCAGCGGCAACCCAATATCATCAGCGGCAGCCTGCACCTCGGCAAAGCTTTCAGCATAATGATAGCGAGAGGTGGTCAGGCCCAGTTCCTGTGCAGCAACATCCCGAATGGCATCACGGTTCATGGTCAGCTGCGTCGCGCGGGCAGATGGCACAACATTGAAACCGTCCGCCTCCACCTCAGCGAGAATTTCCGTGCGAATGGCCTCAACCTCTGGAACGATCAGATCAGGCTGATGCTTTGCAATCGCGGCGCGCAACTTGTCACCGTCGAGCATGGAAAATACTTCATGCGCATCAGCAACCTGCATCGCCGGCGCAGCGGCATAGGCATCGCAGGCGATTACATAAGCACCGAGGCGCTTTGCCGAGATAACGAATTCGCGGCCCAGTTCACCCGAGCCGAGCAACAGGATTTTTTTAGTGAAGGTCATGAAAGATAACCTAAACTAGAAATATTTATTCGTCATCCGGTAGTTGAATGCTTTCAAGCCCCCTCGGCCATCATCTCTGTCATTCGGCGGTTCATTTCTTCCGGACTGACATCTTCAATATGCGTGGACAAGGTCCATTCATGGCCGAACGGGTCTTTCACCCAACCGGAACGATCACCGTAAAACTGATCTTCTACCGGTCGGATTGCGGTCGCACCCGCCGCAACCGCCTGGTCAAAAGCGACATCAGCATTTTCGACGTAGATCATCAGGCTGCTGGTGGCGCCGCCCCTCGCCTTGGGACCAAGCTTGTCCATATCGGGGAACTCGTCGGCCAGCATGATGTGGCTATCGCCGACCAAAATATCCGCATGACCGATCTTGTCGCCCATCGGCATGCGCATCACTTCCTCGGCGCCAAAGGCCGCCTTGTAAAAATCGATTGCCGCCGCCGCATCATCGACGGTCAGGTAAGCGGTGACGCTATGATAGCCGTCTTCTTTCCATTGGGTCATATTTCCTCTCCTCACCAGAAAGTCATAATGTAACAAATTTACATCACTTTTGCGAATTCGCCTTTTTAGAATTGATATATCATATCATTTCTTCTAACTGCGTCAGCACCAGTTCCCAAAATTAGAGAAGAGTAATCCGTGTCCCATCACAAGTTTCTGACTTCCGCCGCTATTATATTATTGCCTGCCTCCCCGGCATTCGCCCAGTCTGCTCAACAGACGGAAACCGGTGATGATTTTCACAATGACGATGCCATTGTTGTAACCGCGCCCTATGTCGACCGGATTGACATATTGGCGGGGACATCCGTGTTGACCGGTGATCAGTTGACGCAGGATTTGCGCGGCCAGATTGGTGACAGTCTGACCAAATTACCCGGTGTTTCATCTACCAGCTTTGCCCCCGGCTCCTCTCGGCCAGTCCTGCGCGGCTTTCAAGGGCCACGGGTCCGGGTGCTGACCGATGGTATCGGCACGCTGGATGCATCCAATACCTCGGTCGACCATGCGGTGACCATTGATCCGCTGACCGCTCAGAGTGTCGAAGTACTCCGCGGGCCGGCGGTACTGCTGTTTGGTGGTGATGCAATCGGCGGCGCGGTCAACGTTATCGACAAGCGAATCCCCCGCGATGTCCCTGATGAAGCCTTTCACCTCGATGCCGTCGGCGGCTTTGGCAGCGCGGCCGATGACTGGAGCGTTGGCGGATCTCTGGACGTGCCGCTGACCGACTCTCTGGTTTTCCATATTAACGGCAGCTATCGCAATACCGATGACCTCGACATCTCCGGCTTTGTTCTGGCTCCGGAACTGCGCAGCGAAGTGCTGGAACAAGTAGCTGAGGAGACGGAAGAGGGTAATCTTGATGAAGCCGCTGAATTGGCTGAAACCGCCGATCAGCGGGGAACGGTGTTCAACACCGCTAGCGAAACCATCAATGCCTCTACCGGCCTTGCCTATATTACAGAAGGCGGCAATATCGGCTTTTCCGTCAGCTATTATGACACAGATTATGGCGTTCCCTCCCGCCCCGGCGCGGAACATGCCCATGAAGACGGGGATCCAGCTGACCCCACCGGTGAAGAAGAGGAAGAAGGTCCTGTGACCATCGGCCTCGAACAGATCCGTGTTGATCTCCGTGCCGGGGTTAATCTGGGCGATGGTTTCTTTGAATCACTGAATCTGCGCGCCGGCTATTCTGACTATGAACATACCGAATTTGAAGGCGATGAAGTCGGCACCGTATTTGAAGTGGAAGGCATCGAAGCCCGTGCGGAACTGGTGCAGAACGAACGTAATGGCTGGCGCGGTGTAATCGGCACGCAGCTTTTGGTTCGCGATTTCAACGCGATTGGCGCCGAAGCCTTCGTGCCCAAAAATAGTATTGAAAGCTGGGCCTTGTTTACCGTGCAGGAAATTGATCTCGGCAATTTCGAGGTCGAGGCAGCAGCCCGGTTCGATCATACCGATATCGAGTCCAGCATTGTCAATTTTGATCGCAGTTTCGACAGCTTCTCTGGCGCATTGGGCTTTGCCTATGCCCCTGATGACAATGGTCTGAGACTGGGCGTCAATCTCTCCCGCTCGGAACGTGCACCATCGGCGGAAGAACTGCTGTCCGATGGCCCGCACATTGCCACGCAGGCGTTTGAAATTGGTAACCCCAATTTCACCACCGAAAAAAGCTGGGGCGGAGAGCTTTATGCCCGCTGGAGTTCCGAAGATATCCAGCTCAGCGCAACCGTTTATGCCAATTTTTTCGATGACTATATCTTTGAAACGGAAACCGGTGCAGAAGAAGATGGCTTGCCGGTTTTCCAATTCTTTCAAGAAGATGCGACCTATTATGGCTTTGAAGCCTCCGCATCCTTCGTTGTCGCCCGTGCAGGCGGATTTGCTTTCGTCACCGACGGGGTTGCCGACTATGTCCGCGCGAAAATCAAGGATGGCGGCGGCCCCGTTCCACGGATCCCGCCCTTGCGGCTGCTCGGCGGAATTGGAGCCCAGAGCGATTCTCTCGATCTGCGGGCAGAACTGGAATGGTCAGACAGCCAAAATCGCGTTTCGACCTTTGAAACCCCAACCGATAGTTTCACGATGGTCAATGCCTCCGCTGCATGGCGGCCTTTGGGCAAAGATGGCGGTGTAACGTTACTCGCATCCGCCAACAATATCTTTGATGTGAATGCGCGTCGTCATGCCTCGTTCACGAAAGATTTTGTACCGCTGGCAGGTCGTGATATTCGTATCAGCGCGAAATTTAGTTTTTAGCCGGAATCGGGATAACTCCTGATTCTGCTGAAAACGCAGGATCAGGAGTTACCTTATGCGCAAAATAATCGCTTCTATTACCCTCTCATCGGCACTCTTGCTGGGCGCCTGCAACACTGTGCAAGGTGTTGGGGACGATATCAAATCCGTTGGCCGGGCTGGCGAACGGGCGATCGATTAATCCATATCATCAGGAGAATTACCATGCGCAAGATTTTGGCATCATTGCTTATTTCATCAACCCTCGTGCTCGCGGCCTGTAATACGGTTCAGGGCGTCGGACAGGATATTGAATCGGTCGGCCGTGCGGGTGAAGACGCGATAAACTAAGCTATTCGGTAGCTTCCAGTTTCGCTCTTTTGCGTTCGGTAAACCACATGATTGCCAGCGATACCTCGTAAAGCATGATCAATGGCAGGCCGAGCAGGAACTGCGACACCACATCCGGCGGCGTCAAGATCGCGGCCAACACAAAGGCTGCGACGACCATATAGCGGCGCAGGCCTTTCAGTTGATCGCGTGTGACCAATCCTGCACGGTTGAGGAGCAACAACAGCACCGGTAACTGGAAACATACGCCAAAGGCCAGAATGAACCGCATCACCAGATCGAGATAGTCCCCCATGGCAGGCAAGGCCTCTTGGGTCATGCCGCCGACTTCGCCTTCAAAGCCGAGGAAAAAACGGAATGCCGTGGGCATGACAATATAATAGGCCAATGCTGCTCCGGCAGTGAATAATATCGGTGTGGCAAACAGAAACGGCAGAAACGCCTTTTTCTCGTTGGCATAAAGGCCGGGCGCGACAAAAGCCCAAAGCTGGTTGGAGATGATCGGAAAGGCGATAAAAAAGGCAGCGAACATTGCAACCTTTATTTCGACAAAAAAGGCTTCATAGAGCTTGGTATAGACCAGCTTCCCTTCACCCGGCGGGAAAGCGTCGGTTAACGGCACAACCAACATTCCGAATATCTCATCGGCGAAATAGAAGCTAGCGGCAAAAGCGATAGCCAGTGCCACAACCGACCAGACCAACCGCTGGCGCAGCTCGATCAGATGTTCGATCAGCGGCGCTTTGCTCTCATCGATATCGGGCGCGGACTGCTCGTTCATGCGCCCGGTTTTTCTGGCGGTTTTTCTGGTGTATCATCGCCCAACGGCAGATCAGGCTGGTCGCTGTCGCTTTTTTCCTCTGTCGCAGGTGGGCCATCCAATGGTTGCATAACCGGTTCATCGTCAGAAACCGTCGGATGCTCGAGCATGATACGCTCATTCTCCGCCGCCCATTTCTTTTCCATTTCCTGCAATTCCGCCTCGCGGACCATTGCGTCAAAGCCGGTGCGGAAATTACCCATGACGCCGCGTGCCTTTGCCATCCAGCGGCCAGCTGTTGCCAATGCGCGGGGCAGCTCTTTCGGGCCGATCACGACAATGGCAATGATCACGATAATCGCGATCTCGGATATGGAAAGGTCAAACATATCTGTGCGCCGCTATCCGGACCAGAATCCGGTCGGCTCTTCTCAGCTGACCGTCTTGTCGGACGTTGCCGCCTTGTCTGCGCTGACATCCGCTGGTTTGCTGTCAATCTGGGCCGAAGCCTTGGCGCTTTCCTCTTCTTCGGTAATGCCTTTTTTGAAGGAACGGATCCCTTTGCCGACATCGCCCATCATTTCCGAAATCCGGCCGCGACCGAACAGGATCAGCACCAACGCTGCTACAATTAAAATCTGCCAAATACTCGGTTGCATCGAAAATCTCCTGATCTATGCCCTCTACTTAAGCGCTTTCCGCCTCATTTTCCAGTGAATCGGCGGTGTCATCATCATTTTCTTGTGCACCATCTTCGTTAAGCTCTTGTTCCAGCGGCAATTCCTCTTCCGCCTCCATCTCCAGCCGTTCCATCGCCAGATCGACCGGGTCCAGCAAACCAGCGGCTTTCAGGTCATCAATGCCCGGCAGTTCCTTGCGGCTTTGCAGGCCGAAATGGGTTAGAAACTCAGCGGTTGTCGCGTAGATAAGCGGCCTTCCCGGTACTTCGCGACGCCCCGTTGGGCGAACCCAGCCTGCCTCCATCAGCACATCAAGCGTGCCTTTTGCCACTTGAACGCCCCTGATCGCTTCGATTTCCGCGCGACTGACCGGTTCGTGATAGGCGATGATTGCTAGCGTTTCCATGCCCGCGCGGCTCAATTTGCGCAGTTCCGCCCGCTCCCGACGCAGCAGGTGTGACAGGTCATGCGCCGTTTGAAAGTGCCAGCGGTCGCCGGTTTTTATCAGCGATATGCCGCGTCCAGAATAGTCGTTCTGCAGATCGTTGAGCGCAGCGCGGATATCTATTTCTTCGCCGACATAAAGTTGGATATCCGCAATCGTCATAGGGTTTTCCGACGCGAACAAGGTCGCCTCTACAGCCCGCGTGCCTTCATCCATTTCAACATTCATTCCCATGATCAGACTGCGATCATCATCCACTGGCTTATCCATCACTGCTTGCTTTCAATTTTAGGGGCGCAAAACTCTCATCCTGACTCAGCACCAATTTTCCCTGACGTGCCAGTTCCAATGCGGCAACGAAACTAGATGCCAAAGCCGACTTTCGTAGCTGCGGCGGCGCGCCTGGCGGGAGAAAATCCCTGATATCCGTCCAGTCGATCGCTTCACCAAGCATCAACGACACTCGCGCCAACGCGTCTTCCAGCGTCATTACCATCCGCTGTTTGACGATGTGCACTGGCGGAATATTGCGCAATTTGACCCGGCCATAGGCGGAGATCAGGTCATAATATTCTGCCTGCCAATGCCGGTTTTTTACAACGCGCAGACCTTCCGGTGCCCCGCGAGCAAAAACATCACGGCCAATCCGGTCACGGGCCAGCAATCGCGCGCCGGCCTCCCGCATGGCGTTGAGCCGTTCCAGCCGCATTTGCAGACGCAGAGCCAGTTCTTCCGGCGAAGGATCCACCTCCGGATCCTTGGGCAGCAGCAAGCCGGATTTGAGATAGGTCAACCATGCCGCCATCACCAGATAATCTGCCGCTAACTCCAGCTTCAGACTTTGTGCGTCGGCGATATATTTCAGATATTGCTGGACCAGCTCCAGGATCGAGATTTCCCGCAAATCCACTTTCTGGTTGCGCGCCAAGGCCAGAAGCAAATCAAGCGGGCCTTCCCAGCCATCGATATTTAGCGTGAGCGCTGCCTCTTCCTCGCTAGCAGCTTGGGTAAAGAAAAACCCCTCTTCGTCCGACTCTTCGATAATTTCCGGCTTGTCTGTCATTAGGCCGCCGCCAGCAATGCGTCTCGGCGGGATAACAGCTCGACCAATTCCACCTGTTCACCAGCCTGACCCAATGTGGCCATGGCTTTGTCCAGCCGTTCGCGGGATTTGTCGCTAATCTCACCCAGCAGGTCAGCAATGCCGACCATCTCATCCATCCGGCCCCAGCAATTAAGCGCAATATCACAACCCGCCGCGACCACATCACGTGCGCGTTCGGGCACTTCGCCTTTCAATGCTTTCATGTCGAGATCGTCCGAGAACAGCAGCCCGTCAAAGCCGATGGCCTCGCGAATGATATTGTCGATCACCGTTGGTGACAGACTTGCGCAGCGCTCTGCATCCCAGGCGGTATAGACAATATGTGCGGTCATCCCCATCGGTGCATCCGAAAGCGAACGAAACGGAGCGATATCGGTTTCCAGTTCTTCGGCAGAAGCGCTTACTTTCGGCAATTCCATATGGCTATCAACCACAGCGCGGCCGTGGCCCGGCATATGTTTGACGACGCTCACCGCGCCGCCCTTGGTCTGGCCGTCGATCACCGCACGACCCAAGGCCGCCACCTGCATCGGATCGCTGCCCATCGCACGGTTGCCAATGGCATCCACAGTGTCCGGCTGACGAACATCGAGCAGCGGCAGGCAATTGACCGTAATGCCGACTTCACGAAGGCTTTCGGCAATCGCCTGTGCATTCAGCCGCGCCGCCTCTATCGCGGTTGCGGGCGCAATGTCGTAGAGCTTGTCAAAAGTTTCGCCGGGCGGGAATTTCGGCCAGACCGGTTCCTGCATCCGCGCAACCCGACCGCCTTCCTGATCGATCAATATCGCCAGATCATCGCGGCCATGTATAATACGCAGTTCATCGGTCAGCGCCCGTAACTGGTCCTTGGTTTCAACATTGCGGCCGAAAATAATATAGCCCGCTGGGTCGCTTTCCTTGAAAAACGCCTTTTCATCCGCCGTCAGGCTTAATCCCGACATACCAAAAATGACCGGCTTCATGACTTAACTCTACCCAATCCCGCGCATAATATGACTCATCATGCGGAAAATTGGCGGACCGGTAAAGCGGAAAGCGCCGTTATCCACAGCGCGTCCCCGATTTTCGACGCAGGCACCTTGCCGCGCTCACCCGAAGCGCGAGAGGAAACCGATATCTTTAAAGCTTATTGTGGAACGACGAGGCAGCTTTCACCTGCTGCTTTCAAACCGTTGCACACCTGTTGCGCTGCCTGAACGTTCGGAGCCACCGCATTGAGGCGATAGATAGTTCCACCTTCAACCGTGCCTTGCACAATTTTCTTCGGCAAGGCGCCAATGTCAGCAAAGCGTCGGCTGAAACCGGACCAGGCGCTATCGGCCTGCCCGGCGGAACTGAATGCACCAAGCTGAATCATTGCACTGCCGGGAGCTGATGGAGCAACAGTTGCAGCTTTCTTGATCGGAGCCTCTACAGGCGGCGCTGTGCCAAGTTTACCTGCTGTGCCTTGTCCTTCGGAAGCCGCAAAACTGGCGTCGCCTTCGCCTTCGAACTGCTTGGCCTGCGGATCATCAGGGCGTATTTTATAATCGCCTTCCTGTGCCGCGATCAATGTGCCGTCGCCGCTCAGTCCACCTGCATCGCGGTTCTGCATCCAATAGATGCCGCCGACAATTGCTGCCAGCAGCGCTATGGCCAAACCTACAAACAAGGCGACACGAAGGGGAGAATATTCATCCTCTCCATCATAGTCTTCGGCAGATTCCAGCCAAGGTAGACGATTGTCATCGTCCAGATCCAGACTATCACTATTCACATCAGACATTACTCAAACCCCACAGCAATTCTCGAACGCTCACATCTTGTCAGCGGCACTGACCCCCATCAGCGCGAGACCGTTCTTAATTACTTGCCCTAAATATTTAGCTAAGAAAAGCCTAGCAGACGTCATGGCAGGGTCGTTAACCATGATGATCCGCATTTCCGGCCGATCATTGCCCATATTCCAGAAGGCGTGAAACGCCGCTGCGAGGTCGTTGAGGTAGAAAGCAATCCGGTGCGGTTCACGACTCATCGCGGCCGATTCGACGATTCTCGGGAATTGAGCTGCCTGTTTGATAAGGTCGAGCTCTTCGGCGCCAAGCTTGTCGAGATGATCGGCTGAGGGAAGGATGTTTTCCTCGTCCGCCGCTTTGCGCAAGGTGGATTGAATCCGGGCATGGGCATATTGCACATAGAATACCGGATTGTCCCGTGACGCCTCGGCTACCTTGGCAAAATCAAAGTCCATCTGCGCATCGGCCTTGCGGGTCAGCATCGTGAAACGCACCGCATCCTTGCCCACTTCTTCGACCATGTCGGCGATAGTGACAAAATTGCCCGAACGTTTCGACATCTTCTCCGGCTCGCCATCACGCAGCAACCGCACCATCTGGATCAGCTTCACGTCAAATTTGGTTTTGCCCTCGGTCAGCGCCGCCACGGCAGCCTTGATCCGCTTGACCGTGCCGGAATGATCGGCACCCCAAATATCAATCAGCTCATCAGCCTTTTGGGCTTTCTGAAAATGATAAGCGAGATCGCCACCAAAATAGGTCCAGCGGCCATTGGACTTCTTGATCGGCCGGTCCTGATCATCTCCAAATTGGGTAGAACGGAACAACGGCAGCTCTACTGGTTCCCAATCGTCAATGGTCTTGCCCTTGGGTTTTTCAAGGACACCGTCATAGACCAGATCGCGGGACCGCAATTCGGCTTCGGCGGCATCTGCTTTGCCGGCTTCATGTAACTCCGCTTCAGACGAGAAAACATCATGCTCGATGCCCAATAGTGCGAGATCGGCCCGGATCATGTCCATCATGCCGGCTACGGCGGCCTTGCGGAACATCGGTAACCATTCATCAATCGGCGCATCAACATATTTATCGCCATGTTGCTGCGCCAAGGCCCAGCCTACTGGCTTGAGATAGTCTCCGGGATAAAGCCCCTCAGGAATTGCCAAAATCGTCTCGCCTAGTGCCTCGCGATAACGGATATGGACAGATTCAGCGAGAATATCGACCTGCGCACCGGCGTCATTGACATAATATTCGCGGATCACCTTGTGCCCGATAAACTCGAGCAAATCAGCCAGCGCATCGCCTACGACTGCGCCGCGGCAATGCCCCATATGCATGGGGCCAGTTGGATTGGCTGATACATATTCAACATTGACGGTGACGCCCTGCCCCTTGTCAGAGCGGCCATAGTCCGCGCCCAATGCCTCGATTTCTTTCAGTTCCGCGATCAAAACAGCATCACTGACGCGCAGGTTTATAAATCCCGGTCCGGCCATTTCTGCCGTTTTGATATCATCAAGAGCTTCGAGTTTGCCGACAATCTTCTCCGCCAGATCGCGTGGTTTCTCTCCTGCTGCCTTTGACAGGACCATTGCAGCATTGGTTGACAAATCACCATGTGACGGATCGCGCGGTGGCTCCAGCGTCACATTTTTGCGATCAAGGTCAGCCGGTAGATCGCCATCTGACACCAGATCATCTAGTGCTTTATCAATATGTTGCTGGAAAATATGAAACAGCATCGCTTCACCCCAATTTTCAATAGATTATAGAGCCCGGACCCGCCGAGCCAAACAGAATTTGCGCCCGGAACCTTATCGGCCCAGAGCTTTGTTGACCAAGAGGTTTATCGGGTCGCGTTATATTGCAGCTGTTCCGGGGTCAGCTGAAAACCGATCAAAAGCTCAAAAGTTGACCTTGCTACCGCAGCTCGCACCGCTGGGTCCGCCAGCGGATCCAGTGCGGCATCAGGGTCTCCAGGTTTTCTTTTGCGTGTAATGCGTTCGATTACATCTTCTGGAAGCCGCGCAGCAGCCGCATCAACATAGGAGCCCGCTTTACCGGAAGCTGAAGCGCGATATTCGCCATCAGCGAAAGTCAGCGTTACATTTTTAACGCGCTTGGCAACTACGGCGGTCCCGCCCTGCACGACCGTCGAAAAATATGGTACGGTAACCGTTCGCGAACCCTGGGGGCGAGAGCGGACCGCATAAACATCAAACGTAGCCTCAGAATAAATCCGCGCACCCTCGCTGTTACAAGTTGAACGGACGTTGGTGATATTGGCCACAACATCAATCGCACTCGCATCTGTGCTGTTCACGGGATCAAAAATGGTGACATCGCCTGTATAGTCGGGAACGGCAACCGCAGGACAACCACTTCGGGTTACGCTAACGCCAACACCGGAGCTGACATCGATGGCGCCGTCTTGCGCGCAACCCGCCAATGCCAAAACCGTTCCACCGGTCAATAGCAACTTATCGAAACGCCGTTTGAGTATCATGCTTATTCCTTGCCTTTTGTCCCATTTCGCGCAGATTTGACCTGCGTCCTTGTTCAGGGTTTGGAAACCCTTATCTATGCCTTTAAGAGCACGCAACCATCCATAGGATGAACAGACAGGCTTTTCGCCGCCTCCGTTTTTCATTAAGGCTTTGATTATGAATCATGCAGAATCAGGAAAACCCCGTATTAGCTTGCTTGTAGCAGCCCCTCGCGGTTTTTGCGCGGGCGTTGATCGGGCCATAAAAATCGTGGAACTGGCGATCGAAAAATATGGAGCTCCTGTCTATGTACGCCACGAAATTGTCCATAACCGCTATGTTGTGGATGAATTGAAAAAACTTGGTGCCGTATTCGTCGAGGAACTTGACGAGGTACCGGACGGTGTTCCGGTGGTCTTTTCAGCACACGGAGTGCCCAAAGCCGTACCGCACAAAGCAGAAGAACGCGGCCTGGAATATGTCGATGCTACTTGCCCTCTGGTGTCAAAGGTACATCGTCAGGCGGAACGACAGGTTGAGGCAGGGCGCCATATTATCTTCGTCGGACACGAAAATCATCCTGAAGTCATAGGCACTTTCGGCCAGGTCGACGAAGGCATGATGACTCTGGTCGAGACTCTGGATGATGTTGCCGCGCTAAAGCCAGCGGACCCGGAGAAGCTTTCATTCCTTACTCAGACCACCCTCTCGGTCGATGATACCAGAGCGATTGTCGAAGCGCTGCAGGAACGTTTCCCCAATATCGTCGGACCAAAAGGCGAAGATATCTGCTATGCAACGTCAAACCGTCAGGACGCGGTAAAACGCATAGCGAAGTCTTGCGATCTGGTTCTGGTTATCGGTGCGCCAAACAGCTCCAACAGCTTGCGCCTTGTAGAAGTTGCCGAGCGTGAAGGAACAGATGCCTATCTCATCCAGCGCGCCGATGACATTGATTTTGGCTGGGTCGAAGGTGTTGAAACGCTTGGCCTGACCGCCGGCGCCTCTGCTCCGGAAATATTGGTGCGCGAAGTCGTATCCCATCTTGAAGAACGTTACATCGTCGACGAACAAAAGATAAAAACGGCTGACGAGCGCATGGTTTTCAAGCTACCGCGTGGACTCGAAGCCGCCTGATGGCTGTTTATACCAAGGTCAGTGCTGAAGAGATTGAAACCTTCTTGGGCCGGTTTGATGTTGGCACATTAGTATCTGCCAAAGGCATAGCCGAGGGCGTAGAGAACAGTAATTACCTGATTGAAACGACGCAAGATCGGTTCATTTTGACGCTTTACGAGAAGCGCGTCGACCCGGACGATTTACCCTTCTTCATTGCGATGCTCGACCATTTGGCCGAGAAAAAACAACCGGTACCGCCGATGATCGCAGACCGCACTGGTACGAAAATACAAAATTTGTGCGGCCGACATGCTTGTCTGATCAAATTTCTTCCCGGTATTTCCGTGACGATGCCGACTGCGGCACAAGCCCGAGCCACGGGCCAAGCGCTAGGCGGCATGCATGATGCTCTACAAGACTTCAACATGCAGCGCGCCAATAGCATGGATCACGACACATGGCGCGAGCTCGCCGCTGATTGCGGTCCCGGCGGACTGAATGAAATTGCACCTGATCTCAATGATATCGTGGTGGCCGAACTCGATTATCTTGATGCACATTGGCCAGTCACATTGCCACAATCTGTCATCCATGCCGATTTGTTCCCGGACAATGTGCTGATGCTTGATGATGCGGTTACCGGCCTGATTGACTTTTATTTTTCCTGCACAGATGTTCGCGCCCATGACGTGGCTGTGACCCATGCGGCTTGGTGTTTTTCCGAAGATGGCGAACAGTTTGACGAAGCGATCTCGGCCGCGCTTCTGGAGGGCTATAGCGATGCATTTGATCTCAGCGCAGAAGAACGCGCGGCCCTGCCAGTTTTGGCACGGGGAGCGTCACTACGCTTTTTATTGACCCGTGCGTATGACTGGATCAACACGCCCGCCGACGCTCTGGTGACTCGCAAAGACCCGACCGCATTTCTCAATCGTCTGAAATATTATCAGGCCAATCCAGGGGTCTTCGTCGCATGAGTGATCTCTCTTTTGTCGAAATCGCAACAGACGGCGCGTGCAAGGGCAATCCCGGTCCGGGCGGCTGGGGAGCATTAATCCGGCATGGCAAAACAGAAAAGGAAATTTCCGGCGGCGAACCGGAGACGACCAACAACCGAATGGAATTGCGCGCTGCTATTGAAGCGCTCAATGCGTTAAAGCGGCCGTGCAGGGTCAAACTGTCGATTGACAGCACCTACGTGAAGGACGGTATCACCAAATGGGTGTTTAACTGGCAGAAAAATGGTTGGCGCACCGCAGGAAAAAAGCCGGTCAAAAATGCCGATCTATGGCAAGACCTCATCGAAGCGGTGAAACGCCATGATATCGAATGGCATTGGGTCAAGGGTCATGCCGGAGACGCGGACAACGAGCGCGCCGATATGCTGGCCAGCAATGCCGCGATGAACGTGGCTGCCGGCCATTGACGCAAATGTCATCCCGGCGCTGACCGGGATGACGGTAATTGTTTAGATAGCTATTAACTTAGCTGTTATCTTCAACCTCAGCGCCGGGGCCGTTTTTAATGATGGAAGCAATTGCATTTTTGGCGCTGGATTTGCTCTTATAACCTTCGGTTGAGAACATGATCTCGCTATTATGTTTAAAGCGAACCCGGAACTCGCCCTTTTTGTCCTTATAAATTTCAAATTTGTGCGCCATATTATCTGTCTCCATTTTAGGCCTATACTGGCCTTTGTCGGTCCGTATCGGACAGGAGATTTATTGCGTCTTAAGGCGCTGAACGCAATGATGAATTTATCAAGCCATCATAACGGCGAAACGCGAAGGATCGTATAGATCGAAATCCAGTCCCTTTACGGCAGCGTCTTTTTCCATACCCAGTAAAATCGATTTCCCCAGTTTCGCTGCGGCCGGTGCTGTCTGAATGCCAAAGCCTCCTTGCCCAGCAAACCAGAAAAAATCGGGCTGCTGGGGATCATATCCATAAACCGGCAGTCGATCAGGCGTAAAGCTGCGCAGCCCCGCCCATTTGCGGTTTACGCTTTTGATTTCGACGTCCAGTATCGATTGAAAGCGATCTATCGCCACCGCGACATCCCATTCTTCCGGCGCTACATCACTGGCAACAACCGGTGTTTCGTCATGCGGACTGAGCCAGAAACTACCGCCGGCTTCGGGCTTGAAATAGAAACTGCCGTCCAGTGCCACGACCAACGGCATATCTGGTGCGGACGGCGGATCGGTGTGTAACTGCACCATCGTTCGGCGCATCGGTTGAATTTCGATTGGCAACGCGCCTGCAAGACTGGCGATTTCGCTTGCCCATGCGCCAGCGGCATTGATTATCAACTTCGCGCCAATGGCATTATCGCCACTATTGATCACCCATCCGCTCTCGTCATGCGCAATTTCCTCGACCCGGGTGTTACAGGATAAGGCGACACCTTTGCGTTTCGCATCACGTATATAAGCCATGTGTAACCCGGCCACATCGATATCGCAGCAATCAGGCTCATAAACCGCTCGATCCCATCCTTGCTTCAGATGAGGCACGACAGCCGTAATATCATCCCGGTCCCATCGAACCATAGATATCCCGCTATCTTTGAACTCAGAGACGAAATCCTCCAGCAGATGCTGGTCACCGGCACGTCCGATATTGATGGCCCTGCGCTTCTTCAAAAAACTGGCCTCGGAAAACCTGGCGGGCGGATGATGGAGAAAATCGTAAGAAGCAGTGGTCAGCGGCTGCACCTGCGGCCCGCCATAGCTCTCCGTCCAAAATGCCGCTGACCGGCCGGTGCTGTGATATCCCGGTTGGTCTTCCGCTTCCAATATGATGACAGAGCAATGCCCGGCTATTTCTGACGCAATACTTGCGCCCGCAATTCCGGCCCCGATAATGGCAACATCATATTGGTTCATGGGTAAACTTACTCATTGCTGCGGTGCTACCCTATCTAGAAACTCAAAACTGGCTTGCAAGGCAGCATCCCGTACAGGGTCAGCCTCGCGGTAGATCTCGTGAGCACATTCTTTGCCGAATAGTTTAATCTCGGCATGGGGCAGCAAGTGTACAGCACGTTCTATGGTCGGATGGTCAACCAGTTCGTCCACTTCCGTTGCCAGAAAAAATACCGGGATATCCACTGCTTCAAGGTGCCTACGGTTTCTAAGCCCGCGGGTGGAAGAATAAGCCCGCTCTACCCAGCGCCAGCTTGCTGGCCCCAAACGCACATCCGGGCGTTCCCTAAACCAGAAAAATTCATCAGAATAGCGATCAGCGTCGTGAGTCAGCAAACCCTGCCGCAATATTTCCGGTTCCAATGGTTTTTCACTGACCTTCCAGGCGCGACGCTTCTCCCTCCCAAAGGCGCAGATCATTTTGGACAGTAGATGCGCAGTCCATTCAGGCATACCCCCGCCCGCTGGTGCCAACATTGGCGCACATAATATCGCGGCATCGGGATGAATGCGCTGTTCAGCCAGCGCACGGGTAACAAGATGACCACCCATGCTGTGACCGATGACTACATGAGGTCCACTATGCCCGCCCCGCCATTGTTCGTAAAAAGCACTCAGATCATCAACCCATGTCGCAAAGTCATCGATGTGCCCGACATGTGGATGCGGACCACATCGGCCCGAACCGCCCTGCCCTCGCCAATCGGGCGAAGTAACATTCCATCCAGCAGCGTGAAAATCGTTGAATGTCTCGAGATATTTTTCATAGAAATCTGCTCGACCGGTCATGAACAATATCGAACCGCGAGCATTACTCCTGGGCTGCGGCCATTCAAATTGCCGCAACGCCCAACCATCCGGGGCGTGCCAGATCAGCTCTTGCGCGTCTTCAGGGATGGAGCGTCGATCAAATACAGGCGGGTTTAATCGACTCAAAAATGGGCTCCGGCCATGATGGTTACTATTTGGTAAGGCATTTTTCTTAAAGCTGTTTCCCATGAACGGGGAACAACTCATTTACTTGCTCTGGGGCGGCTTGGCAATTGCGCTGATCGTGGCCGCGATCACTGATATCAAGAGCCGTCACATATCCAACAAGCTGAATCTGGCCATTGCATTGGGCGCACCCGTATTCTGGATCGCCAGCGACATGGCTTTCTGGCCAGACATGGTGTGGCAAATTGGCATCGCTACGGTCGTGTTTACCATATTTGCCGGAATGTTCGCGATCGGTGCGATGGGCGGCGGGGACGTAAAACTCCTTACAGCCATTGCGTTGTGGCTCCATTGGCTCACGCTAATTCAGATGTTGGTGATCATGTCCATCGCTGGCGGAGTCCTCACGCTGTTAATGATAACAGCTAAGAAAATCCAAAAAACTGAGGGTCCAGTAAAGGTCCCATATGGAGTTGCCATATCATTTGCAGGGCTTTGGATAATTAACGAACGATATTTTAACCATTTTACTTGAAAGAGAAATCTACCGCCAACGGATCATTCAGGGTGATCGATTCCGGTGGGGCATTCAGGAGGCGTAAGACGTCATGGACAAGAAGAAACTAATTTTGCTTATCGGCGCATTGGTAGTGGCTGCGGTCACAGCATTGCTCGCCAGAAGTATGTTCGCGGGTGCTGCTGCACCACAAGTGGAAGCGAAAAAGGTCGAAGTACTGGGGGACGAAGTTCTCGTCGCTTCGCGCGCCTTGCCCGTTGGCACTATCATTACGCCTGATGCCTTCAGCTTCCAGCCTTGGCCGGAAGACCTTGTTGAGGAAGCTTATTTCCAAAAAGAAGGTACGAGTATTGAATCTCTGAACGGTACAGTCGTTCGTAACGCTATTACTGCCGGACAGCCACTCACCAAAGGCGCTATTGTTAGCCCGGGTGACCGCGGCTTCCTGGCAGCAGCACTCGGCCCCGGCATGCGTGCCGTTACTATTCCTGTTTCTGGCTTGACCGGTGTTGCCGGTTTCGTGTTCCCGGGAGACCGAGTTGACCTGGTGCTAACACAGACAATTAAAGGTCAAGGACCGGAATTCAAAGTATCGGAAACGGTTATCCGTAATATTCGGGTTCTCGCTACCGATAACCGCGTTACCCAAACAACAAATGAGGCAGGTCAGGCCGTACCGGTCAAAACCAAGTTGGTTACGCTTGAAGCCACGCCGAAAATTGCTGAAAAAGTAGCTGTTGCCCAAACTTTGGGTACGCTGAGCCTGTCCCTTCGTTCGCTGGCTGATAGCACCGCAGAGCTTGAAGAAGCGATTGCCTCTGGTGAGATCAAACTGCCTAAAACCGATGATCCAGCCCAGGAAGCGGCTATGATCAAGTCTCTCGCAACACGGCCGGATTCCAAGAAATCAACCTTCTCAACCGGCGGTGAAGTGTCACGCTTTGAAGCACGCACCCCACCGCAGTTGACCAAAGAACAAAAGCCAGAAGGACCAAAAGTCCGGATAGCACGCGGTAATGCCGTCAATGAAGTTAAGTTTGGAGACAAATAATGGCCATTCAATATGCAAAGCATAACCGCCAAACAAACAAAATATCAGCAAAAAAGGTGATGGGCGCGGCTGTTACTTCCGTCCTGGCTCTAACCGTGTCCGTCAACAGCGCGACACCACTTAACGCTCAATCGGTCAAGATTACCGCACCACAATCCCGTGTTTCGGTTGCTGTTGGTCGTGGCAAGCTGATTACACTGCCGGCGCCGATCCAAGACGTTTTCATTGCTGAAGATGATATTGCCGACGTGCAGGTTCGCTCCCAACGCCAGCTATACATCTTTGGGAAGTCAGGCGGACAAACCAGCTTCTATGCAACTAGCCGTTCAGGCAAGGTCGTATATTCTGCGGAAGTTTCTGTTGGTGCTGAGATTTCATCGATTGACCAGATGCTGGGCTTAGCCATGCCAGACGCAAAAATTTCGGTGAGCACAACAAACAACTTTGTGCTTTTAACAGGAACAATCGCTAATCCGGATGATGCTGAAGAAGCAGAAAATCTGGTTCAGGCCTATGTTGGCGATGACACGCGTGTTGTTAGCAGACTAAAAACAGCGACCCCTTTGCAGGTCAATTTACGGGTCCGTTTTGCAGAAGTAGCTCGCTCGCTTGCCAAGAATATCAATGGCAACGTGACGACACGCGATACTACCAATGGTTTTCAATTTGGAGTTAACAGGGGTCGTAACTTCGGGGCGATTACTGATTTCGATACAAGTGGATTCCCCACGCTGGATGCTTCCAGCTTGTTCGGATTACCGGCAGGATCAATTTCCCTGCCATTTAACACGGCCACCGGTCAATTTGTTACGCAAGGCGGTACGGCATTTAACTTCAATCAAGCAAGTGGATTGGATGCCGTCACTGCGGCAGGGCGTCTGTTTGGATTGGATATTGCGACGGCTCTCGATGTATCTGAACGGATTGGTCTATCGACAACATTGGCATCGCCCAATTTAACCACCATTTCAGGTGAAACCGCAACCTTCCTCGCGGGTGGCCGATTCCCGATACCGCAATCCTCGGGCTTTGGTGAAGTTAGTGTTACCTACCAGAATTTTGGTGTTAGCCTTTCTTACACACCGACCGTTCTTTCAAACGGGCGTATCTCGATTCGCGTAAAACCAAGCGTATCGGAAATATCCTCACAAGGGGCCGTTCGTCTCAACGGATTTGAGATTCCGGCTATCTCTACAAGAGAGGCGGAAACCACAATTGAACTGGGTTCCGGCGAAAGCTTCATGATTGCTGGGTTGATGCAGAATAGCTACAGCTCATCCATTGATAAAACACCGGGATTGGCCGATATACCAGTGCTTGGTAACCTCTTCAAATCGGACGGATATCGAAAGAACGAAACCGAGTTGATGATCGTTGTGACACCATATCTCGTCAAACCGGTCAGCGACAGCGATATCGTCCTGCCCACCGATGGCTTCAAGCAAGCCAATGATTTTGAACGGCTGATTATGAACCGGCACAGTTCAACCGGTACCGGTGATCGCCCAAAACCAAAGGTTGCTCCACCGGTCGCATCGGGCCCTGCACTCAGCAGCATGTCCGCACCAGGCAGCAGTAAAACCGCCAAAAAGCCGAAGAAATCTGGTGGCGCTGCCCCCGGTTTCAGCTTCGATAAATAGTCCGTTTCAGGAGAAGACATCATGCGTTTTGTTTCTATAGCACTTGTAACCGCTCTCGGACTATCTGTCGCAGCATGCGGTAGCACGACAGCCAACCGTACCGTGTACAGCGAACGGCAACCGGTTGTTACCCGGTCCCACTTCGTGCTGGACGTCAACACGGCAGGATCGGGATCACTCCCCGATGCCGAGTTTCGCCGCCTTGCGGGCTGGTTTGATGCCTTGGATCTGGGATATGGAGATCGCGTTGCCATTGACGACCCGGGTTACAACGCCGGAGCCTCGGCTCGCGGTGCAGTTGAAGCCCTGGCCGCTCAAAAAGGATTATTGATCAGCGACATTGCCCCGGTAACCGAAGGCAATGTTCCAAGCGGCGCAATGCGCGTTGTTGTTTCACGCTCAACCGCAACCGTTCCTGGTTGCCCGGATTGGAGCAACCGCAGCCATACCGATTTTCAGGCTCGTACGAGCGAAAATTATGGATGCGGAGTTAACAGCACAATGGCGGCAATGATTGCCGATCCTGAAGATCTCGTGCGCGGCCAGGCCCGCGATGGCGAAGATCAGTCGGAAGCATCAAAAGCCATTCGTGCCTATCGTGACAAAGCCAAACAAGCTGGAGGCCTATAATGAACGCTCCCTGGAAACCCGGTGCCGTAAACGGACGTGATCCGTTCTCCGCTTTCGTATGTGATGAAGATACGCTGGACCTGCTGCGTCCTGTCGTAGAAGAGATGGGCTGGCCGGTAGACAAGTGCCACAAAGGTGGACTTCGCAACGCGGTGCAGTCGCTTTCTGTTGCGGCGAGCCCAAATATTCTGATGGTTGATCTGTCCGAATCTGGCGATCCATTGGCCGACATCAATTCTTTGGCTGAAGTCTGCGAACCTGGAACTGTGGTTATTGCCATGGGTCAGGTAAACGACGTCCGTCTTTACCGCGACCTGATCGTTAGCGGTCTGCAGGACTATCTCCTGAAACCGTTCAGCCCCGAACAATTGCGCGATGTACTGAGTCAGGCACAAGCCGTGCTCAACGCACCGAAAACCGATGAACAAGCTAGTGAGAAGCCACATGTTTCCACGGCAGTCATCGGGACCCGTGGAGGCGTCGGCGCATCGACGATTGCAACATCGCTTGCATGGTTACTCAGCAACGAGAAAGAGCGTTTGACCGCGCTTCTCGATCTTGATGTTCATTTCGGTACTGGCGCTCTGGCGTTGGACCTTGAGCCAGGCCGCGGACTTACCGATGCCATCGATAATCCCAGCCGGATCGACGGTCTGTTCATTGAACGGGCGATGATCAAGGCGAACGAGAAGCTGTCTCTGCTGTCGGCTGAGGCACCGATCAACTCGCCGATGATGACAGACGGAACAGCCTTTTTCCAATTGCAGGAAGAATTTCGTGCCGCCTTCGAATGCACGGTTATCGACCTGCCACGCGACATGCTGATCAACTATCCGCATCTCCTGGGCGATGTGAACGCGACCGTCATTGTCACGGAACTGACATTGGCTTCTGCCCGCGATGCTATTCGATTGCTGTCATGGCTGAAATCGCATGCAGCGCAGAGCAAAGTGATTGTTGTTGCCAACAAAGTGCAATCCGGTGGTCTGGAAATCTCCAGACAGGATTTTGAGAATTCGATCGAACGCAAAATCGATATCATGATCCCGGCCGACCCCAAAGCAGCCGCGCATGCAGCGAAATTGGGGCAAGCCTTTGTAGAAGCTGGTAAATCAAGCAAGGCGACCGGCAAGATTATTGCGCTGTCCGAACATATTCTTGGCACCGTCGAAGACGAAGGTGAAGAAGGCGAAGGCAAAGCAAAAACATCGCTGATGGACAAATTTGGAGGGATGAAATCACTCCTGCCATCAAAGAAGAAGAAAGAAGGCGAGACATCCGAATCGTGATGCCCAACCCGTTTCTTTCTAACATGCAAGGATGCACGTAATGGATATGATGCAGACAGCCATTCTGGGTGGAGGAATATTGCTAGTCCTTATGCTCATCGTGTTTGCTTTTGCCGGCCCTTCAGAGGCTACGGCAAAGGCAAAGCGTCTGGACAAAGTGCGCTTCCGTCATTCGGAAAGCACCAATGCCAAAATGGAAGAACAGATGAAAAAGGCGGTCAGTGCCCGCCGGAAAAACCATCGGCCCACTGGCGAAACGCTGTCGAGAATGGATATGCTCGCCATCCGGCTCGACCGAACCGGGCGCGAATGGACCATCAAGCAGTTTTTTTCGGTTTGCCTCGGAATCGCTGTTCTCGTCTGTGCCGGCCTGATCTTTCAGGGAGCGCCCTTGCTCCTTTGCATATTTGGGGGACTGGCGGTTGGATTTGGCCTACCGCATATGATTGTCGGCATCCTGATCAGCATGAGAGTCAGCAAGTTTACCGCTTCATTCCCTGATGCGATCGAACTTTTGGTTCGTGGTCTGCGTTCGGGTCTACCGGTAACGGAAACCATCGGTGTGGTTGCAAAGGAAATTGACGGACCTGTAGGCGAAGAATTTGCCAAGGTTGTTGACCGGATCAAAATTGGCCGGACAATGGAAGATGCTTTGCAGGAAAGCGCCAAACGGCTCGATACACCAGAATTCAAATTTTTCTGCATCACGCTCGCCATTCAACGTGAGACAGGTGGTAACCTGGCCGAAACGCTGGCCAACCTGGCAGATGTGCTGCGTAAACGTGGCCAGATGAAACTGAAAATCAAAGCCATGTCGTCGGAATCAAAGGCATCCGCCTACATTGTTGGTTCATTGCCATTCATCGTTTTCGCCTTGGTATGGTCGGTTAACCCGACTTATCTCGCTGGATTCTTTTACGAAGAACGCTTGATCATCGCTGGCCTCGGCGGGCTGACCTGGATGAGCATCGGTGTGTTCATCATGGCCAAAATGGTTAACTTTGAAATCTAAGAGGAAGGTGTAAGGCAATGCCCGATAGTGGTCCAACTTTACTGGGAATAGACGTCCTCTGGGTGGCAACCATATTGGCTGCCGTAGCAACGCTCGCTGTTGTGTTTGCAATCTATACGGCCGTAACCGTCCGAGATCCCATGGCGAAGCGTGTCAAATCGCTGAACGAACGGCGTGAACAGTTAAAGGCCGGTATCACCGCCTCAACAACCAAGAAGCGCGCTAAGCTGATCCAGCAGAACGATACAACTGATCGTATGCGCGGCATGCTGTCGTCTCTCAAAGTTTTGCAGGACGATCAGCTAAAAGAATCGCAGCAGAAACTGGCCCAGGCCGGTATCCGCTCGAAAGACCTCGCTTACGCGGTTATCTTCAGCCGTCTGGTCTTGCCGATTGTTCTCGGCGGCGCTGCTGCCCTCGCCCTTTATGGCTTTGATTACATGCCCGACTGGACACCGATCAAGAAGTTCGGTGCTTTCGCCGGTGCCTGCATCGCGGGTTATAAGGGCGCTGATGTTTATCTGAACAACCTGATTGCCAAGCGAACCGATCTGGTCCGCAAAGGCCTGCCAGACGCGATTGACCTTTTGGTCATCTGTGCCGAGGCTGGACTGACCGTCGACGCCGCTTTTGCCCGTGTGGCAAAGGAACTGGGCGATGCCTATCCCGAACTGGCGGATGAGTTTTCACTGACATCCATTGAGTTGGGCTTCCTCACAGAACGCCGTCAGGCTTTTGAGAATCTCGCCTATCGTGTGGCGTTGGAGCATGTCAAAGGCATGGTCACAACGATGATCCAGACCGAGAAATATGGTACGCCGCTAGCATCAGCCTTGCGCGTTCTCTCAGCAGAGTTCCGGAATGATCGGATGATGCGGGCTGAAGAAAAAGCCGCGCGTCTGCCAGCGATTATGACAATTCCGCTGATCCTGTTCATTCTGCCGACGCTATTTATCGTGATCCTTGGGCCGGCAGCCTGTTCGATCTCCGATACGATGATGTAGCTAAAGGCATCAAAACAAAAAATGAAAAAGAGCGGTCTTCAAAACCGCTCTTTTTTTGTTCGGGATACTGTCAAACCGGCTGTTCAACCGGCCGCGATATCATCAGCAGACTGTTTTATCTTAGCCAGCATTTCCGACAGATGCCGCTGATCATCGTCTGTCAGGACAGTCATCACCTTCTTTTCCATTGCTTCTGCTGCGGGCATGATCTGGTCATAAAGGTCGCGGCCATTCTGGCTGAGCATCAAATGATGAGAACGACCGTCGGCATTATTTGGACTGCGGCCCAACAACTGGCGATCCACCAGAGTTTTAACAGCCCGGTTTACTGTCACTTTGTCCATCAGGGTCGCTTCGACAAGCTGCCGCTGCGTCGATGCACCGCGATTGCCGAGAACAGCCATAACCCGCCATTCCGGGATTTTCAGCCCGAAGCGGCTCTTGTACTCGCTTGAAATCAGATCGCTCACCGCATTGGATGCGGTGGACAGTTGGTACGGGATAAAATCGTCAAGGTTAGCGGTCATAAGTAATATTTATTCAATTTTGGTTCGAAGTCCAATCCAAAATGTCCTCGGAAAAGCACGTTCGATAATATTGCTACTACTAACGGCCGTCTCTACCCGCGCATCAAACAGATTTTCAACCCGCCCTTCGACCAACAAACGATCATTCACTGCAAAAGCGAGACGGCCATCAATGGTGAATGCATCATCCAGTCGGCGGCTATTCTGATCATCTTCGAACTGATTGCCAATATATCGTAGTGACACAGACGCACCGGTGCCATTTTCCTGCTCCCAAAGCAGGCTGGCAGAAGCATTATGCTCAGGAATCTGTGCCGGACGTAATCCATCAACCGCAGCAGCATCTCCAGAGGCGTTTACTTCCGCATCAACATAGGAATAGGCGGCACGAGCGGATAAATTATTCACCAGGCTGCCAAGATCAAATTCGGTGTCGATTTCAATGCCTTTGGATTCAATGGAATCCAGATTTTGGCGCTGACGGAAGACGCCTGCCCCTGAGACGAAGCCGACACCTGGGAATAGTCCTGGCCCCGTGTCCAGTGTTACATTGGCAACCGCATCATCCAGTTCGTTGTAGAAAGCCGTGATCCCGATAGAGACAGATTCGCTATCCCAGTCCAGCCCCAGTTCCGCGCCTTTCACTCGCTCTGGCTCGAGCAGTTCATTCGCCGCAGTGGCATCTGGACCAACGCGGAAGGGCCGGAACAGTTCGTTCAACGTCGGCAAACGCCAGCCCAGATAGGCTGCACCGCGCAACGCCAATTGATCGGTCGCATCATATGCAAAGCCGCCGCGTGCCGTGAACTCGGTTCCGTCGCGATTATCAAATTGAGCGTCCGTGCGCACGGAACCCGGGAATGGGTTGATCAATTCAATCTCTCTGCGGAAGCCATCATCGATGGTCCAAAAATCAATGCGGCCACCGCCTGTCAGGGTTAGTGCCTCCGTGGCCTGCACGCTGGCCTCGACAAAGGCGCCATAAGTGGCGGTCGAGCCGCCCGCGTTGCGGCTGCGGCGCGGGGTGTCATCGTCGAGGAAGAAGAAATTCTCGTTTGTCTCGCCTTCCGTCCGCCGCCAGTCTCCGCCAACGCGCAGTTCGACATTGTCGCCAACCGGTGGCCGCACTTCAAACCTTGCACCAAGCCCGGTTGACGGCACATTAAACTGTTCAAACACTCGCCGGACACTGTTGCGATCCGCCGCGACACCGCCAAAGCTCACGTCAAAATTGCGGATCTGAACATACCCCAAGGCCGACCATTGCCAACCGGTATCGGACCGGTTGACCAGCCGGATGCTGGCATCAGCGCCGTCATTGTGATTTTCGCTAAACGCAAAGCCGCGTTCGCGATCATCGGTGAACGCGCGAACGTTGGCCTGCAGTTCGGTATTGTCGGTCAGCGGCGCGACATAGCGTACTGCAATACCGGCCTGCTCATATTCCGCCTGACGGTCAACATCGCCGCGCTGGCTTTCAATAATCGGCGTAAAGCCGTCACCACGTGCGTAGTTGGCCGAGATAGTGAGCTGTCCCTGCCCCAGTTCACGGCCAAAGAGCAGGTCCGCATCAACGCTATTACGGCTGCCATAAGCTGCACCCAATTCGATCAGATTGCCGACATCCTGGCTAAACAATTCAACGGTTCCTGCAATGGCACCTGATCCCTCGCTGCCGCTGCCACCACCGCGTGTTATTCGGGCTGAACCAAGTGCGAGCGCGTCATAGCCTGGCCAAGCTACCCAACCGCCAAAGGGATCGGCTTGCGGGACACCGTCAAGCAACAGGACAGCGCGCGACGAGGCGTTACCGCCCAACCCACGTATCGTAATCCCCTGGCTGGTCGGATTGGCAGAGCGCGCATCGGACCGGCGGAATTGCTGCAAACCGGGAACCGTGCGCAGTGTGTTCTCGATGCTGGATCGATCAGCAGCTTTGACGGTTACCGTTGAATAGACATTGTTTCCTTGAGGTTCTGCTAACCCATCAACTGTAATTACAAAGGCATCCGCTCCAAAGATCACACAACAAAGAGGATCGTCTGCTCCAGTCGAATCTGCAGCCTCTTGCCCCCAAGCAGGAAAGCTCACGAACGCCATTGTCGCCAGAAGCGGCAACGCCAAAATAGTTTTTTTCATTAGACTGTTTTCACCTGTTCGGGCGCTGCGTTATGAAACGCCGCCAGCTCATTGCATGCAGCATCAATCCGCACGAGTTTTGGAAAGGCCGTCATATCGGTTTCAAACCGGCGGCCATTATACATTTGCGGGACCAGACAGACATCGGCAAGATTGGGTGCATCGCCGCCAAAAAACCCGCTTTCCGGTGCCATGACTTCCAGCGCCTTAAAGCCCTCACTCACCCAATTGCGATACCAGATGTTGATCGCTTCCTTATCCTGACCCATTTCGTTTTTTAGATATTTCATGATCCGAAGATTGTTCACCGGATGAATATCCGCCGCGACTACCAGCGCTTGCGCCAGCGTCCGGCTGCGTTCCAGCGGGTCGCTCGATACCATGGGTGGTTCCGGAACTGTCGCATCAAGATAATCGATAATCGCCAGCGACTGGGTCAGATCGTGGCCGTCAATATGCAGCATCGGAATGAAACCCTGCGGATTGCGCGCAATATAATCCGCCTGTTTGGTGCTGTCGTCGAGCAGATTTTTTGTGACCGATTTATAGGCAATGCCCTTTAGGTTGAGCGCGATACGCACGCGGTAGCTGGCGGAGCTGCGCCAATAGTCATAGAGAATGATATCTGTCATGGAACGGCTTGTGCAGAGCGAGCCATGAAAATGCAAGTGCAGCGGACTAAACCGATGCGATTTGCCCGCCCGCTATGGTGATATCGCCTTTTGTCGCAATTGAAACGCCACGACCGGTGCGTTGTGACAGCATATCCAGCCACGCCTGCCTGTGCTTGAGCTTCGCCGCGACCGCCGGATGTACGTCAAGCCGCATGGCACCGGTTCCCGGAGTCCGTTCCGCATGGCGCAATAGCGAGAGGGTCGCACTCAGCACCTTATCCGCCTGCACTATTTCCAGCACCGAAGGGCCCGTCTTGCGGCTGACCACTTGCATGAAGCCAAAACCGTTAATCGCCGTCCGTTCGCAATTGCCCGTCATATGCTGATCGAATATAGCGCAGACTTCTGTTCGCTCTGCTTTTGCTTGCAAGGTCGGAAAATCGACGCCGGTTGAACCACCAATATCAAACCGCGTAAGCGCTAGCGCAACCTGCTTGGCCGCGCGTTTTGCTAACTCAAGCGGTACGAGCGGACCGTCTACGTCAATGACCGTCAGCGCTGGTGTTAAGGAGATCAGCAGACTGCCGCCGTCAAAATCTATGCGGCCGGTTTCTGCCTGTTCCATCGCTTCGTTCCAATCCAAGCTGGCCAGCATATCCGGTTCGTGCGCTTGAATCTTTCGGATCGCCTCACCGGTTGCTTCGATGATATCCAAGAGGTTTGGACCCTGCGTTAGAGCGCTACCAGCATCTGCCGGTCTCGCCTTCGCCCGTTTCGATTGTCCGCCTTTCTCATCCAGCGCCTCCCGGACAATTTCGATCCGTATAGTCGCACCTTCGGTCAGACCTTTGGGCAGCGGTTGCAACAGGCATTGCTCGCCGCTTTCCAGCGACACAATACCCGATCGTCCAGCGACCCATTGCTCTGTAAACTGCGCATCGACCACAGAGCCCCGTCGTGCACCCGCCCGCTCACGCTCGATCCGGACCGCGACTAGCTCGCCGTCTACGATTCGGGCAGCGCGGTTTTCACCGATACCGGCTTCATAGAGCCAGCCATTCTGGAAATCAGGCGTCATCTTGATTGAGCGGATAGCCCGAGGAAATCAGCAGATTGCGTGTCTCGTAAAGCGGCAAGCCCATGATCCCGCTGAAACTGCCGCTGATTGAAATCACAAAGGCTTCGGCAAGGCCCTGAATGGCATAACCGCCGGCTTTGCCCTGCCCTTCGCCGGACTGGATATAGGCGTTGATCTCGCTGTTCTCGAAACGCTTGAATTTGATGATGCTGTCCGACAATTTCGTCCGGGCAGTGCCGTCCGCCGCAATCACGCAGACCGCTGACATTGTATGGTGCCGCCGCCCGCCCAAAAGCTCCATAAATTGCCGCTGCTCAGCCTCGTTCTCGGCTTTACCCAAAATCCGCCGACCCACCGCAACGATGGTATCACCAGCGATCAGGACTTCATCGTCCGTGCGTTCCACGGCAGCCGCCTTTTCCCGAGCCATGCGCAGCACATAGTCACGCGGCAGCTCACCCTTTAACGGCGTTTCATCAATATCAGGAGAAGCGATCCGGTCAGGCTTAACGCCCAAACGGCCGAGCAGTTCCAGCCTGCGCGGGCTGGATGATGCCAGAACCAACTTCATTTATGTGGCCGCGTCACGGCAGCATCCCGCGCTTATTTGAAGCGATAGGTGATACGACCTTTGGTCAGGTCATAAGGCGTGAGTTCAACGAGCACTTCATCGCCCACCAGCACACGGATGCGGTTTTTGCGCATCTTGCCGGCGGTATGGCCAAGAACCTCATGACCATTTTCCAGTTCGACCCGGAACATCGCGTTGGGGAGTAATTCGCGGATCATCCCCTTCATTTCTAATAGTTCTTCTTTTGCCATTCGGCTTTACTTCATCCCTGTTGATTCGTGGGTTTTTCGATGTGTTGCGGTGCGCCATAACCCCAATTACCGCAAAAGGGAAGGATTTGCTGCGCAATGTAAAATTTGGCGACGCCCTGCGCTTGCGACAAATTATTACAAACATTCGGTTGAGCATGACCCCGTGCCACGGCATTTTGGACATGTTTCCCCAACGCCTGACATTATTAGAGCCTTTCACATGATACAAAACTCCCTCCGGTTTTTCGGGGCCAGCATATTGGTCCTTTCCATCATGAATGCCTTTCCCGTCCATGCCCAAACAAACGACGAGGATAGCTACAACGAGGATATTGTCGTCACTGCCGAACGTCTCCGCGGGTCAGTAATGACCGAAGTTCCGCCGATTGTGGAGCTCAATGCCGACGATATTGCCAGCTATGGCGTATCCTCTGTTGAAGATCTGCTTGGTGAGCTAAGCTCGCAAACCAGTTCCAACCGCGGACGCGGCAGCGGGCGGCCGATAGTCCTGATAAATGGCCAGCGCACCTCGGGTTTCCGTGATATCCGCGATTTGCCGCCGGAAGCGATAAAGAGCGTTCAGGTATTTCCGGAAGAGCTGGCCCTGCAATATGGCTATGCACCGGATGAACGCGTGATCAACTTCATCCTGCAAGATGACTATACCGGGCTCGGCGCGGAGACCGAATATGGTGTGCCGACCCGTGGGGATCAGGGCAAGACAGAGCTGGAGGCCACTTTTACCCGCATTGGCAAAAACAGCCGGTTGAACCTGAATATCGAATATGAAACGCAGACCGCAATTACCGAGGCAGAGCGCGGCATCATTCAGGACGAAGCCGGTGATTTGGTCAATCTTGGCCGTTTCCGCACATTAAGCGCACCAACAGATACGCTCGAATTCAATGGCAATTACAGCCATACCTTTTCCAATGGCATGTCATTGGCGTTCAACGGCGGCTATGTTTACGACAAGTCCCGCGCCCTTTTGGGGCTGGCCAGTGGCACGCTGGATATCCCGGCGACAAGCCCGTTTGCACAGTCAGTCACGGACGAGACCCTGTTCCGCTATTTCACCCAATTTGGGCCGCTACGCAAAACGGTAGAGACCAACACGTTTCAGGGCGGTGCGGTACTGAACGGTACGTCGTCCGGTTGGCGCTGGTCCTTGACCGCTGACTATGCGCGAGAGGAAACCGAAACCACGACCGACAATAGCGGCGATATCAGCGCACTGCAGGCGGCTACCGACGCAGGCACAGCAGACCCTTTTGCCGCAGACTTCGGCGCATTACTGTCCGCTCCGGCCACCGATGAAGCACGATCAGTCAGCAACACACTTGAGTCCTTGGCCACGCTGTCCGGAACGCTGATCAACCTGCCTTCCGGTTCGGCCATCACGACCTTGCGCGGCGGTTACAGCCGGCAGGATCTCGACAGCCGGGATACCACCGACAGCGTGACCACGCTCAGCAGTCTTGGGCGCGATAATTTCAATGCCGGTATTAATATCGATATCCCGCTTGCCAACGAGAATATCGACGTGACCGAAGTCATTGGCGAACTGTCGATCAATGGTAATTTGGGCTATAGCGAGCTTTCCGATTTCGGCGGCCTGGTCGAATTCGGTTTTGGCCTGAACTGGGAACCTTTTGACGGGCTGGTGTTCACAGCATCGGCCATTGGCGAAGAAGCCGCCCCGACCATCCAGCAGCTCGGTAATCCGGTCATCATCACACCCAATGTCACCACCTTTGATTTTACCAATGGCGAAACCGTGCTGACCAGCATTACGACTGGTGGCAATCTGAACCTGCCGGCCGAGAAACGGCGGGATATCAAGCTGGCCGTCAATTACAGTCCCGAATGGTTGGATGACATGACGTTTCTGGGTGAATATATCCGCAACAATAGCGAGAATGTTGCCTCTGACTTTCCGTTGCTGACCGAAGAAATCGAAGCGGCTTTCCCTGATCGCGTTACACGTGATGAAACCGGCCGCCTGATCGCCATCGACCGGCGACCGGTCAATTACAGTAATGTCCGCAGCGAAAGCATTCGATATGGCCTAGAGTTTTCCAAACGCTTTGGCCAGCGACGCGGGGCGCGCGGACCTCGTGGCCCAGGCAGTGGGCCAAAGGCCGGTGATGGAAGTCCTCCTGGCGATAGACCGCCACCAGAAAGTAGAGCCGGCAACGGACGACCCAAAGCGGGCCGACCGGAAGCCGGGCAATCTGGCGACAGGGCCAGCCGACCGCCACGCGGCGGTCGTCCCGGCAGGCGTGGAGGCGGTCGTTGGCGCGTATCGGCCTATCACACTGTTCATCTCGACGAGCGCATATTGATCCGGCCCGGCGTTGAGGAACTCGACTTGCTCGGCGGTTCTGCGATCGGATCGACCGGCGGCCAGCCCCGTCACGAGTTTGAACTGCAAGGACGCTGGTTTAACAACGGCATAGGTTTTCGGGTCCAGGCTGAGCATCAGACCGCCACGCGCGTGGATGGTGGGCTTACCAGTTCCGATCTGCGGTTCTCGGATCTGACAACGCTTAACCTGCGCGCTTTCATCAATCTCGATGATCGCGGCACTCTGACCGAGCGGTTCAAATTCCTCACGGGCAGCCGGATCGCCCTTCGCATCGATAATGTCTTCGACGATATTCAGGACGTTCGGGACAGCGACGGACTGGTCCCACTCAGCTATCAGCCCGGCTTCGTCGATCCTGTCGGCCGCTATATAGAGGTTAGCTTTCGCAAGCGATTTTGATGCTACCAATTGAGCTTCGTGACTATTCGGGCTCCTGCTAAATGCGTTGTCATCGGATGATCGCAGACATTTTGGGTGCCGAAAATGTCAAATCGCTTCATCTCAAGTTTCTATCATCCTGGCACAGACGCTGATAGCCGCCTTACAATGGTCAGAGCTTCCCCCAATCTTGTCGCCAGGGTTATTATTGTTGCGGCAATTTGCAATCACAGTGCTTTGCTGGCCCAAAACTCTGAAGAACCTAAGACAGGTAATCATGCCGAAAATGACGATATAATCGTCAACGCCGAACGGCTTCCCGGTTCGGTCATTACCGATGTACCACCAATTGTGGAGCTAACGGCTGAAGATATCGAGGGCTATGGCGCATCATCGATACGGGAATTGCTCGATAGCTTGTCCTCTGAAACAGAATCCGGTGGGGGAAGAGGCGATAGCGGACCGATTGTCCTGATCAATGGAGAGCGCGTATCCGGAATGCGTGATATTCTTAGCTACCCGCCTGAAGCACTTGAAAGGATGCAGGTCTTTCCCGAAGAACTGGCTGTGCAATATGGCTATCGCCCCGATCAACGCGTCATCAATTTCATCATGAAAGAGAAATTCACCGGGTTCATCACAAAAGGAGAATATGGCACTCCTGTCCGTGGAGATCAGGCTGAAACCGAACTGGAAGCGAATGTTACGCGGATCAACAAAAGAACGCGACTTGGTATCAATCTGAAATACCAGAACAAAACCGGCATTACGGAAAGCGAGCGCGATATTATTCAGGACGCGGCCGGCCAAGCCGTAAACTTGGGCGATTTCCGCTCGTTAACCGCACCGTCCGAGACCATTGAACTCAATACAAATTACAGTTTTATCGTCGGGCAAAACATATCAGTCTCGCTGAACGGCAGCTATACTCGCAATGAAACACACCGGCTGCTGGGCCTACCGAGCGCCACATTGAATGTACCGGCGACTAGCCCCTTCTCGGTATCCCCGAATGACGAAAGCCTGTTCCGTTATTTCACGCAATTCGACGCGCTCGAAAGCAAGACGACGTCCGATAGTCTTAAAGCCAGCCTATCGTTGAACGGAACGCTATCGAGCTGGAACTGGTCGGTCACTGCTGACTATTCCCGCATACTGACAAACACCGCGACTGACGTTACAGGAGATGTGACCGGACTTCAGGCCGCGATTGATAGTGGCACTGCGGACCCATTTGCCAGCGATTTCGGCCCATTACTCTCTTCCCCCGTCACCAATCAGGCCCGCGCCGTCAGTCAATCATTCACCAATATCGCAACACTTTCCGGTACTTTGCTATATCTGCCCTCCGGTCCGGTTAGAGCTACGTGGCGCGGCGGATTCAGGGATCGGAGCCAAAATAGTCGCAACGTCATTGGAGATGTCACAACGCTCAGCACACTCGGTCGCAGCAATTTGAACACCAGTATCAATCTTCAGATACCTCTGGCCGGCGACAACATCGCGGTAACAGAAGCCATCGGCAAACTATCGATCAACGGTGATCTTGGTTATAGTGAAGTCTCGGATTTTGGCGGATTGGTAGAATTTGGCTTCGGTCTCAACTGGCGACCATTTAATAGTCTGGCAATTATTGCGTCAGTGACCGGTGATGAGAAGGCTCCCTCCGCAGGCCAACTCGTCAATCCCGTGATTGTGACGCCGGGCGTGACGGTTTTTGATTTTATCAATAACGAAACTGTCCTGGCCGATATCATCACCGGAGGTAATTCTGTCCTTCCGGCATCTCGGCGCAGAGACATCAAACTGACGGTCAACTATCGGCCTGGCTGGTTTAAGGGCATGCGCTTTCTTGTCGAATATTTCCGCAATAGTAACCGGGATGTTGCGGCAAATTTTCCGTTGCTCACACCGGAGATTGAAGCCGCTTTTCCAGACCGTGTGACGCGCGACAATAGCGGGCGCCTGATTGGCATTGATCAACGCACGATTACCTATAGTGACATCCGCAGCGAAAACCTGCGCTATGGTTTCCGGTTCGGCAAACGGCTCCGCATTGGCGGGGCGAGAGGAACACAAGGCGCGGCCAAACCAGGGGCAAAAGCAAAACGTCCAGCGAACCAAAGCCGCGGCGGCGCTGGCCAACCGCTGCTAGGAACTTGGGACCTGTCTGTGTATCATTCTGTCCGGCTGAAAGACCGGATATTGATAAGACCGGGCGTGCCAGAACTGGATTTACTAGATGGTTCGGCAACCAGCACCTCTGGCGGCACCGCGCGCCATGCTTTTGAGCTTAACGGCGGCTGGTTCAAAAACGGGATCGGGTTTCGCATAAAGGGCGAACATCAAACCGCTACACGTGCAATTGGTGGCAATGATGATTCCGACTTGCGCTTTTCCGGTCTGACCAAGGTCAACCTTCGGGCATTCATGAACCTGGATAGTCTTGGCAACCTCACCAACAAATTCAAATTCCTCAAAGACAGCCGGATCACTTTTCGGATCGATAACATCTTCGATGATATTCAGGATGTTCGCAATAACGACGGATTGGTCCCGCTACGCTATCAACCCGGCTTCGTTGATCCGATTGGGCGCTATATAGAAGTGAGCTTTCGCAAGCGGTTTTAGCTTAGCGATCTGGCCGAACATGGCATCGTGTCGTGATCCCGAAATAAAAAAATCTGCCCTGTGATGTACATCACTTACACAGGCAATGTACGAGCTATCGTCGCCGCTTCAAAAGGGGGGAAATATGCGATATCTTACTGTTATTATTGGGATTTTGGTGATGGCGGCGGTCTCGCAACCAGCTGAAGCACGGAAGCGTGGAACGACGAGTCAAGAAATAGCGCTGGTCGAAAATCTGCCGGATACAGCCGAGTATCAAATTGAAGGCAGCTATGTCGATGTCGGCTATATGTATGAAGAAACAAGCCTGTTGTTCATTCCGCTATGGGCGAAGGAAACAACCGAGACGTTCGTGCTCTACACTGAAACCGAAGACGGCTATTCATATCTGCCGCTCGATGAAGCGGAATTGTCCCGGTTAAAGGAAACATTGGGTTCGGATCCGACCGAAGGGTATAGCTTTTCCAGATGGAAACATATGTGGGGCATATTCCCAGCCGGCTTGCTGGTTTTACTTGGAATATATTCAACTCTCTTCGGCAAGAAAGACGACGAGGAAGAGGCCTAGGTCAAACTCTGGCTTCTTATGTATTTATCGAGAGCGTCCCGCAAAGCAGATTTGGCGGGGCGCTTTCCTACAGCCGTGGGCCTGTGGTAATATTTCCAAGGCTCTTTCTCAGATTTGAATATTGATATGACGGCGTTTTGCACCTGATCGCAACAGGGTGAGAATTGTGTGAACTTTGAATTATAGCGATAGCGGAGTTTACCCGAGACTTGTGCTCCGCACTTGATGCGGAGTCCAGAGTAGACGAACGTAACAGCCATCCCAGGCTCCGCATCAAGTGCGGAGCGCACATATCCAGGTTGTTCGTAGAACTATTCCTTGAAAACCATCCCACTAGCAATGGTGTGATCTGTGTGAACTTCAAGAAAAGCCTCACGGGAAAACCACCGCAATAGACCGTGTGCACTTTGTTAACTTCGTTCGATCTCCTGCTTATATGGAGGCCCGTGATCTGTGTGAACTTTGAAAAATACTTCTCGGGGGAAGCCACCCCAAGGGACCGTGTAACTACTGTCAACTTCGCAGCAAGTCTGCCACCGGCAGTGGCTTATTTCACCAGATGCAGTTTTCGCAAGGCACGCCAGCTTATGGCCTTCGCGCTGTTCCGTTCAGGGAACCGGCCGGGGGCTTTCGGGTTCAGACCCCAACCGCGCAACATATGGTTGAATGCATGGGCATCAGCCTCGGCAAAGCTCCAGTCGGAACGCCAAGTGATCGACAGGGATATGCTAGGCCGCGATCCGTTTCTGACGAAATGCGGCGCCATCACCGGTACGAAAATAGCTTTGCCAGGTGCCAAATGAAAGGCTTTACCTGCCTCTGTAAACTGCTCTTCCCACACCAGATTACGGGGCCCGCCGGTGTGATAGGATTCGTGAGCCGTTGCCGGAGCAAATCTCTCATCACCGGCCGGATAGACAGTCATTGTCTTCTCGCCGCGCAATTGCAGCAGGATGTTATGCTCCGGATCGAAATGATACGGTGTCATGGCGTTCGGAGACGAGACAAAGATGAAACCTTGCGGCCGCAACATCTTGCCGGTTTTACTCTCCAGGATCGGCTTGATCTCGGCCAGCAAGGAAAGCAGCAGCGCCTCATATTCCGGCACTTGCTCGATATTTTTAAGAACCGCCCAGCTTGCCGAGTTCTCAATCATCAAAATCGTATCCGCAATTGACATGCCGTTATCAGGAACATCGTTCGGATCTATGCCCACCGGCAGGTCGCCGGGATTATACTCGACGCTGGCTTTGGGAAGCGCCGTTCCCAGTTTGGCCAGGGCGTCCAGTGAAAGCAGAGCATTTGTTGACATGTCGTGATCGAGCAACTGCGGCTGTTCAGGATAACAATCCGCAAATTGCTGACGCATTTTCTCGCCAAAAACAGGTTTGCTGAAAGCGTCTTTTCCCAAAATCTGGTTCATTGTTGCACCTGCATGATATCGACAATTTCACGGCCTTTTATCTGGGCCATCAAGTCCTCTCCAAAACGCACACCCCGAAATATGGCGTTTCGGGAAAGCCCCTTCAGTTCGATGGAAAAGCGCCCGATATGGCGGCGTCCCGACCACAAACTGTCGATCATTGGATGGTCCTGCGCCGCGCAGCTATCCATCCAGTCGATATCCGGTCTTTCGAGGATATTCAGATTCTCCCGTTGTAGCAACACGCCGGGGGAAAAGCGGGCATAGGCGTCATCAAAGGCAGTCTTGAAGGAAAAGCTGCCCGGTGCGGAACAGAAGTTCACCAGCATCGCCAGCGGCTTTCCGTTCAATCGCAGGTCGTGACGTTCGAGTTGGCCGGCACTGGCTGCGCCGGTCAGGGTGTCGGTAAAGAAACCGCGTGTATCGTCCGAACAATCGAGGGCAGACCCCTCTTGCCCCTTCCAGCTTTCCCGCTCCAGCTTGAGGAAATCTGCAATCCATATCTCTAGCCCGGCATCATCCGCATGATGCGTAAATGACAGATCACCCATCTCGCTCAACCGCTTGGCCTGGCGGCGCAATTCCTTGCGCTTCTTCGATCTGACCGTTTCGGTATAATAGGTCTCGGCTTCCAGGTCGCTCTTCAGAAATGCCCGCGCTTCGCTATGCACGAGATCGCAGCGTCGCTGCTGCCGCGCGCAAACAGCGCGCAAGGCCTGATCAAGCGGTCCGCCCACAGTCAGATCTCTGATATGCAGAAAGCCCGGCCAGTTCTTGTCATCCAGATCCTTGAACAACGCGGTCCAGAACTGGTTTTCAAACCCGCTGCGCACCAGTGGCGTGCCGAGAAAGCTGTTATGATGGGTCCAGTTCTGGACAAAAGGTACGGGCCAGCGGCCAAGTTGCCGACAAGGTCCCACCGGCAACAATCCAAGCAGATCGGACTTATGCGGCAGGCCAGCCCAGAAAAGGAACAAACTGAGCTCCGGATGGGTGTTGAAATGCTGGACGGCCGGTCCGAGCAACCAGGGTTCGTAAAAGCTGTTGGGTTCGGCCGCATTGCGGGCTAGCTTCTGCCAGGAATTCAATAGACGCTCGTCGATCGTCGCAATCGAAACAAGCTCGGTCGAAGCCGAACTGGTCAGACACACACGGTCCGCGGTTTCGAAGTGAACCGCTTCATCATTTTGGGTCTGAAACCCGCCTGCATCCATATTGAATTGCCCTCAATAACTTGGACAATTTAGTAGCAAAAATAGGGTAATAACCGATTAACGACAGCATTTTGGTAACTCCGTCGAAAAGCGGTCAAAGAAAAACCCCGCCGAAATTGCTTCCAGCGGGGTCTTTTAGACCAATATGTCGGCCAATATTGAGGTAGGCTTTACGCCATTCCATGCGCCAGTGCTGCGAGCAGCAACAGGGCAACAATATTGGTGATTTTGATCATCGGGTTCACGGCTGGGCCCGCGGTATCCTTATATGGATCACCCACCGTATCGCCCGTCACAGCCGCTTTATGGGCTTCACTGCCCTTGCCGCCATGATTGCCGTCTTCGATATACTTCTTTGCATTATCCCATGCGCCGCCGCCTGCTGTCATTGACAGGGCAACGAACAAACCGGAGACGATCACCCCGAGGAGCAATGCGCCAAGCGCCGCAAAGCCGTTGGCCTGATCTGATACTGCAGTCACCACGAAATAAACCACAATCGGTGCCAGCACCGGAAGCAGCGATGGCAGGATCATTTCCTTGATCGCCGCCTTGGTTACAAGGTCAACCGTACGGGCATAGTTTGGACGCGATGTGCCATCCATGATGCCTTTGTCATTAGCGAACTGATCGCGGACATCGACAACAACGTCACCGGCAGCACGGCCCACAGCGGTCATGCCCATGGCTCCGAAGAGATAAGGCAATAGCGCGCCGAGCAACAAACCGACAATCACATATGGATTTTCGAGACTGAAGCTGACTTGCAGATCCGGGAAGAACTCCTTGAGGTCAGCCGTGTATGCCGAGAACAGGACCAGTGCCGCCAGACCGGCAGAACCAATGGCGTAGCCTTTGGTGACAGCCTTGGTGGTGTTACCCACAGCATCCAGAGCATCGGTCTTGTCCCGAACGCTTTCATCCAGACCGGACATTTCGGCGATACCGCCAGCATTATCGGTTACCGGGCCATAAGCGTCCAGAGCGACAACCATACCCGCCAGTGCCAGCATAGATGTAGCAGCAAAGGCAAGACCAATAAGCCCCGCCAGCTGGAACGCCACGACGATACCAACCACGATGACCAGCGTCGGCAATGCGGTTGCTTCCATCGAAATGGCAAGCCCCTGGATCACGTTGGTACCGTGACCTGTTTCCGAAGACTTGGCGATCGAACGCACCGGACGATATTCTGTACCGGTATAATATTCGGTGATCCAGATGATCAAACCGGTTACAGCCAGACCAACCATCATCGACCAGAACAGGGCCATGCCAGTGAATCCGCCAGTGCCATCAAGGCCCTGACCGATAATGGCATTCATGTCACCCACGGTGCGCATCGTCACATAATAGATGGCCGGGATAGACAGGACAGCAGTGGTGATGAAGCCTTTATACAAAGCGCCCATGATATTGGTGCCATTGCCCAAACGGACCATATAGGTACCGATAATGGATGTGATGATGCAAACACCGCCAACAATGAGCGGCAGCGCCATAAGGCTGTTGAGCATTGTGTCGCCAACCAGATCGCCAAACAGAAGAGCCAGCAGAACCATAGTCGCGCCAACGGTCACAACATAGGTTTCAAACAGGTCAGCTGCCATGCCTGCACAGTCACCGACATTGTCGCCAACATTATCAGCGATAGTAGCTGGATTACGTGGATCATCTTCCGGGATACCGGCTTCAACCTTACCGACCAGATCGGCACCAACATCAGCAGCTTTAGTAAAGATACCCCCGCCCAGACGTGCGAAGATCGAAATCAGCGAAGCGCCAAAAGCCAGAGCCACAAGAGAATCAATCACTGTCCGGCTCTTGGCTTCGAGGCCCATCTGCGTGGTGAGCACCCAGAAGAAGATCGAAATAGCAAGAAGCGCGAGTCCAGCAACCAGCATACCGGTAACCGCGCCAGCGCGGAACGCAACGGTCAGACCAGTTTGCAGGCTTTCGCTAGCGCCCTGCGCCGTGCGGACATTGGCGCGAACGGAGATGTTCATACCAATATAGCCCGCTACGCCAGAAAGAATGGCACCAACCAGGAAACCGACCGTCGAAATCGGACCAAGGAACAGGAAGACGATAACCGCAACCACAACCCCCACAATACCGATCGCGCGATATTGACGGTTCAGATAGGCTTGCGCACCTTCCTGAATGGCCGCAGCAATGTCCTGCATCTTTTCATTGCCAGCCGGTGCACTCAGCACCTGGCGGCTTGTAATAAACCCATATAAAACGGCAATTAAACCGCATATTATTGAAATGGTGACAACAGTCATTGCTGTTCTTCTCCCCCTAGACCTTTATCGTGAAACGCCCCTGAATTGGGGCGAGATCGCGGCAACTTATAAAGCGTGAAGCGCATGGCGCAACCCCTGATTTTGCGGGCATTCCTTGGTATTTCAGATAGGCCTTCCATTGATCGATATTGCAAACGATCAGGCGTGTACGAACCCAAGTGGTTCCGGCAAACCAATCCGTTCCCCTTTCTGCACCAGAGACACACCGGATCCGGGTCGACACTGGCCAATACGGGTTACATTTATCGGCAAAACAGTTTCCGGACTGGCGGTTAGCAGCAATTGATAATCATCACCGCCGGTGGCGGCACTCATTCTGGCATCTTCCCCTTCACCAAACAGGGTCTTGAACGGCACCGACAAAGGAACCTGGTCGAGATCAATCTCCAGATTGACACCGCTGGCCTTGGCTATCCGCGAGGCATCCAGCAGCAAACCATCTGAAACATCCATCATTGTACTGACCAAAGACGACAACGCCCTGCCATCATCCAGTTTTGGTTGCGGGCGGTTATGCGCCTTCAACAGAGCAGCAGAGGTCTCTATGTCCGCAGCATGTGCCTTGCCAAGAGCTATCTGCAGCCCTGCCCATGCATCCCCGATTTCACCTGTGACATAGATGCTGTGCCCCGGCGCGGCACCGCAGCGAGCGGGAATGATATGCCCTTTTGCTTCGCCCAAAGCGGTCAGGCCGAGGGTCCGCTTGCCATTCGGTCCCGCCGACACGGTATCACCACCCAGTAACGGCACACAGAAATGGCCAATCGCCTCTTTCAGTCCGCGAACGAAAGCGGCATCCCATGCGTCGTCACCCGTCTGGCAATATCCCATCAATATGCCCAGCGGCTTCGCGCCTTTGGCGGCCAGATCAGACAAGTTCACGGCCACGAGCTTCCACGCGATATCGGTAGGATCGGCATTTGGCAAAAAATGGACATCCTCGACCATCATGTCATGGGTTATGACGAGCTTGTGCCGACCAAAAGGCAATACCGCCGCATCATCAGCCAGACCGCGAGCCGCGGGATGGGTCGCCAGTGCTTTCAACTGGTCAATAAAATCTAATTCGGTCAATCGAGGCCCCCTTCAAAAAGAAGATGTGCCCCACATCTATTACCAACACTCACACTCCCCTGCCAAGCAGAATCGCGTTGATGTCAGCCCCTCAGCCGCCCCGAACCTGCTTCGCTATTGCGTCCAGCAATCCATTGATGAACCCGCTGTCCTTTTTGTCAAAAAAGGCATGTGCGACGTCCACATATTCACTGATTACCGTCCCCGTCGGGACATCGTCCCGTGCCATCAATTCAAAGGCCCCGGCGCGCAGAATTTGCAACATAGTTTTGTCGAGCCGCCCCATAGACCAGCCGGATGCCAGTTTTTCAGCGATGAGCGCATCAATTTCATCGCGTTTTTCGGACACTCCAACGACGAGATCATCAAAAAAATCGACCTCTACCGGGCGATATTGGGCATCCTCAATTTCAGCGCCAAGCCGGTGATCATGAAATTCTTTCAGCAGGCGCGGTACGGGTGTCTTTTCCATTTCATGCTGGAACAAAGCCTGGACCGCAGCAAGGCGGGCAGTGGATCGGGTGTTTGATTTTGCGGTCATGCTGGCCGCTTCATTCGCGGCATACCCACGAAATCCATTTTGCCAATCTTGAAGCCACGTTCACGGAGTAGATCATAGGCCGTGGTTGCGTGGAAGTAAAAATTGGGCTGCGCGAAACTGAGCAGGAAATTTTCGACAGTGAATGGCATGACGGTTTCCCTGAAACGAAATTCCATTGGTTGCCCAACAAAACCGGCCATCTCTGCTTCGTCAACCTTTTCAAGCCCGGCCTTCGCTTCATCGAGCTTTTCGTAAAGCCCCTCCCAGCTGTCCGGCGGTGGCGCCAAGCTCGGTGTAAACACGCCTTCCCGCGCGGCCTCTATTGCGCCTAGCGAATGCTCGCGACAACATTTCACCTGATAGGAAAAGGGCTGCATGTCTTCAATCAGCCGGGCACCGATAATGTCTTCGGCAGCAGTACCGCCCTCTTCACAATGTGCTTTTGCCTTATCGACCAGCCCGCGAACGGCCGCAATAATCTGAAGCTGTGACGGAATAACGGCGTCATATAATGAAATGTTCATAGGCTCGGTCTTTCTGTTGATTATCGACGCCTGTCCAGCCGCTTTTGCACGCTGGCGGCATGGGCAGGCAAACCTTCTGCTTCGGCGAGGGCAACGGCCGCCGGGCCAATTTTTCCAAGCGCCGCCTCATCGCATTCCAGAAAGCTGGTCCGTTTCATGAAATCGGTCACGGACAGCCCGGATGAGAAACGCGCACGTCGTCCGGTTGGTAGCACATGGTTGGGACCGGCAACATAGTCGCCAACCGCTTCCGGTGTATGGCGGCCCAAGAATACGGAACCCGCATGACGGACCTTGTTGAATAGCGCCTGCGGATCATCGCACGCCAGCTCGAGATGCTCGGCAGCGAGACGATCAACCAGCGGCATGGCTTTCTCCAACCGATCGACCAGGATGATCGCGCCATTATCAGCCCAGCTTTGTGTCGCTGTTTTGCTTGTCGCCAGTTCTGTTAGCTGCGCATCGATACGCGCGGCAACGGCATCGGCAAACGCAGCATCATCGGTAAACAAGATCGATTGGCTGGTTGGATCATGCTCTGCCTGTGACAGCAAGTCAGCCGCAATCCAGTCCGGGTCGTTCTTACCATCGGCCACCACTAAGATTTCCGATGGCCCCGCGACCATATCAATGCCAACCACGCCATAGACCTGACGTTTAGCCTCTGCGACCCACGCATTGCCGGGACCGGTGATGACATCGACAGGAGCGATCTTGTCGGTACCAAAGGCCAACGCCGCAACCGCCTGCGCGCCGCCGATTCTCCATATCTCATCGACGCCGGCAATTTGGGCGGCGGCTAGAACCAGTGGATTTATCTCACCACCCGGCGTTGGCGTAACCATGATGACGCGATCCGCGCCGGCCACCTTGGCCGGTATGGCGTTCATCAAAACCGAAGACGGATAGGCCGCTCGACCGCCGGGGATATAGATACCCGCCCGCTCAACGGCATTCCAGCGCGCACCGATGCGGACTCCGGCATCATCGCGATAGTCGCGGTTATCGGGCTTTTGCCCCTCGTGATAATCACGGATCCGTATGGCGGCCAGTTCCAGTGCGATCCGCAAGTTGGGATCAAGACCTTCCAGCGCTGCTTCACATTCCAGCTGAGATATTTGCCAGCCAGTAAAGTCCAAGTCATGCCCGTCAAATTTCTGTGTCAGCCGGGATAGCGCTTCGTCGCCATGGGCCCGCACGTCTTTGATGATCGCAACGACGTCCGCTGACACATCAGCATCTGCTTCACGCCGGGCATTAACGAGTGCGTCAAACGCTTCAGCAAAGCCGCTATCGGATGTCGAAAGCCGCAAAGCCATCAGACCTGCCCCACCAGCTCGCGGAATTTCTGGACCAGTCCTGTCAACTCTTCGCTGCGCATCTTGAAAGCGGCTCGATTGACCACCAACCGCGCAGAGATATCAATAATCCTGTCGGTCTCGACAAGATTATTGGCTTTCAGAGTGCTACCGGATTCGACCAGATCGACAATATGTCGCGACAGGCCAAGCGATGGCGCCAATTCCATCGCCCCGTTCAGCTTGACGCATTCCGCCTGAATGCCCTGCGCCTCAAAATGGCGGCTGGTCAGATTCGGATATTTGGTGGCGACCCGGATATGCGAGATATTGCCGATCTGATCGGCATCGTCCTTCGGTTGCGCTACCGAGAGGCGGCAGCGACCAATGCCGAGATCAACCGGCGCATAAAGCTCGCTATAGTTGAATTCCTCAACCACATCCGATCCGACAATACCGATTTGCGCCGCGCCATGGGCGACAAAAGTCGCCACATCAAAGGCGCGCACCCGGATGATCGAGACATGCGCCTGATTGGTGCCGAACATCAGGCTGCGGTTAGCCTTGTCGAAAAATTCCGGTGCAGGTTCGATGCCGACCTTGGCCAGCATCGGCAAGGCCTCGTCGAGAATTCGTCCCTTGGGGATTGCAAAGATAAGGGGTGTGGTCATAGAAGCCGACGCATTAGGGCCTCATACCGGAAAGGGCAATATGTCTAACCAGCAAAAGATACAGGACGCCTTCACAAACCAGATTGAATATTGCCGTTCCAATGGCGCACCGATTACCGGCCGCATGGTAGAGGCGATTATCGGGGCTCTGGACGAAAGCACCGAATTGGGCCGCCAAGTGCTTGGATGGGAAGGCAATCCGCTGGCCGACGCCCTGCCCTTGCGGGTCGCTGGCGGCTTTCACGCACTGCATCTGGCAGGTCAGCATGGCCAGCTCTCCGCCATTTACGAGGGCGCCGAACAAGCCGCCAAGGATGCCGAGCAGATCATTGCCGCCACGATAGAGACAGACGAGGCGGCCTTGCTGCCGTGGCTCGACTCTCCCCCACAGACCAATGAGGCGGGGCGGTCTTCCTCTTACATCGCCGGCCTGCTTTGGCTGACCGATCAAGGATTGCCCCCGCGCTATGAACTGCTGGAAATAGGGTCCAGTGCCGGCCTCAATCTGATGATCGATCGCTATCACTATACACTAGGTGGGGTTTCTGTTGGTCCTGAGGATGCATCCCTTTCCTTTATGCCCGATTGGGAAGGAGCGCCGCCACCCGACGCACCCTTTACCTTTGAGTCGCTTCGCGGCTGTGACATTGCCCCGGTTGATCTCGCTGATCCGGCGCAAGCCCGCCGGCTTACGGCCTATATCTGGCCCGAACATACCGTGCGCTTCGAACGGATGAAGACCGCCATAGAGATGGTCAACGATCGGCCACCCAACCTGGAAGGCGCAAGCGCCGACGACTGGATGATCGAACAGCTGGCCAGACCGCAGACAGCGGGCGTTACGCGGGTGCTGGTCCATTCCATCGTCTGGCAATATATCCCCAAAGCAGGGCGTGATCGGATCAAGCAGGCGATGGAAGAAGCCGGAACCCGAGCCACCGCAGAGCGACCGCTGGCCTGGCTGTCATTGGAAGCCAATCGCGAAACCTATCGCCATGAATTAATCGTTCGGCACTGGCCTGATGGCAGCGAGCCGGTCAAGCTTGGGGAAGCCCATGCGCATGGCGCATGGGTCAAATGGTTGGGAGCCTCTTAGAATCCGACCATTTCCGCTGCCTATAACCGATCCAACTCTGTCACGGTCTTCTCGGTCACGACGTTGCCCGTATTCACTATCGTCTTGGGTTCGAGCAATAACACATGGCATTCGCCATCCAGACCCTCGGGACGATGCTCCACCCCGCGCGGGATGATGATGAACTCACCCGGCCCGACATCGACATCGCCGGTGCGCAAGCCCATGCGCATGGTTCCGGCGATGACGAGAAACAGCTCGTCTTCATTGTCATGATGATGCCAGTCAAACTTGCCTTCAAACTTTGCCAGTTTCACTTGCGCGTCGTTGATATCGCCGGCGATCTTCGGCGACCAGTGATCGGAGAAACTTGCAAAAGCTTTTTTCAGATTAACCTTGCTCGGAGTGGCTTTGTCACTCACTCGCCCGGCGCCTTTGCCTTGATCGCCATGGCATGCACCTTGTCGTGCATCAGATCGCCCAGCGCCTTGTTCACCATCCGCTGCCGGTTGAGCCGCGACTGCCCTTCAAAGGCCTCGCAAGTGATTTCCACCGTGAAATGCGACTCTCCGCTGCCGTCATCACCGGCGTGACCGCGGTGGATCGCGCTGTCGTTGATGACATTCAGCGAAGTGGGCGCAAGCGCTTCCATCAGCCGCTTTTCAATTTCTGCGGCCACTGGCCCTTTTGATTCTGTTTCCATCGTGCCTATATAGAAGGCTTACCAGCATTTGCGAACCGCCTTCTCGCCTCAACAACCGGATAACCTTTTGCCTTCCTCCGATCCTCAAAAAAAGAAACCCAATCGTTTTCATGGTCGTGTGGAAAGCGAAGGGCGGACCTGCGCGATTGAAGGGTGTGAAGAAGATGGCGAGTTTCGTGCACCCTCTGTTTACGGCGCCCGGCACAGTTATGACGGCCCCGGCGAATATCGCTGGCTGTGCCTTGATCATGTCCGTGAATTTAATCAGGGCTATGATTATTTCGATGGCATGGATCAGGAACAGATTTTTGAGGCGCAGCATCCGATCCGCGGTTGGGATAGCAGCCGGCGAATCTATCAAACCGGACCAAGCGATGCACCGGCATGGAGTGATTTTACCGATCCACTGGATGCAATTGGTGCAAGATTTGCTGCCAGTGTTTCAAGGCCCCAAACACCAGGACGCGCGATCAGCGCTGGCGACCGCAAGGCACTAAAGACGCTAGGGCTTGGCGAGGATGCAGAGCGCGGCGAAATTCGCAGACGCTATTCGGAGCTGGTCCGCAAATATCATCCCGACCGCAATGGCGGCAACAGAAGTCATGAGAAACAGTTGGCAAATGTGATCGCGGCCTATACGCAGCTTAAGGAATCACCGGATTTTAGATAGTGGCTCTGGCTTTTTGCATTTCATATTGAGGCCCGAGTTTTCAAAGGACAGACATGACTGATATACCAAATACCCATCCCAGCGGCAGCGGCGAAACTGTTTTGGCGGCTCCGGATCAGACCGTTGATGCACGGGAGATGTTTGGCATTGATCTGGACATGCAAATCCCGGCCTTTAGCGAAAAGGACGAGCGCGTTCCTGACCTTGATCCATCCTATGTGTTTGATCAGGACACAACTGCCGCGATCCTCGCTGGCTTTGCCTTTAACCGCCGGGTGATGGTTCAGGGTTTCCACGGCACGGGTAAATCGACGCATATTGAACAGGTCGCAGCGCGGCTCAACTGGCCGTGTATCCGCATCAACCTCGACGCGCATATCAGCCGTATCGATCTTGTCGGCCGTGACGCGATTGTTCTGAAAGATGGTCAGCAGGTTACCGAATTCCGTGAAGGTCTGCTGCCATGGGCGTTGCAGACGCCAACCGCTCTGGTTTTTGACGAATATGATGCCGGTCGTCCCGACGTGATGTTCGTGATCCAGCGCGTGCTGGAGGCCGAGGGTAAATTGACCCTGCTCGATCAGAACCGTGTCATTCGCCCGAACCCGAATTTCCGCCTGTTCGCCACGGCCAACACGGTAGGTCTCGGCGATACCAGCGGGCTTTATCATGGCACGCAGCAGATCAACCAGGGTCAGATGGACCGCTGGAACATTGTTGTGACGCTCAACTATCTGCCAGCCGCGACCGAGGCGCAGGTCATCCTGTCCAAGGTTCCCGACACGGATGACAAAACCGTTGAGAATATGATCAAGGTCGCCGACCTGTCGCGTCAGGGTTTCGTCAACGGAGATATATCCACCGTGATGAGCCCGCGGACCGTGATCAGCTGGGCCCAGAATGCGGCGATATTCAACAATGTCGGCTTCGCCTTCCGCCTGAGCTTCCTCAACAAATGCGACGAAGCAGAACGGATGCTGGTCGCGGAATATTATCAGCGCGTCTTTGGTGAAGATCTGCCGGAAAGTGTGGTTGGAGCGTAAATCCGCTTCATTTCGGGTTCACTCACTGATGAACATATAGGTCTCTTCGGTTCACGAGGAGGGCTGATCATGGTTGTCCGAAATTGTTTCTCGCATTTTGTGTGTTACTAGTGTAATACAGTAAGTAATGCTGGATAAGACATCCCACCCTGATGCGCCACGCCGGCGATGGTATTGGCCTTTTGGCCGCAAAGCGGCCGTGGAAACCGTCTTTTACGAACCTTATGGCGATGCCCTGCCCCCGCATTTGCAGGACGAACCGCTTGCCCCGCTTAAAAAACCGCGCGGCAAATGGTGGTGGTTCAGTCGCGGGCTGGCGGCGGTTCTGTTTCTCTTCATATTGCTGATTGCCTGGCTAGCGATTACGGCACCATTGTCAAAATCCCTGCAACCGATCGCACCGCCGCAGATTACCCTGCTCACCTCTGATGGCCAGCCGATTGCGCGCAACGGCGCCATTGTAGATGAGCCGGTACAGGTCGCAGAACTGCCCGATCATGTCGTCAATGCCTTTCTCGCGATCGAAGACCGGCGGTTCTATTCTCATTGGGGCGTCGACCCGCGCGGCCTTGCGCGTGCGGCATGGAGCAATGCCACTGGCAGCGGCATGACACAGGGCGGCAGCACGATTACGCAGCAGCTCGCCAAGCTTACCTTCCTCACACCAGAGCGCAGCCTGACCCGCAAGGCTCGCGAAATGCTGATCGCTTTCTGGATGGAAGCACGCTTGTCGAAAGATGAAATCCTTGAGCGTTATCTGTCCAACGTCTATTTTGGTGACAATGTCTACGGTCTGCGCGCCGCTTCGCTGCATTACTATTATCGCAAGCCGGAAAACCTGAAACCGGAACAGGCGATCATGCTGGCCGGGCTGGTGCAGGCCCCTTCCCGCCTTGCGCCGACCCGCAACCCCGACCTTGCTGCCAAGCGGGCGAAGCTGGTTAAATCAGCGATGGTGGCGGCCGGTTTTCTGCACCAGAAAGAGGCCGATAGCCTACCCAATCCGGTGCTGGATGTGCGGGCCAAAAACACCGTTCCCACGGGCACTTATTTTGCCGACTGGGCGATGCCACGGGCCAGAGCACTGTCGGAAATGAGCTATAGCAAGCTGACGCTGACCACGACGCTGGACTCCCGGCTGCAGAAAATTGCCAACAATGTCGTTAGCCGCGCGCCGCTCGGCAAAGCGCAGGTTGCGCTGGTGGCGATGCGGCCAGACGGTGAGGTGGTAGCGATGATTGGTGGGCGTGACTATAAGGAATCCGCCTTTAACCGGGTGACACAGGCGAAACGCCAGCCGGGGTCGACCTTCAAGCTGTTCGTCTGGCTTGCGGCATTGCGCGCCGATATACGGCCAGATGACATGGTCGATGACAGTCCGATCACTAAAGGCGGCTATTTGCCAAAAAATGCCGGAGATAAATATCGCGGCGAAATTACGCTGAAAGAGGCGTTTGCCAAGTCCAGCAATGTCGCGGCGGTGCGCCTATTCGGCCAAGTTGGCGACAAAGCGGTTATTCGCGAAGCCAGAAATCTCGGCGTCACGTCAAAACTGGCGGAGGATGATCCCAGTCTGGCGCTCGGCACATCAACGATGACGCTTTTGGAGTTGACCGCCGCATATGCCGGCGTGGCCAGCAACAGTTGGCCGATCAAACCTTATGCCTTCGAAAAGAAGGAACAAAGCTGGGCAGAATGGCTGTTCGACTGGCCGGGGCGTTATGGCAATAACACCCATGAGCGGATGGAAGACATGTTGCGCACGGCGGTCAACGAAGGCACAGGCCGCAATGCCCAGCTGTCCATTCCCAATTACGGCAAAACCGGTACCAGTCAGAAAAATCGCGATGCCCTGTTTGTCGGTTATGCAGGCGATCTGGTCGTCGGCGTGTGGGTTGGCAATGACGACAATACCCCGCTTAAAGGCGTAAGCGGCGGCGGTGTTCCCGCACGCATCTGGCGTGACTTCATGCGCCAGGCAGTACAAGGCGTTGGTCCGGCGAGATATCCGAAACCGGTCCGCAAACCGGATCCTGATGGACCGATCAAACCATTGGATTTGCCAGATATTGACGATTTGCAGGATGTGCCGATCGATCTTGGCGACTCCGAAATCCGGATCAACGGTGAAGACGGCGTTTCAATCTCCACCGAGGTTGGCGGTATTCCCCTTGATCTGCGTCTTGATAATGATGGTATGGCCATCGAAAGTCGGCGCGAAGAGACACCTGCCGCTACGGATCGTTAAGAAGCAACGCTATCCCTACCAAAAAGGTGGAATTTAGACCTTTGATTCCCCTTAAGTTTCCGCTTATGGCTGTTGTCTTCTATGGCTGACCGTTCCAAACTTGATGATCTGAAAGACGTGCTCGGCGGTGCTGCGCGCGCCATGTCGCATGAACCGGAAGTGGAGTTGGCTTACACCGCAGAAGCACCTTCGCAATCCGGGCAACATCTCAAGGTGCCGATGCCGGCACGCGATCTTCCACCCGATCAGGTCGCCCAGGCACGCGGTTTTGCCGACAGCTTCGCGCTGAAACTGCGCTATCATGACGAAGGCCGTCACCGCAAAAATGCGCCGCAAGAGGCCGTTGCCCGGGCATGTTTTGATGCTCTGGAACAGGTGCGGACCGATGCGCTGGGATCGCGTAATATGAAGGGCGTGAACGGGAACCTTGATGCGGCGCTGGAAATGCGCATGCGCTCGGATCCGATCTCCCGCGCGCAGAATCGCGATGAAGTGCCGATCTCGACGGCACTCGCCTTGCTTGCCCGCGAAAAGCTGACCGGCGAAGCGCCGCCGGAATCGACGTTGAAGGGTGTCGAGATGCTGCGCGAGTGGATTGAGGAAGGCGCAGGTGCCGATCTCGATGGTCTAAATCTCACGCTCGATGATCAGGAGAGCTTTGCCAAACTTTCCACGCAGTTACTGGAACATCTCGACCTCATCAACAGCGACGATGAAACTTCAGACGCCGACGACAATGACGACGATTCTGATGAAGACAGCGATGATCAGGACGATGATGGCGCCGATGATGAAGCCACTGGCGATCAGGGGCAGCAGGACATGCGCTCCGAACAGTCCGAGGATGATGCGCAGGATAGCGAAAGCGAGCTAAACGCCGAAGAAATGGAAGAAGGCTCGGAAGAGGAAATGGGCGATGCCGGTGATGATGGCATGATGCCGGTCCGCCCCAATCGCCCGATGTCCGACCTGCCGCCCGGCTTTGACTATGCGCCGTGGACCGAAAAATATGACGAGATCATCAGCGCAACCGAATTGTGCGATGAAGAAGAGCTTACCCGACTGCGCGCGTTTCTTGACCAGCAACTGACCAATTTACAGGGCGCGGTCACCAAGCTTGCCAATCGCTTGCAACGCCGTCTGATGGCGCAGCAGAACCGCAGCTGGGATTTTGATCAGGAAGAAGGCATGCTGGATGCCGCCCGCCTCGCCCGCGTGGTCAGCAATCCGGCGCACAGCCTGTCCTACAAGGTCGAACGCGAGACCGATTTCCGCGATACCGTCGTCACGCTGCTGATCGACAATAGCGGTTCGATGCGCGGCCGGCCGATCAGCATCGCCGCGATTAGCGCCGATATCATGGCCCGCACACTCGAACGTTGCGGAGTCAAAACCGAGATTCTCGGCTTCACCACTCGTGCATGGAAAGGCGGTCAGTGCCGCGAAAGCTGGCTGGCGGCGGATCGTCCGGCCAATCCCGGTAGGCTCAACGACCTGCGCCACATCATCTACAAACAGGCAGATGAACCGTGGCGGCGGGCCCGCAAAAATCTTGGCCTGATGATGCGCGAAGGGTTACTCAAAGAAAATATCGACGGCGAGGCATTGCTCTGGGCGCATAATCGCCTGATCGGACGGCCCGAAGAACGTCGGATATTGATGGTCATTTCCGATGGCGCGCCGGTGGATGATTCAACCCTTTCAGTGAACCATGGTGCCTATCTGGAAAATCATCTTCGCAAAGTCATCGACTGGATTGAGAGCCGCTCGCCGGTGCAGCTAGTTGCGATCGGCATCGGCCACGACGTGACCCGCTATTACAAGCGCGCTGTCACCATCATGGATGCGGAGCAGCTGGGCGGCACTATGGTCGAACAACTGGCCGGACTTTTTGACGAGGAAACAAAATGAACGTAACCGAAGCTGTTAAATCCCGCCGTTCCGTCCGCCAGTTTCTCGACAAGCCCGTTGATCAGAAAACACTCCAGAAAATCCTGGAAACCGCAGCCCGCTCACCATCAGGCGGCAACACCCAGCCATGGAATGCCATTGTTGTCGGTGGCGATGAGCTGACGCGGATTGCAGATGCCATCAAGGCCAAAGTTCCGACGGCGCCAGCCGGTGAGAATATGGAATATGACATCTACCCCAAAGATCTGGAAGGGCGCTACGAAGATCAGCGCAAGGGCATCGGCAAGGCGATGTTCGACTCTCTGAAAATTCCCCGCGAAGATGGTGGCGCGCGGATCAAGCAGATGATGGCCAACTGGGACAGTTTTGGCGCACCAGTGCAGCTGTTCACCTATACCCGCAAATATATGGGGCCGCCGCAATGGTCAGATATGGGCATGTGGCTGCAAACCGTGATGCTGCTCCTTCGCGAAGAAGGTCTGGACAGTTGCCCGCAGGAAATCTGGGCGATGTATGGAACTTATATGCGCGAGCTGCTCGGCATTGACGATGACCACATTTTCTTTTGTGGAATGGCCATCGGATATCGTGATCCGGATGCGCCCATTAACAATTTCGACGTACCGCGGGTTCCCCTGTCCGAAAATGTAAAATTTGTTGGATTTTAAAATATCTAAACATCTGAATAAAAAAGATTATTTTCTAAACTGTCTCAGAAAGTGACGATCGTCACCCTTTCTGACCGGCTGTGTCGATAAATTACTATACCAGAATCGGAAAATTCGCTTATGGATATTCATGAGGGAATTTTCGGGTCGCAATAGAATAGCTTAGCCTTCATGGATAAGCCTTCTTGGGGTATTGTGGGGAATATATGATCCGTCCGAGAGATTTTCGCTTGCCTATACTGGCATTGCTTCCGGCATTGACACTGGCTGCAACATCATCCGTTGCTCACGCGCAAGGCATGCCCGTGGCACTGCGCGACAGTTTCCCTATTGGTTCAGGCGACGGGACACTTTGCCAAGTTCAGGACAGAAGCCTTGAAAATAAAGCAAAGCGAAGCATTTTTGACCGCACTTGGGCGGTCGTCTGCCGCGATTCCGCGCGTCCGGTCGGTAACGTCTATGCTTTTCGTGCACCGGAAGACAATGTCCTTACCCGCCTCGCCAAATCTCGCAAAGATTCGATCACCTGCGGCCAGGACGCAGCGCAAGATAGCGTCGACGGCATCAGCCGGAATATCTGCAAACTTTCCGACGAACCGGTCAGCTATTCAATATTCCGGGAAGAGCGCGGTAATGTTACTTATGTCGCAGAGGGCCTGACGGTTTATGACAGCGCAACGCTTTTGACGCTAAAATCTGTCATGGCGGACAAGATTATCAAAGGCCGGATCGACGTTGCATCGACTTCTATCGAAGATCCTTTCGCGTTTGCAAGGGTACAGGCGCTAACACTAAAGCCCGAACTGGCCCTGGCAGAGGGTTATCGCCGTAATCTGAGCGGCAATTATGCCGAAGCTGCGGCGTTTTTTGAGACCTTGCAACAGCGCACCGCCGGTTTGGATGATCAGGATATCAATCCCGAAGAATATTATATCAATCGCGCCCTGCAAAAATCGAACCTTGGCGAATTTGCAGAAGCAGACGAATTGTTTGAACAAGCCCGATCAGTGATATCGGACAATGTCGTGAACCAGAAATTACTGCGTAATTTTGAAGGTATACATCTGCTGAATCAGGGGCGTTATGAAGAGGCAGTCGATCGCATAAATCTGCCCGTCAAAGCGTTGGAAACGCAGCAAGATGCACTGATTTCCAACCTCACCATCACGGCGCCCATCGCAACCCGGTTGAACAGTGACAGCAAGGCATCCAGTTTACTCGGTTTCAATGATGATCTGAAACTGACCCAGCAGGAGCGCGCGGAGATTATTGATGCGCAGGCCCTGCAGTTGATTGGCACGGCCCAGCGCATCAAGGGAGATGCCGATACCGCTCAGCGTTCGCTGACCACCGCCTATAACCGGGCCGTTGCGGTTCGCGACGGACGGGTCACCTCCATCACGCGGCTGCGGACACAGATATTGTCGGAACTGGCCCTGATCTCCGAAGCAGAGGGCGAATTTGGCAATGCGGAGCAGCTTCTGCGCAATGCTCTGGAGCTGGTGGAACTGCAGTATCCCGAGACCCGCGCCGTCAATGCCGCCAAAGCAAAGCTGGCCAGCTATTTATTGCGCCGCAACAAACAAGATGAAGCACGGCAATTATATCGCGAAGTCGTCGACAGTTCGCTGGGCAAGCGCAGCGCGATCACGGGTATTGCCAATCAGCTTGGCCCCTATTTCAAGCTGATGAGCGATGATCCGGATTCTGCAGCAGAGTTCTTCAAAGCCGCTCAGGTTCTGGTCCGGCCTGGTGTTGCCGAAACTCAGGCGGCGTTATCCCGAGAGCTTAGCGGCGGCACCGACGAAGCAGCGCGTCTGTTTCGGCAATCCAACAATCTTGACCGCAGCATCGAAAGACTGCGCATGCGCTTCACCGCTTTGGGCAAGGTGGAACAAAATGCAGGAACACGGCGACGCCGTGCCGATCTGGCTGCTGAGATAGAGGAACTGGAGCGAAGCCAGCAGCTCACCATTGTCAGCCTGTCGCAATTTCCACAATATCGTGCTGTTGCGGGAAGCTCTATCAGCCTCACCGATTTGCGGGCATCTATGACACCTTCTGAAGCCTATCTACGCATGGCGATTGTCGGCGATGACATATTCATGCTCTACGCAGATCAAGAGTTTGCCACCGCCTATAAATCGGCCTTGAGTGCCAGTGCACTGGATCAGCAAGTAGACCTTTTGCGTGCCTCCATCTCCGTTTTTGAAAATGGACAATATGTCACTTATCCATTTGACATAGAAACGTCCCGAAAACTCTACAAAGCACTTTTGGATCCCATGGCACAGCGACTGGCATCAAAAAGTCATCTGATCTTTGAACCAGATGGAGCGATGCTGCGCCTGCCGATCAATTTGCTGGTCGCTGATGACAATTCCGTCTCACAATATCTGGAGCGGATCGAGCAGCCAGATGGCGATCCGTTCGACTATACCGGCGTTCGGTGGCTGGGCGGCGATATCAATGTCAGCACTGCGGTTTCCGCACGCGGTTTTACCGAAGCACGCAAGGCCCCAATTTCCGGTGCATCCCGGCAGTATCTTGGCCTCGGCAGCAATCAGCCGGTTCTGGCCAATACCCGAATAGGCGGCGTTCGAGCGTCAGCTAAAGGCCTTGATGCCAGTTGCAACTGGGCTCTCGATGAATGGAACAAGCCCATTTCGGACGCGGAACTTTACCAGGCACGCTCGATAATTGGTCAGAATGGCTCCGAAGTACTTACCGGCACAGCTTTTTCCGATGACCAAATTTTGGCAAAACCCGATATTTCCGAATATCGCATTCTTCACTTCGCTACCCACGGGTTGGTCACCGCTCCGCGGCCATCTTGCCCGGCAAAACCGGCTTTGCTGACATCTTTTGGTGGCAAGGGATCTGACGGGCTCTTGGCTTTTGACGAGATATTCGATCTGAAGCTGGATGCTGACATTGTCATTCTTTCAGCCTGCGACACAGCCGGCAAGGCCAGCATCCGCGCCACACGCGAAGCAGGTGTCAGCAGTGGCGGAGGCACCGCGCTGGATGGTCTGGTCCGGTCATTCATTGGTGCCGGTAGCCGTTCGGTGTTGGCCAGTCATTGGCCCGCGCCTGACGATTTCAAGGCAACCGAGCGCCTGATTGGCGGCTTGTTCGAGGACGGCAAAGGACAATCGATCGCGACGGCACTGCGTGTTTCACAAAAAAAACTCATGGATGATCCGATAACGTCGCATCCTTATTACTGGTCCGGCTTTGCCATTATCGGTGACGGATCAAGGCCGTTTTTGCCGGATAATCAGACCGCAAATGCAGCAACCACAACATCATCGGCTTCCATCTTGAAATAATGACGGGTTCCGATAGCCATAACGACCCGGTGTCAAACAACCGCGATGTCAAGGCAGAGGCCCGGGGGATTTTACAATCGTTACGGCGCCTGTTTGACCAGCTGGGTCCGATCCGCCTTGGCTCGACGATCCTGTTCCTGATACTCGCCCTCTTGATGGCACGCTTCAGCTGGACGACACCGCTGATCCAGGACGCCGAACGCGCACTCTATGACATGCGGGTTTCCGTCTTCGCTCCAGAGGTGGAGAAAGAAGACCGGGTCGTAATGATCGTGTACAACGAGGACACCCTGAAACTCACGGGCCAGCGCTCCCCGGTCGACCGGACAATTCTTGCACAGTCATTGGAAGCGATTGACGCAGCCAACCCCAAATCCATCGGCATCGATATTCTGTTCACCATGCCGCAGGATGACGACCCGTTGCTAGTCTCGACGTTCAAGCAAATCCGGACCCCGACATTTCTGGCTTATGCCGATCCCAAATATAATCCCGAAATTGGCTTTGCAGAACATGAATTCCTCAAATCATTCCTGAGCGAGGTCGAAGGTGATAACCTGAAACCGACCAGCATCCGGCTGAACACCGACAGCGACGGCGTCCAGAGACGCTGGACACCCCAGAAAGCCGACGCCCCGCCGTTTATGGCCATGGCTCTGACCGGGCCAAATCCCAAATTTGCCGCGAATGAAGGGGCTATCCGTTATCTTGTTCCGGCAAGTCCGGACATGCCGGTGTTCGACAAATTCCCGATAGAAAGTTTTGCCGATCCGGCAACGGCAGAAATGCTGCAATCTTTCATTGCGGGCAAACATGTGTTGATCGGTGGTGACTTTGTTGATCGTGATCGGTTCGAAACGCCAATTGGTTCAATCACGGATCTGCAAAGCGAGGATGGCAAAATGATCGGACTGGAAGTCCATGCTCATATGCTCGCACAGCTGCTGAATGACGATATCCCGGCCCCGATACCGGCCTGGACACTGTGGGTGGCAGCCCTGATTGTCGCGATCTGTGGCGGGCTTTCTGCGCTGATCATGGGCAATGCGGGAAAAGTTGCCGGTATATTGATCGGCCAGTTTGCGTTCTTCCTGATTTTTCCTTTTGTCCTGCAGAATATCGGTGTCGATACGCTCAGCCTGCCGGCCTTTGGCTGGGGTTTGGGTTGGCTGTTCGGCTATGCTTCCGTCAGCGCGGCAGCGCGAACGATCAATTCCAAACAGCGTGCTTTTGCGCAAAGTGCGCTGGGTAAGTATCTGCCCAAATCGATCGCCGGAGAAATATTACGCGATCCCGAGAAGCTGGCTCTTCATGGTGAGAAACGTCAGATATTTGCGGTTTTCACGGATCTGGAAGGTTTTACCAAACTCAGCCACGCCATCGAGCCTGAAATGGTCGCCACGCTGCTGAATGACTATCTCGACCGGCTCAGCGATGTCGCCCTGGAATATGGCGGTACGATCGACAAGTTTGTCGGAGATGCGCTGGTATGTTTCTGGGGCGCACCGCTTGCTCTGCCCGACGATGGGGAGCGCGCTGCCAAGGCCGCCTATGCTCTTTATCAAGCCGGCGAAGAATTCAGGAAAAACGTGCCCGAGGGGGTGCCTCCAATTGGCCGTACGCGCGTCGGAATGCATTATGGCGATGCGATTGTCGGAAATTTCGGCGGTGAAGGCAGGATCCAGTACACCGCACTTGGCGATGCAATGAATACCGCCGCACGTTTGGAAGCGGCCAACAAGCCCCTGGAAACCAAAGTGCTGGTCAGCAAGGAAGCGATGGAACGCACGGGGCTCGACTGGTACCGGCCGATGGGCAAGATAACCCTGCGCGGACGGTCCACCCCCGTAGAAGTGTTTGAACCCGTTCCCGATTGGGAAGAAAAAGACCGGGCGGCAGTGACAGCCGTCATAGGAGCCCATCAAAAAGGTGATAATGCTTATATTCAGGCACTTGATGCTATGATGAAGCGATATGGCGAAGATTTAGGCTTGGCCAATTTGCTGAAACGACTGGAAAAAACGAAAAATGGAGAGAGCTATGCACTCGGTTGAATGTAAAACAGCTAAATCTGGCAAACTCGTACGCAACATGGGCAAGGCGGCATTGGGAGCAATATTGCTCGTCGGTGTCAGCGGCGCTGCAGTGGCACAAAATATGGTTGTTCGTTCAACCGGGCCATCTGCCAAATCCTATCCCGCCGGTAAAAAACTTGCCAACGGTACAAAAGTCACACTGAAGGATCTGGATAGAGTCACCATACTTGGCAAGGGCGGCACCCGGGTGCTGAAAGGCCCTGGAACATTTTCGCTCGGCAACAGGGCGCGTACGCAGTCCAGCAGCTCGACGCGCCTTGCCAGCTTCATCAATAATCGCGGAAGCAGCCGGGCCAGAACCGGAGCGGTCCGCAGCGCGGGCGTCGGTGTAACCAGTGTTGCACCGAAAAACCCGAATCTGTGGTTTCTGGACGTTACCAAAGGCGGCAAATTTTGCGTAGCCGATGCCGAAGCATTGGTGTTATGGCGCCCGGACTATACCGGGTCCGCCACTGCCAGCATTGTTGAACCAGCCAATGGTACGGTGACCGAAGTGGCATGGCGTAAGGGCAATCCGCTGAAACGATGGCCAAGAGCCAAGGCGCCGCTGGAAAATGGTGCCAGCTACAGGTTGATTGGGTCCAATGTCGACAAATCGGTTGAGGTTAATTTTGTGATGCTGAACGAGGCACCACAAAATCTGGACGACGCGGCCGCGGCATTGATTGCCAATGGTTGTCAGAGCCAGCTCGATCTGCTGGTCGAAACACTTGATGACGGTTCTTCGGACAATCAGGACGCAAGTTAACAGGGAAGAACATCTTACGCCCCGAGGTGAGGGTCAGGGCGTGAGGTGAAAATACGGTATTTCCAAGGGGGTCGCGCAGGAAATACTGAAAAACGGGGAAAAATATGTCGCGAGCGCGCGCTTCAAAAAAACTGACTTTGCTGATCTCAATACCGGCAATTCTGTCGACCCATGGTGCTGCCTGGGCGCAATCGGCAGTCGCAGCGCCCACAAGGGAAGAAATCCAGCGTGGACTGCTGGGAGAAGCCGAAAAAGGCCAGGCACAAGCTCTGACCGTCGAAGGCGGTGTCGAGCGATCCGCCTGTCCGCTTGCCAATCCTGAATTTGCCGATGTCAAATTCTCCTTGCAGGCGGTCGAATTTGACGGCCTTGGCGTTGTCGATAGCTCAATATTGAAGTCAGCTTATTCGGGCTATATAGGTCAGGAAGTACCGGTTGCCGTGGTCTGTGAAATCCGTGATCGGGCCGCAACCATATTGCGCGGCGCCGGCTATCTAGCAGCTGTACAGGTTCCTCCCCAGACCATCGAAAGCGGCACCGTCAAATTTGACGTTCTGCTTGCACGGATGACATCAGTGCAGGTGCGCGGCGATGCCGGATCTTCAGAGAAACTGCTGAAACAATATATTGACCGGCTGACCAACGAACCGGTTTTCAATATTGATGTTGCGGAACGCTATCTCCTGCTCGCGCGCGATATTCCGGGACTGGATGTGCGGCTTTCCTTACGGCCGGTAACGTCCGCCACCGACGGGCGCCCCGGAGACGTGATTGGCGAGTTTAATGTGGTTCGCACACCGGTTTATGTGGATGCGAATATCCAGAATTTCGGATCGAAACAGGTCGGCCGGTTTGGCGGATTGCTGCGCGCACGGTTTAACGGGATTACCGGACTCGGCGATGAAACAACGATCAGCGCTTTTTCAACCGCTGATTTCAGTGAACAGCAAGTCCTGCAAGTGGGTCATGAATTTCGTGTCGGCGGTGAAGGTCTGCGTTTTGGCGGTAATTTCACCTATGCTTGGACGGACCCGGAACTGGCGGGCAATTTCGATATTGAATCGGAAACTTTGGTCGCTGGCATTTATGCGACCTATCCCTTCATCCGCAAACAATCCCATAATTTGTTCGGGACCGTGGGTTTTGAACATATTGACCAGAAGACGGATATTCTGGGTACGCGAACGAATGAAGATGACCTGAGCATCGCTTATGCCCGTCTGGACTATAATGCGATTGAGCCCGGCAGCTTGTCCGGTCGCGGCGGTTATTCGGCCTTTGAACCCAAATGGGGCATGGCTGGTTCTCTGGAGCTGCGCCAGGGTCTTGGCATATTGGGTGCCAGCAAGGGCTGCGGACCAGCCTTTGTTCGTTGTATCGGAGAAACCGTAATTCCCACCCGTGCTGATGGCGATCCAACCGCTTTTGTTGTCAGAGGACAGGTAAAACTGGATTATCGCCCTACCCCGTTATTGGCATTCACGCTGAAGCCGCGGTTCCAATATTCACCCGATGCGCTGTTTTCTTATGAAGAAATTTCGGGCGGCAATTACACAACCGGTCGTGGCTATGATCCGGGAACGATTATCGGCGACAGCGGTTACGGTCTGCAGACGGAGGTCAGCTATGGCTCGCTCATCCCCGATTCTCCGGATGGCATTGCCTGGCAACCCTATGTCTATTTCGATCTCATGGGAGTGTGGAACAAAAACCTCCCGGGTGATCCCCAAAAAATTTACTCCGCTGGCGGCGGTATTCGCGCAACCATTGGTCGGCAGGCCAGTCTGGACGTGATGGCCGTGGTGCCACTGAAAAGCGGACCTTTCGAAACCCGGCGGGACAGCGCCCGGGCGTTGATGACGCTGACGGTGCAGCTCGCACCGTGGTCGCGATAGGCAATAGAGGCGGCGAATGATGACCAGAGGCAAGATGATGACAGAGACGACAAAAAACAGTCGGAAAACCGGCAACGCTATGGATAAAAACAGATCCGCGATCAGCAAGCTCAAACTGCTCGCTGGCGGATCTTTCACCGCCGCCGCTGTGGCCCTGGCAACTTTGGGACAAACGGCCCAGGCTCAGGCCCTTGATCCCAATCGTTCCTTTCAGGCCACACCCACCTTTAACCCTGGCGACAGCTGGTCACCTGGGCCCAATACCGACAATGTTTTTATTTCCGGCTCTGAAGCGATTATCAATTGGGCACCTCTCGATACCGCCACGTTGGACACGACCAACACGCCAATCGACATTCTCCCGTCGATGAGGTCCATTACGTTCAACAATGCAACAGATTTTACGGTCCTGAACCGCATCTTGCCGACACCCAGCTTGGCAGGCGAATTTCGTCCGATCCAGTTTAACGGCACAGTAAATACTCGCGTGAACGGCACTCAGGGTGGCAGTGCATGGTTCTATAGCCCCGGCGGCATTATCGCTGGTGCCGGATCCGCCTTTAACGTCGGTAGTCTGGTTCTGACCGCCAATGATATCGATACCACCGGCGGTCTGTTCGGTCCCACGGGTGAAATCCGCTTCAACGGAGTCGCGAATAGTTCCTCGGTCGTCAGCATCGCCGATTCAGCGACCATCAATGCCAATACCGCATTTTCAAATGTTAGCGACTATGTGGCCCTTGTCGCACCTCGTGTCGTTCAGGGCGGCACTGTCGACGTCGCTGGCTCAGCCGCCTATGTCGCTGCCGAGCAAGCCGATCTGACGATCAACAATGGGTTATTCGATATCACCGTCACGGTGGGGACCACCAATGGCAACGGTATTGTTCACACAGGAACGACCACCGGCGATTCCTCCATACCCATAGACGACGATCCAACCACAATGTTTGTCAATGAGGCAAACCGTGATGCGCAGGCCATCTACATGGTTGCTGTGCCCAAAAATGCCGCAATTACAATGCTGGTCGGCGGGCAAGTCGGATATCGACCCGCAGCAACGGCGAGTATAATCAATGGCCAGGTCGTCCTGAGCGCCGGATATGATGTTTCTGTGCAAGGGCCCACCAGCAACGCACAAGTGGTGGTCGCCGACAACCCGGTCACTAATTTAGCGGGCAATATAGAGTTTACAGGCGGTGATTTTTCGGCAGACGTGTCCGCGACCGCAAGCGGTGCCATTAATGGAATATCGACAAGTACCGGCATCGATATTCAAAGCGCCGCATCCGGTGACCGTTATGATCTCGATCTTACTGCGGGCACGGAAATTAACATCGGGGCTGATGAAGGCGGTGTTTTCCGTGTTGCCGGCAATGCGAATCTGCGCGCCGGTTCTGCGGCGAATGGTGGGGCAATAAACCTTGTTGCCATTAACGATCCGACAAGCCCCGACGGTATCGGCGAGATTGATATAGGCGGAAATCTTATCGTCGATACAGGTGCAATGGGGGCCGACGATTTCTTTACGGTCCGTAACAACGGAGGAACCGGAATTGGTGAGGACGCGATTGGCGGCGACATCTCCGTCAACGTATCAAACGGTGGCCGTTTACAGGTTGGCGGTTCATCGGAGTTCTTAACCGACGCACAGGGCGGCAAAGGGGAAGAATTTAACGGTCTTTCCCAAGGCGGCAATATCACCGTGAATCTTGCTGATAACACCAGCAGTATAAGCCTTTTAGGTGCTGTCACATTCGATACAGAAGCCAGAAGTACCGGCAGCGGAAAAATGGGTGGTAATGGCGTGGGCAGCGTCGGCAACGACGGTATTGCGGGTAACTTTTCCCTCAATCTGCAAGGCGGGACGATGGCTGCCGGCGACATCTCCATCAATACCGACGCGCGCGCCACGAGTGGCAGTGACGGAACCGTAAGCCAGAGTAATGACGGCATTGCAGGTAATGTAAATATTGCCATCACCGGGGGAGATCACACATTTAATTCGCTGTCTTCCACATCCTCTGCGGAAAGCAGGGAATCCGTTAATGCGGCCGGTGAAATTGTAAATGGAATCGCCAATCGGCCAATGGCCAATATTTCGGTCAGCGGTGCCGGCACGTCTTTGACGATTAATAACAATATAAACCTGAGCACCGGCACCAGCGACAAACAGGTTGGTGATGCTGCTACCCCCTCTTCCACCATATCGGCGGTCGGCACTGGTACGGGTGCAGGTACCGGACTGCTGGTCGCTGGAGGAATCTTTGCCGATATTGAAGGCTCGATTGATCTGATTGCCGATGGCAGCACGGTCAGTTTTGATACCCTGCAGTTATTCGCCACGAGCAGCTTTGATGACGGCACAACCCTGTCCGGCGGGAACATCAATGTTATTTCTCGCAATAGCGGCGTTCTGACCGGTCGAAATGGAGACCTTTTTGCAAATGCCCAAATATTTGACTTTTCTGGCCCCGCCTCGCCAACTGCTGTAAACGGACGCGGCGGCAACATACTGATCTCTGCAGATAATTCGTCGATCAACTTCACTGGACGCCTTAGCGCATCGGCAAATGGTCTGGGCGACGCAGATCTTGGAAACGGAATTGGCGGAACGATCAGACTGTTGGTGGACGGTGATGCGGCCTCCATGACACTGACTGATCTTTCATTCAGCACTGACGGCAGGGTTTTTTTTGATGAGGAGGCGGGATTTGGAGGATTTCCCAAAGGCGATGGTGGCTCCGGTATAGGCGGAACAACAACGATCGATCTTTTAAACGGTACATTTGTCGCCGATGACATTTCAGTCAGCAGCGACGGCTCTGGCGGACCGGGTGGCGACAATGTCGGCAGTACTGCCGGATCAGGTGGCACCGGAACGGGTGGCGATGTCATCGTCAACCTCGATGGCAGCAATGCCACCGTTAATAGCTTGACGATTACCGCAAGCGGGCTCGGCGGAGACGGCGGCTTTGGCGATAGCGACAATGGCAATAATGGCGGCAATGGCGGAATGGGTATCGGTGGCAATGCTACCTTCAATGCCACATCAGGAACACTGAACGTCAACCAGATCAGGGTGGATGCATTAGGTAATGCGGTTCGCTTCACCTCCTTCACGTCGATCAGGGGCGATGGCGGCAGGGGTCGTGGCACAGGCGGCGGCGACGGCGGTGCCGGCATCGGCGGGACAGCAACTTTCAACCTGGACGGCACTTCAGTCGTCAATGCCCAGGAAGTGCTTGTCAGCACCGACGGCTATGGCGGCGAAGGCGGCTCGGCTGACTCAGATAACATTAACGGAATGGATATCCCTGGCGGTGCTGGCGGAAATGGCGGCAGCGGGACAGGCGGTAGCGCAACATTCAACAACACGACCGGCACCATCAGCTTCAACCAGTTGACCGTTCAGTCGCTGGGTATCGGCAGCGATGGCGGCGATAGCAGAGGAGTTACCGTTGGAGAGGCAGCCGCAAGCGGCGGCGATGGCGGTACAGGTACCGGTGGCCTTGCAACCATAAACCTGAATCAGGATGACGCCACCAATCCGGTTTATATAATCGACAGCAGCGGAACAGGTGGTGATGGCGGTGAAGGTCTGACCGGCGGTAACGCGGGCGATGGTATCGGCGGTGTTTCCACGCTGAATATCAATAATGTGGCGGTGCAGCTCAACCAACCGACAATCTTGTCCAACGGAACCGGTGGAACCGGCGGCAGAAGCGACGGTATTGGCGGAAATGGCGGAAATGGCGGCGATGCCCAAGGCGGCGTCGCTCGGTTGGAAATCGTTGGCGCTGGCGGAATGTTGACCACTATCGGCGGATCACCAGTCACCAATAGCGATGCTTTCGGCGGCACCGGAGGCGGCGGCTTTGACGAATTTCTCGCCGATGGCGGCGATGGTGGGAACGGCGGCTCGGCCACAGGTGGCACGGTCGAAATTGCCGTTCGTACCGGCGCCAACTATGAGGTCAACGGCGGTGCGCCCTTCACGCTATCCAGCACCGGGACCGGTGGACAGGGCGGGACTGGTGGCTACTCCTATAGCGCTGCTTCAGGAGATGGTGGTGATGCTGGCCAGGGAACCGGCGGGACTGCGCGCTTGCTCGCTCAAGGCGGCTCACTGACCGGTAATGACGTTACTATTACCGCAGCTGGCTTTGGCGGCGACGCCGGTGCAGCCGGCGGTACTTTCAACGGTACAGGTGGTGCAGCCGGTATTGGCGGTATGGGTGCAGGCGGTACATCAGCAATAGAAGTACAAGAAGGCAGCCCGGGCATTATAACTCTGGGCAATGTCAACATGGTCGCAAACGGGTTTAACTCCGGTGACAGTGGCTTCCCAAGTGGTATTGGCGGCCGTATTGAAATCATAGACACGTCAACCGATCCAGCCGGTTTGATCACCCTTGCGTCCCTGACCGCTGAAGCGCTGGCGGGAGCAGCCCCAGCCAGTGGGTTCTTCATGTCTGGAAATAGCGGGCCAATCACAGTCACAGGTGACGTCTTTGTCGACGTGGCCGGAAATGCTGAATTTGCTTATGATGGGAGCGGCCAACTGGTGGTTGGCGGCTTGATGGATGTTCTGAGCGGCGCGTCCATTCTCGTTTCCCACACAAATAACACAGTGCCCGCAACAACATCTATTGACGTTGCCGACAGCTTTGACGCGCGGGCGCAAAGCGACTTTGATGCCATGACGGGGTCCATTATTAATTCGGATGCAGCGATCACCATTCGCGCAGAGGCCAATGCGTCGGCCGCCGACCTAAGGGCTTTCGACAATATTGATCTTTCCGCCGGGCAAAATGTTATGCTTAACAATGCCTCTGTAACCGGGCCGGCAGAGACTTCTGTTTTCAGTACCGGTATATTGGTCTCGAATGGCATTTATGTCCGGGCCGGAAGCAACGAAGATCCAAGCTTCCCGCAATTTGATCCGCTCTTTAACGCAACATTCGCAGGAGACATTTCGTCATCCGGTGCCGTTCGGATTGAATCGGGGGGCAATGCAGTCTTCCAGACCGGCACAAATCTTGTTTCCGACAATCTTCTTTTGGTGCGTACCGGGGACGACATAATCGTTCAATCCGGTGCAAGTATCGCCGCAGCCAACGATCCTGTGGAAACGGTGGACCCCTCTATCCCGTTTTTGAGCGAAAATAACCTGCTATTGCTGGCTGGTGATATTGGCATGGGAATTCCTCTGCTGAGTACACCGCAAACCCCGATTGCTTCGATCATTGCCGCCGGTAACATCAATGCCAATGATTTTGCAGTTGTGATGACGGCAAATGCCATAGATGGCTTGGGCGGCACGATTTCCGCAGGCTCGATCAGCGCTGACATCAACAATGCGCCTTCCAACGCTATGATAGCCATTAATGGCCAGTCTGATGATAATGGCCTGCTGAGCGCGGGCTGCGTGGAGGGCAATTTATGCCTTGGCGCTCTGGCAGCTGACAATATCGTTCAAATCGGTCAGGCTGGCGTTCCAATCCAGGCGATCATCGAGAATGGTGATATTATCGCCAACAGCATACTCGTATCTACCCGCCGTGATATTGTGATGGGTGCCAACGGCGTTCCGTCACGTTTCATTGCCAGTGATGTAATATTTGTGAACAGCACCGAAGGTGATGTGGACCTGCGCGATGCCGAACTGACCAGCGATTTTCTGGGCATTGATGCGGCAGGTAGCCTGCTTGGTTCGGGTTCACTTAACAGCGGCAACGATATTGGCATTACTGTCGGCGGCAGCATCTCGGCGGCCGCCATCGACACGGGTGGTGAACTGACCACGGTCGAGGACCGCGGCGATGTCCTGGAAGGGTTTTACTCCGTTCCTGATAGCATGAATGTTGGCATATTGACTGTCGGCGCCGGTGACGTGAATTATGACGCCGGTGGTGATTTCAGCTTTGATCAGATCAATGTTCCTGACAGCAACATAATTTTGGACGCGCCGGGATCGATCTTCCTGGGATCCACATCTGGTGCACAGAATATTGATATCAATGGCGGCGATATAACCGTCGGAAACATCGATGCTGGTGTCGACATAACACTATCTTCTGGCGATTTCATTGACTTCGGATCAGTGGATGCCGGTAACATGCTCGATCTCAGCGGCAGCGATATTACCGGTGATGTGCTGGCCGCCGGTACAACCGTCAGAGTTGTAGGCACAGGTAGTCTATCTATTGGCAATGTTATTTCGGGCAACGAAACATTCCTGGAGGGCAATTCGGTTACATTGGGCGGTGCTGATACGGGCGACAATGGTGACATCCGGTTTACCGAAGGTTTGCGTATCCGCGCTCTGGACGGCGACATCAATATCGGCGGCGATCTGGATATTTCGCGCACCGGGGATTTCTTCGCCTCGGGCGACATCATTTTCGGTGATGTTGATGTGACCAGCAAAATACCTTCTGGACTGGACTTGCGGGCGCTCGGTTCCGTTATGTTTGGCAATGTAACATCCGATTCCTTTATCAGTGTCCGGGCCGATGGTAACTTTACGGCTGAAACCGTCGCTGCCAGTTCACTCCGGGTATTTGTTGATGGGCTTATCGATGTCACACGCGCAGAAGCCTTTAACAGCAATTTTGATGCTGATTTGGGCGTTGAAATTGGAGAGCTGATCGGTGGTTCGGCCGTGCTGCTGTCTTCCGACGGCGATGTTGCTGTTCGAAACAACGCGCTGGTTGACAATACTCTGAGAGCAAGCGGCAATAATGTGTTCCTCCGGTCCGACGGGGCGATGAGAGTCATTGCTACCGCTAATGCCGGGAACATAGACATTGTTGCCAGAGGCAATCTCGTAGTCGATGATGCCAATGCAACAGGTAACATTCTGCTCACCAGCCTGGCGGGTAGTGCGGAATTGAACGAGTTAATCATCATCCCCAGCGGTGCTGGAACGTCGCCTGCCGGGATCAGTAGTCAGGCGGTTGTTAGTGCCAATGGTAATATTGATATCACGGCAGCCATCGACGTTGCGATTAATGATACTGTCAATGCTGCCAACGCCCTGACGATCACCGCAGGCAATCTGGTGGACATTCAGGCTCTCGCCACCGGGACGACAATCGACGTCTCGTCCGCGGATATTAATATCGGTTCCACCGGTCAATTGGGTGAGTTTGAACAGACCAATGATATTTTCATTGAGAGCAATGGTATCAATCAAGTGCTTTTGGGCGGCGCAACCGATCTTGGCGGCTACACACTCGATAATTTCGAATTCTCTCGTATTCAGTCCAATCAGGATCTGACGATCTTTGTCGGAGCAACCGGCAACACGACGCCCGATCTCATCATTCAGGATCTGACCGTCCAAACCGGTAGCAATGTGAGTGGGCCGCAGAACGCCAATATCGGTTTCTCCGGAACGCTAACCATTGATTCCGGTCAATCGACGCGGGTTGATGGCAATCTCAACGTCACCAACGCATCCGCTGGTACAACCCTGAACATGACGTCGTTGGACGATCTGAGAATCAACGCCAATGGCGGACTGATTCAGATTACCGACGCCAATGGTGGCTTCGGCGGGATCGGGTTGATGACCCTGACCGCCCAGAATATCTACGCCATGACAGATCAGGCCTTTGCCGATATCGCCGGGCTGGATGTTAGTGCCGTCGATCTGAGGCTGGAGAATAGTGATGGCCTGAACATCAACGACGGGCTGATCCGTGGAGGTATTGCAGAATTTGTTGTCGATGGTGACCTGTTCATACAAAATACCGTTCCTGGCGTGTCTTTTGATGAACGCCGTGGTTTCACGGTGGATACACTCACCATCAATGGCCTCAGCGCCGGGAGTAACGCCAATATCGTGATCAATGGCATTGTTAGTGGACGAACCGGGATAGACGGATTGTTGGAGACAGATGTCGCCGTCACCTTTGATGACTTTTCGACCATAAATGGCTGTGTCATCCTTGATCCAGCTAGCTGTGGTGCCCCTCCACCTCCGACACCCACACCTACTCCGACCCCAACACCAGAGCCAGAAATTGATGATCCTGTAAGGGATGTGATCGAAGAAGAGGTAACGCCAATGGAAGATGGTTCGGTTGTCAGCGATCCGTTTGAGACCAATCTCATCGAGATCAAGGAAAATGAAGAATATATCGATGATCCGTTGATTGATGAGCCGGTAACCGGAGCGGGCAACGACGATCTGTGGGTTACCGACGGAGCGGCCGGGGAAGAAGAAAATACCGAATGCGCTGAAGGTGATGAAAATTGTGGTCAGGGCGGTCCGGAGGAAGAAAACGCGCTTGAACCTGCCGAGTGAATTGACCGGTTGACCTTTTATATCCCAAACCACTAGGCGGTGGATATGAATGACACTACCAACCATACCTTGAAGCTGTTCAACAGCCTCACCCGCGAGCTCGAACCGTTTACGCCGGTTCATGAAGGCGAAGCCCGCGTCTATACCTGTGGGCCGACAGTCTACAACTATCAGCATATCGGAAATATGCGTGCCTATATTTTTGCGGATCTATTGGGCCGAACCTTAAGCGCCACCGGCCTAAAACTGACGCATATCATCAACATCACCGATGTCGGTCATTTGACCTCCGACGCTGATGTCGGTGATGACAAGATGGAAAAGGCGGCTGCATCATCAGGAAAATCAGCATGGGATATCGCCAAATATTACACCGATGCTTACTGGTGGGACATTGAACGGTTAAACATTCGCCAGCCGGCTAAATGGTCCATTGCCACCGATCATGTGGAAGAGATGATCGACTTTGCAAAAGGCATTGCCGACAAACACTGCTACGAACTGGAAAGCGGTCTGTATTTTGATACCAGCACTGTGCCGGACTATGGTCGGTTAGCGGGCACTCAAAGCGACGATGTAGAAGGTCGCATCGAAACGGTTGAAGGCAAACGGCATCCACAGGATTTTGCAATTTGGCGCAAGACACCCGCCGGAGAAACCCGTCAGATGGAATGGGATAGTCCATGGGGCAAAGGTGCTCCGGGATGGCATCTGGAATGTTCGCAGATGAGCATGAAATATCTGGGTGAGACTTTTGACATTCATACCGGCGGTATTGATCACCGTGAAATTCACCATCCCAATGAAATTGCCCAGAACCAGGCCCACAACTGTTCCGAACATAGTGGCGCAAATATCTGGATGCACAACAACTTCCTGATCGACCGTGCCGGGAAAATGTCGAAATCAAGCGGCGACTTCTTGCGACTGCAGGTCCTGATCGACAAGGGTATTCATCCCCTCGCCTACCGTTTGATGTGTTTGCAGGCCCATTATCGTAGCGAGCTGGAATTTACCTGGGACAATCTGGTTGCGGCACTGACAAGGTTGAAACGCATGATCATCGGTGTCGAGAACCTAAAAACTCGCCTTGAAAAAACTGATGCCTCAGCCGCCAATGATCGTGAGCACCCAAAAGTTACGGAACTGCGTGACCAACTATGGGCTGCAATGGCAGATGATTTGAACAGCGCCAAAGCTATTCCGTTGCTCGAGGAACTTTTGGGATTGAAAAAAATCAACGCCCACCAGCGGTTTGAGCTGCTGAAAGAGATGGATGCTATATTTGGTCTGCAACTAGAAACGCTAACGCGAGAAAATTTGCGTGTTAAACCGGAACAGGTGGCAATTTCTGAAGAAGAGATAGAACGGCAACTGGACCTGCGACAACAGGCCAAGGCGGAAAAGGATTTTGCAGCAGCCGATGCAATCCGCGATGAACTGACGGCGCAGGGTGTGGAACTGATGGATGGCGATCCGCTACGCTGGGAATGGAGCATTTCGATATGAGCAAACCAATAGCTGCTATGGCGTCTCTCGTTCGTCCCCTGGTCGAACCTCATTGTGGTGATCTTGATGTTACCTGGTTCACCAGTACCGAGGAAGCCATGGAGATTGCACCGCATGCCGAAATCGGCTGGTTCGACATGTATGACAAGGAAAAGATGGCGCAGGTACTAGGTGCGGCGACCAACTTGAAATGGCTCAACAGCATCTATGCCGGGGTTGAGCATTTTCCGCTCGATCAACTCAAACAGCAGGGCACGGTTGTTACCAACGGGGCAGGATTGAACAGCTCCCCCATCGCCGAATTTGTGGTCATGGGCATGTTGTCCGCGGCCAAACGGACCGACAAATTGCTGGAACTTCAGGATCAGCAGGAATGGCCCGAACAGGCACCGGGCACCGCTGAACTGACGGACGGCAAAGCCCTGATCATCGGTTATGGCGGTATCGGCCAGCAGGTTGCGAAAAAACTGTCTGGTTTCGAAATGGATGTCACCGCCGTCCGAAGAACCGCCAGTGATGATCCCGCCGGATTGGGAACAGAAGTTATCGGCACCGGTGACTGGCAGGCTCGGCTCGGGGAGTTTGACTGGGTAATCGTCTCCGCGCCTGCGACCACAGAAACGCAGAAACTGCTAGGCGCGGATGAATTTGCCGCGATGAAACCGTCAGCCTGGCTAATCAATGTCGCACGCGGGTCACTGGTAGATCAACCGGCGCTGGTAGAGGCGCTGAACGACAAGGTCATCGGTGGCGCGATGCTGGATGTCACCGATCCTGAACCGCTGCCGAAAGGTGATCCGTTGTGGACAGCAGATAACTGCTTCATCACGATGCACGTTTCCGGTGTCGCCCAAACCCGCATGTTTCAACGCGCTGCCGCCCGTTTTGTCGAAAATCTGGTACGCTATCGGGAGGGCGATGATATGATCGCAGTGGCCGATCTTGATCGCGGTTATTGAGCTGTTTATTAAATTTTCGATTGATACGTGACTTACATAAAAATTTGACTTATCAACCAACAGCATAGGGGTAGGAATGAGTCTTTTTCTGGAGGGGGAAAATCATTCCGGGGTCGTTGCCATAATCTTGAGCAAATACTGATCATGCCGATCAGGGAAGGACCCACATGACCAAAGCATCTGATTTATTCGTCCAATGTCTTGAAAATGAAGGCGTAGAATATCTTTTCGGCGTTCCCGGCGAAGAAAATCTCGACATGCTGGACAGCCTGTCCCGCTCCAAGAAAATTGAATTGATCCTGACCCGGCATGAACAAGGCGCTGGCTTCATGGCTGCTACCTATGCTCGGCATACAGGTAAAACCGGGGTTTGCATGGCAACTCTCGGCCCCGGTGCGACCAATCTGGTTACCGCAGCCGCCTATGCACAGCTTGGCGGCATGCCGATCCTGATGGTAACCGGCCAGAAACCGATCAAGAAATCCAAGCAAGGCCGTTTCCAGATTCTCGATGTCGTCGACATGATGGGGCCGATTACAAAGTTCACACATCAACTTGCCTCGGCCGACAATATCCCTAGCCGTGTGCGTGAAGCGATCCGTTTGGCCGAGGAAGAAAAACCCGGCGCGTCCCATATCGAGTTTCCAGAAGATGTCGCGGACGAGCAGACCGATTCGGTTCCGATCAAACCCAGCCTCTCGCGCCGTCCGATTGCCGAAGCCAAAGCGGTGCGCGCAGCAACCAAAAAGATTGAGAGCGCTAAGTCTCCCATCCTCGTTATTGGCGGCGGAGCCAACCGCACCACCACCGGCCGGATGCTGACCCAGTTTATCGAGAAAACCGGCATTCCCTTTGTCACAACGCAATTGGGTAAAGGCGTGGTCGATGAAACAAATAAGGAATTTATGGGCTGTGCCGCTTTGTCCGCAAATGATTTCGTGCATAGCGCGATTGAATCCGCCGACCTGATCATCAATGTTGGCCATGACGTAATCGAGAAACCGCCTTTCTTCATGAAAGACGGCGGCACCGAAGTTATTCACGTCTCAATGAACACAGCGGAAGTTGACCCGGTCTATTTCCCACAAATCGAAGTTATTGGCGACATTGGCAACGCCATTTGGCAGATGAAGGAAGATATTGTTCCTTCCGGCTCTTGGAATTTTGATCACATGTACAAAGCACGGGCGGCTGAAGAAGAGCATACGGCAACGATGGACGACGACATGCGTTGCCCGATTTATCCACCGCATCTTGTGAAGGTCATTCGCGAACAAATGCCTGCCGATGGTATAATCTGCCTCGACAATGGCGTTTATAAAATCTGGTTTGCGCGCAACTACAAAGCTCGTCAGGCGAACACCGTGTTGCTTGATAACGCTCTGGCAACCATGGGCGCCGGCCTGCCGTCGGCCATGGCATCGGCGATGGTCTATCCTGATCGCAAAGTAATGGCAATTTGCGGCGATGGCGGCTTTATGATGAACAGTCAGGAGATGGAAACAGCGGTTCGGCTGAAGCTCAATATCACCGTGCTGATTCTGAATGACAGCAGCTATGGTATGATTCGCTGGAAGCAGGCCAATATGGGCTTCAAGGATTGGGGCCTGACCTATGACAATCCGGATTTTGTTAAATATGCCGAAAGCTATGGCGCCCATGGTCACCGGATCACCAGCGCGAAAAATTTGCAGGAAACGATCGACAAATGCCTGAACAGCGAAGGCGTGCATCTGATCGATTGTCCGGTGGACTATTCGGATAATGACCGTATCCTCAACAATGAGATCAAGGAACTCAGCGCGAAGATTTAAGAGGATAGCCCATGACAAAACTCAAAGACGTTTATCCGCTTTATCTCAATAACGTAGCCGCCCAGCCGAATACCGATCTGGAAGTCACGGACAAGTTTACCAACGAGGTCGCTTTCCGGACAGCGCTGGCGACACCGGATGTTATTGAAGAAGCCATTGCCGGAGCAGTCAAAGCCGCCGAACCCATGGCGCGCATGGCGAGCTATGAACGGCAAAATGTGCTGCAGCACTGCGTCACCCGTTTTCAGGAACGGTTTGATGAACTTGCTTATTCGCTTTGTGTTGAAGCAGGCAAACCCATCAAGGATGCCGAAGGGGAAGTCGGTCGGCTGATCGATACATTCCGGATAGCCGCCGAGGAGGCGGTCCGTAACTATGGGGAAGTCCAGCCGCTGGACATTTCCGAGCGCGCCAAAGGCTATCAAGGTATGTGGAAGCGCGTGCCGATTGGACCGTGCAGCTTTATTTCACCTTTTAACTTTCCGCTGAATTTGGCGGCACATAAAATTGCACCAGCTATTGCTGTGGGCTGCCCTTTTGTCATGAAGCCGGCATCAAAAACGCCGCTGGGTGCCATCATCATGGGTGAGGTTCTCGCCGAGACCGATTTACCCAAAGGCGCTTTTTCGATCTTGCCGGCTAGCCGTGACGGCGCAGACCTGTTCACAGTGGATGAACGCCTGAAGCTGCTGTCCTTTACCGGCTCTCCTGGTGTGGGCTGGGATCTCAAAGCTAAGGCGGGCAAGAAACCCGTCATCCTAGAACTGGGCGGCAATGCTGCGGTCATTGTCGATCATGATGCTGACTTAGATGATGCCCTTGAGCGGATCATTTTCGGCGCGTTCTATCAGTCGGGTCAAAGCTGCATCGGTGTGCAGCGGATCATAATCCATGAATCTGTCTACAACACTTTCAAGGACATGCTTGTCGCTAGAACCAAAACCCTTATTGCCGGTGATCCCAAAGACCGTGACACCTTCATCGGTCCGATGATTTCCGAAGGCGAAGCCAAACGTTTGCACGGCTGGATTGATGAAGCCATTGCTGGCGGTGCTACGTTACTTTGCGGCGGCAACCGAACCGGCAATATGCTAGAGGCAACTCTGCTGGAAAATGTAGATCGCAATGCTGCGGCCAATCGCGAAGAAGCTTTTGGACCATTGGCACTGCTCTCAAAATTCAGCGATTTCAATGCAGCACTGGACGAAGTGAACGACAGCAAATTCGGGCTGCAGGCAGGTATCTTTACCCGTGATCTGTTCAAGACTCTAGATGCCTGGGACCGGCTTGATGTCGGTGGTGTGGTGATCAATGACGTATCATCCTATCGCGTCGACAATATGCCTTATGGCGGTGTCAAGGATAGCGGGCTTGGACGGGAAGGTATCAGGTTCGCAATGGAGGACATGACGGAAATTCGCAATCTGGTCATCCGGCGGAAAGTCTAGTCTATCGAATCAGATCGCAGCAGAATTGACGGGCTGGCAATCAAAGTACCAAAAGTGGTAAATCGGCAACGTTTGTATGGTGGGTAAAGCAAAAAAAGTGATGCAAGTCATAGAAATACCGCCATATTCGAGGCTTTTTACCGTTGCATTGAGGTTTCAATGAAGCATAATAGAGGGCGTATTACATAGTTAACGACTTGGGTCGCGTCGAGCTTACAGAGGGGCCTGATCTCCGGATCAGGAAAAGCAACGATGCAAATGGGGAAGAATCTGTCGTGGAGACGTAGCTGGTCCGTGCTGGCCGCTAGTCTATTCTGTTTTGCGCTTGCTGGCGCAGCTCTGTTCATATCTTCTATCGCAACACCGGCACCGGTTGAAGCTGCCCAGGATTTGGCGAGCGGGACCCACATGGGTGTCGCATCTTGCGGCGGCACAACATGCCATGGGCGCCAGGAAGCCGATGGCGAAGTGGTGCGGCAGGACGAATTGATGCGCTGGCAGGAAGAGTCCACCCCGGGCGGTGCCCATAGCCGCGCCTTTCGTGTGCTACGCGAACCCCGCAGCATTGCGATGGCCAAGCGGCTTGGGATAAAAGATGCATCCTCGTCCCGGCAATGCCTTGGATGTCACAGTACACCAGCAGCAAAAAAAGGCCCCCGCTTCCAGCTTAGCGACGGTGTTGGCTGTGAAGCCTGCCATGGCCCATCTTCCGGCTGGCTTTCGGCCCATTATGCCGTTGGCGCCAACCATGCCCGCAATGTTTCGCTCGGATTGAAACCGCTGGACAACCCCAAAGTTCGCGCTGACAATTGCCTTGATTGTCACTTTGGCAGCGCAAAAAGCGGTCAGTTTGTCGATCACCGGATCATGGCCGCGGGGCATCCCCGCATTTCCTTTGAACTCGACCTCTTCTCCACCCTGCAGCAGCATCATGACGAAGATGTCGATTACATCCGGCGCAAGGGAAAGACTAACGCAGTGCGTTTTTGGGCCGTCGGACAATCGATGGCATTAGAACGTTCACTGAGCCTCTTTTCAAAACCTGCCTTGGCACAAGAAGGCATTTTCCCCGAATTCTATTTCTACGATTGTCACAGCTGCCACCGCCGCATCTATGACGAAGCATCGGCACGTCCGACGTCCGTCAACAATCCCGGTCGCCCCATTCCAGAGGGCATGCCGCCTTATAATGATGAAAACATGATCATGCTGAGTGCGGCCATTAAAGTCGCAGCTCCGGATATGGCGGAGCAGTTCGAATCCCGATCCAAGGCTTTCCACGCGGCGATGACCCAAGGCCGCGGACCGGCTGTCCAGGCTGCTGCCAGACTGCGTCAGACCGCGCGGGCTTTGGCGGATCGCTTCTCTCGCGCCAGCTTTGGCCGAAATCAGACCTTCCAGATCATGGAAACCATCGCCGGACAGGCAATCTCGCCGCGCTTCACCGATTATGAAGGCAGCGTACAAGCCGTGATGGCAATCGATACGTTGCTCAATGGATTGGTGAACGGTGGTCAGGTCAGCGAGTCTGCTGCCTCCAGCCTGCGCGGCCAGATCAACGTGGCCTATAAGGCTGTCGATGATCCCAATAGCTATAAACCGCTGCAATTCCGCCGTGCGCTCGGCAGTGCGGTGAGAACGATAAGGGCATTACGATAATGCGGAACATCCGTTTCACTACTGCAATTTCGGCAGCTGCCTTGATCCTGACCTCTTGCGGTGGCGGTGGTGGCAGCAATGATTTTGGCGGAGACCCAGCCCCTGCACCAGCTCCTGCCCCCACGCCAACGCCAACACCAATTGATGGCAACGGTGGAGCATTTACGCCTCCTGCCCAAGAATCGCTTAGCGTTACGGATGTGCAAACCATCATTGCGCAAGCCGTCGGAGAAGCAACTGCGCGCAACCTGCCTTCGGTTATCGCCGTTACCGATCGGGTCGGCAACGTACTGGCCGTTTTTCGTATGAACGGCGCGGCCGCAACGGCTACTACCAGCATATCGACGTCCACAGGCCCCAATCCCACACCTATGGACGCACAGGGTGTGGTTTTCCCGGCCGAAGCCGCGGCCATTGCCAAGGCCGTCACGGGCGCTTATCTGTCGAGTTCCGGAAATGCCTTTTCTACCCGAACAGCAAGCCAGATTGTACAGGAACATTTTCCGCCAGCACCAACGACCGCAGGCCTTGAAAGTGGCCCGTTGTTTGGCGTTCAATTCAGCCAACTTCCCTGCTCCGACCTGAACCAGCGCTTCAGTGCGGGCGGAGGAGTCAGCGCGCTGATTGGCCCGAAACGCTCTCCTATCGGTCTTGCCGCGGACCCGGGCGGCCTGCCACTTTACAAAAACGGTGTCGTGGTCGGTGCCATTGGTGTGATGGGCGATGGCGATTATGGCTTTGACCCAAATATTCTCGACACCGATGTCGACGATGAAGAGGCAATAGCACTGGCCGGTATACAGGGCTTTGCTCCCTCCGCTTCGATAACTGCAAACCGGATATCCGTTGACGGAACGTCGCTGCGTTTCAGTGACATGGTGGTTGATGATCTCTCACCGCTGCAAAGTAATTTTGCCGCAATTAACGGTACATCTGGTAATCTGGTCCCGGTGACTGGCTATAGCGATGGAACCATCGTCGCTGGTTCGGCTTATGGCACAGAAAGTTCCGGCATCCGCGCATCAACGGCCGCAGAGTTTCAGAACCGCGATGCCTTTGTTTTGACCGACGGCACCGGCACCAATCGCTTTCCAATTCGAGCCGGAACCGACGGTGCCAGTGTTGCAACCCCGCTCACGGCCGCAGAAACCCGGGCAATTTTGGAAGAGTCCTTTATCGTCATGAGCCGTGCTCGCGCGCAAATCCGGCAACCATTGGACAGCCGCGCACAAGTTTCAATTTCCATTGTTGATACTCATGGCGAGATTTTGGGCATTGTCCGTTCTCCCGACGCACCGATTTTCGGCACCGATGTATCGTTACAAAAAGCGCGAACGGCGTCCTTCTTTTCGAACAGTGTTGCTGCGGCCGACCTTTTGGGTAATCCGGATGGTGATGTCGCTGCCTTTGTTGGACGCGTGCGTACGTTTTTAAATGATCCTAACGCCCTCACCGGAACCGTGGCCTTTGCCGACCGGTCCGGCGGCAACCTGGCCCGCCCCTATTTCCCTGATGGCGAGTTGGGGCGGCCCAATGGCCCCTTGTCGCGACCGATTGACCAGTTCAATCCATTTGCAACCGGACTGCAAGTCGCGCTCACCATCGGTAATATTGCTGGCCATCTCAATTTCATTTCCGGCGTTTCGGCAACCGACACAGGGGAACGCTGCACCAACACGCCGGATGCCGCGGCAGGGCAGAACCGTCTTGAAAATGGCATCCAGATTTTCCCGGGCAGCGTTCCGATCTATCGTGGTGACCAGCTTGTCGGCGGCCTCGGCGTATCCGGAGATGGCATCGACCAGGATGATATGATCAGCTTTCTTGGCCTGCACAATGCCGGGCTGCGGGTAGGTGGCATTGGCAATGCGCCAAAAGCCATTCGCGCCGACAATGTCGTGGTTGATCTTGGCGATGCACAGGTCCGTTTACGCTATGTAAACTGTCCGTTTGCGCCGTTTCTCGACACCGATGACCAAAATGTCTGCGAGGGACTGTAAAGAAAGTGCCTGCATTATCCTCCTCTTTCCTGCCGATTATGACGGTGATGTCGGGTCAAGCCGAACAGATGGAAGCTCAGCGCCTCTCCATTGAAGAAATGGAAAGCTCGCTCACAGCTTTGCTGGCAAGCGAGCAGTTTGATTGGATACGTGTCGAGAATTCGGATTTTGACCTTGCTGAAATAGATGCAGGCGCTGGCTTGATGGCCGTCGGCGGACCCGATCCCGAAGAAGAAGCCGCAGCCGAAACGGCTGAACCACCAGCTACAGATCCCGCAATCGTAGAACCCGAGGCCGCCCAGCCAGAACAATTGGAAATGGATTTTGACGGCTTGGAAGCCGATGAGGCGTTAATCGATGGTCGCCGTCGTCCCGGCGTGCCCAAGGAACTGCCAGACCGCATTACCCAGAATAATCCCGGCGCAGTTAGTGCGCCGCCGCCAGAAGCATTTCCGACCGATGAATTTCCCGTCCCCGACCGCTGGCGGATATTGCAAACCCTATGCCCGCAAAAAGGCGGTGATCAGTCGATCTATAAAGTATTCGGCGCACTGAAGAATAATTGCAGCAATACGTCCAACCCATATGCGCAAAATGTATTGAAAGGCGACAAGCCGATCCCGGCGGACAAAAAGCCGTCCTTTCTGAAGGGCGATGACTGGTTCTTTGTCGTCAACGCGATATCGGACACCGTCATCGAGCCGCGCAGCTTCCCAATCCCGGTCGGTGTGCAAACAACCGAGCGGGACAATAGCATTGATGTTTTCGGCCGCTCCGGTTCCGAAGTCTACGCCCAAACCTTCATCACTGGTTTCGCGCTGATCAAAGGCTCAACTGCCTACAAACCACCTGATGTGGAGTACCGCCTGACGCTTGCTACGCAGATCAACCATGTGAATGTTCCCGAACGCCGCGTGCTGTTTGTCGAACCTTCAAAAACCTCCAACCGCACCGACTGGTTTGTCGGCGTGCAGGAAGCGTTTTTCGACTATCATATCCGTAACACTTCCGCGCGTTATGACTTTGACAGCTTCCGTATCGGTATCCAGCCGATGCAGGCCGATTTCCGCGGCTTCCTGTTTCAGGATAATCAACTCGGTTTCCGCCTGTTCGGCACGCGTGACAATAACCGCATCCAATATAATCTTGGCGCCTTCGTGCAGCTGGAAAAAGACACGAACAGCGGCCTCAATGATATCACCCAAACGCCGCGCGAAAGCTATATTTTCTTCGCCAATCTCTATCGTCAGGATTTACCTTTTGTCGGCCTGACCAGCCAGTTCAGCGTCACCTATAATATGAACCGCGAAAAGAACGATATCGAGATTGACGACAATGGTTTTCCGGTTCGCCCTGCCCTGATCGGCGACTTGCGCGGCCGCGCCTACGATGTTGTTTATCCCGGCTATGCGGTGGATGGCCGGATCGGACGAATTAACGTGACCGGGCAGATTTATGGTGCTTTCGGCGAAGATCGCAACAGCATATTCACCAGCGAACCGGCCAAAATCGCTGCCTATTTCGCGGCGGCGGAAGCAAGCTATGATGTCGACTTCCTACGCTTTCGGGCATCCGGCCTGTTCGCCAGTGGAGACGGCAATCCCTATAATAATACGGAAGCCGGGTTTGATGCCATTTTTGAAAACCCGATTTTTGCCGGTGCTGATACCAGTTACTGGATCCGGCAGACCATCCCGTTTGCAGGCGGCGGGCGTGCAATCAGCATCAATGGCCGGAACGGTATCCTCAATTCCTTGCGGTCTTCCAAGGAGCAGGGGCAGAGCAATTTCAACAACCCCGGTACGATTTTGGCGGGCGTTGGCGTTGATGCCGACCTGACGCCGGATTTTCGTTTGTCGGCCAATGCCAATCATCTTTGGTTCCACAAGACGGAAAGCCTTGAAGCGCTGCGTGTCGAGGGCTCGATACCTAAAGATATCGGCTGGGATTTGTCAGCGGCAGCCATTTATCGTCCCAACGCCAACCAGAACTTAGTTTTCCGCTTATCGGGTGCGGCGCTGCTCCCCGGCAAAGGCTTTGAAGACTTGTTCGATCAAACCGATAAGCGCGATTTCCATTATTCCATTCTCTTCAACGCGATACTGGCTTTCTGATATGCGGTCTCTCAATCTTCTCTCCCGATATAAGCGTTTCTTCATCGCTGGACTCGGCATCGCTGGACTGAGCGTTGCAGGAACACCAGCGCTACTTGCCGCAGGAAAAGAGAAACCTCAGAAGATTGACTATACGTTCACACCACCAGCGCCGCAGAACCAGACATGGGATGCTGCAAACACAAAAAGCACCGGCTGTGTTTCCTGCCATACCGACAGCGACCAGAAAACGATGCACGAGACGCCTGCTGTGGTGCTCGGCTGCGTCGACTGTCACGGCGGCGACGCTAGCGTTACCGGCGACAATGCATGGGGCAAGAAAAGCCCGCAATATATGCATGCGCTGAAAAAAGCGCATGTCCTCCCCAAATATCCCGAGAGCTGGCACTGGCCTTCGTCCGCCAATCCGAAGCGCAGCTACACATTGCTGAATAAGGAATCCCCTGAATTTGTCCGCTTCGTCAACCCGTCAGATTACCGCGTCGCGCGGGAATCCTGTGGTGCTTGCCATATGGAAATTATCGAAGCGTCTGAGCGATCCCTGATGGCAACCGGAGCTATGCTCTGGGGCGGCGCGGCTTATAATAACGGTATCGTGCCGTTTAAAAATTATGTCTTCGGTGAAGCCTATACCCGCAAAGGCCTGCCCGCGACGATCAAGTCCCCAGGAAATCCACATGGCACGGTAACGGACGAACAGAAGAAACGTGGCGCGTTGCCCATTCTCTATCCCCTGCCCACTTGGCACACGATACCGCCCGGTGATGTTTTCCGCGTGTTTGAACGCGGCGGACGCAATATCAATACGCAATTCCCTGAAATCGGCTTGCCAAACATTGGCGGAATCATTCAGCGACTGGAGGAACCGGGCCGTCCGGACCTGAAACAATCCAACCGCGGTCCCGGCACAGGGCTGCGCGTTGCCATTCCGGCTCTGAATATTCACAAGACCCGGCTGAACGATCCGTTCACGTGGTTCATGGGCACTAATGACCAGCCCGGTGACTATCGCCAGTCCGGCTGCGCCAGTTGCCATGTGGTCTATGCCAATGACCGCGAGCCGCGCCACAGCCTGATCTGGGCCAAATATGGCCGCGACGGACAGACGCAAACCAAAGATCCAACGATCCGTAACCTGAAAGAGGGTGAGCACCGCGTCGGCAAATTTGGGACCTATGACGCTTCCTATAGCAAGAAGGGCGGCCATGATGACGGACATGGCAATGATCACAGCACCGACATAGACCCGGCGAAACGGGAAAAAGGACATCCTATCCAGCATGCCTTCACCCGCGCCATTCCAACTGCCCAGTGCATGAACTGTCACATGCACCAGCCCAATATCTTCCTGAACAGCTTCCTCGGCTATACGATGTGGGACTATGAGTCCGATGCCCCGCTGATGTGGCCCGGTCCGAACAATACCACGCCGCGGCCCGAGGGCATGAGTGATGAGGAATATCAGAAAACTTATAAACAGCAGAAATATCCTGATGCCGAAGAAGTGCGCAAGATCCTCGACCGCAATCCAGAAGCCGCTTCACCCAAAGGTCTTTGGGGCGAGCTTGATTTCCTGCGCAATGTCTATGATCTCAACAGCGAAGCCAAGGACACACAATTTGCTGACTATCACGGTCATGGCTGGAATTTCCGCGCCATATTGAAACGCGATCGCGATGGCAATCTGCTCGACGAAGATGGCGATATTGTCGACAATGATGATCCTGAAAAATTCCGCCGCGAGGACGAAGAAAAATTCGTCGAACCCGGGATCAACCCTGGCAAGTCCGTCCACATGATGAGTATCCATGCCGAAGTCGGCATGCAATGCGCGGATTGTCATTTCGCCCAGGACAGCCATGGCAATGGTCTGATCTATGGCGAGGTCGCCAATGCGGTGGAGATAAACTGCAAAGACTGCCATGGTACGGCCGATGAATATCCGACATTGATGACATCCAATCTGGCGGCGCGGCCGAAGGGCAAGAACTTGAACCTGCTGCGCAATGCGGATGGTCAGCGCCGCTTTGAATGGATGCAGGATGCCAATGGCAAGCGTGTGTTGATCCAGCGTTCCATCGTGGACCCAGACCTCAGCTGGCGGGTCAGTCTGGTCAAAGACAGCGTTGACCGTTCGCATCCTGACTTTAACCTGAAATCGGCACGCGCCAAGCTGATGTCCAGGACCGGCGCCGAGACAGGGAAATACAGTTTTGGTACTGGCGTACCCGCTGCTGATCGGGCCCATAAAGATGAAAATATGGTGTGCTTCACCTGTCACTTGAGCTGGACGACCAGTTGTGGCGGCTGCCATTTGCCGATTGAAGCCAACTGGCAAACGGAAAGCCACAAATATGAAGGCGGCACCACACGTAACTACGCCACCTATAACCCGCAGGTCGCCCGTGATCAGATGTTCCAGCTTGGCCGTCACCAGACGACCAAGGGGAGCATTATCGCACCGGTACGGTCAACCTCGGCGCTGGTGCTCTCCTCAACCAATATCAACCGTGAACGCATCTATGTGCAGCAGCCGCCCATATCGGCCATCGGTTTCTCCAGCCAAGCCTTTGCACCACACTTCCCGCACACCGTTCGCAAGACCGAGACCAAGCAATGTTCCGATTGTCACTTGAGCGAAGCCAATGACAATAATGCCATCATGTCTCAGCTGCTTTTGCAGGGTACAAACTTCGTGAACTTTGTTGGCCTGCATGCCTGGGTAGGCATGGACAAGGGCTTTGAAGCGGTACGTGTGACAGAATGGGATGAACCCCAAGCAGTCATCGGTTCCTATCTGCAAAAATATGCGTATCCCGATTATTGGCGGATGCATGTGGAAGATAATGGGCGCGAACTCATCAACTGGGTGCGCGGCGAGCGGCTCGATGCCAATCTGTCTGGCGAGACCAAAGCTCTGGAAGAATTTGCCAATGTGGTTCAGGGCACCGGGGACAGCGTCCGCTGCTTGCAGCTGCGCGGTGAATATATGTTTGTCGCAGAGGGTAAAGGCGGGTTCCGCGCCTATGACGTTGCCTCGATCGGCAACAAGGGTTTTTCCGAACGGATCGTCAAGGCCCCCTTCTCTTCCCTGGGTCATGACACCCATGTCGACACGAAAAACGCGACCTGCATGGCATTGTCGACCAACCAGCCAGTTGCACCGGAACGCAACACGGCCGAGCTCCGCGAGATTAATGAGGAACAGGCGTTCCATCCGATTTATAATTATGCCGTTGTTACCGACAGCGAAGAAGGTTTAATTCTCGTGGACATCAATACGCTGGCCGACGGCGAGTTCCGCAACAATTTCTTCAAGCGCGCCGTTACCTGGAATGCGGACGGGGTCTTGAACGGCGCCAAGCATATCACATTGGCCGGTCATTATGTCTACATCACCGCCGCGAGTGGGCTGGTTGTCATTGACCTCAACGATCCGTTGAAACCCCGCCATGTCATCACCATGCCGATGACAGATGCCCGGGCGTCAGCCTTGCAGTTCCGCTATCTTTGGGTAACCGATGCTGATGGTGTGAAGCTGTTCAATGTGACAGATATGGAAAAGCCGGTTCCGGTAGAGTCCGGGACAATCCCACTCAACAATGCACGCCGTCTCTATCTGGCCCGCACCTATGCTTACATCGCGGCAAAAGACGAAGGTTTGGTGATTGCCAATATCACCAAACCGGAAGCACCAGTTATCTATCGCAAGGAAACATTTGGCGGCCAGATGAATGACGCAGAAGACGTCATTGTCGGTTCCACCAATGCCACTCTGTTTGCCTATGTCGCCGACGGCCGCAATGGTCTGAAAGTCATTCAGCTGACTTCTCCAGACAGCCAGCCGAACTATTATGGTTTTTCACCGCCGCCGATGCCGGAACTAATTGCCTTTGCCCGTACCCCCAAACCCGCATTGGCCTTGTCCAAAGGACTGGATCGTGACCGGGCAGTGGATGAAACCGGTGGACAGATGGCCGTGTTTGGTCGGCTAGGCTCCCGGCCATTTACCCGCAGTGAAATGCAGCGCTTTTATCTCAACAGCAAGGGCAAGCCCTATTTCGTGAAGGACGAGGTTGATTTATCGGACTGGATCGGCCCTGTACCGCCAATGCTGGCGCGCCGGTGATACATCGGATAGACTGACAAAGAAACGGGGACCGGAGCTTACGACCACGGTCCCCTTTCCTCGATACGCGACGCGAGGAATATAGGCCCTCTGTATTCAAAGACAGAATACAGAGGGCTTATCTTCAATCTCCATGCGATCCCATCAGCAGTTGCGATCAATCGCCCGACCGGCAAGCGCACCAACTGCACCGCCAATGATCGTGCCTTCGGTCTTGCTACCGCGGCCAGCCACTTCATTGCCCAGCAGTCCGCCAGCAATAGCACCGATTATGGTGCCGCCCGTGCCGCGATCACATCCGCGATAACGACGACGATCATTGCGATAACGACGCTTGTCGCGATAATAACGACGCTTTTCACGATAAGCACGACGATCCCGGCGGTCATAATAACGGTCATCCCGGTAATAATCGCCACGACGATAATAGCGGCGGTCATCACCAACATGCTGATAATAGCCGTCGTTATAGCCTTGATAATAACCACCACGCGCTTCAGCGGGCGTTGCAAAGGCCATCGCCGAAATAGCAGCGGTGGTGATGGCGAGTGTTCCTAAAACCTTGTTGATCATTGCTTCTACTCCAAAAGGATTGTCGTGATCCGACTCGTTTGATGCCCGACGAGATTGGTTCTAGGTGAAGTGGATTGACCGCTTGCTGAATGTTGGTTTTATCTGAGGTTCATATTCAACGCGATTTTTATGAACATATTAAAAGTTTCGCTTATCTACCAATGTCTTGAGTGTCCTATTTTTCGCTCCTAACCTTTTGAATGATTGCTGCTACCGCCTTCCACCGATAACTAGATGGCAAGAAATTTTGGGAGAAGGTCATGCAACTGAAAGGCAAAACTGCCGCTATTACGGGCGGCACTGCGGGTATAGGACGCGGCATAGCGGAGGTCTTTCTGGCGGAGGGCGCAAATGTCGCGTTATTTGCCCGTAATCCTGAAAAGGGCGCAAAGGTTATCGAAGAACTGAACGTCGGTGATCGCGCCATTTTCATCGCTGGCGATGTCATGCAGCAAGAGTCAGTTGAGGATTTTGTGGACCAGACGGTCGCAAATTTCGGTACGGTCGATATTCTCGTCAACAATGCCGGCGGTGCTGGTGATCTTGCTCCGCTCGTCGATCTGACCGATGAGGCCTTTGATGAAGCGATGAAGTGGAATATCTACGCGACATTCTGGGCAACCCGCCGGGCGCTAAAGCCCATGATCGCTCAGCAATCCGGTCGCGTCATCAATATCAGTTCGACCGAAGGCAAGATGGGCAAGCCAACTTTCGCGCCATATACGATCGCCAAGCACGGCATAAACGGCATGACCAAGGCGGTGGCCCAGGAAGTGGGCACAATGGGCATTACCGTCAATTCTATCTGTCCTGGCCTGGTACTGACCGATCTCATTCTCGATAACGGGCCGACCACTGCCGAAGGCCTCGGCATGACATTCGAGGAAATGATCGACATGTTTTCTCAAGAAAGCGCGCTTAAACGACCGAACACGGTGGAGGAAGTCGCTGCGATGGCATTGCTGCTTGCCTCTGATGCTGGTGCCGGGATTACCGGTGCAGCACTGAGCGTCGACGGCGGAACAGCGCCCTACTAAAGCAATCGCAGTTTCATAGCACCAGCCGCCAGGCGAAACCTGCAAACTGCCTTAAACCCATCCTGTGGGAATATCCTCCGGTTTTACACGAGTAAATCCGGACCGTTCCTGTGCTTGCAACAACAGCAAGATCCTGAACAGGCTGATTGGTGACATTTCCCAAAAGAGAAAACCATTTATTGGCTTATTTTCCCATTTATTGGTTTTCAAGAAAACTCTTAATAATGAAAAATAAGCATAACCTATTGTATTATATAAGTTTATCAAAACTGGCACGCCCTATGCAATGCTATGGACATCTTCGCAAACACAACCGCGAAAAACCAAATTTAGCCCAGAAGGAATTTAAAATGTCGAACGTAAATATACAAAACCAAGTTGTTGCCGCTTTCGCCGCTCTGTTCTCCGCAGCTGTCCTGATCAGCGCCAGCGTTGGCCCAGCCGTTCAAAACACCGCTTCATTCATCGCTTAATCTCTAACCGGAATTCAAAAGGAAAATTCATCATGACCACCAACGTTCAAAACCAGGTTCTCGCCGCCTTTGCCGCTCTATTCTCTGCAGCAGTAATGATGAGCGCCAGCGTCGGTCCAGCCGCCCAAAATGCCACGTCCCTGATTATCTGATCAGGCGACCGGCTCTCAAACCCCAAAGGACTTCATCATGCCCCGTAATTTCACTGCCCAAATCACAGCCGCCATCGCCGCCCTCATCTCTTCTGCTCTTTTTGTTGGCGCCAGCATTGTCCCCGCCACACAAAATGCCGCATCCCTGATCATCTAAATCCCCCTTCCCTTTCCCCCAAATGAAAGCCCAGCCCTGAAGACCATCAGGACCGGGTTCTTCATTTCATGTACGGGCTCAAGCAAATGCCACAGCCCGATCATTTAACGGCAGCGCAATTTTCCGCGATCAATCTCCCGGCCCAGAAGCGCACCACCGGCAGCACCAAGCACAGTTCCAACCGTCCGGTCCCGACCACCATCAATTTCCCGGCCAAGTAGCGCCCCGACGGCGCCACCAATAATCAGTCCTGTCGTGCCGTCCTTGCGCTTGCAATAATAGCGCCCGTCACGGCCACGCCAGTAGCGATCCCCGCGTTTCAACCGGCGGGGCTTGTAATAGCGATCGTCATCATCATCGTCCCAGTCATCATCACTGACCCGATAGAAACCGGCGACAGGGCCACCATGATCAGTATAGCCACCCGCATCAGCTAGTGCTGGTGTAACAGGCAAAAACAGCGCCGCGGCGGTTAGGCTTAGAATCGTTTTTTTCATGTCAAACTCCCTTCGTTATGTCTGATTGTCAGAAATAACGGGAGAAATATGAACAAAACCCAACAGGACTATTCATCCTCTACAATTGTCGCCAGCCGGTTTTTCAGCTGCGACCAATGGTTGATTATTGGCACGCCTTTAGAAATTTGGTCAGCGCATCACCGGATCCATTAAGGTGCAAGCTGAACTTGTTGCCATTCAGATTTACATAGGCCCGATTGCCCTTGGCTAGCGCTGGAAAAAGCGCATGACTGGCTGGCAGATAAAATTGCGGCATGTGATAATCTTCGCCCTCAATATTGGCCGGCAACATCCGTGCCAGCACGCCGATCGACCGACGATCATCAACCCTGATCGTGAACCCAAAACGATCTTCTGCGACCAGCTCTTTCGGCGTGGCGATAATCATATTGGCAATGCGCACGCTTCCGTCTTTTTGCTTGCGGCAAGACATTGTCCATAGCTGATTGTCGGTTTCCGGAACCTGAAAGGCAACAAACGGGCTGTCGTAATCATTGTTATAATACCAGGTCATCCCGAAAGCCTGCCCCGCATCGGGATAGTGCTCGCGCGATGGAATATCCGGTCGAACGAGCTCTTCTTTTGCCGATGGCGGATTGGTTGCCTGTGCAAAAACTGGTGAGACGGTCATGGCCAGCACTGCGGTGGCCAGAGTGACGAAGCGAGAATATTTTTCTAACATAACCAATAATTTAGCATTGTGGATTGCCCCTTGTTAACCCCGGAATGACTCATAATGGGGTAAATTCACGTAAGATCAAGAAGTCTGGTTTGGCAAGCACGAACGGCCCTATCGCTATAGTCCGATCAAATGGCAGTTTTGCGCCGACACCCGATTGTAAGACGAACCGAAATAGACTCATATTGGTTCTATTTCTGTTTTTCTGTTTGGTAAGGGCGAGACCCTGATTACATTATCGGTCGAGACGCAAAGCCGCTGTGACAAACAGTGCGGCACCAAAAAGCTCCAGCGTTTCTTCTGCGAAGCGAACGGCCTCCATCACATCGAGGATCACCGCCAGACCAATAACAGCCAGGCCAATAGCCAGCGTGGACCGGCCATCATCAGCATTGAACCATGCTACTACCTGCGCCAGATGTCCGCTGCGCCAGGCCAGTATCAAAACCAGCACCGACAGGATCACAGCCAGCCCCGCGGCCAGCAGCAGGAAACCTTCCCCGGCGGCTGCCCGATAGGCGAGCATCACCAGATCCTGCGCCCCGTCCAGCTCGCCGCCGCCCGCCATTGCGGGCATGGTGAAGTCGAGAAAACGGGCGCCGAAACTGATCTCGCTCAAACAGGCGAGCAAGGCGAGCGCGCAAAAGGCAAGCCCCATCCAGGTGCGAAACAGTCGGCGATGAACACCGATCACCAAGGCTGCCAGAAACAGCAGCGCCGCCGTCATTTCGACAACGCCATCCTCCTTGAAAAAGGGCCCGTGACGAAAGTCCACTGACACGGCGGCCAGCGCCAGGATCCCAAGCCCGGCAGCGGTGTAGATCGCCAGTTCATGTCTCAGTGTAAACATCAAGACAGTTTCATGACGGTTTTGTGAAAAGTAAATGGGCCGTGGCGCGAATTACCGGAGGCTGGCTTGAACAAGCCCCATCCTGACCGATTTCAAAAAGCCCCATTTCGACAGGGGCCGTTTTCTATTCTCTTCGTTCATTCAGCGTTTCGGCGATGGTCCCGTAGATCAGACCCAGACCGAAAAAGGCCACCATCCCGATGAATAGCAGCACCGGCCACTGCATCATATGCTCCGACATATCGCATCTCCTTCCATGTCGGACAGCATGGTGGCAGCGACGCACCGGGATCGCTTTGATCCAGGTCAAATATCGGGCGGGAGACTGTTCGGAAAGCGGCCGGACCCGCAGCAGGATCCGGCCATCGGCGTCCTATTTGTCTTCGGGTTCTTTCCCGCGCAGCGCGTCAATTTCGGCCTGCCGCTGTTTCAGGTAAAGCTCTCTTGTCGCGATATAGGGATCGTCGGCTTCGCGCAGCTTCCTGAACTGCTCGTCCTGCTCGGCGCGCGTATCGAGCGAGGTGATAATCCCCGCCGGGAGAGTATAGACCAGCTCGTTAAACGGCTTTCCGACCCCGACCGGCAGGACCGACAGATCGACCACACGCCCAAACAGATCGCGAACCGTCGTCGGCCCGATCAGCGGCAGAAAAAGAAACGGCCCCGGCTCCACACCATAATAGCCCAGCGTATTGGCAAAGCCGTTATTACGCTTGGGCAGGTTGAACGGCGGTTTTTTAGCAACATCCACCAGCCCGCCAATCCCGATGGTCGAGTTGATGGTGAAGCGGCCCAGTGTTTCCATCGCCTTGCCGGGTTTGAGCTGCAGCAGATAGTTCAGGAAAACAATCGGCTCGCCCAGATTGCTGAGAAAATTGGAGATGCCGCTGCGCACCGGGCTCGGCACGGTATCTTCATAAGCCAGCGCGACGGGGCCGACCACGGCATCGTCAACATCCTGAATGATTTCGAAACTGTCGGCATTCAGCTCCTGCAGCGGGTCGATCTTTGGCGCGCGCGGACGGGCCGTGACGACGATTTCATTGCCATCGGCCGGGTCAGCCGCAAGATCGGCATCGGGGCTTAAAGGATCGACAGGCAAGAGCGGTTCGTCCAGCACCGGTGGAGGCGGCGCTGTTTCCAGCGGCGCTGGCTCCAATGGTGCCGGCTCCAGCGGCACGGGCCATGGCACCTGGCCGGGCTGGGTTGACGGCTCCGCTTCTCCCGGCGCGATGGCCAGCGCGCCGAATAGCTGCGCCTGTGCCGATAACGATGCCGGTGACAGCGACGCCGATGCAGCCGGCGCGCGCAGATCCTGCACTTCGATCCTGTCTATATCAAAGGAGTGATCCGCAATGGTTGGTGGGGGTATGGGGGTTGCCGGTGCGTGGGTCAACGCCAGGGCAAGCATAATTTCGGAAAAGCTCAATCCAATAACCTATCTTTGTGCGATCCGTCTCCGGATCAGAAAACCCTTCATCAGTCTAGCCCCGAAAATCTGAGCGTACAGAAGGAGAGCCCCGGGGGCAAGACGGTCTGTCGGCAACCGGTTCAAAAACAGGGAGCGCCAGAAGCGCTGTCAGGTACCTGCACCGCCTTTCGGGCGGGTCAACGCCCATGCCAGCAGAAACAGCAGCGCCCAGATACCGTCGATCATCGCGCCGTAAAACGCCCCGCCCTCGGCCAGGCGGCCGCTGGAATAGAGCCATAGCCCGGGTCCGAAAAAGGCGAGCTTTTCCAGCACCGCCACCAGCATCAACGGGCGATAGCGTAACGGGTCGATGGCGATCAGGACAAAGATCAGCTGGAACACCAGCGCGAGCCCATGAAAGCCATAGTAGAATTCCGGATGGGTGATCGCCGGCGGCGTTGCGGCGTTAAACCGTGCCTCCCCGAACAGGCCGAGCAACAGCACCGGAATGCCATAAAGCGCAGCGAGCGCGAAGAGGATGCGGGCGATGGATTTGCCGTTCAGGTTCACGCTGGTCAAGTTCACAGTGAAGCCCCCTTTTTGTTGACATGGTCCGCCGGGAAATCATCCCAGTGATCCTCCTGCGGCGCGACCATGTCAAGACGCGATATAGCGGCCAGAAGCGCTGAAACATCAGGCTTTTGCAATGTCCCGACATAGCGCCCGGCGCGCATCATCGGGCGATAGCGGCCTACCCGGATACGCTGAAACAGCTTTTCTAGTGTGACCTTTGGTTTTCGTCCGCCGTGCCCGTCCGAAGTCTCCGGTCCTTCGAGGATAAAATCCCACGCGGCGGCAAAACCCTTCGCCCCCGGCTTGCGGCGCAGGCGATAAGCGCTCTCCCGGCTCATCCCCACCCGCGCCGCCGCCTGTTTAACGCAGCGCGTTTCGGCCAGATAGCCAATAAACTCCGCCTGCCGCACCGGCGACCACCCGTCATGCCGTCCGCGCAGCTCCACAGGCGTAAAGGCGGGAATGCGCGAGATACGGCGATTCTGCACAGCCGCACTGCGCGGGTCGGGTTTGGGGGAGGTTGAGCGTTGGTTTTTCATGGCGCGGATTAAGCCATGGATGGGGGCGTGTAGGAAAGCGGTTTTTTGGGAGGCTGTTGAACCTGATCTTTGCCGCATGAGATCCCGAAACAAGTCCGGGATGACGAGATGAAGGGATAGTTCAGGATGACAAAATGATAGGGTAGTTCGGGATAACGAAATGAGAGTCCAAAACTGTCAAACCCCAATCGTCATCCTGAACTTGTTTCAGGATCCAAATAACGCAACCTTCAAAACATGCCCTTCCAACCCGCTACCTATATCGTCACCAACAAAGCCCGCGGCCTGCCCTATATCGGTGTCACATCAAACCTGATCCAGCGCATCCACCAACACCGCGAAGGCATCGTGCCCGGTTTCACCCAAAAATACCGCCTCAAACGGCTGGTCCATTTCGAGCAATTCGGCACCATGGAGCTAGCCATCGCCCGCGAAAAACAGCTGAAAAACTGGCACCGCCCGTGGAAGATCAACTTGATCGAAGCCACCAACCCCGACTGGCGCGACCTCGCCGAGGATCTGGGATTCGAGCCATTAAGGTAAAAAAGACCTCTTCATCCCAGTTCGTCATGCTGAACTCGTTTCAGCATCTCATCAAGGAAGCACAAAACCGCAAGAGATCCTGAAACAAGTTCAGGATGACGAAAGAGAGGAACAGGAAAGCGAAACATCGTCCTCTCCCACCGCCCCAACCATTCTTCATACCGAACTTGTTTCGGTATCTCGTACGCTCCAGTCGCCATGATGGAGCGGAGTGAGATGATTATTGGCGGTGAATTGGGTCCGGTAGCGGTTTGCTAATAAGTGTATTTAGTAAACTGTCACCGTAATCCTCGCCGTAATCCGAACTTGTTATGTACGAATAAGATCATAAACTGATATAGCTGGAAACTTTTGAAAACCGGAACTGTCAAACAATGTAAAAACAGGTTTGCATTCCTCATCGATAATTAATCGGGTATTATCTTTGTCCACCGCCAGAAACCTATCGGACAGTGATCGCAGAACAATCAATTCTTCACATTTGGGATTATTGCTTTCAAGTTGACTATATGCCAGATGGCGATCCATTTGCCCTTGGTGAAGCCCCGCGCTCACAGTCATAATAAGAGCAAATCCACCGTAAAATATCAGCTCACGCTGTATTTTATTTAGTCCGCTGCGACGCACAAAAAATTGGTCTATGACCACCCATCCGAAGATCAAAACTATATTGGCAAAAGTGAAGTGCAGGAAACCTGTTCTTGCATAAAAAATTATCACAGAAAGTAGAGCAAGTAATACGAATACTGAACCCCCAACCAATGCGATAAACATATGTGGGTTGCCTTTTGAAACTGCGAGAAATCGCGACAACTTACTCTCGCCGATAGACTCAATTTCATCATCCGTAAGATCTCTTGCGAATGAGATAAATAACTTGCCTTGCCCAATTCCAATTACGCTTCCCAGAGCCAAAAATATGTAAATGGGCAGCAATTCGCCAAGAGAAATGGCAAAAACATCTACGGGACTAGAGAAAATGTGAATCCCGTATCCAAAACTCATATAATAAAAAAGCAAATAGCTGAAGCACATCACAATATGAATGGCTGGAATCAATATCGATAAATCTTTCAATTTATCTAGGGTAACGCCTGTCATTCTATATCATCTCAGCAAACAAACTAAATGATATGCCCTACTCCGCAGCAACTCCCGCCTGCTCAAACATATCTTCGCCATCATCATCATTATCGGTTTCTTCGATACCGATAATCTTGCCGCCTTTGCGCTGGTCGAATGAATCCCACACTTCGTTCCAATTGCCGCGGGTGGCGCCTTTGGAATATTCGGTGGCGCGGGTTTCGAAGAAATTGGCGTGCTCGACACCGTTGAGCAATGGCGCGAGCCATGGCAGCGGGTGGTCTTCGATCATGTAAATGGGATCAAAGCCCAGCTGGCCCAGACGCCAGTCGGCAATGTAGCGGATATAGCGCTTAATCTCTTTCGCGGTCATGCCGGTCACCGGACCGTCGCTGAACGCCAGATCGATAAACGCATCTTCCAGGCGGACTGTCTTTTGGCAGCAGTCGATAATATCTTCCTTGACCTGCTTGGTCAGGCAGTCGCGCTCGTTCACAAACGTGTGGAACATTTTGACAATGCCTTCGCAGTGGAGCGATTCATCGCGCACCGACCAGCTCACAATCTGCCCCATGCCCTTCATCTTGTTGAAGCGCGGGAAGTTCATCAGCATCGCGAAGCTGGCGAACAGCTGCAGGCCTTCGGTAAAGCCGCCGAACATCGCCAGCGTCTTGGCAATATCTTCATCCGTGTCGACGCCGAATGTGCCGAGATAGTCATGCTTGTCCTTCATCTCCTCATATTCGAGGAACATGCTGTACTCGGATTCAGGCATACCAATGGTGTCGAGCAAGTGGGAATAAGCGGCGATGTGGACGGTTTCCATATTGCTGAACGCCGTGAGCATCATCTTGACTTCGGTCGGTTTAAAGACGCGCCCATATTTATCGTGATAGCAATCCTGCACCTCGACATCGGCCTGCGTGAAGAAGCGGAAAATCTGCGTCAGCAGGTTGCGCTCATGGTCGGTCAGCTTCTGCGCCCAGTCGCGGCAATCCTCGCCCAATGGCACTTCTTCCGGCATCCAGTGAATCTGCTGCTGCCGCTTCCAGAAGTCATAGGCCCATGGATATTCAAAGGGCTTGTAGGTTTTACGTGCTTCCAAAAGTGACATTTTTTCCGTTACTCCGCTTTCGTACTTTTCATCATATTATCATATGGGCGTACATCATCTGGCCACCATAGGCCGCGCGTCCTTTATAGTCTTGAAGAAAACAGCCCCCTCCCTAAAGGAGCAAACGGGAGGGGGCAGTGGGCAAACTGCCTATTATTGGCGCCTGATCATTGGCAGGCGAGACACTCGTCATAATCGGTGCTGCCTTGCGTGGTCATCAGCTCGACCTTTTTCGGATCGAGCGTATTGTCCGCCTCTACGCCCCCGCCGACATTGGCACCTTTGCTGTCGGACGCTTCTTCCTGTCCGGCAAAGCCAGCGCGCTGGATCGATTTCGAACGCAGATAATAGAGCGACTTGATGCCCAGCTCCCATGCGCGGAAGTGCAGCATCAGCAGATCCCATTTGTCGACATCCGCCGGAATGAACAGGTTCAGCGACTGCGCCTGATCAATATAGGGCGTGCGGTCGGCCGCGAGTTCAAGCAGCCAGCGCTGGTCAATCTCGAAGCTGGTTTTATACGCGTCTTTCTCTTCCGCCGAGAGGAAGTCGAGATGCTGGACGCTGCCGCCCTGCTCAAGGATCGAATTCCAGACATTGGTGCTGTCTTTGGATTTCTCAGCGAGCAGCTTTTCGAGATGCGGGTTCTTGACCACGAAGCTGCCGGACAGCGTTTTATGCGTGTAGATATTCGCCGGGATCGGTTCGATACAGGCTGATGCTCCGCCGCAGATGATCGAGATGGACGCGGTTGGTGCGATTGCCATCTTGCAGGAGAAACGCTCCATCACGCCCTGATCGGCTGCATCGGGACATGGACCGCGTTCCTTGGCAAGCATCATGCTGGCTTCGGACGCCTTGGCCGAAACATGCTTGAAGATCTTCATATTCCACGATTTTGCCAGCGCGCTTTCAAAGCCGAGGCCGCGGGCCTGCAAGAAGCTGTGGAAGCCCATGACGCCCAGACCAACACTGCGTTCGCGGCTGGCGCTATATTTGGCGCGCGCCATTTCATCGGGCGCACGGTCAATATAATCCTGAAGCACATTGTCGAGGAAGCGCATCACGTCCTCGATAAAGTCCTTGTCGACTGACCATTCGTCCCATTTTTCAAGGTTGAGTGAAGACAGGCAACACACTGCCGTCCTGTCCTCACCCAAATGATCACGACCCGTCGGCAGTGTAATTTCGGAACACAGATTGGACGTGGACACTTTCAGGCCCAGATCGCGGTGATGTTTTGGCATCATCCGGTTCACCGTGTCGTTGAAGATGATATAGGGCTCACCCGTGGCGAGACGCGTCTCGACCAGTTTCTGGAACAGCGAGCGCGCATCAACTGTGCCGCGCACTTCGCCGGTCTTGGGTGATTTCAGATCCATCTCGGTGCCGTCGCGAACCGCTTCCATGAATTCGTCGGTCAGCAATACGCCGTGGTGGAGGTTGAGAGCTTTCCGGTTAAAGTCACCGGAAGGCTTTCTGATTTCAAGAAATTCTTCAATTTCCGGATGGTTGATATCAAGATAGCAAGCCGCCGAACCACGCCGCAATGATCCCTGTGAAATGGCAAGCGTCAAGCTGTCCATCACCCGCACGAACGGAATGATGCCGGACGTCTTGCCATTCAGGCCAACCGGCTCCCCAATGCCGCGGACACTGCCCCAATAGGTGCCAATGCCGCCGCCCTTTGAGGCCAGCCAGACATTCTCGTTCCAGGTGTTGACGATCCCGCCGAGGCTGTCGTCAACGCTGTTGAGATAACAGGAGATCGGCAGGCCGCGACCGGTGCCGCCATTGGACAGCACAGGCGTTGCCGGCATGAACCAGAGCTTGGAAATATAGTCATAGAGCCGCTGGGCATGATCCTGATCATCCGCATAGGCATCGGCCACGCGGGAAAAGAGGTCCTGGAAACTCTCGTCCGGAAGCAGGTAACGGTCTTTCAGCGTCTCTTTGCCAAAATCGGTCAGCAAATCATCGCGCGCGTCATCCTGCACGATTTTGAACCGGCGTTTTTCGACGCTATGGCTGTCCCGTTCAGCCTTCAGTTCTTTCTCGTCATTTTTCTTTGTCGCCGCCGCTTCGGCTTCCGCCTTTTTGCTGATCTCCGGTTCTTTCACCGGTGCTTTCTTGGCTGTGCTTTCTGCTTTGTCTTCGGATTTGTCTTTTGGCGTGTCTAAAACTTCGGCGCCCATGTCACTCTCACTCATATCTCTACCACTATTCCCGGCATCTTCCCGGTTATCTCTAAAATCCATCAAAGCCCCCTTAATCAAACTACCAAACCAATCGTCTCGCTGGCTCTTTGACCAGCCTTAAGGTGGGTTTAATACCGGGCCATTTGTTCCTGTATTGTTCGACTCGGACAATCTCTTGCGGCCGAGCCGTTTAACATAACATTTTTACAGCCTGGGCGGGCATTTATTTTTGCCCAAAAACCCGAATAAATCGCTTGCGATTCAGGCCAAAGGGAGCCATCCACCGAGTCGGCGTTACTGGCGAGTAATACTATACGTTGGTGTGCCCCCTTGGCTTAACCACAACCTATAGTGGCTGAATCAGAATTATATGCAAGAGGGTAAATGACATTTTAACGACTCTGTTCGTCGTATAAATGAATCGCTTCGTCGACGGCCGATTCATGCTGCAGCGCAGCGACGCGTGGACCTTCTAAGCCTTGACCGGAACGCAATAGGGTGGGTCAAATTTTACAAAAAAAATATCCACAGTTCATGCACAGGTGTGAATGACTCATTTGTGACACCAGATATGGTGTTTGAATGATTCAGCGGACGGAAATTTTATTTCAAAGCTTCCGATTTTGAATCGGACAGCTCTGTCACAAAGCGGCTAATCCTTCCGCCCGGGTCGTGACGGGATGATAGCCGAGATCAGCCTGCGCCTTTGACCCATCCAATGTACAATCGCGCGACATGACCATCGCGGCATGAGCGGTCAACGGTGGGTCGCTTTTCAAACCCAATAGCCGCCATATTTTTTCCGATGCGCTTCCGGCAAAATCAGCCATGCCCGATGAAATGGACTTGTCCGCCAATGTCAGCTGTCTTGCCTGCGCCATCCCTTCGATCATATCCTTCATGCTGACGGTCCCGTCATCCAATATGAAATAAGCCTCTCCGCCACCGCCTTTGGTGAGAGCAAGATTTATGGCGTGAACCAGATTATCGATATGGGTGGTTGATGTCATTGCCTTGCCATCATTGATCCACATCCACTTGCCGCTCCTGGCCATGGCTTCGACCATGGGAAGCAAAGTTGTGTCACCCGGCCCCCAGATGAAACGCGGTCGCAAAATAATGGTTTCAAACGCCCCATCGCGATTGGCATCGCGGACGCGCTGTTCTGCCTGCGCCTTCGTTGCGCAATAGGGATAGGGCGAATCCGGAGCCAGCGGAACCGTCTCATCCGCATTGCGCACATGCTGGCCATGACAGATGCCCGCCTCTGTCCCGATATGGACGAACCGCTGCACACCGGCAGCTTGCGCCGCATCCAGCATCGCCTGCGTTCCGAGCACATTATATTTATGCCAGGCATCCTTTGGGCCCCAGGCTTCGACAAAGGCGGCGCTGTGCAGTACAATCTCGGCATCGCCAATATGTTCAGCAGTGATCGTTTCCAGATCGCAGCGCACCGGCTGAGCTCCCAGGTCGCGGATCACTGCATCTGATGCCCCGCTGCGTGACATGGCGGTGACCCGATGCCCGGCCTCAACGAATGCCTTGGTGGCCGCCCCACCGACAAAACCGGATGCGCCGGTAATAAAGATACGCATATGTCCTCTCCCACATCATTATGCCGCTCGCTTTTTTTGCGAACCGGTCTCACCCATTAGCAGATGGCCAGGAACAAACCTATTTTCGGCACAGCTCGACTAGACAGCATAGGTTCATTCGCGCCAAGCCACTATTCGGTCGACGAATATGTCACATCATTAGATGTGATCCCCCTTTTCAAAAGTAACCTATTATATATGCGTAGTTTCTTCAAACTTCAGTCGCATGATATTGCGATCGACCTCGGCACTGCCAATACACTGGTCTACCTGCGTGATCAGGGAATCGTGCTCAATGAACCGTCGGTGGTCGCGCTGGAAACCAATGACGGCGTCGCCAAAGTGCGGGCCGTGGGCGCTGATGCCAAGCTGATGATGGGCAAGACGCCTGACAATATTAAGGTCATTCGCCCACTGAAAGATGGCGTGATCGCCGATCTTGATGTGGCGGAACAGATGATCAAGCATTTCATCCATAAAGTGCATGACAAAAAAACCGGACTGCTCAGGCGCTTCGATATCGCCGTGTGTATCCCGTCCGGTTCAACCAATGTGCAGCGCCGGGCCATTCGCGACGCTGCGTCCAACGCCGGCGGATCGCGCATCTTCTTTGTCGAAGAACCGATGGCGGCGGCCATTGGTGCCGGAATACCCGTGGCGGAACCCATTGGCGCGATGGTGGTCGATATTGGCGGCGGCACGACCGAAGTCGCCGTACTATCTCTGCAGGGGCTTGCCTATAGTACGTCCGGCCGCATGGGTGGTGACAAGATTGACGATGCCATAGCCTCGCATATCCGCCGCAAACACAATCTGGCGATTGGTGAAACGACGGCGGAAACAATCAAGCATGAAATGGCAAGCGCCGTCAGCCCTGTCGATAACGGACGCACGATGCACATAAAAGGTCGTGATCTGGTCAGGGGCATGCCGCGAAAGATCATCATTACCGAAGCCGAAATTGCTTATGCGATTGCAGAGCCAGTCGGCCAGATAACCGACAGCGTCCGCAACGCCCTTGAAAACACCGCGCCAGAACTGGCCGCCGATATTGTCGATCAAGGCATTGTCCTGACCGGCGGCGGCGCACTGCTCGGACGCATTGATGAACATATTGCCGAGCAGACGGGTCTGGCCGTGACGATTGCTGATGATCCGCTGACCTGTGTTGCCAAAGGCGCTGGCCAGGCGTTTGAAGATCCCTTGTATCGCGGCGTGCTGATATCTGCATAAAGACACCGGACAACATACTCGTAACACATACAAAACTTGCCGACTTTCAACATATCCGCCAAAAGGCATCCGGATCGCATCTTTAGACCAATTCCGGAGCCCTGATGACCGTCACGATAAAAACCGCCGACTTGATTGAAAGCGTTGCCGACGCGCTGCAGTTCATCTCTTACTACCACCCGATGGATTATATCCGGGCGCTGGGCGAAGCCTATAAGGCAGAGAAATCGCCCGCAGCGAAGGACGCGATTGCGCAGATTCTCACAAATTCACGCATGTGCGCCGAGGGTCACCGGCCAATTTGTCAGGATACCGGCATTGTAAACGTCTTCGTCAAATGGGGCATGGACTGCCGTCTCGACGAGACATCGCAATCAATGCAGGAAATTGTCGATGAAGGTGTGCGCAAGGCCTATCTCCATCCGGAAAACAAGCTGCGCGCTTCGATCCTGACCGACCCCGCTTTCACGCGGCGCAATACCAAGGATAATACGCCGTCCGTGCTCCATGTAGAAATGGTGCCCGGCGACAAGGTTAGCGTTGATGTCGCTGCCAAAGGTGGCGGGTCAGAAAATAAGTCGAAATTCAAGATGATGAACCCGAGCGACAATATCGTCGACTGGGTTCTCGACATGGTGCCGCAAATGGGCGCGGGCTGGTGCCCACCGGGCATGCTCGGCATCGGCATCGGCGGGACGGCAGAGCGCGCGGTGCTGCTCGCCAAACAATCACTGATGGACCCGATTGACATGGGACAGCTGAAAGAACGCGGGCCGCGCAATGACATCGAAGAACTGCGCATCACGATATTCGACAAGGTCAACGCACTTGGAATCGGTGCGCAAGGCTTGGGCGGACTGTCCACGATCCTCGACGTCAAGATCAATGACTGGCCCTGCCATGCGGCGGGTAAACCGGTGGCGATGATCCCCAATTGCGCCGCAACCCGCCATGCGCATTTCACACTGGACGGCAGTGGGCCAGCTTATCTGGAAGCACCCAAGCTGGATGAATGGCCGGACGTCAACTGGGCGCCGTCGTCAGAAGCGAAGCGCGTTCATCTCGACCAGCTCGACGAAGCGGAAGTGGCCAGCTGGAAACATGGCGACCGTCTGCTGCTCAACGGCAAGATGCTCACCGGCCGCGACGCGGCGCACAAACGGATCAAGGACATGCTCGACAAGGGCGAAGAGCTGCCGGTCGAGTTCAAGGGGCGCGTCATATATTATGTCGGTCCCGTTGATCCGGTTGGCGAGGAAGTGGTCGGCCCCGCAGGCCCCACCACCGCGACGCGCATGGACAAGTTTACCGACATGATGCTGGAACAGGGCCTGCTCGCGATGGTCGGCAAGGCCGAACGCGGACTGGATACAATCGGCTCGATCAAGAAACATAAAAGCGCCTATCTGATGGCCGTGGGCGGCAGCGCCTATCTCGTCAGCCGCGCGATCAAGGGATCAAAAGTCGTCGGCTTTGAAGACCTGGGCATGGAAGCGATTTACGAGTTTGAGGTGCAGGATATGCCGGTGACGGTTGCCGTCGATGCGGAGGGGCAAAGCGTTCACCATCTCGCGCCTTTGGTCTGGCAGGAAAAGATCAAGAAAGAGGGGTTGTTGGAAGGGGTCTAGAAACCAAGATTGTAGTCTCCCAAACCATGCTCTCAATAGGTGGCTCCACTAATTTTGGAGACGTAAAATGTCCTATAAGAGCAGAGCAATCAGAGAGAAATGGTTCCGTCCAAAGATCAGCTCATCAGAAAACAATGGTCTCTCTCCTTGCGCAAACAGGTATCGCCATAAGAAGCGTCCCACGGTCAAAAATGAGAAAATAAGCCACAACGATTACTCCCTATAATGAAAGAAGATATCAAACTCTATTCTCCCATGAAGCCAATTCCGCTCGCCAAGGAGCTGAAGGCGGAAATGAAGAAGCGAAAGAAGCGCAAGGACCATCATGTCTTTGGCGGCGGAACCGAGCGCAAGATGTTCCTTACCTATCGGCGTCCGGGATTCAAAAATGGAGGGGAGCCTTATTTAAAGGCCAAGATGCGTGAACATGACGGCGGCACTTTGATTGAAGGCACGATGCGTCAGGGCAAGGCCATGCCTTTCTTCCTGTTCTGGAATGGCTTTGTCGGCTTATTTTTTCTGTTCTCGCTCTTTTTATGGTTCGTCGATGATGCACCGATATTTTTTAATCTGATCTTTTCGGGCATACCGGCGGTGATGCTCGCTATTGGCCTGACCGCCGCCTACAAGACCCGCAATGATCCGCCGGAAGACCCCGGCACGCCCCAGAATATACTGGATTTTCTTGCCGAAACCGTGGACGCGCGGCCCCTTTGACCTTTCCTATCTGGATACCTGCGGCCCTGCTGGCCGCCCTGTTTCTCGCGTGGCGAATGGCGGTGCAGCAGCGCATTCGCGCGGAAATGTCGGTCAATGCGGCGGCGCTGTCGCGCTTCTTCTTTGGCTGGCCGATCGCCTGCGCCATGCTCACCAGCTATATGGCCGCGACAGGTCGTAGCGCCCTGCCCCCGCTGGACACGTCCTTCTGGTGGTTCGCATGGGCAGCCGGCTTTGCCCAGATGCTGGCGACCAACCTGATCATCATGTCCTTTGGCTTCCGTAATCTGGTCAGCGGCACCGCCTATATGAAGGTCGAAACCCTGATCGTGGCCTTTCTCGGGTGGCTGATCCTTGGCGAAACATTGGCACCGCTGGCCTGGCTGGGCATCGGCATCGCGTTTCTGGGTATCTTGTCCGTCTCCGTCGAGGGCGGAGCGCGCGGCCTGCTGCAATGGCTCCGCGGTCTTAAGCAACCGGCGGCACTCACTGGTCTGAGCGCGGGGTTCCTATTCGCGCTGACCGCCATTTTCATCAAACAATCAGCCAACGCAGTCCCCGATGTCGAGCGCACCTATGCCGGCCTGATCGTTCTCACTGCCGTGCTTGGCTTTCAGGCATTGATGCAAGGACTCTATGTTATCATCCGCGAACCGGACCAGTTCCGCGCAATGCTGAAACGCTGGCGTGTGACGGCACAAGTGGGTGTGCTCGCCGCCACCGCGTCAGCAGGCTGGTTCATCGCCTATGCCCATGCGCCTGTTGCACTGGTCGGGATCGTTGGCCAGACGCAGATATTATATACGCTCGGCTTTGGACGTTTCTATTTGAAGGAACCCCTGAGCAGGCGCGAACTTACCGGCATTTTGCTTGTCGGGATCGGCGTCACCATGGCGCTGGCTTCAACCCTTTAGGCATCTGCCCGACTGTTCCGTTTATCTTGGCTCCCGCCACATGGCTTCAAGCGGCGGACCGCCCTCCCCACAGGCAAAAATCTCTCGCCGCTCAAATCCATGATGGGAGTAGAAACCATGATTGTCCGGGTTGCTGTTTTCCAGATAGCAAGGAATGGCTTGGGCATCGCAAGCCTGGAGAACCGGCGCCAATAAAGCTTTGCCTAGCCCGGTACCGCGCGCCGTTTTTCGTGTTCCGATAGTGAACAGGTAACAATGGGGCTCGCGGGGATGATGCTTGTCCATGATGTCGCCCGCTGCCATGGCCCGTTTGAGGCCGCCGGCGCTGCCGTGAATCAACTGCCCAACCGCAAAACGGACCATTGCGAGCATGCCCATATTCCCCGATTGATCCGGCGCAAGCCACATGGTTGCCCCCTCATTACCCGCAAGGTGGCAAAATCCATTCCGCGCATAGATTTCGCGTGCGAGTACGCGAAAGGATGCTTGGATGGCCTGCTGGCTGTCGAACATCCATGTGTTTACCGGGTCCTCGGCAAAGGCCTCGGCAGTGATATCGGCGAGCTGACGCCAATCAGCAGGCGTGGCACGGGTTAGCCCATTGGGCAGATCAATATCCATCAGCTTTGCATCTCCGCAAAAAATCTCTGCACATCATAAACCTCGTCCCCCTCGCTGCGCGGCGCATATTTGTCGAAAGCCTTTTTCATTTCGTCATAACGCTCGTCGAAGCGGACGACATTATAGCCGTGGCTGACAACATAATATTCGCCGGCCTCAATCTGCGGCGCAATGATCTTCGCATATTCCGCCGTGTCCATGGCCACAGGAATCTTCTGATTGGCTTCTGACAGCTCGGACTTCACCCAGCCGGGGATGATGACCCCGGTAGTCAGCCAGTCGGGCGCTTCCCTGCGTAGCACATCCATCAGGCCGAATATGGCATGCTTGCTTGACACATAGGCGCCGCCGCCAAATGGGAAGGCATTGAACAGCGCGTTTTCCGACGCGACGGAATAGATTGCGGAAGGCTTTTCCTCGGCGCGGAAGCGTCGGCCAAATTCGGAAATGGCGGACCACATGCCCCAGAAATTCACTTCAAATATTCGCCGCGCTTCCGCCGGGTCGGTCTTGATCACCGATTTCATCGAGCCGCCAATGCCGGCATTGTTGATCAACAAATCCGCCCGACCGTTTTCCGCCCATGCAAAGTCGGCCAGCGCTTCGATGTCTTCCGGCCTGGTCACGTCGCCAACTTGATATTTCGCGTCCACACCCTCTTGGATCAATTGGCTAACGGCTTCCTTTAACCTGTCTTCGCGTGGTTCAAACAGGATGATCCGGGAACCTGCCTTTCCCATCTCGCGTGCCAGGGCAAAACCGATACCGGTCGCGCCGCCTGTGATCACGGCTGTCTTTCCTGCAAATTCCATTTCACCCTCCCAAACCCGGTGACTGTCACATGAAAACCACCATGACAAATTATCGCCGGGAATGACTGACAATAGCACCAAGAATACCTATATAAAGGCCATGTATGTTTTCATCATCTTTATCTGCGGTATCGGCAATTTCGCCATGCACAAGGCAATGATGGAGAGCGACCATCCGATGATCACCGAAGCGCGGGGCAGTTTTTCGAAGCTGCTGGGTCCCTATGGCAGCTATATATTGGAGTTTGCAATGCTTGCTGCAGCGCTGATCTTCGCCAATATGGGAATGCTCAGCGCTGTATTCTTCTATGGCATTTACACATTGGCCAACTGCGCCGGTGCATATGTCCTCTTCTCAAACAAACATTAAGATAGAACAGTTTATTGCAGCATCTTGTGAAATTGCACTGCAAAGTTGTTGATCCGACTACAGATGTAGTTTGTCGAAATACGGTATCTCGTGTAACCAACCGGCCATAGCAAACGGACAAGAAACATACGAAATATACAGAGACCTAATTCCGGTAAGGGGGGATTATCTTGAACAAAACCACGTGGTTATCTTTGGCTATTGCAATTTCCGCGGTGCCATCCGCTGCATTGGCGCAAACGGCAACAAGTACCAATAGCAACCTGCAACCACGGACGGAAAATGGGCGTCAGATTTACGATGTCGGACAATTTGCGCGGTTCAACCCCCGTACCGCACTGGATATCGTGCAGCAAGTACCTGGCTTTATCATTGATACTGGTGACGAAGATGCACGCGGGTTGGGACAGGCAGACGAAAATGTCTTGATCAATGGCGCGCGGATTGCCGGCAAGAATAATGACGCTTTCACCGTTTTGGGTCGCATATCAGCTGCCAGCGTATTGCGCGTCGAGATTGTCGATGGTGCAACACTTAGTATTTCCGGTTTATCGGGCCAGGTGTTGAATCTGGTTACCAGCAGTGACGGTGCGACAGGAATAACCGGCAATTTCAAATGGCGACCACAATGGCGGCGGGCAGGAAGCGACTGGTTTGACGGCGAGGTATCGATTAGCGGCAAGATCGGCAAAGGCGATTTTACCATTGCCGTCCAGAATGAAAGCTTTCGCAATGGAGCGCGGGGACCGGAGCGAGTCACCAACGGACAAGGCGAACTGCTATTTGAACGCTTTGAAACCGGCCAGCCGCAGGCTGATGCTCCAACGATCAATGCCTCCTACAGCCGGACCAGCGATGCCGGATCGGTCTTCAACATCAGCGGTGAATATGGAATCGATCATTTTCGCCAGCGCGTCGAAACTTTGCGGACGCAGGCCGGAGTGCCGGATATTTTCGAACTGTTTACCCGCCGCGAAAGGGAATGGAACGCAGAATTCAGCGCAGATTATGAATTTGATCTGGGTGGCGGCCGGTTGAAACTGATAGGGCTGCAACGGCTGGAGCACAGCCCGACCAGGGATTTTTTCAGCCGTACTTTTACCGATGGTGTTACTGAACCTTTCATAAGCGCCTTTAACCGCACAGTGGATGAAGGAGAATCGGTGCTGCGTGCCGAATATGGCTGGCAGACCGCTGGCGGAACCGACTGGGGTTTCAGCCTGGAGGGCGCATATAATTTCCTTGAAAGCGAGGCCGATAGAGGGGGCGATAGCAATACCCGTGTTGAAGAGAAAAGAGGCGAATTCATAACAACTTATGGGCGATCTTTGTCTGAAAACTTAACGCTGCAAGCCGCTCTTGGAGGCGAGTATAGCGAGATCAGTCAAGGCGATCTCACCCGGTCTTTCATCCGGCCTAAAGGGTCCGTTGCCCTGGCCTGGAGACCGGCCGCAGATTTTGATCTCAGTTTCAAATTGTCCCGGGAAGTGGATCAGCTCGACTTTTTTGATTTTGTCGGCTCGGTCGAGGTATCGAATGATGTTCAGACCGCAGGCAATACCAATCTGGTGCCGCCGCAAAAATGGCGTGCGGAACTGGAGGCAACCAAGAAACTCGGCGCTTTCGGTTCTGCCACGGTCACTTTTTTTGGTGAGAAGATCAACGATATTGTTGATACCTTCCCAATTGATGACATACGCGAAGCCCGCGGCAATATTGGCAGCGCGGACCGCTATGGTATTGAACTGGTCTCCACCCTGTTATTCGACCCAATCGGCTGGAAAGGGGCGAAGCTGGATATCGAAGTCGAGGGAGTGAACAGCAGCGTCCGCGACCCGATCACCCTACGGAATCGGCGGATCGGACAGGATGATCGCTACAGCTATGAGATCACGCTTCGACATGACATTCCCGATACAGACTGGGCCTGGGGCGCCGGCATCGAAGATTCCGATGATGTCGCCAATATCCGTCTCGATCAGATAGCCGATTTTGATACGCTCGCTCCCTATTCGTGGATTTTTGTGGAGCACAAGGATGTTTTGGGTCTGACCGTAAACGCCAATCTGGGTAACTTGTTCGACCTTGGCGAACGGTTTGTGCGCACCGATTACGTCAATCGGCGAGATGGGCCGATTGACTTTATCGAAGACCGCACACGGAGATTCGGTCTTGTTTACCGGTTGACCATTAGCGGCAGTTTCTAAAGTCCCGCAGCGCCGCACATAGACAAGCGCCGATAGCATCCCTACATCCTAGGAATGCCACCAGACCAAAGCACGAAGGGTCAAATCGACCCGCCGATGATTCCGACGCTAAAGCGCTTCATGCCCTATTTGTGGCCAAAGGATGAGCCTGCTCTGCGCGTGCGCATTGTCATCGCCGGATTGCTGGTGCTCTGCGCCAAGGCAGCCGTACTATCCATGCCCTTTGCCTATAAAGCTGTCGTCGACGGGATGACTGCCGGAACCGAGGCGGCGCTCACCGTGCTGCTCGCTTTGGTCGCTGCCTATGGACTGGCGCGCTTTGGTCAGGTGATGTTCGACAATCTGCGCAACATTGTCTTTGAAAAGGTCGGGCAGGAAGCCGCGCGGCGTCTTGCCACAAATGTCTTTGCGCACTTGCATCAGCTGTCGCTGCGCTTCCATCTGGGTCGACGCACTGGCGAGATTACGAAAGTCATCGAACGGGGAACGAAGAGTATCGACATCATGCTCTATTTTCTGCTGTTCAACATCGCCCCGACATTAATCGAGCTGATCGCGGTGCTGGTCATTTTTCAGGTGAAATTCGGCTTTGGTCTGGTCGCCGCAACCGTCGCAATGGTGGCCATCTATATTACATTCACCCGCAAGGTAACTGACTGGCGCAACGCTCTGCGTGCGGAAATGAATGATATGGATACACGGGCGATTGGCCGTTCCGTCGATGCGCTGCTTAACTACGAGACCGTGAAATATTTTACCGCCGAAAAACGTGAGGGCGAACGATATAACCGGGCAATGCAGGATTGGGCCAATGCGGCGGTCAAATCGGAAAATTCTCTGGGCATGCTCAATATCGGGCAATCGATCATCACCAACCTGACCATGTTCGGGGCGATGAGCTACAGCGTCTATGGCTGGAGCCAGGGACAGCTTACGGTCGGTGACCTGGTACTGGTCAACGCGCTCCTGATGCAACTGTTCCGGCCGCTGGATCTGCTGGGTATGGTTTATCGCACCATCCGTCAGGGTCTGGTGGATATGGACGCGATGTTCAAACTGATCGACACCGATCCCGAGATCACGGACAAACCGGATGCAGCAACACTGAATGTCAGTTCCGGCCGGGTGACATTCGAGGATGTCGCTTTTGCCTATGATGAGGATCGCGCCATCCTCCATGGCCTTGGTTTTGAAGTGCCACCCGACGGAACACTGGCCATTGTCGGGCCTTCGGGTGCTGGCAAATCCACCCTCGCGCGGCTGCTGTTCCGCTTTTATGATCCGCAGGCCGGGCGCATTCTGATCGATGGTCAGGATATTTCCAATGTCACCCAGAACAGCCTGCGCGGCGCCATTGGCATCGTGCCGCAGGACAGTGTGCTGTTCAACGACACGATCGGTTACAATATCGGCTATGGCCGCGAAGGCGCCACCCAGGCGGAGATCGAAGAAGCAGCGCGCGGGGCTGCGCTGGATGGCTTTATCGCCAAGCTTCCGGACGGTTATGATACGCAGGTCGGCGAGCGCGGTCTCAAACTGTCCGGTGGTGAGAAACAGCGCGTAGCCATCGCCCGGACCTTGCTCAAAAACCCGCCCGTGCTGATATTGGACGAGGCAACATCGGCGCTCGACAGCCGCACCGAAGATGAGATTCAAGCAACACTCGCCAAAATCTCGGAACGCCGCACCACCCTGATCATCGCCCACCGGCTGTCAACTATCACCCATGCTGACGAGATTATCGTTCTCAACGAAGGCCGGATTGCAGAGCGTGGCAATCACCGTGCACTGCTTGCCGAAGAGGGTCTCTATGCGGAAATGTGGCAAAGACAGGCGGAGGACCGGCAATTGGAAGAGGTCTAGAGAAGCTCTATTCGACCCCTAATTTCCGCCACGCCAGATCGGCAAATTCGCATAGCAGCGGTCTTGTCTCCCGCGGGTCGATGATATCCTCGACGCTAAACTGCTCCGCCGTGCGGAACGGGGATGTCACCTGATTGAGTTTGGCCTTGATCTCTTCCAGCCGGGCCGCTGGATCCTCAGACGCCTCAATGTCTGCCTTGTAAGCAACCTCCAGCCCGCCTGCGATGGGCAGTGATCCCCAGTCGCCGCTCGGCCACGCAAAACGATATTGGAAATTTTCCGCATTGGACATCGCGCTGCCCGCAATACCGTAGGCCCGCCGCACGATGATGCTGGCCCATGGCACGGTTGCTTTATAGACCGCGTTCATCGCCTGCACACCATAGCGGATCGTGCCGGTGCGTTCGGCATCTTCGCCGATCATGAAACCCGGATTGTCGACCAGATGAACCACAGGCAGACGGAACTGGTCCGCCAGCTTTGCAAAACGCTCGACCTTTTCCGATGACTTGGCTTCCCAGCTACCACCCAGAAAACTGGGGTCATTGGCCAGCACCGCCACCGGATAACCATCCAGCCTCGCAAATGCCGTAATAGCCGCCCTGCCCCAACGTTTGCCCATCTCGAAAACCGAGCCCTTGTCGAAAACCGAGTCCATGATCTTGCGCATGGAATAGACTTCCTTGTCACCGCGCGGAACGGCCGAGAGCAAGGCTTCATCGCGCCGGCCGGCAGGATCGCCCGTAACCACCCGTTCGGCCCGCTGGTTGATATTGCTCGGCAGATAAGACAGGAATTTGCGCGCTGTGGCGAAAGCCTCGGCCTCGCTGGCGACCTCCTCATCAACAACGCCATTTCGGGTGTGAATCTCGCTGCCGCCCAATTCTTCTTTGGTCAGGTTGTCACCAATGGCGGCCGCAACGGCAGGACCAGCAGCAAATAACTGCGACAACCCGCGCACCATGATGGAGTAGTGACTCGCCACAGTCCGGGCAGCGCCCATACCTGCTGTCGGTCCTAGCGCCAGCGCCACGACGGGTACTGTTTCCTGATTTTTGATAATATCTTCCCAACCGGGCACTGCAGGGACATAGGTAAAGCCCATATCCTCCAGCGATTTGACGGAACCGCCACCGCCGGTGCCATCCATCATGCGGATCATGGGGATGCCCAGCGTATGGGCCATTTTTTCGCATTGCGTGAATTTGCGATGTAGTGCCGCATCCGCCGCGCCGCCGCGAACGGTAAAGTCATCGGCACTCGCAACCACCGGACGCCCTTCGATATTGGCACGGCCGAAAATCAGATTGCTTGGCGCAAAATCCTCAAATTCCGCTTTTTCGTTATAGGTCCCGCGCCCGGCAATCTTGCCAATCTCGCGAAAACTGCCTTCATCGACAATTCCGGCTATCCGCGCCCGGGCATCAAGCTTGCCGCGCCCATGCTGGCGAGAGACTTTCTCCTCGCCACCCATTTTTTCTGCCAGCCGCTGCCGCTCGCGCAGCTCTTCAATTTCCGGTTTCCATGTCATGCGCCCGGTTTAACCGAGTGATTAAGTGAGGGGAAGCAGGAATCTACTCTTCGTCACCATATATGGATACACTTGTTGTACCATCGCTCGTCGCGCGACCCCGGTACATGCCCGGCGTATTGAAACTATAGCCTGCCTGACCCCATGGCGTTGCATAAATGATACCGCCGGTACCTCCAATACCTCCGAGTTCCGCCATCACATCATCGGCGATTTCCTGCACTTCCGCGTCGTCCAGGATAAATTCACTAGCATGGATCAAGTAACTATAGTTGCCGTCCTTGTCCTTTGGCACCGTAGTCTGTGCCTCTTCGATCGCGGCGGGGAAGCGCATTCGGATGCGCGTGCAGATTTCATGGGCGACGCCCAATCGGATGAAATATTCACCGGCACCGGTCGCTGATATGGCGCAGCTGCGATTATCGGCATAGGTGCCCGCGCCAACTACCGGGCTGTCACCAATCCGGCCCCATCTCTTGCCAGTCATCCCGCCAGTGCTGGTGCCGGCAGCCATATTGCCTTTGCTGTCCATCGCAACGGCCCCGACGGTACCGAATTTATGATCGATATCGGCAGCGCTGACTTGCTGAGCCAGCACATCTTCAATCTGTTTGAGACGACGCGGCGTGGCATAATAGTCGGGTGTCACCTGCTCCAGGCCCTGTTCGCGGCTGAACTGGTCGGCACCCTTGCCGGACAGCATTACATGCGGGCTGTTATTCTTGACCGCCCGGGCCAGCAATATCGGGTTCTTCGTTGCTGTGACACCGGCGACGGCGCCAGCTGACAAGTCGCTGCCATCCATGATGCTGCTATCCAGCTCGTTGGTCTTGTCCCACGTGAAAACCGCGCCTTTACCGGCGTTGAAATTGGGATCATTCTCCAGAAGCACTATGGTTGCGGTAATTGCGTCCATTGCGCTGCCACCGGCTTTCAGAATTCTGGATCCTTCGGCCAGTGCCTTGTTCAGGGCAGTCCGGATTTCTGCGTCTTTTTCAGGTGTGATCTTTTCACGCTCAATCGTCCCGGCACCGCCATGAATGGCAATGGACCAGTTTACTTCCCGATCCGTTTGGGCTGACGCACTGTTGCAGAGGGCCAGTGCGGCCATCGTTAAAACCGGTGCGATAATTGCGAATTTGAACATGATACGGCTCCTTTGGGTACAGATGTAGCACCAATAATCAGAGCCGCAACCATTGTGATATGGTCATGCGCCACCAAAATTACCATGGTATTTCGCGCCCGCTATAGTCATGAAAACTACCTGTCTGCATGTGGCTGGTCTGATCAATCACTTGACGCATACCACTGACACTTTCCTGCGGGGTCAAGTCGGCATGAGCACCACCCATATCGGTCTGGACCCAGCCGGGATGCATCATGGTGAGGGTCAGTCCTTCGTCCTTCCACTGATTGGACAGCGACTTCCACGCCTGGTTCACCGCCGCCTTGCTGGAACGATAATACATCATCTCACCGCTGTCATTTTCAGTAATACTGCCGACCTGGCTGGAGATCACGACCATCTTCTTGTCATTTGACTTGGCAACATTGTCTTTGAGCGCATTGGCAAGCTTTACCGGCGCGACGACATTGACATTGAATAGCTCCAACCAGCCATCGCGATCAAATTCCTGCGGACCGAAAATACCGGCATTGTTAATGTAAAGGTCAACCGGCTGGTCGCCGAGTTGGTTCATGAAACTTGCGACACTATCGTCATCTGCCGCATCCAGTTGCATCGTCTTTGCATTGTTGATCGCGTTCAGCTCTGTGGCTTTTTCCGGTTCGCGCGCCGTGCCAATGACGTCCCATCCATTGTCTGCATATTGTTTGGCCATTTCCAGCCCAATGCCGCGATTGGCGCCGGTTATCAGAACAGTTCCCATGATTATTTCCTCTATAATATTGTGCTTTTTTGGGATGCAGACGCAATCGCCCCTCGCACCAGCGGTATGAAACCGCTATATAGCACGGAACGAGCAATATTGTGACAGGTTCCCATCATGACAGCCGATAATCCCTCCCTGCGTCCATGGCGCGATATAGAGCGCCGCAAGAGCCGCCAGATCATGGTCGGTGACGTGCCGGTGGGCGGGGATGCACCGATTACCGTGCAGACGATGACCAACACACTGACCAGCGACCCCAAGGCAACCATTGATCAGATCCGCCGTTGCGAAGAGGCCGGTGTCGATATCATTCGTGTGTCCTGCCCTGATGTCGAGAGCACGACCGCGCTGAAACAGATTGTCCGCGCCAGCCGGGTACCAATCGTCGCGGATATTCACTTTCATTATAAGCGCGGCATCGAAGCCGCCGAGGCGGGCGCGGCCTGCCTGCGGATCAATCCCGGCAATATCGGCAACGCCGCGCGGGTCAAGGAAGTGGTCGATGCGGCCAAAGCCAATGGCTGCGCGATCCGTATCGGGGTCAATGCCGGCAGTCTGGAAAAAGATCTGCTTGAAAAATATGGCGAGCCTTGTCCTGAGGCGCTGGTCGAAAGCGCGCTCGATCATATCAAGATTTTGCAGGATCATGATTTTCACGAATATAAGGTCGCAGTGAAGGCATCCGATGTGTTTTTAGCCGTCGCCGCTTATTCGCAGCTTGCTGATGCGGTGGATTGTCCGCTGCATCTGGGCATTACCGAAGCAGGCGGTCTGATCGGCGGAACGGTCAAAAGTTCGATCGGCATGGGCAATTTGCTGTGGGCTGGCATTGGCGACACGATCCGCGTGAGCTTGTCCGCCGAGCCGGAAGAAGAAGTGCGGGTTGGTTATGAAATGCTCAAATCCCTTGGTTTGCGCACCCGCGGCGTCCGTGTCGTGAGCTGCCCCAGCTGTGCGCGGCAAGGCTTTGATGTGATCCGCACGGTCCAGACTTTGGAAGAACGATTGCAGCATATCCGCACTCCTTTGTCGCTCTCCGTCCTCGGCTGTGTCGTCAACGGCCCCGGGGAAGCGCGCGAGACCGATATCGGCATAACCGGCGGCGGCGCGGGCAAACATATGGTGTATCTGTCCGGCGTGACCGATCATCATGTTGCTGATGGCGATATGGTCGACCATATCGTGAAGCTGGTCGAAGACAAGGCGGCGGAGATTGAGGCGGCGACGGAACAGGTCGAAGCGGCAGAGTAAAACAGGGATAATCAAGCGGGGGCTTACTAAAACGAAAGTCTCGAATATATGACCAATACGCTTTTCGGTTTTGCCAAAATCAAACCCAAAACCGACAATTATGACGATGCGAGGGATGCAATTTTAGGCATCGTATCGGAAACAAGAGCCGAGCCCGGATGCATCGAATTTACCGTCCTAACGGATGCAGATCAGGGCCACATCTTCCTCTATGAAGAATGGCAGGATGAAGCGGCCCTGCAAGAGCATCATAGCAAGCCATATACCAAGGCGGTGATGGATAATTATGATAATTGGCTGGCCGAGCCTTTGCGGTTTGAAACGATGATCAAGCTTGTGTGACTGGCTAGGCGCTTTTCTCGCTCAGCGGTTCGGCCTCTGCAGTCAGCCAACTCACAATGTCCAAGAGATGTTCCGGCTGAGAATCGTTGACAACCTGGCCCGCCAGATCAGCCAGCGACACTGCGGCCAAACTGTCTCGAAACGCCTGCTCTGCAGAAGCAAAGGCAGCGGCAATCTGACAGGGCCGTTTGCAGTCTTCGGGTTTCAGACCACATGGGCCGTTTTGACGAATTTCGGTGCACCGGAATGCCGGACCTTTCCCATCAACCGCGGCGGTAATATCCCATAGCGTAATCTCGTCAGCCGGTTTGGCGAGGCGATAGCCGCCGTGCGCGCCGCGTGATGTTTGCGTGATCCCGGCCTTGCTTAAGGCTTGTAGCTGCTTCGCCATATAGGGCGCTGGCACTCCATGATAGCGCGCCAGGGCTTCCGCCTTCAGACCGCGACCGGGGGGAAGGCCATTCAGCAACGCAGCGGCGTGCGCCGCCCATTCAACACCCTTGGAAATCTGCATCGTCTACCTGTTTTCTTCCCTTATTCCGATACTTCATATCCGAATAAGATCCTCGCGGCAATTTCCCAGCTTCATATTGACAATATTTCTTATTCGGATATTTATTATCTGAATTAAAGAGACTCAGATAGGGAATTTGTCATGCAAACCGGAAAACCCGACTTTCTCGACAGGCTGACGCAGTTTTTGGTCCTCGCCGTTGGCATAGGCGCGCTGTTTTTTGGGATGTTCATGATCATCAGTCCGCTCGACTGGTACACCGCGATCCCCACCGTCATCACCACTGGCCCGCCCAATAAGCACTTTATTCGTGATATCGGGATTGCCTATGCAACTTGCGGAATCATTCTGCTCTATGCCAGCGCCAGCCTTCATATGCGCTGGATGGCCGCTTTGGCTGGCGGTCTGTGGCTTTCCTTGCACGGGATATTGCATATATACGAGGTGTCAGTCGGCATCTGTTCGCCCGCGATTTTCTGGGCCGACGCTCCCGGTGTACTGGGTCCGCCGCTGCTCGTGTTGATCGCAGTCGCTATTCTATTCTTTCGTCAGCGCATCGTGCCAGCAGGCGTGCCCGACCGTCTCTTTTTGGCGATGGTAGATCGGATGTCCCCCGGCGAAAGCGCCTATATCCACGAGGTCGCCAGTGCGCCCGGACACATGCTTGAGAAGTTTAAGCATTTCATGCCCGCAAGCAATCACCGTTATGAAGCCAGTGCAGACCTGTTATCCGCCACTCGGATTGGCGCTGTGCTGGTTGAGGATTGCGGACCCTGCGCAATTACCGCTGCGCACGGCGCATTGGCGGAAGGATTGCCGAGAGATGAGGTCAACGCCATGCTGACCGGCAAGCTGTCCGGCGAAAACAAGCTGGCTTTTGATTTCGGTCAGGCCATTGCGCGGCAATCTGCGGAGGCGGACGAGCTTGGGCTAAGCATCGAGCAGCAATTCGGGCGCGGCGTCCGGCGGGAGCTTGCCATGGCTGCGGCGATGGTCAGGGCCTATCCCGCCATGAAGCGCGGCCTTGGCCTCACGACCGCCTGTTCCCTCACCCCGCTGGAAGTTTGATTGCCCTCTTGCTTTTTAGTCCCTAAGAAATCGGATAAATCCAGCGAAGGGACTTTCATATGGCGCAGGCCGAAACGGATTATCTGATTATCGGCAGCGGTGCCGTCGGAATGGCCTTTGCCGATACATTGCTGGAAGAAAGCGATGCGCATATCACCATTGTCGATCGGCACGGAAAACCGGGCGGTCACTGGAATGACGCTTATCCGTTCGTGTCCTTGCACCAGCCGTCGGCTTTCTATGGCGTGAATTCGACCCAGTTGGGTAGCGGCGAAATCGACACAACCGGCCTTAACAAAGGCTATTATGAGCTGGCCACCGGCGCTGAGGTGAACAGCTATTTTGAAAAGGTGATGCACCAGCGCTTCTTGCCGAGCGGGCGGGTAAGCTATCATCCCATGTCTGATTATCTCGGAGACGGTAAATTTGTGTCCTTGCTGTCGGGCAAGGAAACCCAGATCAATATCCGCAAGAAAACGGTAGACGCGACCTATTATGGCACCACTGTGCCATCCACCCACACACCGAAATTCGAGGTGAAGGATGGCGCCAAGATGATCCCGCCCAACGCCTTGCCACAGCTTTGGCAAAGCGCCGGGCCACTGCCCAAGAAATTCGTCATCCTGGGCGCTGGCAAAACCGCAATGGATGTCGGCGTCTGGTTACTGCGCTCCGGCGCGAACGCGGATGATATCGTCTGGGTCTGTCCGCGCGATAGCTGGTTGCTCAATCGCAACAATACCCAGCCGGGTCAGGAATTTTTCCACCAAACAATTGGCGGTCAAAGGGATTTGATGGCGGCGCTGGCGGCGGCGGAAACCGCTGACGATCTGTTCCTTCGCCTTGAGGCCTGCGGCGTAATGCTGCGGATCGATCCGGAAGCCAAGCCAAGCATGTTCCACTATGCCACCATCTCGCAGGGTGAGGTCGATATCCTGCGGCAGATCAAGAACGTCGTCCGCATGGGGCATGTCGAGACTATCGATCAGAACGGCATGCATCTGAAACAGGGCGACTATCTGATGCCGGCGGAGACGCTCTATATCGACTGCACTGCCACCGCTGTCGAACGCCGCCCAGTGGTTCCGCAATTCCAAGAGGGGCTCATCACATTACAGATGATCCGCGTACCGCAACCGGCCTTCAGCGCTGCGCTATCTGCTTTTCTCGAAGTCACCTATGATGATGACGAGACTAAAAACCGTTTGGGACAGCCGATCCCCCTGCCCGATGGCATTGATACCTATCCCGCCGCGACGATGGTCAATATGATGAACCAGTTTCAATGGTCGCAGGACAAGGTCGTCAACAAATGGATTACCCAGAGCCGGCTCGACGGTTTCGGAAAAATGATTTTCGGCGTGTCCCCCGATGATGAAGAGAAAATGGCGATATTGGGCGAATTCAGGACCAATGCCATGGCCGCGATGGGCAACCTGCCGAAACTCATGGCTCAGGCAGGTGGATAAGATGTTGAAGCATTTTTTCATTGCTGTGGGACTTACGTTGGCAGCTCCGGTTCCTGCTGCGCCGGGTGCGGATGGTTCTGCGGCAGAGCATCCCGAAGCCAAGCCATATGAAAAAAACGCCAAGGCATCGCAAGATGTCGATGCCGCCCTTGCCCGCGCCGTGGCAGCAGACAAGCGTGTGCTGCTCGTCATGGGCGCGAACTGGTGCCATGATAGTCGCGGGCTCGCCGGATGGTTTGAAAAGCCGCGCTTTGCCGAAATGCTGAAAACCAAATATGAAGTCGTCTATGTCGATGTCGGCCATCGTGATCGCAATATCGACATTGCCCAGCGATTTGGCATTGAAAAGATCAAAGGCACCCCAACCGTGCTGGTCCTCTCTTCACAAGGCGCTTTGCTCAATCCGAAATCCGCACCCACATGGCGCAATGCAGCAAGCCGCGATGAAGCGGATATTTATGCCTATTTTGATCAGTTTACGCCCGAACTGTGATAGGGAATCTGACATAGATGGGAAAGCAGGTGCCGCGCGCGTTGATCTACATATTGATTATTCTTGCTCTGATTATCTTGGCGCTGGTCTTCATGCCGCTCAAGCTCGCGATCAGCATCGCCGGATTGGAAGATTCGAGATTTTCGGCGCGAGAAATTAGCGGCAGCATCTGGAACGGACGTATAGAACAGGCGCAGCTCGGCCCCTTTGCGCTGGGTGATTTGAAAGCGGGGGTACAGTTTTTTCCGCTGCTGACTGGAAAAGTGAAGATGGACTTGGAACGCCCCGCTGTTGCAGGCGACAAAGGCCTGGTCGCCACCATTGGGAAGCAGGGCAACAGCTTGCTGGTCGAAAATGCGACCACAGCTTTAAGCGTCGGTCAGACTCTTGCTCCGCTACCTGCTTCCAATATCACCTTGGATAATGTCAGCGTAGCCTTTGCCAATGGCCGCTGTGAGTCCGCTAGCGGCAAGGTGCGCTTGTCGCTTGATGCGAATATTCCGGGACTGGATTTAAAACAGGGTCTGCTCGGCAATGCGATGTGCGAGGACGGCGTGCTGGTTCTGCCACTCACCAGCGGTTCAGGAATGGAAGAATTGACGATGAAACTGGAGGGCAACGGCTTTTATACCGCGCGACTATTCCTAAATGGGAATGATCGCGCGTGGACATTGCTGCTGCCAACATTGGGATTTCGAAAAGTCCCAAGCGGCTATGCGATTAAAGTAGCCGGGCAGTTGGGACAAAAGAGGTAGGTAATGAGCAAAGCTGTGAAATTTTCGATTCTTGATCTGTCACCGGTACCTCAAGGATCCGATGTAAAGACAGCATTGGATCGCTCGCTCGCGCTGGCACAGCATGGTGAAGCGCTTGGCTTTGAACGGTTCTGGATGGCGGAACATCACGGCATGGCCGGGATTGCCAGCGCGGCGACTTCGGTTGCACTCTCCCATATTGGCGCAGGCACGAAGACTATCCGCATCGGCGCCGGCGGGATCATGCTGCCCAACCACGCGCCGATGGTGATTGCCGAACAATTCGGAACGTTGGAGGCGCTGTTCCCCGGCCGGGTCGATCTCGGCCTTGGCCGCGCACCGGGTTCCGACCAGCGGGTAGCGCAAGCCATGCGGCGCAATCTCAACACCGACCCAAATCAATTTCCGCGCGACGTCGTCGAACTCCAAGCGCTGCTTGAAGGAGACCCTGCACTGGGCATTCAGGCAACACCCGGTGCAGGCGCGAAAATCCCGCTTTATATATTGGGCAGCAGTCTGTTCGGTGCGCAGCTCGCAGCGGCCCTCGGCCTGCCCTATGCCTTTGCGTCTCATTTTGCACCGCAAGCGCTCGATGAAGCGCTGGCCATTTATCGCCGCGATTTCAAACCATCCGCGCAGTTGGCGGAACCTTATACGATGTGCGGTTTCAATATCTTTGCCGCCGACACGGATGACGAAGCAGAGCATCTGGCAACCTCGATGATGCAGAGTTTTGTGGCACTGCGCACCGGCAATCCGGGTAAACTCCCGCCTCCGGTCGAGGGCTATCGCGAAAGCCTGCCGCCCCAGGCTCAATCGATGCTCGCCCAGATCATGCAGGGCAGCGCAGTTGGCGCACCGGATGCTGTATTAAGTGGCGTCCGGGCCTTTCTCGACCGGACACAGGCGGACGAGCTGATCGTCTGCGGCTCGATCTTCGATCAAGCCGCTCGCGAAAAGTCCTATGGCCTGGCCGCCCAAGTCCGCGACCTGATCGCCGCCTAGAAAGCCGAGAAAGGCTTGTCCTTGTCGACCCGCACATCCTGCGGCAGTCCCAGCACCCGCTCCGCGATGATATTTTTCAGAATCTCGTCGGTGCCGCCCGCAATCCGCAGGCCAGGTGCCCACATGAAGCTTTCCTGAAAAATTGCATCTGCTGGCGCATGATCCTTGTCGGAGATAATTCCATAATGATCCTGCATCTCGATCGCGCTGTTACAGATATCCTGCAAATGGTTCGCTGTGATCACCTTGCCGATGGAGTTTTCCGGCCCCGGTGTTTCGCCTTTGGACAAAGCGGTCTGGGTGCGGAATTTGGTCAGCTTATAACCCTGCGCCGCAACATACCAGTCCGCCAATTTCGCACGAAATGCCTGATCGCTCATCGAGCCTGAGGAGCGCGCATAATCCATGATCTCGGCCCAGTCCGGTCCAGGTGAACCGCCAACTGCAAGCCGCTCGTTCATCAGCGTCACCAAAGCGACTTTCCAGCCCATTCCCGGCTCGCCTAACCGGTCGCTGTCGGGAATACGAACGTCGGTGAAATAGACCTCGTTAAATTCGCTGCCGCCTGATGCCTGATGGATCGGGCGTACATCGACGCCTTCCTGTTTCATGTCGACGATGAACATGGTCAGGCCTTTATGCTTCGGCACATCAGGGTCGGTGCGCACCAGCAAGATGCCATAATCGGAATAATGAGCGCCAGAGGTCCAGACCTTCTGGCCATTAATCACCCAATCATCGCCATCCTTGACTGCTTTGGTTTTCAGGCCAGCGACGTCGGATCCGGCGGCGGGTTCGGAGAAAAGCTGGCACCAGATTTCCTCGCCGAACAACGCCTTTTGAACATAGCGCTGTTTATGTTCATCCGAACCGAAAGCAATCACGGTCGGAACACACATGCCAAGACCGATGGCAAAGGGCCCAATTGGTGCATCAAATTTGGATTCTTCCTGATTCCAGATGACCTGTTGCATTGGCGATCCTCCGCGACCGCCAATTTCCTTCGGCCACGTAATCTGGGCAAACTGGTTCTCGGCTTTGACCTTTTGCCAGTCCTTCGCGCGTTTCAGATAATCGTCGCGCCTGCCGGAACGGATGGCTGCTGCTTTTTTGGGTTCAAGATGCTGGCTGAGAAACGCGTTGGCCTCGGCCCGGAATGCCGCTTCTTCTGTTGTATCTGTAAAATCCATCTTCTTGTCCTTCTCGGGATATTGTCTACTAAGCCGCGTTTTTCGCTTCGAGCGCGGAAACCAGTTTCTCTTTCCATACCGCCGGGCTGCCCGCCTGCACCGCCAGCAGTTTGGCGCGGCGATAATAGAGGTGGCAATCCACCTCCCAGGTAAAGCCCATGCCGCCATGGGTCTGGATATTCTCTTTGCTGGCAAACCAGAAGGCTTCTGACGCAGCCACTCGCGCCGCAGCCGCAGCTTCCGGCAATTCTGCCGCATCGGTAGACAGCGCCCATGCCCCATAATAGGCATTGGAGCGTGCCACTTCATTTTTCACATATATATCGGCCAGCTTATGCTTGATTGCCTGATTGCCGCCAATGGGACGGCCAAAGGCGTGGCGCTCTTTCGCATATTCGGTGGCCATTTCCAGACAACGGGACGCGCCGCCCAATTGTTCGAAGGCGAGCAATACCGCCGCCCGGTTCATCACTTGATCGAGCACCGTCATGCCGTTGCCGCTTTCATGGCCCAATCGGGCTCCGGTGGCACCATCCAGTTTGATCTCGGCATGGCTGCGGGTAGGTTCAATCGTCTTGAGCGCGTTGCGGGAAACCCCGTCCTGATCCAGCGCTACTATGTATAAGCCAGTGCCGCTGCCTTCTTTCGCCAGCACAACGGCATGGGTCGCAATATCGCCATCAGTGACCGGCACTTTCGTCCCGGACAGTGTGCCATCCTTGGCAGTTGTTTGGACCGAAGAGGCGGAGAGAGCACCGGGGCCTTCGGTGGTCGCCAGACATCCGACAATGCTGCCATCCGCCACTTTCGGCAAAAACTCGGCTTTCTGCTCGTCGGTTCCGGCCAGCTTGATCGCCTCGGCAAAGAAATAGGCAGACGATCCGAACGGCACCGGCGCCAACACACGGCCCAGCTCCTCTGCAATCACACAAAGTTCCAGCATGCCCAGGCCAAGCCCGCCAAATTCCTCTGGAATGGCGGCACCGAGCCAGCCCATTTCGACTATTTTCTGCCAGACTTCGTCATTATGGCTGACATCGTCATCATCCAGCACAGCGCGCACATGGGCGCTGGTGCACTGGGCCTCAAGAAATTTGCGCGCTTCATCGCGCAGGAATTTCTGATCATCGGAGAAATCAAAGTTCAATCTACCAGCTCCTTAATACATATTTTCGCGGCGAACAGACACAGCAAATCATCTAACGAATCACTGCTCTGGCTAATTGTCCGAATAGGCCTGATCGAAATTAATCAGTCAATTAAATTCCATAGCCAAAATTTTGCTCTTTCCTACAAATAACCAAATAGGTTATTTCTTGCACTCAACCTCTGGAAAGAAAGATGCTGCCATGAATATCGACACATTGATCGACGACGTCATTGCCATAGAAGGCGATTATTCCAATCATCCCGCTGACCGCGGGGGCCCTACCCGCTGGGGCGTCACTGAAGCGGTCGCGCGCAGCCACGGTTATGCTGGTGACATGCGGTATTTTCCCCAAGACGAAGCCGTCGCCATATATAAACGCAGATATTGGCTGCGTCCGTCGTTTGATAGCGTCAACGCATTGGCCCCGCGACTGGCCGAAGAATTGTTCGACACCGGCATTAATATGGGACCAGCGATCGCAGCCCGTTTCCTGCAACGGGCGCTCAATGCGCTAAACCGTAACGAGCAGGATTTTGCCGATATCGCAACCGACGGCCAAATCGGTCCGAGGACAATCGGCGCCCTACAGAAATTCCTGGCGAAGCGCGCCGATGGCGGCGAGGCGGTTCTATTGAAAGCCGTCGAGGCTTTGCAGGGCGCACGCTACATAAAACTGGCTGAACAGCGCCCGGCCAATGAAGCATTTCTCTATGGCTGGCTCTCCCACCGCATAGGTTGAAAACCCGGCCGGCTTCCCCTTCTGCAATATAAGGAATCAGAACCATGTCTTTACTCTCGACCCTCATCGGTCCCATTTCAAAAATTATCGACAAGATCATTCCCGACAAGCAAGCCCGGGATCTCGCGAAGCTGGAACTGCTGAAACTTGAAGGTAGCCAGGAAGTGGAACAGCTTCGTATTCAGATATCCGCGATACTGGCTGAGGCCGGATCTCCCGACCCTTGGACCAGTCGCGCGCGGCCGAGCTTTCTCTACGTCATGTATATATTGCTGCTCTGGTCATTACCCATGGGTTTGATCGCGGCAGTCAGGCCGCAAGCGGCCCATGATATCGCCAATGGCATGAATGCTTATCTTGCTGGTATTCCAGAGCCCCTATACGCCTTATTTGGCACCGGCTATCTTGGCTACACTATGGCGCGGCAATGGGGAAAAATCCGAGGTGTGGAGAAATAGGCCGAGAAATCAGAAGTGAATAGACGAAGAATCGGGCAGATTAACCGCCTGATTTCTGTGCAATTAACTATTTGAATGCCCAAAAAAGCGACAATTTCAGCCATTTTCCCGGATATCGCACAAATAGACTTGCCATGCCCATATCTTTGCAGATAGAGGGGAAAGTCTAGTTCATTCCAAAGGGGATATTTTAATGTCTAACGAAACAAGTTTCCGCAAAATGCTGGCAGTAGCTGGTGGTCTTGCTCTTGCAGTTCCTGCTCTTTCAGCATGTGCTGAGCAAGCTGAAGATGCTGCTGCAGCTGCAGAATGTGCCGCTGAATGTGCTGCATGTGCCGCTGAAGAAGCTGCATGTGCCGCTGGCTGTGCTGCTGAAGAAGCTGGTTGTGCTGCTGCATGTGCCGCTGGTTGTGCTGCTGACGCTGCTGGCTGTGCTGCTGAAGCCGCTGCATGTGCCGCTGGTGATGCTGCGTGTGCCGCTGCATGTGCCGCTACTGAGTAATATCAGTACAGCGCATTGGAAAATGCATTAGAAAGGCTGTTTGAGCTAACAGGCCAGATAGCTAAAGAGGGCGTCTCGCTAGTACCCAGAGTGGTACCGGCAGACGCCCCTTTCGTTCAATATGAACATTATCCGAAGGGCGACTGTGTTGCACCCGGCAACAAGTCTCGCTGGTTCTACCATGCGCACAAGCCCGAGGAACGCGAAGAAGGCGAGCATGGCCATTTCCACATGTTTCTGCCGCTCGAGATGTTCAAAGGCGTAAACGCGCTTTACGAACCTCCCAAAAAACTTCCCAATGGCAAGCCAACACAAGGCGTCGTTCATTTCGGCGCACTGAGTTTTGGCCTGGACGGGATGCCATTGAGCTGGTTCACAACCAACTATTGGGTCACTTACGAATATTTCATGCCCGCCGATGCCATTGCATCGCGGCTCAAGCTTTTTTCCATGAAAAAGGCTCCCGGTGATCCGCTCGTCAACGACTGGCTTACTGCCGCTGTGGAAGTTTTTCATGATCCCATCATCGATATGCTGCACGAACGCGACAAACTGCTAGCCGAAAAGAAAGCGGAACTCGGCGACGCGGTGTTTGAAAACAAAACCGTCGAAATAATGTCTCGGACGACATTCGACCTTTAAACAACATCAATCGGAAAAAACTGGTGCGCCCGACAGGATTCGAACCTGTGGCCCCCAGATTAGGAAACTTACACCCATCTATACTTTTCAATGACTTAGGTTGTAAAACCTGTGCGACTTTGCACCGAAATTGCAACATCGTCGCACGGTTGCACTGTTAGTCAATGCGCCATTCGGACCAAAAAAGATCAAGCTGCGTCGTCGCCGAGTTCCTCAACGAAATCTACAATTTGGATCTTTGACAGCTTGTCGCCTTTGTACCCACGACGAGCTAGGACAGTGATTGCCGCTTTCTTCTGTGCGGCGATCGTATAGGGGTTTGATTCCTGCTCAAATACCGGATCAACTACTTCTGCCATAAGAAACCCATCTCGATCGGGATTTTTGACGCTCAAGCCATTGGTATGGAATTTGAACCCGTCTGTTTCTAAACCCATTTTACCAACAGGCAGCCATTCAACCGAATCAAACTCACGCACCTTGTCAGCTTCCTCTACGCCTATGATAACCGGATCACGGTTCCCACTATAAAATGATGCCGTACCTACAGACGGTCCAACGGGGGCAACGTAATTTCTGGCCGCTTGTTCGTTCGAGGCAATTGATTGGCGTAAGATGTCTTGCATACCCATAGCTTCAATATGTCGACGTTCGTCAGCTCGATCATTTGCAACTACTATGTCGTGATGCATCTTAGCCATCGCTTTTGTCAGCACTTCCATATTCTCATCCTTGCCGCTGAAAAAACTCAAGGCCGAAGTAACATAATGGGATATGATATCGACACCGATTGTAGATATTAGTGGCAACCCCAAAGGCAGTAAAACAGCCGCCTCTTGAAAGAATCCAGCTACAGTTAGGGAACCACTTTCTGGCTCCTTTGCCTTCATTATAAGAGGTGCGCGCTCACCTCGTTTGGGCAGTCGTTCTTGGGTAATAATGATCAGCGCATCCGACACTAATTTGTCTATACCTTGTAACGATTGACCAAAAAGCTTCGCATCTATTGCATGTTGATCGGCATCCCCTCCATCATAAGTCAGTTTTATTTTCGGATTACTCATTTATCACCCCCTTTTTACTTAATACGCATATGGAGCGAGTCGTGCCAAGTCTGAGTCAAAGAGAGTGGGTATTTTAGTGATTGGCGTCAGATTATCCATGCGACGGTGTCGTCGCACCATGCGACGAATTACTACAGTTTTGTGACAACGGTTTTCAGAATAATCTATTATTATCAATAGCTTACTGGTGCGCCCGACAGGATTCGAACCTGTGGCCCCCAGATTAGGAATCTGATGCTCTATCCACCTGAGCTACGGGCGCTTGCCCGTCATTTAACGGGTGCAGGTCGGATAGACCAGCTTCAATTTTGCGCTTCGGGCGGCGTCACAGGCAAGGGCAGTGGCACGACATCAATGCCTTCTTCTTCAAGCTCTGCCACATCCTCTGGAGATGCTGTCCCGTGGATCGGAGCCGCATCTTTTTCGCCATAGTGGATCGCCCGGGCTTCCTCCGGAAAATCGCCGCCAACCCACTCTGATTGCTCCAACATTTCCGCTTGTGCTCTGGCCAGTTTGCCAACCATATCCTGGACCTCGGCCGGGAGTGTGACCGCTTTCGCCATTGATTGCTCGTTTTCTTTGGAAGCCTCCATTTCAGTAGGCCCCGATTCGACTGATCCAGAGACCGGCTCCGCACCAGAGCGCTGGTTGCCTTTAATACCGACATTGGGGGCCATCACCGCTTTGTCGACAGTGTTACAACCGCAACTGGGACAATCGATCAGCCCTGCAGCTTGCTGCTTGGCGTAGTCGCCTGAGGAACCGAACCAGCCCTCAAATTGATGGCCGCCGTCGCGGCATATAAGATCGAACACTATCATAAAGCACCTTTTGGTGACGCAAAAGTCCGGCGATTGGTGATCGCTGGAATGCGGCTGCGTACCTTCGCAATATCATCCAAGTCAATATCGCATGTCGCGACGCCTGTATCCGCACCCATGTCCAACAGTACGTGCCCCCATGGATCGATCACCATTGAATGCCCGTAGGTCGTGCGACCATCGTCGTGCAAGCCGGATTGGGCAGCCGCGACCACAAAAACGCCGGCTTCAATTGCCCGCGCCCGCAGCAATATCTCCCAATGCGCCTCGCCTGTCGGCACAGTAAAGGCAGCGGGTACCGACAATATATCGGCTCCAGCGTTGGTCAGCGCTCCGTATAATGCGGGAAAACGCAGGTCATAACAGACTGAAAGACCAAGCATCGCTGCCTTCACAGGAGCAACGACAGCTTCTGCTCCGCCCTCATAGGCCGCAGATTCCCGCCAGCTTTCGCCAGTGTCCAGATCAACATCGAAAAGATGGATCTTGTCGTAGCGGGCCACTATTGTCCCCGATGGGTCGATCAGAAAGGACCTATTTAGCCATTTACCGGCGTCTGAATCACTTTGCTTTATCGCCAGCGAGCCAAGCGCAACCCAGATTTGTTCATTCTTTGCGGAGACGCAGGCCTCTTTCAGGACCGGATCCTCCTGCTCTATATATATGCTGGCTGCTGCCCGGCTTCGATCACGGTCAACAAGACCGGTCATTTCCGGCGTAAACAGGATATCAGCACCTTGGGCCGCAGCTTCACCGATATGCGCGCGCAATACTTTCGCATTGGTAGCGGGATCGATACCGCTGCACATCTGGGCCAAGGCAACACGCATCTGCGATCAGGCCGCCAGCAATGCGTCTAATTTCCCTGCATCTTCCAAAGCTGCAAGATCATCGGAACCGCCAATATGCTGATCATTGATGAAAATCTGAGGCACGGTCGTACGGCCGCCCGAACGCTGGATCATTTCCTCGCGCTTTGGACCGCCCATGGTAATGTCCGTCTCTTCAAAAGCGACATCTTTGCTCTTCAGCAAGCCCTTTGCCCGAAAGCAATATCCGCATGTGAATTTGGTATAAATTTCGACTTTTGCCATAACAGCTTTCCAATATGTTTCGATTACCCATGCAGATGGACCTTATGCCCTGCTAATTCAACTCTGGTCATATTCGGTCAATACTCTCGCCCAACAGAAAACCGTCACCTGATCTGCACCCGACACCTTTAATATTCTCGCGCAGGCATTGGCGGTAGAGCCGGTCGTGTACACATCATCAATCAGAATGACTGCCCTTCCCTTTAGTTTTGACTGTGCATCATGCGATACCGCGAATGCGTTCTTTACAAGTCTGCGTCGCTCTTTTGCCGACATCGAACGGAGCGGCGGTGTTGCGTCTTTGCGAGCGAGCACGCCCGTTTCCATCGCAATTCCGCTGCGCTCCGACAGGGCCCGACCAATCAGCACGGATTGGTTGAACCCGCGGGACCACAAGCGCCAACGGTGAAGTGGCACCGGGACGATTAAAGCATCTGCGGGAATTTCACCCAAAAAACGTTCCAGCTGACCGGCGATCAATTCGGCAAAACCCAGACGCCCCCCATATTTAAGACGCATCGGCAGTAAGCTGCTATTGTCGTCATAAGCCACAACAGCCCGGACCCCGTCATGATCAGGCGGCTTTTTGAGACAGGCTGCGCACTGCGTTCCTGCCGCCTGCTCAAAAGCAAAAGGCCTGCCGCAAGATGCACACCAAGGCTCGGTCAGAAAATCCAGACTATTCCAACAGGACAAACAGAAACGGTTATCTGCTTCAACCGTAACGCCGCAGATTGGACAACGCGGCGGCAGTGCAAAATCGACAACCGGTTTGAGCAAGGTCGACAAAATTTCCATTTGCCCTTGTCGCTCGTTAAAGCGGTGGGCACAAGGCCGTATGAGCAATACCGACGGACCAAAGGAAATATTTGATCGCAAGCGTAGACGACGCACCCGTGATCGCGCTTACGACCGGTCTGAAGGCAAGGACTTCTTGGGCCAGATAATGTCAGAGGAAATTCTGGATCGACTGTCATTGGTGAAGCGGGATTTCAAAAAATGCCTGATCATCGGTCAAGCAGCTAATGGCCTGCGTTCTCAGCTTAACGATATGGGCATCGAAACTATTGCCGCAGATGCCAGCTTTTTAGCCGCAGCTGCCTTTGGCGGCGTCCAATGCGATGAAGACCGCCTGCCCTTTGCCGATTACAGCTTTGACCTGGTCATCAATGTCGCAACACTGGATAGCGTGAACGACCTGCCGGGCGCTCTGGCTCTTACCCGACGGATATTGAGACCGGATGGATTGTTTCTCGCGTCTTTCGTTGGCGCTGAAAGTTTCACAACTCTCAAATCAGTATTGATGAAGGCTGAGGGCGACCGCGTATCGGTCCACATCCATCCGCAAATTGATATCCGGACGGCTGGCGACCTGATGTCTCGCATTGGATTTGCGCTACCCGTGATCGATAGCGACGGTTTGCGCCTGCGCTACAGCGCGTTGGAAAAGCTCGTCAGCGATATCAGGGATATGGGCGGTACCAATATCCTGAAAGACCAGATTCGCTCACTTCCTCGAAATGTTTATGAACAAGCCAAGCTGAATTTTGAAAACGGCGCAGCAGATGGCGGCAAGACAACCGAACATATCGAAATCATCTACCTATGCGGATGGGCACCCCACCCCGATCAGCCAGTCCCGGCACGCCGTGGCAGTGGCCAGATGTCGTTGAAGGACGCTCTCAACAAACCCGCTTCGGACTGAAACGAGGCTAAAGGACAGTCATCAATTGTGCCACCAGGGGTATATCGGCTGGCGGCATATCCAGATGCTGCAATTCCGGCAGGGGCACCCATTTCATATCAGACGATTCCAGGTTTTGCGCTTCACCCGTCCAATCATGACACGTATACAATAGTAGCAGCAGATGCTTCTCCCCCAAAGCTTCACTGGCAAAGGCGACAGGCATCAAAGCGTCAGTCTTTATTGCCAGTCCTAACTCTTCTTTTAATTCCCGCACAAGCGCCTTTTCCGGCGTTTCACCCGATTCGACCTTACCGCCGGGGAATTCCCAAAGCCCAGCCATCGGCTTGCCCGGAGGCCGTTTTTGCACCAGAATATTGCGGTTTTCGTCGATCAGGGCCGCGGCGACCACAAACAGATATGTCGGATTATTTTCCACTTTTTTTTGCGATGTAAGGATTTTGTTAATCCCTTTCTGTGAAACACGGATCGTTCGCAACTTAGCAGAACTTTAGAAGTGAAGAGAGGGATATAATGGAACTGTTTAAAAAATTATATCGTTCGGAACAGGGGGCGACGGCCGTGGAATATGGTCTGATTTTGGCACTCATCGCGATCACCGCAATTGTGGCGATTAGCGGCGTGGCAAATTCAACCGGAAACATGTGGAATACAGTGGCTGATGAAGTAGTCGCAAGTTCCTAAACGGCCGTATGTCATTAAACATTTATAAAGTTTTCTGAATTAGTGTGATCATTATCGGCCCGAGTTTAAGGGTTTGATTGGGTAAGTGAAGTTTGTCAAATATAGGAGACCAGACATGAAACTCGTACGTAAAATGTTTAAGAACGAAGAAGGCGCAACGGCTATTGAATATGGCCTGATCGCTGCTCTGATCGCTGTTGCAGCTATCGTTGCAATGGGTCAGCTGGGTAACACCCTCAGCAACACCTTCAACGAAGTTGAAAGTGAAATGGCTGGTTAATCTTCGGATTAATTTAGAAATTTGGGACGGCAGCCTGCAAAGGCTGCCGTCTTTTTTTGTGCATAAGTAAATCGACTAGAATCAGTAGGTAACAATCTTTACCTTCTGACCTGCGCGCAGGTTGTCGGTAGAGCGCATCCGGTTCAACACCAAGAACCGATCCTTCTGGTAGTCGGAATAGGCCATTTTGCGCGAGAGACTGTCAATCGTGTCGCCACTTCTGACCGTCACAACATCAATTTTCCGCGGTTTTATCGCGGCAGCCTCACGGGTCGTCAGCCGCTTAACGCTGTCATACATTGGTGTGAAGACAGAAGTCCTACCTGCCTGTGCCAATGTTGCAAAATGAAAAGCACTGCTTTTCGAGAATTCGTAGGCAAATATTGTCACATCCACCTGACCATTGCGGTTGTTTACCCGGCCTGTCGCATAAGATGCCGGCAGCCCATTGATGGTTGTTCGCTGGATATCACCATAGGCAATATCCTGCCCCTTGCCTGACAAGGCTTTGAAAGCGGAGGAAATATAAGTCGCCATATTGCCGTTATAGGGACCGGTTGTAAATTGCCCTTGGCCGGCGGAGCCGCTAATCGTCACAGCTCTGGTACCGTTTTGCATACCAAACCCATTGGGTACGGTGAATTTCAATTTCAGATCCGGGTGAAGGAAGCTGTTACCCTCTATCACGCCTTGTTTGGGATCATCACCATATAGAACCCCGTCCAGATTCCGCAAAAAGGCTTCGCGATTACGCTTTCCACCCGAAACTCCAAGCTTTCCGGCATTTCTGGCAGCTCTCGATACGCGTTGCACAGGATTTGGATGAGTACTCGCCCATTCGGGAACGCTCCGCGCGTCCCGCCCCGCCACCCGGGCATCAATAGCAGACTGCGCTGCCAATGATTCCAGCATTGTTGCCAACGCATCAGGCGCGTATCCGGCAGACGCAAGATATCGGATACCCAAGTCATCCGCCTCATATTCCTGTTTTCTGGAATATCTCAGCGTCAGCAACTGGCTACCGGTCCCGAAAACTTCCTGACCCAGTTTTCCCAGAGCAGAATCCCCTAAAAGAACGGCTGAACCAATCTGGCCCAATACACCCAAAATGCTATTTCGCCGGGCTGCTTTTTGTCTTTTTTCGCCGTGAAGCGCAGCAACATGACCCACTTCATGACCCAAAACGCCGGCCATCTCGGCCTCGTCATTCATCAAAGCCATTAACTGCCGCGTCAAATAGACATAGCCTCCGGGTATAGCAAAAGCATTATTTACAGGGCTATTAAGCAGCGTCACCGTAAAGTCGCTGCGCGCATCACCCAGTCCTGACTGCACGGCAATATCCTGTCCAATCCGGACGACATAGGCGCTTTGTGGACCGGTATAGGCCCCGCCAAATTCCTGCAATAATTGTGGATGCGCCTCCGCGCCTTTGCGTTTGTCCTTAGCAGAAATAGAGCGCACTTCGCCGCGCTCACCAGATGAACTGCTACCGGCCGATTCAACCGCACCTGCGTCAGCGCCCGAACCACCGCAGGCCGCTAACGACAATATCGCGGCAGTTGAAAGCAATTTCTTGGATATGGTTCTCATCAGACTCTCCTTGCGTCTCAGCCTATATGAGAGAGCAGTTCAGCGAAAGGGGAGCGAATGTAAAATAGCGTAGCCTTGGCCCTGTTGAGCCTCATCTAACTGTCCAGCATCGTGACGAGAACGCTATATCGTTCCAATTTTCAGAAATTTGTCGCGGCGCATAGCGCGTAGCTCTTTTCGATCCAGTTTCTGAAGCGCTTCAACTTCTTCAACAATCGCTTTACCCAATGTGGCAATGGACAAGTTCCGATCGCGATGCGCTCCGCCCACGGGCTCTTTCACTATCCGGTCTATCACGCCAAGCTTCTTGAGATTTTGCGCCGTGATTTTCATGGCATCGGCCGCTACGTCCGCTTTGTCGCCGGTACGCCATAGGATCGAAGCACAGCCTTCCGGAGATATGACGGAATACACGGCGTGCTCCAGCATCAAAACCCGTTCTGCAGCCGCCAGCGCCACTGCACCGCCCGAACCGCCTTCGCCGACAATCACAGCAACCATGGGAACGCCAAGAGACAGGCATTTTTCGGTAGACCGGGCAATCGCTTCGGCCTGCCCACGCTCCTCTGCCGAAACGCCAGGAAAAGCGCCGGAAGTATCGACCAAAGTAACCACTGGCAGAGAGAACCGGTCAGCAATATCCATCAAGCGAATGGCTTTGCGATACCCCTCCGGCTTTCCCATACCGAAATTGTGGCGCAGCCGGCTTTCGGTATCATCGCCTTTTTCATGGCCAATAACGACAAGGCGCATGTCACCAATCTTGGCAAAACCACCGATGATCGCCTGATCATCGCCAAAGTTGCGGTCCCCGCCCAGCGGAACGAACTCGTCAAACAGGCCGGAAACGAGATCCTTGAAATGTGGGCGCTCCGGATGCCGCGCAACTTGGGTTTTCTGCCAGGGTGTCAGATTCGTATAAGTATCGCGGAGCATTTTTGCCGATTTTGCCTGTAATTTGGCAATTTCGGACTCAATATCCAGCGATCCTTCGTCGGCTGTTTCTCTGAGTTCAATAATCCGCGATTCAAGGGCGGCAATCGGTTTTTCAAAATCTAGAAAAGATGTCATCATATTCGGTTAGAACCGCCAGACAAAAACGTCAACGCGTCAGATTACGACGGCTGAGCGGATGGCGGTTATTCACCAATTCCACCAATCGGGCGCTGTCAACGTGCGTATATATTTGCGTCGTGCTAATATCACTGTGACCCAGCAGGGTCTGCAAAGCACGAAGATCAGCACCCCCTTCAAGTAAATGAGTTGCGAAAGCATGCCGAAGGACATGAGGGCTGATTTTTGCAGGACTGATATCAGACTTAACAGCCAAGTCTTTGATAATCTGAAACAAACGAATACGACTGATATGCCCCGTGCGAGAGGGAAACAAATATTTTTCATCGGCGTCGACAAAATCGCTCCACCGTTTGACAGCGCTGCGTGCGCGGTCGGAAATGGGTACAAGCCGCTCTTTCCCGCCTTTCCCGCGAATAATCAGAAACGGGCGATCAACCATCACAGATTTGCGTGGCAGGGAGACAAGTTCGCTGGCTCTTAGCCCTGAGCCATATAGCAGTTCAATCAAAGCCGACAGCCTGGCGTCGTTCGGCTTTATCTGTTGCGAAGCCAATCTGGTTTCAATGGTTTCGAAAAGCCGCGCGATTTCATCGTGCGACAAGACCCTTGGCAAACTGCGCTGCCCCCCGGGACGCGGCAATGCATCCGAGGGATCATCCTGGCGAAAGCCCTCCTCAACCAAAAAACCAAAAAAGCGGCGCAAGGACGACGATTTCCGAGAAACGCTATTGTTTTTCAGATCACTCCAGGCACTGGCGGCGTTCTGCAAGGCGTCCCGGTCACTGTCTGCCAGCTTGCCTTTGGCAAAACTGGATGCCTGTTCGAGATCTGACCGATAGGCTGATAATGTATTTTGAGACGCACCGCCTTCCGCAGCCATCATTTCCAGAAATCTATCAATATAGACGGTGTCGTTGCTCATGGGGCCACAACGATAACGACGCCTTGCCCGCTTGGAAAGCTGTCTATGATTCCATGGGTGTCAAGTTCGCATCAGCGCTTCGGCAGCGATCATGCGTGCTTCCGCTTCCATGCCCACACGAGACAGCGAACGGGTGATATGGAATAGATGAAGCGGCGACATCGCATTCCAGTCCCGTCCCTGCATGCCGACGGCCGCCAAAAGCGCGACGGTACCGCCCTGCCCGCGCTGCGCGGCAGACCTTATGGCACCGGTCCATCTGGATGTTTCATCCAGATCAATTTCCAAATCGCTCGAAACGTTTTGGAGAGTCCCGGGATCAATACGTCCCAAGCCCGCCAGCGCAGCAAGAAGAAACTGGCTCTTCAGCTGACCGACACTCTCATCATTATCGCTAAACTCATCAAGCGCCGATGCGTCAACGGTAACGGCCAGATTGGGAGCACCTACCGCGAGCAAAGCCCATCCGTTGCTACCCGCATCTACCTGGTCTGCCCAGCGCGCGGCATTACGATCCAACCCTGCCGACAACATCGACGCAATTAAATCGCCGCTGGCATCTTGCAAATTGGCCGATGCCGGAATTTTCGCAGCCGCACGAGCTGTCAGAATTTTTGCAGAATAGGACGTCAAAGCTCCGTTGGAGCGCTCCCAAAGCGCACGCATCGCTTCAATACGCGCAGTCGCTGTTCCGCCGGTATAAGCTTGACGCAACGTCGAGGCGCGTGCTTTCAGATCGTCACTCGCGTCCGGATCGTCATAAGTTGCCGAATAAAGATCGACCATGGCCTTGTTAGACAACACGCCGATCGCGGCTGCGGTGTCCGCCGCCTTCATCCGTGAATCCCTGGAAAGCATAGGTGCCCGGGCGCGCCAGCCCTGCACGTGCCGGCCGGCCTGTTCGTATAAACGGTCGGGCGGCTCTACTCCGGTTGCAGATCCCAAACCAAAGCGCCAATTGTTGAAATATTCTATGTCATCCCAGTTTATCGAAACTGCACGTCGCCCTTCAAATCCCGCACCCACTGTTTTTTCAGCGAGCAGATAATCTATACCGGTTGCCGTCTTTTCTCGCGCAGCGATACGCAATAGCGATGAGGCACGGCTTTGCTCACCGGAAAATGAAGCGCAAATCGGGCGGAACATCACCCATGTCGGTGCCTCACTGGCCCTCACCCCACCTTCTACATAAGGACAGATACCAGCGGGGTCTGCGGTTGCCAGATGGGCTTGCATGGCGACAGTATAAAGTCGCGGTGTAAAATTACCGCCATCGACCTTCAATACCAGCCCCCGTGCGGCTTCCGCTTCTCCCATAAGCAACAGCCGCCACGCGCGTTCGGCAACCCAATCAGCCGGATTGACATTTTCCGGGCTATCCACCTTGCTCAGCAAAGTACGGCGCAGCAAAATTGACCCCCAACGCGAAATAATCGGGCCATGGAGGTTTTTGATGAGATTGGTCAGATATTGACCACCTTCTTCACCAAAAGCATCGGGTACCATCCCTCCTGAATTCTCGGTCAGCACGCCAATTTGCGCCATTGAGCGGCGGGCACCGGGCGCCAGATAATATTGCGGCTGCAACGCATCGTCCAGCGCACTCAAATTACCGTCTTCATCCAGATCCAATATCGAATCAGGTGATCCGATTGCCACATCAGGAGCTGAAGCTGGACCGCTGACAACTGATCCGCCTGAAGGCGGATTAATCACAGAAGGTGCTGCTGGCGTTGGGCCAGGCGCCGGTGTTGGCGTCGGCGCGGGGGTTGGTGTAGGCGCAGGAGCAGGATCACCGAAACCGGGCGGCAAAAGCGATTCAGGGGAACTCTGGCCCAAAACGGGCAAAGACAGCGCGAGAGCAGAAATGCCGGCCGTCGCAAGCGATATATGTTTAAGGCGGACGCGCATCGCTTAGTTCAATTCTCCGCCAATCACTGGTTTTTCGACCGGTTTTACGTCTTGTTCGACATCCATCGATGCCAAAAGGAACATCGCTCCGACAATGGCGACCAGAAAGACGATCAGAAAAACCAAGTTACGCGGCATCTTTGTTCCAATATCTTTCTTTTTACCAAATTTACAGGCGCAGGCGCATTGGGTTTTGCACTCACCACCATCCTCTGTATAGCCTTTGCCTCAATGGACAAAAACATGAAAGACCCTTTTGACCGATCCACCGAAGAATCCGGTGAAGAGTGTGGCATATTAATCGAAAAACCTCTGGTTTTGATCGGCTTAATGGGCGTTGGCAAGACAACCGTCGGCCGCCGACTGGCGAAAAGGCTCAATTTGCCATTTGTTGATGCTGATGAAGAGATTGAAAAAGCTGCGGACCTCAAGGTCTCGGAAATTTTCGATCGGTTTGGCGAAGAATACTTCCGTGATGGTGAAAGGCGGGTCATTGCGCGTCTTATGGAGGACGGCCGACAAGTCATCGCAACCGGCGGCGGGGCGTTTATGAACGAAGAAACACGCGAGCTGATTTTATCAAAAGCAACGGCGATCTGGCTCGATGCAGATATCGATATATTGGTTAAACGTGTCGCCCGCCGCGACACAAGACCACTGCTGAGAAGCGGTGATCCCGAGACAATATTACGGGATCTGGCTGCCAAAAGAAATCCGGTCTATGCGCTTGCCCATCACCACGTAACCGGTAACGACGCGCCGCATGATCTGACAGTAGAAAACATTATCAAGGTGCTGCGTAAATGAACCGTATAGCCGTTAATCTTGCCGGCAATGGATATGAGATCCTTGTCGAGCCCGGCGCGCTGAACACTCCCTCCCTTCATCTCGCACCGCATATCAGCAAGGACAGGGTTTTCGTGGTTACTGACACCAATGTCGCGGCGAAATGGCTCGAACCGTTGCAAGCCGATTTGCAGAAATCCGGCGTTAAAGTGATCCATCACGTCCTTCCGGCCGGTGAACATACAAAAAGCTGGGCAGGACTTGAAGAGCTTACGGACTGGCTATTGGCCGAAGGTGCGGAGCGATCGGATACGCTTGTCGCCCTCGGCGGCGGCGTCATCGGTGACCTGACGGGCTTTGCGGCAGCCATCCTGAAACGTGGCTGTCATTTTATCCAGATCCCGACAAGTCTGCTCGCGCAGGTCGACAGCAGCGTCGGTGGTAAAACTGCCATTAACAGCCGGGCGGGAAAGAACCTGATCGGACGGTTTAATCAACCGAAATTTGTCCTCATTGACCCACTGGTGCTTAACAGCTTGCCGGACCGTGAATTGCGTGCCGGCTATGCGGAAGTCATCAAATATGGCCTGATCAATAACACGGCTTTTTTCGAATGGTGCGAGCAAAATGGCGCGGCGCTGCTGAAACGGGATCCCGAAGCCCTGAGCTACGCCATAACCCAGAGCGTTCAGGCGAAAGCAAATATCGTTGCAGAAGACGAAAAAGAGCTAAGCGGGCGCCGGGCGCTGCTGAACCTTGGTCATACATTCGGACATGCGCTCGAAGCGGAAACCGGCTATTCCAGCGAACTGGTACACGGCGAAGCGGTAGCCGCCGGAATGGCGCTGGCTTTTCACTACTCCGTCAGACGCGGCCATTGTGACGAGTCCGACGCGCGGCGCATCGAAAGCCATCTGAAAAGTGCGGGTTTGCCGCATAGTCTGAAAAGCGCTTCGGTCAAGGCCTCCGGGCAACGGCTAGTTCAGCATATGCTGCATGACAAGAAAATGACGGCCGGGAACCTGCCCTTTCTATTGGCCAACGGTATCGGGCAAACCTATCTCGCCGATGATGTCGATTTGGATGACGTTGCGGCGTTTCTCGACCTGGCAGGTTGAATTTGGTTGCTAATCACCGCCCTTATTTGCGCCGGTAATTCCAAAACCCAGATGCTTGCCCGCAAGCATATCACCGGCAGCGCGCTGCGCCTCGAGGCGGTCACAATCAAGCTGTCGAAATTCTCGGTCCACTTCGTCGATTAGCGATTCATCCACGTCGATCGCCGTCATAGTCTGACGCGCCAAATGGATTGCCGATTCAAAGACCTCACGCTTTACACCGTCGAGACCGGCCTTTTTGACCTCCAGCAAATGGACCCGATCATAAGCGCGTACAAACAGTTTCGCTTCGGGGAATGACATTTTTATCATGTCGAGCGATTCGGCGTTTAACTCCTTGCCATCCATACAAAAAACAATCGCCGCACATTGATCGGCCCCTGCTCCCCGCAACAGATCAACCCGGGTTCCGTCGCCATAGAAAACCTTGCGGCCGAACTTTTGGCTAACCCCTATTTGCTGCGGCTTTATATCGATGATTGTGACCGGAATATTCGCCCCGCTGAGCATCTGGGCGACTGTCTGCCCGAACCGGCCATGACCAACCACAATCGCAGAAGCTTGGCCTGCCTGAGAGGGATCGTCCAGATCGACATCGCCTTCTGTCCGCGCAACATTAAAACGCTCTACAATCAGCATAAGCAGCGGTGTTGTTGCCATCGAAACCGTAATCACAGCACCAAAAAGACTACTGGCTTCCGACTGGATAAGCAGCGCTTTTTCGGCTTCGGCAAACAGCACAAAACCAAATTCACCGCCCTGACTGAGCAACATGCCCATGCCTAGTGCAGGCAGAGTATCCATGCCGAAAAGTTTGCCCAGACAAAATATGATGACAATTTTTGTCACAACCAGTGCAATGGCCGCACCGAACACAAAAGCGGTATTCTCCGCGATCACGCCGACATCCAGCATCATCCCCACAGCCAGGAAGAACAGCCCCAGAAGCAAGGATCGGAAGGGATCAATATCCGCTTCCAGTTCGTGGCGATACGGGGAATTGGCCAGCATTACACCAGCGATGAAAGCTCCAAGAGCAGGCGAAAGGCCGATCAGTTCCATCAATGCAGCACTGCCAAAAACCGCAACCAGTCCTGCAACAATGAACAATTCCCGCTCGGCAATCTTGCCGATCAGCTCCAAAGCGGGCTGCAATACATATCGCCCGGCCAGTATCAATCCGCCAATCGCAACGACGCCCAATATCGCGGTCATCCAGCCGGATAATGCTCCGGGTTCTGCCGGCGCCCTGGACAGTACACCGATAATTGTCAGCAGCGGGATGATCGACAAATCCTGAAACAGCAGGATCGAGAATGCTTTTTCGCCGGTTGGCGTATTCAGCCTTCCGGAGGACTGCAGCATCGGCAGCACCTGCGCTGTCGATGACAGAGCGAGCGGCAAGCCAAGTGCAATAGCGGCTCCAAAAGTAAAGTTTGTCGTCGCCATAATCAACAGGAACAAAGCAATTCCGCAAAAAACAACCTGGCTCATCCCCAGACCGAATATCGCCTTGCGCAGCCGCATAAGACGCGCAGGCGCCAGTTCCAGCCCAACAAGGAACAGCAGCAGGATGATCCCGATTTCGGAAAATTCGAGGATCGTCTCACCCTCACTGATCAGTCCGAAACCTTGCGGTCCGATCAATATACCGGCGATCAGATAGCCCAGAACAGCACCTATCCCGAACTTGCGGAACAAGAGCACCAAGAGCAAAGCCGCACCCAGCATAATGAAACCGCCCAATAGCAGATCACCCATATGTGCTTCTGCTCCCTCCATTCCTTAGGCCGCCTCGCTGGCGTTTGCTGCCGATTTGAAGGCAGCAAGGATAGCATCAAAAGGCAATAAAATCGCAGCATGTCGTCCAGGATGATCTTTCGCGGCCCGAAGATGGTCCATATTATCCCACGGACCGGGATCATCGTGAGAACCACTCAAAAAACCGGACAGGTAATCTCTAGCGACCGCAATGTCTTTTGCAGACTTGCCGATCGCTTCCGTCCCCACAATGGCAGTAGAAGCCTGCCCCAATGCACACGCATTTACCTCTATTCCCAATTGCGCAATAGATCGGTCTTCAGACAATATGATATCGGCAACCACCCGGCTTCCGCATGTACGAGACCGGACCTCCGCCGTGCCATCGGGCTCTTCCAGCCGCGATTGATGCGGAATGGACACCGCCAGACGCAATATATCCCGTGTATAAAGCGCGTCGCTCATTCTTCTACTTCCGCCATTTCGCGCTGCTCCTCCACGAATTGAACCAGAGCATCACCGCTGGCATTAAGCAATGGGTAAGTGCGGCTATCGGCAATCCATTCAGGCCGCGCCTCTGCTGCACCATAGATGCTGTCATAAACCAGCACCACCAGCAGATACGCCAAGGTCGCCCCGATCAGCCCCTTGATCATGCCAAATCCAAAGCCAAGCACACGGTCAATCGGACCGAGCAGTGATTTGCGTGATTTGCGCCCAACAGATTTGGCGAACCAGCGTCCCAAAGCATAGGTAACGATCACAATCGCGCAAAAAGCCAATACTGCCGCTCCGCCGTCATTACCAATTGGCGCGATCAGGAAATCCGTGACAGGCGTATGCAAGAACCGGACAGCGAAGATAACCAGCACCCAAGCAATGAGGGACAGCGTTTCCTGCACAAATCCGCGAAGAAAACCAAGAACAGCGGCGCCGCCCATCAACGCCAATACAAAAATATCCAAACCAGTCATGAAGACTAGCTAATCGCGGCCAAGCATATGGTCAACGAGATTGGCAAGCTTCGCAAAGTTCACACAATTCACACCTGGGGCAGAGTTTTCTTTGGATGCGGGTATCAAAGCTCTTCCGAAGCCTAGTTTCGAAGCCTCCTTCAACCGCATTGGTGTGTTGGACACTGCCCGAATCTCACCAGAGAGTGCGATTTCTCCAAAGATCACAGCATCGCTTGGCATCGGTTTTTCGGCATGAGCAGAAATCAGCGCGGCTGCGACGGCAAGATCGGCCGCGGGATCAGTCAGGCGGTATCCCCCGGCCACATTCAGATATACTTCTGCACCCGAAAAACTGAGCCCACAACGCGCTTCGAGCACCGCCAATATCATGGCGAGGCGAGAGCTATCCCACCCAACGACGGAACGCCGCGGGGTCGCACCACTGGCCAAGCGGACCGTAAGCGCCTGGATTTCGACCAGAACCGGCCGTGTTCCCTCCAGAGCCGGAAAGACAGTGGCGCCCGTCACTTCTTCGCTACGATCTGTCAAAAACAGCGCTGATGGATTCTGGACCTCGCTAAGACCCATTTCCTCCATCGCGAACACTCCAATTTCATCAGTGCCGCCAAAGCGATTTTTGATCGACCGCAATATTCGATACTGATGGCTGCGTTCGCCTTCAAAGCTCATTACCGTATCGACCATATGTTCAAGAACGCGCGGCCCGGCGATATTACCGTCTTTCGTCACATGCCCGACGAGCATGATCATTGTGCCGTGTTCCTTGGCAAATTTGATGAGTTCCTGCGCCGATGCCCGCACCTGACTGACGGTTCCGGGCGCGCCTTCAATCAAATCGCTATGCATGGTCTGGATCGAATCGATCACCACAAAATCCGGCGCGTCTTTTCCAAGCGTGGTCAGTATGTCGCGAACCGATGTTGCAGAAGCCAGCTTCACAGGCGCCTTCCCCAAGCCCAGCCGCCGGGCGCGCAGCCGAACCTGGTCCGCAGCTTCCTCGCCGGAAATATAGGCTACCGAAAGGCCAGCCTCTGCCAACCGGGCAGAAACCTGCAGGAGCAAAGTTGATTTACCAATTCCCGGATCGCCGCCCATCAGCGTTGCCGAGCCAGCCACAAGGCCGCCGCCTATAGCCCGGTCAAATTCCGCGATTCCGGTTAGCTTGCGTTCGGGCAAAGCTATGTCGCTGTCGAGACCGACCAGCCGAACCTCCCTGCCCCCGCTCTGCAAATTATGCTTGGCCGCAAAGACCGTATCCCCGGCCTCTTCAACCAGCGTATTCCATTCCCCACAATCCACGCACTGTCCCTGCCAGCGATGGGAAATCGAGCCACATTCCTGACAGACATATTTTTTCTTCGGTTTGGCCATAACAGCTATTTATCAGAACAAATACGGAACACCAGCCTTTTCATTCATTCAGGATTCACGCATCCAAATGCATGTTTTCAGGATGAAAATTTCCCGAAGGCAAATCGTCGCGGCAGCTGGTGTGAGCTTGCTTCTCCCGCCGTTATTGAAAGCAAAGCCGCTGGACCGCGCGGCAAAATTGGTTCTGGCGGCACGCAGCCAGGTTGGCGTCACTACCATTTACAGCCAGGCCTATCACGGCATCGGCTATCCTAACGGAGATTTTCCTCGCAAATCTGGTGCGTGCACCGATGTCATCATCCGCGCCTATCGCGATGGCCTTGATCTGGATTTACAAAAGCTCATCCATCTCGACATGAAAAAGGCATTTTCGGCCTATCCCAAAATCTGGGGTCTCAAGACGACCGATCGAAATATCGACCACCGCCGCGTCCCGAATATGCGTACCTTTCTCAAACGGCAAGGGGCGGTCGAGCCATTTTCGAAAGACCCTGAAGATTGGTTGCCCGGCGATATCGTCACGAGCGTTATTGACGGTAGACTTGCACATTGCGGGATTGTTTCGGATCGCAAACTAAGAAGCCGCCCGCTGCTGATCCACAATGTCGGACGGGGCACCCGTGAGGAAGACCGCCTCTTTGCGTGGCCAATCACAGGCCATTATCGTTGGGCAGTCTAGCGATATTGCTCCAATTCCACGCTTGCACACTCCCTGCCATCCTGTAGTGAAAAATCATGCGGCAAAAAGAACTCCGACTGGCCCTGATCTGCTATGGCGGCGTGAGCCTCGCCATTTACATGCATGGCATCACCAAGGAAATCTGGAAGCTTGCCAAGGCCAGCCGGGATTTTCATGACGGCCAGAAAAACGATAGCTGCAGTCGCGGTACCTATTACGACATATTGGAGTGGATAGAGCAGGAAAGCACCGTCAAATTGCGGGTGCTGCCTGATATCATTGCAGGTGCCAGCGCAGGCGGGATCAACGGTATATTCCTGTCACAAGCGATCATATCCGGGGAATCTCTGGAACCGCTGACCGATATGTGGCTGGAAACGGCTGATGTCGATACGCTACTGGATCCCGATGCGCGGCCGCTGTCACGTTTCTCCAAATTCTGGGCAGAGCCCATTGCCTGGATGGCGCTTGGCCGCAAGGGCGGCGCGGTGGAACAGACAGTTTCCAAGGAAGCGCGCGAAGAGGTAAAAATGAAGCTGTCCCGCTTCGTGCGGGCAAGATGGTTTGCGCCTCCATTTGGCGGAAAGATATTTTCCGGGCTGATCATGGACGCGCTGGCAACGATGAAGAAGACCAAGCGCGGTCCCAAATTACTGCCACCGGGGCAGCCGCTTGATTTATTTGTCACCGTGACTGACTTTGTCGGTCATCCGGAAAAGCTGCAACTCCATAGTCCGCCAGAGGCTCTGGAGATGGAGCACCGCATCACCATCAGTTTTTCCACGCGGGGCAAGCCGGGCGGCGATATCGCTGATCCCGCCGAACTCGTTTTTGCCGGCCGGGCAACAGCCAGCTTTCCGGGCGCGTTTCCACCATTCACGGTCACCGAATTGGACAATGTTCTATCCGACCGCAATCAGGTTTGGACCAATCGGTCACGTTTTCTAAAGCGGATATTGCCCAATCAAAGCCGGGCTGGCACCGCCAATGATACGGTGTTGATTGATGGTTCCGTTTTGGCGAACGCCCCCTTTGCGCAGGCCATTGAAGCTTTGAAAAACCGGCCAGCGAAGCGGGAGGTGGATCGACGTTTTGTCTATATCGACCCAAGACCGGACCTGGATGTCGCCAAAAGCGACCGGGCGCTGCAACGGCTTCAGGCCGCACAAGAAGCAGAAGACGAAAACCTCCCCGGCTTCTTCTCGACCATATTCGGAGCGATATCCAATATTCCGCGAGAGCAACCGATCCGCGACAATCTTGACGACATATCGCGGCGATCCAACCGGATTATCCAGATGCGGCAGATCACCGACAACCTGCGCGGTGAGGTTGAGCAGAATGTCGAGGCCATTTTCGGCCGCACATTGTTTCTGGACAAACCGACGGCGGCCCGCCTTGCCGCATGGCGGCGCAAGTCACGGGACAAGGCCGGTAAACTCGCCGGCTTTTCCTATAGTGCTTATGGTCATCTTAAACTCGCAACCGTGCTTGAGGACATCGCCCATACGGTGAGGCGGGCGAAGGCCGATTCCAATGCCCAAAGTCATCATGCGTTGCGCGAAGTGCTGTGGGCGGAACTGCGTGAGCACGGCTTTGAGAATATCGCCAAAAAAGGCGGTGCCGGCCCGTCAAAGCTCGCCGCCGATTTCTTCCGGCAGCATGATCTGGGTTATCGCATCCGCCGGCTGCGGTTTCTAGCCCGGCGGTTTGCCGAAGATCTCGATAGCGCGCATCCCGATGACTATGCCGTGATCGAGCAGATGCATGATGTGATCTACGACTGTCTTTCCCTTTATATCGAGCGCGAAACGATTGAATATCTGGGCGATGATTTTGTCGCTCTGGCCAAAAATGCCGAGCATGCACCGGCCGCAATGCTCGGCAGCCTGGCGAAGGCTCGTGATCTCGCCTCCGCCGATGCTTTGGTCGATGCCAAGCTGGCCGAAGCGATGGCGGGACTGCCCAAGCCGGAGCGCCGATCCATGCTGCTCGCCTTTCTCGGCTTCCCGTTTTACGACGTCGCCACCCTGCCCCTTTTGCAAGGTGAAGGTCTCGACGAATTTGACCCGATCAAGGTGGACCGCATTTCTCCTGAAGATGCAAAATCGATCCGTCAGGGCGGTGTTGCCGCAACATTAAAAGGCATTGAGTTCAATAACTTTGGCGCATTCTTTAGCAGGAACTATCGCGAGAATGACTATCTTTGGGGCCGGCTCCATGGCGCCGAACGGATGATTGATATCCTTCTCTCGACCCTCCCCGAAGCGAAGCGCCCTGACCCGGAAAAGACGCTGGCATTCAAAAAGACGTTGTTTCGTGCAATCATTGATGAAGAGGAGCAGCGGCTGACCAAGATCGGCCCGCTGATCATCTCGCTTCGCAAGGAAATTGAGCGCGCAACGCCGTAATGTTTAACACTGGCGCTTAGTGTTTATGGCCGCCCTTTCCATGGTCCGGCATTTCCAGACTCTTGAATACAGCCTCAACAAATGCGTCGCCCTTGATGAACGCGTCCTTGTTGGTGTCCCACTGAGCGGCAGGCTTCATCGCCTGAATCTGCTCTAGCGTCTTGCCCTCACCACGCGCTTTTTCGACCGTTTCGATAACGCTTTTCATCATATTACGATAGTCTGTCAGATCTGCCTTGGTCGCCATCGGACCATGCCCGGGAATGATCCTGGTTTCGTCATTCACCATGGTCAGCGCCTTTTCCGCAGCCGCCAAGACGCCCCGCGCATTACCGCCGCTATTGATGTCGATAAATGGCAGGGTCACTTTGTTGAAGTAAAGATCACCCATGTGCAAGACATTGGCGTTTTTCCAGAACACGATGCTGTCTCCATCGGTATGCGCGTGCGCCATATGCTTCACATGCACTTCATCGCCATTGAGATGCAGCTTCACGCCATCATGATAGGTGACCACCGGCAGTGCCTCTTTGGGTGATGCCGGGTCATTTCCGTTTCCGCTGGTTTGCTTGCCCGCCATCCGCTCACGAACATTGTCATGTGCCATGATCAGCGCGCCGGCCTTACCGAAATTCTCGTTCCCGCCGGTATGGTCATAGTGCCAGTGGGTGTTGATCAGATATTTGACCGGTTCTGCGCCCAAGGCTGCAACCGCTGCCTGAATTTTCGGCGTCAATGGCGCGAACTGGTCGTCAATCAACACCGTGCCATCGGGCCCATAGGATACGCCAATATTACCGCCCGCGCCAAAGAGCACCGCAATACCATCGCCAAGCTGCTCGGTCTTAATCTCCACCTTCGCGAAGCGATCCGTTTCCTGCGCATTGGTCTCGGCACAAGCCGTCAACGCCAAGGGAGATGCGGCCAGTAGCGCCAGCGAGATGGTCTTGGTTACAATATTTTCCATGGGGCTTTCTCCTAAATTCAAGGCCTTGTAGACGAAGTTATGGCTTTGGCAAAGAACATCAAATGTACCAGCCGGCCGGTCTCGTGGGATGTTCCAAAAGCCGCACCGCTATTGTGAAACAGCCAGGGACTGAACAGGATCAGGCGATTGAAACGCATCGGGACCAGCATGGTCCGCTCCCATCTCGCTTTATTTTGCGTGTCGCGGTTCACGACATCCTCAATCAACGCGTTGATATCCGCATATCCCGCCTTGGTAATGGCAAGTGGATCACTGGGCACGCGTTCCAGCCCGGTGCGTTTGTGGCGGAAAAACTCGGTGCCCCCTTTGCAATGCTCCGGCAAGGACAGATAGAGAATGCCGGAATAGAAGGCCGGATCTATATGCACACCGCTGCGCCCCTTGTCGCCTTTCAGGGTGATCCGGCAATGGCTGTGACTCGTTCCATCGGCAGCTTTTACCGGTGCGCCAATTATCTTTGAAACGCGCTCATCCAGTCCCTGAATATCCAGCGGCCTTGTCGAAATATGTCCGGGGTAATTGCCGCGCTTGAAAGCTGCATCATAGTCCAGCGCCAAGGCTGCCTGACGCGCAGCCAGTGGATCGGACAGAAAGTCATCAATGATCAGTAGTGATGGCAGCATCAATTCAGCCTTTGTAATTTTGTTACGAAGTTTACAATGTGCACAATGTCCTTTTGGGGTATTTCAATTTCGAGAAATGAGGTAAAAATTCCTTCACATAATATTGATAAATAAAGACAATCCTAAAAATTCTTTATTTGATCTGTGATGAGTACCGACTATCATAATTCCACGCCTGTAGGACAGGGTTTTATGGTCCCCCCTCCGTCTCCCATCGCGTGGCAATCAGGCTGGGGCGCTTGCCGATCTTGTTGAGCCAGTGGCGCAGTGGCAAAAGCTGACCGATCAGATTGTCTCCTTCTGATGTCATCTGGACGGGCCGCAAGATGCAATAGAGGAAAATATCCGCCAGCGAAAATTCCGCTCCCGCAAAATAGGGAGCTTCCTCCACCCGCTGGCAGACGATACCGAGATGCTCCGCGATTTCTGGCAAGGCGGCCTCTATCACATCCGATCGCAATGGTGTCTTCAGAAACCGGTGTGCCAGCCGCGGCATCAAAAGGCCATGTTCGGCAACCGGGAACAGATAGTTGTTCGCCACCGATATCCAGCGATCCATTTCCGCCCGCGCGGCATGATCGTCCGGCTGCAGCGCGCCGCCATTATGGGCGTTGTCGATATATTGGCAGATCGCGACGCTCTCATAGAGATTCAGCCCGTCAATCTCGACCGTGGGGACCTTGCAGAACGGATGTCGCCGCCTGTTTTCCTCGCTGCCCGCTGGAGTGGCGGTTATGCCCCAGCCAATCCCGGCTTCCTCCGCCACAGTCTGAACAATGCGGCTATAGGTCGAGATTATCGTGCCATGAATCTGAAGTGTCGGTTGAACCATCAGACAAGGCTAGTGCGAAAATATGCACCTGTCATCATCTGGCCGCTTTTCGAGATTTCAGGCGCTCGCAATACCTTTGGTGAGAATATCGTTTGCGATTGCGGCCACCTCGGCCGGGGATTTGTCCTCTGTCCAGATACCATAGCGCAGACCCAGAAAAACATTCATACCCATAATGGCCCACGCATGAGCCTCATCCATATCATCGCGCAAGTCGCCCGCCTTACTGCCTTCCTGTAATCGCTCGGCAATGCGCGCGGCTGTTTCCTCATAATGAGATCGATAGCTTGCGGGATCGACAAATTCCGCCTCGTCAATAATCCGGTAAATTTCCTTATGCTCGCGGGCAAAGCTCATAAATGCTTCAAGCGCCAGTTTTTCGCGCTCCAGCGCATCCTGCCATTCGGTCATCGCACTGGCGGCGTGGGTTTTGACCCGTGCGCTCATGTCTTTCACCAGCGCGCTGAACAATTCATCCTTCGAATCGAAATAGGTATAGAAACTGCCCAAGGCGGTTCCGGCCCTTTGGGTAATTCCGGTAATCGAGGCTTCATGAAAGCCTTTTTCACCAAATTCCAGCGCCGCAGCATCCAGTAATTTTCGTTTGGTCTTCAAACCCCGTGCGGTGCGGGGTTGCTTGTCTTTCGATTCGACATGATCGGAATATTCTGTGGCCATGAAGTCACGGCTAACGGCATTTTGCGGGATTGGCAAATTTCATAGTTGAAAGGTGGTTCATGTTTCAGTAAAGGCAGTGTAACGATCTGGAAATGCCAGGCTAAAAAATGTTTAGGAGGAGGTTCCCCATGAGATTTCAACACAGCGTCAGTTATGCAGCTTTGGTATCCGGATTGGCGACGGCAATGCTCGTTCCAACGGCCGCCCACGCGCAGCAGACGGAAGCGGCCAGCCAGGACACCGACGACGGGACCATTGTTGTCACCGCACGCCGCCGCGAAGAGCGTCTGGTCGATGTCCCCCTTTCCATCACAGCGATTAGCGGCGATGATCTGGTCGCCTCGGGCGTGCAGGATATCACCGAGATCGGTCAGGAGGTCCCCAACCTGACACTGGAAGTATCACGCGGTACCAACACCACATTGACCGCTTTCATCCGCGGCGTGGGTCAGCAGGACCCTGTTGCCGGCTTTGAGGCAGGCGTGGGCCTGTATGTCGACGACGTGTACCTTAACCGGCCGCAAGCCGCTGTTCTGGACATTTATGATGTCGAGCGGATTGAGGTGCTGCGCGGACCGCAGGGCACATTATATGGCCGCAATACCATTGGCGGTGCGATCAAATATGTCTCACGTCGCCTGCCCGACGACACATCGGTCAAGATCCGTGGAACATACGGCTCCTATGATCAGGCCGATCTGATCGTCACTGCTTCTACCCCGATTACCGATAGCCTGCGCATCGGTGCCAGCGGCGCGCGGCTCAGCCGCGGCGGCTTTGGCGACAATCTGGTTCAGCAGGGTGTTGAAAATTACAATAAAGACGTCTGGGCCGCGCGTGGCAGCATCGAATATGATGATAACGGATTTTTCGTGCGCCTGTCCGGCGACTATATCCGCGACGAAAGTGATCCGCGTCAGGGCCACCGGCTGATCCCCAGCCTGTTGACCGGCGCACCGGTTCTGGATGATGTTTTTGACACACGCGCTGGCCTGACTGTCCCCGAGCAATTGGTCGAAGCTTATGGCGGATCGCTGCTGATCGAAGCGCCGGTATCGGACAATATCACGCTAAAAAGCATCACCGCGTATCGCGAAGATAAATCTTCCTCCAATATCGACTTTGACAGCTTGCCGTCGGAGGATCTCGACGTTCCGGTCATCTATGAGAATGACCAGTTCAGTCAGGAGTTCCAGGTCCTGTATGAAAGCGACAATCTGAACGGCGTCTTGGGCGCTTATTATCTCGACGCCAACGCATTCAACGTGTTCGACGTGCTGCTGGCGACGACCGGCGCGCTGCCTTTCGTCAACCTGCCCGGCCTTAACGCCCAGACTCTTGGCGACGTCGATACCGAGACCTGGTCGATTTTCGGCGATTTTACCTATGATATTTCCGATCATCTCAGCCTGTCTGTGGGTGGCCGCTATACCAATGACAAGCGTAGCTCGCGGATTTTGCGCACGTCATTTGTGAACGGCTTTTCAGACCAGTTCGGTGGGGCGGGCGTTCCTTTTGCCGTGACGTCCGATTTTGAAGGGAGCGACACGTTCAAGGAATTTACCCCGCGCGCGTCGATCAGCTGGAAGCCGGATGAAAACCACAATATCTATTTCACCTATTCGCGCGGTTTCAAGGGCGGCGGATTTGATCCGCGCGGTCAGAGCAGTGCAACACCCGATTTCGATCAAGATGGCACAATTTCCGCCGACGAGGTTTTCGACTTCCTGCAGTTCGATCCGGAAACCGTCGACAGTTATGAGCTGGGCTGGAAGGGGTCTCTGCTCGACAATCGCCTGAATGTCAGCGTTGCGCTGTTCAAGGGCGATTATTCCGATGTCCAGATACCCGGCTCAGTCGGTTTCGATACCGATGGAGACGGTACCAATGACAGTTTTGCGGGTATCACCTCAAACGCCGCGAGCGCCGATGTCAACGGCTTCGAATTTGAAGGCCGCGCTCTGGTCGGCAGGGATTTTGCCGGACCGGGCAGCCGCTTCAATGTCAGCTGGTCGCTTGGCTATCTGGACGCCAAATTCAACACGTTTATCGACAATCTGGGTAATGATGTCGCGGACGAACGGGTGTTCCAGAACACGCCGGACTGGACCGGCAGCATGTCCTTTAACCTGGGCGTGCCGGTGGCAAGCGGGATGCTCGATCTGATCAGTTCTATATCCTTCCGCAGTGACGCCAGCCAGTTTGAATCGCCCAATCCGTTCCTCGATCAGGACGGTTTCTCTCTGGTCGATGCCAGCCTGGTCTATACCGATGACAGCGATCTTTTCTCGATCGGTGTGCATGGCAAGAACCTGTTCGACAAACGGTATAAGGTGGCCGGATATAATTTCGTCGCAGGAGGACAAAACGGAGCGCCCTTTGTCTCTACCTTGGGTCTGGAGGGCACTCTGACGGCCTTCTTCGGTGACCCCCGGCGCGTTTTCGTCACTGGCGAAATCAAGTTTTAAGCCGGCCGGACGTGGCGAAATACTCTCCACAGGCGGATCGCGACAAAGGTGATCCGCCTACCTACCAGGATCATTTCTACCGCAGCGGTGATGATCGGCTGACGCTTTACGCGCGCATTTACGAGAGCGACGGGCCGCCTTTGTTGCTGATGCATGGACTGACCCGCAATAGTGCCGATTTTGAAGGCTTGGCGGCGCATCTGGCCGGAAAATATCGCCTGATCGTTCCCGACCAGCGCGGTCGCGGGAGATCAGACTATGATCGGGATCCGGTCAATTACATACCGGCGACCTATGTGGTCGATATGATGGCACTGATCGACAGTCTGCAGCTCGACCAAATCGGTCTCATCGGGACGTCCATGGGCGGTCTCATGGCGATGATGATGGCCGCCACAGAGCCAAAACGTTTCACCAGCCTTATCCTCAACGACATTGGTCCGGTGGTGGAACAGGATGGCCTGGACCGCATCCAGAGCTATGTCGGCGCGCTCGCTCCCTTTGATAGCTGGCAGGAAGCAGCGGATCATTGCCAAAAGGTACATGGTGATGTGATGCGCGGCTATGATGACAAGGACTGGCTCGGCTTCGCGCAGCGTACCTGTCAACCATTGCCCGACGGCCGGATAAAATTCGCTTATGATCCCGCTATTTCCGAAGGTCTTGCCGGCAACGAACAAACCGCTGTTCCACCAGACCTGTGGCCGGTATGGGAGCAGCTTGATGATATCCCTGCCCTGATTATCCATGGTGCGTTGACAGACATAATCTCCCCGACCACTGTGGCGGAAATGCAAGATCGCCATTCCGGACCAATTAGCGCAGTCGAGATTGCAGATCGCGGTCACGCCCCAATGCTGGACGAACCGGCCGCAATCTCGGCAATTGACGGTTTCCTGCAAAGCCTGGAATCCTGAATGGCGAGCAATGCCCGGATCCCTGCACGCGCCACCTCCCCCAATGTTGCGCTGGGCATGTTGCTGGTCGTTTACATATTCAACTTCATTGACCGGCAGATATTGGCGATACTCGCTGGCCCGATTCAGGCCGATCTGGACCTCAGCGACACGCAGATGGGATTGCTCGGCGGTATTGCCTTCGCCCTGCTCTATTCTACCCTGGCGGTGCCGCTTGGCTGGATAGCCGACAAGACCAGCCGCAGCTGGGTCATCACCATTTCCCTGGGCGTATGGAGCGGATTTACTGCGCTTTGCGGTTTCGCCCAAGGTTTCTGGTCGATCTTCCTCGCGCGCCTCGGCGTTGGCATCGGCGAGGCGGGCGGTGTTGCGCCCTCTTACGCGCTAATCGCGGATTATTTCCCCAGCGAAAAGCGTGCCCGTGCTCTGTCTATCTATTCGCTGGGCATCCCCTTGGGATCGGCAACAGGCGTGATCGCAGGCGGCTATATTGCCGCCACTGTAGACTGGCGCCTCGCCTTTATTGTCGTCGGGCTGTCCGGGGTTTTGATCGCGCCATTGTTTAAATATCTTGTGCGCGATCCAGTCAAGAAACCGGTGATCGCGGAAGCTGCATCTCCACAAGCCCGCTTTGTCGATATCGTCAAAATTCTGGCCAAAAAACGCGCTTTCTGGTTTCTCGCCTTTGGCGCGGCCTCCAGTTCGATGCTCGGCTATGGCATTGCCTTCTGGCTGCCCAGCCTGTTGCAGCGCAGCTTTGGCCTGGATCTTATTGAAACCTCCCTGTTCTTTGGATCAATATTGCTGATCGGCGGCGTAGCCGGTGTCATTGGCGGCGGGATGTTGGGAGACTGGCTCGGCAGCAAGAACAAGGGCGCATACGGACTGGTCCCGGCGGCTGCCTTCCTGCTCGCTGTTCCTCTGTTTGCCGCAGGCATCATGAGCGGTTCGGCTACCCTCGCCTTCATCCTGTTCCTGATCCCGCAGGGTCTGGCCTATATCTGGCTGGGACCGGTTTTGTCAGCAGTGCAGCATCTGGTCACCGCCGAAACCCGGGCCACCGCGTCGGCGCTGTTCCTGCTGATCAATAATCTCGTGGGCATTGGTGGCGGGATATTCTTTCTCGGTGCGCTCTCTGACAGCCTCGTCCCGATTTATGGCGAGGACAGCCTGCGCTATTCCATGCTGATATCGCTGGTATTCTATGTGATCGCCGCGGGCTTCATGGCGCTGGCGGCAAAGCCCTTGCAACGGGAATGGGTCGAGGAAACCGCCTAGCCCAATTCCTCTGCACGCAATGCTTTGCGGTCGAGTTTCCCGATCATCGTTTTGGGCAGGCTCTCTCTTACCACGACATCCTCAACCCGCTCATGCTTTCCAAGCTGCGGGTTCAGCCAGTCTTTCAGCGCAGCGCCGTCGACATCCATGCCTTCTTCCAAAGCCACAAAGGCTTTCGGGCTTTCACCGCGGTAATCGTCCGGCACCCCGATGACGAGCGCTTCCTTGACCGCATCATGCTTGTAAAGCACTTCCTCGACCTGGCTCGGAAAGACCTTGAAACCGCCAACCGCGATCATATCCTTTAACCGGTCTACAATTTTGACATAGCCATCGTCATCAATCTCCGCGACGTCACCGGTGCGCAGAAAACCGTCGACAAACACGTCGTCATCCGCATCTGGCCGGTTCCAGTACCCCTGCATCACCTGCGGCCCTGAAAAGATCAGTTCGCCCGGTTCCCCTTCGGGAACGTCCTTGGTCGGATCTTCCTTGTCGACCAGCCTGACCAATGTTCCCGGCACCGGCTGTCCGATGGTGCCCGACTTGTTCAAACCCGAATAGGGATTGGCGCTGACAACGCCGGAGCTTTCGGTAAGACCATAGCCTTCGACCAGCTTGGCTCCGGTCTTCGCTTCAAATTTCTTCTTGAGCTCCAGCGGCAGCGGTGCGCCACCCGATACACAGACTTTCAGCGACGAGAAATTGGTCTTGTCGATATCAGGATGGTCAAGCAATGCCTGATACATGGTCGGTACGCCCGGCATGGCGGTAATCTGGTTGCGGGTAATCGCTTTCAATGTCTGTTTCGCATCAAAGCGCGGTAGCATGACAATCTCGCCGCCCCTTTGCACGGTCCGGTTGAGCACCGCGCTGTTGGCAAACACGTGAAAGAAGGGCAGCACACCCATCAACCGGTCATCATCGTCAATAAACGGATCAATGCCGTTAATTTGCCGCGCATTGGCGGTCAGGTTCTGGTGACTGAGCATCGCGCCTTTCGGCGTACCCGTGGTGCCGCCAGTATATTGCAGCAGGGCAATATCCTTTTCCGGATGGATATTGGGCGCAACATATTTGCCGTCATTATCGGTCAGGTCGGCAAAGGGCGTGATCCGGTCATCCTTTGGCTGCGGCGAGTTTTCCTTGCGCCGGAACAGGCGGTAAAACAGCGCCTTGGCACCGGGCAGCGCGCCAGCGACACTGCCAACGACCAGTCGTTCGAGGCTCGATTGCTGCAACACTTCATAAGCGGTCGGGAACACGGCACTGGCCGAGAGCGTGAAAAGAATTTTTGTGCCGCTATCTTCCACCTGATGATTGAGTTCATCCACAGTATAAAGCGGCGAAAAGTTGACCACCGTCGCGCCGATTGCCATCGCGCCGTAATAGGCAGTTACATAGTGAGGAACATTAGGCAGGAACAGACCGACCCGGTCACCCTTTTGAACTCCCAGATCCTGCAACCCTTTAGCCACACGGATAACACCGGCAGCAACTTCGGCATAGCTATATTTCCGCCCCATAAAGTCGAGCAGATTGGCATCTCCCCGCCGTCCGGCCGAGCGAAAGAACATGCCCGGCATCGACAACGGCGGGAAAAACTGATCCCAGTCCGTGGGGTGATTATAACGCGATTTCCAGATAGGAGTGGAATCGGCGGACGGCTGTGTTTCGGGGGTGTCAGTCATTGACATTCATGTAAGTGAATATCGAGCGGCTGACAATGGTGATCCGCGAACTTCGATGGAAGCGCTTTTTCAATTTGTCATCGGTGAACCATTATGATTTGTCGTCGGACTCAGAATTGTCTCTAAAGATCAATCTGTCGCTGGGACAATGGGAACCAAAAGCAAACTATTGGTGTTCCCAATCGGAAATAGCGGAAATCCTGAAAATTGTTCCTATAGTTTGTCGTATTGGGAACCTTTTGGGAACGCCGAATTAGTGGAACGCCCTGATATGATCGGCACGCCGAGCAAAAAACATGGCAGTCTTTAAAAGATCACATAACCGTTCAACAGTAACTTCGCTCTCATCTCGGCAAGTAACATACATTCTGTCTAGTAGAAACTGAGAGAGCGCAAGCAATCCGGGCATAGAATTTGCAACGGCGACCTCTCCTTTGATACCAAGTTTATAAGGATCTCCATCCGTTTCCTTTAAAAGCCTCAAAAGTGCAATTCGAGCTTCAAGTTCGGTTTTTGGGTATTGTCTATTATAGCCAACAATTTTTTTAATTAGAGTGGTATTGAGCCAAACTTGGTAGTCGTCAGGTATGCGATTACGGCGTTTCCAGTTTGCAATGGTGGCTGATGAAACTCCAATGGTAAGTGCAACCGTCCTATCCTTTGCTGATCCTAGGGCTTTTGCAACACATCCAATAAACATTGGAACTCCCTCATCTTCATGAGGGCAGAGGAATGACATTAAAGATTGAATATTGGTGTCATTCATGTCATTGCCTGTCGTGTTTAGTAATCTCTGATGGGTGTATTTATGACCAAAAGCAACACTCGTTCAAAACAAGTGGATGCAGAAATTGTGGATATGAAGCAAAAGGCGCAATGCGAAACCGACGCTCAACTTGCTCGATTTCTGGGGAAAAATCAATCAACCGAATCACAATGGCGGCGAAGGCGTTCGGTTCCCGAAAGTGCAAAGAAGAGATTGGAGTTTAGGTTAATTACCTCATGATCCAGAAAGATGGTCAATGGCTCTCGAGTCCCGAATTTGCTGATTTAGTAGGATTTCGACGGCAATCTGCAAATCGTATATTGCGTAATGCAAAATCTGGCAGACTTTGGAAGGAAGCAAGGCTGGTAGTCCGAATTGTTAACGGGCGCGGCGGTGCAGCAGGAAAACGATATGAAGTTCTGCTTAGCAGTCTTCCATGGACCTATCAGAAGCTTCTTATCGATCGCTCAGAGCCTTCTAAGATCGTCGAATATTATCGCCCTATTCCAGCTGCAAACCAGGGCTCGATAATTGAACGCCGGCTGGAAATGATAAACGAGGCGCTAGATTATCCGCCCGGCACGCCAGAACGCACATTTGAACTTCAGCGCGCCGCAAAAAAATACAGAAAGACCGTTCGTACCCTGCAACGCTATTGTAAGGAACTGACGGACAGTGGCGGTGATGTAAATGCTCTCGCGCACAAACGCCCGTCCAATGCTGGCCAACGGCGAGTGCATGTATCGCGCGTTTTCGACAAAGCTTTTGTGGAAGCCGGGTATCTTGCTAGTGAACTCCCAGAACTATCGAACTGGATTGACGGCACTATAGCTGCATACTGGCAAAGCCCCTCGCAGCGACATGGATGGTGGCGTGTCCAGTTAGAATCACAGACGGCCCTTCAAATGGAATGTGAAAAACGCGGCTGTCCTCTGCCCAAGTCCGCATGCAAACTATCAAGGCGGCGCATCATGCAATCGGAAAGCCAGCGGATCGTCGACATTTACCAGAATGATCGCAAGCTCTTTGATGACATGAAACCCCGCATCCGTCGCGATAACCGAACGTTCCAGCCAATGGAACAAATCGTCATGGACGTGAAACCGCTAGACTGCATTGTTCGCCGAGCCGATGGCAGCGAGACTTGGCCAAAGCTTATCGGTTTCATGGACACTGGAACCCACCGAATATTCTGCCATTTTGTTACCCTAAATAAGGGCGAAGGCATTCGGCAAGAACATGTTCTGGATGGCTTTTTGCGAATGGTAAGCGACCCTCATTGGGGTTTTCCGCAGCAAGTCTATCGCGATAATGGCTCTGAATACAAAATGTTCGACAAAATCCGGTCGGCACTAGCGATGATCGCTGACGAAGGTATTCGCACGATTATCAATGCCAAGCCATATTCCGGGGCATCCAAGCCCATTGAAAGCAAATTTGCGAAACTGGACCGTGCAGTATTTTCGCAAATGGAAGGCTGGGCCGGTGGCGATCGGATGAATAAGAAAACCCAAAATGTTGGCAAGTCAACAAAGCCTTATTCCGGCTCATTTGATCAGTTTGTGCAAGAAGCCTTGGAACGGATTGCCGATTTTGAAAGCTGGGAAATACGCAGCGGTCCTTTTGCAGGCGTTAGCCCAACACAATGCTACCATGATCATCTTGATAATGGCTGGCGTCCAGTCAATGTTGATACGCTCACGCTCGATGCTGCCTTTTGTGAATTTTCCACACGAAAGGTTGATCGCGGCGTCATTTCCTACGGCGGCGGAAGATACCGGCATCCAGAATTACCAAATCGTCAAACCATCCCAGTCGCGATTCCTTATCGGCGCGGTTCTTATCCATTGGCCAAAATCCCAGACCATGGATGGGTTGCCACTGAGCCAGAAATTTTGCACCTCCCTGGCAATATTTCGGGCGCTATTGAAACAAGTCGATTGCAGTCGAAAAACGAGAAAGCCGTCAAACGATCAAAACAGGCAGCAGTGAATATCAACGCCAAAGCCACTATGGCACGCCGCATCATCAATATTCCAAGCAAAGCTGCACCCGCTCCTTTAATCGAACTCTCTCAATCCGAACGAGCAAGGCAGTTAGCGGATGCCCGGTTTGATAGGGAAACGAAACGCAAGGCACAACCAACGGTCGAAGAGCGGCGCATAGCGCGACAGATGGAAGAAACAGAGAGATGGGAGAAAGCGCGTGGGCCTCGTTCAACTAAAACCTAGGACAGAAAGCAAAATCGTTGGAACTTCTGTAGTCCGTCTGTTGATGAGAGTGATGCAGGATACGCATGAACGGCGCGGGATATCTGTCATTTCCGGACCGTGGGGAATTGGTAAAACAACGACAATCAACGAATTAACGAGAAAAACAGAAGACAGATTCGGTGAATTCATAGTTGTGAAAGTTGAAAACGGGACAAACAAACAAGGTTCCACGGCCCGGTCGATCTTGCAACGTATCGCTGAAACCATGCGTATGGAAAACGGAGAGCGTGGCGGAATGCAGCTAAGCGGTTCCCTTTGGCAGCTTCGACAGATGGTTTTCAATCTTGTCTATAAGCGTTGCGATCCAAACGACCTTGACGATTTGGACGTTCACTATCCGATAACGATCATCTTTGATGAAGCGCAGAGGCTTTCTCGCGAAGCCATCGAAATGCTGCGCGATTTTAATGATAGGGACAGAACAACTGGACCAATTCCACTCGGCTTAATTTTTATCGGCAATAATGAATTTGCACTTGATGAAAGTCTTGGCCGCGACAGTGTGATTGCAGGAGCGGTTAGGAGCCGACTGCTATACGAAGAGCAGTTGACCTATGCCAATCTATCTAACGATGATTTGGCAATGATCGCAGAGGCAAAAGGCATAACCGACAAAGCCGCCATCAAAACCCTAGTTGGCTTTTTTAACCAGCCGAGAGTGAAGCGCGACCTCCGACAAATGGAGCGCGTGATATTGAACTGCGAGAGATATACCGGTGGTGCACCAACTACGGTAGAAACAGTGAGACATGTTTTGAACCCCTGATCGGACATCAGATCAGCATACCAAAAAATATAAGGGTTAGTGTGGACCAGTGTCATCTTTGTCCTGCGGTTTCAACGGGCGATCGCAGCACATGCACCGAAGCGTTCTACCGGTGTTTCATATTTAACATGTTTCTGGGATGCTCGTTCGATCTCACTGTAACTCAGGCTTCTGTACCATAAATATAGCGCGCGCGTTCTGCTGTTATGTAACCATTTTTGATGTCAGAAAAAACGCTGTCTTTCGCGCGTTTTTGTGGTGGCCCATAGCCGCCGCCATTGGCCGTCACCACTTGCACGACATCACCTTTTTCAAGCGGCAAGGCAGTGCAAGACGAATAGCGTTTTTCACTGCCATCCTTGCGGACCACATTGATATAGTTGGTGCTACCCGGCCTTCCCCCTTCCAGGGCCCATGGACCACTTTCGGAGCGGACATAGGTCATCGAAATCCACCAATCATCGCCGAGGATACGGTAGTCGAGATTTATTCCCTTACCGCCAATATATTGACCCTCACCGCCCGGTGCATCATTCAAGCACAAGCGATCAATCATCAGTCCGTTGCGCTGTTCAGCGACCTCGACAGGTACGTTAAAGGTTTCGCCATGCTGTCCAGTATAAAGTGCGTTCACGCCGTCACGATCCAAACTTGCGCCCCAGCCGCCCAATTGTGGCTCGACAATCGAATGTTCCTTTCCAGTATCAGGATGTTTACCGCCCAGAAATGTTCCGCAGATTGAACCATAGTGGCCAGCTGTGAGATGCTGCTCCATGAATGGTGCCAAAGCTTTCCAGATAAGGTCAAACAGGATCATACCGGTTTCATAATATACCCCCATCGCGGTGGGATATTGCGCATTGAAAATAGACCCCTCATCAGTTAAAACTTCAACCGGTCGAAACGACCCTGCATTGGCAAAAGATTGGGGGTCCGTCAGTGCTTTGAACACCATTTGAGCATCGACAATAGTAGCATCCAAGGATGAATTCAGCGCATTTTTACCCTGTTTGGGATTACCACGCAAATCGACCGTAAAAGCATCTGTGGTGATTGTCACAACCGCCTTCACAACACGGCCATCCTCCAGCTTTTCGGTCGCCGAATAGACACCCATCGGCAGCTTTTTGAGCTCAGTGCGAGCCATAGCTTCGCCTAGAGCAATATAGTCCGCTATCGCATAACGCACCGTTTCATCACCATATTTCTCAATGAGCGCCTGCAAACGTTTTTCGCCTGAACGCATAGAGGCAATGCCTGCCCAAAAATCTCCAACAGTGATATCCGGCACACGGGAGTTGCCCGCCATAATGTCAATAACTGCCTGGTTTTCTTTTCCTTGATCAATCACCTTTATGCACGGCAGTTGCAGACCTTCTTGATAGATATCCAGCGCATCTACGCTGATACTGCCCGGAAAGGTGCCACCAACGTCAACCCAATGGGCCTTGTTGGCGAGCCAGCTTATAATTTGGCCATTGAAGAATACAGGCTGCATCAACACGACATCATTTAGATGGCTAACGCCGCCATGGTGCGGGATATTGGTCGCAAAAACATCACCTGGCTTGATGTCATCAGGCTTTGTGAATTTCCGCCTTACCGATTTAATACCTGGCGCCAGCATACCGACAAAGCTGGGAATACCGGACCCCGAACTGGCCAGTTCACCATCAGCGTCCATCATCGCGACACCGAAATCGAGTACTTCGTAAATGACGGAACTCATCGCCGTCTTGCGCATAGTAGCGAACATCTCATCGGTGATAGAGCGCAGCGAGCTTTGTATGATCTCAATCGTTATAGGGTCATGTTCCGCCACCTTTGGCGCTAAGTCTTCTTTAGCCATGTTGAACCTTTCCTATATTGCAATATGCAGGTTACCAAATCTATCGACTGTGGCTGACTGGTCAGGAAAAATGACGGTAGTCGAGCCTGATTCCTCAATAACAGCTGGGCCTTGGATCTCTGCTCCAGCGCCCAATTTATCGCGATCATAGATTACCGCCTCGGCAACACCTGATTCATCAAAATCAACATCGCGCTTTTCCTTAATGGCGTTTGCGACATCCTTGTCTTCTGCAATGGGAGAAAGTTCGGGCTTCTCGATCTGCGCATAGGCGGCAAGATGGAAACTCACAATTTCTACATCGCTATCCAGCCGATATGTATATTCACGTTCATAGGCATTGCCAAAATCACGGTGCAGTAGATCCACGTTTTTTTCAGCGATTTTCGAAGATGCGATTGGCACGCGCATCGAATGTTCCTGTCCTTCGTAGCGCATATCCAAAAAGCGCTCGAAATAGATATCATCATTGCTGAAGCCCTCCTCAGCGAAGGAAGCCAGAGCCTCATCTTCCATTTCCGAAATAGTCTTACCAATGGCTGCGGCTTGCAATATATCAAGCGGCATTGGGCTTGTGCGGATGTAATCACGGCGCAGGTCAGATAGCAGCATTCCCAAAGCAGAAAATACTGCACTATGCGCAGGCACGACAACTTTCGGGATATTCAAGTCCTTGGCCAGCGCAGTCGCATGCATTGCGCCGCCGCCGCCAAAGGCAACCAATGTAAAATCACGCGGATCATAACCACGGTTGATTGAAACCAACTTCAAAGCATTGGCCATATTGTGATTAGCAATGCGAATAACGCCGCGGGCGGCCTCCTGCGGCCCTAAATTCACCGGATCACCCAGTTTTTCAAAGGCCGAACGGACTTTTTCCATGTCCGCCTGAATTTCTCCGCCAATGAAATAATTGGGATTGATACGGTTAAGCATCAAATTGGCATCGGTAGTGGTCGGCTCAATTCCACCCTTGCCATAGGCCACAGGTCCAGGCAGCGCGCCCGCGCTTTGCGGTCCGACATGCATTTTTCCATGATCGTCGAGCCAAGCGACGGAACCGCCGCCATTGCCTATTTCAACAATATCGACCACGGGCGTCATGATTGGATAACCCGAAGATAGTGGGGTTTTCTCGATCATATACTGGCTAGTTACCGAAACGCGGCCTTGATCAATTAACGAGCATTTCGCCGTTGTCCCACCAATATCAAAGGCAATGATATTTTCGATGCCCAGCAGCTTGCCGAGTGCTTCGGCCCCCAGCACACCACTAGCTGGCCCGGATTCCACCACGGTGATCGGAATTTCCTTCACCGATTTTACAGTGTCTATGCCGCCATTAGATCGCATGACATAAAACGAACCGTCAAAGCCGTTATTATGCAGCGCGTCCTCCATATTGGAGAGATATTTTTCGGCGATAGGTTGCACATATGCACATAGAGCCGCTGTATTGCTTCTTTCATACTCACGCCATTCTCGTGATACCTGGTGTGACGCGACAATCGCGACATCTGGCCAGAGCGATTTAATCTTCCCGACCAGTTCCTGCTCATGATCAGGATTAGCGTAGGAATGAAGCAAGCAGACCGCAATCGCTTCTACTCCTTCCTTCTTGAAGTCTTCCAAAATGGGCGATAGTTCTTTCAAAGTCAGATTTTCTATCACCTGGCCCTTATAGTCCAAACGCTCGGTAATTTCTCTGCGCAGATAACGAGGGATGAAAGCTTCCGGCTTTTCATATCGCAGGTTGAAGAAATCCGGCCGGTTGCCGCGTGCGATTTCCAGTATATCACGAAAACCACGAGTCATTATCAGTCCGGTCTTCACACCTTTGCGTTCGGTCAACGCATTGATGACAACGGTTGAACCGTGAGCAAAAAATATCATTTCTGCGAAGGAGATGTCCGCCTTTTTCAGCGTACTAAGAACGCCTTTCTCAAAATCGGGAGGGGTAGTATGCGCTTTTTCAGTCTGGATGGATTCAATAGCCCCCGTTTGGTCATTCAACTCGCAATATACCAAATCGGTAAAAGTCCCGCCCACGTCGGAAGCTGCCCTAATCTTCATATACCTAATCCCATAAATGTACCGCGGCATGCAACGCATGAGCTGATATGAATGAGGGAGACCTGCCAAGCAGGGCCCCTCATTGACTATCTTTAGAAGTTGATACGGCCTTCAATGCGCCAGATGCGCGGACTTGCAGCATGCGCAAATCCGCCGGTCACATATTCAGAGTTATAAACCACATCAGTCACGTTTTCCACGGAACCGATCAGCGACCATTTGCCTTCAATATCCTCGATACCCGCCCGCAAACCGACCAAATCAAGCGAATGGCGGGCAGTCGAATTTTCAGGATCCCAGAACTGCTGGCCGCGCACTTCATAGTCCATACGGCCAAAGAAGCCTACTGAACCAATAATCGGTGTACGATATTGCAAACCAGCATTGAATGAGGCGTTAGGCACATAGGGCGCCTTGTTGCCAACTAGCATGGGATCAAGCGAATAGGCTTTGATTTCACTATCGCTTATCGCAAGCCCGAGATCGAGATCCAGACCATCAGCCAAATTAGCGGAAACCTCCAATTCTCCGCCCTGAATTTCGACTTCGTCAATACCCACCAATATCTGCGCGCCAACGGCACCGACAAAGACAAAGTAAGGGGCATTCTCGACCGTGGTATGGTAAGCGGCAGCGGAGATGGAGAGACGACCGGGTAGGTTGAACTTCAGGCCAGCTTCGAAAGTTTCGGTATTCTCCTGATCATAGATATCCGTCACGCCTACCAGTCCTGCGCCAGCGGCCGCAGCTGCAACACCGTTCTGGTTGAATTGGCCGCTTCGAAAACCTCGGCCCCAAGACGCATAGATAGAGAAGTTATCAGTGGCCAGATAACGCGCGCTAACTTTGGGCTGAAAACGCGAAAAAGTACGACGATTGACCGCACCGGGTGTACCTTGAGGTGCAAGCAGATTCCCCGCAGCATCAAAGAACCCGTTCTGCAAACTAACCGTCTGTTTGCGCCGATCCTCATCGTATCGACCAGCAACGGCAATTTCCAGCTGTTCGGTTACGTCATAGGCAGCATTGAAGAAAAAGGCCCACGCCGTATTGTCATTGTCATCCGCGGTAAATCCATTAGTTGGGTTGACAGCATTACCAAGGAGCGGCGACCGAGAAACAGGCAACAGACCTAGTTCCAAATCATCACCCGTAGAAGTTGAGATAAACCGGTCAGTAGCTAGATAGTAGCCGCCAACCATCCAGCGAAAGGCAGAATCATCATGGGATGTCAGCCGGATTTCCTGACTAATAGCTTCAACATCTACAAATTGTGTTTGCGTACCATCAAAGAAAGACAACCCGGGATTGACAGTCGTATTCGCACTATAGGGAAACTGATCACCGCCGATCGATTGGCGAAGCTTGTCCCAAGCTGTTGCCGATGACAAATTCGCAAAGCCCAGATCATAATTGATCAGGAGAGATATCTGGCCAACCTTGCGATCATCAAAACCTCTGTTATTAGCTGAAAAACGGCGCTGCACGACATTGGCATCCGCTACACTTGCAAAACCATTAACTTCACCAGTCACAGGATCGGTTGTGACACCCTGAAAGGTATAATTGAGGGAATCACCATCATTTTCTGTATAGGTGGCGCGCAAATCAACCGTAAGCTCATCGCTTGGCGTGAAGTGCAAGTGGCCTTTGACATTGAATTCATCATAAAAGCCGACCTCGTCATTCAACGCCACGTTGGTGAAATAGCCATCCCTGCTATAATAGCGCCCAGAGACCCGAAGCCCCAATCTATCTTCGACTAAGGGCCCCGAAACCGTCCCTTCAATGAGATATTCCTCGCCAGTTCCATAACCGCCTTTTACATATCCGCTCAGCTTCTCACTTGGATCCTTGGTATTGATAATGATGGCGCCGTTGGTAGCATTGCGGCCATAAAGTGCGCCCTGCGGCCCACGTAGCACCTCTATGCTCTCTATCTCATAAAGTGGTTGGTCAAAACTCCGTGAGTTCACCTGCAACACGCCGTCAATCAAAACGGCTACGGGCGGCTGCCCGTTACGCGTTTGAGACACACCGCGAATGGTAATGAAATTAGTCCCTGAATCCTGTGAATTTGCAATGGAGACCCCTGGCGTCAGACCCAAAAAGTCATCGACCCGGTCTATCCCAGCAGCCTCGATATCTTCCCCATTGAATACCGTTGTCGAGAGGGGAACTTCTACAAGCGTTTCTTCACGGCCACGTGCAGTTACGATAATGACATTATCATCATCTGCTTGCTCCCCATTCTGAGCATAAGCTGCAGAGCTAAATGAAGAAAGAGATGTTGTTGCCATAAAGGCGGCAACCGCGATTTTCATTGTTGCTGTTGTCATTTTTCCTCCCGAAGACCATCAATTGGCTTATCTGAGCGATTAAAATAGACCTTTGGAAAATCATCCGGCAATCGCGGAAAAGTATAGGTCATCTCATTTTTGGGATGGGCTTTGATACTGCGGCCTATCCTTTCAGTTAGGTAGCGCCCTGCGCTTTGATTTGGATTTCATTTTCGAATTCGCGCACGATGAATCGGTATCTCAACCTCGAGCATTTCTAATGTTTCCCTATGCACAAACATGGCGCCTAACACAGAGAAACCGCTGATCACTCTCCCAAAACCCGCAAAGCCAAGACCATCGGGATGTCGTTGGCCACCTTCGTCAAGGTTCGGTGTATCTGCCATACAAACAAAGAAACTACCGTAAGTTTCACCAGGACCGAAACGCGCCGCCGAGACAGTCCACTTTATATGCCGAATTCCCGTCTTCGATGTCGGCTCATGCGCAATGGGCGCGATGGGTTGTGGATCTTCCGCCTTCAAACCGCCTTGCACGACCTCAATAGGATAGTCCGGCCTATGTTCAGCATTATCCTTTCCCACGATACGGAAAATCGAACTACCATCCAAAGCACCTGCTTCAATCAAGGCTTTGAAATAGCCGGCAGTCACCGGAGCGACGTCAAGCATCAACTCCATTGAGAACAGACCATAATCGGTTTCAAACTCTACGATACAGTTTTGCACCACTGGACAAGCGCTATATTTTTTCTGGAATCAAACTAGTTTGGACCGACGCGCTGAAAATTAATCTTGTCCACTGTAGATTCGAGGAAGCGACTGTTCCAATCCGTGGACGACAAATCATTTGTGAACAAGCTCAATGAAGTTTTGTTTGAGTACGGGACCCCTCCCCCCATCGTGATCAAGCCGCTCGCCGCTCCATTTGTCTGATATAGTGATAAACTGACACCTTGTTCTTCGATGGTCACACCGGGTACATAGTTTGAGAAGTTATCCACCAGCCCCTTAACGCTGTAGGTTTCACCCGAGGCTCTATAAAACAGGCCACTGACAGTCCCATCCTCAATATTAGCGTATAAATTCAAGGTATCTCCGGCACTGGTGCGCCATTTACCGGACACTAAGTCAGAAGCTTCACTTTTGTAAGATATGGGCGGGGGAGGCGTAATAGGTTCACAATAGCTTGGTGGGGTTTTGTGAAATTGAATTGTTTCCGGCCACATGAGCGGAGCCTTGCTGTTGAAGCCAGGCACCGTAGATGTTGCAATTATCATATTCATAATTTCTAGTGTTTCTTCAACAGAGTAAGGCTTTTGTCCCGGAACGGAAACAGTCTGTGCCGGATGATACTGACCGCCAAAATTCGATACCCAATGCCATGACCCATCGCCCTTGGATGGGTCCACGTTGATTGCCCGCCAATGGAGACTCAGCGCAACCGGAGTTCCGTTCGTTTTTTGAGGGTCGTTTGCTGCTACCCCCACATAACCGGTAATTTTAAACGAACCAGTAGATCCGGTATGCGACGTGTAGGTTCCCTGGACCAAGTTTCCAGGACCAGTGGTGAGTGCAACTTGAGAACAATATGAGTTATACCATGTGCCAGCAATGGATCCATTATCCGATTTCCCGCTTTGAGCGGCTGCAACACTAGCCGGTGCGGTCAATCCGAATATAACGACGGAACTTAGAAATGCCTTTACCTTCATGACGATCTCCTAATTTGGATGCAAAGTCTGCTTCTGTTGATGATTGCTTGATTGCTGGCTGGGATTAGGCCGACCCGGGCTTTACACATTGATATCCCGCAGGCTGTTCGCCCGTTGCCTTTCGAAAAACAGTCATATCGCCTTGGATAAGCTCGGGCTTATCTTTCGTCTGAAGCACGTTGTAACTGTAACGGCTATACACAAGGTCCAGAACGGTTGAGCCAACCAACAGGAATGGAATACCGTCAAGGACATGAGCGGAAACTGCCCATGTGCCCTTTTGATCACCTGCTTCGATCAGGTAAGAATATTGATCGGGAGCAAGGGTCAAGATCAGATGCTGACCATCCACACCGTTACAGCTTTGGCCAATTTCAATTGAAATCGGGGGCAGATTCGGATGATCTTTTGGTCCCCCTTTGCGATATTTCAGGCCCGTCCATTTCTGTGGCGTTCCTTCAAAGATTCTTTCAAATACAGGCATACCGTTGCCATCGCGAATGCTTAAAAGCTGGTTCAAAATAGGAATGATATGAGCCGCATCGCCTTTAAAGCGGGATGATCCTGTATCCAGAACAATCGTGGCACTTTCAAAAGCACCTAGAGAGTTTGACCCGACCTTCATTTCGTGCAGCTTTGTGCCCCACAGATAACCAAAAGGTGTTAGACGCGGTGGAAGGTTTACAGCTGTCGACTGGTCGAAAACTTTGTAATTATCGCCTCCCATATAGAAGCTTCCAGACCGGGTTGGGCGGTCAGTAAAGAATGAATATTGGGGGGACTGAAGTTTGTCCGTGTTAAAGTAGAGATCATAGAGTAGGAAGCTGGACGACAGACCACTCGATCTCCTTGAATCTTTGGATTTTTTAACTGTTCCGTCAAAGGTAGGACAAAGCGGGTTTGCTGGAACCGCCCATACGCATCGTGAGTCCGCAGGCAAGGTAATGCCACCACCCCACGGCAAATATTCAAATTTCGGGCCAGAATAGTTCAAAGACAGGGTTAGGTTTTGATCATAGCTGAGATATGAGCCGTTACTATCAGCAAGATTGTAGGTTCCCTTGCCAACACCTACGGCCATTGTTCCCCATGGGCCCCAACTGATGTCCATGGGAGACTCATCAATCCAAGCAATATCACCAGTGCGCGTGTTAACTTTTCTATGAGCATTACAGGCCGGCGTCGTACATCTATCAGAGGTCGCCCAATTGAAATGCGACCCATTATCCAAGGCAACATGCATTTTGCTTTCCCCAATGCTGAGGGCATCGGTAAACCAAGGCACGGCACCATTGCCTGACAATCCGCCTCGTTGCAGCGGGAGTTCGATATAACTCGTTTGGCGCTCGGCATGGCTTTCTTCTTGCGCTTCAGCTGCACTGACTGATCCAGACGCTAAAGCTGAGATATATAAAATGGAAGCTATACATGAATATTTATAAGTTTTTATATACGAGAAATTTGAACAATATTTGACCATTACATACCCCATCTGACACCCTATGAAATTAGAAAGAGTACATCAGAATATCACATAGATAACCTTCTGAACTCGCATTTAAATTCGAAATAAAAATCTCATGGAAAGAGCAATTCTGTCAACTACCCGTTCGAGCAGGTTTCATTTAAGTTTATGATTTTAAATAATAATATTGAAAAACACAGGTAAAACAGCTCGGATTATTGGTACGCAACCTCCAAAAGAAACCATATTTTATGGCTCACCAAAAAAAGCCAAATCAGCTGACTTTGGAACACAGATTATTTGAAGAGCTTTCACTTATGGCAACTTCAAACTGCCGCCAATCGACTGACATATAGCATATCTGCGTCAGGCAAGGCCAAGTCTCTTTGCCTCAATGACTGCTTTCGTCCGGGTGTTCGTTTTTAACTTTGCATAGATATTCTTCAAATGAAATTTGACAGTGTGCTCGGTCATATCAAGTATGCGAGCTATTTCTTTGTTTGAGCGGCCATGGACAAGTTCCGCCAAAACTTCCTGCTCTCTGCGGCTCAATAGTAAATCTTCGAATTCTGATTGAGAGATGTTCATCTTGGATAGCTCGGTGATGAGGGACTGGGTAAAATCAATTACCAAGATATCAATGAGAGCGTCATGAGCATGTCTTAAAACAGCTCTCAAAAGAGGCAAGATGCTGTGATCATGTATAAAGGGCCCACGCATCGATTCTGGAGCCGCAATCGTCAATGCCTCGACCAAATCAATGACTGCAGCTTCCCGCTGCCCAGCAATAAAAAACAATTTTGATCGATTGATAAATAGCGCCACCAAATGCAGATTTGCGCCAATTGATCGAGCACATTCAAGCCCGTCATCAAGCTGTTCAATGGCAAGCGAGCGATCAATAGATGAGAAATAATGAGCAAGAGCAAGACGAGACTCCAGATAGGGAAGCCAACAAAACGGATCCTCTTCCCAACGGCCTATTGGAAAACTCTCCTGAATTCTCAATGCCAGCGAGCCCTTATCTATCGAATCTTTGAGCTTAAGGGCAGCGGCGTTCGTTAGATGCGCCAGGCGAACCAAACCTCGCTCCTTTGCAACACCATTAAACCTTTCTATGGAACGAGTCGCTTTATTAAGAACCACATTTTCGACTATTAGCGCCGTGTGGTATACGTCCAACCAACCATCGTATCGCTCGACTTGATCAATATCCCGATCAATTTGTTCATCGGGGTTATTTTGTGGTCTCCCTGTCCAGTAATTTAAATAAGCTGCCAGAATCCTGGATATCGCCCGCGGACCCGGGTCATACGCAAAATTTTCTTCCGCATTTTTTGTTGCTAGACTAAAATGGGCCTCGGCAGCTCGTAACCGTCCCTGGTACATTGCAGCAATGCCGGCATGCAGAAACATATAATTAGCGCCCAAAACAGATCCCGCCTCACGCATGCCCCGGATCGCGGATTGTGTCTGATCCTCAGCTTCAAAAAATTGCCCTATGGCAAGCTCACTTGCTATCAGTCGGGATGTTATGATCGACTTCGTGACAGGATCGGAGGCGGGAATCTGATCTATCGAAGTTTGAATATTCTCTATTGTGTCAGCGGTTATATGAATATCTTCATAAACAGATAAGAGTGTTTCCACATTGAGTAGGTCTCTTTCTAGCTGATTTTGATGTTTCAAATCACAGGAATGTCTGTCGTTGTTCGCAGCCATGTCAAACAAAGCGCGTGCTTTTTGAAGGAGACCGTCTTTCATGTGAAGATATGCTTGAGCCAATAAGAGCCGGGGATAACGCTTTATCTCCTCTGGCGGCACTTGCTGTAACAAACCTCGCAGATATCCAATGCCTCCAAAAAGGATAAGTTCCCATCCACCGGCTTCCGCAATCAGTTCTGCACAACGATCAATGTCGTGGGACAATCGAGCATGGCGCACTGCTTCTGCGATATATCCGTTCTCTTCGTACCAGCGTGAAGCTCTGCGATGAACCTCAAGAACGCCTTGACTTCCGTGTCTTCGATGAAGTTCTTTGCGCAGATATTCATTGAAAAGATGGTGATATCTATAACTTTCCTCTTCTTCGTTGACGGGAACAATCAATGCATTCAGCAGCTCTAATTGCGCAATCATGGAATCGCAGTCTGCTCGATTTGTAACAGCGGCGGCCAGCGGTGACGTATAATTTTCTAGCTGGGATGTTTGCATTAAAAACATTTGCAGATCTGCATCAAGTTTACCGACAATCTGCTCAGCCAAATATGATGCGATATGCCCGCTGCTGCCTTTGAAACTTCCTAAGGCGGTGTTGTCAGAATTACCCTTAACTAACAGCTTTGCAAGTTGAACGGCTACTGGCCATCCTTCTGTTCGGTGAAACAATGCTGTATGTATTTCATCGCTTATGTGGTGGTTAAAAACCTCTCCCAGTTCATCCTTGGAAAATCTTAAATCATCGCTGCTCAATTCGCAGGCCCGACCTTCCGCAAATAGATGTGACATTTGAAATGCCGGAACCGTGCGAGATGATATGACAATGGTAAGATTATCAGGTGCTGCGCTGAGCATTTCGACCACAAGCTCATCGACCTCAGGAGAGCCGACCCGGTGGTAATCGTCCAGTACAACGACCACTGATGAATCAAATTCTTCGATCATCTCCAGGATAGATGATAGCGCGTTTAAAATCCCACCCGCAGCGAAACCTTCCTCCGCACTCATCTCAAGCCCTTTCAACGGGATGCTGGCTGAAGATAGCGAAGCTATGAAATACGAAATGAACTGCGTCGGCTCGCTATCAGCCTCATCCAAAGTTAACCAGGCTACGGCTTTTTTGGGTCCGCTTTCCCGCCTGCTCCACTGCGAGATAGTGGACGATTTGGCATAACCTGCCGGAGCGACAACGATGCATAAATTGAACTTTAACCAGTCATCCATTTGCGAAGTTAGTCGAGAACGAGGGACCAACGGTACTTTACTGCGAGGAATCTCCAACTTTGACTTAACAAGCCAATGACGATTGAGTTGAGGAGGTTTCATTTAGCTATCGCAATCTCTTTGTAACGTTCCTATTTCTCGGCCACTGCCATTTAGCCGTCCCGCCATAGTTGAAATCGCATTTTGATTTTTGCAGTCATGCGACAGCGAATATGTAACAGACGCGTTCAGTCATAAAATTGGATTGATCCAAAATACTCTAACAGGCCAGATTGAACGCTCGGGATGAGTAATGTAAATTCCATTATATTTGTGTATCTTGCATTAACAAGAGGGGAAATCGAACCGGCTTCATCACTTGTCCGTTACACTAATGCATTGGCTCCTTTAGAAGTTATAACCTAACCATACCTACCCTATTTCCTTCAGAAACTACCCGTAATGAGCTTTGCATTTTTTCCGTACGCATCGGAAAAGACCGGAACGAAATCGGGATTGACGGGTAACCAATGGAACTTTCACGTCTTCAGGTCTTTCTGGCTGTCATGGATTCTCGCAACTTTGCGAGGGCTGCTGACTTAGTGGGCATCTCACAACCGGCCATTAGCAAAAATATCAAAAAGCTTGAGGACCATCTGGATGTAAAACTGTTCGAACGCGGTCGCCATGGGGCTGAACCAACCAAATATGCACAGGCGATTGAACAGCGTGCAAAACTGCTGCTGACAGAAAGTCGCCTGATACAGGGAGAAGTCGAAGCACTGCGAGACTCACACAAAGGGCAGTTGATGATAGGCGGAGCTCCTCCATTCATGCCCAAAATATTACCCGAAGCACTATATCTGTTTCGCAGACGCTGGCCCGATGTCCATATCAACATTGACCACGGGCTGTCCCCGAACCTGTTTCCGGCATTAGAGCGCGGCGAGTTTGATTTTATTGTTTCGCTACCGCCTGCACAATTGTTGCATAGCGAGCTAACCAGCATAGAGTTAATGTATAAGCATGAACAACGACTAGTGATACGCAGGGATCACCCCCTCAGCGAGACCGATCACATCAGTCTTGAACAGCTTGCAGAATATCCATGGATCGTCACACGCGGTCTTGGTAACTGGAAGAAAATCAGCAGCGCCTTTCTGATGGCCGGGTTGGAGCCACCCAAAATAGCTGCGGAAACCAGCTCTGACACTCTCACCAAAGCAATGATTACACAAGACAACTACATCTGCGCGCTCAACAATAACATTTTTGCGTTGGAAGAGAAAAACGGCATTTTGATCGGAATATCCCATCCTTCGCTGTTTGAACCGCGCCAAGCCTACATAACATATCGGCGCCGTAGCCCCCTGTCCGCTCCAGCACGAAACATGATCGAGATCATTAAAAACTCTATCAAACAGTCCATTGGAGATGATTCCAAAAATGGTCAAAGCCCGAGACTGCAATAGTATATGTGCCAAGGAAATCTCCTTCATCCACGCCGATCGAATCGAACCACTCTCCTGTTGATCACTCGTCAGCACCGGCCTGCTCGATCCTAACCTTCCTAACTATTGCCCAAATATCTTTTTAACTTTTGCTGACGTTGCATACGTTTTGAATAGCCCTACATCAGCAACCAAAAAACGACCGGAACGGCCCAAAGAGCCAGAGAACTCACAAATATTATTGCAGCGCTCTTCCGGACGCTAAATCTCCATTCGGAGCCAACATCATCCGCATACGTAAGGTCACGAGTTTGCGATTTGTTTGGTTTTGGATTCACATCCAGTGATAAATCAACCATAATCTCAATCCTCTGCACCCAAAGCTTTCAAACACAGATCACGCTGTTTTTGTTTGTCCTTGTCCCACCTTATTGATTGCTGTGGGCGGGCAACCTGCGCGACACCAAGCACATTGCCTTGTCCATGGGTTGCCCCAGCTTTCAATGCCGCTTTGAGATGACTGTAAGATTCGACACCTTCTGCAACCACAATAGGAGCGATTGTTCGGGCAAGACCCACCAGATGATGATAGGTATCGCGATAACGAAGGCCACTATCTGCACGCCACAGGAAAGACTTATTTATCTTGATGATATCGGGTTCCATTGTCATCATCGCATGAAAAGAGGAATGCCCTACGCCAAAATCCTCCAGCGCCAGGAGGCATCCGGCGTTGCGCAGCTTTTTGAGCAACAGCATAGTTGATGGCGCTTTGCGGAATTCTTCAACATCATGAATTTCCAGTATCAGTCGGCCCGCGATATCAGGACGGCCAGCAAGCATATTGAGTTGCTCTTTCCACCAACCATCTTTTAAAAACGAACGTGCTGAAATACTACAACCCAAAGCGGGCGTAGCAGGGGTGGCCAGCAGTTCTAGAACGACTCCCACGATGTGTTGATCAAATCTTTGTCCGATTTGAGCTATATTATTGTTCTTCAGATATTCGTCGGTTTCTACGACAGATCCATCGGCGTCATGGAACACCGCTAAACACTCATGATAAAATATGTCGCTGCAATGGTTATAGATAGCGTCATCATCCAAGACTGCCACCGGCTGATAGGATTCCTGAAAAGCTTCGGTCAACTTCAAGATCCGATCTTCCTTCACTCTATCTAGCCGATCCCTGCCGGAAAGCAGTATATCGGGAGGCAAAATCCTGTAGATCGAAATTGAACGAATAATATTTTCTGTCGGCAAAATTTTGAAACGCAACACGAAGTACGCCGCCGCCCAGCAAGCGGTCCAGCAATCGTTTTTCCAACTTCACAAAACCACTGCATCCATTCGCACGACAGGTTAGCAGGCTCGTCCGGAACGCCTGCTGCCCATCAATTTGCAGAACCACGCCACGTTCAAGCCCCATGCCGAGCGGGATCAGATATTCCAACACTGGTGTGCGCCCGACCATATAGATATTCAGATTAGTCACTATCCCTTGACCGTTGTTGATGGTGTTGCTCATGTTGCAATCACCTTTGCGACATGAGACTTGCCAATCCGATGGCAGTGTTTGCTGCGCCGCAGTGGGGATGGCCTGAAAGGCAAGTAGCAGAACAGCAAACACAAGGATCCGAGATATCATCATGGCCAATACGCGCTGCCTACCCGATCCGGATACAAAGCTTACTGCGACCCGCAAGATCGGTGTCGCAAATAAAAGCTTGGGTTTGCCTTTGGAGCACGAAAACCATCGACTGAGGCAAATATTGCATTGCCTTAATCTCAAAGCCGGCACCAATCAGTGCCGACATAGCCGGTCCAGGCGATTGCGTCTGGGGTGTAGGGGCATCTTCATTGGAAGATGTTTGCGCGTTCGCCTGGACCGTAATGCATAGCCCTGTAATCAGGGCCGATAGGGCTATGCAATAGCGAGTATTTTTGACTGGTTTGATCATTGTCTTACTCTGTTTTCTTTCATCGAATTTACAATTAGAATTCCATCGCTATTCCGGCACCGACGGCCACATCACCCTGTGATGTAATACCGACACTGGTCCGTCCGACGACATTCTCACTAAACCGGCCATTAGCACCAAATGCCCAGCCGCCTTCGCCGTTAAACGCGCCGAAGGCACCGCCGATTGAGAATTTACCTTCCTCAGAAAGTTGAGGGATGTTGGCAATTGCAGTGGCCAGCGCAACACCAGCGGTGTTTCGGTTATCCCTGTCGTTCAGTTCGTTGAAACGGTTCCGGACATCAGCACCAAGCTTGTTGTAAGTCACAGCACCGTCAGCGATGTTTCGGGTATTGATAGCGCCGTCAGCAATATCGACTGAAGTGATAGAACCATCCCTTATGTTGATGACATTGGGACCGTTCACATTGGTGTCAGACCCTCCAACAACCGTAATGTTACCCGCCACTTGCCCGGTAAGATCAGCAACAGTAACCGAACGCATATCACCTTCAGCATTGATACTGACGATCCGATCGCTGGTTACGTCACCGTTTTGCAATACGCCTTGAGCAGTGATGGTAGATGTTGCCGTGCCCAGCACCACTTGATCGACCATCCGGGTTTGAGCGCCTGCACCGACCGCCGTGGAATTGGAAAATGTTGCCTGAGCACCATTACCCACAGCAGTAGAGTTTTCCCCGGTAGCCTGCGTGTTGTAACCAAGCGCTGTTGCATTGCCGCCAGTCGCAACCGATTCATTACCAAAGGCATTATTGTTGCTGGTACCGTCGGGCATGTTGTTTGCGTCAACACCGGCGCGAGAATTGTCACCCACGGCCGTACCGCCTCCAGCCGCAGCTGACCCTGCCCCCACGGCAGTTGAGGCAAAGGCGGTCGCCCCGGCACCTACAGCCGTCGTATTGTCACCCTGCGCAGAGGCATTGTGACCGAAGGCAGCGGAGTCTGTACCAAGCGCTTGGGCATTCTGGCCCACAGCTACCGAATTTTCTCCCGACGCAACAGCGTCGGCCGGATCCGTATTGTCAGCCCGGAAATATTTAATACCACCGCCATTATTGATATTCGTGATCGCGGTCGTATTGCTGTCAATATCGGTCCGGTTGTCGGCAATATTGGTCGTATTTGTATCAATATCGGTACGGTTGCCCGCAATGTTGGTTGTGTTCGTATCGATATCGGTACGGTTGTTTGCGATGTTGGTTGTGTTCGTATCGATATCAGTACGGTTGTTTGCGATATTCGTCTCGTTCACCGTCACGCGGTTGTCGAGGTTGTCAATATCCGTCCTGTTCTGATCGATATCCGTACGATTATTCGCAATATTCGTCTCGTTCGTGGTCACCCGATTGTCGAGATTTGTTATATTAGTTGTGTTGTTTGCGATATTGGTTGTGTTGATATCGACCTGGTCCGTCACCTCTTGAAATGCGTCGGTCACGTTGTCAGCAGTTCCGCCACTAGGCGTTGTGAACGATGGCAAAGTTCCTGCCAGCACATCACCACTACCCACCAGAGCATCAATATTGGTTGTCACACCAAAGAGCTGTGAACCATTTAGCGCTTCGTTGGACGATGCCGTCACCGCACCATTGGCCACACCAATTAGCCTACGATTAGCACCAGCAAGGTTACTGAACAGCACCTCGGTGCCATTGGTTGTTGCACCTACCGTGATAGGAGCGACATTGGCGGCACCGGGAACACCGGCTTGCTGAACCAGTCCGACATTACCGTTGGTAATATTGGTAATATCAGCATCGATTTCATCAAACACCGACTGTACGGTCGTCTGTGGAGCCGCATCATAGGTGAAACCACCCGACACTACACCCGTTGCCGGATCATAAGCACTCGTGCCGCCCAATGTGGACGCCGTTGTATTACCTTGCATAGTGGTGATGTTGTCCTGCGCCGCAATTGCCGCGCCAACATTATCATAGTTTGCGGTACCAACCGTATAGGTCGGAGCCGTAAAGGCACCGGTAACAGGATCAACCGCTGCACCGCCGCCAAAGGCCGTTGCGCCAGCCTGCGCAACAGCGTTCAGCTGCGCAACATTCACGGCTTCATCAGCTTCAGCCCCGGCTGCCACGCCCTGGATTCTGCGATTTCCCACACCTACTACGCCGTTAGCAGGAGCCGCTGTTGCCGTGGCATAGGCAGCATCTGTTGAGGCAGATGTTATCGTACCAAAACCAAGTGCTACATCACCCACATTGGTCGCCGAAGCGCGGAAACCCAATGCCGTGGCGTTTGCCGCATTGGCCCTTGCATCAGACCCGATGGCAGCCGCATTGGCAGCACTGGCCTGTGCACCAAAACCGAGAGCCGTCGCATTGCTGCCATTGGCCAACGCATCATTACCGATTGCTGTTGCCTGCGAAGCATTGGCTTGCGAACCAAAGCCGCCTGCCACAGCGTCCGTACCCGCATTAGATGGATCAGCATCCGATGCCGCATTTTCCGATTGGAAAGCACCGGTCGTACCAGTTGCGACCTGATCGACAATCTCAGCCACAGCAAATAGCTGCGAACCGTTGACCGCATCAGTTGACGATGCTGCAACACTGCCCGCCGCGACATTAGCAATCACGCGCTCATTACCCGCGCTGCCGACCGATACAAGCCCGGCTGCCGTACCACCGGCAAAAGGCCCAAAGACTGTACCGTTGACACCGGTAAAGTCTGCAGTGCTGGTGGCAACCGCAGTAGCGTCCGAACCGGCACCCAGCGCGACATTGTCAGCGCCAGCTGTCGAACCGAAGCCAATCGCTGTGGCGTCTTCCGCATTGGCCGTTGCCGTTGCACCCAACGCTGTAGCCCGAAGTCCATTGGCACGGCTTTGCGTACCTACTCCGGTCGCATCAACCGCATTAGCCTGTGTCCCGAAACCGATTGCCACTGCATTTGTGTCATTGGCACGGCTTTGCGTACCTAACGCGGTGGCATTGGTTCCAACCGATTGTGCACCAGTACCAGTTGCGACAGAGTTTTCGCCCAGCGCCCGCGAAGACGAACCTAAAGCTGTCGAATTAGGTCCATTGGATTGGGCGTCAAAGCCAAAAGCAGAACCGTTTTCACCAAAGATTTGCGAGTTCGCACCAATGGCTGTCGACCGATTGGCAAAGGCACGAGCGTTGAAGCCGAATGCAGCTGCATTCTCCGCATTGGCACGGCTATCATTACCGACCGCAGTTGCTTGAAGAGCATTGGCCTGCGCTCCGAAACCACCAGCCACTGAATCGGTGCCCGTGTTCGATGGATCGGCGTCCACCGCCGCATTCTCAGCACGGAAGGCACCGGTCGCGCCATTGGTTATGTTCGTAATATTGGTTGTGTTGGTATCGACCCCGGTCGTCACCTCCTGAAACGCGTCAGTGATATTGTTCGCAGTGCCACCATTGGGTGTTGCAAAGCTAATCGCATTGGTCGAACCATCGTCGTTGAAGTAATTCTGCCCGATCAAGGTGTCAGCCAGATTGCTTGCCGCGATGAGCTGGCGAGCGTTGATAGCATCGGTTGATGTTGCAGAGATTATCCCGTCTGCCACACCAGTCAACCTGCGTTCATTGCCCGCCAGATTGGTGAAGTCAGCCACTGTACCGTTGGTCTGAGCACCCACGGTGATCGCCGCCGCGTTGCCTGCGCCTGGAACACCGGCCTGCCGAACGAGTCCGACATTACCGTTGTTTATGTTCGTAATATTGGTCGTGTTCGTGTCAACCTGCGTCGTGACTTCCTGAAAAGCCTCGGTCACATCATCGGCGGTACCACCATTGGGTGTTGTGAAGCTTGGCAGAGTTCCAGCCAGCACATTGCCGCTACCAACCAAGGCATCGATGTTATTGGTCACACTGGCAAGCTGCGATCCGTTAATCGCTTCATCTGAGGCTGCCGTTACCGCACCATCAGATACGCCTGACAACACGCGTGTACCGGCGGTACCATCAAATTGTACCTCTGTACCATTATTTGCCGCTGCAACCGTAATCGGTGCACCGGGCGTTGCCTGCCGTACCAATCCCGCACCGCCGTTGTTAATGTTGGTGATGTCTGTGGAAATCTCGTCAAACACAGCCTGAACAGTTGTTTGAGCATTGCTGTCATAGGTAAAGCCGCCCGTCACTGCACCAGTCGCCGCGTTGTAGGCACTTGTACCGCCCAAAACAGAGGCGGTAGTATTACCCTGGTTCGTGACAATCGTGTCTTGCGCATTGAGCGCGCCGCCAACATTGGTTTGCGCAACCGTACCAACGGTCGCAATGGTTGCGCCCGTCGCGTTGCCAGCGGCATCAATCAGGTCAGCCGCCCCCAACAGCGCGTCAAACTGATCTGCCTGATCAGAAAGTTGCGCCACATTCACCGCTTCATCAGCCTCGGCACCGGCGGCGACACCTTGAAGCCGGCGGTCACCGAATGCTACAACACCACTTGCTGGCGTACCGCTCCCGGTTCCATAAGCATTGTTAGCGGATGCTTGAGTTACCGAGCCGGCACCAATAGCAACGCTAAACAACTCGGTTGCCCTCGCGCCATTACCCAGAGCGATACCAAAGTCGGCGGTTGCACCGGCATTCTCCCCCAATGCAGTGGCACTTAGGGCGCTGGCTACCGAATTGCTTCCCAAAGATACAGCGCTGTCGCCAGTGGACATTGCAGAAGCACCCAGCGCTACGCCATTAGTGGAATTTGCGCCTTGGCCGATTGCTATGCCATTTACGCCGGTAGCACTGGCGACAGAGCCAATGGCGATTGTAGTATCAGCCGCTGCGCTTGATCGATTACCGAGTGCAACAGAAGCGACACCAGAAGCGTTAGCAATATTCCCCAATGCAAGCGATAGGTCGCCCGAAGCCACCGCAGAATCACCGCCAGCAGACGCCTTATCTCCGGAGGCCAAGGGTGCGACTGTGGCTGAAACGTTGCTCGTAACGAAATCACCTCCCGCGCTCGCTAACCCTGCTGTGGCTTCTATTGCCTCTTGAACCGTTGTGTAAGCGGTACCACCTACCGTCGCGACCGTGCCATTTGTAAGATTACCATTGGCATCAATTAGATTGTTACTGCCTATCAGCGCATCAAGCTGATCCGCCTGATCCGAAAGCTGCGCAACATTGACCGCATCGGTGGCGTTTACGCCGCCCGATACGCCTTGAATGCGGCGGTCACCGACGGCGACCACGCTAGCAGGAGCGGCGGTTTGTGTACCGTAAGCCGCACCGCCGACAGCGCCGGTGACCGACCCCGCACCCAGCGCAACATCGCCGACATTGGTGCTAGCAGATGCACCAAAACCGATCGCTGTCGCGTTTCCACCTGTGGCAACAGCTGTGTTGCCAAAAGCATTGTTGTTATTCGTCCCATCAGGGGCACCGCCAACGACACCCGCCAGCGCGCCGTCACCTACGGCCGTTCCGCCACCGGCTGCCAATGCACCGGTGCCCAGGGCGGTAGAGCCGAAAGCACGGGCACCGGTACCTATTGCGATCGCATTTGGTGCCGTTGTTGTCGCAGCATCAGCATCACCAGCCGCCGCGCCTTGGCCAATTGCAATCGTGCCATTGTCAAATGCAGTCGCGCCATCGCCCAGTGCGAGCGCGCTGTCGCCTGTTGCCACAGCCGCGTTACCGCCTGCCGAAGAGTCCGCACCATTGGACTGCGCGGCCGTACCAGTTGTTCCATCGGTGGTAAAATCACCGCCGCCAGAGCCGCCGGTCATCGCAGCCGCCTCAATCGCCTCTTGAACCGTTGTATATGCCGTACCACCAACCGTCGCGACTGTACCGCCGGTCTGGTTACCATTGGCATCGATCAGATTGTTGCTGCCAAGCAACGCGTCAATCTGGTCTGCTTGATCGGAAAGCTGCGCAACATTGACGGCGTCGGTGGCATTTACACCGCCCGAAACACCCTGGATGCGGCGATTGCCAATCGCAAACGCACTGGCTGGCGCTGCTGCCTGCGTACCATAAGCCAGACCGCCGATCGCGCCGGTTGTCGAACCTTGGCCAAGGGCCACATCACCCGCAGCCGTGGCGGTCGCATCCCGACCAATTGCAACCGCATTGTCGCCCGAAGCCGTTGAGTCAAAACCTGCCGCTATGGAGAAAGCACCGCTGGCTTCTGCACGAAGACCAATCGCCGTCGCAGCTTGAGATGTTGCCTCTGCAAATGCACCAAGCGCCAGTGAACGACTAGCTGAGGCAACCGCCCCCTCTCCGCCTGCCGAAGCCCCGGTACCAGCCGCTACAGTGGGTGCACCGCCACTGAGAGGATCGCTCAGGAAATCACCACCACCGGATCCTCCGGTCATGGCCGCTGCTTCAATCGCTTCCTGAACCGTCGTGTAGGCTGTGCCGCCAACAGTGGCGACTGTAGCATTGGTCCGGTTACCATTGGCGTCGATCAGATTGTTGCTGCCGATCAGCGCATCAATCTGGTCCGCCTGATCCGTCAGCTGCGCCACGTTAACGGCATCAGTGCCATTCACACCACCAGAAACACCCTGGATCCGGCGGTTACCGATAGCCAGAACGCTTGCCGGGGCTGCAGTTCCTGTACCATAGGCCGCGCCGCCTATTGCAGCAGTTATCGAACCGGAACCCAGTGCCACGCTATTGTTCGCACTTGCGGTCGCACCAGCACCAAGTGCCAACGAACGAACGCCAGACGCAACAGCGCCATCACCACCAGCCGATGCATCGTCACCGGAAGCTGCAGCGGCAACCGTAGTCGACACCACGCTGGTTGCAAAATCACCGCCGCCCGAACCGGCAAGCCCGGCAGCAGCCTCAATCGCCGATTGAACGGTGGTGTAGTTTGTTCCACCCACCGTCGCGACTGTAGCATTGGTCAAGTTACCATTGGCGTCGACCAAATTGTTGCTGCCAATCAATGCGTCAATCTGATCCGCCTGATCAGAAAGCTGCGCAACATTGACCGCATCAGTAGCATTTACACCGCCTGATAGATTTTGAATGCGCCGCTCATTACCCGCCGTACCAATGGAAACGACCGAGCCTGGTGCCGCGGCCTGTGTACCATAAGCCACACCGCCAGCCACACCTGTGACCGATAACGCACCCAGCGCCACATCAAAGTCATTTTGAGCATCGGCACTCGCACCTATGGCGGTGCCACCCAAGCGGCGCGCTCCACTGTTAGAACCAAAAGCCGAAGCGTTCTCCGCAAAGGCTACCGTTTGATGACCAACCGCAACAGCTTCCTCACTCTCCGCTCTACTTCCAGCCCCAACTGCCGTTGAAAGATTGCCAGTTGCCATGGAACTGGAGCCGACGGCCACGGCAACACCCGTCGTCGCCTGTGCGGCATTGCCCAAAGCCAGTGCGCTATCCCCCGAAGCTACCGCTCCATCGCCACCAGCAGAGGCGTTATTTCCGGACGCAACCGGCGCGACATAGGGCGCGGTTTGATCGGAGACAAAATCACCTGCGCCCGGTCCGGCGGCCTGAAGCGCATCAATATCGGTATCAATCGCGTCAAACACCGCCTGAACATCTGAACGCGCGCCTTCATAGGTAAAGGGATTGGCGACAGCATTGCCGGCGGCATCAACCAAGTCGCCTGAACTTAGCAGATTGTCGATGACCGTGACCTGGTCGGTAAGTTGCGAAACATTGACCGCATCATTGCCATCTGCGCCCGGCGCAACATTTGTGATGCGCCGAACAGGATAGGCACCGCCGCCGACCGATACTTGAGTCTGCACCGTCGCACCACCGACACCATAAGCCGTCGCAGCGACCGGGGCAGCATTGGTTGCCGCAGCGCCAAGGGCGACATTACCCGCAGTGCCACTGGCATTTGCGGTGCTGCCAAGTGCCGTTCCGTCCAAAATAGTGGCCATCGAAGTTTGACCAAGCGCGACTGCATTCTCGGCATTTGCCTCAGCCAATAGTCCGACGGCGGTAGCCCGAGTAGCGGTAGCCTGAGCTAGTCGGCCCAATGCGTTCGATGCCTGTCCGGTAGCCCTTGCACTGGTCCCAATGGCGGTACCAGCATTTTCCGCCCGCGCATCGAATCCGATTGCGGCAGATCTAGCGCCTATCGCCTGAACATTTCTACCAATTGCCAGGCTCTCGAAACCACTCGCAACAGCATTTCTCCCTATTGCCACGGCATTTTCCGCACTAGCTTGAGCGGTATGGCCGAGGGCTAGAGCCTCCGTGCCGGTTGCTGTTGCAGCGGTACCACAGGCAAAAGACCTATCACCATCAGCCTCCGCACCGTCATCTGGGACTCCCGCGCCACCCGAACCACTACCGTCGTCAACAGTGGCACAAGTCGCCCCCGCCATCGCCGTATCGGTGGGCACGACCAGCATCGTGCCCGCAAACATGGTGGACAGCGCCATCGCTGCCGCACTGGTGCCCGCAAACAGGCTGCCAAATAAGCGCGAAGAAGGCGCGTAGCTGCCTGCACCGCCATCGACTTTTACAACGCGACCACCGTGGCTCTGGTGAAAGATGCTCTCACGGAAATCATTGGCGCCGAAATCGTCGGATTTGATGGTTGATACAGTCACTGAAAATTCTCCCTGAACTTCAAAAAATAGATGCTGGAATATTATGGAATTGGATGAGGAGCTTGCGCCACCGGCCTAACCCGTTCGGGCAGGCTGCCGACTTGAGCCGAATCGCCCTGAGCCGAATCGAATGATCGCAAAAAACGGATGATCGAAGCTGGTATCAACGCTGTAGCCCGCAGAAACGCGAGACAGGGTGTGAAACCAGCCGATTCAGAAAATATCATTGCTAACTCCCTGTTACGGGAGCTGGATTAGCAATGATCAGATAGTATTGAACAATTCCACGAAGTAAAAAATCAATAACCAAATGGAATATATTAAAAATAGCAATTGTCAGTGGAATATAATTCCATCAAGAGCCACTTCTATAACTTATCGGAATAGGCATTTTTACCGATATCTTATCTATAATTTGGTATTTTTTACCATTGCGGGAAACAGGGACTTTACCAATGACACAGATTAACTTGAAAGGTCGCAAGCGGCCAATCGCCAGCAAACTCAGGAAACTTGAGGGTGGAAATGGGGCAGCCTCCATTAACTCCACAACAAAACCATTGGCCAATACCGGGGCAGATTAGGCTGTTATCCAAACCTCAGGTCATTGTTTGACGGGCTTTCCTGAGTAACGGGCTGCTTCGTCAAATATCACTCATCTCCCAAACTGCCCGGCAATTTTGCCGAGCGATTGACTGGTAACCAATGGAACTTTCACGCCTACAAGTCTTTCTAGCTGTGATGGATTCTCGCAACTTCGCGCGGGCAGCAGATGCTATGGGCATGTCACAACCCGCGATCAGCAAGAATATAAAAAGGCTTGAGGATCAACTGGATGTAAAACTGTTCGAACGTGGGCGCCACGGGGCCGAACCAACCAAATTTGCAGAGGCCATTGAACGGCGGGCAAAGCTGCTGCTGACAGAAAGCCGATTGATTCAAGCAGAAGTTGAAGCGCTACGTGATTCCCACAAAGGCCAGCTAGTGATAGGCGGTGCGCCTCCATTCCTGCCCAGAATATTGCCCGAAGCCTTGCATCTGTTTCGCAGACGCTGGCCTGACATCCATATCCATGTCGAACATGGCCTATCACCAGCGCTTTTCCCGGCACTGGAACGTGGCGAATTTGATTTCATCGTGTCGCTGCCACCAGCGCGACTGCTACACAACGAACTGACCAGCATTGAGTTAAAGTATAAACATGAACGGCGGCTGGTCATGCGCCGGGATCATCCGCTCAGCAGAACCGATGATATTGATCTTGAGCATCTGGCAAAATATCCGTGGGTCGTTGCTCGCGGGCTAGGTAATTGGGATAGAATCAGTAGCGCCTTTTTGATGGCCGGATTGGAGCCACCCAAAATAGCTGTCGAAACAACGTCCGATACCCTCACCAAAGCTTTGATAGAACAGGACAATTATGTTTGCGGGCTCAACAAGGACATATTTGCTCTAGAGGAAAAAAGCGGCATCTTAACTGGCATAACCCACGCCTCTCTATTTACGCCACGCTCAGCCTATATAACCCATCGTCGCCGCAGCCCCCTGTCCCCGCCGGCAAGAAACATGATCGAGATCATTAGAACCGTATGTGAAACGCTCTATCAGGACGCACCCTGACAACGGCCAAAGTCCCAAACTGCAATATCAGGAATTTGATCATTCGTTCTCAATGGCGATGGCATTGATAATCACAAATGAAGAACATCCTCACCGGCATAGGATATCAGTTCTCCCAAAAAATCTATTCTGTCCCACATTATCCCGGATAATCTCGCTTTATCCCGCGACAAATCCTAATGGTAACGACAGAATGTAAGATCACATCTATTGGTCCTTTCCTGAATAGACTGAAAGTTGGAGGCGTTCGCTTGATCCGGGAAAGCGCACGCAATCATGCAGACGCCGGAAATACCGACCAGCTATCAACAATGGCTCCGTTCTCGTAAACGGCAATATCTCCAAATTGCAAAAAAACAGCCTCACTTTGGGTCGGACGCAGGAAGACGAAATCATCAGGCTTTAGGTCGGTATTAGGGCCTCCATTTAGCATTTCCTGATTACTGGAATGACCAAAAGTGCTGTTGTAACGCAAGCCCGGCGGATCTTCGGGAAGAGCCATCCATTTACCACCGTACATGAATATCGTCTTGTCGAGATTTGGGTCGATCATTCGCTTGGCGCCATCAGCAAACTCAAGTGCCGGCAAGCGGGTTTCGTCGAGTACCTTGATTGCCGGCGTCGCAATAAAGGCAGCTGGCTGAAACGCTTCAAGCAAGTCCGTATCGAAATCAGTTGGTTTGACGAGCGCCGACCCAATCGACAATTCGTTGGCAATTTCAGTGTCTTCATAAAGCCGATATGTCGGACTGCCGGCTGCATTGCGAGTCGAAGCCCTGACGTTGCTCTCACCAAAAACATCGTCAGCTGTACTAAGAGCCTCCCGATATATCGCCCAGGCACCTTCTTTGGCTCTTTCCTGCCAACCCAAAGCTATGGGCAGTTTCGAAAGATGGGGCTCATAACCCATCATTCCGGCAAAGCTGAGACGGTTGGATTGGCGAATTGTCTCCATCATCCCCGATAGCGCATCGCCTGGCTCCATACCGCCGCGGTGCAGACCGACATCCAGTTCGATATTGATCGCCATGTCTGCTCCTTGCGCATCCGCAATTGCCGCATATTGATCAAGCCGCGCCGGCGTATCGACCAGCCACTCAATCCGTGCTCCCGCTTCGGCTTTGTCCGGTGATAAAGCATTGAAATAATTTTTCGCCGCTTGGGCAGGTAACGGTTTGCCGAGCAATTGACTCGCCTCCGGCATAGCTTCTGAAAGCGCCAACAACATCGGGAGGTTGAACGTCATCAAACGATCAGTACCGCTGCGCGCACGGACATGGCCGATCAGGTCCAGCGAAGGCAGCGACTTTGCAACGATGCGGTAGCCCATTCCATCAGGCAGGTCCGACATAAGCTGGTCGATATTGGTATTCAGGCGCGCGCGATCGATTACCAATGTTGGTTGCGCAATATTGGCCGCCTTCAACGCCTTTTGCATGTCCAGAAAATAGGGCTTGCGCGGCCCACTTTCATCCGATGATCTTCCGATTGCCAACGCTGTTCCTCCCGCAACAACTGCGCCGCCAATCAGGATTTTTCTGCGGCTGAGTTTTGCCATCCTATCCTGCTCCCAGCAATTTTGCCATATAGGGGTTTAGCATTTTCCCATCTGGATCAAGCTGTTGGCGCAGGTCATTAAACGCCCCGAATTGCGGATAAAGCGCCGCCAGGTCCTTGGCCGTCAGGCTATGCAGCTTTCCCCAGTGGGGCCGTCCGCCCGCGGCACGAAATATCGGTTCAAATTCTGAGAAGAAGAATTCATAGTTTTCATCCGCCTGCGCGTGAATGGCGATGGAAAGGCGCCGGCCGTCGTTAAAGGGAGATAGCCAAGCATCATCGGGTGCCGTTACACGTGCCTCGATCGGGAAAAAGGCATCCTTGCGACTTTCCATTTTAGAGAGCACCTTGCGAAGTGTCTCCATCCCATTGTCCAGAGGAATATGATATTCCATTTCATTGAACTTGGTGGGGCGGCTGGTTGCCAGCAATTTCCAGCCCGCATCGGTCATGTCTTCACCGGTGTCAGGGTCGGTAGAAGTTTCGAAGATTTTTCGCCGCAGCCATGGCCACCAGCCAAAATAGTCACGCAATTGCCGCAGATCGGCTAGAAAGTCTTCATCCTGATTGGGTTCTTCGCCTTCTACAGCTCCGTCATATTTGTCATGGATCAGCGTAGCGCCATGACCGGTTCCCGGGAAAAACAACGCTTCAAAATTGCGGTGCTTTTCGGATAGCGCCAGATATTGATCAAGTATCTCTTCCGTTTTGACCAGCTTGACCCGCCGGTGCAGGTTGAAGGCCGGCTCAACCGCCAGATCATAGCGCGCAATTATGCCAAGAACGCCAAGCGAAACCTTGCCTGCCTGAAACAGTTCTGGCTGTTGATCTGCGCTGACTTCAAGAGTTTCTCCTGCTGGGGTGACCATTTCGAAACCGCGCACATAGTCGTGAATTGCGGTCAGATTTCGACCGGTACCGTGGGTTGCTGTTCCAAATCCACCAGCAAGTGTTTGTACATCAATATCGGGCAGGTTGGCGAAGGCCAGCCCCTGTTCGTGGAGCAGACGTGCGGCTTGCTGCAATCGTGTTCCTGCTCCCATTCTAGCGATGCCCGCTGCTATGTCATGAGACACGAGCCCGGACATCGCACTGACGTCAATCATGGTGCCTTCAGACGGACAAAGCGGGGTAAAGCTATGACCGCTACCAACCGGCCGAACAGGTGCAGGCGTGGTTCGGATTTGAGCCGCCAGCTCCTTCGCATTGGCTGGTGCCAAAAGCGATTTTGGAGTCGCCTTTTGAATGCCTGACCAGTTCACCCACGCGCGTTCACCGGCCGGTGCCTTGGGCAGTGCAGGATCAAAACCTTCTCGAACAAAATCCTTGGATGACCACCAAAGCTGACTGCCAACCGGTATCGCGACCGCAGCAGCCGCGCCGCCGAGCAACAGGGTTCTTCGTGATACAGCCATCAGATCGTCCTCCCGGCCATAAAGGCTGTAAGTTCCATAAGCTCATCGTCCGTGCAGTCATTGCAAAGCCCCATGGCAGGCATGGCGTTCAGTCCATTTTTGGTGGAGGTGAGCAAGGCGTTCGCGTCCTTGGCCTTGAAGCGCTCATCCCAGGCCACTTTATGTGCTGTTAAAGGTGCACCGGCATCCGGTGTTGAATGGCAAGACCGGCAGCTGCGATCATATTTCGCCGCGAGCTGTAAATCGGTAGGCACTGTCTCGGCCGCCTTTGAAATATCCAATTCGGTTGGCGCAAGATCGACCACGGTATCTGCCTGACCATCCGCTGTCGCTCCATCATTTTGCTGCCCACAGGCGACCAGAGTTAAAAACCCGAAAGCCATCAGTTTTTTCATGATTTGATCCTTGCCAATCTCCAAAACGGTAGTTATAACTATCATTAGTAATGAGACAGGTCAAGATGTTGCCATGACACGCAGAAAACCGAGACAGAAGCGGAGTGAGGGCACTATCGACCGCATTTTGGATGCCACTGCGGAACTGCTGGAGGAACTCGGTTTCGACAAACTCAACACCAATCTGATCTGCGAACGCGCCGGGTTAACGCCGCCTGCTCTCTATCGCTATTTTCCCAACAAATATTCCGTGCTCAAGCAATTGGGGGAACGTCTGATGCGGGTGCAGAACGAAGCGCTTTATGAAGCGCTTGAAGAATCAGGCCCTGCTCCGACCGTCCAGCAAATTGCCGACCAGTTGCGTGGGCAATATGAAGTCACCATCGCCCAGAAAGGCGCTTCCTGGATCATGCGAGCGCTCCACGCCACCCCGCAACTGGTAGACGTTCGCCGATCATCTCATGAGAAGATGGTTGAGCGCTTTATTGCGATCCAGATGGTCCAAGGCCAGGATCAGGATCGCGACAAGATGGAAAGACGGTCTCAAATTATCGTAGAGACCGGCTACGCCATTGTAGAGATGCTGGTCGACAATGCTGTCCTGGATACAGAAGCGACAATTTTCGATACCGCCACTATGATATCACAATTGATAAATGAAACAGCGGCCGAAAACCGGGATTCCTAGCAGCCACTTTCGCGTTTTACAGCGCTTCTAGCTGGACCGGCAGACCATCGCGTGGCTGTGGGATCGGGAAAACCTGCCATTTGGGTTCGTAATCCGGTCCACCGCTGAGGACGATACGATTCTGTGTCAGCATCGCATGCATCAAGATCTTGATCTGCATATAGGCGAAATGCAGCCCCAGACACATATGGGCACCGCCGCCAAAAGGCACCCAGGCATATTTGTGCCGACCGGCGCTGTTTTCCGGCGTGAAGCGCATCGGGTCAAATTTGCTCGGATTCGGCCAGTGCTTTTCCATCTTGTGAACAAATTGCGGGCTGATGCCGATATTGGTGCCGGCCGGGATGGTATAGTTGCGGAAAGTGAATTCCTTGACTGCCCGGCGCGGTATGCTCGGCACCGGCGGGATCAGGCGCAGGGATTCCTTGAATGCCATTTCGGTCAATTCCAGTTTGCCGAGATCTTCATAAGCCAGCGGCTGCCCGGCAGGAGCTACAGACAGGCATTCCTCGCGCAGCTTGTCCTGCCATTCCGGGTGCTTGGCGAGCAAATAGGTCATGCTTGTGGCCGAAGACGTGATGGTGTCATGCGCCGCCATCATCAGGAAGTTCATGTGATCGACAACTTCATCTTCGGTCAGAAGCTCACCATTTTCATGGGTCGCCAGGCAGATTTGCGTAAAAATATCCTCGCCGCCTTTTTGCCGCCGTTCCTTCACCTGCGGTGTGAAATAGCTCAGAAGATATTCGCGCGCCTTTACGCCGCGCCACATCTTGGTGAACGGAATAGGTTTGCGGGCAACGCCGACGGAGGCCTGCACCTCATCGACAAAAGCCTTGTTGATCTTGTCCGCTTCCGGACCCCAGGGAATGCCGAGAATCGCGCTCGCCGCTGTGTCCAGTGACAGGGATTTGATCGCCGGATAAAATTCAAATGCGGTTCCGCTCCACTCGGCCACGCGCTCCGCTATCCCTTCGTTCAGAACCTTGCAGTGATGTTTCATCGGCCCCGGCTTAAACGCAACCGATAGCGCTTTGCGATCCGCCCGGTGACGTTCAAAATCCATCAGCATCAACCCGCGCGGAAAGAGATTGTTGAGCACCGGTCCCCAGCCCTGCTCGCTGGAAAAAATCTTGTCCTTGTTGAACATCACCAGTTCAGTGGCATCGGCACCGAGCAGCGTGACATTATGCTTGCCAAAATTATAAGTCCGATAAACCGAGCCATATTTTTCGAACATTTGACGCCCGAACGCGATGGGATCCTTGATAAGTCTCAGCGTCGAACCGAATATGGGTATACCTTCCTCACCTGGAATATGCTCAAGGGCTTCCTTGCTCGGGGGTTTCACCCAATGCGGGTTGGCGGTCTCGGTATAGGGATATCCGTGGGCTTGTGCTGCGCTGGCCAAAATAATCTCTCCGAAAATACTCAGTTTTGCCGGATCATACTAACTACTTTCATTAATGTCAGCAAGCATCTGTGTTCATTTCCAATTCAATCCGTCAATGTTACAAAATAGGGCAACAGGAAAACAAGTCGGACTCGCGGGGCCAAGCCAGTCTAAAGCAACTAATATCGGAACGGCAGCACTCGATGCTGCGCGGCCGGTGCAAAGAGGGGAATGAACATGGCTCATAACTGGATCAACAAGCTTGCAAAACCGGCCTTGCTTGGCGGAGCAATGCTCGGTCTCAGCGCCTGCGCCTATGGCGGCGGCTCATATGGTGACGGCTATGTGAACGGCGTAGGCTATGGCTGCGATCCCTATGCGCCCTTCGATGATTATTATGCTTGCGACAATGGTTATGGCTATGCCAATATCGGATTTGGCGGCGGCTGGTATGACAGTTTCTACTATCCCGGTTACGGCATCTATATTTTCGACCGGCGCGGATCCCGCTATGCGATGAAGCGCCATCACCGGCGCCACTGGGCCAGAAAGCGCGCTGAATATGGTTGGCGCAAAGGCGGTCGCCGAGGGGAAAGGTGGCGCAACCTGACACCGGAGCAACGCGCCGAGCGCCGAGACCGCCGTGCCGAACGGCGTCGCAACCTCACACCCGAGCAACGAGCAGAACGCCGGGAACGCAGAGAAGAAAGACTCCGCAACCTAACCCCGGAACAGCGCGCCGAGCGCCGCGAGCGGAGAGCGGAAAGACGGGAACGCAGAACCGATAGTGGTGCCCGTACAGGCCGGGCAGCCTTGCGTGATGGCGCAATCCGTGGTCAGCGCAGCGGCGAGACCAGGCAAAACCGGCGCGCCAACCGCCGAAGCGACAACGCCCGGTCCGAACGCCGTGCGCGGCCAGCCGCAGCACAGCAGCGGCGCCAGCAAGCCAGGCCAAAGACAAGGTCAAGATCGACGCCTCGTACTGCGCCGAGGGTCCGGTCAACTCCGCGATCTTCTCGCAACAACGTCAATATCGATTGATGGAGCCTTGAAAGGCAGGTTCAGTCTTTGACAAAAACGACTTTGATGTCGGGATCTGTGATCATCTCTTCGGCCTGCGCAAAAGGCACTGATTTTGAAATCACCTCTTCGTGCTTTATGCGTCCGTCGCAGGCGCATTTGATGACACCCGGCATCGTCGCCCGCGCTTGGGCCCGGCTTATGTCATAGGTGATACCCTTCATGTACATTGATCCCAACGGGATATTGTCCATCTTTCTCCCGGGCGCAGATACGCCGGTGCAATGGCCACAAGCCGCAGTGGAATTCAGCGCATAGATCAGACCATCCGGCATATTGGATGCATCGACGACGATGGAAAACTGTCCATCAACAGGCATGTCGGCATGATATTGCCTCTCCAGTACCTGTGCGCCGATCTTTTTTGCCCGGCTCAACCTGTCGCTGTCAAAGTCTGTATAAACGACGCGTCCTGCCCCCAGAGCTAACGCCGCCTGAGCAGCAAACAGCCCGACACTTTGAGCAAGACCACCGACAATCAGAACATCTTCTCCGGGCTGTTTTTCCAGGGGGCCTGCAACCGTCCGATATCCGTCACTGGCATTGTCAGAAATGGCCGCCGCCACCGGCAGCGATATCTGATCGGGAATTTTGACCAGCATTGCATCTGCATAGGGGACCAGCACATAATCGCTCAATCCACCGCCCCAGTCCTTGCCGCTACTTTGCGCCAGGCCATAAGCTGAAAAGGCCGGAACACTGGTGCAGGCGTTAGGAAAGCCAAGTTGGCAATTTTTGCATGTCCCACAGTTAATCTGGAATGGAACAATGACCCTGTCACCGGGAACAAATCCATTTACATCATCGCCAATTTCGACAACTTCGCCGGCAATTTCATGACCAAAGGCAAACGCTTCGTTCCGCATGGGAACAATGCCGTTCGCTATATAGAGGTCGAGGTCGCAGCGGGTGACCGCCAATGGTCTGACAATGGCCTGCCCCGGGCTTTCTATTTTCGGCGTGGGGACTTCGCGCCATTCGAATTGCCTGGCTGCCAAAAAGGTAAACTGTTGCATGCTGCTATCTATCATCGAACGTCCTCTGGAATATACTTCACTCCTAAAGTATATTCCAGAGGACAGAAATTTTCAAGGGGGCTAGAGAAAGCCCATGTCTGCATCGAAACTGAAGCTATACTGGCGCTTGCAACTGGCTGCGCATTTCCTGCAAAAACGCGCGGATCGGGACCTTCTGGAAAGCGGTAATGTGACCACGGCGCAGCTTGGCGTGATTGCAGTCATTGGTAATGGCACAGATGTGACCCAAAAGGACGTGGCTGTAGCCCTCGGCCTGAACGAATCGGCCATTACCGCAATGGTCAGGCGGCTCATTGGCCTTGGATATGTTGAGCGTCAGAAAAGCGAGCATGATGGCAGGGCCAAGCTCCTGAACCTTACCGACGACGGGCATGCAATCCACCAAAACACCCGCCCGCCGTTCAAAAAGATAAATAACCGCATAGAATCCGTGCTGGATGACACCGAGATAGAGAATCTGGCTGACTATCTGGAGAGATTGACCGAAACTTTCCGGTGACAGGCATGAGCATGGCGGATTGCGAATCCCCCGAAAGGCGACTTTCCTTTCATGAACATATGATATCCCCGAACGAGACGGACGGATGATGCGACGAGGTCATGGCCACAGTGGCAGCACTAACTTGATTCCAAACGAAACTTTTTCGATTTTGGCCAATCGCCTCCATATCGGTTCGAATAATAGTTAAGAGAATTGTAATCTTTTCCCAAAACCGCTAATTTCACTGATGTAAATAGTATCAGGGGCATATCTATGGCTACCGCGTATAGTGACATTCAACCAGACCGGTTTGAACCTTCAGAATCGCATCCACAACATGGTGTAATCATCGGCGGACCCGCCGCGCGGGCCAAACGCATCGAATATGGCATCCTGCTGTCCTCTATGGTTATCGGATCACTTGGCGCACTTTACTGGACGCTGACCCATGCCACTGGCTGGGTCGAATGGTCTGCTTTCCTGTTTGGCTATGTCCTGATCAACATGGGTGTTGGTATCGGCTATCACCGCTTTTATACGCATCGCGCTTTTGAAGCCGGTCCGAAAATGCGTCTTGCCATTGGCATTATGGCGCAAATGGCCTGTCAGGCTTCGGTCCTGAAATGGGCGGCCGATCACCGGCGGCATCATGCCTTTTCCGACCGGGTTGGCGACCTGCACAGCCCCTATATTGATGGCCATGGCAAGAAAATGTCGAAGTGGAAGGGCCTCGGCATCGCTCATTTTGGCTGGCTGTTCGACAACACCACGTCGGATATGAAAGTTTACGGCAAGGGCCTGATCGATGATCCGCAAGTCCTGTGGTGTCACCGGCACCGCTGGTCCATTGCAATTTTTTCCAGTGTTGTATTCCCCGCACTATGGGCGCTAGCCTTTGGCGGACCGGAACATATTATCGGTACGATCCTGATCGGCGGGTTTTTCCGCAATTTCTTCTTCCTCAACTTCGTCATGGGCGTAAACAGCGTCGGCCATGTCTTCGGATCACAACGCTTCAAGACCAAGGACGGATCCCGCAATAACTGGTTCATGGCCTGGATGACCTTTGGCGACGGATGGCACAACAACCATCACCAGCATCCTCGTTCCGCCTATGCCGGCATGATGTGGTGGGAAGTGGACGTGAACGGCTATATCATCTCGCTCTGGGAAAAAATGGGTCTGGTCTGGAACGTTCAGCGCGCACCGAAATATATCCGCGATGCCGACGGCAACTGGGTGCAGGAGAAAAAGCTGAACGTGGAAGATCAACAGACAAGTCCGGAAGCCATGTCTGAAGATGATGGCGGCCTGATGTTCAGCGAAGACGCGAAAGCTGACAAATCCAAGACGACCGCCGAGGCAGTCTGAACACCTAATCCGGTTTTGTAGATCGTAGCAATATTGTTGCAGTAACGGTTTCGTTGCCTGCGGGATTAACCGCGAGTTCCTCGACAGATATGCCGCGGGCTTCCAGCGTTGCCAGCCAACCAAACAGGGCCGTCGGCTTGGCGGAATCAATCGCCAATCTGACCATACCGTTGGTCTGCGGATCCAGCCGTCCGACTGCAAAGCCTGCTTCCCCGGCATTTTGGCTGATAAAAACGTCCAACGGGCCAGCTACGGGCGTTACCGTCTTGTCTGCCGGTGCGGTCAATGCCGCCACCTTGGATTCAATCCGCGCCTGACTTTCAATGGCATCCGCATAGCTTTTTTCAGCCGACACATAGGCGTTGATGAAAGGCGCGACGATTGCGTAATATCCGACAACCAAAGCAACCAGAACGCCCAATATCCCGATCATTACCTTCTCGCGCTGACTAAGCGCCTGGAACCATTCTTTCAGGGCAGCGATCATGGTGCGCGCACCGTAATGTCAGCCTTGGATGATCCTGTCGCATCGGTCCGGGGCGTCGCGGTTATCAGGAATCCCGCATTTTGAAGCGCGATCAGAGCCGGGTTTATGTCTTCATTCCTCACCGCCGTCAGACCTGCCAGAACAGTGCCGTCCTTACGATAGCTGATCCGCTCTATCGAAACGCCCTGGGTCTGCTGAACGGCCGAGAACAGCGCAGATGCTGGCACCGAAAAGGCGATGTTGCCGCGATTTTCACGGATCAGCCGTTCGTTGAGCAGCCGGTCTGCTTCATCCACGCTTTCCGCGGGTCCAATCACCGGTTTAGCCGCAGCCAGCGCTGCCGTTTCCGCATCCGCTATAGCCCAGTGATACTTCACCAATTGAACAACCGGAATCAGCAAAGAGATGACCAGAGCAGCCACGGCCAGCCAGCCCAGTAGCCGCCTTTGCGGCGCAGTCATCGACCTTTCGGCTTTTTTGGCGAAAGCACCGGAACGCAAGTTCAGCGTGCCGCTGTCCGCGGCATTGACGAGCGCCTGATCAACCGATGCTTCTGGCAAAATAGTGACGCTGCCGTCACCAACAAGATGCGCGCGCAAGGATGGCTCATCGGGAATGATCATCTGCTGTGCCCGCAGCAATTTTTCAAAGCCGAAATCGGCCTCCACGACGGTGTCTTCTTCGGGCGCGATCAGCCATCCAGCCGGGACAATTACATCGGAATCAATGCCAAGGGCTTGCAGTCGGACCAGTCCACTGGCGATCACATCCTTGCCAACCGATGCGGTCGCCACCTGCCCCGCGTCATCGGCAACAGCCGCTATATGGAGGTTTTCCACATCGAGGCTGTTTTCCTGCGCAACCAGGCGGGCTGCCGCCAATGCCTGCTGTTCGGTTATATCATCAAGCGGATCATGCCAGCGTACGATGCCAAGCGCTGTGGACAGCAGCGCGATATGGACAATCGGTTCGTTTTCGGCCGAAGGCAGCTTTAGTCCAGCAGCGAGCAGAGGGTCAGTATCACAGCCTTTGGCCTTCAGTACGCCGTCCATCACAAGCCACCATTGCAGGGCTTGCGCCTCTGCATCCGGAAAAACTGTCACAAAGAGCTTGGATGCCGACATTAGCCGCCCATGGCCCGGATCGATCGACGAATGGAAAGAGACAGCAACGGATTTTGTTCCAACATGACCTCCCCGACTCGGCTGAAAAACTTTATTGCGTCTTTAGCGGTTAGCTAGTCAATTTTGGCCGCAATGTCACCTTTGGCAGTTTGGCTATTCCGCGTAAATGTCCGCATTGTCGTCTTCGCCGCCCGGAGCACCGTCCGCGCCCAGTGAATAGAGATCAAAACCCGGCCCATTGCGTCCCGGATTGTCATATTGATACGGCCGCCCCCACGGATCATCGGGAAGCTTCTTGATGTAACCGCCCTGCCGATAGCGCGCCGATGGCGGCAGCGATGCAGGCGCGCTCGTCAACGCCGCCAAACCGTCGGATGAAGCGGGATAGGAGAGATTATCAAGCCGGTACATTTCCAGCGCCTGCCCCAAAGTGGCGATATCAGCCCGCGCCTTTTCAACCATCGCACGGTCCTGACTCGGCAACACGTTGATGACGACCACCGTGGTCAGAAGGCCGAGAATGAAAATGACCACCATCAATTCGACCAGTGTGAAGCCATTGGGTTTCGGTTTCTTCTTGTCACCACGTGCAGTTGGGCGCCCCATGTCGGTGAAGAGATTGTGTGAAATCTTGAACATATGTTTTCCCATCGATCCCGCCTTACAGTCCGGCCAGATTCTGAAGCTGCAATATCGGCAATAATATAGCCAAAATCACCACCGCAACAACACCGCCCAGCAAAACAATGATCAGCGGTTCCAGCAATGACAAAGCGGTGGAACTGAAATTGTCAAATTCGCGTTCGAGATAATCGGCGGCCCGGGCCAGCATCTCGTCAAGCTGCCCCGATGCTTCCCCACTGGCGGTCAGATAGACCAGCATCGGCGGGAAAACCCCCGTATTTTTGAGCGCCTTGGACAAGCTTCCGCCACCTCTGATGGCTTCCGTCATGTCCTCACACGCTTTGCGCAGCACGCTATTGCCGATCGTGTTGGTCGTCAGCCGCAGCCCTTCCAATATCGGTAAGCGACTTGCAACCATGGTGGACAAGGTCCTCGCCAACCGTGCCGCGTTTAAGTCGCGCAGCAATCTGCCCAAAAAGGGAATCCGCAGCAGAAAACCGTCAAAGCGGTATTTGACCTTTGGTTCTTTCAACGCCCGCCAACCGGCAAAGCCGATAATCAAGATCACACCTAAAATTGCGCCCCACCAGTTGGCGAGAAAATCGGATATGCCGATGACCAGCCGCGTGACAAAGGGAAGCTGTTGATTCACGTCGTCAAATTGCTCGACGACTTTGGGCACGACGGCAATCATCAAAAGCGCGACCACCACAATCGCCACCAGTGCCAGTACAATGGGATAGGCCAGCGCACTGATCAGCTTGCCGCGCATCTCTGCCTGACGCTCCAGCAGGCTGGCGAGCCTTTCGGTAATGTCTGGCAATGTTCCCGAGCTTTCCCCAGCTGATATCATAGCGCGGTAAAGCGGCGGAAAGCTCGCCGGCTCGCGGCGCATGGCCTCGGCCAGCCGTTGCCCTTCCATGACACCGGCATGGACCGAACCGATGCGCGCGCGGACATGTTCTTTTTCATTCTGGCTGCCAATGGTCCGCAGTGCTTCTTCAAGCGGACTGACCTGAACAAGGGACGACAATTGCCGGGTGAACAGGGTCAATTCCTTGGCACGGAGTTTTTTGGGGCCAAAAAGCGAACGGGTAGGCTTTGCTTCCACGCCCTGCGCGGTTTCCACCTTCACGACATACAAATTGCGCTCCGCCAGTTTGGCACGGGCGGCATCGTTGCTTTCCGCCGCCAGCCTGCCGGTTTTCTCCCGGCCCTTCGGATCGATTGCCGTGTAGGAAAAGTCAGGCATCAACCTGCTCATCCAGCGCGTCACGGCGCGATATGCGGATTCCCTCTTCTGCCGTCGTCAGCCCTTCACGGACGAGGGCCCGCGCAGCCGAACCCAGATTCGGCTTTTTGAGGAAAGCATGAGCCGCGATACGTGCTTCATCACCGCCATCATTGATCAGTTTGCGGATGGTTTCATCGACGCGGATCGCTTCAAAAACCCCAATGCGTCCCTGAAAACCGGTATGGTTGCATTTATCACAGCCGACTTCACGGTACACCACAGTGCCGTTGTCAAAGCCAAGCAGGGAGGCCAGGCTGCCATCTGCCTGGATCGGAACGCGGCAATGCGGGCACAGCTTGCGCACCAGCCGCTGGGCAATCACAGCGCGCAATGTAGAGGCCAGCAGAAACGGCTCGACCTTCATGTCACGCATCCGGGTAATCGCGCCAACGGCATCATTGGTATGGACTGTGGAGAGTACCAAATGACCGGTCAGAGACGCCTGCACGGCAATTTCCGCCGTTTCCCGGTCGCGGATCTCACCCACCATGACAACATCGGGGTCCTGCCGCAGAATCGCGCGCAAACCAGCGGCAAAGGTCAGGCCGACTTTGGCATTCACCTGTGTCTGGCCTATGCCTTCAATAGCATATTCCACCGGGTCTTCGACCGTCAGGATATTGCGACTGCCATCATTCAGCTGCTTCAGACCGGCATATAGGGTTGTGGTTTTACCCGAACCAGTGGGCCCGGTGACCAGGATGATGCCATTGGGCTCCGACAGGGCCTCGGTCAAAATCTCGTGGGTTGTTTTCGACATACCCAGCAGGTCCAGCGATATCGCCGCGCTTTCCTTGTCCAATATCCGCATAACGACACGTTCATTCGCGCGATTGGGTAATGTCGAGACACGCACATCCAACAGCTTCCCGCCAAGGGTCAAGCTAATCCGGCCGTCTTGCGGTATCCGGCGCTCGGCAATATCCAGCCGCGCCATGACCTTTATCCGGTTGACAATAACAGACGCGACATGCGGCGGCATGCGCAGTTTTTCTTCCAACACGCCATCGACACGCATCCGGACAACCAGACCTGTCTCATAAGGTTCGATATGAATATCGGAAGCGCCCTGCCGGGCCGCCTCTGCGATAATGCCGTTGATCAAACGGATGGTTGGCGCATCGTCGGCACTGTCCAGCAAATCCTCAGCGCTGGGAATATCTCCGGCAATATCGTCCAGTGCATCGTTGCTGAGGCTCATGTCCCCGGCCATGGCGGCCGCGCTGCCATCCATGGCGTAATGATCGGACAGAATTTTCTCAAATGCGTCGGGGGATACCAGATCGACATCAAAGGGCATGGCCAGATAGCGGCGCAGTTCCAGCAAGGCCTGAGGATTAGCACCTTCACGCATCGCAACTGACAGCCGTTTGCCATCTGTCCGCCTCAACAGCACGCCTTGATCACGCGCGAACGCATAGGGAATATCCAGAAGCGGCGGAGATGCGGGTTCTTCACCCACAGGCTTTTCATCATCGCCGGAAACGTCTGTATCTGTTCCCTTCGCGATTTTCATCAGTCATCCTTCTCCGAACCGGGATTGCTGGGTAAAACCGGAACTTGCTGCAAAGCTTCATTATTCTGGGACTGCGTAACTGCACCCGGCGCATAAATAATCTGATCACCGGGCTGGGTTTCCGCGACCGGAGGCACTGCTCCCATATAGTCACGAACCAGCACATCAATTGACGGTTCAAGCTCTGGATCGCGGCGCAATTGGCGCCCCCTGATATAGCCATAGCGGCGAGCCGAAAACGCCCGGGCATCGGCACGGTCGCGCAGGATTTTCGGCCGGATGAACACCATCAAATTGGTTTTTATCCGTTCTTTGCCACGCGATTTAAATAGTTCGCCGATCAGCGGGATATCTCCCAGAAACGGGATTTTCTCAATCGTGCGACGCTCGTTATCGTCCAACAAGCCGCCCAATGCGATAATCTCTCCGTCGCCCACCGTGACCGTGGTTTTTATCTCACGCTTGTTGATGATCAGTTCATTGAAGTCATTCGAAACCGGTCCGGCAATCGAGCTGACCTCCTGACGCAGTTCCAGCCGCACTTCATCCCCGGCATTGATCTGCGGTGTGACCTCCAGCTCGATACCGACATTTTGACGTTGTATCGTCCGAAATGCATTGTCGAAATTATTGGACAAAGCCTCGCCCGTGGAAACAGGAATTTCCTGCCCGAACAAGATGCTGCCCTTGAGATTGTTGTTCACCGTCAGAGACGGCGTGGAAAGCAGGTTGGAATCGGAATCCCGTTGCACCGCGTTGATGATCGTACCCAGAATCGTATCACCGCCCAGCGTCGTCGCGAAACCGGTGAAGGAGCCGCGCGCGCCCAAAATCGCATCGGCGGCATTTTCCAGCAGCTGGTCGCCAACCGCGCTATTTGTCGTGGTTGTCGTGGCCGTATCGGTGGTGGTGGTCGTCGTCGTGTCAAACTGATCCGCGAGTAAACCACCGGCGATATCGACGATGTTGGGACCGGCGTTGGAGAAATTGGTTACTGCAAAAGGTGTGTCTTTGCCGCCGATCAAAAACTGGATGCCCAGTTCACGCGCCAGTGAGTCAGAAATCTCAACGATGATCGCTTCTACCGACACCTGTTCCTGACGCGTATCCAGCTGCCGGATCAATTCACCAATCATGCGCTGCACATCGGGATTGGCCGCAACGATGATGGCGTTTGTACCTTCATAGCGTGTGACCACCGCCGGACCATGACGGGCAATCCCGCCACCGGAACTGCCGTTTGTTGATACCGGCATTACCGCAGGCGCAGCACCACCGTTACCGCCTCCATTACTCCCAGATGCCGGTGCAACAGATGACGGGACCGCGGCGGTTGAGCCTGCGCTACCCTGCCCCATTAACTGCTCAATCACTGGCAGCAATTGTTCCGCATTGGCATAGTCCAGTTGATGGACACGGATTTCGGTGCCGGATTCAGCACGCTGGTCAAGCTCCCGCGCCATCGACACAAATTTGGCCACCGCACTGGGATCACCGCGCAGCGCAATGCTGTTACTGCTGTCAATCGCGACAACCGTAACCGGCGCAGCCGTGCCATTGCCGCCTTGTTGAGCCAGTGTTTGCAGCGATGTCGCAATTTCCCGCGCACCCGCATTTTTGAGGTTCACTATGGTGGAAGCCGCACTGTCTTTATCAATCCGGCTGACCAGTGCCCGCACCCGGCGGATATTGTCGGCATAGTCGACAATCACCAGGCTGTTGGCGTTGCGATTGGCAGTAATTGCACCCTGCTTGCTGATCAACGGGCGCAGGGTTTCCAAAGCTGCCGTTGCTTCAATGGATTTCAGGCGGACAACTTCGGTGACAAACTGGTTCGCCGCCGATTGGCGTGTACCAATCCGGGTTGGCTGGGTCGCAGCCCCGTCGGCCGGCTGGATACGATAGGCACCGCCCGTGGTCGGGATGGCGACCAGATTATTTGCTCGCAATGTCGACAGAAAAATCTCAAAATATTCGGAGCGGGACAATGGCCGGTCCGTAACCACCGACACTTTGCCCTGCACCCGGCTATCAACAATGAATGTGCGGCCAGTAACCCGCGCCGCATCCTGCACGAAAGCTCTGATGTCAGCATCACGAACGTTCAGGCTATGCTGGGCAAAGGCCGGGGTCAGTGCCACAGGTCCCAATATAGCAAGGGATACTGCCCATCTGGCAGCCATTTTCGTAAGTGCGTGGTTCATCATTGTGTCCCCATGTTAATTGCCAGGGGAACAGTATCAGCGCCGCGTTCTACTTCTACAGAGAGTCGTGCACCCGGTACAATACGGCGTTTTAGTGCCGCAATATCGCTGGTCGAGGAGACCTGCTGACCATTGACCGAGACGATAATATCGCCGTCCCGGAAACCGGCAGCCCGGAACAGGGCGCCATCACCGCGTGGTGACACAACGATACCCGTCACTTTGCCATCTGCACTGCGCGGCGCAAGATCAACCGCATTGGCGATTGCCTCGGCTGCTGGCGTAGTTCCAGCAGGGCCTGATGACGAGCCAGAGATCGCAGCCTGATCCGTATCAAACTCGCCGCCCACGGTTTCTGCCGGGACGGACTGATCCAGATACAGGCTTTCCTTCGTACCGCTGCGATCAATCACAACATGATCGAAATTGACTACATCCAGTTTGACACCGGACATGATTTCATCACCCACAGCATAGTTTTCCTGCACACCGTCCGGTCCGGCCAATATCGCCGATCCGAGGCCGGAGCCCTCATTCATTCTGATACCATATAGGGTGAGCTGCAACGACGTGACGACATTGGCTGTTGCGGCCGGGCCAGTACGATAAAATGGATCGAAACTGCTGAACAGCGTCAACCGGGATTGTGGCGATAAAACCTGCACTTCCCGTGCCTGCCAATCTCCCATCGGTCCCAGTGGCGTTACGACAACCCAGATCAGCCGTATCGCCTGAACCACCACAAAAACCGCCAGCAAGCCCAGCAAGACCGAATAAAGACCCGGCACGGGTACCTTCCGGCCCTTTGCCAAAAACTGGTTAGAAGATTGAATATCCACGAATCCCCGCACTCTGCTTCCCAGAGTGGCTATAACGCTTTGGTGACCAACCTGCGACTCATTGATGACAGAAAAATTACAGCAAACCGTTTGCGGCCATGAACCCCGAAAGCCAGTCGTCAGAAGTTGATCCCGATGCTCATCGACAGACGTGTACCCACATCATAACCATTGTTTATGATCCGGGTATCATTCAGCGTCTGGGATTCGCGGTAGTCAGTGCCGAGCAGGTTACGCGCCTCAAATTTCAGCTCAAATTCCTGTCCGGCAATTTTCAGTTGTTCCCGCATCACGAAGTCGATCTGCCAGCCGGTTCGTTCGATCAGATCAGGCTGATCCTGCGGCCCGCGTGCGGTAACCCGCGGGCTATTGTAGGTCAGCAAAATGGTCTGCTGTGAAAGGCCTTCCTCGGCCTCCATCCCGAATTGCAGATTGGCGACATGTTTTGACTGGCCAGTGAGGCGGTCACCGTCATCAAACAGATTCAGGGCCGAAGTAGGTTGCAGCGTCACCGGATTGATTGCAGTATCGCCGTCGGCGACCTGGATTTCTGACTTTGTGTAGGTGTAGTTTGCCGCCAGCAACAACCGCCGGTCTTCAAAGAATTTACCGCCGAATATGTCATAAAGCGGGAAATATTTCACAAGCTCCACTTCTGCTCCATAAAGTCGTGCCTTTGGCGCATTGGAGAAACCGGTGAATAGCGTACCGCCACCCTGAACAAAGGCAACATTCTCAATCGGATTGTCGATGTCCTTGTAAAAGCCGGCCAGTGTGATCCGTTCGCCGCGGCCGATATAATATTCAAAACGGCCCTCGACATTGACCAGCTCGCTATCCTCAAGCAACGGGTTACCGATGAAGGTCCGGTCGGTATCAAGGTCAAGAAACTGTTGCGGCGCCAGTTCACGAAATTGAGGACGGGCAACGGTTTTGGAAGCTGCGAGACGAAATTGCATGTCATCCGCAAAATTCCAGGTCAACGTGCCGGCGGGCAACCAATAGTCATTGTCGAGACCGGTCGCGACAGAAGCCTGCCCTCCTGTCAGCGTGATGGGGAGAACTTCTTGCTGTGCATCTTCATAACGCACACCGAGATTGAGACGCAGGCCGTCAGCCAGCTCCGCGTCCACCTGACCATAGCCGCCATGGATTTCCAGCTCTGCAGTATAGGCCGGTACAGAGGTCTGCGCAGCCACTTCGCGCAGTTCAATCTCCTGCGTGAAGACATTGAGGTCGGACAGCAGGAAATCGATCCGCTGCTGGTCAAATGGGCTGGGCAGTCCATTGGAAGGTATGAAGCGGAAATCCCGGCGCTGTGCATCGCGGTCATTGAGATAGTAGCTGTAACCCGCAGTGAAATTGACGGGCACGCCGATGTTGGTCTCATACCCAATGTCGAGACCAGCACCATAGACATCATCGTTCAAGTCGCTGAAGCGGATGCGCGCTGACTCGCCTGGGGATGTCAGATCATTGACGAAATCATTGGCGAAAAGGCGATCAAAGGCATAGCTATATGTCCGCTGATAAGGCGCATCGCGCTTGGAGTTCGCGTAGCTACCACGCAGATCGACAGACAGTTCGTCAAATTTCAGTTCCCCGACAAACTGCGTTGTGAACAGTTGTCGTTCAAACCAGCTCGTACGGCCTTGATTGAGCAGGGTTTCTTCATCGACGTTGATCGCATCAATGCCCTGCTTGATCGAAGCGTCTTTGACCGTGTCATGAATATAGAGATTGGTGAACCGAAATTTATGTTCACCAACTTCCGCAGATAAGGCCAGTAAACCATTGACGATGATGCGGTTTTCCGTGGTCAGGAAATTGAAATCCTGATCAGGCCGCAATCCCGGTGTGCCGTCAATATTGACGATACCCTGCGATGTTTGCTGCACACCGCCGCGCGTGCGCCAACTATTCTCAAAACCGGCAGTCGCAATGATACCGACAAAGGCATTGCCGACATCTATGGTTGTACCACCGGTGACTTCCGCTGAGAAATTGGCCGGAATATCATTATTCCGCTGGATCAGAGAAGTTTCCGCATTGTTCAGGCTGGCCGCAAAATTCTGCAGATCCAGACTGGTAAAATTATCACCAACTGAAATAGGTACATTCTGTGCAATGGCCTGTCCCAGACCATTTGGGATATCACGAACTCCGCTATCATAGCCGAGGATATCGAGGTCGGAACCATCATAGGTGTAACCAAGTTTCCCTGTGGTTTCGCTGTCACCGCTCACGCCAAAACTGAATTTCAAAAATGGTTCATCCGGCGTCGCCTTGGTGGTCAGATTGATCACACCGCCGCCAAACTCACCGGGATAATTTACCGAGTAGCTTTTCTGGACAACCGTGGAAGCGATCACGCTGGTCGGAAAAAGGTCGAGCGGTACAACCCGGCGCAGCGGTTCGGGAGAAGGCAGTGGCAGACCGTTGAGCAACGCCAGAGAATAGCGTTCACCCAGGCCGCGGACAAAAACGAAGCGCCCGCCAACAACACTGAGGCCGGTTACGCGCTGCAGGGAGCCGGCAATATCGCCATCAGCCGCACGGGCGATTTCCTCTTCACCGAGAACCGAAACAACCTCTGACGTCGCCCGGATCGGGTTCGGAATAAACTTGCCGCGAACGATAATCTCTCCGCTGAAATCACCACCAGGCGCAGAAATATCGACATCTTTTTCCGGGGCAGTATCCGCGGAGCCCGGCTGAGCGGCCGTATCCTCTGAGGTGGCTTGTGCCAATGCAGCAGGCGAAAACAAAGCCGTGCTCAAAAATAGACTGGTGACCAAAGATGCCCGCTTCGTCATCGGAATTTTTCCTTTTTATAACTCAAAAAAGGGGATGGCGACCAATGAAAGCCGCCATCCCTTTGTCATTTCGTAAATTAGCCAATTGTGGGAGCGGTCGCGCAATCATCCGCGTAGAGACCGCAGGTCCAACCCTGGAAGCGAGTATCATTCGCGTCCTGCACGGCACCGATATAGGAGACATCTTCAAAGAAAGCGTCCACAGCGCTGACCGCAAACGGGGTAACCGCATTTTCGGTTGCACCGTTGATGAACGGGAATGCCGCCGCGGAATTTGCCAGCGTCGATGTCCCTGATTCGGTGTTGTTGCTGCCGGCATTGAACAGCGTCTGGATCTGGGCAGCCGTGATATTGCCATCATCCACAAATGCCGTTGCGCAGCTCATAAACAGAGATTCGAATACCGGCGGCCCATTTTCGTCCGCCGCTGCACCAGCTGCCTGAATGGTGGTTGCACTGTCGATATCGATACAGGCTGCCGGACTATTGAATACGCTGTTATAGAATTCATAGTCACCGCCACCGCGCAGCAATATGACATGGTCTTGGCCGCTGGAAACAAAGGTAACATTCGCCAAACGGTGACGCTGACGTGGTTCAGCATCTTCATCGCCATTGGAATCCGCTTCCATGACATGGTCACCGCCGCCTGCACGCTGTACGGCGAGCACGAACTGGTTATTACCTTGGTAGCCGGAATCAGAGTCGACCGAGTCATCGTCGATACCGGTCATGACGAGGTTTTTACCATTTACGCGGCCACCAAACCATTCCACGCCGTCATCCGAGCTGTTGTGGACCTGAATATTCTGGAAGAATGTTCCGCTACCAACACCGGCCAGGGTGATGCCGTTAAGCTCGTTGCCGGGCGACACTTCGAAACCGGGGTAACGCACCTGCAGGTAAGACATCCGGCCGCTGGAATCGGCTGGCAAGGTCCCGCCATAAACCGCATTGGATGGTCCCTCCACGATGGCTTCACAGTCGGTACGAGTACCGCCCGGGTTGGACGCACCGCCTGTCGCACAGTCAGAAATTGGTGCACGGCCCAAAATGACAACACCGCCCCACTGACCAATGCTGTTAACGCCGGTCGTGCCCAATATATTCTGACGCGACGTCATGATGATTGGTTCTGCCGCAGTACCCTCCGCAAATAGCTGCGAGCCGCGGTTCACCAGCAAGAAATCACCGCCGGATGAACCAAAAATAACAACACCGGGTTCGATTGTCATGATGCCGGTAGTTCCGCCATCAACGCCAACTTCGACTGCGCCGGAAAAGGAATAGATCGTGCCGTTCCGATTGGGTACGGTCAGATTACTGGTTATCACACCAGATATCTGGCAATTGCGAACTTCTTCACCATTACCGGTCGTTATTGTTCCGACGTTGGCTGTGCCTGTCGGACAGTCAGCTGCCGGACCACCAGTTGGCGGGGTGGGTGTTGGCGTGGGAGTAGGCGTTGGTGTCGGGGTCGGAGCTGGCAGGACAATAGTGCCTTCGCCGGGGGAAGCCACATCATCGGCACCACAGGCCGTTACTGCCATTGCTGCAACACCAGCAAAGAGAACTGAACGAATTTGCTTATTTAACATGGAAAAAGTCTCCGCAGATTACTGATTTCAAACATTTCAGATCAGATGATGTGGAAACGAATCATAGATGCCCCCATCGCCTTCGGACTTGGGCACTAGGCGCGGCAAATGACCCGCCGATGCCGTTTGCATGACTCTTTGGAGACAATAATATTTCAGGATTGTTGCAGTTGCTTTGGAAGCCGCAAAAGCGCTCTGCTTTTCATGCTGCGATGCAAAAATGCTGCAGCGTAAATATTAATGAACAAAAAAGCGGCCATGCGAACGGCCGCCTCACTATAACGATAGGATATGCCCGTTTAGCGGGAAGCCAACCGTCCATTCAGATTGTTCAACGCCATCTCGGCCGCCTTGCGAGAATTAATCACCTGGCCATCGGCAAGCACAAGATCAAAACTGCGATTGCTGTTCATGGCGGCCACGAACATTTTCGCTGCATCGCCGGAACGTCCGGTACGAGCATAAGCCTGCCCCAAATTGATCATGACAGCAGGATCAGTAAGCTTTCCACTTTCCAGCTTTGCTACAGCCGCCTCATTGTCGCCGGCCATCAGGGCATCATAGGCCAATGCACCTTTATCATAGCCAATTTCACCCTCTTGCGCCTGCGCTACTGCGGGTAGGGCTGCCATGGTCAAGCCTATGGCAACGGCAATAATCCTTGCGTTTTTCATACTCACTCTCCTTTTTCTTTGACGCTTTATTACACTTTTATGACTCTATCTGCAACATAACTGTAATAAATTTGTCATCTAAGAGTCACTAAGAACGGCGGACAAGCACCGTCTTTACTGAAAATCATCTGACTTCAGTATGTTAAGATCAGCAGAAAACCGTAAACTCGTGTAGAAACCTGTTGCTATCCGAGCGGCATATCCAGCAGTTCATGCAGGTCTTTCAGCGCCTGCTGCTCGCCGGTAACTTTGATAGCCGCCATGCCGAGAGTCGCCGCTGGCTTGCAGTTGATACCGAGATCGTCGAGATAGATGCACTGACTGGGCTGGACGTCCAGAGCTTCGCACATTATTTCATAGATCCGTGGGTCGGGTTTTCGGATGCCGGCCTTGCTGCTTTCAATAATATGATCAAATCGCGCCATGATAGCCGCGATGGCGGCCGCCTTCTCGTCATCCAGCGCCATGCCGGAACCTTTGCCGGATGGAACATTGTTGGTGATACAGCCAATGGTAAAATCCTTCGCCTTTAGCGTATCCAGCATCGCCACCATCGCCGGGCGGATATCGCCAGCCAGACAGGCGAGTACTTCGCTGCCCTTCAGATCCACACCAATGGCCCGCGCTTCTTCAGCGAACAGTTCATCAAAGCCTGCCGCATCAATTTCCGAACGTTCAAATTTCGCCCAGGCATTATCATGTGGATTGGTGCTGTTGATTTTGCGCACGCTATGAATCGGTACGCCGCGTTCTGCCTCCAGCCGGTTGAACGCGTCAAAGGGCGAGGACGTAATGACCCCGCCGAAATCGAAAATTACAGTGTCGTAGTTCATAACATTGGTGTTCATTTATTGAGATATTCCAGTTTGAGGCCGGGGCGTTTCCAGCGGGTTTTGACAAGGCGGCCCGATGCTGACAGACAGAGCCATGCATCCATCATGTCATCGCCGCCAAAACAGATATTGGTGGTGAAGATATCATCGGTGCCAACAAATTCGACCAGCTCACCGGTTGGCGAGATCACGCTGATCCCGCATTCGCCGATGGTGGCAACACAGATATTACCGCTGTCCTCAATCGCGAGGCTGTCGAAAAACTTATAGCCAGCGGGGCGGTAAACAGGGATGCCCGGACCGCCAGGGCCTGCGTCGGGCGCTACTTTGCCCGGTTCGGCAATGTTAAATTTCATCAGGCGGCAGGTATAGGTTTCCGCAGCATAGAGCGTCTTGCCATCAGGTGACAGACCGACACCATTGGGGTTTTGCGACGGGAAGATGACTTCCTCCAGATGGCTGCCGTCTGCTTTTGCATAGAATATCCCGACTATATCGTGGCTACGCTTGGCATAGTCGATCTTGCCATGATCGGTGAACCAGAAGCCGCCATGTTCATCAAAGACAATATCATTGGGGCCGCGCAGGACACAGTCAAAGTCACCGCTTTTGTAGAGCACTTCCACCGCACCGGTTTGCGGATCAATCCGTTCGATCCGGCCGCCGGAATAGTCATTTGCAATCCCGTGCGGGGTCAGAAAGCCGTTCGCTTCCTGATATTCAAAACCGCCATTATTGCAGACATAGATTTTGCCGTCTGGTCCCAGCGCCGCTCCATTGGGGCCGCCACCCGGCTTTGCAATCACATCCTTTGTGCCATCCGGTGCAATGCGGGTCAGTTGCCCGGCCGCAATCTCGACCAATATGACGCTGCCATCCGGCATCGCAATCGGGCCTTCGGGGAAACGTAATCCATCGGCGACAAGTTCCATCTTTTTCCTCTCAAAATGCTGTCACAGTCATTGCGGGAAAGCAGCGACAAGTCTAGTGCTGTCTCAACCGGTTACAGGAGCAACCATGTCCAACAACTACCCCCCTTCCCTGCAACTCCATATCGATGGCGAATGGATCGATATTGAGGGCCGTGATGTCCATCAAGTCGTCAATCCATCTACTGGAAAAACTATTTCCGATCTGCCCAAGGCGAGCAAGGCTGATCTTGACCGCGCGCTGGATGCTGCGGATCGGGCCTTTCCGGTCTGGCGCGATACGCCTGTCGCAGCGCGTGCCGCGATATTGCACAAAGCCGCCGACCTGATGCGCGAACGTGCACCGGAAATCGGCCGGATGATGACGGCCGAGCAAGGCAAACCAGTGGGTCAGGCAACCGGCGAAGTCACCGCATCGGCCGCAATGTTCGACACCATGGCTGAGGAAGCCAAGCGCTGTTATGGCCGCGTGCTGGTCCGCCCGACCGGACAGAATAGCTTCGTCAAATATCAGCCGGTTGGTCCCGTGGCGGCATTTAGCCCGTGGAATTTCCCGGTCTACACACCCGCCCGCAAATTGGCCCCTGCCCTGGCGGCCGGTTGCTCGATCATTCTCAAGCCAGCCGAGGAAACGCCGGCCAGCCCGATCGAGATGATCCGCTGTCTGCTGGACGCCGGCTTGCCCGCCGGCACCGCGCAAGTCGTGTTCGGCGATCCGTCCGAAGTGTCGTCGCATCTGATCGCGTCTGAAATCATTCGCAAGATCAGCTTCACCGGATCGGTGCCAGTTGGCAGGCATTTGATGAAACTGGCGACAGAAAATATGCAGCGCACGACCATGGAACTGGGTGGCCACGCGCCGGTACTGGTCTTTGACGATTGCGATATGGACAAGGCGCTCGACCTGCTGGCGATGCAGAAATATCGCAATGCGGGACAGGTCTGCGTTTCCCCCACCCGCTTCTATGTCCAGTCCGGCATCTATGAAAAATTCGCGACGGAGTTTACCAAACGCGCCGAAAAAGTGCAGGTCGGCGACGGCTTTGGCGATAATATCGACATGGGTCCGCTTGCCAATCCGCGCCGCCCAGAGGCGATGGAACAGCTTATCGGCGATGCCAAAGCCAAAGGCGCAACCGTGCGTCTTGGCGGCGAAGCGATGGACAGCGACGGCTATTTTTACCGGCCGACTGTGCTGACCGAAGTCCCGTTGCAGGCTGATATTATGAGCAATGAACCCTTTGGTCCCGTTGCCGCCATGCGCCCGTTTGACACGCTGGATGAAGCGATTGAACAGGCCAATCGCCTGCCGCTCGGCCTTGCCGCCTATGCCTTTACCGAAAATCTGCGTACCGCGAATATTGTCGGAGACATGGTGGAAGCGGGCATGGTCGCGATTAATAATCTCACCGTCAGCCCAGGCGATGCACCCTTTGGCGGCGTGAAACAATCCGGGCACGGATCAGAGGATGGCCCCGATGGCCTGAAAGCCTATATGGTGACCAAAGCCATTCACCAGAGTTGAGGACAAGCAAGATGAAAAAACGTACCGGCGCGCAGGTTTTGGTCGATCAACTGGTGATACAGGGCACCGACCGGATATTCACCGTCCCCGGTGAAAGCTTCCTTTCCGTTCTCGACGCGCTGCATGATTGCGGCACCATTGAAACCGTTTCCACGCGTCAGGATGGCAGCGCCGCGTTCATGGCCGAAGCCGATGGCAAACTGACCGGAAGCCCTGGCATCGCCTTTGTCACCCGCGGCCCCGGGGCGACCAATGCCAGCATCGGGGTTCATACCGCGATGCAGGACAGCACGCCGATGATCCTGTTCATAGGCGATGTCGCCCGCGATGATCGGGATCGAGAGGGCTTTCAGGAGGTCGATTTCACTGCCATGTTCACCCCGCTCGCTAAATGGGCGGCGCGGATCGACAATGCCGCGCGGATCCCGGAATATATCGCGAGGGCCTTTGATACGGCCAGTTCCGGGCGCCCCGGCCCGGTGGTGCTGAGCCTGCCCGAAGATATGCTGCGCGATGTTGTCGAAACACTCGACCGCCCGAAAGTGGTCGCACCGGTACAGCCCATGTGCGCCAATGCGATGACGACACTCACCGATTTGCTGCGCGATGCCACCGACCCGATTGCCATTATTGGCGGGGCCGGCTGGTGCGCGAGTGCGCGCGAAAATTTTGCGGCCTATGCTGAGCGGATTGGATTGCCGGTCGCCTGCGCATTCCGGCGGCAGGATAATTATCCCAATACCAGCCCGGTCTATGCCGGCAACCTCGGCTACGGTCCCAATCCCAAACTTGTCGAGCGGGTCAAGGCCGCTGATCTCGTCATCGCAGTCGGTGCGCGGCTCGGCGAGGCAACCACCGATGGTTATACGCTGATCACGCCGGACCATCCCGATCAGACACTCGTCCATATCCATCCCGATCCGGACGAACTCAACCATGTCTATCGCATCGATCTGCCGATCTGCGCGGAGATGCACGAATTTGCCGAACAGGCGGCGCTCTGGGAGGATGACCTGCTGAGTTTCGACGCTGGCAAATCTGCCCATGCCGACTATCAGCAGTGGACAACGGTGAAACCCACCGATGCGAAACTCGATCTCGGGCCCTGCGTTGCGGCGATGCAGGACATGCTGCCTGCCGACGCGATTATCTGCAACGGCGCGGGCAATTTCTCCGGTTGGTGGCATCGCTACTGGACCTATGGCAATTTTCCCAGCCAGCTGGCTCCGACATCCGGCGCAATGGGCTATGGTGTGCCCGCCTCAATCGCGGCAGCCCTTCGCTTCCCGGAGCGTGTCTCAGTGGTGATTGCAGGCGACGGCGATTTCATGATGAACGGTCAGGAACTCGCAACAGCGGTCCAATATGATGCCAACCTGCTTGTGCTGGTCATCGACAATGGCAGCTTCGGTACCATCCGCCTGCACCAGGAACGCGAATATCCCGCAAGGCTGTCCGCCACATCCCTGCAAAACCCGGATTTTGCAATGCTCGCGGAAGCCTATGGCGGATGGAGTGCGACGGTCGAGAGTACAGACCAATTTGCCCCGGCTCTGGAACAGGCCATGCAGCACAAAGGCCTGCGCCTGCTGCATCTGAAGACTGAAGTGGAATTTCTGACCGCCGCCGGCGCCACGGTCAGCGGACTGCGAAACAAATAGAGGCCGACTGTAACATTGGCTGCTTCAAAAGCGAATATGACCTGTTAGCGCTCTGATATTTGATCAAAGGAATCATAAAATGAAACCTCTTTCGCCGCTGCTGATCGCTGGCATGTTGTTTGCATCTCCTGCTCTGGCTCAGACCGAAGCCGCTTCACAGGAAGAAGCTGCGACACTTGACCTCAATCATATCGGTTTTGCTGTGACGAAGCTCGACGATACGGCGTCCTTCTTTGTCGACACGCTGGGATGGAAACCGGCGGGCGGGCGTCCGGAATATCCCGCAAAGTTTGTCACTAACGGAAAAATGTTTGTCACCCTGTGGCAGGTCAATGACCCGGCCAAGGCCGTCACCTTTGACCGCAAGAATAATGTCGGCCTGCATCATATGGCGATCACTGTGCGCGATTTGCCAACCCTGCACGATCTGCATCGCAAATTTGTTGCGCATGAGGATGTGGTCGTTGAATTTGCACCAGAATTTCTGGGCGACGGCCCCACAACCCATATGATGATCCGCGAACCATCCGGATTGCGGCTGGAATTTATTGTTCCGGCGAGCCGGATCAAACCAAAGGACTAGGATTTTTGGGCGAAAAGTTGGCGTCGGCGTTAAATTGCGTCTGCGCAGTCTTGCCGGCAATGATTCATGTCGCCATCGCCAATATGGCATCCCATTCCGCCTCGGTCACGGGCGCTACCGACAGGCGCGTCTGACGAATAATCGCCAAATTGGCGAGCTTTGGATTTTGCTTCATTTCTTTCAGCGGCACGGCTTTGTCCAGTTTACGCACCGGCTTTACCTTCACCGCGATCCAGCGCCCGGTATCGTCGAACGGATCGGGGAATTGTTCTTCGCTGACTTCCATGATCCCGACAATTTCCAGCCCCTGGCGCGAGTGATAGAAAAAGACCTGATCCCCGATCTTCATCTTTTTCATATTGTTGCTGGCCTGCGCATTTTTAACGCCGTCCCAGGTGCCTTCTTTTTCCGCGATCAAGTCATCCCAACCATATTCATCGGGCTCTGATTTCATCAACCAATATTGTGCCATGTATCGGCTCCTCGTTCAAAAACCAACCTATCAATAATCCTGTCAAAGCCAACAAAAAAGGCCCCGCCGCAGGGCGAGGCCTTTCAAGACTTGTTCGGTTTGATTTTAACCGGGCATCACAACCGTGTCGATCGCGTGAATAACGCCATTGGTCGCATCAACATCAGCCAGAGTGACGGTTGATTTGCCGCCCGTTGCGTCTTCCAGAATGACTTTCTGACCTTCCAGATGCGCTTTCAGCTTCGCGCCCTGAACCGTGGTCAATGTTGCGGTGCCATCACCGTCTGCAATAGCCTTGGTCACATCGGCCGCGGTCATCTTGCCGGAAATGACATGATAGTTCAGCAAGGCTGCAAGATCGTCTTTCTTTTCGGGGGATAGCAAAGCGCTCAACTCTGCCGGATCAACCTTGTTAAAAGCTTCGTTGGTTGGCGCGAACACCGTGAACGGGCCTTCTCCGGACAGGGTTTTGCCCAATTCAGCGGCCGTCATCGCCACTACCAGGGTCGACAAATCTGATTTATTTTGTGCAACACCAACAATATCGGTCGGTTCTGCAGGTTCCACTACCGCGACCTCTTCGGGTTCCGCAGCCTGCTCGCCGCAAGCAACTAGAGAAATGGAGGCTGCACTAGCCAGGAGGAATTTAGAAATATTACGCACAATGGTCCTTTCACTAATAAGTCCCCCGTTTTAGCTGAAAGCCCGCACGGCAGGGTGGGGACAGATCCCCGCCATGTAAGGTATTTATCGATGAGTAGAGTGTTAACTGGGGACTTAACGATGCTCCATGAACATGAAATCGCGATCAAAACTTTTCATATGCGCACCGCCGTCGACAAACAATATCTGACCTGTAACACTGCCCGCCCCGGCCAGATAACGCACTGCCGCAGCAATGTCATCGGGTGAGGAAAGCCGTTGCAACGGCATATTGGTCGCCAAGCGGTCCATCTGGTCTTCGCTATAATCCTCAGTCTCCAACGTCAACCCGGGAGCCACACCATTTACACGCAATTTGTCAGCACAGGCGACTGCCAGACTTCGCACAGATTCGGCCAAAGCCTGTTTTGACAATGTATAGCTCAGCTGATCGCCATTGGGATTGCGAACACGTTGATCGACAATATTGACAACCGCCGCCCGCTCTCCCTCTGGCACTTGGCGTGCCAGCAAGGTGGTCAGCATGGTTGGTGCCATCATGTTGATCTTCATGTGGCTTTCAAGCGATTGACCGTTCAGGCTGCTGGCATCGTCATATTCAAACAGGGATGCATTGTTCACCAGCAAGTCCGGCATCCGCCCGAAATTCTCGCCGACGGCGCCCAGTAGCCCGGCCGCCGCACCATCATCGCTGAAATCCGCAACAAAGCCTTCCCAGCGGGTATCATTGCGCTCAAGTGCTTTCTTAAGCCCTTCATCCGGTTTTGCATCGCTATGGCCATGAAGCGCAAGCGCATAGCCCGCATCCGCCAGTTCAGCCGCAATATAGGCGCCCAGACGGCGAACACCGCCAGTGATCAGTGCCAACTTCACCGCGCAGTCACTCATTTACGCGCCCGGGACAAAGTGATCCCGATTGCTTCTCCCTTTTCGGAGATCAGCAGTTTCACAATTTTCACGGTAACCCGCAACACGCTCTCGTCCTGCAAAAACAGGGTTTCGATAATATGATCCGCCACCGCTTCAATCAGCTTGAAATGCACGCCTTCCGGCAAAGCGGTCGTGGCGGCGTCCTTCAGGTCCATATAGTTTTTGGAGCTTTCCAGCGGTGTGTCCGCTTCATAGCGTTCCTGAATTTTCAAATCTGCCGCGATGGAAATACGCAAAGGTTGCGGCAAATGGGTCTCTTCGGAATAGATGCCGGTCAGGACATCGACCTCCAGATCATTGACCTCTAATGTAAGTGTATCTGTCATAATATGTCTTCACCATGTTGCGGCCCTATTGGCAAGCCATGCAGCCGCTTTGTTTAATCTGGCTGGCTGCTGAGAGCTTCTATCTGGACCACCGCGCATAGATTGCTGTTGGCAGCAGCAGACCGCGTGCTTCTTCCCTTACCGCAAGGTCGCCAACCTCTATCGTGCCGCCCAAATGAGCTAGCTTCTCTTCAAGGAGCGAGCCGAGCGCGAGAGCGGACATACGTACCGCGTAGACGGTCAGGAACAGGCACTTGCTATTCTCATCCAGCAGCTGCCCGCAGCTCTCGATCAGCGGAGCCAAATCTTCCTCGAGCCGCCAGATTTCACCATCCGGCCCGCGGCCATATTTGGGTGGGTCGAGCAGGATCGCGTCATAGCGTCGCTCGCGCCGCACTTCTCTTGCGGCAAATTTCGCCGCATCATCGATAATCCAGCGCACCGGACGTTCCGACATGCCAGAAAGAGCCGCATTATCCCGCGCCGCTGACACCGATTTTTTGGATGCATCAACATGAACCAGCTTTGCGCCGGCCGCGGATAGAGCCAGCGTGCCGACACCGGTATAGCCAAAGAGATTAAGCGCTTGTGCTTCCTCAACGCCTTCCAGATTGGAACGGATCCAGCGCCACACCGGGTCCATATCCGGGAAATAGGCGAGATGGCGAAACGGTGTGCATTGGGCGGTAAAGGTGACCTCTTCCCAAGTGAGCGGCCATCCTTCTTTGGGAACAGGTCGATTGAAATGCCAGCGCCCGCCGCCGTCATCATCCGAAGCCGGAATAAACTCGCCATCCGCCTGCCATTCATTCTGCGCAGGCGACCACATCGCCTGCGGTTCGGGGCGAATGAACCGATAATCGCCATAGCGTTCCAGCTTGCGGCCATGGCCACTATCGATCAGCGCATAGTCGCTGCGCGGATCGCTGATCATCACGCCGGGCCTTGACGCCGCCTCAACCATCGGCAGGTGTTGCTTTGCCGGTTACAAATGCCTTAACCGCATCATAATCTCCCGGCAGTTTGTCGCATGCCTCTTCCCGGTCAAACAGATCGCCAATCCGGCGCGGCAAGATCGGGCGCGTGCCGGTGGCCCGCTCTACCGCTTCGCGAAATTTTGCGGGATGGGCGGTGGCCAAAGTCACGACCGGTACCGATGGATCAATGTCGCTCGCCCGTGCTGCCGCCAGACCGATTGCTGTGTGCGGATCAATCACCTGCCCAGCCTCTTCCTGCGCCTTGCTCATCGCCAGGGTCATGCTATCCGGATCTACTCTTTGGCTGGTGAAGAGCGATGCCGCCTTGGCCCGCATATCCGGGTCAATCTGCATGTCACGCGTCTCTTCAAACGCTTTCATCCGGGCAGCGGTTTTGGCACCATCACGACCTTCAAGGTCGAACAATAACCGTTCAAAATTGCTGCTTATCTGAATATCCATCGATGGCGCAGCTGTTGGCGTTACTGTTCCGGCAGAATAGTCACCCGCACTCAAGGCGCGGTGAAGAATGTCATTCACGTTGGTTGCGACAATCAGCCGCTCCACCGGCAATCCCATTTGCGCGGCCACGTAACCGGCAAATACATCGCCAAAATTGCCCGTCGGTACAGAGAATGCCACTTTGCGGTGCGGTGCTCCCAATTGCGAGGCCGCATAGAAATAATAGACAATCTGGGCCATCAGCCGCGCCCAGTTGATGGAGTTCACCGCAGAAATGGCAAACCGGTCGGTTACCTCGGTGTCCGCAAACATCCGCTTCACCATGGCCTGAGCATCATCAAAGCTGCCGTCAATGGCGATATTGTGAACATTGGGTGCGAGCACCGTTGTCATTTGACGCCGCTGCACATCCGATATGCGTCCATCGGGATGGAGCATGAAGATATCGACTTTTTCCCGTCCGGCCAGCGCATCAATGGCCGCCGATCCGGTATCACCCGATGTTGCCCCCACAACTGTCAGATGTCTGTCCTGCCGAGCCAGGAAAGTCTCGAACAACAGCCCGAGCAATTGCAGCGCCACATCCTTGAACGCCAATGTTGGCCCATGGAACAGCTCCAGCAGCCAATGTTGTCCATCCAATTGTACCAGAGGTGTCACGGCTTTGTGCGCGAAACGGCCATATGCCTTTTCACACAAATCGCGCAGTTCCTCCTCGGTCAGCACATCGCCGATGAACGGCCGCATCACACGAACGGCAATTTCCGAATAGGGGAACGCGGCCATGTCGGCAATTTCCGCTTCGGTCAGTTTGGGCCAATGAGTCGGCACATAAAGGCCGCCGTCACCAGCCAGACCAGCAAGTGTCACCTGTTCGAAATTCAGCGGCTGTGCACCACCGCGGGTTGAGATATATTCCATGATGGCCAGCGGGTTAGCGGCCTCATTCGCCAAGGGCAAGTTTTAAGCTTGGCTGGCAGCCTTGTTGCGCCCTCTGAGAGCCAGAAAATAGATGACCAGTGCTATACCGGCAAACAGGAACCATTGAACCGCATAGGCCATATGATTGTTGGGAACGTCGTCTGTTGAAGGCTCTTGGCTTTTTTGTAATCCAGCCACCGGCTCGCTGGCAACAAGACGCACCATATATTGGCTATCCGGCGCGACAATGCCGTCGACCAAGCCGCCTCCCCATTCCGGATCCTCCGGTGATTTGGACCAGCCAGCAACAATATGCGCCCCAGGCCCTTCGCCTCCCGATGTTTTGCAATGCGCAATATGGGCCCAGCCCGCCTGACCATTGGCATTGCGGCCGCTAACCGCTCGCCAATCAATGACCTCCAGACAATTTACCGATGATCGGCGAAAATAGGATGGGTCATCTTCAACAGGAACCGCGGGATAGCTAATGGCGGGTTTATCACGCGCCGCTTCATAACTTGCCAGCAGGCTGTTTTTCCAGTCAGCGCGCTGCAACTGCCAGATACCGAGCCCTACCATCGTAGCAACGGCGGCCAGCATAAGGACAGTTCCAATGATTGGCAGGCCTTTCATTTCTCAACACCGTCATCGATACTGCCCTCACGGGCTTGATTACGATGTTCCAAAATCAGCAATACTCCCTTGGATATTCTCAGGGCACCCACAACAGCAGCGACGGTGAGCGGAACCCACAACAGCACATGAAGCCACATCGGTGGATAATAATTAAGCTCCACGATCAATGCCAACGCCAGCACTACCCCTCCGACAATCAATGTCAAAAAGGCGGCCGGGCCATCACCGACATTATACTTGTCGTAATCCAGTCCACACGCGCGGCATTTTTCCGCAAACGCAGTCACACTGCGAAACAGGGTTTTCTGACCGCAATGGGGGCAGAGTCCAAAAAGGGCAGCGGGAAAAACATCCGGCTGCCCTTTTGAGTTTTCGGTATCCGTCAAAAAACTGTCCCAGAAAATGTCCTAGTGAACCGGTGCGCCCCAGCCGCCCCATACATAGACAACAATGAACAGGAACAACCACACGACATCGACAAAATGCCAATACCAGGCAGCAGCCTCGAAACCAAAATGCTGTTTAGGCGTGAAATGGCCTTTGTAAGCCCGTGCCAGACAAACGATCAGGAAGATCGTACCGACAAGCACGTGGAAGCCGTGGAAACCGGTCGCCATGTAGAAAGCGCTGCTATAGTTCACGCCGGCAAACGGGAACGGAGCGATGCTATATTCATAAGCCTGGATGCCACTGAACACCAAGCCCAGTATGATGGTCAGCCACAGCCCGGTAATCAGCCCCTTACGATTGCCATGGATCAAAGAGTGGTGCGCCCATGTCACTGTTGTGCCGGAGCAGAGCAGAATGAGAGTGTTGAGAAGCGGAAGCTCAAAAGCATTCAGAACTTCAATGCCCTTTGGCGGCCATTGCACAAGCGCCGCGGCGCCCTCCTGGCCGATCAGGTTGGTGGCTATACCATCGGCAAAGTCAATTGGCTGCGGGAACAGGGAATAGTCGAACCAAGCCCAGAACCAGCCAACAAAGAACATCACCTCTGAGGCAATGAAAAGGATCATCCCATAACGCAGATGCAATTGCACCACGGGCGTATGATCACCGGCATGTGCCTCTTTGACCACATTCGACCACCATGCATAAAAAGTCAGGGCAACGGTGGCGACGCCAATTGCAAATACCATCGGACCAAATGATCCAAAGACATCCGGATGCAACCACATTACACCGCCAAACGCCATGGTAAGCGCAGAAAAGGCGCCAAAAAAAGGCCAAATGTCTGGCGGCAAAATATGGTAATCGTGGTTTTTGGCTCCAGCCATGGTTTTATTCCCCAGATTTTATTCGTTACTGTTCTTAGCTCTCGCCAGTTGCGGGGTCTACCGCAATGCCGTCTTTCGAGCGATAAAATGTATAGCTTAGTGTGATTTCTTCAATATCCCGCGTTTCCGGATCATCCATAATCGCCGGATCAACATAATAAAGCACAGGCATCCGCATCGTTTGCCCAGGCTCCAGAAGTTGCTCCGTGAAACAGAAACACTGCACTTTGTGAAAATATTTTCCGGCTTGCACCGGTGTCACGTTGAAGGTCGCAGTACCCACAACCGGCTGATCTGATTTATTTGTTGCAATGTAGATCGCCATGTCACGTGCGCCTACACTAACCCGGTCTACCGGGTTTTCCGGTTTAAATGCCCATGGCAAGGCAGAATTGACATTGGAATCGAACCGAACCGACATGACACGCGACGTGGCCTGAACCGTGGCAGCTTGGGCCGCATCCACCCGCTGAGTGGTTCCGCCATATCCTGTGACCCGGCAGAAAATTTCATAGAGCGGTACAGCGGCATAGCCCATACCCAGCATCGCGATACCCATCGCACCCGCCATTGCCGCAATGCGCAGGTTCTTAGTCGACATATCTCTCGTCTGGGCGTGGCTCATGATATCGAACTGTTTATTTTTACGAAGGTGATGAAGTAAAATAACACGACAAGGAAAAAGAGCAAGCCAGCCATAATCGCTGCGCGCTGCTTTTGCTTGGCCTGATAGGCTTTCTGCTCCTCCGGCGTCATTGCTGCATTTTTGCTATCGATCTTGCTCATGCAAATATCATCCTGTCTGCAACCAGCGCGGCGAACAAGGCGAAAAGATAGACGATGGAGAACTTAAACAAATGCTTCTCTGCCTGCATCGCACCGGGGTTCTCTGTTCTGCTGACACCCACGCGGAAGGATAACAGAGTGAAGGCCAGGCTCAGCACAATCGCGGTTACGCCATAAACCGCCCCGGTCATACCCATAGCAAAGGGTGCAACAGCGCAGGCGGTAAGTATCAGGCTGTAACCTGCGATCTGTCTGCGCGTAGATTTTCGACCGGCAACGACCGGCATCATGGGGATACCCGCTTTGGAATAGTCACTGTTCACAAACAGCGCGAGTGCCCAGAAATGCGGGGGCGTCCAAAAGAAAATGATCGCGAACAACAGTACCGGCATCAACGTGACGTCGCCGGTAACGGCCGCCCAACCTATGACAGGTGGGAAAGCGCCTGCCGCACCGCCGATGACAATATTCTGCGGCGTACTGCGCTTTAGCCAAATTGTATAAATCACGGCATAGAAGAAAATAGAGAAGGCCAATATCGCAGCGCTAAGCCAATTGACCGCGACTCCCATCAGCAGAACAGAAAAGACTGATAACCCTACTCCGAAATGCAGTGCGGTTTCGCGGTCCATGCGCCCCGCCGGCAAAGGCCGACCTGCGGTCCGCTTCATCACTGCATCAATATCATGTTCATACCATTGGTTCAGCGCCGCGGATGCTCCTGCACCCAGGCTAATCGCCAATATTGCCGTGAAACCGATAATCGGATGAATGGAACCGGGAGCCGCCATCAACCCGCAGATTGCCGTAAAAATCACCAGCGACATCACGCGCGGCTTGGTCAGCGCAAACAAATCCCGTGCGCTGGCCAGCTTGTAAGGTGATGTAGAAGCGGTTGTCATGTCTTTATCAGTATCTCATGTCGTCACTATCGCTATCGTGCCGGCAGCCTTTCAGCCACCGGCAGGATAGATGCAATCAGCAATCCCCGATTACTTAATCTGGGGAAGCGTCTCAAACTGGTGGAACGGCGGCGGGCTGGACAATGTCCATTCCAGCGTCGTTGCACCTTCACCCCAGTAATTCGCCTCAGCCTTACGACCGGCAACCAGAGCCCAGGCGATATTGACAAAGAAAATCAATACGCCAACGGCCATGACCACATATCCAAGGGACGCAATCTCGTTCCAATAGGCAAACTGCTCCGGATAGTCCGGATAGCGTCGCGGCATGCTCTGGTTACCCAGGAAGTGCATGGGGAAGAACAGGATGTTCACGCCGATGAAGAAGGTCCAGAAATGCAATTGACCGAGCAGCTCGCTATAATGGCGACCCGACATTTTCGGGAACCAGTAATAGAAGCCGGCAAAGATCGAGAAGACGGCACCCAGCGACAACACATAGTGGAAGTGAGCAACCACATAATAGGTATCATGCAAGTTGTCATCGATACCGCCATTGGCCAGCACAACACCGGTCACACCACCAACGGTGAACATGAAGATGAAGCCCAGCGCCCAGACCATAGGGGTTTTGAAGGTCATTGACCCGCCCCACATGGTTGCAATCCAGGAGAAAATCTTGATGCCGGTCGGCACCGCGATCACCATGGTTGCTGCGGTAAAGTACATTTTTACGTTAACCGACATGCCCGTGGTGAACATGTGGTGCGCCCAAACAACAAACCCGACGACGCCAATCGCGACCATGGCATAGGCCATGCCGAGATAGCCAAAGATAGGCTTGCGCGAGAAGGTCGAGATAATGTGGCTGATCATGCCGAAACCGGGCAGGATCATGATGTAAACTTCAGGATGCCCGAAGAACCAGAACAGATGCTGGTAAAGCACCGGATCACCACCGCCCGCGGCATCAAAGAAGGTTGTGCCAAAGTTACGATCTGTCAGCAGCATCGTAATAGCGGCAGCGAGCACAGGCAGCGCCAGAAGCAGCAAGAAAGCCGTCACCAGAACCGACCATACAAATAGCGGCATTTTGTGCAGTGTCATGCCCGGCGCCCGCATATTCAAAATGGTCGTGATAAAGTTGATCGCGCCCAAGATGGAGCTCGCACCTGCAAGGTGAAGCGACAATATTGCCATATCCACGGCAGGACCTACCGATCCGGTAGTGGCGAGCGGCGCATAAACTGTCCAGCCAGTACCGGCACCATTACCGGTTCCGCCAGGAACAAAAGCCGATCCCAAAAGAAGCAGGAATGCGGGAACAAGTAGCCAGAAGCTAATATTGTTCATCCGCGGAAACGCCATATCCGGCGCGCCGATCATCAAAGGAACGAACCAGTTGCCGAAGCCGCCAATCATTGCCGGCATAACCATGAAAAAGACCATGATCAGACCATGTGCAGTGATAAGCACATTCCAGAGATGAAGCGCTTCATCCATGGATGCACCTGCACCAACCCAGCCTGTCAGATATTGAATGCCTGGCTCAGCCAGTTCCATCCGCATCATCCCGGAAATCGCGCCACCGATAATTCCCGCGATAATGGCGAAAATCAGGTAAAGCGTACCGATGTCTTTGTGGTTGGTCGACATGAACCAACGTTGAAAAAAGGCTGGCTTGTGGTCCGCATCATGTGCGTGATCATCCAAAATCTGGCCGTCTGCTGCAATAGTTGTCATCGCTTGCGTATCCCTTAATTCGCAGCGGCGGCTGCATCCGCAGGCGCGCCTTCTGTTGTCGTGTCATCAGATGCGGTTTCCTCAGCCGCGCCATCTTCACTCTCGTCGGCGGCGACTTCGTCCCCTTTTACAGTTCCACCATTTGCGCGCACCCAGTCGTTAAACTTGTCTTCCGGCAAAACCTCGACAGCGATTGGCATGAAGCCATGCCGCGCGCCGCAAAGCTCAGAACATTGCCCGTAATAAACGCCAACTTCATCGATTTGCAGAACTTTTTCGTTAATCCGTCCCGGAACGGCATCCAGTTTGAACCATGCCGCTGGTATCGCGAAGCTGTGGATAACGTCTGCACCGGTAATCAGCATTTTCACAGGCTTTCCAACCGGAATAACCATCCGGTTATCGACTGCTAGCTGGAATGGCTCGCCACTCTCGTTTGCTTCCTCTTCGGTCAGCATGTTGGAAATAATTTCGAAGTCACCGTTGTCAGGGTAATTGTAACCCCAATACCATTGATAACCCGTCACTTTCACGGTCAAAGCGTCTTCCGGTGCAGGTTCAAATTGCTGAGCCAGCAGGCTGATGGAAGGAACAGCGATAACCAGAAGAATCAAGACTGGAACAACCGTCCAGACAACTTCGATAAAGGTATTATGCGTTGTTTTCGAAGGTTCCGGATTGGCTCCGCGACGAAAACGGATCATGACCCAAAACAGCAATGCGAGCACGAACAGACAGATAACGGTCATGATTGGCAATAATATGGAGTTGTTTATCCATTTGGCTTGCTTGCCAGTTTCACTGACCTGTGGCTGAAAATCGAGACCGCCATCGACCGGCATACCCACGCCTTCGGTAGGTTTCATCGGCGTGTAAAGAGCAGGATCAAGTCCTGAAGCTGGCGCCGCTTCGGCTGCCGGGGCCCCTGCATCAACACTTGCCTCAGCAGGTGCCGCCTCGGCTCCTGGAGCCGCCGGCAAGGCATCTTGCGCGGTTGCAACCGCGGGCGTGAGAATCAGGCCCAATGCCAGAATCCATGCTTTCACATAATGAGTCATTACTTGCTCAACCTTATTTTTACCCCAATTTTCGGGCGTTTTCAGCATATGGGCTCACCAGATATTCTGGTAAATATGCCCATCTGGGCAATCGGCCATTGAACCTGAAACATCCCGTTTGACGCGGCTTATAAGCAGGGTTGTCGCAAGCCTCAAGCTACTCTACGCATATTTTTTCAGTTTTTGGCCTTTCATTAGAACCAAGATGAAGCCATTTCTGAAATACAACAGCAAACAGGGCAGAATAAAATCGTGACTGAAACCGAAATATTGGATGAATTCCGCGCCAGTGATGCGCTTTTGGAAGGGCACTTCATATTGTCATCCGGTCGGCACAGCGCCCAATATCTGCAATGTGCCCGGGTACTGATGGACCCTGCCCGAGGCGCGAGATTGGCCGAAGCACTGGTTGGCCAGATGCCAGCTGATATTCGATCCGCTATCGATATTGTGGTCTCACCGGCAATGGGCGGCGTCATAGTCGGTCATGAAATGGGCAGAGCGCTCAGCAAAGAGGCGATCTTTCTGGAACGCCCCGAAGGCACATTTGAACTGCGCCGGGGCTTCCGCCTGGAGCCTGGTCAAAAGGTTTTGATGATGGAAGATGTTGTAACCACCGGCCTTTCGTCGCGGGAGGCGATCAAGGCTATTGGCGACGCTGGCGGCGACGTTATTGCAGCAGGAGCATTGGTCGACCGCTCAAACGGCGCAGCCAGTTTTGATGTTCCATTCTTTCCGCTGATCGCTCTTGAAGTACCATCCTACGCGGATGATGAAGTACCGGCAGAACTCGCTGCCATCCCGACCACCAAACCGGGTAGCCGCAAAGCATGAACGCAACGTCGAAATTGAGACTGGGCGTCAATATTGACCATGTTGCCACCATTCGCAATGCGCGTGGAGGTGACCATCCTGAACCCATTCGAGCTGCGGCAATAGCAGCGGAGGCTGGCGCTGATGGTATTACTGCGCACTTGCGGGAGGATCGGCGGCACATCCGTGATGACGACTTGTTGGCGTTGATGGAGACGCTCTCCATTCCATTAAACCTTGAGATGGCGGCAACCGACGAAATGCTGGAGATCGCGCTGCGGCACAAGCCACATGCCGCCTGCATCGTTCCCGAAAAACGGGAAGAACGCACGACTGAGGGCGGCCTGGATGCAGCCAGCCAGCACAACCGGCTATCAGATTTTGTCGGACAACTGCGGGAAGCCAATATCCGGGTCAGCCTGTTTATCGAACCCGACCCACGCCAGATCGAAGCCGCCATTCATCTCGGTGCGCCAGTGGTCGAATTTCACACCGGTCATTATGCGCATGTCAGCGGCGCGGATCGGGAAAAGGAATTGCGGCGGATTAGTGATGCCGCCGCACTGGCCGCAAAAAATGGTATCGAGCCTCATGCCGGCCACGGCCTGACCTTTGATAATGTCGTACCGATCGCCGCGATCCCGCAGCTGGTCGAGCTCAACATCGGCCATTTCCTGATCGGCGAGGCGATTTTCGGTGGATTGGCGGGAAGCATAAAGCAAATGCGCGCGTTGATGGGTGATGCACGGTGATCAGAGGTTTTATCGCCGCCAGCGCCGATGGTTTCGTCGCAGACAATGAAGGCGGTGTCAGTTGGCTCGAACCATTTAACGACGTCGACTATGGGTACGACCTTTTCTTATCCGAAATTGAAGCTGTCGTGCTTGGCCGCGTTACATATGAGCAGATCTTGTCGTTCGAATCAGGATGGCCCTATCCAGGGAAACGGGGGTTCATCGTGACATCGTCAGCATTGGATATTCCCTTTGCCGACGTCCACACCTGGCACAGCGGCGTTCCTGCACTGGCCAAAGAATTGAAACAAAAGGGCCTGAACAGCTGGGTCGTAGGCGGCCCAAAATTGCAAACCGCCTTTATAGAGAATGATCTGCTTGATCGCCTCGAACTTTTTGTTGTCCCTATTCTTTTGGGTGATGGCATCCCCTTATACCGAAGCACAAAAGCTATGCGCCATTTGCGACTGAGCGAAACGCAAGTCTATGGCAAAGGACTGGTTAAACTAGATTACAGGATAGCCTTATGATTATTGGCCTTGGATCAGACCTTTGTAACATAGAGCGCATTCAAAATTCGCTGGACCGGTTTGGTGAGCGCTTTGAGAATCGCGTATTCACTGAAGTTGAGCGAGTCAAAGCCGCACGCCGGCCTTATACCAGGGCCGGAACCTACGCGAAGCGCTTCGCTGCCAAGGAAGCCTATTCCAAGGCTGTGGGAACCGGTTTCAAGGCAGGCGTCTATATGAAAGATATCGGCGTCATCAACGCCAGAAGCGGGGCACCGACATTGGCGCTTGCCGGGGGTGCGAAAAAACGGCTCGACGCTTTGACTCCAGCCGGATATGATGCGGTCGTTCATCTCACACTCACTGACGATCATCCATGGGCGCAAGCGTTCGTCATTATCGAAGCGATGCCTTCGCGTTAGACGGTGAGCCGGTTGGATATGGGTCGGCATGGCAATAGAAGAAGAAAACAGGATATGGCTTTAGAAAAGGCGGATGAACCGACAATCAAGGCGGATAATTCCAAAAAAGAGAAAACTGACTGGATCGGTGAAGCCAAAAGCATCGGCCTTTTGCTGCTCGCGGTTCTGGCCTTTCATAGTCTGGTAGCAAAGCCCTTTTACATTCCGTCCGTGTCCATGATGCCCGGCCTATTGGTTGGGGATCGCCTGATTGTCAGCAAATATGCCTATGGCTGGTCATGGGTGTCACCGACATTCCATATATTGCCGCGCATGGAAGGCAGACTTTTCGGATCGGTGCCGGAACGCGGTGACATCGTAATCCTCACCCCAAAAGATCAGAGCAGCGACTATATCAAACGGGTTATCGGCCTTCCTGGCGACATGCTGGAGATGCGCGGCGGCCAGGTTTTCCTGAACGGAGTTGCGGTCAAACAAGAAGTTCAGCCAGATCTGAACCTGCCAATTGATGCCAATTCCCCCTGCGGTTCCGAATTTCCCGGCCTGCGCAATACAGACGCCACCGGTAACAGTGTCTGCACGCTCCCGATCCTTCGCGAAACGCTGCCTAACGGCGTAAGCTATGATATTATCGATCTGGGGCCGCAGCTCACTGACGATATTGCGCCCGTCATCATCCCCGAAGGCCATTTTTACCTGATGGGTGACAACCGGGATCTATCCGCCGATAGCCGGGTAGCGAGCCCGCTTGGCCTTGACGGCACAATTCCCTGGGAGAATATCGGCGGTCGCGCCGAGTTTATCACGTTCTCGTTAGATGGTACGACCAGTCTCAACCCTCTGAGCTGGTTTTCGTCTTTTCGCAGCGGCCGGGCGGGAACCAGCTTACGGCCTGACCGTGATGAAAGTACTGCTGAATAAGGCTGTCAGTTTTACAGCCGCAGCCCCAGAGTTTCATCCAGACCGGCCATGATGTTCAGGTCCTGAACGGTGCTACCGGCTGCGCCTTTGCCAAGATTGTCGAGCTTTGCCACCAAACGGACATGATCGCCGCTATCATCTGCAAAAACACTAAGTTCGAGCCGATCCGTCGCAGGATCATTCTCGTTCAGCAATAGTTCGCCAGTGCCGCTGCCATCATGCACGCTGACAATTGCTGAGCCATCATAGTGATTTTTCAACGCTTCCAGCAGATCATCCGACTTCGCACCGCCGCCAATAGCGGGCAGGTTTAGCGGAACTTCAACAATCATACCGCGATAGGCCCGCACCACGGCCGGTGCAAAGATCACGTCATGAGTGAGACCGGCATGGCGTTTCATCTCTGGCATATGCTTGTGCTCCAGGGTCAGGCCATAGCTGCGAAAACCAATTTCCGGCTCTTGCGCGAACCGCTCGATCAGCGCCTTGCCGCCGCCCGAATAGCCGGACACGGCATTAACGGAATAGGGCCAGTCCACTGGTAACAGGCCGCGAGCAACAAGCGGCGCGACAACACCAAGGAAACCGGTAGGGTAGCAGCCGGGATTTGAGACGAACCGCGCGTTCGCGATCCGCTCACGCTGTCCATCCTGAAACTCCGCAAATCCATAGACCCAATCGGCTGCCGTACGATGGGCTGACGAAGCGTCTATGATCCGCGTACGGTCATTGTCGATCAGTGATACAGCTTCCTTGGCAGCCTCATCAGGCAGGCACAGGATTACAAAATCACTATTGTTAATGGCTTCACGCCGGGCGTCCGTGTCTTTGCGCCGATCCTCTGGCAGCCGCACAAGATCAAATTCCTGCCGTGACCCCAGCCGGTCGGCAATTTCAAGGCCGGTGGTTCCGGCCGCACCATCGATGAAAACACTGTGTGTCATGGCCGCTGATCACCCAAGCCGCTTGCGCGCCAGAACCGGCTGCTCAACATCGTCACCAAAACGCGCAACCACATCATTTAAAGGCTCTTCAGCAACCTGCATCCAGTGGATATTCGCATGAATGATCCGGTCACTATCAGCCATTATTCCGACATGATCAGGAAAAAATACAATGTCCCCGCGCTTTAACTCTTCATCTCCCGGAATTTCCGATCCGATGGCCAGCAGCTGCTGGTCCGCATCTCTCGGTGCCGATTGTCCCGTTAACCCCAGCACCATCTGGATCAGACCTGAACAATCAAGACCGTCACCGCTGCGACCACCCCATAAATATGGCGCGCCAATTAGCTGTTCCGCAAATCGTGCCGTGCTGTTCATACCGTCGAAAACCTGTTTGGCTCCGATCTCCTGAACATGGCGAACATGGACATAGCCTTTGCCAGTTTTCAGAAACTTGCCGCACTCACTTGGTTCTCCGCAGGCGAGTTTGGCCCCCATTGGCAGGCGCTTGATAACTCCCGCTTTGACATCGGGATCGATAAATATCAGCGCCGCCCGGGCTGAAATCAAATGAGTCGGCTCTGCGGTCTTGCGCTGATGCTGCAAAGCATGAACCGGTAAATAACCGACATAGCCATCATGATCACAAAAGCCCCAGGCCCAATCGCCGACCACATCCAACAGTTGAAAACCTTCACCATGCAGCAGCTCAGAAACGGCTTCATGACTTTTGTTGCCCTGTTTGCGGATCATCGCCTTGGGCGCAGCGCAGCGCATCGGTATGGCCTCTGCATAATGCGGCGCAAATAATTTGCCTGCCAGAGCGATATCCGCCAGATCCCCGCGATGCGCGGTAATCCGCGGATCGAAATCTTCTTCGGGACCGTGCAGCGAAAATTTCGCGCGCGCCGTCATGTCTCCGGCTTTCATGTCCCCGACAATATTCATTTTTATTCAATACCCCATTTACGGCTTTTGCCGCAACTACGCGACGCCCACAGTTTGTGACAAAGCTGTGACAATAGGCCGCCCTTAACCGAGAAACGGCCCGTTGATCAAGCGGCGATGCACCGTGGTTATTTAGCGTAACGTGCTTTCAGGTAGTTCCAGCTCGCCCGCAGACCCAATGCCTCTCCGCCTTTGGGTCGGCCCGCTTTACTCGAAGGTCGCCATGCATAGGTATCAAAATGAGCCCAAGAAATATCGCTCGGAACGAATTTTTTCAGGAACAGCGCAGCCGTAATGCAGCCCGCAAAAGACCCCGTGGCTACATTGTTCGTGTCGGCAATAGGGCTTTTGAGACGATATTCATAACGGGACCAAAGAGGCATGCGCCATAGCGGATCATCTTCCTGATCACCACTGTCGAGCAGGCCAGCGGCCATTTCGTCATCATTACAGAACAAAGCTGGTAAATCGGGACCCAAAGCGACGCGCGCTGCGCCAGTGAGTGTCGCAAAATCAATGATAAGCTCGGGCTCTTCTTCCCCTGCCAGCGTCAACGCATCACCCAATACCAGGCGCCCTTCGGCATCGGTATTACCAATTTCTACCGTTATTCCCTTGCGACTATGGAGCACATCGCCGGGACGTAACGCATGACCATCGACCGAATTTTCCACCGCCGGTACCAGCAGGTGAAGCTGTACCGGCAATTTTGCTTCCATGATCAGCTTTGCCAAAGCAATGGCATGAGCCGCACCGCCCATGTCTTTTTTCATGATGAGCATACCGGCAGGCGACTTCATTGACAGCCCTCCGCTGTCAAAGGTTACGCCCTTGCCGACTATGGCGATCTTGGGTGCATCCGCCTTACCCCATTTCAGTTCAATCAGGCGCGGGGCATGATCCCGCATGGCCGCCTTGCCAACGCCGTGGATCATCGGAAAGTCCTTTTCCAGTGTATCTCCGCGGGTGACTTTCAATTCTGCGCCATGCGCTTCGCTCAATTTTTCAACAATGTCCTCAAGCTTGTTTGGCCCCATGTCAGCTGCTGGTGTATTGACCATATCGCGGACCAGAGCCGTGGCCGCCGCTTGACGGACTGCTTCGTCGACTTGCGCAATTTCGTCCTTGACCAGCAAGACACTGGGCCCCTGACGATCCGGTAGCTCTTTATACTCGTCAAATTCATGCTGCGGGATCAGCCAACCGAACAAAGCGTCTTTGGCGCTGGCACCGGCCAGCCGATATTTGCCCTCCGGCAACCTGCCACCAAGTTTGGCAAGCGCCCATGGGCCCAGCTTTTTGCGATTGCGGACGCCGGCCACGACGGTGAAATCACCTTGTTCGGATTTGTCGTCTTTGTCCGTTGCCCCGGTAATCGGAAGGATTAGGTAGGACTTCGGATTGGCAGTGAATTTATAGGCCTTCACTATGCTGCGAATACTATCCGGTTGGTCTTTGAGCCAGTCTTCAAAAACATGCTTATCCAGTATCTGGATGGTTCTGGCGGCTTGGCCTTTGTCGGCCTCTATCAATGTCTTAAAGTCAGTCATCGCGTCCCTATAGACGCACAATTGTCGGAACGCGAGTGCCTAATCAGGCGGCGACGGGTTGCGTGTTCAAAGGCTCTGCCGATTCAGCTCCGCTGGTTGCTCCCAACGACATGCTTCCGGCTTTGGCAAAAACCATCACGCCGTCATCAACGGTCTTGTAACGCAGATTGACAATATCCTTCGCGTAATTCTGGTTCAGTCGCCAAGGCTTCTTCTGACCCTGCTTTGGCAAGTCAGCGGCAGCGCGTTCGATATAGCCGGATGAGAAATCGACAATTGTTTCCGGGATCAGTTTTTCTCCGTCAGCCGGATGGGGATAGGCTATCTGCGCGCCCTTGCGGTCCATGGTGTTTATCACCCGGCAAATATATTCGCTGGTCAGATCTGCCTTCAATGTCCAGCTGGCATTGGTGTAGCCAAAGGTCATCCCGAGATTCGGTACATCGGAGAACATCACGCCTTTATAATTGAAACGAGAACCAAAATGGACCGGCTCGCCATCAATCTCAAACTGGGCATGACCGCCGGAAACCAGCTTTAGGCCAGTAGCTGTGACGATGATATCCGCTTCCAGTTTCTCTCCTGATTTCAGCAATATGCCGTCTTCGACAAAACGCTCGATATGATCAGTGACAACAGACGCCTTCCCTGACTTGAGCGATTGAAAAAGGTCACTATCCGGCACCAGACAGAGCCGCTGATCCCAGGGATTGTAGGTTGGCGTAAAGTGCTTCATGTCCACGCCCTGCCCCATTTCCTCACGGACCATTTCAAGCAGTTTCTTTTTAAAGCCAGCTGGCTGACGCCGGGCGAGATTGAAAGTAAAAAGCTGATAGAGAACGTTGCGCCAGCGGGTGATGCCATAAGCCAGTTTATTCGGCAGGAATTTGCGAAGTGCGAGCGCGAATTTATCCTCTGCGGGGCGGGATACAATATAGGTCGGGGAACGCTGCAGCATGGTAACATGCCCCGCGGTTTCCGCCATCGATGGCACCAGCGTAACCGCTGTCGCGCCGCTGCCGATCACCACAACTTTCTTGCCCGTATAGTCCAGATCTTCTGGCCATTCCTGAGGATGGACAATCGGTCCTGCAAAATTATCAGACCCTTTGAAATCCGGCTTATGCCCGCCTTCATAGCTATAATAGCCGGAGCACATGAAAAGGAAGTTGCACTCTATCTGACTCGTCGAGCCATCGCCATGCGTCAGACTGACGGTCCATCTTGCCGTTTCACTTGACCAGCTGGCATTGGTGACCTTGCGCTCATAGCGAATATGCTTTTCGAGACCATGTTCAGCCACCGTCTCGTGCAGATAATCAAGAATAGTCGGCGCATCGGCAATCGCCTTGCGGGCTGTCCACGGTTTGAAATTATAGCCCAAAGTGTACATGTCGCTGTCTGAGCGAATACCAGGATAGCGGAACAAATCCCATGTGCCGCCCAGACGCTCTCGCCCTTCGACAATGGCGAAACTCTTGCCAGGGCATCTTTTGGTCAGGTGGACAGCAGCGCCGATACCGGACAGGCCCGCACCAACAATCAGAACATCGAGAAATTCATTTTCCATATGACCTATTTACTGACATTAATGTTAATTACAAGGCCTGGATATGGAAACTGCATTTACTCCGCCGCTTCGAGCGCAGGTTCAGAATCCTCAACTGTCTGGCTGTTCGGCCCGTAGAACTGGATGACACCATCATCCACAGCTTCGTTGAGCAAAACCTTCTTATCAAACAAATAATCCTGATTGAGCTTCCACGGCATTTTCGTGCTGTTGCGCGGCAGTTCATTGATGGAGCGCTTTATATAGCCGGAAGAAAAGTCAAACAGCTCTTCCTCTTCAACCGTTTCTGACAGTACCGGATTTGCAATCCGCGTACTTGTTGCGTCCATATGGTTGAGCAGGCGGCAGGTATATTCCGAGACAATATCGGCCTTCAATGTCCACGATGCGTTCAGATAGCCAAAGACAATGGCCATGTTGGGAATGTCAGAGAACATGCAGCCTTTATAATAGAAATGATCGTGAAAGTTGATCGGCTTGCCATCCACCTCAAACGCAACCTTACCGGCGACGGCCAGCTTCAAACCGGTGGCCGTAACAATCACATCCGCATCCAGTGTTTCACCAGATTTCAGCTTGATACCGTCAGCGGTGACCGTTTGGATATGCCCCGTCTTGACGTCTGCTGCGCCGGAACTGATCGCCTTGAACATATCGCTATCGGGAACGAGGCACAGGCGCTGCTCCCAGGGACCATAAGGCGGCGTGTAATCTTCCTTGTTATATTTATCGCCCAGTTCTTTCTTGAGCGGCTTTTCAAGCTTCTTGATGATTTTCTGAGGCTTTTTCCGGGCCATGTTAAAGGTCAGGTCCTGCATCCACACGTTTTTCTTGCGGATGATATTATACGCCCATTGGTCGGGCATTATCTTGCGCAGGAAATTGGCGAGATGATCTTTGGCATTCCGGGCAAAATACCATGTTGGTGTCCGTTGGAGCATCGTCACGTGAGCCGCTTTTTCAGCCATGACCGGAACAATGGTCACTGCCGTCGCACCACTGCCAATGATAACCACCTTTTTGCCGCTATAATCAAAATCCTTGGGCCAGAATTGCGGGTGAACAACGTCGCCCTTGAAATTGTCCATGCCGGTGATCTGTGCATCATAGCCCTGATCATAATCATAATAGCCGGAACCCATGTAAAGGAAATTGGCATGCATAACCGCGTGACTACCGTCCGATTTTTCAGCGGTTACTGTCCAGCGCGCATCTTCACTCGACCAACTGGCAGACAGGACCTTGTGACCAAAATGGATATGCTTTTCCAGATCATGCTTGGCCTTGATCCGGTGAAGATAGTTCATGATCGAGGGGCCATCGGCAATGGCTTTCTGCTCGGTCCAAGGTTCAAAATTGAAACCCAACGTGTGCATGTCGCTATCCGAGCGAATGCCGGGATACTGGAACAGGTTCCATGTTCCGCCGATTTCGTCCCGGCGCTCAACCAAAGCGAAGCTCTTGCCCGGACATTTGTCACGCAGGTGCACGGCCATGCCGATACCCGAAATGCCTGCCCCGACGATCAGGACGTCCACTGATTCTACAGGTGCTTCTGAAGCGCCGCCGCTTTTTTCCAACGTTTGCGTAGCCATTTGCCGTCTCTCCCAGCTTTGCCTCACTATGCCATTCCCGAGACAAGGTTGCAAATAACAATTTAATCAGCTGATTAACGCTTGCCTTCCCGGACTTTTCTTCAAAAAATCACTGTTTTTCCCCTCTGGAACATCGCCAGCCTGGAGAAGCTCAGTTAATGTCTCCTGACGTCGGGTACTCATACTGCTTGACTGAATGTACCGTTAGTCTGGCCACGAAACTCATCAAAAACAGCGGCAATGGTTCTTGCATAAGGCTTTGCCGACGGATCGAGTATCAACTCTCCACCAGCAATTTCGACAAGCCCGCGATTTATAAAAGGCGCCAGCAAAGCAGCGTGGCTCTGTGCATCGCCAAGCGGCGCAAGGTCCGCTTTGCCGTTGGCGAGTATTTGCTCGATTATCACTCCATGGATTTGGTTATCAGGGCTTCGCTTGATCCCAGCAGCCGCTGGTAACTGGCCATCAGCCAGTAATTTGCGATAGCGCCCCGTATTTTTGTGGTTCTGGATGATGCGATCCGGAAATTGACTGATCGCCGAGGCACCAAATCCGATCAAGATGTCGCTCTGATCATCGGTGAAGCCCTGAAAATTTCGCCGAACCGTCCCGCCAATCCCTGCATGGCCCAAAGGGTCGCCCGGAAGCGCAAAATGATCGAAACCGATCGACTCATATCCCGCCTTGGTCAGAAAATCATAACCGAAAGCGGCCATGTCAAAACGCTGCCTGCCATCCGGCAAATATGTGTCATCAATCCGGCGTTGACGCGGGATCAGCTTGGGTATGTGGGCATATCCAAACAAGGCTATCCGTTCAGGCAACAGGCGAACGGCCTCCCGTAAAGTCTCTTCCAGTATATCCTGTGTTTGCCCGGGCAGACCGTACATCAAATCGAAATTCAGCGACGAAACCCCTGCGGCGCGAAGATCTGCGACCATATCCGTGACCATTTCCAGCGGCTGCACACGGCCAATGGCGGCCTGCACGACAGGGTCAAAGCTCTGCACTCCCAGACTAATATTGTGGACGCCGGTCGCAGCGATCAAATCGCGCCATTCTGACGTAAAACCTCTTGGATCCAGTTCGATCGACAATATGGGCTGGTCACAACTGAAAGCTTTAGACAAGTGGTCCAGCAGATCAGAGAAATCATCAGCACATAAAGCATTGGGACTACCGCCGCCAAAGGCGATACGTTTCACGCGGCCACGTTTGCCGAGTTTACGCGACACCAGGTCAATCTCGGCAAATAATGCGTCCATATAGGCCGCCAAACGCTGCGTACGGTTCGCTTTTCCCGTATTGCAACCGCAGTACCAGCATATCTGTTCGCAATAGGGAATATGCACATATAGCGAGATATCGCCACATAGCCGGACGTCCGCCAAGGCCTGTTCCAGATCATCCGCGCCAATTTCATCATGAAAGTCGGCGGCGGTCGGATAGCTCGTATAGCGCGGGACCGGGCGTTCGAGCAGTTCGGGGTAATATTTCCACATAAGTCTGACTTATGCGTGCAAAAACCAGCTGTCTTTGCGCTAGATCAAACCGCGCTGTACCAGGCGACTCCGTCTTTCATATCGTGCGTTGCCCTGCCGGTATATTCCAGATGGCGAAGCGTCGCCATCGCCTCGCCTGTCGCCATACCGATCACATCATTGCCGATCGGGCGGGAAAATAGCAGCGGAAAACTATCCACCACGCGCATCGGTTCCCGGGCCAATGCATTGGCAAGGTCATCCAGCGCCTCATTATGCCGCAACGCCAGCGTGTCGAGCCGCTGATGCGCGCCTTTGAACGGACGGCCATGCGCAGGCAGGACCAGAAGATCGGGATCAATTTCCGCACGGAACCGGGCGATGCTGTCCAGCCACTCGCCGAGGGGATCGGCCGTCGGTTCGCTGAGCATTACCGAGATGTTGGATGTAATTCGCGGCAATATCTGGTCACCGGAAATCATAACGTGACTGGCATCATCGATCAGGCAGGCATGTTCCGGTGTATGGCCGCGCCCGATCATTACCCGCCAGTCATTGGCACCGATAGTCAGGCTATCCCCTTCATCCATGCGGATATGTCCGGTCGGCAGACGCGAAACGGCCCGGGCAAATCGCCCCCACCCGCCTTCGCATTTCTCCTTGATGAGCGCTTCGTCCCATCCGGCAAAGCGCCATTCATCAATTGCTTCTTGCGGTACATCCTCGCTGACATCAGCGGTCAGCATCCGCGCTAACAGCCATTCGGTACGGTTCATATGTACGGGAGCCTTGAACCGGTTGGCGAGCCAGCCCGCACAGCCGACATGGTCCGGGTGAAAATGGGTGACAACAATCTTGGTGGCCGTCTTGCCATTGAGGCCGGTTTTAAAAAGCGTTTTCCAGGCTTCGATGACTGCGGGCATGAACAGACCGGTATCGACAATTGCAAAGCCCGGACTTCCATCCGGGTGCACGTCATCCAGCACCCAATTGTTTATATGCCCAAGCGGCCCGGGAACCGGCGTGCGGGTCCAGCCGATGCCAGGCATCAATTCAAAATATTCGCCATATTTCGGTTCGAACGCGCCTAGCGGATAGGTGAGCCCCTCCGCTTCTATAGGTTCAAAGCCATGATCGGCCAGCGTTGCATCATAAGCGGGAGATTTTGTGGGGACATCCATGACAAGATCATAGACCGGCCGAGCGCACAGGCGCAACCGGATTTAATTGACCGGTTAAGCTGTTCTGCCGTTCAGCAATCACGCGACGGTGCTCCGCACTTGATGCGGAGCCTAGGATGGCTGTTCTTACGATCTACTCTAGGCTCCGCATCAAGTGCGGAGCACAAAGCTGAAGCTAACTGAAAAACTAGCTATCCTTGCTATCTTTAAACAGCGTTTCTGCCGTCAGATCTTCTGAAGCAATTTCTTCTTCACCGGATTCAGCGGCCAATGCAGCTTCGGCGTCACGCTCTGCCTGTGCCCGCTCTTCATGCAGTTCGGCGATAAGCGCTTCCTTGTCACCGCCCAGCTTCTTGTCTTCGGGTACTTCCGGTTCAATGCCGGCTTTCTTGGCGGCTTTGGCGACCACTGCGTCCAATTCACGCTGCGAACAAAGGCCCAGTGTAACCGGATCTTTGGGTACAATATTGGCAATGTTCCAGTGCTCACGGTCGCGGATCGCGTTGATGGTGGTGCGCGTCGTGCCGATCAGTTTACCAACCTGTGCATCGGAAATTTCCGGATGATTGCGGAGCAGCCATGCAATGCCGTCGGGTTTATCCTGACGCTTGGACACTGGCGTATAACGTGGACCTTTGGTCCGGCGTACCTGCTCAGGCCCTTTTTGAAGTTTCATCCGATATTCGGGATCAGCTTCGGCTTTCGCAATTTCCTCATTGGTCAGTTCATGCGCCTGTACAGGATCGCGTCCGGTATATTTGGAACCGGCGAGATCGTCGGCCATCGCATTCACTTCGAGAATGTGAATACCGCAGAATTCAGCAATTTGCTCAAAGCTTAATCCGGTATTGTCAACCAGCCAGCTTGCAGTTGCATGCGGCATAAGCGGAGTTGGGTTATCTTGGGCCACGGCGGCGTCCTTTATAAAAAATAAGGGCCGCCCCTTTCGGGAGCGGCCTGTTGTTGAGCCCTATGTAGGGGATATCGAAAGAGTCGGCAAGATATTTGGTTTAGCCATGCATTTTTAGCTGGCCAAGGCTCAAGCTCTGGCAAAAATGGCCTTGGCAATGAAACGGCGTGACAGGCGAACCGTCTGTTCTGGTTCGATTTGTGCCAGGCCTTCGAGAAACTGTCGCGCGCTTGCCGTCCAGTTAAAATGCGCGGCGCGCTTCAAACAGTCTTCCGATCGCAAATACTGTGCATCAGCAATGGCCCTATCAAGGCTTTCGGCCATTACGCCACTTTTTTCGGTCAGTATATCGACCGGCCCTGTGACAGGAAAGGCCGCGACCGGCGTACCACATGCCAGCGCCTCTATGAGAACCAGTCCGAATGTGTCCGTTTTACTCGGGAACACAAAAACATCGGCTCCGGCATAACAGCCGGCAAGCTCCCGGCCCGATTTTCGGCCCAGAAAATTTGCGTCGGGATAACGCTCTCGCAAATCATCCAGCGCAGGGCCATCGCCAACAACCACCCGGCTGCCCGGCTGATCTGTTTGCAAAAAAGCGTCGATATTCTTTTCAACGGCAACACGGCCGACATAGAGCTGGATCGGGCGCGGCAGATCATCGAATATTTTCGGAGCAGGCGCATCTGGTGAGAAATTGCCAAGATCAACGCCGCGGCTCCAATGATGCACTTGCGGCAAACGTTCCTTCACCAGTTGCAGTCTCACGCTATCGGTCGAAACCATGATTGCCTGTGATGTGCCATGAAACCAGCGAATATATGGCCAGAAAATGCGCGGTGACAAATGCGTGCGCTTGGCGAGATATTCGGGAAACTGTGTATGATAGGCAGTTGTGAACGGCCGCTTGTTCCGCCGGCACCAGCGCCGGGCAGAAAGGCATAACGGGCCCTCCGTTGCCAAGTGTACGGCGTCAGCCTCAAAAGCGGCAATGCGCCGACCAACGCTACGCGCGCGGGTCATTGCCAGTCGGATTTCCGGATAGCTGGGCGCGGCGACTGAATGATATTGATCCGGCGAGATAACCAGCACCTCATGCCCCCATTGGCGCAATATCCCGATAATCGTATCCAATGTGCGGACGACTCCGTTAACCTGAGGATGCCAGGCGTCGGTTACCAGCGCTATTTTCATGCCGCCTGCTCCAGATTGCCCTTCACAGTTTTCAGATTCATCGGTTGGCCGCGCCTTGCCTCACGCGCCTTGATCTCGTCAGCCCAGTGGAGAATCTCCATGGTGCCGTCATCACATTCGACCAAAGCCGTGCAACCTTCGACCCAGTCACCATCGTTATAATATTCGATGCCTTTGATCTCACGCATCTCGGCCGTGTGAATGTGGCCACAAACCACACCATCAACGCCGCGATTGCCCGCAGCTTTGGCCACCAGCTCCTCGAAGCGCCCAATAAATTCAACCGCATTTTTGACCTTGTGCTTGGCGACTTTGGACAGCGACCAATAAGGCAAGCCCATGCGCTGGCGGAACTTGTTGACCAGCCAGTTAAGCCGCATCAAAGTTGTGTAAGCGGCGTCACCGACAAAGGCGAGCCAGCGGTGTGCCAGCATCACTGTATCAAATTCGTCACCATGCATGACCAAAAGCCGGCGACCATCCGCAGTTTCATGAATGGCATGCCGCCGGATTTCTACACCGCCGAAATTCAGGCCTGTAAACTGCCGGAACATCTCGTCATGGTTGCCGGGAATATAGACGATCCGAGTGTCCCGCTTGGCGCGTTTCAATATCCGCCAGATGATATCATTATGCCCGTCCGGCCAGTAAAATTTCTTCTTCAACCGCCAGCCGTCAATGATATCACCAACCAGATAAAGCGCGTCACTGTCGACATGGTCCAGAAAATCGATCAGCATATCGGCGTTGCAGCCGCGGGTACCCAGGTGAATGTCGGAAATCCAGATGGTTCGGTATCGTGTCCTGTCCGCCGGATTGACTCGCGGCTTTCGGGACAGCCGCGCCTCATAGCGATCTGCGTCCAGCAACGGGATATCGGATGTAGAAATCGGCGGAAATTGTTTGGCCATCATCGCGCTCCTATGGAAGCTATCCATAGACCCGGCCTATAAACTGCCAATGTGACAGGATGATTCCCGTTTTGTGACCCTTTATTTACAGAATCCGGCCGGTTTCTCTGACCTAAACTGCGAGATAGTGACGCAATCGATCCTGCAAATGCGGTACGGCCTGACTGCTTTCCAGAAAGTCTGTAACCGCCATGAGCCGCCAGTGCTGCCCTTCATCACCGAAGACAATGGCATCCACCTGGCTGGAAGAGAGTTGACCGGCAAAAAAGAGAGCTCTTCGGCTGTTTCCACCCCGCCAGTTCTCGTAATTCTGGACATAGTCAAGCGCGGCAATATCGACCATTATGCCGAACTCTTCAAAGGTTTCCCGGACAACACACTCTGCGCCGCTTTCCCCGTTTTCGCGGCCGCCTCCAGGCAAATCCCACATATCCGGAAAGGGAATTTCGGGGTTATTATCACGGCGATAGACGAGCAGTTTATCATCGACAAATAGCGCGGCCTTTGCGCCGTGAAAGTCGATATTCTCGCCCATCCGTTATTCCACTTTCAAAATAATCTTCCCGATATGATCACCGGCTTCCATGTGCGCATGCGCCTTGGCAGCATCGGCAAGCGCGAATGTTTCATCCATTACCGGTTTCAACTTGCCTGCCTCAATATCCGGCCAGACATAACGATAAAGTTCGTCGGCAAGAAGCGCCTTGCGATCAGCCGATTGCGGGCGCAATGTTGATCCGGTCAGGGTCAATCGCTTCATCATGACCTGCGCCATGTTCAGGGTGGCTGTCATGCCGCCCTGTACCGCAATTGTGACATGCCGGCCGTCTTCCTTCAGGCAGTTGAGGTTGCGCGGTACATAGTCACCGGCGACCATATCAAGAACCACTTCCACTCCCTGCCCGCCGGTGATCTTCTTGATTTCTTCCACAAAATCCTGGCTTTTATAATTGATGGCGTGGTCCGCACCGATGGTCTTTGCGGCTGTGCATTTCTGATCGGAGCCACAAGTAACAATCACATTCAACCCAAACAGCTTGCCCAGCATGATCGCCATCGTACCGATCCCGCTGGTTCCGCCATGGACTAATACTGTTTCATCTTCCCGCGCAAAGCCACGGTTGAACAGATTGCTCCACACAGTGAACAGTGTTTCCGGCAAGGCCGCCGCTTCTTCCATGGTCAGGCTGTCCGGAACGGGAAGGCACTGTCCCACGGGAGCCACACAGAATTCTGCATAGCCGCCGCCATTGGTCAAAGCGCATATCTTGCGTCCCATCCATTCCGGCTCCACGCCTTGGCCTAGCGCAACAACGACACCGGATACTTCCAGACCCGGCAGCGGTGATGCGCCTGGAGGAGCCGGATAGAGCCCCATACGCTGAACCACATCGGGACGATTGACACCGGCCGCCGCAACTTTGATCAAAACTTCGCCAGCTGCAGGCTGTGGAACGGTCATCGTTTCCGGCTTCAGAACATCCGGCCCGCCCGGTTCACTGATCGCTACCGCTGTCATTTCGGTCTGCAAAACTTCTGATACTGTCATGGCTGCCCCAAATCTCCCCAAAAACGCGTAAATGGCAGGCGCTTTTTCTCTGATGACCTTATTGACAGCAAAGCCGTGCGGGTCAACATTGCCGAGGCAAATGGCCGAAAAAGATGGGATATTTTCATATGAATGATGACGATGATCTGCCGCGCAGCGCAAATGATCCACTTAGCCTGCTTATAAAACAGGACCTGGACCCATTTTCTGTGGATGAGCTTGAGAAGCGGATATCTACGCTAAAAACGGAAATAAGCCGCTGTGAAGCCAAGAAAAGCTTTGCCGTGTCACATCGCGCGAGTGCCGACAGCCTGTTTAAAAAAACGTAAATACCGGTTCCTGGTAAGGATTTGTTAACCCTATATCTTAATATTCAGATTTAATTTGATCCGGCTTGAACCGTTTAGGAGAAGAGATCAGGAAATACGCTATACCTTGGCCACATGCTTGCCATTCTCAGGATATGCCCTTGATGTTTTTTGGGTTGCGCATAGATTAAGAAGGAAGCCAAAAGGTTAAGGTCAGGGCACACCGGACCGCATAGGCTTTCAGCTAACGGGACATTCCATCGTCCCTTCTAGGAGTATATATATGCCTTCATTCGCAGAATCACTGGAAAAGACCCTACATCAGGCGCTGAAAAATGCTGCTGATCGGTCTCATGAATATGCGACACTGGAACATCTGCTGCTGGCATTGATTGACGATGGTGATGCCTCGCAAGTGATGAACGCATGCGGAGTGGATCTGGGCGAGCTTGAAGACGCGGTGGTTCTGTATCTCGACAGCGAACTGGATTCCCTGAAGGTAGAAAAGTCCATCGACCCCTCCCCGACATCCGGTTTCCAGCGGGTTGTCCAGCGTGCAATCCTGCATGTGCAGTCGTCCGGCAAAGATGAAGTGACCGGCGCGAATGTGCTTGTCGCATTGTTCTCTGAACGAGAGAGCTATGCCGTATATTTCCTCCAGCAACAGGATATGAGCCGGTTGGATGCCGTCAGCTTTATCAGCCACGGCGTTGGCAAGGGCGGGCAATCGATTGATCCGGCCGAACTGTCTGGCAGTGAAGAGAATGACGAGAAAAAAGAGGCGAAAAACAAGAAAGAAACCGCGCTTGACCAGTTTACCGTCAATTTGAACCAGAAAGCCAAGGATGGCCGGATCGATCCGCTTATCGGACGCCAGGCCGAAGTTGATCGTACCGTGCAAATTCTTTGCCGCCGGTCCAAGAACAACCCGCTTTATGTCGGCGAACCCGGCGTGGGTAAAACCGCCATCGCAGAGGGCTTGGCCCTGCGGATCGTCGAGGAAAGCGTTCCAGACGTATTGAAGCCAGCAATTATCTATTCGCTTGATATGGGATCCTTGCTGGCAGGTACTCGCTATCGTGGTGATTTTGAAGAACGGCTGAAACAGGTTGTTTCAGAACTCGAAAAAATGCCTGATGCGATCTTGTTTATCGACGAGATCCACACGGTCATCGGCGCTGGCGCGACCAGTGGCGGCGCAATGGATGCATCCAACTTGCTGAAGCCGGCTTTGTCCGGCGGCATTATCCGTTGCATCGGATCAACCACCTATAAAGAATTCCGAAATCACTTTGAAAAAGATCGCGCCCTGCTGCGCCGGTTCCAGAAAATTGATGTCAATGAACCTAGCGTTGAAGATACAATAAAAATCCTCGCCGGGCTGCGCGGTGCTTTTGAAGAGCATCACAAGGTGCGTTACGCACCGGACGCCCTGAAATCAGCGGTGGAACTTTCAACCCGTTATATCAATGACCGCAAGTTGCCCGACAAAGCGATCGACGTGATCGACGAGGTCGGCGCGATGCAAATGCTGTTGCCGCCTTCGCGTCGCAAGAAAATGATCACGACCAAGGATATTGAAGCGGTTATCGCGACGATGGCGCGCATCCCGCCCAAATCCGTATCGAAAGATGACAAGAAGACGCTCGAAAATCTCGACAAGGATCTCAAGCGTGTTGTCTTTGGTCAGAATGCAGCGATTGAAAAGCTGTCGAGCGCAATCAAACTGTCTCGTGCCGGCCTGCGTGAACCGAACAAGCCAATTGGCAACTATCTGTTCTCCGGACCTACCGGCGTTGGTAAAACCGAGGTTGCCCGGCAATTGTCGTCGATCATGGGCATTCCGCTCAAGCGCTTTGACATGTCCGAATATATGGAGCGCCACAGCGTCTCTCGGCTGATCGGTGCACCTCCGGGCTATGTCGGCTATGACCAAGGAGGTCTGTTGACCGATGCCGTCGATCAGAACCCGCATTGTGTGTTGCTGCTCGACGAGATTGAAAAAGCCCATCCTGACCTTTTCAACATTCTCTTGCAGGTCATGGACAACGGCAAGTTGACCGACCATCATGGCAAGACTGTCGATTTCCGGAATGTCATTCTCATCATGACCACCAATGCCGGTGCGTCTGACATGGCAAAAGAAGGCATCGGTTTCGGCAATGTGTCCAAGGAAGATGCGGGCGATGAAGCGGTGAAGAAAATGTTCACCCCCGAATTCCGCAACCGCTTGGATGCGATTGTGCCCTTTGCTTATCTGCCGCCAGAAGTCGTGGCGCGGGTTGTCGAGAAATTCATCCTTGAACTGGAACTGCAGCTGGCAGATCAGAATGTTCATATCACTCTCGATGATGATGCCCAGAAATGGCTCACCGAACGCGGCTATGACAAACTCTATGGCGCGCGCCCAATGGGACGCCTCATTCAAGAGAAGATCAAGCAGCCACTGGCCGAAGAATTGCTGTTCGGCAAATTGGTCAATGGCGGCGAGGTCAAGGTGCATCTGAAGGACAACGAGCTGACCTTTGAGGTGACGCCATCTGCGCCCTCGGCAAAGAAAAAGAAGAAACCGGTACCTAAGAAAAAAACGCCAACCAAGAACAAGTAGTTACACTGAAAAGCAGGCTCACCGTCTGCTGCCCAAAAACAAAAAAGCGGCGTGACTGGTCTCACGCCGCTTTTTTTGTGCGCGCGTGATTAGAAAGCTCAAATTTGCTATATTCGGGTCGAGGAGAGAGAAAATGAGTTATTTTCAAGGATTCATCATTCCGGTTCCCGAAGCCAATAAGGGAGCCTATTTAAAAATGGCGCAAGAGTCCGTGCCACTTTTTACCGATTATGGGGCCCGGCGGATTGTCGAATGCTGGGGATCCGACGTTCCGCGAGGGGAACTTACCGATATGTACGGAGCAGTGAAGGCCGAAAAGGGCGAGAATATTGTCTTCTCCTGGATCGATTGGGGAACGAAAGAGGCGTTTGACAAGGCCCACAAAGACATGGGGAGCGACGAACGGATGGAACAGCCCTCAGAAATGCCGTTTGACGGCATGCGGATGATCTATTCAGGCTTTGAAACAGTCGGTGAAGAGGGGACCAGCGGCCCGGCAGGCTATGTACAGGGTTATGTCGCCCCCGTCCCTAAAGAGAAACGCCAAGCCTTTGCCGATATGTGCGAGACGATGCGCGATCTGGCAATTGACAATGGAGCCTTGCGCGCTGCCGATGGCTGGGCAGCGGGGATACAAAACGGCGAGGTTACCGATTTCAAGCGCGCGGTTCAGGCAAAAGCCGGTGAAGCTATCGCTTTCGGTTATGCGGAATGGCCGTCCAAAGAGGCGTTTGAGACCGGTGCAGAAAAAATGCGTGAAGACAAACGTATGCCTGCTCCGGGCGCAGAAATGCCAATGGATGGGAAACGTTTAATCTATGGTGGATTTGAGATCCTTCTCGACACTGACAGTCAATAAAAGAAAAATAATTGGACCCTCCTGACAATATGCTGTCAGGAGGGCTATGGCATAGCGAACTTGTCCCCAACAACGAAGAGGAGCAAGTTAATGACCAAAGCGAAAAATAACCGTCTTGTCTGGACCGAGATTCCCGTCACCAATCTGGAAAGAGCTACCAGCTTTTATGAAACGTTGCTGGAAGCCCCGCTCACAAAGAATGAAGCGGGCCCGCAACCGATCATGATGCTGCCCTATGAAGGCGAAAACGCCTCATCTGGTCATCTGTACGAAGGAAAGCCGGCAACCGAAGGCGATGGAATCACCGCACATCTCGCGGTCGATGGCTATCTTGATGATGCCATGGAGCGCGTTAAGAAAGGCGGCGGCGAGGTCGTATCGGATGTCATTCTGATCCCGGCCGGTTCCTTCTTCTATGCCAAGGATACCGAGGGCAATTCGCTCGGTATTTTCAAAAACTAGATATGCGCAGAGCCGACCGCCTCTTCCAGATTGTGCAATATCTGCGCGGCGGTCGGCTTGTCACCGCGGCCATGCTGGCCGAGCGATTGGAAGTGTCCGAGCGCACAATCTATCGCGACATTGCCGATTTACAGTCCACCGGTGTCCCTATCGATGGCGAAGCCGGTATCGGCTATATTATGCGTAGCGGCTTTGATCTGCCGCCGTTGATGTTCACGCGCGAGGAAATTGTCGCTCTTGTCACTGGCGCCCGTATGGTGCGCGCCTGGGGCGGCACCGCGATGAGAACGGCGGCAGAAGAGTCGTTGGTGAAGATCGAAACGGTATTGCCGGAAAAGGAACGCGACCAGGTCGGTGGCACCAAGATATTCGCTCCCGAAATGGGTATCGGCGAGCAAACCAGAGATGTGATTGATCTGTGTGAAGCCGCCATTGATGCCCGCGATATCCTATCCTTCGACTATCGTGATGAGGAAGGCGCAGCGACCAGCCGGAATGTTCAACCACTGGGCCTATGGTTCTGGGGAAAGACATGGACATTGGTGGCCTGGTGCGAATTGCGCGATGATTTTCGCATGTTCCGCCTCGACCGCATGGAAAGACTGGGCAAGACCGGAAAGACCTTCACGCCCGCACCGGAACGCTCGCTGGCTGAAATTCTGCGCCAGATCGAAGGAAAATATGGAAAGCAATAGCGTCGGCGAAAGACGTCAGTTTAAATAAGTACCAACTGTAAAACCTCTATCAATTTGCTATGATTTTAATCCCTGCCACCATAATCTCTGTCACTACAGGAGTAGATAATGTCCCCAACTTCATCACAGCTCACCTTTTACACCAACCCCATGTCCCGTGGTCAAATCGTGCGATGGGCGTTGCATGAAGCGGGAGCCGACTATGATCAGAAGATCATTGCATATGAAGACGAAATGAAATCGGATGAATATCTCGCCATCAATCCGATGGGCAAGGTTCCTGCCATTGTACATAATGGTAGGACAGTGACAGAATGCGCGGCGATTTGCGCTTATCTGGCCAATAGTTTTCCGGATGCCGGCCTAGCGCCGACAGCAGATGAGCGCGCAGACTATTATCGCTGGTTGTTTTTCGCGGCTGGACCGATTGAACAGGCCGTACTGGATCGCAGTTTCGGCCTATCCCCTACAGAAGAGCAAGAGCGCACCGCAGGCTATGGCAGTTATGACCGTGCCATGGATGTGTTGGATCAGATGCTGCAATCCCATACTTATGTTTGCGGTGATCGCTTCACGATGGCTGATGTCTATGTCGGCTCGCAAGTTGATTGGGGTTTGCAATTTGAAAGCTTCCCGGCCCGCGATAGTTTCCAGGCCTATGCGGAGCGTTTGAGGGCGCGCGAAAAATATAAGGAAGCGAAGGCGGTTGATGCCGCACTGATGCCAGAAAGCTAGAAAAGCACCTTTCTGTAAGTGTTACAGGCTATCTAAAACTCACTATTGATCAATTTAATCAATAATAATTTGAGCCTTCTGTAACCAAATCCATTGTCGGCTCGAAACCACCTATGAGAGCAGCAAGCAAGTGCTGGCTGCAGATATAGGAAGGTCGAACTTATGAAAAATGCAGTTATCGTTACCGCCGCTGCCCTTATCAGCATTACCGCAACGCCAGCATTTGCCGACTCTGCCATAGATACCCAAAGCATGGCAGAAACCGCTTCCCCCCAAAAGCATCAGGCCATCGACCTTCCTATAAGCAATTTTGATCTGGCTGGTGTTACCAGCAAAAAGGACCACGGTTTCATGGCTACTATGGCCGCTGAATTTGCACCCGGTTTCCGCATACAGAGCGACATAGCACCTGTCGCAGCACAACCCGATGCGGGCCTGACCAGTTTGTTCATTCCTCAAGAATTTTCTTATCGCTCCAACGCCCAGGATAGCGGCGTCGATGCCATTAGCCCCGGTCGCTTCGTTTCCAGCTCCGTGCGTTCAGATTATCTGTCTGATGCAGGGCCAGCGGCGAAAGACAAAAGTTCAGTCGGAGTCCGCTTCGGCTTTTAAATCAATCCCTCCTTCTTTCAGCGCTCTCTCCCCATCTCTGGGAAGCTGAAAGACAAAGGCCAGATGGTTCTTTCCATCTGGCCTTCTTTTTTTGCCCGGTTCTAATCTGGAAAACCCAGAGCCTAACCTCCTTTGGTCAGACCCGTTGTGTTGATTGTCTCATCCGCTGCATCACGGGCCTGCTCCGGCGCATATTGCCGGCGCCAGGCATCCAGATCGCGCTCATATTCTTCATAGGCCAGATAGAAATCCGTGAACGGTTTTTCCAGTTCGGCCAGCGCCTGTGCGCCGAAGGTCTCCATATCTTCCGATTTCGTTACAATCGCTCGCTGACTGACTTGCACCGCCTGGTCACAAAAGGGGCGGCGCAACGGAGAAAATGACCAGTAGTTATACAGGCTGGTCTGATGACGATCATGTGCTTGCTTATATCCGCCGCCATGATCGCGCCGATATTTTCTGATAATCGCATTATTGGCGTTCCGCAAAAACTTCTTATTGTTGCCAATGAAGGCATTATAATCACTCACTAGTCGAGAATATTGGGCCCCGGTGCAGCTGAGTGCCGCGACATTCAATGCGGCCCTTACATGCCATAAAGTTTCTAAAGGCCCGATGTCACGATTGATTGTCTGCCGCAAACCGTCAGGACGCAGTTGAGGCACAATGGTGTTGATACTCGCACCAAATGGCGTCGTCGGCGCACGAGGTGTGTATTGCGGAGTGGCAACCGGTGCTGGCGGAGGCGGAGACGGAGCGGTCTGGCAGGCGGCCAGCGCAGATACGGCCGCAGCAACGACTAACAAACGAACTTTTTTTACACTCTGAAGCACTATATTTCCCCTATGGATCGCGCAAAATTCTTATGCGGGAGGCTCTCGCTTGTCCAGCAATAGCAACCGAAAAACGACCAACTGCCAAAAGAAAAAGCCCAGCAGTTTCCTGCCGGGCTTTGTCTTACGTCAAAGCATATGAATAGACGCTTAGTCCTGGCTGCCCATGAAGCTGAGCAGGAACTGGAACATGTTGATAAAGTCCAGATAAAGGTTGAGCGCACTCATGATAATGACTTTGCCAACCATGTCCGTACCGGCAACATAAGCATACATGCTCTTGATCCGCTGCGTGTCATAAGCCGTCAGGCCTGCGAAGATCAGGACACCGATCGCGCTGATGACGAAATGAAACATCGTGGACTGCAGGAAGATGTTGATCACCATCGCTACAATCAAGCCTATCACGCCCATGATCAGGAAGCTTCCCCAGCCGGACAGATCTTTCTTGGTTGTGTAGCCAAACAGGCTAAGGCCCAGAAATGCTGCTGATGTGGCGAAAAATGTCTGGGCAATGGAAGCGCCCGTATAGACGAGGAAAATCGTCGACATCGACAGTCCCATCAAGGTCGCAAACCCCCAGAACATCGCCTGCAGCGTAAATGTAGAGAATTTATTCTGACCAAAGCTCATCGCAAAAACGATCGCCAAGGGAGACAGGATAATCAGCCATTTCAGCGGTCCGCCGCCAAACATGATTTCTGCGGCCATGCCGGAACCTGCAAAAAGCATCGCCACAATACCGGTGAGCAGCACGCCGCTCGCCATGTAGTTATAGACTTTAAGCATGTAAGAGCGCAGTCCGGCGTCATATGCGACGTCGGATTGTGGCGTCGTGCCAACAGGTGTACGCGACATTGTCGCTCGTGGGTCAGGCCAAGCCATGATATTCAAACTCCTCAGTTATTGCGCCGCAAAAAACATGATCGCGGCACTATCCCCTTTAATATCGGTTGATTATGTGAATTTTTCAAGAAAAACCGAATGTCGGATCGATAAAATCAACAAGCTTAGTCATAGATAATATCAATCGATAATCACGGAAAACACGAAATTGGCCAATTCCCATAAAGAAATCATTCAGGAGAATTTTGCGGTCAGCGCTTTTGCTCCGGCAACAACATCAGCCCAGGTTTGTTCAAACGCTTCATCATTGCCATAATAGGGATCATCAACATCCTGGCCAGCGCGGCCCTCGACAAAATCCAGCAGCAGCGCGATCCGCGCAGAACCATCAGACGGCTGCATCGTCTTCAGATTGGTCAGATTATCCCTATCAAGCGCGATAATATGATCAAAGTCTCGAAAGTCTGAGGTTCTTACCGGGCGGGCACGCAAATGGTCGATCGGCGCATCATTACGAGCAGCAACAGCTTGCGCCCGTTCATCCGGCGGTCGCCCGGTATGCCAATCATGCGTTCCAGCAGAATCGATCACCATGTTGATGCCCATGCGCGCGCATTCCTGCCGCAAAGCAGCTTCGGCCAACGGCGACCGGCAAATATTACCCATGCATACAAAAAGAACTGAAATAGCCATGCGACCCCCCGATAGCTAAAAAGATATTCTGGAATTCAAAAAATTCGGCGTGACAGCTATTACCCAATCACTATCTGGTTGGTTCAAATTTCTGTAACTCGAAAACACCGCAGGCGATCCGGCCGCCGCTTTCCCCCGAAGGGTCGGTTTTTAGATCATCTGGCCCGGCATGCACCACAAAAGCCGCACCATCCGCATCCATCAAGGCGTTATCCCCTTCTTTCAGGGCAGCGCCATCTATCGTCGCTTCTACTGAACCCTTGCCATCCTCACCAATATCAAGGTTAAAGAAATCGCCCATGTGCGCGCCCTGAGGATTGTCAAATCCATGCTCTCTTCCTGTGGGATTCCAGTGCCCGCCGGCTGATTTAAAGTCAGGTCCCTCGCATTTTCCCACTTCGTGAATATGAACTCCGCGCGGTCCAGGCGCCAAGCTTTCCGCAGTAATTTGCACAATCAGGCCGCCATCACCCTCACCAATTATGACTTCACCATATCGCGTATCATCTGCGCCGATCAGATCGGCCCGTGCGATGCTTTCGGCGGGTTCCAGTTCAGAACTGGCACTGTTGCCACCGCAAGCAGTTAGTGAAAGGGCCAACCCGGCCAGTAGCAATGTGGCGCCACCCCCGCCAACATGTCGAACGCCCATAATATTGCTCCTGCATTTGCCTTATTGTCTTTCCATGGTAGCAGCGGTTTTCTGACGTTTAAACCGTTAGTTTAGCGCTATCTGCAATTATGAACCGAGGAGCAAAGTGCCCGAGACCCGCTTCCTGATAGCCTTGGGCTCCAACCAGCGCCATGTCCGGCATGGACCTCCCGCCAGAGTCATTTCAGCGGCTTTGACCGCGCTTGAACAACAGGGCCTGACTGTCTTGAAATATTCGGCAACTCTTTCTTCCAGACCAGTCGGCCCATCAAACCGTGCTTATGCCAATGCTGCTGCGATCATAAGCACGGGCCTTCGCCCGGACGAATTGCTAACGCTTTTGAAGAGCATCGAATCACGCTTTGGTACAAGACGCGGGCAACCATGGTCACGAAGAGTGCTCGATCTCGACATTATATTATGGAGTGAAGGCGCTTTTTCCGGGGACAATCCAAGACTTACAATCCCTCACATGATGATGCGGGAACGCGCCTTTGTGCTGCAGCCAGCTGCCGAAATCGCACCCAAGTGGCGCGATCCGGTAACCGGTCTGACGATTGCACAAATTGCTTCCCGCAAAGGCCTGTGATAAATTCCAGCTAAAACATCCCAAAGCCGCTTGACCCCGTGGCCAAGCACCACTAGGGAGGCGCTTCGCAATAGCCGTGTGCAGTTGTGGGCCCTTAGCTCAGTCGGTAGAGCAACTGACTTTTAATCAGTAGGTCGCTGGTTCGAACCCAGCAGGGCTCACCATAATTCATTGTTTTCATTGATTTATTTAATCTTTTTATTTCGGTAATTGCGCATTTTGCAACTTGGGTAGCGTTTTGGGTAGCATTTCAATTATTGATACGCGCGAACAGCATTGGGCCACCCAACCTGTTATTTTGGCAACCGGGAAAATTCAAACAGTCCTGGATTTATAAACTCGAACTTTACAGTACCAAAATCACAAGATTCAAATCAGGACAAAAGCTATCTATTTTTGGAGATATGATCAGCGGTGACTTCCAAATCATCGGCCAATTGACGAAACTTTCGATACGTGCCGAGTCTTTCTAACCCATCCAGTTTGGGATCGCGGTTCAGGAGTTCCATTCTACCACGAATTATTGAAACAACTTGGCGCAAAGTATACGAATCTGGATCGCTCATGATCAATGTAGGTAACATATATTGGTTCCAGAATGCACTGGAATATCCGATCTAACTTATATGCCGTGCCAGTCTCCTCCAAGCTAAAGACAGAAGCTCCCCAACCTTGGGGCGTATTGAGACTTGCGTTGACTGCTTCTATCCATGCTTTTGGATGATTGGAAAGTACAGCTAGATAGCAACCAGACAGATTCCCACCCAAACTAGGTCATCCGAGAATGGCTCCAGTTGGGCCGATTGCGGACTGTCCGGATTTGGCTTCTTAGGGCGCAAAATCGGACTCTAGAAACGTATGAACTAGTTAAACGGGTTATCGCCATTTCTTTGTCGTTGGTCAGTTACCGGGGCGGCGATCATGTGGATGCTCGTTTACATCATTCAGATATTGGCATAGCAGGTGCTGATAGGCGTCATATTTTAGGATAGAAAAACATGAGCAATCTGACACGGTCCGCTTTGCTGAGCTCCATTTTGGTTTTGACTATGGTCGGTTGTTCCAGCGGTGGATCAGATTTGGACGATTTGGACCGGGCTGCGCTATCTGGCAGCGTGTTCGAATCCAATACTGAACTTACCGGGAGCGAGGCTGAAGCGACGCCGCCGGGTACGGCTTCCAATCCTGACAAGACCGCTTTTTTTGGAGACCTCCACGTTCATACGACAAACTCTTTTGACGCCTATCAGTTTGGTACCTTGGCCACGCCCGATGATGCTTACCGTTTTGCCAAAGGTGAAGCGATAGATCATCCTGCCGGGTTTGAGTTGAAGCAAAAACGCGCGCTTGATTTCTACGCTGTAACCGATCACGCGATGTTTATGGGGGTGGCGGCAGAAGTAGCCGATACAACAACCGATATCTCCAAATATGAGGTGACTGAGCCGCTCCACGATATCAATGCGCCGGATAATATGGGCACTGATCTATCTGATCTTGCAAATCGGCTGAGCGCATTCGCAACCTTCCTCCCCAGATTGGCGGGCGCGGTTGCAAATGGCGACATTCCGCGCAGAGAGGTGCTCGATATTAGCGACAATGCTTGGCAAGGCGTGATTGCCGCAGCCGAGAAGCATAACGATCCGGGACGTTTCACCACATTTGTCGGCTATGAATATACAACATCGTCCGATGATAGCGGAAACCTGCATCGCAATGTCATATTCAAAGGAAGCCGGGTCCCGGTCGAACCGTTTTCTCGGTTCCATTCCCGGAATCCCGAAGACCTGTGGGACTGGATGGATACGCTGCGGGAGAATGGCTCCGAAAGTCTGGCCATCCCGCACAATTCAAATGGGTCGAATGGCCACATGTTTGCCATGACCGATTTTGAGGGGAAACCAATCGAGGCCAATTATATCGAACAACGATCACGCAATGAGCCGTTGGTCGAAATCACCCAGATAAAAGGTACTTCCGAAACCCATCCGGCTCTATCGACACGCGACGAATGGGCGAATTTTGAGATCATGCCCTACAGGGTCGCGTCGAATAAACTTAGTGAACCAAATGGAAGCTATGTGCGGCAAGCGCTCAGCAGAGGGCTTACACTGGAGAGCCAAACATCCAAAAACCCGTATGCTTTCGGTTTCATCGGATCGAGCGATACACACACTGCAGCAACTGAGAATGACGAATCGGCTTTCAACTCGAAATTGGGCTTGCTCTCCGCAACTGAAGTGTCGCGTGGATCGGCCCCGCTTCCTTGGTTCGACGCAACGCTTACGTCGCTTTTCTCATCCAGAACGATCAAGAAAATTGATGGCGAAACCTATATGACAGGTGCCCCGCCGACCTTTGGCGCGTCGGGTCTCGCCGGTGTCTGGGCGGAGGAAAATACGCGCGATTCCATTTACGCAGCCTTCCGCCGCAAGGAAACTTTTGCGACCTCCGGCCCGCGTATGAGGCTCCGTTTTTTTGCAGGCTTTGATTTTTCTGATTCCATGGTCGATGCAGATGATATGGTAGCGCGCGCCTATCGAACAGGCGTGCCAATGGGTGGAGCGATTTCCAAAAATTCCGGCCAGCTGAGCTTCTTACTAATCGCGACAGCAGACCCCGATGCTGCTCCGTTGCAGCGGTTACAAATCATCAAAGGATGGATCGATGCTTCGGGCGAAACGCAGGAAGAGGTCATCGACGTTGCTTGTGCTGGAGGCGCTAAGGTCAATCCCAAAACGCTGCGCTGCCCCGACAACGGTGCAAAAGTCGATATATCCGATTGCTCGATAAATCGCGCAACAGGGGCCAGCGAACTCAGGACTGTCTGGCGCGATCCAAATTTCGATCCTGACCAACGCGCGTTCTACTATGCTCGCGTACTAGAAAATCCGACATGCCGCTGGTCAACGTGGGATGCCATCCGCGTTGGTGTCGCTCCCCGTCCTGATCTTCAGAAGACCATTCAAGAACGTGCATGGTCTTCGCCTATCCAGTATTTGGTGGGCTAAGCTATACTGCGGAGACGCGAATGTCCGCTTACGGGATGAAGCAGAAACTATCCAAGCTTCAGATATTGTGGCACTTAAAAAAACAGGCAGCATTTGGGCCGATAGGAGACTGTCTGGCTTCGGCTGCTTCGGGCGCATTATCGGACATAAAAATCAGACTTTGATCGGCTCTCACCGCCTACATGCAGTCAATAAAATGGTTTACGGTCGGTTCTGATCCTGCATCGGCAAGAACGGCCGAACTAACCGAAAATTGCAAGCTCTCAGGATGCGGGAAGCCATCGATTTTACCGTCTTTGATCATTGGGTCTGCAACCGATTTGGGGATGGAGGTCAGGATATCGGACTGCTTAACCAAATCAATGCATGCTGCCTGGCTTAACAGACGATATTTGGGAAAGTCATTTTGCTTCAACAAGGCTTGAGTTTCTTGAGGCAGGCTGATTTCAAACAAATTGTCGAAGCCAGCGATAACCCAGTCACATTGAACAATGTCTGGCAATTGGCATGCCGTGTGTTGGATGGGATGCCCCGGCCGCGCGATCACATAATATGGTTCTTCAACAATCTTCTTGATCTTCAGCCGATCAATATGAGGCATCTTGCTGAGCGTTGCCTCATTGTACAAAAGCAAATGAATGCGCCTCTGAATCAATTCTTCAACAGCAAGGGATGGCGGCATGGTTTCTGCATTGATTTTCGTGTTCGGATAGCGCTCGGCAAATCTCGTGATGGCCGGATGGATCATTGTATCCAAGATGGCAGGTCCGCTGACTATTCGAAGCGTATGTTCACCGCTTTGCGTTTCGGTTCTAACAGTCTTGGCAAAGTTGATCAGGTCAATCGCCATAGGGTATAGCTTTTTTCCAGCCTCAGTTGGCACCACGGTTCTAGTTGTGCGGTGGAATAGAGGAGTATCCCAATTTGCCTCCAGCGACTTTATGCTCTTGGTGAGAGCGGAATGTGTGAGGTGCAATTCTTGCGCGGCATTCGAAAAACTGGAATGCCGGTACACCGCTTCAAAATGGCGCATGAGTCGTAGTTCATCCATATGTTCCATTAAGTAACATATATGGTCCAAACTCTCAATATATTTCAATAGTGAGCCCTGCTACCAACAAATTTGCAGCAATCGGGAAGGATAGGCGTCATGACTTTGGAAGCCATTGTAACATCAAATATCGCGATGATCGTGATACCGCTCTATTTCGCCGCGATCTTCTTCGAATCAATCTTCAATCATTTTTTTCACGAGCGGGGCGCCGGCGACTGGAAAGACAATGGTGTGTCCATGTTTATGGGATTGGTCAGTGCGGTTACCAATGGTGCGATGGCCTTTATATCGGTAGGCGCTCTGTTCTGGGCACAGCAATTTCAAATCTATGCGATCCCGCTATCTATCACTGCACTTATCGCCTGCTTCATCATCGATGACATGCGCTTCTATTGGCATCACCGCGTAGCCCATCGCTGCCGCTGGGTATGGGCGATGCATGTTACCCATCATAGTAGCACGCAATTCAATTTCTCAGTTGCTCTGCGTCAGGGTTGGACCAAGCATTTTACCGGAACCATGATGTTCAAAGTACCACTGGTTCTCATCGGTTTTGATCCTATCCTCATCCTATTTTGCGGAGTGATCAATCCGACTTATCAGTTTTTCCTGCACACCGAGCTGATCAACAAGATGCCTCGTTCGTATGAAGCTATCTTCAACACTCCGTCGCACCACCGCGTTCATCACGGCCGGAACCCGCAATATCTGGATGCCAATTATGCAGGAACATTGATCATATGGGATAAGATGTTCGGGACTTTCGTCGCAGAAGATGATGAGGATCGTGTTGACTACGGCTTGGTCAAAAACCTTGAAACTCTAAACCCTATCACAATTATTTTTCACGAATATTGGGGGATCGCCAAAGATGTTTCCAAACGAGGGCTGAGCTTGTGGCAGCGTATCTTATATGTCTTGGCACCTCCAGGTTGGAGCCACGATGGATCGCGTCAGTCGTCGACAGATATCAAACGTGAACACGAGCAAAAGCAAAATGGCTTGGAAAGTCCAAACCCTTCTGATGCTCCCCAGTTGAAGACAGCCTAAATCATGGCTGGTCCACACTATGCGATCTCAGAGGCGCTCATTGTATTAGCCGCTATCTGGTGTGTGCTGCGTTTATCACGATTAAACCATTGGTTTGCAGCACTAGGGATTGCCATTTTCGGATTTGCAGCTGCCATCGGCGTATATCGATTTGGTACCAATCAGATTGAGGAGCTGGCCAGTTTTCATAAAAACTTTTCCCAAACCGGTGGTTCCGTCGCAATGGCTCTGGTTTCGGCCCAACTTCTTTTAGCAGAGCCACTAGTAAACCGAACTAAAGTCCTAAGATGGTTCGTCTTGCTGTTAGTCGTTGTCAGCTCGGTGACAGCGTTTAAATTTCCAACGCTCAATACACCACTATTCATTGCTTGGCTTTCTGTCGCGATAGTTTCGGCGGCATTGATTCCTGCCAGCACGATCGCTCGACGAGTTTCTTTAGCAGCCATTGTTTCAATATTTCTGATTAACTTGTTGCTGATCCGTCACTCTCCGCAAATAAGTCCAGATATTAGCTGGCACCTATTTCACATATTGGTCGCTGTTTGGTTGTTAGGGATGGTCTATGTATTTGAGTATCGTCGGTATGAGCATGAGTTTGCGGAACATGAAATTTTCTTAGGATAATGCATAATTCCGACTTTTGCACAATAGGCCATCATTAGGTTTTTGATAGTGAATTCAAGTTCTAGAATTTCTCAACACCATGGACATTAACACCAGCAAAGAACCTATAAATGCCAAGCCAGCGGTTCCCATAAAGGCTTTCGCTCCAATCGCTTGTGACAACCATCCAAAACTTGTTAACGCACAAATTGCTGTCGCCGATTGTAGCACAACAAAGAAGCTCTGTGCTTCTGCAGCAATCTCTTCACCGGTCCAATCAGCGATGAAATTTGTGCATGCCAGAAAGCCGAGTGCATAAGTGAAAGCGTGCAAGATTTGAACAAGAACAAGAACTTCAAATCCGGGTTCCAGTGACAGAAGTATCCATCGGAGAGTTGCAACCAAACAAGATACTAAGATCAGCAGACGTGCCGAAACACAGCGCAAAAATTGTTTGAATACGAGAAACATTATTGTTTCGGACGATGCACTTACCGCTATCAATACTCCTATTGAAAACTCAGACAGGCCTTGCTGATACCAAAAAAGTCCGACAAAGCCGCTCAATAAAAAATGCGTACAATGCACCAATGACCAGGCGACCAAAGGTAAAACAAACCATGGCTGCCAAATGTTGAAACTCTTTTGTAGATTCTTTGTGGATGCTGTTGTTAAGGTGTAACTTCTAAACTTTGGAAGCCCGAGGGCGGCAACGCCGCGCAATATCGAAAAGCCAATAAATAGCGGTAAAAATATTTGAGCACCGAACTCTGATAACAAAAAACCCGACAGTACGACAATTAAAAGATAGCCGAATGTTTTCCAGGCATAGTACCGGCTAAAATCATTGCCTCGGCGTCGGCTCATACGAAGAGCCGCCGCATCGGTAACTGGCAATATTGCCATTTGCGATGTGACCGCCAATGTCCAGACGATGAGAACGCCCCAAAAGCCTTGAGCGGCAAAAAGTAATACCGGTAGTAATGCCGAAAGGATTGCCCCGCGTACGATCACTGTTCGCCAGTCCGTTGCTCGGTCAGCCAAGCGGCCAACATATGACCCAACAATGAGAATTAGCGCCACAGGTGCAGCGAAAATGACACCGGTTTGGCTGGCAGTTATTCCTATTGAGTTTAGCCATATTCCAGCGAAGGCATTCACGACGCCAACGCTCATCGCTTGAATGAAATAAAAGAAGCTTACGCGCACTTCTGGCGTGAATGAACGAGACTTATTTTTGAGGAGCATGCTGAACACCAGAAATGATCGACGAGCGTCGAAGCGTTGGCAGATCATCGAAACTCTAGCGTCAAAAAATTCGACGGAGAGTTGAGTCGATGGGCTATTCTATTTCTAAATCATTCATTTCGCATAGTTTTGCGTAACAAATACGCAAGCAACTGGCAAGGGAGCAGGAGGAGTCAATATTAGACTATGAAGTCATTCACATTTAGGCTTCCGCTAACTTTCTAATATCCGCTTTCGAGATATGTGGTCATGGCCGTCAATTGCGTAAGAACGGGTAGAGTTTCAGCTAGCGGTGATCAAATTTCTTTTACCCGCAATCAACTCTAAGCGCGTCGCGTAGTATCGTAAACATCGTCTTGTCTACCCTTAGGGCACAGATCCAAGTATTGGTGGTTCACCATCAGCAGCTCGACGGCTCGGGCATAACAAGAATAGGTATGATAAATCTCATCCTCGTGAAGGACGAACACACTTACTCCGTGCATCTCTTCTAACTCGGCTTCAATCGTCTGAAAATTCCATCGTTTCTTAGAAAGACCAGGATCTTTGTAGGAGGCGTAATAGTCATAATTGAATTCACTGTCGCACGAAGAGACCCAATTGAATGACCATTCCATACGTTGCTTATATGCGTTCAGTTTTTCGAGGTCTGCTCGCGAAACGGCAACGACTGACACGTCGCGGCATTCAATATGTGGGATTGAGAAATTTAAGCTATCAGCAACCTGAGAGCAACCGGGGCATCCTTGATCCCAATCGGGGCCAAACATAAAATGGTACACTATGAGTTGAGTGCTTTCGCCAAATAATTCGCGGAGCGATTTGGATCCGGAATTAGTTATAAACTCATAATCTTGATCGACTTTAACCCAAGGCAGTTCACGTCTACGCTGAGCAATATAATCTTTGTATCGGATGAGCGCTTTCTCATCTCTTAGCAAAGTTCTCCTCTCTTTGAGCCATTCTTTCCTCGATGTAATTCGCGGTTGCATCACTACTTCCTCCGACGTTATCAATTGACCTCTATTGGAAGCCAGTGTGGACGTGGGCATATCAATTAGCAAGCAAGCTAACCTGTGTTTGCTGCCACTCTGTAACAGGCGCAAAAGCGGACATGGGGTTCAAAATTATGTATGGAACAAAGAACCATCAATTGCGGAGGAACTTATGGCAGCCGAGCTTGATTTTTTACACTGACCGTCCCCGATTTGGGTGCGGCAAAACCTTTCTACGAGACCGTGTTTGGCTGGGAGATTGATGAACATGGATTAGTAACCAACACCTCGTCAGGATTGAGTCTATCTGAAGGCACCGCCATGGATGCACGAACAGCCTATTTTTCAGTAGCGGATCTAGATGAATGTTTGTCGTCTGTCGTTAGTTCCGGAGGAGAAATATTAGAGCAGCATTCACCGCAATCTGGAAAGCTTGCGATCTGCCGGGATAATCAAGGAACGATAATTGCGATCCGGAACCCAGCGCAGGGTTTCGAATAGCTCCCGCCAAGCGGGCATTAGCTATTGGCCGTTCCAAGTTCTTTCAAAAAAGCGACTAGAAATAGACTACTTTTGGCGCAAAAGCAGGCATAAGAAAACAGGCCTGATGCGTTTCGATTTAGCCCTTACAAGGCATTCGAGTAATTTGGTGAGTTTCTTCTGGTGGTATCATATCGGGCAGAAGATACTCACGCTATCAATTCGAAGATCTAGTTGCGGCGCCGACCAATAAATGTGAGTATGTAGTTAAACTTTGGGAGGGAGTGATGTCCGAACGGCGCTATCCAAATGAATCAAAAGAGTACCGTGAGTCTCGCGATGCACTTTTGAAAGAGGAAGCGGCGCTAGTGGATCATGTAAAAGCTGTTGCGAAACTTCGTCGTCAGCTGCCGCTGGGAGGTCGACTGAAAGAAGACTACATTTTTGAGTGGGCATCAAATGAAAAACTAGGACAGAATGTCAAGTTTTCGGAATTGTTCGGAAGCAAAGACACTTTGCTTCTTTACAGCTTCATGTTCGGTCCAAGTTGGGACAATCCATGTCCATCATGCACGTCTGTTGTCGATGCACTTGATCGCATGGCATACTCCGTGTCACGAGACGCCGCTTTTTTTACAGTCGGAAAGGCACCGGCGATCAGAATTAACGATTGGGCCAATAAGCGAGGATGGTCACAGATCGATATTATTTCCGGGTATGAATGTTCTTACCAAGCTGACTACAATTGCCAGAGCAATTCGGACGATAGACAATTTCCAACTATGCACGTCTTTAAGAAGACCGAAGACGGCATTTTTCACTTTTGGGGTACCGAACTGACCAGTAACGACCTCGATATGATTTGGCCCTATTGGAATCTCATGGACTTGACGCCCAAAGGGAGGCCAGATCGGTCGAGCCCACCTCAAAACTTTACATCAAGGTATATCAAAGAAAACTATCTAGATGGCGAAACCAACGACTGACTTGTATTCCACCATCGACGGCGTTGATCATCATTTCTGATGTCTGTGTTCTGGATAAAGCAGAATCCATGACGTTGTCCGAAACTGAGGCGCATAGCTGACCAGCAGTTTCTGGGCCGGGAGCGGACTGTCTGGTTTTGGCTGCTTTAGGAACAACAGCAGTCATTTTAGTTGATACAATCCGTTTACTCACCCGTCCCGGCGTAACCTTTCTGTGCCTGCGCATGGCAAAGGGAAATGCAGTAACTTGGTTATGGGCGCAGCCGGATCGGGTCGGTTATTGGCGATATTGCTGGCGACTTCGACAAATGCCCTTTCATGATCACCCATGAATATGGCAATGCGCGCAGCCTCAGCGTCTTCCTCAGCAGAAACAAGCATCGCCAGTTCCTCATAGCGCGGCAGATAGTTGACACTGACCAGTTCGTGTAGCGTAGCAAAACGATCGGTCCAAGGCAAAGCACTCATTTGCTCACCAAGATTTTTCCCGTTGGTTCGACTTTCTTCATCTTCGTACAGATCCAATCCACAGCGCGTGAGCAGCGGTCTGACGATGGCCTTACCCTCCGTTTCAAACTGCAGTAATGTACCGAGAATATATGTCTGCTCTGCATCCTCGGCATTGGCGAGCAAAATATCTGTGGCGACCTCGCCTGCAATTTCGCCATGATAGACGTCTGTCAGACATTCCTTGAATTCTTTGCTTATCATATCCCAATTCCTCCATGGTACATGCCGGTTTCCTAAATATCATGGTTATCCCTGCTGTGCACAAATCTGCCGATCCGCCTTTGCGGCGGATGACAGACGTGAAATGCACGCATTGAGAACAATGCATGCGCCTACCGTTTCCCAAATAGCGGCACTGTGGGAATCGCCATCTGCTTTCGGTCCCACTTTCTGTAATCCCTGTGGTTTGCTCAAAAGAAACAAGTTGCGGAATTCGATTTGGCTGAAACGTCCTACCCCCTTGGAGAATACCAGATCGGAGATGTATAGGCGCGCTCCTGCTGGACTTTGATGACATCATCCGGCAGCGTCAGACCAAACTTCAAGGCATCGTAGACGGGCCATGTTGGCGTTGGGATTTCCAGCACGCGAACATAGTAGAACGCGTGCTGCGCGGCATTAAAATCAGGATCCTGCCAGAATGTCACAAGTTCCGGAGCACCGGTTGCGTTGTCCCAGGTACCCTTGGTCAGGTCAACCGAATTGGGAGTCGGCGTCAAACTGCCATCTGCGCCGATCTTCCGGCTTCCGGCATCGCTCCAGGACACGTTATAGATTTTCTCCTGCGTTTCGCCACTGGCGTCAAGCCAGCCTTTGACCACCTGAATCCGGTCGAGGCTTGCACTTTCAGGATCCATGGTCGCGCTGATGAGGAAGGTTGGCGCTTTGTTGGCATTTCTTCCGACCAAATCACCGCCCATCGGCACGCCCTTGGTATAGCCGGTTTTGACCAGCTCATCGGTATCGTCGGCTGTAAACTCAAATCCGCCAAAGAAGCGCACGGCCATGCGTGGACCAGTGGTGGCGTAAACCTCCCGTCTCTGGAACGCATCGAAAATAGCTTCTCTTGTATTGCTGGTCGCCCATGCCGCGGCGTAACCACTGGACAGGTAATGCCAGCCAAATCGGCCATTATCGGTGGCCAGACTCTGTGAGGCCATAACCCGGTCCTTGTTGTTCAGTTCATTGCCGCTATGCTTGCCATAGAAGTTATTTTCGTCCGCAGTCGCCAATGAGGTATGGCTGTCGGTCGAACCGATCATGCCGAACTTGAACGGATTGACGCCGATTTCCTTCATCAGCTGCAAGCCGCGTTTCAGAGCCTCACGGGTGTAGCTGCCACCGTAATCTTCGGGCTTTGTTTTGATAGCGCAACTCAGATTACATTCCTCCCATGCGGCATCGCCATAGCTGGCAAACTCGTCGTTGGGGGAGAGGAACGGATGGCTCTCGCTATCACCCTTGATCTGGGTAACTTCCACTACTGGCTCATATTTGGCCCGAGTTTCGGCATAGGCTTTGTCAATCGGGCTGCCGTCATAGCGCTGCATTTCGAACATGCGGCCGTTGGACACATTGCTGTTGTGCGGCATGGCCAACACTTTTCCACCGGTTTTCTCTTCATAGGCAGCCATATGATTCCAAAGGTTTTCAGGATTTCCATTCGGACCGGTCGAACCCAGCGGCAGGACCTGTGTAGCTTTGTCCGCACCATCTCTGAACATCACTACCCGGTGTAGGTTATTGCCTTCCGGCCAGGGTGTGTACTCATAGCCCATGAACGCGGTGAACTTGCCTGGCTCGTTGTATTGATCGACAACTTTTCCATGTTCGATCCAAACATCACGGTTACGTTTCTCATTGGCTTTCGGATCCAAAAAAGCCTCAGGCAGAGTACCGTCAGCCGCACCGACAATCAGTTCCGTCGTGACCTGCAGCGAGCCTTCGTCACTTTCGTGCATCATGTCATACCAACGCAACATGAATCCATCAGCCAGCAGTTCGGCGCGCGGTGTATTGTAAAGAGTTTTTGTCGCGGCCAGCGCGTCGCTATGGTCGGCAATGACCAGAAAGTCGAGTGGCCGTGACAGCTTGGCCTTGGATCCCTTGGTCGCGGTTACTTCTTCCCCTCGAGCAAAACGCAAGGCCTGTTCGGCATTCAGTCGATTGCCAAAGCCAAAAGCGTCCATACTGTTGTCGGTATGAAGATGAGTATCGCCCCAGAAAACCTGTTCAGGATAATCACTGTCCACAACATCGCGAGAGCCCGATGATCCGCTTTCCAACTGACTACAACCGGACAAAGCCAGCGCAGTAGCACATATGGTGGTGTAAAGATGCTTACGCATGATATCGTCTCCTAAATCCTGTCCCTGTTCGCCCCAATTCTGTCGGTGCAACAAGACAATATTGTCTTCAATTTCCGGAAGCTTCCTCCTGTTCGACAAGTGTCTCTTTCAGATAATCGGAAAGCTCATCCTTCCATAAACTAACAACCGCATTGTTAAACTGATCGATCAAGTACCGGCGCGCGACCGTAATTTCGATTTTCTGTCGACCCTGGGTGAGGGGCAGATTTTCACCTGCCCCTCAGGGAGATAGTCCGGCAAAGCCGAACTAAAACTTGATTCCAGCACTGATCCCGTAACGACGGGGATCAAGCGTGAAGATATTGTTGAACAGCCCGGAAGCCGCTCCAACTGTATAGATGCCAGTAACAGAATTGCTGTCGAACACGTTTTGAATGAAGCCTTTCACATACCAGTTCTCATCAGCGCTGTTCAGCTGGATTGAAGCGTTCACTTGCGTGAAGCCTTTGATCCGGTTGAGTTGTCCATTGAAAATATTACCAAAGCTCTCGCCCGTGTAGGCAACATCAACACGCGGGACCAAGGTCATCGCATTATCGAAGTTCACCGTGTGCTGGACACCAATAGAGAATTTGGTGGTGGGAGCCTGTGGTAATGCGTTTCCACGAACATTGGTTTCCACACCTGCGCCATGCAGGGTAAAGGTCCCTAATGCATCGAGTAATGGCTGCAACGGCGCAAGCGCCGCGGAGGCTGCACCGATGTTACCGGCAGCAGCAGCCTGCAATATACCGCAGAAGGAGAAAGCACCCGTTGATGCAATCCCGCCATCTGACGGGAACGGTGTAGGGCCCCTAAATCCGAGAGCACCGTTAATGGCACCAACAAATGCATTGGCATCGGCTCCATTATTGCCGGTTACCGCGCAGTTGGACGCGTTACCAATATCCTTGATGATAACGGCGTTTGGATCACCAGCGCCCGGATCACGTGGATTGGCGAGCAGATTGTCTCCGGTCACTTTGGTCTTCAACCAACTGAAACCCATGTTGATCAACCAATCCGGGTCAGGACGGACAACCGCTTCCAGCTCGATACCGTAAACATCAGCGTCGATATTGTCGTTAATCGATGTACGGGCCACAATGCGGCTGAGTTGAAGGTCTTTATACTTGTAGTAAAATGCTGTTGCGTTGAGCTGCAACTTACCGTCGGCAAACGTATTTTTCGATCCAATTTCAAAGGCATCGATAGATTCCGAAGCGAATGTATCTGGTACGGCAAAAATCGGCTGAACCGGCGGATTGATACCACCCGATTTGTAACCCCGGGAATAGGATGCGTAGAGCAGGTTGTCCGGCGAAAACTGCCAGTCCACAACAACACGCCCTGTAATTTCATCGAAGCCGACAGTGCGAACCTGGAACGGTTGGACACCAGCCAAAGCCGCATCAGCGTCGTAGGTGGCAGCGGCCGGCGCATCAAAAACACTCGCACCGTTAAATCCGAAAGGAACTGGAAAATTGGCCAGCGTTGAACGAGCGGTGAGATTCTTCTTGTCGTTATTGTATCGCAGGCCACCGGTGATTTTTAGAGTATCGGTAAGATCGAAATAGACCTCTCCAAAGATACCATATGACTTGAGTTTGAAGTTCGGCGTGTTGCTTCGGAAAAATGGTGTCGCGAGAAACCCCCCATTTCCAGCGCCCAACAGTCCTGAGATATAGTCGATCGCAAATGTGTTCACGTAGTAGTTGTTGTCGGTTACCTCGTGCTCGGCATAGATTCCCCCCAGCAGGAAATTGAATGGACCATCCAGATCACTGGACAGTATCCCTTCAACTGACCACGATTTTGTTTTGGAACTTGAACGGTCAAAGGATAATGGAACATCGTTACAGACACGGTTGCCGCCATACGAACCGAAACCGGTTGGGTCGGTTGTTGACGTACAGATGGGACCGTTGGGACCGTTGGGAATGACGGCATTTGCTACGGGTTGAAATAGTGGAACAGCCGAAATTGTATTCAAGGCGGTGACAAAACGGCTACGATCCTGAATTCCGAGGTTGTAGTCCTGTGTCGAATTAACTTCGGTTTCTTGGTAGGTGCCTGTCAGGCTGGCCTGAACCGCTCCAAAATTATGGTCGATATGGGCTTGTATCTGTAACTCGTCAGTGAAATATTCCGGCGTGTAGGCGGTGTTGACCTGCCGGACATTTTGTGGCTCGACCGAGTTGAATAGCGAACCTTGACCGTCGTATAGGCTGCCCAGCGCTAACGAGGGAGCGAGTGCTGCAAGCGGCGTTCCTCTCAGCTGGAAAGCCAGAAATTCTGCCGAGCTCAATGTTCCGGTAAAACCGGAATTGGTATTAATATTGGAAAAATCCCGCCGACCATTCAAACAACCCAGAACACCGGTTGGATCAAATTGACAGGTTTGTTTTTGACTGCGTAGACGATCATCATCTTCGCGGAAATAGTAGCCCATCAGATCAATTGTGGTGTCCGGACCTGGTTCAAACCGGATGGAACCACGGACCGCGTACATATCGCGGCCATCAATATCCGTGTTGTTGAAAATATTCTGCGTGAAACCATCGCGGTTGAGGTAGAAACCGGCCAGACGGACGCCCACTGAATCGCCGAGCGGAACGTTCACCATGCCCTTCACTTTGGTGCTGTTGAAATTGCCATATTCGGCGTCAATCGAAGCACCGAATTCGCCAAGATTGGGCTTGGCGGTCACAACATTGACCACGCCGGACGTTGCATTCCGACCAAACAAAGTTCCTTGTGGACCGCGCAGAACCTCAACACGTTCAAGATCAAAATATTCAGTTTCAAAAAGGCGTGTACTGAACAGCGGTGCCGAGTTCAGGTGAATAGCGGTTGCGCTATCGCAGCTGACGCCAACACAAAGGTCGCCAATGCCGCGAATGGTGAAGCTTGATGCGGTAAACTGGCTTTTTGTAAACGTTACATTAGGAAGCGTGAGCTGCAAATCCGATGCGTTTTCAATCTGTTGTGATTCCAGAGCCTTGCTATCAAAAGCCGAAACTGCAACTGGAACTTCCTGCAGACTTTGTGATTGACGCTGAGCAGTCACAATGATGACATTGTCGTCATTTGCACCATCATCCTGATTGTCCTGTGCCAGTGCCGGTGTCGCAAGCAGCAATCCGATACTGGATACAGTTGTGTAAAGTATATTTTTCATAGTTCTTCCTCCCATAGCGCAGCAGCATTTCCAATCTCGGTAAAGCGAAATTGAAAAGCCCAGTTGCGCGGCAACAATTGCCTTGAATTATTTGGACAGCAAATCTCCCACCCGCAGAGATGATCGCCGAACAACATTTGAAATTCTTGTCAAATCACGTCATCTACTTGTCATATCACGACACAACGGGTGCTCCGTTTTATTGAGCAGAACCAAGCTTCGGCCTCACAATATTCCCGTTTGACGCTTTTTCAGCATGTCAACGGTTATGGATTGCATGACAGATCCGCTGTCATCCAGCCGCTGTGTTAATAGTCCGTCGGGAGCAAAGAGACTGAACATTACCAACGCGCCGTCCGGTCCGCCCTGTTCGATATGATCTTCTATATTGTTGGTGAAGGAATAGTCACCAACCTGACGAATGCGGTGCCCCACTTCCTTGCCATCCTCATAGTCATAGACATGAAACTCACCCTGCAGCACGATCGATGAGATCGGCGCGAGATGTCGGTGAAAATGGCAATATGCTTTGGGTGCCCACCGATACAGTACGTCCACATGTTGATCATCGTGAATGCCCAATATCGCACCCCAATAGTCAACTGTTCGCTCCAGCGACTCGCCGGTATAGTGATCCCAGTCGTGTTCATCTTTTGTCAGTAAGTCCATTATCTATATCCTCTCATTCGCTCTCGCGGTTAAGCCTGTCCAGCCGCCGCCTGTTTCATAAAATCTGCGGCTCGCTCGCCGATCATGATACTGGGTGCATTGGTGTTACCGGATATTAAACTGGGCATGATTGAGGCATCGGCGACGCGCAATCCTTCTAGGCCGTTTACGCGCAGCTCGGTATCGACAACGGCACCCGCATCCGATCCCATGCGGCAGGTTCCGACAGGGTGGTACACCGTATCTGCTCGCCCGCGGATTTCCGCCTCCAGATCATCATCACTTTCGATGCCCTGCAAATAAAGCTCCTTCCCGCGGATGGCATCAAAGGCAGGTGCCTCCATGATTCGCCGGGTCAGTTTTGTACCATTGAGCAGGGTTTTCATATCCTCATCCTCGGTCAGGAAATTGGGATCAATAACCGGCGCTGCACTAACGTCATTGCTGCCCAATGTAACCGAACCCTTGCTTTTGGGGCGCAAGACACAGACGTGGCAGCTAATCCCATGGCCCCAGTGCAATTTGCGACCATGATCGTCTACGAGCGCGGTGACAAAATGCAATTGAAGGTCTGGATGCTCCAGATCCGGATTGCTTTTCAAAAAAGCGCCCGTCTCGGTAATGTTAGACGCAAACATCCCCTCACGCTTACGCCAATATTTCCACATTTCGCCAAGCATCTTGGGAAAGCCCCTGACTGAAAATCCGAATGTGCCGGTCGATGGGCTGGAATAGCTTAGCACATAGTCAATATGATCCTGCAGATTCTGTCCTACCTCAGCACTGTCATGGACGACATCAATTCCATGACTTTGCAGATGCGCAGCAGGGCCAACGCCGGATAGCATCAACAATTGTGGTGATTGGAACGCACCGGCGGACACAATCACCTCGCACTTGGATTTGATCGTTCCTGTACGTCCTTTGACGGTGACACTGACGCCGGTCGCTCTTTTGCCCTCAAAGTCTATTTTTTGCGCCTTCGCATCAGTGATGATGGTCAGATTGGAGCGATCCATATTGGGATAGAGATAGGCGCGAGCGGCGCTGTGCCGCTGGCCATCTTTTTGCGTAACATGATACCAGCCTAGTCCTTCCTGCTGCGCCCCGTTAAAATCATCGGTCGCGGGAAGTTGAAGCTGACGCCCCGCTTCCAGAAAATGTTCATTCAACGGATTGCGTGTGCGATGCGTTGTGGCGTTTAGCGGGCCGCCTGTACCGTGATATTGATCCGCGCCGGGTTCAAAATTCTCCAGCTTCTTGAAATAGGGCAGCACATCGTCATAGCTCCAGCCGGTCGCTCCTTCTTTCTCCCAGCGGTCGTAGTCATTCCGATGACCGCGAATATAGACCATCGCGTTGATCGAACTGGAACCACCCAGCGTCTTGCCGCGCGGTTGATAGCCGGTACGACCATTCAATCCCTTTTGCGGAACCGTTTCAAAAGCCCAGTTATTTTTGCCTCCCGGCATCAGCCCAACAACACCGGCCGGAATATGGATTAGGGGATTGCTGTCCTTCGAACCGGCCTCCAGCAAACAAACCGAGATATTGGGGTTTTCGGTCAGACGCGCGGCAATTGCACATCCGGCCGATCCCGCACCTACTATCACATAGTCAAATTCCGTTTGCACTATAACTTATCCCTCTCATGGAGAATGTTTTACGAAAACAAATCGGGCCGGCGTTCATCTTCGCGAGCAGGATCTAGAACCGCTTCACGGGTAAGCCTGAATCCATTAGTTCCATGCGATGTGATTTGAAAAATGTGCGGTACTTGTTGAACGGAATCCGTGGAAAGGCGTGATGGATGCCATGATAGCTCTGCTGCAACGTCGCCCAGGTGTAGAGCCGATCGAGCCAGTTGACGTTACCTTCGAACACCGTGGTATTGCGGAAACGGGCTGGATCCTCATGCGGTTTATGCACGATCCAGTCGAACAGGAAGCCCAGAGTCGGCGTCGCAATCATTGCCGGGATCAGATAACCGATTACCGGTAGTTGCCATCCGAAAATCAAGCCCAGTGCGGTCAATATGATCGCGGTCTGAACAAAGGCCCATACCGACCACCAGAAGGCGGAACGCATCCGTGGTTGATCCCAGTTACGCCGAGCATGAAACACATAGCTGACCGTGATGGTCATGCAGCGCAGCAGAATATCGAGAAAATTCTTACCCTTGATATAGTGATCCGGGTCGCGGGCCGGATCATTGGTATATTTGTGATGATCCAGATGGATGGTTTTATGGGCGCTGAAAGGGACCAGTGTAAAAAACCCGGCGACCCGGCCAATCAGACGATCAACAAATGAGTCTCCATTGGCGGTACCGCCGATATTGCCGTGTACTGCTTCATGCAATGCGGTGTACATCGAATATATCGCGAAATAGTTTGCGACGCCAGCTATCCAGACTGGAACCTGGCCAATTGCCGACAGGGCTAATGTACCAACAATCACTGTTGAACAGCCGAGACACAGTAATATCGTACCAAGCTGACGTTGCCCCGACATTTCATTGGCCGTCATGGCCAGAGCGCGTAGGTTATTTGCCCGTTTCATATTCCCTCTCCCAATAATCGCTGAACCAATGCTCAGCGTTTGCATCGAGGGCAATCAGCTAGAATTCCCCAGGATGTTCGAGTTGTGAAGGGTCTTGGGCAGATTCGCTTGTCATATCGCGACATAGATTTGTTAATTCGCGACAGTATCAGAGCTGCTACGGTTCACCCGGAAGAACGTTGTTTGCGAAACTGACTCGGAGAACTGCCTGTATATTTCGAAAAGGCGCGAGTGAAATTGGCCTGATCGGAGTAACCCACTGCATAGGCGATTTCAGTCATCGGCAGGTTGCTAACAACGAGATATTGTTCCGCAATTTCAAATCTGACGCGATCCAAAAGGGATTGAAAAGATTCCTGTCCGTGCGCATCCAGACGCCTCTGGATAGTCCGTTCACTGCAGCCCAATTGATTGGCTAGTGTTGTCAGGGACGCTTTTTGTGTTGGAAGATGAAATCGAACCAGTCCCTCCAACTGATCAATGAAGTCGCTTTCGGGCGCAATCTTCGAAATTCGTTCTTTAGCATAATGATGCAGCGTCGTGTTTGCAGTTTGTATCTCCCATTTGAAAATTTCAGCGTTGAAATAGAGACCGTCAAAGTCAGCATCGAACTCCAGTTCATCGCCAAACATCGATTGATACGTAGATAGATAGTCTGGAACCTTGCTTCGAAAACAAACACGTCGCAGCGGCAACACCTTTCCCGCCGCCCGGTTTGTAACCATACGAAACTGTGACAATGTCAGCTTCACGCCCAGGTCCAGCTGTAACGCGGAAAGATGTGGGGCAATTACTTCAAAAGATACTCTGACTAAATCTCCTTCAACCTCAAATTCTGATCTAACTGGTTGGGCATGAGTATAGAGGAATGCACGTTGTTCGAGGAGAAACTCCTCCATATTGGCCGAGCTTGTCAGCAGGTGACCATAGTCGCCCAGAAAGTCTCTATTTTGATCTAACGCAAGTAACGGTGGAATGTCATCGCGGTTGCTTAGCCGGGTTACAAACTCAAGTGCGCTGGCAATTCGGCCAACTTCCACCAGCAAATCACCGGTTTCCAAATATTTTCTGTTTAGGCCCAATCTACGAAGCACCGGATTTGGATCGATTCCCAGTTCGATGCACAATTGATCAAAATTTTGGAGAGCGCCAATTCTGACCAAATATTGCTGTTTAGGTGAAGCCGACATTTGTTCCTCTTGTTCAAAGCAAACTCTAACATGAGCGGGTTTCAACGTCGATTCCTATAACTTTGACATGGCTTTTGGGATGTCCGCTTTCAGGGCCTAAGATTTAGGATACCTAAGTCTGATACTGGGGCGCAAAGCTGACGCAGGATCCGGCTTCAAGGAAAGCCGCGAAAAGAATGCTATCTGCCGCATAGATATTGAACAAAACTGGAGCACCGTCGGTGCCACCTATTGCCATACGGCCTTATGTCTCTGACCAATGTGGCCGACCACTGGCTTTGAGTATGCTGGTTTCGCAAACGAACTCTGAAAACTATCATTGGCTAGTATTGAGCGATGACTTCGCGGCAATCCACTCATCGATATCGCTCTCCAACCATCGAACATTATACCTGCTCAGCGAATGCGCTTTGGGGAATTTGCCTTTATTCATCCAATCATAAATAGTTGATCGTCCTAGCCCCACCCGGTGTTGTACTTCGCTTAGCCGGATTAATCTTGAGGGAGGTTGTTCTAAAATCTCATCGCTCATGATCGCTTCCATTGATTCGGTCGGTGCCATCACCCAGAAGAGCATCCTTCCGGGCAAGTTCATCAATATTCTCGGCAAGCAATCGCGCTACCCGCTGTGCAGTACCCCTGGCCCATCGCGGTTTGATATCGTGGAGCTGATTTCCCAGTTGCTGCTCAAGGGCAGCGGGTAGAGCGCGAACAAATGCGTCAAAAAATAGGGCAAGGTCGGTTTGCAACCATTCTGCCGCACGGTTCCCGTCGCCGGCTATATATAATGTCATATGCGCGTGCGGAGCTGCGCCAGATGCGTTTAATATCCGTAATACTTCACCCACTGTCGGGTTGCGCTCACCTTGAAGAACGCGTCTGAGTGCATCACGATGCAGATTAGCCTCACGCGCAATCGAGCAGCGCGGCCGCCCTGAAGAGTTCGCAGCCGCTTTCAGCAAGGCAGATAGCCCGGTGCGTATATGTTGTTCAGAAATCTCAAATTGGTCTGTCATGTCATCCATCCGTCTTCATATTGGAGCGACTCATCTATTAGTCTGATCAAAGGGCTGTAGGAAAACGAAAAGAACATAAATAGAACAAATAGGAAATTTCGAATCACTATTTCTATGTGATTCGCGCAGAATCCGGTCAGTGTTGCGCAAAATCCGGCAGGTACCGCGCATATTCCGGCACAATCGACGCAAATGGCAGCACCAACCGCGCAGATTCTGATCAGCACTCCCGAAATTGTCACTTTTCGCTTGATGAAATCCACCAAAACCCATTTCCTGTTTTCCTACAGAGGATCACTGGCGCACTAAGAACATACAGCGAACACATGCTGTTTCATGTTTCTCAAGCGAAAGTGATTTTCAATGACCACAACGACACAAACCAAACGCACTCGCGTTACCGACTATATCCTCCCTGCCGCGATTGCGCTCGCCTGTGCTGGCGCTGCATATGCCGGTGCGGATAACACTTTTGATCCCGCGCTGACCAAATTTACCGATTTTCTCGAAGGCTCTGGCGGCAAGATAATCACCGTACTCAGCCTCGCTGCCGGTCTGATCGGCCTTGCCTCGGGACGCTTTTCGTTGGGGCAGATTGCAGTCCCTGTTGGCGTCGGTATCGGTGTCGGGACAGGCGTTCCCATCGTCACCTCTGTTGTCACCGCAGTCATTTAACGACTGCGGTTGGCAAGGAGGGCGGCACGAATGGCTGACAGATATCTATTACCCCGGCGGCTGGATGACCCTGAACTCATTGGATTTTGGACAATCGACGAGTTTCTTGGCCTCATCATTCCGTTCGCCTGGGGCATATTAGCGCAGCATATTTTTGTAGGAATCGCCTTAGCATTTTTCGCCTGGTTCGCGCTTCGAAAAGCAAAATCCGGCGGTGCGAGCGCGCAGCTCCTGCATGCTGTCTACTGGTATCTGCCCGGATCATTTCTGGGATTAAAAGCCACGCCGCCCTCCCACTGCCGACTTTTGGCCGGTTGAAGGAGGACAGGATGGAAGCACATATCGCACATCGGTCAGCGCAGCGCCTGCTGCGTCAACGCAACTGGCTCGCACTCCTGGCTGCCGGGCTTGCTGTCACCAGTCTGGTCGCCATTACGGCCGCCACGACCCAATCGCGGGAAATCGTGCTGGTGCCGGTGACCGGACAATCGCTCACCCTGTCAAGCGCGGGCGTTGCTGATGAATATCTGGAGCTTGTCACCCGCGACACCGCGCTCATGCTGCTCAACCGCAGCCCTGAAGGCCTGGACTACTGGATGGAGCAGATACTTAAATTGGCCGACCCCGGAGCGCATGGCCGTCTCAAATCAGAATTGGTCAAAATCGTCTCCGAACAACGCGGCTCGGATATCGCGCAAGCATTTGTCATCCGTTCGCTTAGCATCGACCCCAAAGAACTCCGGTCCGAAGTCAGCGGCACGCTCAAGACATTTGTGGGCGCGCAGGTGATTGCCAGCGAGGAACGCAAATTTGTTTTTCGCTGGTCATATTCCGGTCTTCGGCTTGCGCTCACCGGTTTTGCGCAAGTCCCAACCGATGCCGACCAAAAAAACAATCAAAAGACCAACCAAAAGGATGCCTCATGATGAGCAGCATGTTTTCACTATCATCCGCCTGTCTGTTTGGCAGCGGTATGGCGAGCTTTAGCTGGGGAGTTACCAGACGCCCGGACACAGGTTTCAAAACGCTCGGGGCGGCGCTTTTGGTAGCCGCTGCTTCTCTCACCGCCAGCCCTGCCCTGGCTGACCAGTTCGTCGAGACGGCGGACAATGCCCGGATTGACTGCACATTATCGCGCGATGAACTCACCCGTATCGCGTTGGTCGGCGATGAATTTTCAAGCGTTTCAAAAATCGCATCGGGCTATCCCTATAATGATTTTGGCGTAACGCACGAACCGGTCCGCGGCGATATCTATATTTCCGTACCGCCCAGTTTTGCTGCAAATTCACTCAGTTTCTTCGCCACCAGCAAACAGGGTTTTGTTTATAAATTTGCCTGCCGCACGGAACCGATCGAAGCGCATCAACTTTTTATAACCAATCCTGCCCTTGCCAAACCCGCAGCGGAAACATGGGAAAACGAAAGAAGCGAAGACCAGACCATCATCGCTTTGGTAAAAGCCATGGCGGAGGGCGTGACTCCTCCCGGTTACAGCGTGCATCAACGCATGATGCGCCCTGTTCGAACGGGCGATATCGAAGTGCAGCTTGTCGCGGAATATCGCGGCGCGGGCTTCAATGCGCAGCAGTTTGTTCTAACCAATCGCGGAAATACGGCAATCAAGCTGGGTGAAGCCGAGCTCGCACCCAAATCAGCGCGCGCGATTTCCATTGCGCAGGACATCCTTGAGGCAGGAACCAGCACATCAGCCTATGTGGTCACCGCGGCGCGGGGGACCGCCCGATGAGCGAGAGCAAAACGGCCCCTGCCCAAAATGCCGATGAAAATCAGGGAAAGGCGCGCGCGGGTCTCAACAAGCAGATCGCGCGGCGGCAAAACATGCTCCTTGCCGGTATCGGCAGTCTCGCATTGATCGCCGGTATCTGGTTTCTATTTGGCGGTGACGGCGAAGATGCAGCTGGGGACGAAAACGGCATCGTTACAATTGACGCCGGCAGTCTGGTCAACCGTAATCTCTCCCAGCGCGAGTTTGTCGCGGCTTATGAAAACAGGCTTAATAAACTCACGCAGGATCAAAAGGCGCTCAAGGAAACCCAGCTGCCAACCCGCGAAATCGAAGAACAAATCGAAGCGCTACGGCAGCAAAATGACGAAATGCGCGCCAACGGTCAGGCCGCCATTGATGCGATCTCGGCGGAAAATTCCGCGCTCAAATCGCAGATAGCAGAAGCAGAGGCGGCAACGCCGCCAGCGCAACCACCGGCTTACGGTCCGGAGGCCGGAGATTTTGGCCGACAATCCAGCTCGCTTGGAAATCCGGACGGCACGGCGGTCAGTGCGGGCGGATCACCATCAAGCGCGGTTAAAACCCTTAGTTTTGAAAGCGCAAAATCTTCGAACAAGAAAGCTAAATCCCGCAGCGCAGATATTTCACCGCTGCTACTCGAAGACAGCCCGGAATATCTGCCACCAAACAGCTATGCACCGGCCAAAGTCATTGTCGGCGTGGATGCATCTGTCGGCGTTGCAAGCCAGAGCGATCCGCTGCCTGTGGTGCTACGTATTACCGGCCCTGCCCGCTCGGTTGTCAAAAACGGCAAGCTCTTAACCACCAATATTACCGGCTGCATTGTCAACGGCGCGGCGCGCGGGGATCTCTCAGCGGAAAAAGTATATGTGAAACTTGCCCGCATGACTTGCAATCAGCCCGGTGGGCGCGTTGCCGTCAGCGAAGTCAAAGGTTTTATCAGCTTTGCGGGGAAATCCGGCGTGCGCGGCCGCGTGGTGAGCCGCGAGGGCAGTCTTGTCAGCCAGGCGCTGCTCGCGGGGATTGTCGGCGGGTTTGGTCGCGGCTTTTCGGCCAATGCCAACAGTATTTTTACCGGCGGCATTGGCGAGGATGGAAACCGTAAAAATCTTTCGGGCGCCGACATTTTGACCGGCGGCCTTGGTCAGGGCGCAGGCGATGCAGCCGACACCGTCTCCAAATATCTCATCGAACGAGCCGAACAATATCAACCTGTCGTCGAGATGCCGACCGGCATCGATGTCGAGATCGTCTTTCTCGACGGCGTCCATGTAAGGAGTGAAAACAAGTGAATCTCAAATATCAAAAAATGCATAGGAACCTAAAATCAAAGGCAGCAGCGATCGCGCTCGCGGTTGCGAGCGGCGGGATTGTTTCAGGCCTTGTTGCTGCCAGTTTCATCTCGGCTCCTGCCAATGCGGCAGGGATGCTCCAGGATGTGCGAACCGCAATCCAGCTGCGCCTCCCCAAAACACCAATCACCAGCCTAAATTGCAAAGGATTTGGCGGTCTGTGCGAAGTGGTTTCCAAAAAGACGTTATTCTATATTGATGAACGCGCGCGTTACCTTTTTGTCGGGCGGCTCTACGACATGGAAAGCCGCGCTGATCTGACCGCTGCCAAGCTGCTCGAACTCAATCCGGAACTATTGGTCGCAGGCACAGCGGGCGCAAATGGCCGCGCACCGTCTAATGCTAAACATGCGGCCAAAGAACCCGCATCCAAAGTTCCCGTCGCCGACCTGACGCCGTCAGGAGCAATCCATTGGGGAGCGAAAACCGGGCCCAAGCTCATCGTGTTTTCCGATTTTCTTTGCAGCTATTGCAAGCAGTTGACGGCTGAACTTAAAAAAGTGCGCGTGCGCGTTGAAGAGCGTCCTATTTCGATCTTTGGTGAAAAGAGCCGGAAACTCGCGGAAGCGGTGATCTGTTCGAGTGATCCTGTAAAGGCACTGCATCAAGCCTATTCCGGAGAAAGCCTGAAGCCACAAAAATCCTGCGACATATCTGGTCTTGATGCCAATGAGGCTTTTGCACGTAGGCACGGCTTTTCCGGAACGCCGGTCATGGTGCGCGCAAGTGACGGCGCGGTCCTCGAGGGTTATCGCGGTGCAGCGGAAATCCGTGCATTCCTTAGCGCAACTTCAAAAGGTGCGAAATGAGCCGCGCGCGTTACCCGGTAAGCTTGATTGCGCTTTCAAGCCTTTCCCTATCGGCTTGCGCCAGCCTGGGCAGCAATATTAGCGGCAGTTTTGATTGCAAGGCGCCAGGCGGTAGCTGCGCGCCGACATCGCAAATTGATGCGGCAGCAAGCGCGGCAATGCTGGGGCAATCTCAGCCGAGCGGCAGGCGAAACCTGATATCGTCCGCACAAACCGCCCGGACCGGCGAGCGGGTACTCAAAATCGTGTTTCCCGGATTTGTAGATGCGTCGGGAAATCTGCATGAAGCCCGCAGTGTGCATGTTGTTGCACGGTCTCCTGACTGGGCGGCGACATTGACAGGCAGAGACACAAATATCGCCAGGCAAATGGCGCGCGAAATCTCCGATCAAGCCAGGCAAGCAGTCAAAGATAATCCTGACGACGCTTCTGGCGCAGAGGAAAGCAACAGCGAAACACAGCCGGATGCTGCAGGTGCGGCAGATCCATTTCTCAAAAGTTCTTACAATTTGCCATCGCGTGTTCCCCGTCAGCATTCGATAGACAGATTGCGGTTCATTAACATGTGAGTGTTTTGGTATCATCGTAGTGACGTAAGGAACGAAGATGAGATCAAAACAGAAAAATTCCAAGGCGCCCGCTGACCAGGTGGTGAAGGATATTCGCCGTGCTACCCGCAAGCAATATAGCGCAGAAGAGAAGATAAGGATCGTACTGGAGGGTTTGCGCGGTGACGATACGATAGCCGAGCTATGTCGCCGAGAAGGCATTGCCCAAGGCGTCTATTACAAATGGTCGAAGGACTTCATGGAGGCTGGCAAGAAGCGTCTTGCAGGTGACACAGCGCGTGCTGCCAACAATGAAGAAGTGAGTGAACTTCGCCGTGAAGGCCGCGACCTGAAAGAAGTTGTTGCAGAACTGACTTTGGAGAACCGACTTCTCAAAAAAAGCATGATCGGGGATGGGGACGAAGACGAATGAGGTATCCTGCATCCGAGAAGCTGGAGATCATCAGGCTGGTGGAACGATCACACCTGCCAGCTAAGCAAACACTGGATAGGCTGGGCATCGCCCGGCCTACCTTCTACCGCTGGTATGACCTCTATCAGCGTTTTGGTGAAGATGCGTTGGAAGATAAGCGCCCTGGTCCCAGACGTGCGTGGAACCGGATACCAGATGAGATCCACGAACAGATACTGGAGATGGCGCTGGAA